>NZ_BONK01000003.1 GCF_016862675.1 Cellulomonas chitinilytica | reverse complement strand
GGGCGGCTCGCCGTCAACGGCGAGCCGCCCGACTCCACGGTCAACTCTTGCTCAGGATCAGCGATTCCGCTTTTCCGGTCGCGTCTCGTCCTGCGGATCCACGAAGTGCTGGCCGCCACCGACGGCACCGGTCAGCTCGCCGTGGGCAGCCGCCGGGGCGAGCACGTCGTGCTCCCCGTGCGAGTGGGCCGCAGCCAGCTCGGCGGGCGTGACGGGCTCAATGCGGTCCTCGTAGAACATCTCCGAGAGGCGCTGGCGGATGCGGTCCGTGCGGTAGCCCTTGCGGCGCACACCGCGGGAGTCCTCCGCCGGCTCGATCTCGAGCGGGCGGATCGCGTCGTGCTGCACCCGCAGCCAGCGCTCGTGGGCGTCCAGCGGCTTGTGCACCTCGATGTACTCACCGCTCGCGAACCGCACGATACGGCCCGTCTCGTGGCCGTGGAGCACCAGCTCACGGTCCTTGCGCTGCAGCCCCAGGCAGATGCGCTTGGTGATGTAGAACGCGAACCACGGACCGAGGAAGAACAGGAAGCGGAACGTCCACGTGATGTCGTTGATCGACAGGTGGAAGTGGGTCGCGATGAGGTCGTTCGACCCGGCGAGCACCAGGATGAAGAACGCCACCAGCAGCGAGACACCGAACGCGGTGCGGAACGGGCGGTTGCGCGGGCGGTCGAGCACGTGGTGCTCCCGCTTGTCACCCGTCGCGAACGCCTCGACGAACGGGTACGCGGCCAGCAGCGTGAACAGGATCCCGGGCACGACCATCGCGGGGATGATGACGTTGAGCGGGATCGTGAACCCGGCGATGACGATCTCCGCCTGCCCCGGCATGAGTCGCAGCGAGCCCTCGAGGAACAGCATGTACCAGTCGGGCTGTGCGCCGGCCGACACGGGCGAGGGGTCGAACGGGCCGTAGTTCCACACCGGGTTGATCGCCATCGTGGCGCCCATGAGCGCGATGACGCCGAACACGATGAAGAAGTAGCCGCCGGCCTTCGCCGTGTAGATCGGGAACAGCGGGTAGCCGACGACGTTCGAGTTCTTGCGGCCCGAGCCCGGGTACTGCGTGTGCTTGTGCAGCACGACGAAGAACAGGTGCAGACCGATGAGCGCGAGGATCAGGCCCGGCACCAGCAGCACGTGCACCGTGAACAGGCGCGGGATCAGGTCCTGGCCCGGGAACTCGCCACCGAAGATGAAGTACGACATGTAGCTGCCGATGATCGGGATCGCCCGGACCACGCCGTCGGTGATGCGCAGGCCGTTGCCGGAGAGGACGTCGTCCGGCAGCGAGTAGCCCGAGAAGCCGGCGGCGAGCCCGAGGATCAGCAGCGTGAAGCCGACGACCCAGTTGAGCTCACGCGGCTTGCGGAAGGCGCCCGTGAAGAACACGCGCATCATGTGCGTGACGATCGCCGCCATGAAGATGAGCGCAGCCCAGTGGTGGATCTGCCGCATGAGCAGCCCGCCACGGACCTCGAACGACAGGCGCAGCGTCGAGGCGAACGCCTCCGACATCTCGACGCCCTTCATCGTCGCCCACGGTCCCTCGTACACCGTCTCGTTCATGCTCGGCACGAAGAACATCGTGAGGAACACGCCCGAGATCAGGATCGTGATGAAGCTGAAGAGCGCGATCTCGCCGAGGAGGAACGACCAGTGGTCGGGGAAGATCTTGCGGGCGAACGTCTTGACGGCGGTGCCGAGACCGGTCCGCTGGTCGAGGTAGTCCGCCGTGCCGGCCGCCGCGCGTGCCGTCCGGGTCGGGGTCGAGGTCGTCGTCGTCACTTGAGACGCTCCCAGAAGCTCGGGCCGATGGGCTCGTGGAAGTCGCTCTGCGCGACCAGGTAGCCCTCGTCGTCAACCGTGATCGGCAGCTGCGGCAGGGGCCGCTTCGCCGGTCCGAACACGACCTTCGCGCCGTCCGCCACGTCGAACGTCGACTGGTGGCACGGGCAGAGGAGGTGGTGGGTCTGCTGCTCGTAGAGCGCGACCGGACAACCCACGTGGGTGCAGATCTTCGAGTACGCCACGATCCCGTTGTAGGACCAGCCCTCGCGGTCCGGGGCCTCCTTGAGGTCCTCCGGGGCGAGCCGGACGAGCAGGACGACGGACTTCGCCTTCTCGTCGAGCGGGTGGGGCTTCTCGTGCAGGCCCTCGGGGATGACGTGGAAGACGGAGCCGATGGTGACGTCGGACGCCTTGATCGGCCGGCCGTCAGGGTCGGTCGTCAGCTTGAGGCCCTTGCGCCACATCGTGCGCTTGAACTTCGAGACGTCCCAGTCCTCGCCGATGTTGCCGATGAGCGGCAGCACGATCGAGAGCGGGAAGAGGGCGAGCGCACCGATCATCGAGACCTTGAGGACGCCTCGGCGGCCGATGGCCGAGTCCGCTGCGCCCTCCTTGAGGACCTCGACGGCCGCCTCGCGGGTCTCGTCGGTGCTGCGCTGCGCGTGGCGCTCCTCGGACTTCTCGTGGTCGTTCATCAGGGCCTTCGCCCAGTGCACGGCCGCGGTGCCGATGCCGAGCAGCGCGAACGCCATGCTCAGGCCGAGCGTGATGTTCGACCGGCGCATCGTCTCCGGCGACGTGCCCGGGGGGAACGCGAAGTACGCGACGATGAACGCGAGCGTGCCGAGGATCGAGATGGTGAACAGGAAGACGACCTGACGCTCGGCCTTCTTGTTCGCCTTCGGGTCGTTGTCCCCCAGACGCGGGTGGTGCTCCGGGTGGCCCGGGTCCTCGAACCGGTCGGGACCGGTCGTGTCGCGCAGTGCGACGTCGGTGGTGGCCTCGTGGCCGCTGTCGTGGTTGCTCACGAGGACTTCGCTCCGATCCACACTGCTGCGCCGATGAGCAGGCCGATGCCGACCACCCACGCCCACAGGCCTTCACTGACAGGTCCGAGACCACCGAGGGTCATGCCCCCGGGAGCCGTGTCGCCCTGCTGGTCGATGAACGCGATGATGTCGCGCTTGCCCTCGGGCGTGATGTTCGCGTCGTTGAAGACGGGCATCGACTGCGGGCCGGTCAGCATGGCCTCGTACAGGTGCCGCGGGGAGGTCTCCCACAGCTTCGGCGCGAACTTCCCCTGGGACAGCGCACCGCCCGCACCGACGGCGTTGTGGCACATCGCGCAGTTCGTGCGGAACAGGGCCATGCCGTTCGCGGGGTCGCCCAGCGCAGGGTCGACCTGCTCGTCCGTCGGGATCGCAGGGCCGACGCCGAGCGACGCGACGTAGGCCGCGAGCTGGCTGATCTGCTCGTCGTCGAACTGGACCGGCTTGGCCTCGATCTGCGGGCCGCTCATCTGCGCGGGCATGCGGCCGGTGCCGACCTGGAAGTCGACCGCTGCGGCGCCCACACCGATGAGCGACGGGCCGCTCTCGGTGCCGGACGCGGACGGCCCGTGGCAGGTCGCGCAGTTGGCCTGGAACAGCTTCTCGCCGGCCGCGATGTCGTCGGTGCTCGCCGTCACCGGCGCCGCGTCGGCCGATGCGGGTGCGAGCACCGCGTACAGGCCACCGGTGAGCAGCAGCGCCAGCAGGAGCAGCACGACCGGCGCACGCCGGTCTTGCCTGCGGGCTGCGAGTGCCTTCACGGATCGATCCTCGTCTCGCTCATGGGGGGTGGGGGCGGGTGCGCGGGCGACGATGCCCGCGCGGGTCACTTCAGCAGGTAGATGACCGCGAAGAGCGCGATCCAGACCACGTCGACGAAGTGCCAGTAGTACGACGTCACGATGGCGGTGGTGGCCTCGTGGTGGCCGAAGCGCTTGGCGGTGAAGGACCGGCCGAGCAGGAACAGGAAGGCGATGAGACCGCCGAGGACGTGCAGGCCGTGGAAGCCCGTCGTCAGGAAGAACACCGACCCGTACGGGCTCGAGGAGATCGTCAGGTTCTCGCTGACGAGCGCCGCGTACTCGTAGATCTGGCCGCCGATGAAGAACGCGCCCATGAGGTACGTGAGCGTCATCCACTCGTTCATGCCCCAGCGGTTCACCTGGAGCACGGAGCCGGTGCGCACCGGCTGGAAGCGCTCGGCGGCCCAGACGCCCATCTGGCACGTCACGGACGACAGCACCAGCACGGTGGTGTTGACCGACGCGAAGGCGATGTTGAGCTTCGCCGTCTGCACAGCCCACTCCTCGGGCACCGCTGCCCGGAGGGTGAAGTACATCGCGAAGAGGCCGGCGAAGAACATGAGCTCGCTGGCCAGCCAGACGATCGTCCCGACCGACACAGGGTTCGGACGGTTGACGCTCACGTGGGTGGCGGTGCGAGGGGCAGCCATGGCGGTCGACACGTTCGCCATTATGGCTGATGAGTGGTCCGCATGGGCCATAGGGCCCAGGTCGTGGCGAGCGTTAAATGTCACACCGTCAGGATCTGGGGGCCCGCGGCGGGGCAGGACGGCTGGTCAGGCCCGTCATTGAGCGGCAGAGCGGCCTTCACGGGGCCTCCATCGACCGCACACCGCCGGCGCACGGACGGTGGACCCGTCCAGACCGTCCCGACGCCGTGCTATGGCTGCTCCCGACCGGCTCCCGACCAGTTCCCGACCACGCGGCGGTAACCGCGCCGCGATCGTGGCCCGCCGTGCCAAGATTCCCCTCGGACGCACGTCGACGACGAGTGATGGGACGACCATGAGCACCGCGCAGCCCGACCGGACGACCGCCGCAAGCACCACCGGTCCGCGGATCCTGCTCTACAGCGACGACGTCGACACGCGCGCCGAGGTGCGCCTCGCCGTCGGGCGGCGCCTCGGCCGGGGCGAACCCGACATCGAGTGGGTCGAGGTCGCCACCGCGCCGGCCGCGATCACGACGACCGAGGCGGGGAACCTCGACCTGCTCATCCTCGACGGGGAGGCGGACAAGGTCGGCGGCATGGGCCTCGGGCGCCAGCTCAAGGACGAGGTCTACCGCTGCCCGCCCGTCCTCGTGCTGACCGGCCGGCCGCAGGACGCATGGCTGGCGTCCTGGTCGAACGCCGACGCCGCGGTGTCCCGCCCGCTCGACCCGATCGAGCTGCAGCGCGTCGTCGCCGAGCTCCTGGCGCGCCAGGGCGTCACCGGATGAGCGCCGCCACGACCTGGTCCGACCTGCTCACGGCGCTCGTCGCGCGCCAGGACCTGACAGCCGAGCAGACGTCCTGGGCGATGGACGAGATCATGCGCGGCGAGGCCACGCCGATCCGCGTCGCAGGCTTCCTCGTGGCGCTGCGTGCCAAGGGGGAGACGGTCGACGAGCTCACCGGGCTCGCCGACGCGATGCTCTCGCACGCCGTCCGCATCAGCGTCCCCGGCCGCACGGTCGACATCGTGGGCACCGGCGGGGACCGCGCGCACACCGTCAACATCTCCACCATGTCGGCGCTCGTCGTCGCCGGCGCCGGCCTGCGGGTCGTCAAGCACGGCAACCGGGCGGCCTCGTCGTCCTCCGGCTCCGCCGACGTCCTCGAGCAGCTCGGCATCCGGCTCGACCACCCGCCCGAGCGCGTCGCGGCGCTGGCCGACGAGGTCGGGATCACCTTCTGCTACGCCCAGGTGTTCCACCCCTCGATGCGGCACGCGGCCGCCGCGCGCGCCGGCCTCGGGATCGGCACGGTGTTCAACTTCCTGGGGCCGCTCACCAACCCGGCGCAACCCCAGTCAGGCGCCATCGGCGTCGCCGACCGCCGCATGGCCCCCCTCCTGGCGGGTGTGTTCGCTGGTCGCGGGACCGCCGCGCTCGTGTTCCGCGGGGAGGACGGCCTCGACGAGATCGCGCCCACCGGACCGACGCGGATCTGGGAGGTCCGCGCCGGCGAGGTGCGGGAGCACGTCGTCGACTGGACCGCCGAGCTCGGTGTGGGACACATCGACCTCGCCGAGCTGCGCGGGGCCGACGCCGCCTACAACGCGGACGTCGCGCGTCGCCTGCTCGACGGCGAGCACGGTGCCGTGCGCGAGACGGTCGTGCTCAACGCGGCCGCAGCGATCGTCGCGGACGCCTCGCTGCCCGGGCTCACCGAGGGCACGCTGCCCGACCGGCTGCGCGTCGCGGCCGACCTGGCCCGGCAGTCGCTCGACACCGGGGCTGCGGCCGACGTCCTCGCCCGGTGGCAGAAGGCCAGCGCCTGAGGCGCTGCCGTCGAGCTCCGGCTCAGTCCTCGAGCCCGAGGGCGAACGCCTGCTCCAGGTCGTGCTGCGAGTACGTCCGGAAGGCGATGTAGGTCTGCGTGCGGACGACGCCCTCGATCTTGCCGACCTTGTCGGCGATGACGTCGGCGAGGGCGTCGTGCTCGCGCACGCGGACGACGGCGATGAGGTCGACCTCGCCGGTCACGGAGTAGACCTCGCTCACCCCGCGGATCTCGGCGATCGCCGAGGCGACCTCGGGGATGCGGGCGGCGTCGGCGTCGATGAGCACGATGGCGGTCAGCATGCTCGCATCATGCCGCGCCGGGCGGTGCTGCGACGACAGGAACGCCGTGGTCCGCCCACGGGTGCGGGACGACGACGGGGACCGCGCTGCGGGCGTGCGTGAGCGAGGCGACCGCTGCGACGGGGTCACGGACCGCCTGGGCGGACCTCACCGGCGCCGCCCATCCGCCGTCCACCTCGACGAGTCGCACCCCTGGCTGCTCCAGCCAGGTCAGCACGAGGTCGGTCTCCTCAGGATGGGCGGCCGTGCAGGGGGCGACGGGCGCGGTCACGTGCTCTCCGGTGCTCTGGAGGGTCGCGACGACGGGCCGAGGGTCGGTCGCCCGGTCGGTCCGCGCCGTGCCGGCGAGGCGGCCGTAGCGCACGAGCACGATCTCCCAGCCTCCGTCGTCCACGCGGCGGGCCGCGACGAGCTCGGGGCAACGGGCGAGCGGCTCGAAGCGCTGGGCCCGCGCCGCGCCGCGGAGGAACGACGCGAGGCGGTCGCGGACCGACGCGGCCTCCTCGAACCGTTCCTGCGCGACCAACCACGTGAGCCGGTCGGCGTGCGCGCGGATCACGGGTCGGGGGTCGCTGAGCATGGCGGCGCGCACGAGCTCGACGACGACCCCGTACTCGACGGGGGACTGGTGCCCCGTGCACGGCGCACCGCAGCGTCCGAGCTCGGCCAGCACGCACGCCGACGCCGAGGGCGATGCGACGAGGGGAAGGCGCCGCGTGCACTGCCGGACCGGGAACGACTCGTGCAGGGCGTCCACCGCGAGCTGCGCCGACGACGTGCTGCCGAACGGCCCGATGTGCACGGTGCCCTCGTCGGCGCGGACCTCACGGACGACGGACAGGCGTGGGTACGGCTCGGCCGTGAGCCGCACCCACGGCATCCGCTCGGGGAAGCGCGACCGGCGGTTGTACCGGGGGGAGTGCTCCGTGATGAGTCGCAGCTCGCGGACCCGCGCCTCGAGGGGGGTCGCGCAGACCACCGGGTCGACACGTTCGGCGATGCGCACCATCTCCGTCATCCGCCGACGCTTCTCGGCGGCGGTGAAGTAGGACCGCACGCGCTGCCGCAGCGAGGTCGTCGACGTCCCGACGTAGAGCACCTCGTCGCGTGGACCGCGGAACAGGTAGACCCCCGGCGCGTCGGGCAGCCCGTCGGCGAGCGTGCGCTTGCGACGCACGTCGGACGGGACCGGGTCGGTCGCGGTGGCGAGGTCCTCGAGGTGCGTGACCCCGAGTGGGGCCAGCCTGCCCAGGAGGGCGTGCAGGACGTCCACGGTCGCCCTGGCGTCGGACAGCGCACGGTGGTTCGGGGTGACGGACGCCCCGAACAGGGCGGCGAGGCTCGAGAGCTTGTGGTTCGGCGCCTCGTCGCGCGTGACCACACGGCGGGCGAGCCGCACCGTGTCGACCACGCGGTGCCCGGGCCAGGCGTGCCCCGTCCGGGCGGCAGCCGCCTTGAGGAAGCCCACGTCGAACGGCGCGTTGTGCGCGACGAGGACCGCACCCCGGGAGAACTCGAGGAAGCTCGGCAGGACCTCCTCGATCCGCGGCGCACCGACGAGCATCGAGGTCGTGATGCCGGTGAGGACCTGGATGAACGGCGGGACGGGGCCGCCGGGATCCACGAGCGTCTGGAACTCGCCGAGCACCTCGCCGCCGCGGACCTTGACGGCCCCGATCTCGGTGATCGCGCACTCCGCCGGGGTGCCGCCGGTGGTCTCGAGGTCGACGACGACGAACGTGACGTCCGACAGCGGGGTCCCCAGGTCCTCCAGGCTCGGTTGCACGGGCCGTGCGCCGGGTGCGGGGGAGGCGTCCGCCCAGACGGGGCGCAGGCGGCGGACGGGCGGCATGGCGGGAACGGTACCCAGCCGGTCTGACACGACAGGGTGAGCCACGCCGGAGCCCGGCGCCACCTAGGGTGACGACATGACGGACCCGGGCGTCGACGCCGACCCGCCGCCCGCCGCACGCGAGACGGCGGACGGTCGTGACGTGCCTGCGCCACTGCGGGCGGTGCTCGTGCAGGCCGCGTCCGACGTGCTCGGCGCCCTCGACCCGGTCGAGATCCCTGCGACCCTCCGGGCTGTCCGCCAGTTCGCGCCCCGTCGGCGTGCGTCTGCGGGTGCCGGGCCGTTGTGGGCGGCGTTGTCGGACGACGCGTTCCGGGCGCGTGTCCGCCGGGCGTGGTCGGCCGACCACCCGGAGCCGGTGGACGAGGAGCGGGGACCGCTGACGCCCGGGTGGGAGGCGGCGGCGGGGGTGTGGCTCGCGGGAGACCCCGCGTGGCGCGAGCTCGTGCCCGCCGCACCGGAGATCGCCGACGACGCGGTGCCGCGGGCCGTCGAGGAGCTGCTGCGCGCCCAGGCCGACGTGGCGCGACTGCGGCTGGAGCTGACGCGCGCACAAGGTGACGCGCGGGGTGCCGCCGACGAGCTCGCCGCGCTCCAGCGCGACCTGCGCCGGCTTCGGTCCGACGCCGACCGGGCGCGCAGCGAGGCGCGGCGGGCCGCCGACGACGCCCGGGCCGTCCTCGAGACGGCGCAGGCCGAGCACCGGGCGGCCGCCGAGGAGCGGGCCGCGGCCGCGGCCGACCGGCGTGCCGCCGACACCGAGCGCACCGCGGCCCGAGCCGAGCTGCGGTCGGCCCGCAAGCTCGCGGACGCCCGGGTCCGGCTCCTGCTGGACACGATCGTCGACGCCGCGAGCGGGCTGCGCACCGAGCTCGCGCTGCCGCCTGCGGGAGAGCTCCCGGCGGACCTCGTGGCCCCGGCGCCCGACGGTGCACCGCGCCGACCGGGGTCCCGCGGCCGCTCGGTCGAGGACCCTGCGCTCCTGGACGAGCTGCTCCGTCAGCCGCGGGCGCACCTGCTCGTCGACGGCTACAACGTGTCGAAGTCGGGGTTCGGCGAGCTCACCCTCGTCGAGCAGCGGCACCGGCTGGTGGACGGCCTGGGACGGGTCGCCGCGCGGACCGGTGCGGAGGTGACCTGCTGCTTCGACGGGCAGGACGCCGCGCAGGCGCCGGGCAGCCTCGCCCGCGGTGTCCGCGTCCTGTTCTCCGCCGGTGAGATCGCCGACGACCTCATCCGCAGGCTCGTGCACGCGGAGCCGCGTGGTCGGGTGCTCGTCGTCGTCACGAGCGACCAGGAGGTCACGCGCGACGTCGAGGCCGACGGGGCGTGGGTGGTGCCGTCACCGACGCTCGTCGCACGGCTGCAGCAGCTCTGACCCGTGTCGGAGGTCGTCGCTACGGTCCCCGCATGATGATCGACTGCGACAGCTGCTCGGTGCGTGGCGCCGCCTGCACCGACTGCGTGGTGACCTTCCTGACCGTGACGGTCCGGCCGGGCGCCCTCGCCCCGGCGCCCCGCGTGCGCGCCGGGGTCGTCGAGCTCGACACCGCCGAGCGTCACGCGCTGGGCGTGCTCGCGGCGCAGGGGCTGGTCCCGCCCCTGCGCCTCGAACCCGCCGGATGAGTCAGTCGCGGTCGGACGTGTCGTACAGCGCCTCGACGTCCGAGGCGAAGTCCTTGAGCACCTCGCGACGCCGCACGCTGAGCTTCGGGGTCAGGTACCCGTCCGCGATCGTGAGGTCCCGGTCGAGGATCCGGTACTTGCGGATCGACTCCGCGCGCGAGACGGCGCGGTTCGTCTTCTCGACCGCCTTGTCGATGGACGCGAGGACGTCCGGGTCCTTGGCCGCCTCGTCGAGCGACATCGCCGGCTTGCCGTGCGCGGAGAGCCAGCCGGGCACGCCCTCGGGGTCGAGCGTGATGAGCGCCCCGATGAACGGCTTCTGGTCGCCGACGACGACGACCTGGCTGACGAGCGGGTGGGCCCGGAGACGGTCCTCGAGCACCGCAGGGGCGACGTTCTTGCCGCCGGCGGTCACGATGATCTCCTTCTTGCGTCCGGTGATCCGGAGGTAGCCGTCCTCGTCGATCGACCCGAGGTCGCCCGAGCGGAACCAGCCGTCCTCGAGCGACTCCCGGGTGGCGGTCTCGTTGGCGTGGTAGCCCTGGAACACCTGGATGCCCTTGATCTCGATCTCGCCGTCCGCGGCGATCCGCACGGACGTGCCCGGCAGCGGCAGGCCGACGGTGCCGATCTTCGTCTTCTCGGGGCGGTTCACCGTGGCGGGCGCCGTCGTCTCGGTCAGGCCGTAGCCCTCGAGGACGTGCAGGCCGAGCCCGCGGTAGAAGTGGCCGAGCCGCTCGCCGAGCGGCGCACCGCCCGAGATGGCCCACCTGGCCTGACCGCCGAGCGCTGCCCGCAGCTTGTGCAGGACGAGGACGTCGGCGACCTTGTGCTGCAGGCGCAGCCACGGGCTGGGCCCGCGCGGGGTGTCGAGCGCCCGGGAGTACACGATGGAGGTCTTCGCGGCTCGCTGGAAGATCGCTCCCTTGCCGCTCGATGCCGCCTTCTGCTCGGCGGAGTTGTAGACCTTCTCGAACACGCGCGGGACGGAGAGGATGAACGTCGGCCGGAACGAGCCGAGGTCCTCCACGAGCGTCTTCGTGTCGGGGGTGTGCCCGAGCACCGCGCCCGCCGGGATGCACAGCACCTCGATGAACCGGGCGAACACGTGCGCGAGCGGCATGAACAGCAGCGTCCGGGCACCCTCGCCCGCGACGACCTCGGCGAGGCCCGCGACGGTGTTCACGGTCAGCTCGGCGAAGTTGCCGTGCGTGAGCTCGACGCCCTTCGGCCGGCCGGTCGTGCCCGACGTGTAGATGACCGTGGCGACGTCGGCGAGGACCGCGAGACCGCGGCGGCGCGCGATCTCCGCGTCGTCCACCCCGGCGCCGGCGGCCACCAGCGCGTCGATCGCGCCGTCGTCGATGACGAGGACCTCGCGGACGTCGGGGGCGTCCGCGCGCACCTCCTCGACGACTGCGGCGTGGGTCGAGGACTCGACGACGAGGAGGGAGACGGCGGCGTCCGTGAGGATCCAGGACACCTGCTCGGCGGAGGACGTCTCGTACAGCGGGACGGGGACCGCACCGACGGCCCAGACCGCCCAGTCCAGCAGCGTCCACTCGTAGCGCGTGCGCGACATGATCCCGACGCGGTCGCCGGGCTCGACGCCCCGGGCGACGAGCCCCTTCGCCACGGCCACGACCTCGGCGTCGAGCTCTCGCGCGGTGAGCGGGATCCAGGGTCCGCCCGGCTGGGTCTTGTGCTCGACGACCACGCGGTCGGGGGTCCCCTGCACCCGCTGCGCGAGCAGGTCGTTGAGGTTGCTCGAAGGGTCGACCTCGACGAGCAGGGGGCTGTGGAACTCGTCCATTCTGGCTCCAGTGACAGGTGGCGAAGTGTGACGAGGATACGGGACGTTCGGCCTACTCCGAGTACCACTTACCTGGTACTCGGGGGGACCCGTCGGGCGGTCGAGGGGCGCTCCCGGACACGTGCACGAGCACGGTCCGCAGCCCGCTAGCGTGGGTCCGAGCGAACCGCACGACGGCGGTATCGGCACAGACGCGTAGGAGCACACACGGACATGCATGCCATCGGTGTGGACATCGGCGGGACCAAGATCGCAGCCGGGGTGGTCGACGAGCAGGGCACGATCCTGGCACAGACCCGTCGCGACACGTCGCCCGACGACGCGGCCGGGATCGACCGTGCGATCGCCGACGTCTACACCGAGCTGAGCGCGTCGTACGAGGTCAACGCGATCGGGCTCGCCGCCGCGGGCTTCGTGTCCGCCGACCGCTCCCAGGTCCTGTTCGCGCCGAACATCGCGTGGCGGGACTACCCGCTGCGGGACAACGTGGCCGCGCTGATCGGCCCGGGCGTCACCATCGTCGTCGAGAACGACGCGAACGCGGCCGGCTGGGCGGAGTTCCGCTTCGGTGCCGCGCGGGACGTCGACGACATGCTGCTGCTCACCGTCGGCACGGGTCTGGGCGGTGCGATCGTCACGAACGGCGAGCTCGTCCGTGGTGCGTGGGGCGTCGCGGCCGAGATCGGCCACATGCGCGTGGTCCCCGGAGGCCACTACTGCGGCTGCGGCCACGAGGGCTGCTGGGAGCAGTACGCGTCGGGCAGCGCCCTCGTGCGCGACGCCCAGGCGGCCGCGATCGCGCAGCCCGAGCGTGCCGCCCGCCTGCTCGAGCTGGCCGGCGGCGACGCCGAGAAGATCGTGGGACCGCAGGTGACGAAGGCGGCCGCGGAGGGCGACCCGCTCGCGATCGACCTGCTCGCCGAGCTGGGTCGCTGGGTGGGCGAGGGGGCCGCCTCGGCCACCGCGCTGCTCGACCCGGCCCTCATCGTGATCGGCGGCGGCGTGGCCGCGGCGGGCGACCTGCTGCTGGCCCCGGCGCGCAAGGCGTTCGACGAGCAGCTCTCGGGCCGGGGTCACCGGCCGGAGGCCGAGATCGTCACGGCGTCGATGGGCAACGACGCGGGCATGGTGGGCGCAGCCGACCTCGCCCGTCTCTGAGCCGGACCCCGGGGTCCGTCGCGACGTCGGATCCCGCGCGGGGTGACCTAGACGACGGCGCCGGAGTCGTCGTCGCCGGGGTCACGCCGGTGGGGCATGCGCCACACCAGCACGCCGACGCCGAGCACGAACACGACGGCTGCGGCCTGCACGAGCGCCTGCGGGGCCGAGCGCCACGCGACGACCACGACGAGCAGGAAGATCGGCATCCCGGCCGCCGCGAGCCACGCCATGGTGAGCAGCGGGTCGCCGCCGAGCACCGGTCCCGGGTCAGGGGGCACGAAGTGCTCCTCGGCGTCGACGGCCGCCTCGGCGTCGTCGTACTGCGAGGTGCCGTCCCAGTCGCGGCCGGTCATGGCCTCGTCCTGCGCCGGACGGATGACACGAGGCTCGGCGACCCAGGGCGCGACCGGGAACGACAACGACGGTCGCGCGGCGTCCGGCGGCGGAGCGTCCTCGGGCGCCGGGCTCGGCTCCTCGTCCTCGGACCCGTCGTACTCGGCGAGGTCACCGAGCTGTGCGACGATCGCGGCCCACTGCTCGTCGTCGTCCCCGCGCCCCTCCCGGGCGGAGCCGTCGGGCGTGGGTTCCGGCGCTCCGGCGTCCGGCGGCGGAACGGCGTCGTCGGGCTCGTCGGGGCGTGCGGCCATGGGAGCACTCTAGAGTCGGACGAGGCGTGTGGGTCGGGTGGAGAGGTGAGCTCTTGTTCTACTGGTTGATGAAGCGGGTCTTCGTGGGCCCGCTCCTGCACCTCATCTACCGTCCGTGGGTGCGGGGGGCGGAGCACGTGCCGTCGGAGGGCGCGGCGATCCTCGCGAGCAACCATCTCGCCGTGATCGACTCCTTCTTCCTGCCGCTCGTGCTCGACCGCGAGATCGTCTTCATCGGCAAGCAGGAGTACTTCACCGGACACGGGCTCAAGGGCCGGGTCACGGCGGGGTTCATGCGCGGGGTCGGGACGATCCCGGTGGACCGCGGGGGCGGCAAGGCGAGCGAGGCCGCGCTCAACACGGGACTGCGCCGGCTGGCGGCGGGGGACCTGTTCGGCATCTATCCCGAGGGGACGCGCAGCCCCGACGGGCGCCTGTACCGCGGGAAGACGGGTGTCGCCCGGCTCGCCCTCGAGTCCGGCGCACCGGTGATCCCCGTCGCCATGGTCGGGACCGACGTGGCGCAGCCCCTGGGGCGCAAGATCCCGAAGGTCATGCGCATCGGGGTCGTCATCGGCGAGCCGCTGGACTTCAGCCGGTACCGCGGCATGGAGAACGACCGGTTCATCCTGCGGTCCGTGAGCGACGAGATCATGTACGCGATCATGAGCCTGTCGGGCCAGGAGTACGTCGACGTGTACGCGGCGACGCAGAAGGCCCGTATCGCCACAGGTCACCCGGCTGTCGCCGGGTCCGCGGCCGACCACCTGCCCGTCGCCCCCGGCGGTCGCCCCGCGCCGGACGTCCAGGTGCCGGTACCGCCGCAGGACGACGCTCCCACGTCAGTAGGATGACCCGGTCGGCGTGAGCCGACCCAGCGCGCCGTCTGGCCTCGTCGTGAGGCTCTCCCGGGTGTCGCGCGTCCTGGCGGGCGTCACTGCCCGCCGTGAAGATCAACGAGAGGTGTGTCTCATGTCGGTTCGTCGCGTCGCCCTCCTCACCGCGGGTGGCTTCGCTCCGTGCCTGTCGTCGGCCGTCGGTGGGCTCATCGAGCGCTACACCGAGATCGCTCCCGACATCGAGATCATCGCCTACGAGCACGGCTACTACGGCCTCCTGCGCGGCGACAAGATCGTCATCGACGCGGAGACGCGCGCCAAGGCCGGCATCCTGCACCGCTTCGGCGGGTCGCCGATCGGCAACTCGCGGGTCAAGCTCACCAACGCCGCCGACTGCGTCAAGCGCGGCCTGGTGCAGGAGGGCCAGGACCCCCTGCAGGTCGCGGCCGAGCAGCTCAAGGCGGACGGCGTCGACGTGCTGCACACGATCGGCGGCGACGACACCAACACGACCGCGGCCGACCTGGCCGCCTACCTCGCGGCGAACGACTACGGCCTGACCGTCGTGGGCCTGCCCAAGACGATCGACAACGACGTGGTGCCGATCCGGCAGTCGCTGGGGGCGTGGACCGCCGCCGAGGAGGCCGCCGGCTTCGCCGCGAACGTCATCGGCGAGCACCGGTCGGGCCCGCGCATGCTCATCGTGCACGAGGTCATGGGCCGGCACTGCGGCTGGCTGACCGCCGCGGCCGCCGTCGAGTACCGCAAGTGGCTCGACCAGCAGGAGTGGGTCCCCGGCATCGGCCTCACGCGTGAGCGCTGGGACATCCACGCCGTCTTCGTGCCGGAGCTCGCGCTCGACATCGACGCGGAGGCCGAGCGGCTGCGCAAGGTCATGGACGAGCAGGGCAACGTCAACATCTTCCTGTCCGAGGGTGCGGGCATGCACGAGATCGTCGAGCAGCTCGAGGCGTCCGGCGCCGAGGTGCAGCGTGACCCGTTCGGGCACGTGAAGCTCGACACCGTCAACCCGGGCCAGTGGTTCGCGAAGCAGTTCTCCAAGAAGCTCGGCGCCGAGAAGACGATGGTCCAGAAGTCCGGCTACTACTCGCGTGCGGCGGCGGCGAACGCCGAGGACCTGCGGCTCATCAAGTCGATGACGGACCTCGCGGTCGAGTGCGCGCTGCGCGGCGAGTCCGGCGTCATCGGGCACGACGAGGAGCAGGGCGACGTGCTGCGCGCCATCGAGTTCCCGCGCATCGCGGGCGGCAAGGCGTTCGACGTGTCGCAGCCGTGGTTCGGCGCGCTCCTCGCCGACATCGGCCAGGAGCTGGTCCCGGCGGACCACTCATGAGCGTCGAGCCCGACCCGAAGGTCGTCGCCGGCCTCGACACGTGGCGCACCCTGCCGGCCGGGCAGCAGCCGAGCTGGCCCGACGCCGCTGCGCTCGAGGCGGTCTCGACGCGTCTCGCGACCCTCCCGCCGCTCGTCTTCGCCGGTGAGGCCGACGCGCTGCGCACGCAGCTCGCGGCCGCGGGTCGTGGTGAGGCGTTCCTGCTCCAGGGCGGGGACTGCGCGGAGACGTTCGCCGAGGCGACCGCGGACAACATCCGGAACAAGATCAAGACGATCCTCCAGATGGCGGTCGTGCTCACGTACGGCGCGAGCCTGCCCGTCATCAAGATGGGCCGGATGGCCGGGCAGTACGCCAAGCCGCGCTCGTCGGACAGTGAGACGCGGGACGGGCAGACGCTGCCCGCGTTCCGCGGCGACATCATCAACGGCTACGACTTCACCCCGGAGGCGCGCGTCCCGGACCCGCAGCGGCTGCTCGAGGCGTACCACACGTCCGCGTCGACGCTGAACCTCATCCGCGCGTTCACCACGGGCGGCTTCGCGTCGCTGCTGCGGGTGCACGAGTGGAACCGCGGGTTCACGACGAACCCGTCGTACTCGCGCTACGAGGAGATCGCGGCGGAGATCGACCGGGCGATCCGGTTCATGGCGGCCTGCGGCGCGGACTTCGAGGCGCTCCGGTCCGTCGACTTCTACTCGAGCCACGAGGGGCTGCTGCTCGACTACGAGCGGCCGCTCACGCGGATCGACTCCCGGACCGGTCTGCCGTACGACTGCTCGGCGCACTTCGTGTGGATCGGCGAGCGGACCCGGCAGCTCGACGGCGCGCACGTCGACTACTTCTCGCGCGTGCAGAACCCGCTCGGCATCAAGCTCGGTCCGACGACGACGGGTGACGACGCGCTCGCCCTGATCGACCGGCTCAACCCGAGCGGCGAGCCCGGGCGGATCACGTTCATCACGCGCATGGGTGCGGGCAAGGTCCGCGACCTGCTGCCCGGGCTCGTGGAGAAGGTCACCGCTGACGGCAGGCCCGTCACCTGGGTGTGCGACCCGATGCACGGCAACGGCATCACCTCGGCGTCGGGGTACAAGACGCGGCGGTTCTCGGACGTCATGGACGAGGTCGCCGGGTTCTTCGAGGTGCACCGTGCGCTCGGCACGGTGCCGGGCGGCCTGCACATCGAGCTCACGGGTGACGACGTCACCGAGGTGCTCGGCGGGTCCGAGGAGATCGACGACGAGGGTCTGGCGCGGCGCTACGAGACGCTCGTCGACCCGCGCCTGAACCACCAGCAGTCGCTGGAGATGGCGTTCCAGGTCGTGGAGCTGCTCCGCAAGGCGTGACCTGGGCAGGACGTGACGAAGGGCCGGGCCGCGACGGCGACCCGGCCCTTCGTGCGTCCGTGAGCTGCGCGGATCAGAACACGTTCAGCGTGATGGTGCTGCCCTTCGGGGCGGTCTTCCCCTCACCGCCCGCGGGGCTCTGCGAGTAGACGAGGTTCAGGGGTGAGATCCCCTGCGGGTGCTGCACCTTCACGACGAACCCGAGGTCCTCGAGCGCCTTCTGCGCCGTCTTGACGTTCTGGCCGTACGTGTTCGGCAGCGCGATCGGCTCGGGGCCCTTCGACACGACGACGTCGACGGTGTCGCCGCGGTGGCCCTGCGTCCCGGACGGCGGGTCCTGCGAGATGATCCGCCCAGCCTCGACGGTGTCGTGGAACGCCTCGGTCGCGACGAGCTTCATGTTGTCCGTCAGGAGCGACGCGGTCGCCTGCTCGACGGTGTCGCCGACGACCGACGTGATCGCGGCCGGGGCGGGTCCCTTCGAGACGACGAGCGTCACCTCGGTGCCACGGGTCGACTGCGTGCCCGGCGCGGCCGGCGTGCCGTCGGGGAGCGTGGCGCTGAGGACGTACCCGTTCGCGGCGGTGTCGTCGTACTTCGGCTCGTCGTACCGGGGTGTGAGGCCGGCCGTCGTGAGGGCGTTCGCGGCGTCCTTCTGGAGGACCAGGACGACACCGTCGGGCACCTGCACGTAGTCAGGCCCCTTGGACACGGTGAACACGACGACAGTGCCCTTGCGGACGCGGGAGCCGACGCCGGGTTCGGTGGCGAAGACGGTGTCGACCGGCGCGGCGGTGTCGAAGTCATGGGTCGCGTGGGCGCCCAGCCCGGCGTCCTCGAGAGCGGCCGTCACGGTGGCCTCGTCGCCACCGAGGACCCGTGGGACCGTGGTGAACGCGCCCGGCCCGGCCTGCACGTACCACAGGACGCCGGCGCCGACGAGAGCTGCCAGCACGGCGAGCACCACCCACCACCGAGCCCGGTGGCGACGCGCGTCGGTGGGGGCCGGGCGGTCCGGGGGCGCGTCCGCGGGCTGGACGCCGAGGCCGATGGGCAGCGCGACCGTGGCTCCGCGCGCCGACGACGCGTCGAGGCGGGTCGTCTCCTGCCCGTCCTCGTCGGCGGTGGTCGGCGTCGTGCCTTCGTCGAGGTCGTCGAGGTCGGTCTCGTCGGGGTCGGTCGCGAGGGGCAGCACGATCGACGGGGCGACGTCGGCACGGCGTGCGAGGGTCTCCGGGTCGAGCGCGGCCCGGGTACGGCGCAGCAGGACGAGCGCGGCGGCGGCGTCGACCGGCCGGTCGTCGGGAGCCCGTGCGGCGAGCGCCTGCACGAGCTCGTCGACCTCCATCGGAAGCCACGTGAGCTCGTCGCTCGGAGCGGGGACGTCGGAGTTGACGTGCTGGAACGCGACCTGGATGGGGGTCTCGCCGGTGAACGGCTGCCGACCGGTGAGCATCTCGAACAGCAGGATGCCGCACGCGTACACGTCCGTCCGGGCGTCGCTGGCGCCCCGGACGACGAGCTCGGGCGCGAGGTAGGCGACGGTCCCGAGGACGGTGCCCGTGGTGGTCGACGTCACCTCCGTGACTGCGCGCGCCAGTCCGAAGTCGGCGAGCTTGACGCGGCCGTCCGTGGCGAGCAGGACGTTCTCGGGCTTGATGTCACGGTGCACCAGGCCGGCGCGGTGTGCCGCCGCGAGCGCGTCGAGCACGCTCTCGCCGACCCGCAGCGCCTCCTCGACGGTGAGGGCGCCGCGCTCGCCGAGGCGCCGCCGCAGGTTGGAGCCGTCGACGTGCTCCATCGTGAGGTAGCTGGTCTCGCCGTCGACGCCCTGGTCGTAGACGCCGACGAGCCCCGGGTGCGTCAGGCGTGCGGCGGCGCGGGCCTCGCGGCGGAACCGCGCGACGAAGTCGCTGCCGCTGGCGCCCTCGGCGAGGTGCGGGTGCATCACCTTGAGCGCGACGTCGCGGTCGAGCCGACGGTCGACGGCGAGGTACACCGTCGCCATCCCGCCGCGGGCGATCCGGGAGACGACTTCGTACCGCCCGTCGACCAGGCGGCCCACGAGCGGATCGGTGACGGTGGCTCCCACGCGCAGGAGTCTACGGTCGGGCGTGCCCGGTTCGTCGGAGCCGGGGCCGCTCAGGCGAAGCGCGTCATGTGCGTCTGCACGTTGGCGACGTACCGCCGCGTGTCGGCGAACATGCCGTTGCGCTGCACGGACGCCGCACCCTGGTAGTAGCCGGCGATCGCGGTCGGGACGTCGGGGGACGTCCGCAGGAGCGCGCGCAGGATGGCGACGCCCGCTACGACGTTGTCGTCGGGGTTCAGCAGGTCGAGGCGCCGGCCCACCAGGTCCGAGGCCCAGGCGCCGGAGCTCGGGATGACCTGCATCGTGCCGATCGCGTTCGCGGGGGAGACCACGGCATGGTTGAAGCCCGACTCCTGGAACGCGATCGCCTGCGCGAGCGCGACGTCGACGCCCATGGCGCGCGCGGTGGCGGCGACCTTCGCCTGCATCGTGGCCTTCGACGGCACGCCGTTCGCGCGCAGCGTCGCGAGGTTCGTGTTGGCGGCGTCGACGACGGCGTCCGGGTACGTGCGACCGGCGAACGTGTTCCCGACGGCCTGGGGCGCGGTCCCGGGGATCGTGAGGGTCTGCCCGATCCGGATGAACGCGCGTGCGTCGAGCCCGTTCGCGGCGACGATCGTCGCGGCGCTCGTCCCGAGACGGGCGGCGATGCTCGTGACCGTGTCGCCCTTGACGACGGTGTACGTGCCTGCGGGGGCCGTCGTGGCGGCGGAGGCGGCCGGTGCGGTCGCGGTGGCGCCGGACGCGCCGGGGACGGTGAGCGTCTGCCCGATCCGGATGAACGCGCGCGCGTCGAGCCCGTTCGCGGCCACGATCGCGGCGACGGTGGTGCCCTGCTGGCTCGCGATACGGCCGACGGTGTCGCCCGCGCGGACCACGTAGGTCGCGGCCGGGGGAGCGGCGGCGGGGGCGGGAGCGGTGGCTGCGGCACGCGTACCCGCCGACGGGATCGTCAGCACCTGCCCGATCCGGATCTTCGAGACGTTCGCGAGGGCGTTCGCCTGCGCGATGGCCGCGACGGAGGTGCTCGTGCGTGCCGCGATGTGGCTGACGGTGTCCCCTGCCCGCACCGTGTACTGCTCGTCCGCGTGCGCGCCGGTGCCCGTGGCCGTGACGGCGACGGCGGCCAGTGCGAGCGTGGCCCCGGTACATGTGGCGGCTCGACGCAGTCCCTCGGAGGGGGCGTTGACGGACTGGGCCATGGCGGTTCCTTCGGTGGGGCTCGAGTGAACATGTGTTACTGGTGTGACAGGAGTGACAGAATGTGAACGTAGCCCAGCGACACGCATTCCGAAAGCGCGAGGGCGAATTGCGCGGCTGTAATTCATGCATGCGTACTCTTGTCGGGTGAATGACTCCCCGAGCACGCTCGATTCCCTGGTCGACGAGTGGCTGACGGTCCCTGACCTCTCCGAGCGGCTCGCCCTCGACGCGGGCAAGGTGCGCAGGCTGCTCCAGGAGCGCCGGCTCGTCGGGGCCCGCCGCGGCGAGCCCAAGGTCCTGTCCGTGCCGGCGCAGTTCCTCGTGGCCGGGCACCTCGCGAACCCGGCCGCACCGTCACGCACGGAAGGTGGTCCGCAGTGGACCGTGCTGAGCGCCCTGCAGGGCACGTTCACCGTGCTCGCGGACGCAGGTTTCTCCGACGAGGAGGCCATCGCCTGGCTGTTCACCGACGACCCGTCGCTGCCCGGCACCCCGATCGAGGCGCTGCGTGCAGGGCGCAAGACGGAGGTCCGGCGCCGGGCGCAGGCCGAGCTCTGACCTGAGGGACGCAGCGATCCCGTCCGGGTGCGGCCCCGGTCAGGAGTGGCGGTCGACCGCGGCGTGGGCGAGGGCGGCGAGCCGTGACCGCGCAGGCTCCGGCCAGGCGAGCCCGTCCATGACGGCGAACGCGCGACCGGAGAGGTCGTCGATCAGCTGCTCCACCTCGTGCGGTGCGCCCGTCGCGTCGATCGCCGACGTCAGCAGGTCGACGACGTCCGACGTCATGCCCCGGTCCCCGAGGTGCTCACGGAGCAGCGCGACGGTGCCGTCGTCGCCGGTCTCGAGCGCCCGGGCGAGCGACCGTGCGACCAGCACCGTGCGCTTGCCCTCCCGCAGGTCGTCGCCCGCGGGCTTGCCCGTCGCGTCGGGGTCGCCGAACACCCCCAGCAGGTCGTCGCGCAGCTGGTAGGCCTCACCGAGGGGCAGACCGAGTGACCGGCACGCGGCGAGCTCCGGCTCGTCGGCGTCCGCCAGCGCCGCGCCGAGGACGATCGGGTGCTCGACGCTGTACCGCGCCGACTTGGCCCGGATCACCTCCCGTGCGCGCGCCTCGTCGGCGGCCGGGTCGTCGCCCCAGGGGAGGGCCTGGGCGAGCACGTCGAGGTACTGGCCGATCGTCACCTCGGTCCGCATCAGGTCGAACACGGCGCGGGCGCGCTGGATGCGCGGCCACGGCTGCAGCGCGAGGGCGCCCGCGAACTCCTGCTCGCTCGCCACCAGGGTGAGGTCACCGAGGAGGATGGCGGCCGACTCGCCGAACTTGTCGGCGTCACCCGTGAAGCCGTGCGCCGCGTGGACCGCGGAGAAGGACCGGTGGGCCGCCGGGAAGCCACGGCGGGTGTCCGAGTCGTCCATCACGTCGTCGTGGAACAGCGCGGCCGCCTGGAACAGCTCCAGCGCGGCGCCGACGCGCAGGACGGCCTCGGCCTCGGGCGTGCCGGGCTGCCCCCCGTGCGCCCTCCAGGACCAGTAGCAGAACGCCGCGCGGAGGCGCTTGCCGCCGGACAGCATCTGCTCGACGGCGTCCGCGAGCACGTCGGCGTCGGCGCTCGCCACGGCGAGCACGGAACGCAGCTGCGCGACGTGCTGCTGGAGGATCGCGTCGACCCGGGGACGGACGTCCTCGACGTCGACGAGGGCGGGGACGTCCTGACTCACACCTGGCACCCTAGGGGACCGCGGCCCGGACCTTGCCACCGAGCGTGAGCGTGCGCTCGCCGTCACGGTCGAGGACGCCGACCACGAGCAGCTCGGTGCCGTCGGCGCGGGAGAACGTCGACTGCGCGGCGAGGCCGGGCTCGACGACCGGTGGCGCACCCTCCACGAAGCCCGCAGCGAGCAGCGGCGCGCGGACCGCGCCCATGAGGCCGTCGGTGTCCTGCGCGGTGCGCAGGTTCAGGCTGATCTGGACGAGGTCGGTCGTGGGCACCGGCTCGACCGAGGAGACGAGCACCGTGGCCCCCGCCGGGACGGGCAGGAGGTCGGCGGGGAAGCCGTCGGCCAGCGACCCGACCGTCGACCCGTCGCTCTCCGGGGTGCCGAGCAGGGTCTCGGTCGGCGCCGGGTCGGACTGCACCGCGGCAGCGGACCCGGTGGGGGCCAGCGCGGCTGGTTCGCTCGACGAGCACCCTGCGAGCGCCACGACGACGGCGACCGTGAGGCCGCCGGCGAGGCGGGCGCCGACGGCGCGGAGGCGAGGCATCGGGCCAGGGTAGTGGGCTGACCGGCGGCGCGCCGACGCGACCACAGGCCGCCGTGGTGCGTCTCGAGGCGACCACATCCCGGCGTCGAGGTCGTCGGCCCACAGCCCGGGAGCCGAGGCCGCCGCGGCGCGGCCGGCGTGCGATGGGCTGCGACGCATGCAGCCATCCGCCACGACTCTGCGCGTCAACGAACCCGCCGAGATCCTCGCCCTCGTCCCGCACCGCCTCGGGTTCCGCCCGCAGGAGAGCGTCGTCGCCGTGAGCCTGCGCCCGCCTCGCGGGCTCGTGGGCGTCGTCGCCCGTGTCGACCTCCTCCAGCTCGCCGACCCGCACGACGGCGCCGACCGTGCGCGCGCGCTCACCACGCTGCTCGACCGGGACGGCGCCACGCGCGTGCTGCTCGTCGTCTACACCGACGACGACCCTCGAGGTGCGGCCGAGCATCCCGCGCACCGCGCGGTCGAGCTGTTCCGCGAGGCGGCCGAGGCGCCCTTCGGCGACGTCGTGGTGTGGGTCGTGACGTCCACGGGCTACCTCGCGCTCGACTGCCGTGACGACTGCTGCCCGTCCGGCGGGCGCCCTCTGCGCGAGCTCGACTCGACGCAGGTGGGCGCCGAGCTCGTGCTCGCCGGGTCGGCGGTCGCCGACTCGCGCGCCGACGTCGCGACCATCCGGCCCGCGAGCGCCGAGCGGCGGCGCTCGGTGGCCCGGGTGCGGCGCCGGTGGGAGGCCCGTCGCGAGGAGGCGCTCCAGGCCGGCGAGGAGGCGGCAGCCCGGTGGAGGCTGGACTCGGTGGCCGCGTGGCGGGCCGCGGTGTCGCACGCGTGCGCCGGTCCGGCACCGGGCGGGGCCCCGTGGGGCCGCCTCGAGGCGGGGCTCGCCGACCGCCGTGTCCGGGACAGCGTCCTCGTCGCGCTCGTGCCCGGTACGGGTGAACTTCCGGAGCGGTGCGTCCGGGGTGCGGCACCGGCGCCGCGGGACGAGGCGGCGCTCGCCTCGGCGGTCGCGACGATCCTCGACCCGGGGTGCGCCGCGCCGCCGCCGGTGGTCGCCACGCGCGTCCACGAGGACGTGCTCGAGCACGTCGTGGCGCACGGACGCGCGGGTCAGCAGGCTCCCGCGCTCACGCTCCTCGCCCTGCTCGCCTGGTGGCGCGGCGACGGTGCGCGTGCCGCCGTGCTGCTCGACCGGGCCCTCGGCGACGACGGGCGCTACCGGCTCGCGCTCCTGCTGCACGGGCTCGTCGAGGCGGGCGTCGGGCCTGGTTGGACGCGCCGCGGGGCCTGACCGGGCGTGGATGCCGACCAGCGCTCGTCCTGCTCGCACGCCTCGGGTAGCGTCCGTTCCACGGCGTGTCCGGCCGCATCGACGAGGAGGACCGATGAGCATCGTGGTCGGCTACCTGGCCACCCCGGAAGGTCGGGCGGCCCTGGACGCGGCGGTCGACGAGGCGCGACGCCGCAGCACGAACGTCGTGGTCGTCGTGAGCGCGAGGCCGGACGAGCCGACCGACCAGCGTGCTCTGGTGGAGACCGCCCTCTCGCAGGTCGACGCGGACCTCTCCGGCGCCGGGATCTCGCACGAGGTCCGCCTCCTGGACGGCGGCGATGTCGCGGACGACCTCATCGCGACCGCGGAGGAGGTCGACGCCCAGCTCGTCGTGATCGGCCTGCGGCGGCGCAGCCCCGTCGGCAAGCTGATCCTCGGCGCGAACGCCCAGCGGGTGCTCTTCGACGCCCCGTGCCCGGTGCTGACCGTGAAGCCGACGTCGGCCTGACCTCGGTCGGCGAGCGGTCGGGTCACGCCGCGAACCGGTGGTTCGACGATCGGACGGCCACATCGGGAATCACCTGCGGGCCTCGCCCGTTGAACTAGGGCGTTGACTCGTCAAGGGCCGTCATCGACGCCCCCGACCGTGCCCGATGAGCCGTCCTGCCGGGACATCGTCGGTACAATGTCTGTCTACCTCCCGGACACGTCCCGGGTGTCTTGCTGCCGAAAGGTCGTTCGTGTCGTCCCAGACCCCGCATCCCGCACTTCCGCGTGAGTTCGAGCACCCCGCCATGCAGGACCTCGTGCTGCGCGGCCGGACGCACGGCAGCGTCGGAGCCGAGGAGCTGCGCTCCGCGTGCGAGCAGGCCGACGTCCAGGACGCCAAGCGGCTGCGCGCCGTCGTCCGCGGTCTCGCGACCGCCGGCATCGGTGTGCGCGAGCCTGCCGTGCCCGCCACGACGCGCGCCGTGGCCGCCACCAGTGCGAAGGCTCGGCCCTCGGCGAAGGCCGTGGTCGCCTCCGCCGACGGTACGGAGGAGGCCGTGAGCGCCAAGCCCGCAGTGCGGGCGACGAAGGCTGCCGCGACGAAGACCGCCGGCGCGAAGTCGACGGCCAAGGCTCCCGCGGCGACCAAGGCCGCCCCGAAGGGCGCGACGGTCGCCGATGCTCCCGACGTGGACTCCGAGGAGGAGCCCGAGGAGCTCGAGGACGTCGAGATCGACGTCACCGACGAGGTCGTCGCGGACGACGTCGACGTGGCCGAGGTCGTCGAGGCGGACGCGGACGGTGACGACTCCGAGGACGGCGAGACGGCGAAGCCCGCCGCTGCGGCCGAGGAGGAGGAGACCGAGGACAAGGGCTTCGTCTACTCCGACGCCGACGACGACGACGCCCCGGCGCAGCAGGTCGTCACCGCCGGTGCGACCGCCGACCCGGTCAAGGACTACCTCAAGCAGATCGGCAAGGTCGCGCTCCTCAACGCCGAGCAGGAGGTCGAGCTCGCCAAGCGCATCGAGGCCGGTCTGTTCGCCGAGGAGCGGCTCAACGCGGGCGTCGCGATGGAGCCCAAGATCCGTCGTGAGCTCGAGTGGATCGCGCAGGACGGCCGTCGCGCGAAGAACCACCTGCTCGAGGCGAACCTGCGTCTCGTCGTCTCGCTCGCCAAGCGGTACACCGGCCGCGGCATGCTGTTCCTGGACCTGATCCAGGAGGGCAACCTCGGTCTGATCCGTGCGGTCGAGAAGTTCGACTACACCAAGGGCTACAAGTTCTCGACCTACGCGACGTGGTGGATCCGTCAGGCGATCACCCGCGCGATGGCCGACCAGGCGCGCACCATCCGCATCCCGGTGCACATGGTCGAGGTCATCAACAAGCTGGCGCGCGTCCAGCGGCAGATGCTCCAGGACCTGGGCCGCGAGCCCACGCCCGAGGAGCTCGCCAAGGAGCTCGACATGACGCCCGAGAAGGTCGTCGAGGTCCAGAAGTACGGCCGCGAGCCCATCTCGCTGCACACGCCGCTCGGTGAGGACGGCGACAGCGAGTTCGGTGACCTCATCGAGGACTCCGAGGCCGTCGTGCCCGCAGATGCGGTGAGCTTCACGCTCCTGCAGGAGCAGCTGCACCAGGTCCTCGACACGCTCTCCGAGCGCGAGGCCGGAGTCGTGTCCATGCGGTTCGGTCTGACCGACGGCCAGCCGAAGACTCTCGACGAGATCGGCAAGGTGTACGGGGTCACGCGTGAGCGGATCCGTCAGATCGAGTCGAAGACGATGTCCAAGCTGCGCCACCCGTCGCGGTCTCAGGTGCTGCGCGACTACCTGGACTGATCCGCCGTTCGTCGACGCCCCGCTCCGCTCCTCGCGGCGCGGGGCGTCGTCGCATCTGGACCCGACCGTGCCGAGCGCGACCTGCCGTGCCGGACCGCGGCACCGGTGCGGTAGGACTGAGGGCATGTCGACGCGCTACGTCGTGCTGTACGAGTCCGCCGCGGACGTCCTGCGGCGTGCGCCCGACCACATGGTCGAGCACACCGCGCACTACGAGAGCTACGCGGCGCGGGGCCTGCTGGTCGGCATCGGGACGTTCGAGGACCCGGCCGTCAACGGCGCGATGTGCGTCCTGGTGAGCCGCGACGCGGCCGAGGAGTTCGCCGCCGGCGACCCGTTCGTGGTGCACGGGCTCGTGGTGTCGTACCGGATCCTCGCGTGGAACGACGTCCTCGGCTGACCAGCGACGCCGGTCGACGCGGCGCGACCGACCGGACCGCGACCGGGGACGCGATGGCCGGCGCGGCCGGCGACTGCGAGAGACGCGACGAGGCCCGGACCGTCCGGTCCGGGCCTCGTCGTCGTCTGTCGGGTCTGGCGACCGTCAGCGTGCGGCGCCGGCTCCCGCGCCGTGCTCCTCGAGCAGGCGCTGGGTCTCGTCGTGCACGTGTGTGGCGACCGCCTCGAACTTCGGGGCGTGCTCACGAGCGTGGTGCGCGCAGAAGAGCAGCTCGCCCACGGGCAGCACCACGCGAACGTAGGCCTGCGCGCCACAACGGTCGCAGCGGTCGGCTGCGGTCAGCGGTTCGGTCGTCGTCCCAGTCACGAATCCATACAACCATCCCGTTCCCACATCCATGGCACCCAGAGCGGGTGGTTCGCTGTGCGCGTACCCCGAGGAGGGTGAAGCACCCGCCGACGGCATGGTGCCGACGGCCTGTCAGGTGCGGCGGATACCATTCGGGCCGTGACGACGACATCTCCGCAGCAGGGCTACACCGCCCGGCACCTGTCGGTGCTGGAGGGTCTCGAGGCGGTCCGCAAGCGGCCCGGCATGTACATCGGGACCACGGACAGCCGCGGTCTCATGCACTGCCTGTGGGAGATCATCGACAACTCGGTCGACGAGGCCCTGGCCGGGCACGGCGACCGCATCGACATCGTGCTGCACGCCGACTCCTCCGTGGAGGTCCGGGACAACGCGCGCGGGATCCCGGTGGACGTCGAGCCGAAGACCGGTCTGACCGGCGTCGAGGTCGTGTTCACGAAGCTGCACGCGGGCGGCAAGTTCGGCGGCGGCTCGTACGGCGCGTCCGGTGGCCTGCACGGCGTCGGTGCGTCCGTGGTGAACGCCCTGTCCGCCCGCCTCGACGTCGAGGTGGACCGTGACGGCAAGACCCACCGGATGACGTTCCACCGCGGCGAGCCGGGCATCTTCGACGACGCCGCCGGTCGCGGTCCGGACTCGCCGTTCGAGCCGTTCGTCTCGGGCTCCGAGCTGGCGGTCGCCGGCAAGGTCGCCCGGGCGCGTACAGGCACCCGCGTGCGGTACTGGGCGGACCGCCAGATCTTCCCCAAGACGGCCGTGTTCTCGTACGACGAGCTCGTCACCCGGGCCCGGCAGACGAGCTTCCTCGTCCCCGGCCTCACGCTCGTGGTGCGCGACGAGCGGGGCATCTCCGGTACGCCGGGCGCCGACGGGCCGCACGAGGAGACGTTCTTCCACTCCGGCGGTGTCGTCGACTTCGTCGACCACCTCGCACCCGACGCCGCGGTGACGGACACGTGGCACCTGACGGGGACCGGGACGTTCACGGAGACCGTGCCGGTGCTCGACGACCGCGGGCACATGACTCCGCAGGAGGTCACCCGGACCTGCGAGGTGGACATCGCGCTGCGGTGGGGGACCGGCTACGAGACCGAGGTCCGCAGCTTCGTCAACATCATCTCGACCCCCAAGGGCGGCACCCACCTCGCCGGTTTCGAGGCGGGGCTGCTGCGCACGCTCCGCAAGGCCGTCGAGGCGAACGCCCGTCGGCTGAAGATCTCGGCCAAGGACGCCGCGACGGAGCGGATCGAGAAGGAGGACGTCCTCGCCGGCCTCACGTCGGTCGTGACCGTCCGGCTCGCGGAGCCGCAGTTCGAGGGCCAGACCAAGGAGGTCCTGGGCACGGCTCCCGTCCGCAACATCGTGGCGAAGGTCCTGGACACCGAGCTCGGCGCGATCTTCGTGTCGCCGAAGCGGGACCACAAGGCCCAGTCGAGCCTCCTGCTCGACAAGGTCGTCGGCGAGATGCGCGCGCGGCTGTCCGCCCGCAAGCAGAAGGAGATCTCGCGGCGCAAGAACGCGCTCGAGACGTCGTCGCTGCCGGCGAAGCTCGCGGACTGCCGGATCGACGACGTCGCCCGCAGCGAGCTGTTCATCGTCGAGGGCGACAGCGCGCTCGGCACCGCGAAGCTGGCGCGCAGCTCGGACTTCCAGGCGCTGCTGCCCATCCGCGGCAAGATCCTCAACGTCCAGAAGGCGTCCGTGACGGACATGCTGAAGAACGCCGAGTGCGCGGCGATCATCCAGGTGCTCGGCGCCGGGTCGGGCCGCACGTTCGACCTCGAGGCGGCGCGCTACGGCAAGATCGTGCTGATGACGGACGCCGACGTCGACGGCGCCCACATCCGCACGCTGCTGCTGACGCTGTTCTTCCGGTACATGCGTCCGCTCGTCGAGGCCGGCCGTGTGTACGCCGCCGTCCCGCCGCTGCACCGCATCGAGCTCATGGGTGGGCGGCGGAGCGACGACCCGGCGGACAAGTACATCTACACGTACTCGGAGGCCGAGCTGGCGACGACGCTGAAGCGGCTCGACCGGTCCGGGAAGAAGTACAAGGACGACATCCAGCGGTACAAGGGCCTCGGCGAGATGGATGCCGACCAGCTCGCGGAGACCACCATGGATCCCCGTCACCGGACGCTGCGACGGGTGACCGTCGAGACGGCGCAGCGGTCCGAGGAGATCTTCGAGCTGCTCATGGGGTCGGACGTGGCTCCCCGCAAGGACTTCATCGTCGCGGGCGCCCACGCGCTCGACCGGGGCCGCATCGACGCCTGACCGTCACGCGCCCGACGGGGCGAGCCGTCCGAAAGTCGGTTGCCGTCCCGTCGTGCCGCGGGAAGGGTGGCGAGCGTGACCGACACCTCGCTGTCCCCGCTCGCCGACCGTGCGGACGCCCCGGCCGCACCGCCTCGCCCGCCCGACGGCCTGGGCCTGACGTGGCGCCCGCTGCGGCGCGACGACGCCGAGGCCCTCACACGCCTGCTGAACGCCGTGGAGGAGGCCGACGGTGCGCCGTACCGGACGGCGGTCCCCGAGGCGCAGGAGCGGTTCGACGGCGACTGGCACGACCCCACGACGGACACGATCACCGGCGTCGACGCCGATGGCGTGCTGCGCGCGTACGCGCAGGTCACCGCCCTGCCCGGTGACGTCCGCACGATCCGTGCGTTCCTCGACGGCGGGGTCGACCCGCAGTGGCGGGGGCGGGGTGTCGGCCGTGCCGTGCTCGCCTGGTCCGAGGGGCGCGGGCGCCAGCTGCTGGCGCGCTCCACCGCGGCTGTCCCCGGGCGTCTGGCGGTGCACATCCAGGAGTCCGCGACGGCGACCGCGCGCCTGCTCACCGCGGCGGGCTTCCGGCCCGTCCGGTACTACGACGACATGCGCCGCTCGCTGGCCGAGCCGCTGCCTCTCGCGGACCCGCCCGCCGGCATCCGTCTGGTGCCGTGGAGCGCCGACCTCGAGGAGCAGGTCCGGCTCGCGCACAACGAGGCCTTCGCCGACCACTGGGGGAGCGAGCCCCGCAACGCCGAGCAGTGGGCGCAGCACCGCAGCATGTTCGCCCCCATGTGGAGCACGGTCGCGGTCGACGAGGCCACCGGCGAGGTCGCCGGGTACCTGATGTCCGGCCGGTACGAGCAGGACTGGGCGGTGAACGGCTTCTCGTTCGGGTACGTCGAGCTGCTCGGCGTGCGGCCCGGATGGCGGCGCCGTGGGCTCGCGCCGAGCCTGCTCGTCGCGGCGATGACCGCGTACCGGGCGGACGGCATGCAGTACGCGGTGCTCGGCGTGGACAGCGCGAACCAGTCCGGCGCGCACGGTCTGTACGAGCGGCTCGGGTTCGAGGCGCAGCACCGCGAGATCATGTACTCGATCGAGCTCTGAGCAGGTCGTCGGCACCGTCCGCGAAGCCACCCGGTGGCCGCGTCGAACCTGCCACCGGGCAGGCGGCCCGGGGGTTAGCATCGGCCCACGCCCGGACGACGAGGTCCGGGCATCGGCATGCCGGACGACGACGTCCGGTCCGCGAGGAGGTCGCTGTGGTGCGCACGCTGTCCACCGCCGCACGTGCATGGGTCGGGGCGTTCGTCGTCGTGAGCGTCGTGCTGCTCGTCGCGCGGCTCGTCGGCGCGGACGCCGTCGGCGAGGTCGCCCAGTGGCTCGCGATGCCTGCGCTGGCCGGTGTGCTGCTCTCCGTCGCGCGGTGGCCGCGGGGCCGGCTGGTCAACCTGGTCGCCGTCGCGCTCGGGCTGTCGTGGCTCGGCGACCTGCTGCCGGCGTTCGCGGGGGAGCAGGCGTTCCTCGTGATGGTGGGCTGCTTCCTGGCGGCGCAGATCGTCTACGTGGTCGCGTTCACGCCGTACGCGCGCCGGTCCGTCGTGCACCGCCGGCCCGTCGCGCTCGTCGCGTACGGCGCGGTGCTCGTCGGGCTGGTGGCGGTGTGCGCGCCGCACGCCGGCGGCCTGCTGGTCCCGGTGGCGGTGTACGGGGGCTGCCTGGTGTCGATGGCCGTCCTCGCGACGGGTCTCGGGCGGACGGCTGGCCTCGGCGCGGCCGTGTTCGTCGTGTCCGACTCGCTGATCGCGCTGGAGCAGTTCGTGCCCGGCTGGTCCCTGCCGGGGCAGGACTTCTGGGTGATGCTCACCTACCTCGCCGGGCAGGCGCTGCTCACCGCCGCCGTCCTGCAGCACAACCTCGCCCAGCGCAAGGCCCCGCCCGTGCCGGTCCGGCTCGCGGTGCCGCAGGCGGCGAAGCGCGACAACGTGACCGTGCTCGTGTAGGTCAGCCGATCGCGTGGACCGGTGCGCCGAGGGGCGTACCGGACCCGTCGCGCCGGGGGTCCGGCACGGGCAGGTCGATCGGCTGGCCCGCCGAGCCGCTGGCCCACGCCGGCGCCGCGCCGACCCACGCGAGGATCAGGGCGTCCTCGCCCTTGAGGAACCGGTGCGAGCGGACGCCGCCCGTGGCCCGGCCCTTGCCCGGGTACGCGTCGAAGGGGGTGACCTTCGCCGCGCCCGCCTGCGTGCCGGGGAGTGCGGTGGACGACCCCGACACCGTGACCAGGACGGCCTCGGACGCCCGGTCCTCGGGCACCGCGGCGAACGCCACGACCCGGTGCCCCGGGGCGAGCTTGATGCCCGCCATGCCTCCTGCCGCACGGCCCTGCGGACGGACCGACGAGGCGGGGAAGTGCAGGAGCGACGAGTCGGAGCTGACGAGCACGAGCTCGTCGGTCTCGCGCACCGCGACCGCGCCGACGACCGTGTCGTCGTCCTTGAGCGCGATCACGTCCCACGCGTCCCTGTTGCCCGGCACGTCCCCCTGGGCGACGCGCTTCACGGTGCCCTGGGCGGTGGCCAGCGCGAGAGTCGGCGCGTCGGTGGCGAGGGAGGTGAGGGCGACGACCTGCTCGCCGGGTTCTACGGCGACCACCTCGGCGAGCGGCACGCCGCCCGACAGCGACGGGTGCCCGTCGGTCGGGGGCAGCGCGGGCAGGTCCAGGACGGAGAGCCGCACGACACGACCGCGGGAGGTCACGGCACCGATCTCGGCGCGCGCCGTCGTCGGCAGATATGACGCCAGGACGTCGTGGCGGGCACGACGCGTGCCGTCGTCACGGACCGGCTCCTCGTCGCCCGCGGTCCGGGCGAGCAGCCCCGTGCCGGACAGCAGCACCCAGCAGGCGGTGTCCGCGATCTCCAGCGGTGCCGCGGAACCGCGGGCCGCCGGCGCGCCCGTGACGGTCGCGCCGCCGGCGGACTCGAGCAGCACCGTGCGCCGCGGGGTGCCGTACGTCGCGGCCGCCTCCGCCATCTCGTCCGAGACGACGGTCCGCAGCCGGGCGTCGTCCGCGAGGATCGCCTGCAGCTCCGCGATCTCCTCGGTGAGCTGCTGCTGCTCGCGCTCGAGCTCGATGCGGGAGAACTTGGTGAGGCGGCGCAGCCGCAGCTCGAGGATGTACTCGGCCTGCGGGTCGGACAGGTCGAACACGGTGCGCAGGCGCCCGCGCGCCTCCTCGGCGTCGTCGGACGTGCGGATGACCTGGATCACCTCGTCGATGTCGACGATGGCGACGAGCAGGCCCTCGACGAGGTGCAGGCGCTCCTGCCGGCGACCGAGGCGGTGCGTCGTGCGCCGGCGTACGACCGAGATCCGGTGGTCCACCCAGACCTGCAGCAGCTCGCGCAGCCCCAGCGTGCGGGGCTGGCCGTCGACGAGCGCGACGTTGTTGATCGAGAACGAGTCCTCGAGCGGCGTGTACCGGTAGAGCTGCTCGAGGACCGCCTCCGGGTTGAAGCCCGTCTTCACCTCGATCACGAGGCGCAGGCCGTGCACGCGGTCCGTGAGGTCGACGGCGTCGGAGATGCCGGAGAGCTTCTTGGACTGCACGCCCTCCTTGATCTTCTCGATGACCTTCTCGGGCCCGACCGTGTACGGCAGCTCCGTGACGACGATGCCCTTGCGGCGCGGCGTCACGTTGTCGATGCGCGCGGTGGCTCGCGTCCGGAACGCCCCGCGGCCCGTGCGGTAGGCGTCGCGGACGCCGTCGAGCCCGACGATCTTCCCGCCGCTCGGCAGGTCCGGCCCGGGCACGAAGCGCATGAGGTCGTCGAGCGTCGCGTCGGGGTGCATCACGAGGTGGCGCGCGGCGGCGACGACCTCGACGAGGTTGTGCGGCGCCATGTTCGTCGCCATGCCGACCGCGATGCCCGACGCGCCGTTGACCAGCAGGTTCGGCACGGCCGCCGGCAGCACCTCCGGCTGGGTCAGCTTGTTGTCGTAGTTCGGGACGAAGTCGACGACGTCCTCGTCGAGCCCCGCCGTCATCGCGATCGCCGACGGCGCCATCCGCGCCTCGGTGTACCGGGCCGCAGCCGGGCCGTCGTCGAGCGAGCCGAAGTTGCCGTGCCCGTCGACGAGCGGCAGGCGCAGGGAGAACGGCTGCGCGAGACGCACCATCGCGTCGTAGATCGCGGCGTCGCCGTGCGGGTGCAGCTTGCCCATGACCTCGCCGACGACGCGCGCCGACTTCACGTACGGACGCTCCGGCCGGAGGCCCATGTCCGACATCTGGAAGAGGATGCGGCGCTGCACGGGCTTCATGCCGTCACGCGCGTCGGGGAGCGCACGCGAGTAGATGACCGAGTACGCGTACTCGAGGAACGAGCCCTCCATCTCGGTCGCGACGTCGATGTCGACGATGCGCTCGACGAGGTCCTCGGGGGGCAGGTCGGGGGTCGCGGGGCGGCGCGCCATGCGTCTGTGCTCCTCGGTGCGGGTCGGTGGTGCGGCGTCCATTGTGGACCGTCCGGCGGCGCAGCCCGGCACCGGCGCGCGGATCGGTGCGGACGTGGGACGTCCCGCCGCTAGCCTGGCGAGCATGGCAGTCGTCGCAGGAGACGCCGCCCCCTCGGGCCGACCCGCGTACCCGGCCGCGTGGGAGGCGGACGTGGTCCTCGCCGACGGCTCCACGACGCACGTCCGCCCCATCCTCACCACCGACGCGGACGCGCTCCAGACGTTCCACGTGGGCCAGTCCGAACGGTCCACGTACCTGCGGTTCTTCGCACCGCTGCAGCGGCTGCCCGAACGGGACCTGCAACGGCTCGTCACCGTCGACCACGTCGACCGCGTGGCGCTCGTCGCGGTCGCGAGCGACGGCAGCGGCCTCGAGCACATCCTCGGCGTCGCCCGGTACGACCGCGTCGGCACCGACGAGGCAGAGGTCGCGTTCAACGTCGCGGACGCGGTGCAGGGCCGCGGGCTCGGGTCCGTCCTGCTCGAGCACCTCGCCGCCGCGGCGCGCGAGCGTGGCGTCCGGCGGTTCGTGGCGGAGGTCCTCCCGCAGAACGGCCGCATGATCGCCGTCTTCCGGGAGGCCGGCTACGAGGTGCGCCAGCGCACCGAGGACGGCATCGTCGCGGTCGGCTTCGACATCGACCCCACCGACCGGTCGCTCGCCGTGATGGCCGACCGGGAGCACCGGGCCGAGTCGCTGTCGATGCGCGCGCTCCTCGAAGCCCGCTCCGTCGTCGTCGTCGGACCGGGGCCGGACGCGGACGCGACGCTGCACGGCCGCCAGGCCGCCCGGGCCCTGCAGAACCTCACGGCGTCAGGGACCGGCGTGTCCGTGCACGCTGTCGGCCTGCCCGCCGACGTCGCCGCAGACGCCGGCGTGAGGCTGTACCCGCAGGTCCACGACGTGCCCGGGCCCGTGCAGCTCGCGGTCGTGGCCGTGCCCGCACCCGAGGCGGTCCCGGTGGTGCGAGCGCTCGGCACGCTCGGAGTGCGCGGCGTCGTCCTGCTGTCCGCGGGCTTCGGCGAGACCGGGCCCGACGGGCTCGAGCTGCAGCGCACGCTGCTGCGCACCGCGCACAGCGCCGGCATCCGGGTCGTCGGGCCTGCGTCCTACGGGCTGCTCAGCCTCGGCGAGGACGTCACGCTCAACGCGTCGCTCGCCGCCGAGCAGCCCGACCGGGGCAGGATCGGGCTGTTCTGCCAGTCCGCACCGCTCGCGGTCGCACTGCTCGCGGCGGTCCGGCGGCGGGGGCTGGGCATCGCCGAGCTCGTCTCGTCCGGCCACCGGGCGGACGTCTCCGGGAACGACGTCATGCAGTTCTGGGGCGACGACGACGGCACGGACGTCGTCGGCCTGTACCTGGAGTCGATCGGCAACCCCCGCAAGTTCTCCCGCATCGCGCGGCGGCTCGCGCTGACCAAGCCCGTGGTCGTCGTCACCGCCGGACGGTCGGGCCAGGTCGTCCCGCCCGGTCACGCCGTGCGGCCCACGTACGCACCGCCCCGGACCCTCGAGGAGGTCCTGCGCCAGGCCGGCGTCATCCGCGTCGACAACACCCACCAGCTCCTCGATGTCGCCCAGCTCCTCGCGCACCAGCCGTTGCCCGCCGGCCGCCGCACCGCGATCCTCGCGTCGTCCGCGTCCGTCGCGGCGCTCGTCGCGGAAGCGGCGTCCGCGAGCGGGCTGCAGGTGTCCGGGCTCGTCGAGCTCCTGCCGGAGGACGCCGACGACGAGACGGTCCGCTCGACGGTCGGGCGGCTCTACGCCGACCCCGAGAGCGACGTGGTGCTCGTGGTCAGCATCCCGACCGTCGGCGACGTGTCGTCCACCCTGCCGTCGTCGGTCGCGCACGCCGCCGCGTCCACCGGGAAGGCGACCGCCGCGTGCCTCCTGGACCTGCACGGCATCACCCCGGCGCTCACGGCGCCCGGCGGCGACGGCCGCTCGTGGACGGTCCCTGCCTACAGCACCCCGGAGGACGCCGCCCTCGCCCTCGGCCGGGCGGCACGCTACGCCGTGTGGCGGGCAGGGGACCGCGGACGACCGGTGCACCCGACCGGCGCGGACACCCGGGCGGCGCGGCGGCTGGTCGCCCGGTGGCTCGGCGAGCCGGGCGTCGGGGCCGTCCTGCCTCTCGACGCCCTGCGCACGCGCGAGCTCCTCGCCACCGTCGGCGTCGACGTGCTGCCCTCCTACCCGGTGCACGACGCCGACGAGGCGGTCGACGTCGCCCGGGCGATCGGCTGGCCCGTCGCGGTCAAGACGACCGTGCCGGCGCTGCGGCACCGCGCCGACCTGGGCGGTGTCCGGCTCGACGTCGCCGACGAGGTCGAGCTCCGGGCCGACGTCGAGGCGGTCCTCACGCTCGCGGCCGCCCACCGCGGCGACGCGACCGACGCCCCGCTCGAGGTGCAGTCGATGGCCCCGCACGGCTCGGCGTGCGTCGTCCGCTCCGCGGAGGACCCGCTGTTCGGGCCCATCGTGAGCTTCGGCCTCGGGGGCGACGCGTTCGACCTGCTCGGCGACGTGACCTACGGCTTCCCGCCCCTGACCGACGTCGACGTGGGGGAGCTCGTCCGTTCCGCCCGCGCGACGCCGCGGCTGTTCGGCTACCGCGGCCTGCCGGCCGTCGACGTGGCGTCCCTGGAGGACCTGATCGCCCGCGTCGCGGTGCTCGCGGACGACCTGCCCGAGCTGAGGATGCTCGAGGTCAACCCCGTGGTGGTGTCCGAGCACGGCAGCGTGGCGCTCGGGGCCCGTGCGACCCTCGCCCCCGCCGACCGGACGGACGCCACGAGGCGGCTGGCCAGCACGTGACGGGCGGCGTCATCCGGGTGGCTGCCGGACGACGCCCTGCGAGGTGGGAGGATGAGCGGGTGCCTGCCGTCTCCAACGACCTGCGCGGCGACCTGCACCGCGCCGGCTACTACCCGGACCTCGTGGCCGACGTCCTCGACGTCGCGCTCGCCGACGAACCGGTGGTCGCCCACCTCGTCCATCCCGAGACCACGTTCGACGCCGCGGAGGTCCGTCGCCACGTGACGGTCCTCGCGCTCACGCCGACCCGTCTGGTCGTGACCCACGTGGACGACCATCCCGCCGACTCGGAGCACCCGTCGGCCAGCGCCTCCGCCACGACCGAGGCCGTCCCGCTCGCCGAGCTCCGGTCGGTCGCGGTCACGCACGTCGTGCCCAGCCCGGAGCAGCACGTGCCCGGCAGCCCGGCGACGGAGCTCACGCTCGTGATCGGGTGGGGTGCGGTGTCGCGGGTCGACCTCGAGCCGGCGACGTGCGGCGACCCCGCCTGCGACGCCGACCACGGGTTCACGGGCACGATGACGCCCGACGACGTCGTCGTGCGCGTCAGCGCCGCCGCCGAAGGCGTCGACTCCGTCCGTGCCGCGGCCGCGTTCGCCCGTCGCCTCTCGGCGGCGAGCACCCGTCCGCGATGACGGCGACCGAGCGCGCGACGGTCGAGACGAGCGCCACGGACCGGTTCGCCGCGGCGGACCTCGTCCTGCCGGGCTCGTCGTGGCCGTGCCTGGGCAACGTCCTGCCCGCGGTCGCAGGGGCGCTCGGCGTCGACGCCGTGCCCGGGGCCGGCGACGCGCGGACGACCCTCGGTCTGCCGACGGCGTCGCGGGCGTGCGTCGTGCTGGTCGACGGCCTCGGCTTCGCGAACCTCGCCGACCGCGCCGGGCACGCGCCGTTCCTGCGGGGCAGGCTCGGTGGATCGACGCCGCTGACGAGCACGTTCCCGTCGACCACGGCGACCGCGATGGGCACGTTCGGCCTGGCGGAGCCGCCCGGCGGCACGGGGATGCTGGGCTACACGGTGCGCGTCCCGGGCACGGGCACGCTCGGGAACCTGGTCTCGTGGACGGGCCTCCCGCCCGCGCGCGAGTGGCAGCCTGCGCCGACGGTGTTCGAACGCCTCGCCGACAGCGGCACGCCTGTGACCAGCATCGGACCGGCCAGGTTCGCCGGGTCGGGCCTGACGGAGGCCGCCCTGCGCGGCGCGGCCTACCGCACCGCCGAGAGCCTCTCCGACCGGGTCGACGCGACGCTCGACGTGCTGCGGCGCCCCGGCGTCGCGTACCTGTACTGGGGCGACGTCGACAAGGCCGGCCACCACCACGGCTGGGGCTCGAGCCAGTGGGGCGACGCGCTCGCCGACCTCGACGCGGAGCTCGGCCGGTTGGCCCGGCGGCTCCCGCGCGACACGGTGCTCGTCATCACGGCCGACCACGGCATGGTCGACGTCGACCGCACGCTGCGGTGGGACGCCGGGACGCACCCCGTGCTGTCGACCGACGTCGCGCTGGTCGCCGGCGAGCCGCGAGCGCTGCACCTGCACCTCGACCCGGGGGCCGACGCCGACGTCGTCGCGAAGCGGTGGCGTGACGTGCTCGGCGAGCACGCCGTCGTGGTGACGCGCGACGAGGCGGTCGCGTCCGGCTGGTTCGGTGCGGTCACGCCGCGCGTCGAGCCCGTGGTCGGACAGGTCGTCGTCGCGATGACCGGCCGTGCCACCGTGGTGGACTCCACGACCCAGACGGCCGCCTCGCTCGAGCTCGTCGGCGTGCACGGCTCGCTGACCCGGCACGAGATGCTCGTGCCCTGCGTGGTCGTGGCATGACGACGGAAGGTGCGTGACCGTGGCCGAGCTCGTGTTCTTCTCCGGCACGATGGACTGCGGCAAGTCGACGCTCGCGCTGCAGATGCACCACAACCACGCGGCGCGCGGTCGTGACGGAGTGCTGTTCACCCGGCACGACCGGGCCGGGACGGCGACGATCTCGTCCCGGCTGGGGCTGACCCAGCGGGCTCACGAGGTGGGCGACGACACGGACTTCTGGTCCGAGGTCATCACCCGCCGGACGCACGGCCGGGCCGTCGACTACCTCGTCGGCGACGAGGCGCAGTTCTACACCGCGGAGCAGGTCGAGCAGCTCGCGCGCGTGGTCGACGAGCTCGCCGTCGACGTGTACGCGTTCGGCATCTCGACGGACTTCCGTGCCCGGCTGTTCCCCGGCTCGGCGCGCCTCGTCGAGCTCGCCGACCGGGTCGAGGTGCTGCAGGTCAGGGCCCTGTGCTGGTGCGGTGCGCGGGCGACGCACAACGCCCGCACCGTCGGCGGCACGATGGTCGTCGAGGGGGCGCAGGTGGTCGTCGGGGACGTCGCGGCCGGCGCCGACGAGGTCGGGTACGAGGTGCTGTGCCGACGGCACCACATGCGTCGGATGACCGCGGCGGCCGCACGTGCCGCCTCACCGAGCCCGCAGACGCTCGGCCTCGCGCCTGCCGCCGACCAGGGACGCCTGCCGCTGGACGCCTGACCGCTTCCGCCTACTCGGGCTTCGCCCCGAACACGATCTCGTCCCAGCTCGGGACCTTCGCGCGGCCCCGGCGGGCACGTGGCCGCTCGGCGTGCACGTCGTCCTCGGCCGGTGCGTCGACCACCGACGGCTCCGCGGCGGGCACGGGCAGCACCACGGCCTCGGCCTCGTGGTCGGCGTCCACCGGGTGCGCGCCCGGCACCGATTGCTCGAGCCGCTGGAAGTCGAACGCGTGCTGCGGCCCGAACCCCTCGAACTCGTCGGTGTCGTCGTCCTCCAGCTCGAGCGCCTGCCGTGTGCCGCGTCGGGCGCGCAGGTCGTCGAGCAGCGTGTGCGTCTCGTCGACCGGGTCGGGCTCGGGCGCGGACGGTGCGACCAGGTCCCCGGACAGCACCGAGCCGTCCGCCTGGAAGTCGAACACGACGTCCCGCACGGCGGCCAGGTGCCGGCGGGACACCGGCTCGTCGGCGATCTCGGTCTCGGAGAGCCACCGGGCCTCGTCCTCGTCGGCGACGACGGTCCGCCGCGACGCGTCGAACGTCCAGCGCGCCTCACGGGTCTCGTCGGCGACCGAGAAGCGGGCGAAGACGGTCCACGGCCCCGACGCCTCACGGGCCGCGTCCCAGGCGAGCGACGACAGGTCGACGCCACGCGTAGCGAGCCGGTCGGTCACCAGGTCGCCGAGGGTCGGCGCGCCGGCGTCACGACCGACGCGCGTGCCGCGGGCCTGCTCCGCGACGTACTCGCGCTCCGCGAGCACGGGCCCCTCGTAGCGGCGCACGTGCTCCACGGGGATGCCCGCGGTGTCGGCCACCTCCTGCGTCGTCGCCCCGGCCCTGATCCGCGCCTGGATCTCCCGGGGGCTCAGCGTCCCCGCGCTCTCCGCGCGCAGCTGCTCCAGCTGCGGCCGGTCACGGCGCACGGCAGCCCGCAGCGCCTCGTCGATGCGCAGGCGGAACTGCTCGCCGCCCGGGCCCACGAGGACCAGGTGCTCCCCGTCCTCGTGCAGCCCCTTGAGCTCGAGCTCATTCATACGACCTCCCGGTACCTCGGGAAGAGCCTGCCACCTCTCGGCGCGCGCCGTGCGGATCCGCGGCGGTGCGCCGCCCGGGAGGTGCGCGCTGCGATGATGCGGGACGTGATCACCGAGATCCCGCTCGAGCCCGTCCTCGAGATCGGCGGCGTCTTCGTCGGCGCGATGGCAGGGGCGCTCGCGGGGGTGCGCAAGCAGCTCGACGCCTTCGGCATCCTCGTGCTCGGCTGGGCCGCGGGCCTCGGCGGCGGCATGCTGCGGGACGTCCTCATCGGGGCCGTGCCGCCGGTCGGGATCTCGGACTGGCGGTTCATCGTGACCGCGGTGCTCGGCGGGACGGTCATGTACTTCTTCCACCCGCGCCTCGAGCGCGCCCGGCGGTTCATCGTGGTGCTCGACGCGGGGGCGCTCGCGCTGTTCACGGTGGTCGGCACGCTCAAAGGTCTCGAGTACGGTGCGACGCCGGTCGCGGCCGCGCTGGTCGGGGTCATGACGGGCGTCGGCGGGGGAGTGCTGCGTGACCTGCTCACCGCCGAGGTGCCCGTCGTGCTGCAGGACCGGCAGCTCTACGCGACACCGGCCCTGCTCGGCGCGACCCTGACCGTCGTGCTCGCGGAGCAGGGCGTGCTCGGCACCGCGGGCAGCGTCGCGATCGTGCTCGGGGTGTTCGCGCTGCGGGTCGCCGCCCTGCGCCTGCGGCTGAGCGTGCCCGGTCCGTGGCGGGGGAAGGCGGGGCTCTGACGCCGTCCGGCAGGATGGACGACGTGACCGACCTCCCGATGGCAGCGGACCAGGTGGACGAGCTCGTGGCGATCGCCGAGGGGCTCGCGCGCGAGGCGGGGCGGATGGTGCACGAGGGCCGCCCCGACCGCGTCGAGGTGGCCGCCACGAAGTCGAGCGCGGTCGACGTCGTGACGGCGATGGACCTCGCGTCGGAGGAGCTGCTGCGCCGCCGGCTGGGGGAGCTGCGGCCGCGGGACGGGATCCTCGGTGAGGAGCAGGGGTTCGTGCCGGGGACCTCGGGTGTCACGTGGGTCGTGGACCCGATCGACGGCACCGTCAACTACCTCTACGGCATCCCGTCGTACGCGGTGTCGGTCGCCGCGGTCGTCGGCCCGGCCGGCGACGACGGGCGTGCGCCCGACCCGGCGACGTGGACGGTGCTCGCGGGGTGCGTGCACGCCCCGTCCGACGGTCGCACGTTCACCGCCGGCCACGGTCGGGGCGCCTACCTCGACGGTCGCCGGCTCAGCATCGGCGAAGCGCGCCCGCTGAGCGGATGCCTGGTCGGCACGGGCTTCGGATACCTCGCCACGCGTCGGCGTTCCCAGGCGCGCGTGCTCGTCGAGCTGTTGCCCCGAGTACGTGACATTCGTCGCAACGGTTCCGCGGCGATCGAGCTGTGCACGCTGGGGTTCGGAGGTCTCGACCTGTTCTACGAAAGGGGTCTCGCGCCGTGGGACCTGGCGGCCGCCGGACTCGTCGCGCAGGAGGCAGGCGCCCTGGTCACAGGCCTGCGCGGGCGTCGTGCGGGTGTCGACATGACCGTGGCCGGGCACCCCTCGCAGGTGGCCGAGCTGGTGGGTCTTCTCGAAGAGATGCGGGCCGACTCGGACATGTGAAAACGGGCGCGAGAGGCCCCCACGAATGTGGTCACGTGTCCGTGTTCGCAACCGCGCCGGATGTGGTGCAGAATCCCACCGCGCACGGGAACAAAACCTGTCTCTGCGGCATTGATCCCGCGTACGACAATCCACCTGGACCACGGAGTGTGACGCCACACATGGCTACCGACTACGACGCCCCGCGCAAGACCGAGGAGGACCTGAGCGAGGACTCGCTCCAGGAGCTCCAGACTCGGCGCTCGGACAAGAACTCTGGCGTGGTGGACGAGGACGAGACCGAGGCCGCCGAAGGGTTCGAGCTCCCTGGTGCCGACCTCTCGGGCGAAGAGCTCTCCGTGCGGGTCCTGCCCCGGCAGGCGGACGAGTTCACGTGCTCCCACTGCTTCCTGGTGCACCACCGCAGCCAGCTCGCCTACGAGCGCGACGGGCACCCCGTCTGCTCGGAGTGCGCTGCCTGACGCTGCGCGCAGCACCGATCGACCCACGCGACGGCCGATCACCCTCACGGGTGGTCGGCCGTCCGTCTGTGGGAGCGTGACCGCAGGCTGCCGCGCCGCCCAGGCGGCGCGGACGGGTCAGGCGCCGCGGACGGCGGCGACGAGCTCGGCCGGACGCCGCGACGACACCACCCAGTAGGGCGTCGGGTCCCGCGGGTCGTGCACCTCGACGCGCACGGCCGTCGGCACCCAGCCGCGGTGGCACAGGTGCGCCCGCGCATCCAGGCGCGGCCCGAGCTCGGCCCGCGTCGCCACAGCGTCCAGGGCCCGCGCGTCGCCCAGGAGGGCGAGCGGGATGCGGGCGGAACCCGCACGCAGCATGCCACCGGAGACCTCCACCACCGGTGACGTGCGCAGCAGGGCGACCGTGCCCACGGCCACCGTGAGCGCCGCGACCGCCGCACCCGCTGTGGCGTCCACCGGGACGAGCGCGATCCCGACCATCACCGCGACGACCCCCAGCAGGACCCACGCCAGGGCACCGGGCCACAGCCGCTCGGAGTACGCGGGCGACGTCCCCGACGGGACCGGGCCGGTCTCGGGGCCGCTCGCGGGCGCGGGAAGGCGGTCGGGCACGTCGGGCATGGCCCCAGCATCCCACCCCTGCCGGTAGGGTCGGGCCCCGTGACGGCCGAACCCAGCACCGAGGTGCTCCTGCTCCGCCTCGACCCGGACCTCCCCGCCCCGGCGTACGCGCACCCCGGTGACGCCGGTGCCGACCTGGTCGCCCGGGTCGACGTGACGTTGCCGCCGCAGGGTCGGGCGACCGTCCCGACCGGCGTCGCGATCGCGCTGCCCGACGGCTTCGCGGCGTTCGTGCACCCGCGCTCGGGCCTCGCGGCGCGGCACGGTCTGACGATCGTGAACGCTCCGGGGACGGTCGACGCCGGGTACCGCGGCGAGATCGCCGTGACGCTGCTCAACACCGACGCCCACGAGCCCCTCGTGCTGCACCGCGGTGACCGCATCGCGCAGCTCGTGGTGCAGCGCGTCGAGCGGGTCCGGTTCGTGGACGTCGAGCGCCTGCCCGGCTCGCACCGCGGCGAGGGCGGCTTCGGCTCGAGCGGCGGCTGGAACGCACCGAGCGAGTCCCGCGGCACCGCAGAGGTGGCGGGCTAGGTGGCCGCCGAACGCGGGGCTACCGTTGCCAGGTACGGCACGCACGTGCGTGCCGAGGAGGAGTGAGTCGTGGGTCTGTTCCGGCGTGGCGGCAAGGACTCCGCCACCGACGACGTCGCCGAGCCCACGGGCGCGGACGACGTGAGCACCGACGAGACGACCGAGGAGGCGCCGCCGCTGCCGGTGCGCACCTCGGGTCCGTGGGACGTCGACGAGGTGGACGACGAGCTGCCGCGGGTCGACCTCGGCGCGATCCGGCTCCCCGGTGTCCCGGGCATGGAGCTGCGCATGGAGATCGACAAGGCCACCAACGTGGTCTCGGCGGCCTCGGTGCTGCTCGACGGCTCCTCGCTGCAGGTGCAGGCCTTCGCCGCCCCCCGGCGCGAGGGCATCTGGGACGAGATCCGCGCGGAGATCGCCGAGTCGGTCAGCCAGCAGGGCGGCTCGGTCGACGACCTGCCCGGGCCGTTCGGGCGGGAGCTGCTCGCTCGCCTGCCCGTCCGTACGCCCGAGGGCCGGACGGGTCACCGCCCGGCGCGCTTCATCGGCACGGACGGCCCGCGCTGGTTCCTGCGCGGCGTCCTGTCGGGTCGCGCCGCGGTCGAGCCCGAGGCCGCCCAGACGCTCGAGCAGGTGTTCGCCGGGATCGTCGTGGTCCGCGGCACGGAGGCGCTGCCGCCCCGCGACCTGCTGCAGCTGCGCCTGCCCGGTCCGGCGGCCCCGGCCGCCGAGGCCGCCGAGGCCGCCGAGGCCGCCGAGCAGGCGCCCGGGTTCGACCCGTTGACCCGCGGACCGGAGATCACGGAGATCCGATGACGCTCAAGGACCGCCTGCGCAAGGTCGTCGCCTCGCAGGCCGAGATCGAGGCCGACGAGGAGCGGGCCGACGCGGTCCGCGTCGTCGGCTGCACGCCCGTCGACCAGCTCACGAACCGCTCGCGCGCGAGCGTGTCGGGCGTCATCCGCTCGGTGACCCTGCGTCCGCGTGAAGGCGTCCCGGCGCTCGAGGCCGAGCTCTACGACGGCAGCGGGACCCTGGACCTCGTGTGGCTCGGACGCCGGGAGATCGCCGGCGTCGCGCCGGGCCGCCGGGCGAAGATCGAGGGGCTGGTGTGCCTCGTCGACGGCCGCCGGACCGTGTTCAACCCGAAGTACGAGCTGCGGCCGCGTCCCGGTGAGTGAGCGCGAGCACCCCCAGGAGCAGCCGCAGGAGACCCGCGTGGACCACGCGCTCGAGGCGGTCGACGACGTCGTGCAGCCCGAGGAGGGCGGCCTGCGCGGGATGCGGGCGCTGACCGGCGAGGAGTTCTCCGCCGCGGACGCCGTCGGCGGGGTGCGCGGGGTCGTCGAGTCGGTGGCCCCCGGGCTGCTCTTCGTCGTCGTGTACCTCGTCACGGGGCAGCAGCTCACGCCCGCGCTCGTCGCCGCGTCCGCGGCCGCCCTCGTCGCGGTCGCCGTGCGGCTCGTGCAGCGCACGCCCGTCACGCAGGCCTTCTCCGGGCTGCTCGGTGTGGGCATCGGCGTCATCTGGGCGTGGAAGTCCGGGCAGGCGCAGAACTACTTCCTGTACGGCCTGTGGGTCAACGTCGTGTACCTCGTGGGGACGCTCGTGTCGATCCTCGTGGGCTGGCCCCTCGTGGGGCTCGTCGTCGGCCTGTTCCACAAGGACGGCCCGATCACCGGCGGCACGTGGGGGGCGGCCGTCGCGTGGCACGACGACCGGGCCCTGCGTCGGCGCTACGCGCTCGCGACGTGGCCGTGGGTGGCCATGTTCGCCGCCCGGCTCGCGGTTCAGGTGCCGCTGTACCTCGACGCGGAGGTCGGGTGGCTCGGCACGGCGAAGCTCGTCATGGGCATCCCGTTGACGGCCCTCGCGCTGTGGATCAGCTGGACGCTGGTCCGCGGGTCAGGATCTGCTCCAGCTCGGACTCGTCCGCGTCCCGTCCCGTGACGAACAGCAGCTCGTCGCGGGCCTCGAGCGTGTCGTCGGGGCTGGGCGCGATCGGGCGGGTGTCCCGCACGATGCACGCGAGCACGGTGTCCTCGGGCCACTCGACCTGACCGACGCGCACGCCCGCGAGCGGCGAGTCCTCGGGCAGCGTGAGCTCGAGGATGTCCGCGCGGGACTGGTGGAACGTGAAGATCCGGACCAGGTCGCCGACGGTCACGGCCTCCTCGACCATCGCCGTCATGATCCGGGGCGTCGACACGGCGACGTCCACGCCCCAGGCCTCGTCGAACATCCACTCGTTCTTCGGGTTGTTCACGCGCGCCACGGTGCGCGGGACGCCGAACTCCGTCTTCGCGAGGAACGCGATGACGAGGTTCGCCTTGTCGTCGCCCGTCGCGGCCACCACCACGTCGCACTCGTCGGCCTTGGCCTGGCGCAGCGTCGGCAGCTCGCACGCGTCCGCGAGGAGCCAGTCGGCGTCGGCGACGGACGCGACGCGCATCGCGGACGGCTGCCGGTCGATGATCGTGACCTCGTGGTCGTGGCCCAGCAGCTCCCGGGCGATGGACCGTCCGACGGACCCGGCGCCGGCGACGAGGACCCTCACTCGGTCACCGCCGGCGCGTTCGCGAGGGTCCGCTCGACGAAGGCGGCGTCGTCGGCCTTGAGCAGCACGTGCACGGTGTCGTTCTCCTGGAGGACGGTGTCCGACGTCGGCAGCACGCCGTCGCCGTAGCGGGTGAGGTAGGCGATCCGTGAGCCGCTGGCGGACTCGAGCGCGCGCAGCGGGCGACCGATCCAGCCCTCGTGCACGTCGACCTGGGCGAGCTGGATCTGCCCGGACGAGTCGCGGTAGTCGTCCGTGGCGCCCATCGGGAGCATCCGGCGCAGCACCTGGTGCGCGGTCCACCGCACGGTCGCGACCGTGGGGATGCCGAGGCGCTGGTAGATCTCGGCGCGGTGCGGGTCGTAGATGCGCGCGACGACGTTCTCGATGCCGAACGTCTCGCGCACCACGCGGGCGGCCAGGATGTTCGAGTTGTCGCCGTCGGAGACGGCCGCGAACCCGAACGCGTCCTCGATCCCCGCCTGGGTCAGGGTGTCGCGGTCGAACCCGAGGCCCGTGACCTTGTTCCCGCCGAACTCGGCGTCGAGGCGGCGGAACGCCTCCGGGTTCTGGTCGATGACCGCCACCGAGTGGCCGTTGCTCTCGAGGGTCTGCGCGAGCGTCGCGCCGACGCGGCCGCATCCCATGATCACGAAGTGCACGAGGCGCACGCTATACCGTGCCGGCGTCGCGGGGTGCAGCGCGGCAGAGCCGCACAGCCCCGGCGCGGCGTTCGTGGTCGCAGTGGTGCTCGGGGGCCTCCGGCGGCCTAGCATCAGTCATCGTGTCGGACCTCTCGGATGCCGCCAAGCGCTTGCTCCTCGGACGCCCCGTCCGCAGCGACCGGCTCGGCCACACCCTCTTGCCCAAGCGCATCGCCCTGCCGGTGTTCGCGTCGGACGCCTTGTCGTCCGTGGCGTACGCGCCCGACGAGATCCTGCTGACGCTCTCGCTCGCCGGCATGTCGGCGCTCGTGATCTCCCCGTGGGTCGGTCTCGGGGTCGTCGTCGTGATGCTCACCGTCGTGGCGTCCTACCGGCAGAACGTGCACGCGTACCCCTCGGGCGGCGGCGACTACGAGGTCGCGACGGTGAACCTCGGGCCGAACGCGGGCGTGACGGTGGCGAGCGCGCTGCTCGTCGACTACATCCTCACGGTCGCGGTGTCGATCTCGTCGGGCGCGCAGTACGCCGCGACGGCGCTGCCGGCCCTGCGGGGGCACGAGGCGGCGTTCGCGATCGCCCTGGTGGTCGTCATCACGCTCGCGAACCTGCGCGGCGTCAAGGAGTCGGGCAGCGCGTTCGCGATCCCGGTGTACCTGTTCATGCTCGCGATCGGCTCGGTCGCGGTCGTGGGCGGGGTGAGGTTCTTCCTGGGGACGCTGCCGATGGCGGCCAGCTCGCAGTTCGACCTCGCGACCGAGCCCGGGTTCTCCGACGGTCTCGCGGGGCTCGCGGGCTTCTTCCTCATCCTGCGCGCGTTCGCCTCGGGGTGTGCCGCGCTCACCGGTGTCGAGGCGATCAGCAACGGTGTGCCCGCGTTCAAGAAGCCGAAGTCGAAGAACGCGGCGACGACCCTGGCGCTGCTGGGCGGGCTCTCGATCACGATGATCATGTCGATCCTGCTGCTCGCACGCGCCACCGGGGTGGTGTTCGCCGACGACGAGGCCAACCAGCTGCTGCTGAACGGCGTGCCGGTCGGGGACTCGTACGTGCAGAACCCGGTGATCTCGCAGCTCGCCGAGACGGTGTTCCAGGGGTTCACCCCCGCGATCGTGTTCGTCTCGGTCGTCACCGGGTTCATCCTCGTGCTCGCCGCGAACACGGCGTTCAACGGGTTCCCGGTGCTCGGCTCGATCCTCGCCCGCGACGGATACCTGCCGCGCCAGCTCCACACCCGCGGCGACCGGCTGGCGTACTCCAACGGCATCGTGACCCTGGCGCTCGTCGCGATCGGCCTGATCTGGGCGTTCGACGCGGAGGTCACCCGGCTCATCCAGCTGTACATCGTCGGCGTGTTCGTGTCGTTCACGCTGAGCCAGCTCGGCATGGTGCGGCACTGGGGCCGCCTCCTGCGGACCGAGCCCAGCCCGGCCCGGCGTGCGCAGATGAAGCGGTCGCGCGTCATCAACACGATCGGGCTCGCGATGACCGCGACCGTGCTCGTCATCGTGCTGATCACCAAGTTCACGCACGGCGCGTACATCGCGATCATCGCGATGATCCTCGTGTTCGCGCTCATGAAGGGCATCCACCGGCACTACACGCACGTGCGGGCCGAGCTCGCGCTCGGTGACGACGCGGAGGCCACGCGCGCGCTGCCGTCGCGGGTGCACGCGATCGTGCTCGTCTCGCACCTGCACCGGCCGACGATGCGGGCGCTCGCGTACGCCCGTGCGTCGCGCCCGCACTACATCGAGGCCGTGACGGTGGGCGTGGACCCGGACGACGTCGAGCGGCTGCGCGAGCAGTGGGAGGCGATGAACCTCCCGGTGCCGCTCAAGGTGCTCGACTCGCCGTTCCGGGAGATCACCCGGCCGGTGCTCACGTACGTGCGCTCGATCCGCCGGGACAGCCCGCGCGACCTCGTCGTGGTGTACATCCCGGAGTACGTCGTGGGGCACTGGTGGGAGCAGCTCCTGCACAACCAGAGCGCCCTGCGGCTCAAGGGCCGGCTGCTGTTCACGCCCGGGGTCGTCGTCGCGTCGGTGCCGTGGCAGCTGGCGTCCTCCGAGGGGCAGACGGGGCTCGAGGACCCCATCCGGGGTACCGTTCCGCGTGGCTACTGACGCGATCGTCCCTGACCTGGTCGAGCTGGAGGTCGGGCCCGTCGCGCACGGCGGGCACTGCGTCGCCCGGCACGAGGGGCGCGTGGTGTTCGTCCGGCACACGCTGCCCGGCGAGCGGGTGCGGGCGCGGCTGACCGACGCGGGCGAGACGTCGAAGTTCTGGCGGGCCGACGCGGTCGAGGTGCTCGAGGCGTCGCCCGACCGGGTCCCGTCGGCGTGGCCCGAGGCCGGTCCCGGTGGTGTCGGTGGCGGGGAGCTCGCCCACGTGTCGCTGCCTGCGCAGCGGGCGTGGAAGGCGGCGGTGGTCGAGGAGCAGCTGCGCCGGCTCGCGAAGCTCGACCGTGCGGTCGAGGTGCGGCCCGCCCCGGGTGACGACGAGCGCGGCGGGCTGCGGTGGCGTACCCGCATCGACCTCGTCGCCGACGCGGAGGGCCGTGCGGCGATGCGGGGGTTCCGGTCGCACGAGCTGCACGCGCTGACGTCGATGCCGCTCGCGTCGGAGGCCATCGAGGAGCTCGACCTGTTCGGGCGCCGGTGGACCGCGGGCGCCGCGATCGAGGCGGTCGCTCCCGCCGACGGTGAGCCGCCCCTGGTGCTCGTCGACGGCGCACCGTTCGACCTGCGTCGCGGCAAGCCGGACCCGCGTCCCAACGCCCGGGTGGCGGTCCGTGAGCGCCTGCAGCTCGGGGAGCGCACGTACGACTACCGTGTGGCCGCCGCCGGTTTCTGGCAGGTGCACCGTGAGGCGCCTGCCGTGCTGGTCGGCGCGGTGCTCGCCGGGGTCGGTGACGTCGAGGGATCGGCGGTGCTGGACCTGTACTCCGGCGCGGGGCTGTTCACCGTCCCGCTCGCGGACGCCGTGGGGGAGTCGGGCGAGGTCATCTCGATCGAGGGCGACGCGCGGGCCGTGCGGGACGCGCGGCGCAACCTGCACGACCGGCCGCACGTCGAGCTGCACGCGGGGGACGTCGCGCGGGTCCTCACGGGCCGGCAGGACGCGGACTCCGACGTGGTGCACGCCGACGTCGTGGTGCTCGACCCGCCGCGCACGGGTGCCGGGCGACGGGTGGTCGAGGGGATCACGGCGCTGCGGCCCGAGCGTGTCGTCTACGTCGCGTGCGACCCCGCCGCCCTGGCGCGTGACATCGCGCTGCTCGGGGACGCCGGCTACGGGCTGGCCGACCTGCGGGCGTTCGACCTGTTCCCCATGACCCACCACGTCGAGGCGGTCGCGGTCCTCACCCGGTGACGTCCTGCCGACGCCGTCGGAGCGCGCGACGGGCGAGGCCCGCCGGACTACCGTGGAACGCGGAGCCGGACCGCGGCGGCCGGCGGAGAAGGAGCTGACGGTGAGCGAGCACGACGCGGCGCACCGGCTGGCCGAGGCGAGCCGGCTGGCGACGCAGGAGCTGCACAAGCAGGGCACGCCGGAGTACGACGCGCGGGCGCACCAGCGAGCCGTGGAGGCGGAGCGCAAAGCGCTGGACGCTCTCCAGAAGGAGAAGGACGGCAGCGGCTCCGCCTGACGGGCAGGACGTCGACCCCCGAGCCTCAGGGTGGCGTCGGGGGTCGATCTGCGCCACGACGTGGGCAGAGGTGCGGCGAAGCGCCTCCAGCATGTATCTTGACGTCGAGATAGTTTGCGACTGCCGCCGACGTAGGCTGGACGGTCGCACAGCCCCGCCGTCCGGGTGACCCCCATCCCCGGCAGCACCACCGGCACACTCGCCAGCGAAGGAGCCCCACGTGAGCAGCGTCGACAGCTTCGGTTCGAAGGGAACGCTCGAGGTCGGTGACGCCTCGTACGAGGTGTACCGCCTCTCCGCGGTCCCCGGGCTGGAGCGCCTCCCGTTCAGCCTCAAGGTGCTCGCCGAGAACCTGCTGCGCACCGAGGACGGCGCCAACATCACCGCCGACCACGTGCGCGCGCTCGCCGGGTGGGACCCGGACGCGCAGCCCGACACCGAGATCCAGTTCACGCCGGCGCGCGTGATCATGCAGGACTTCACCGGTGTGCCCTGCGTCGTCGACCTCGCCACCATGCGTGAGGCCGTCGTCGACCTCGGCGGCGACCCGACCCGGATCAACCCCCTCTCGCCGGCCGAGCTGGTCATCGACCACTCGGTGCAGATCGACGTCGCCGGCCGCGCCGACGCCTTCGAGCGGAACGTCGCCCTCGAGTACGAGCGCAACCGCGAGCGCTACCAGTTCCTGCGCTGGGGCCAGACGGCGTTCGACGACTTCAAGGTCGTCCCGCCCGGCACCGGCATCGTGCACCAGGTCAACATCGAGTACCTGGCCCGCGGGGTCATGGTCCGCGACGGCAAGGCCTACCCGGACACCTGCGTCGGCACCGACTCGCACACCACGATGGTCAACGGCCTGGGCGTGCTCGGCTGGGGCGTCGGCGGCATCGAGGCCGAGGCGGCCATGCTCGGCCAGCCCGTGTCGATGCTCATCCCGCGCGTCGTCGGCTTCAAGCTCACGGGCGTGATCCCGCTCGGTGTGACGGCCACAGACATCGTGCTCACGATCACGCAGAAGCTGCGCCAGCACGGCGTCGTCGGCAAGTTCGTCGAGTTCTACGGCGAGGGCGTCGCGGCCGTGCCGCTCGCCAACCGCGCCACGATCGGCAACATGAGCCCCGAGTTCGGCTCGACGGCCGCCATCTTCCCGATCGACTCCGTGACGATCGAGTACCTGCGCCTGACCGGCCGCTCCGAGGACCAGCTCGCGCTCGTCGAGGCGTACGCCAAGGAGCAGGGCATGTGGCTCGACCCGACGCTCGACTCGTACGTCGAGCCGGTGTTCTCGGAGTACCTCGAGCTCGACCTGTCCACCGTCGTGCCGTCCATCGCCGGCCCGAAGCGTCCGCAGGACCGCATCGAGCTGTCGCGGGCCAAGGAGCAGTTCCAGCGCGACCTGCCCACGTACGCGCCGGAGGCGGCCAACGGGGTCGACGAGGCCGAGGAGGAGTCGTTCCCGGCGTCCGACTCGCCCGCGATCACGTCGTCGGCGACCCGCGTCTACCCGACGACGGACTCCGAGGGTCGCCAGTTCGACCTGTTCCACGGCGCGGTCGCGATCGCGTCGATCACGAGCTGCACCAACACGTCGAACCCGTCGGTGATGATCGCCGCGGCGCTCGTCGCGAAGAAGGCCGTCGAGAAGGGCCTCACCGCCAAGCCGTGGGTCAAGACGTCGATGGCGCCCGGCTCGCAGGTCGTCACGAACTACTACGAGAAGGCCGGCCTGTGGCCGTACCTCGAGAAGCTCGGCTTCCACCTGGTCGGCTACGGCTGCGCGACGTGCATCGGCAACTCGGGCCCGCTCGACGAGAAGGTCTCGGAGACCATCCAGGAGCACGACCTGGCCGTCGCGGCGGTCCTGTCGGGCAACCGGAACTTCGAGGGTCGCATCAACCCCGACATCAAGATGAACTACCTGGCGTCCCCGCCCCTGGTCATCGCGTACGCGCTGGCCGGGACGATGGACTTCGACTTCGAGTCCGACCCGCTGGGCCGCGACGAGGCCGGGCACCCCATCTTCCTCAAGGACATCTGGCCGACGCCCGACGAGGTCCAGACGACCATCGACGCGTCGATCGACCGCGCGATGTTCACGAAGGACTACGCCGACGTGTTCACGGGCGACGAGCGGTGGCGTTCGCTGCCCACGCCGCAGGGCGACACGTTCGAGTGGGACCCCGAGTCGACCTACGTCCGCAAGCCCCCGTACTTCGAGGGCATCCAGGCGGCGCCGGCTCCGGTCGTCGACTTCCACGGCGCCCGCGTGCTGGCCAAGCTGGGCGACTCGGTCACGACCGACCACATCAGCCCGGCCGGCTCGATCAAGGCCGACAGCCCGGCCGGCCTGTACCTCGCCGAGCACGGTGTCGAGCGTCGTGACTACAACTCCTACGGCTCGCGCCGCGGGAACCACGAGGTCATGATCCGCGGCACGTTCGCCAACATCCGCCTGCGCAACCAGCTGGTGCCGGGCGTCGAGGGCGGGTTCACGAAGAACCTGCTCACGGGCGAGCAGACGTCGATCTACGACGCCGCGCAGGCCTACCAGGCGGCCGGCATCCCGCTGGTCGTGCTGGGCGGCAAGGAGTACGGCTCGGGCTCGTCGCGCGACTGGGCCGCCAAGGGCACCAGCCTGCTGGGCGTCAAGGCCGTCATCACGGAGAGCTTCGAGCGGATCCACCGCTCGAACCTCATCGGGATGGGCGTGCTGCCGCTGCAGTTCCCGGAGGGCGAGTCGGCCGACTCGCTCGGTCTCGACGGCACGGAGACGTTCGACATCACCGGTGTCACGGCGCTGAACGAGGGCACGACGCCGCGCACGCTCGCCGTGAAGGCGACGAAGGAGGACGGCACCGTCGTCGAGTTCGACGCCGTCCTGCGCATCGACACCCCCGGCGAGGCGGACTACTACCGCAACGGCGGCATCCTGCAGTACGTCCTGCGGCAGGTCGCCGGCGTCGCCTGACGTCCGGACCACGTGACACGCGCCCGGACCCCGACGGGGTCCGGGCGCGTTCGCGTCTGCCACGAACGACGGTCAGCCCTCCTGGGGGGTCTCCTCGTCGGCGAACGCGTGCGCGAGCAGCCGGACGAGCGTGCGCAGGTGCGTCCCGGCGGCGTCGTCCCGGTCGGGGTTGGCCTCGACGAGGACCAGGCCGCCGAACCCGGGGGAGCGGACCAGCCCTCGCAGCAGCGTCGCGAGATCGTCGGGCGCGAGCCCACGGCCGTAGGTCGGGATGTCGGCGAGGGGGAGCCGCAGGAAGTCGAGGACGTCGACGTCCAGATGGACGACGAAGCCGTCGTCCCCCTGAACCGTCGCCACCGCGTGCGCTGCCGCCGCGGAGGGGTCGGTCTCGACAACGGAGGCGGGCAGCCGCAGCGCCGGGACCTGCCCGTGCACGTCCTCCTCGTCGTCCGAGAAGCCCACGAACGCCAGCCGGTCGGGCGTGAGCAGCGGGCGGCGCGGACCGATCCCGGCGAGCGCGTCGTGCGCCCCGGGAAGGTCGAGCAGGTGCGCGACACCCATCGAGTCGGCGATCGGCTCGTCCGGGTGGTCGGCCGGCAGGTGGAGGTCCTGACCGCCGTCGACGTAAACGAGCCCGACGTCCTGACCGGCGTCCGCGAACGCTGCGAGGACGGCGAGGGTCACCGTGCACTCGCCGCCCAGGACGAGGGGTCGGTGCGCGTGCGCGAGGACGCCACGGACCGCGGCACGGGCCTCCTGCAGGACCTCGGCGACCCGTTCGGCGTCGTGCGGCGACTCGTCGCGCGGCGGGTCGTGACGCCAGCGCGCCACCGGCGTGTCGCCGTGGTCGACGAGCGGGACGCCGAGGGCGTCGGCGAGCCCGGCGGCGCGCAGGGCGGCCGGTGCCCGCTCGAGACCGGGGGCGTGCGCGGCGACGCTCGACGGGATGCCGACGAGCCCGAGCGGGGTGCCGGGAGCCATCTGGTCACTGTAGGGACGGGCTCCGACACGGTCAGGCGTCGCGACCGTGGTCGATCAGACGGAGGGGCCCGACAGGCGCCTGCCGAAGTCGCCGACCGTCAACGCCGCGTAGGACGCGCGCAGGATCGCCTCGAGCACGCCCAGGTCCACGTCGTCGAGGTCCTTGACGTACAGGCAGCCCCTGCCGGTCGTGTGCGGTCCGAGCCGTTCGAGCAGGTCCGCGTGCGTGTCGACCCCGTCGTTCAGGTACACCGTGGTCGCAGCCTTCCGGGGGGAGAAGCCGGCGGCGGCCATGTCGCCCTCGCGCCCGGTCGCGTACCGGTAGTGGTACGTGCCGAACCCGATGATCGAGGGGCCCCACAGCGTCGGCGCCTCACCGGTGACGCGCGAGAGCAGCTCGATCAACGTCCGTGCGTCACGCCGGCGCACGGGATGGGGCACGGCGTCGACGAACGCGTCGACGTCCGCGTCGGTGGGGCGGGTCTTCGGCTCGTCGGCCATGGCGCCAGTATCAGCGGCCCGGTCAGTCCTCGGCCAGAGCCTGCGCGAGGCCGTGACGGCCCATCGCGGCGAGCTCCGGGTACTCGTCGGGGTGCGCGAGCAACGACACCGACATCGACAGCGCCCAGGCCTGCGCCCGGCGCCACATCGCGTCGTCCCAGCCGCACCCCGCGTCCACGCGCGCCCGGAACCGGGCCCGGGCGTCGGCGTCGAACGTCAGCCACGCGGTGCTGAGGTCGCAGGCCGGGTCACCGGAGGTGAGGTCGCCGAAGTCGATGACCGCCCGCAGCGCGCCGTCGTGGACGAGCAGGTTCGCGGGATGCGGGTCGCCGTGCAGCCACAACGGCTGCCCGTCCCAGGTGGGTGCCGCGGCCAGTGCGTCGAACCGGGCCAGCACGCGCTCGGCACGACGGGGCACCACCGTGCGGGCCCGGTGCTCGACGGCCTGGCGGCGGGTCGCGAGCGGCACTCCCCGGAACGGGTTCCGGGGAGCGTCCACCGGGGCGGGCCGGTGCAGCGCGACGAACACGTCCGCGAGCTGCTCCGCCCAGGCGCCGCGTTCCTCGACGGGGGTCACGCCCGCGGAGACGGAGTCGAACCACGGCACGACGCTCCACGGCCACGGGTACCCGGCACCGGCGACCCCCACCCGGACGGGGACGGGCACGTCGACGGGGAGGTGCGGCGCGAGCACCGGCAGCCACTGCTGCTCGTGGATCACGAGCGGCACCGCGGACTCCCGCACGGGGAACCGGAGCGCCAGGTGGTCTCCGAGCCGCCACAGGGCGTTGTCCCATCCGGTCCCGACCCACCGCAGGGGCAGGTCGGCCAGGTCCGGGTGCTGCCGGCGCAGCAGGGTACGGGCGAGGTCCTCGGTGACGGTGACCTCGATCTTCGGGTGCGGCACGACGCTCCTCAGGTGCGGGGATCGACGAGCCTACGGGTGTCCCACGGCTCCGCCCAGCCGAGCGCGTCGAACATCCGGGACAGCACGATGGCGGTGAACCCCCACACCAGCACGTCGTCGACGACGAACGCCGGGGTGCGGACGCGACGGTCACCGCGCTCTTGCTCGACGCTCGCGCGGTTCGCCGGGTCCAGCAGGTCGGCGACCGGCACGCGGAACACGTCGACCGTCTCGCGGTGGTCGACGGCGGCGACCTGCGACGGCCGGGTCCACCACGCGGGCACGGGCGTGACGAGGTAGTTGCTCACCGGGAGGGCCAGCGGCGCGAGCGCGCCCAGCACCTCGACCCCGCTCGGGTCGAGACCGGTCTCCTCGACCGCCTCCCGCAGCGCCGCACCGGCGGCGTCGGCGTCCGTCGCGTCGATGCCTCCGCCCGGGAACGCGACCTGTCCGGCGTGGTGGCCGAGGGTCGCCGAGCGGCGCTGCAGCAGGACGTCGAGGTCGCGCGCCACCGCCGGGTGCGCCGCGTCCGCCGGCCGGTCGTCGAGGTGCCCGAACAGGACGAGCACGGCGGCGGGGCGGGCCGTGCCTGGGTCAGGCAGGACCCGGGCCGGGTCCATGCGCCAGTCGATCCCGCGCCCGCACAGGTCGACGAGCTCGGCCCGGGCGCCGGAACCGGTCACCCGCGGGCCCGGACCGACTCGCCGAACGTCGCGAACGCCTTCTCGGCGGCGGGGACGAGGGTCGGCAGGTGGGTCGCGCCGTCGGCCCGGACGACCTCGATCTCGTCCGCGTCGAGGTCGTCGGCCATGTCCCGGGTCGCGAGCCAGAGGTCGAGCATCCCCACGTCGACCTCGGGGTGGAACTGCAGACCGAGCGCGCTCCCGGCGCGGAACGCCTGGACGGGAGTTGCGGCCGTCGAGGCCAGAAGCGTCGCCCCGACCGGCAGCCCGACGGAGTCGGAGTGCCAGTGCAGCACGGTCGGCCGGACCCCGAGCGCGCCGAGCACGGGGTCGTCGGCGACGACGTCGACCGGTCCGAACCCGATCTCGGTGCCGGTGCGACGGTGCAGGTGCGCGCCCAGCGCGAGGCCCAGCAGCTGCATCCCGAGGCACACGGCGAGCACGGGGACGTCGGCGTCGACGGCCGCCGCGAGGAGCCGGCGCTCCGCGGCGAGGCCGGGGTGGCCGCGGTCGTCGTCGGCGTCCATCTGGCCGCCCATGACGACGATGCCCGACAGGGCGTCGAGCGCGGGCAGCCGCGGGTCGGCCACGTCCAGCACGGTCCGGACCTGCACCGGAGCGTCGAGCGCGGGCGCGATCCGGCCCGGCCCCTCGTGCGGGGCGTGCGTCAGCACCAGGACGGGACGCATGCCGCTCACCAGCCGTCGGGCAGGGGGCGCCCCTCCTCGTAGCCGGCGGCCGACTGGATGCCGACGTTCGCGCGCTCGTGGAGCTCGTCGAGCGTCGTGGCACCCACGTACGTGGCCGCCGAGCGGACCCCGGCGGTGATGTGGTCGATGAGGTCCTCGACGCCCGGGCGACGCGGGTCGAGGAACATCCGCGACGAGGAGATGCCCTCCTCGTACAGCGCCTTGCGGGCCCGGTCGAACGCCGAGCCGCCGCGCGTACGGGCGGCGACGGCACGGGCGGACGCCATGCCGAAGCTCTCCTTGTAGAGGCGGCCGTTGCCGTCCTCGTGCAGGTCGCCGGGGGACTCGTGCGTGCCCGCGAACCACGAGCCGACCATCACCTGGGAGGCACCGGCGGCCAGGGCGAGCGCGACGTCGCGCGGGTGCCGGACGCCGCCGTCGGCCCACACGTGCTTGCCGAGCCGGCGCGCCTCGGCGGCGCACTCGAGCACGGCCGAGAACTGCGGACGACCCACGGCGGTCATCATGCGCGTCGTGCACATCGCGCCTGGGCCGACGCCGACCTTGACGATGTCCGCACCGGCGGCGATGAGGTCGCGGGTGCCCGCGGCGGTGACGACGTTGCCGGCGACCACGGGGACCTGCGGGTCGAGCGAACGGACGGCGCCGAGCGCGTCGAGCATCTTGCGCTGGTGGCCGTGCGCCGTGTCGACGACGAGCACGTCGATCCCGGCGTCGAGCAGCTCGGCGGCCTTCGCCTTGACGTCGCCGTTGATGCCGACGGCGGCGGCGACCCGCAGGCGGCCGTTCGCGTCGACCGCGGGCGTGTAGATGGACGAGCGCAGCGCGCCGACCTGCGTGAGCACGCCGACGAGCTCGCCGTCGCGGACGACGGGGGAGAAGCGGCGGCGTGAGCCGTGCAGCTGCTCGAACGCCGCCTCCAGGCCGCGGACGCCGCCCTGCTCGACGACCGCGAGGTCGACGGTCGTCGGGTGGGCGGTCATGACGTCGGCCACCTGGGTGAACCGGTCGACGCCCTGGCAGTCCGCCTCGGCGACGACGCCGACGGGCCGGCCGTCCTCGACGACGACGGCGGCGCCGTGCGCGCGCTTGCCGATGAGGGTCAGCGCGGTGTGCACGGTGTCGTGCGGCGAGACGACGACGGCGCTCTCGACGACGGTGTGCCGGGCCTTCACGGACGACACGACGTCGGCGACGACGTCCGTCGGGATGTCCTGGGGGATCACGGCGATGCCACCGCGGCGGGCGACCGTCTCGGCCATCCGACGGCCGGCGACGGCGGTCATGTTCGCGACGACGATCGGGATGGTGGTGCCGGTGCCGTCGACGGACGCGAGGTCGACGTCGAACCGGGAGGTGACCTCCGAGCGGGACGGGACGAGGAAGACGTCGCCGTAGGTGAGGTCGGAGGTGGCCGCGTGGCCGGGCAGGAAGCGCATGGGTATTTTCCCCTTTCCGGTCCATGGTAGTCGGTCGTCCAGGGCCGACCCCAGGACCCGGCCCCGGACCGCAGGGACCTCGCGGTCTCTTCACGCAGCCTCCACCACCGGACGCCGGTCGCGGCGGCGAGGGGGACGGATCGCGTCCTAGAGTGTGGGCAAGCCTTCGGCAGTCCGCACCGTGCGGCATCGTCGCCGCACCGAGGAAGGAGGCCGCCATGGGACAGCTCGACAGCATCGGGTCGCCTGCCGACGTGCGCGCGCTCACCCCCCGCCAGGTCCAGGACCTCGCGGACGAGATCCGCACGTTCCTCGTCGAGCAGGTCTCCCGCACGGGCGGTCACCTCGGACCGAACCTCGGCGTCGTCGAGCTCACCATCGCGCTGCACCGCGTGTTCGAGTCGCCGCTCGACACGATGGTCTTCGACACCGGCCACCAGGCGTACGTGCACAAGCTGCTGACCGGGCGTTCCGACTTCTCGCAGCTGCGCCGCAAGGGCGGCCTGTCGGGCTACCCGAGCCGCGCCGAGTCCGAGCACGACGTCGTCGAGAACTCGCACGCGTCGACCGCGTTGAGCTGGGCCGACGGCATCGCGAAGGCGAACCAGCTGCAGGGTCGCGGGGATCGTTCCGTCGTCGCCGTGATCGGCGACGGCGCCCTCACCGGCGGCATGGCGTGGGAGGCCCTGAACAACATCGCGGCGGGCCAGGACCGCCGGCTGGTGGTGGTCGTCAACGACAACGGCCGGTCGTACGCGCCGACGATCGGTGGCCTCGCGCACCACCTCGACACGCTGCGCACGACGCAGGGGTACGAGAACGTCCTGTCCTGGGGCAAGCGCACGCTGCGGCGCTCCGGGACGCCGGGCCGGATGGCGTACGACGCGCTGCACGGCCTGAAGAAGGGCATCAAGGACGTCGTCGCGCCGCAGGGCATGTTCGAGGACCTCGGCATCAAGTACGTCGGACCGGTCGACGGGCACGACGAGCCTGCCGTCGAGCGCGCGCTCGTCCGGGCGAAGGCGTTCGGCGGGCCGGTCATCGTGCACGTCATCACCGAGAAGGGCCGCGGGTACACGCCGGCCGAGCAGGACATCGCCGACCGGTTCCACGCGGTCGGGCGGATCCACCCCGAGACGGGGCTGCCCCTCGCGCCGTCGCGGTTCGGGTGGACGAGCGTGTTCGCCGACGAGATCGTGCGGATCGGCCGGCGCCGCAAGGACGTCGTCGCGATCACCGCGGCGATGCTCCAGCCCGTGGGGCTCGCCCCGTTCGCCGAGGAGTTCCCCGAGCGGGTGTTCGACGTCGGCATCGCGGAGCAGCACGCGGCGACGTCGGCCGCGGGCATGGCCTTCGGCGGGCTGCACCCCGTGGTGGCCGTCTACGCGACGTTCCTGAACCGCGCGTTCGACCAGGTGCTCATGGACGTGGCCCTGCACCGCGCCGGCGTCACGTTCGTGCTGGACCGGGCCGGGCTCACCGGCGACGACGGCGCGAGCCACAACGGGATGTGGGACATGGCGATGCTCGGTGTGGTGCCGGGCCTGCGCCTCGCGGCGCCCCGCGACGAGCAGACGCTGCGCGTCGCGCTGCGCGAGGCGGTGGACGTCGACGACGCCCCCACGGTGGTGCGGTACCCCAAGGGTGCGATGGGCGACGAGATCCCGTCGCTCGAGGACGTGGACGGTGTCGACGTCCTCGCCCGGCACGGCGGGCAGGGGCCGTCCGTGCTCGTCGTCGGCGTCGGTGCGATGGCGTCCACCGCGCTGCGGACCGCCGAGATCCTCGCCGCGCACGGGCTGCGCGCCACCGTCGTCGACCCGCGCTGGGTCATGCCGGTCCCCGCAGCGCTCACCAAGCTCGTCGGGGAGCACGACCACACCGTGACGATCGAGGACGGCGTGGTCGACGGTGGGGTCGGCGCGCTCGTCGGGCAGCGCTGCCGCGAGGCGGGTATCTCGACGGCGGTGCAGGCCGTGGGGATCCCACGCCAGTTCCTCGACCACGCGACCCGGGAGCAGCTCGTCGGCACCCTGCGGCTGCGCCCCGAGGATGTGGCCCGGGACGTGCTGACTGCACTCGGGAAGGCCGTCTGACCTGCGCATTCGCCACGGGCTGGTGTGACCTGCGCCTCTCTCTGGCCCCGCCGGGTCGAAGGTCCTAAGACATCCCATCATTTGCTTCATAGCGTCGGGTTATCGACCACCCCACGAGGAGCAAAGATGTCGACCACCACCGCCCACAGCCGCGAGGACCTCGCGAGCGCCACGCCTGCCGCCTGGAGCGGTTTCACGTCGGGTCCGTGGGCGGACCACATCGACGTGCGCGACTTCATCCAGCGCAACTACACCCCGTACGAGGGTGACAGCGCGTTCCTCGCAGGCCCGACCGCCCGGACGACGGGCATCTGGGACCGGCTCTCGGCGATGTTCCCGGCCGAGCGCGAGAAGGGCGTCTACGACGTCGACCAGCACACCCCGTCGACCATCACGTCGCACGCCCCGGGCTACATCGACGAGGCGAACGAGCTCATCGTGGGCCTCCAGACGGACGCGCCGCTGAAGCGCGCGATCATGCCCAACGGCGGCTACCGGATGGTCGAGAAGTCGCTCGAGACGTACGGCTACGAGCCCGACCCGCGGGTCGGCGAGATCTTCGGCAAGTACCGCAAGACGCACAACGACGGCGTCTTCGACGTGTACCCGCCGGCGGTCCGGGCCGCGCGCAGCAGCCACATCATCACGGGCCTGCCCGACGCCTACGGCCGCGGCCGGATCATCGGCGACTACCGCCGCGTCGCCCTGTACGGCGTCGACGCGCTGATCGCCGCGAAGAAGCTCGAGCGGGCCGAGCTCGACATGGAGCGCTCCGTCGAGGACGTCATCCGCGACCGCGAGGAGAACGCGGAGCAGATCCGCGCGCTCGGCGAGCTGAAGGCCATGGCCGCGTCCTACGGCTACGACATCTCCGGGCCGGCGACCACGGGCCGTGAGGCCGTGCAGTGGCTGTACTTCGCGTACCTGGCCGCGGTCAAGGAGCAGAACGGCGCGGCGATGTCGCTGGGCCGCACCTCGACGTTCCTCGACGTCTACCTGCAGCGCGACCTCGAGGCGGGCGTCCTCACCGAGGAGCAGGCGCAGGAGCTCGTCGACGACTTCGTCATCAAGCTGCGGATCGTGCGCTTCCTGCGCACGCCCGAGTACGACGCGCTGTTCTCCGGCGACCCGACCTGGGTCACCGAGTCGATCGGCGGGATCGGCGAGGACGGCCGGCCGCTCGTCACCAAGACGTCGTTCCGGTACCTGCAGACGCTCTACAACCTGGGCCCGGCCCCCGAGCCGAACATGACGGTGTTCTGGAGCGACAAGCTCCCCGAGGGCTTCAAGCGGTACTGCGCGCAGGTGTCGATCGACACCTCCGCCGTGCAGTACGAGTCCGACGACCTCATCCGTGCCGACTGGGGCGACGACGCGGCCATCGCGTGCTGCGTGTCGCCGATGAAGGTCGGCAAGCAGATGCAGTTCTTCGGCGCGCGGGTCAACCTCGCCAAGGCGCTGCTGTACGCGATCAACGGCGGCCGCGACGAGGTCTCCGGCAAGCAGGTCGCACCCGTCGCCGCGCCCGTCGAGGGCGAGCTCCTCGACTACGACGACGTCATGGCGAAGTTCGACGTGATGATGGACTGGCTGGCCCAGACGTACGTCGACGCGCTCAACTGCGTGCACTTCATGCACGACAAGTACGCCTACGAGCGCATCGAGATGGCGCTGCACGACCGCGAGATCCTGCGGACGATGGCCTGCGGCATCGCCGGCCTGTCGGTCGTCGTCGACTCGCTGTCGGCCATCAAGTACGCGACCGTCAAGGGCCTGCGGACCACGGACGGGCTCGTCACCGAGTACAGCGTGACCGGCGACTTCCCGACCTACGGCAACGACGACGACCGCGCCGACGAGATCGCCGTGTGGATCGTCAAGACGTTCATGCAGAAGATCCGCCAGTACCCGACGTACCGCAACGCCCTGCACACGCAGTCCGTGCTGACGATCACGTCGAACGTCGTCTACGGCAAGGCCACCGGCTCGACGCCCGACGGCCGCCGCCTCGGCGAGCCGTTCGCCCCGGGTGCCAACCCGATGAACGGCCGCGACACGCACGGCATGCTCGCCTCGGCGCTGTCCGTCGCGAAGCTGCCCTACTCGGAGGCGCAGGACGGCATCTCGCTGACGTCCTCGGTCGTGCCCAGCGGGCTCGGCCGGACCCCCGAGGAGCAGGTGACGAACCTCGTCGGTCTGCTCGACGCGTACACCCTGTCCTCCGGGTACCACATGAACGTCAACGTGCTGAACCGCGAGACGCTCCTGGACGCCATGGAGCACCCGGAGAACTACCCGCAGCTCACCATCCGGGTCTCCGGGTACGCGGTGAACTTCGTGCGGCTCACCCGGGAGCAGCAGCTCGACGTGCTGTCCCGCACGTTCCACGGCGCGGTCTGACGGTCTGACCCCGCACCGACCGACCCGCACGACGCACGAGGAGACGCGACCATGAGCACCGCGACCGACGAGCGGCAGACCGGCGCACCAGTGGTGCCGCTCGGCATGCCGCTCGTCGGCGGGGCGCTCGGTCGCGTCTCCGGTGCGGGCACCGAGGGCCTGGCCGTCGACGACGAGCGGGCACGGTCGCAGCGGTTCGCCGCCGTCCGGTCCGGCGAGATCGGCTCGGTCCACTCGTGGGAGCTCGTCACCGCGGTCGACGGCCCGGGGACGCGGATGACCACGTTCCTCGCCGGCTGCCCGCTGCGGTGCCTGTACTGCCACAACCCCGACACGATGGAGATGCGCCGCGGCACCGACGTCGCCGCCGACGAGATCCTGCGCCGGGTCGCCCGCTACCGCGGCGTCATGAAGGCCACCGGCGGCGGCCTGACGATCTCCGGCGGCGAGCCGCTCATGCAGCCCGCGTTCGTCCGCCGTCTGCTGCGCGGCGCGAAGGCGATGGACGTGCACACGGCGATCGACACGTCCGGCTTCCTCGGCTCGGCGTGCACCGACGAGATGCTCGACGACGTCGACCTCGTCCTGCTCGACGTCAAGTCGGGCGACCCCGACGCCTACCGTCGCGTGACGGGGCGGGAGCTGCAGCCGACGCTCGACTTCGGCCGCCGGATCGCCGGTCGTGGCGACACCGAGATCTGGGTGCGCTTCGTGCTGGTCCCCGGGCTCACCGACGAGGAGGACAACGTCGAGCGCGTCGCCGCGTACGTCGCGTCGCTCGGTGGCGCCGTCACCCGCGTCGAGGTGCTGCCCTTCCACCAGATGGGCCGCGACAAGTGGGAGGAGCTCGGGATGCGCTACGAGCTCGACGAGACCCAGCCGCCGACGCCCGAGCTGGTCGAACGCGTGCGCGGGCAGTTCCGCGACCACGGGCTCACGGTCTACTGACCGGTCGGTGACCGGCCGCGTCGTCAGAACGCGCTGATCGACCCCGGCGCCCGCTGCGGGCGGGTGAGCGTGCGGACGAGGGCGTCCTGCCCGTGCCGGCGCAACGACAGGTCCGTGAGCAGTGTGAGGACCGGCCCCAGCGTCTCGGGGGCGAACGCCGGCACCGGGACGTCGACGCTGGCCGCCAGGTCGTCGCTGTGCACGACGATCTCCATGAGCCGCGTGACGAGGAAGTCGTCCGTCCGCAGGGCCGTCCCCGTCCACGGCAGGCCCACCGTCGGGGCCGCCGCCGCGAGGGTGGCCGCCAGGGCGTCGCGCGCCTCCCGGGCCGCGGCCACCGCCGCGTCCTGCCCCGCCGTCGCCTGCTCGGCGCCGCGCTCGCGGACCCCGACGTTGGCCGGCCCGTCGAGGTCCTGCTGCAGCCACGCCGCCCGCGCGTAGTGCTCGTCGAGGGAGATGGGCTCGATGTCGGGCGCCGGTGCGGCGAGCACCTCGACCACCCGCTGCGGCTGGTTGACGAGGTGCCACGCCAGCGCGCCGACGGTCATGCCGGCGCACGACGACTCGTCGTCCCAGCGGGCGCCCACCTCAGGCCGTGCGACGAGGTTCGCGAGGAGGTCGACGGCGGGCACGAGCGCTCCGCGGTCGAGGGTGCCGGCGAGGGACAGGGGAGGCAGCGTCGTCATGGGCTCATCCTTCCGTGCGCGACGAGCCGTCGCCGGACCGTCCGTCGTCGCGGTCCTCGTGCAGGGTCAGACGCCCGCGACCCGGGCCAGGAGGGCGGCGAGCTGGTCACGCTCCGCAGTGCTGAGCCCGGCGAGGAGCTCGTCCTGGGCGGCGTGCGCCGCGGCGTCGAGCGCGGCGAGCCTCACCTGCCCCTCGGTCGTGACCCGCACGACGTTGCGGCGCCGGTCGTGCGGGTCCGGGGTCCGGTCGAGCAGGCCGTCGGCCGCGAGCGCAGCGACAGCGGCGGCGACGTCGCTGCGGTCGAGCCCGACCCGTCGGCCGAGGTCCGCCTGGCTCATCGGACCGAACTCGGCGAGCGCGGCGAGCATCGTGAACTGCGTCCGGTGGCCGCCGACGGCCCCGAAGTGCCGGGCGACGACGTTCCGGGCCTGCAGCGCGACCTGGCTCACCAGCCAGCTGGGCAGGGCGCGCACGCGCGCCGGGGCGTCCCACGTCTCCATGGCTCGCACTCTAGATCGTTGGCGCCACCTCCTGTTATCGTTGGTCGTGCCAACATTGGTACCACCAACGAAGAGGCTGTGATGACACTCGCATCGCTCCAGGACCGGCTCGACCACCTCGACCTCGTCGCACGTCTCGGTGCCTGCCTCGACGAGCACCGCTTCGACGACCTGCGTGCGCTGTTCACCGACGACGCCACGGTGGCGACCCCGGGTGGGACCGCCGACGGCGTCGACGCCGTCGTCGCCCAGGCCACCCGCAACCACCAGGGCTACGCACACCTCCAGCACCGGCTGACCGACGTGCTCGTCGAGCTCGCCGGTGACACCGGCGCCATGCGCGCCAACCTGGCCGCCCGGTTCGCGACCGCCGACCTCGAGACGGTGCTCGAGCTGGGCGCCGTCTACCGGCTCGCGACCCGGCGCACGGCCGGGGGATGGCGGCTCGCCCGGCTCGAGATCGTGCCCCTGTGGCGCGTCGGCGCCGCCCCGGTCCCGGTCGTCGCGTGACGGCGGCCGTCGTCGCCGGACGACGGTCGAGCCCCGGAAGCGCGGGTGCCGGCCTGGTCGAGGGCGGCATTGCGGTGGACGGCACCCAGGGGATGCTCCCTAGGGTCGTGCCATGCGCATCGAGGAGCACGGCGACGTCCGGGTGCAGTACCTGGACCACGACGGACCGGTCATCTCCAGCTCGGCGGACGCCTCCGACCTCATCGGCAACGCCTGGGCGCAGGACGCCGGGGTCGTCGCGGTGCCGGTCGGTCGCCTCGACCCGGAGTTCTTCCGGCTCAGCTCGCTCGTCGCCGGGGAGTTCCTGCAGAAGGCCGTGAACTACCACGTGCAGATCGCGGTGATCGGGGACATCACCGAGTACGTCGAGCGCAGCGACGCCCTGCGCGACTTCGTGTACGAGTCGAACCGCGGCGACCACGCCTGGTTCCTGCCCGACGAGGCGGCGCTGGCCGCCCGGCTGGCCGCGTCGCCGCGGCGCTGACGACGACGAGGGCCCCCGGACCGTGACGGTCCGAGGGCCCTCGTGCGTGCCGCGGGGTCAGCCGGCGGCGGGGACGTTCGCGACGCCGTCCGGGAGCAGGCGGCGCCCGAGGACCTTCTCGGAGTACCCGGTGCGGTCCAGGTACGGCGTGATCCCGCCGAGGTGGAAGCCCCACCCGGCGCCGAGGATCATGCACAGGTCGATCTGCTGCGGCGTGGCGACGACGCCCTCGTCGAGCATGTGGCCCACCTCGACGGTGAGCGCGGTGAGGACGGAGTCGAGCACCCCCGCCTCGTCGAGCGGCGTGCCGGACACCGCGCCCTCGCGGGCGTCGTCGAACACGGCCTGGATGGCCGGGTCGACGGGCTTCGGCAGGCCCTTGGCGGGTGCGGGGAGAACGACGCGCGTCCCGTCGGCGACCAGCTTCTCGAGCCCGGGGGACCGGGGGAACCGGTCGCCGAGGTCCTCGCGCAGCGACGTGAGGACGTGCAGGCCGACCGCCGGACCGACGAGGTCGAACAGCTCGAACGGCGGCATCGGGAGCCCGAGCGGCCGCAGCGCGCGGTCGGCGACCTCCACCGGGGTGCCGTGCTCGACGGCGTCGACGATCACGCCGAGCAGCAGCACGAGCAGCCGGTTGACGACGAAGCCGGGCCGGTCGGCCACGAGCACCGCCGTCTTGCGCAGCTTGGACACGACGGCGAACCCGGTGGCGAGCGCCTCCAGCGACGTGTGCTCCGCCTGCACGACCTCGACGAGCGGCATCGCGGCGACGGGGTTGAAGAAGTGCAGCCCGACGACGCGCTCCGGGTGCTGCAGGTCCGCCGCCATCGCGGTGATCGACAGCGCGGACGTGTTCGTCGCGAGGATCGTCGTGGGGGAGACGACGGTCTCCAGCTCGGCGAACACGCGCTTCTTCAGGTCGAGGATCTCGGTGACCGCCTCGATGACGAGGTCGCACGACGCGAACTCGTTCAGGTCCGTGGTGCCGTGCACCGACCCGAGCAGGCGCGCACCGGCGGCCTCGCTCATCCGGCCGGTCGACGTGAGGCGCTCCACGGTCGACCGGACCGCCTCGAGGCCCTTGGCCACGCGCTCCTCGTCGAGGTCCCGCATGACGACCGGCACGCCGAGCCGCTGCGCGAACAGCGTCGCGATCTGTGCGGCCATGAGGCCGGCGCCGACGATCCCGACCCGGGTCACGGGCTGGGCGAGCGACCGGTCGGGCGCCCCGACGGGACGCTTGCCGCCCGAGACGAGACCGAACGCGTACACCGACGCGCGCATCTCGTCGCTCATGAGCAGGTCGGCGAGCGCCTCGTCCTCCGCGGCGAACGCCGAGTCACGGTCGGCGTCCCGCGCCGCGGCGACGAGGTCGAGCGCGCGGTACGGCGCCGGTCGCGAGCCGTGGATCACCGCGTCGAGCCGCTGCCGGGCCGCCGCGACGACGCCGTCCCACACCGGGGCCGGGTCGAGCGGGCGACGCTCCACGACGACCTCGCCGGCGACGACGCGCGCCGCCCACCGGATCGACTCCTCGAGGAAGTCGGCCGGGTCGAGCACGACGTCGACGAGCCCGATCGAGGCCGCCTCCGTCGCCGAGTACGGCTTGTTCGCGGCCGGACGCGTGAGGATGACGTCGAGCGCCTTCTCCACGCCGACGAGCCGCGGCACGAGATACGCGCCGCCCCAGCCGGGTACGAGGCCCAGGCCGGTCTCCGGCAGCGCGAGCGCCCGCACGTCGGACGCCGCGGTGCGGTAGTGGCAGTTGAGCGCGAGCTCGAGACCGCCGCCGAGCGCGACGCCGTTGACGAACGCGAACGTCGGCACGCCCATGTCCTGCAGCAGCGCGTACGCGGTGTGCCCGCCGCGACCGAGCTCGAGCGCGGCGTCGCGGCCCGTCAGCGCGGTGGCCTGTGTGAGGTCGGCGCCGGCCGCCAGGAAGTACGGCTTGCCGGTCACCGCGACGGCGACGAGCTCGCCCGCCGCGACCCGGTCCCGGACGCCGGTGAGCGCCGCGGTGAGCTCGGCCATGCCGAGCGGGCCGAGCGTCGACGGCTTCGTGTGGTCGAGGCCGTTGTCGATCGTCACGAGCGCGAGCGTCCCGGCGCCGCCGGGCAGCGCGACGTCGCGGACGTGGGCGTGCGTGACGCGCTCGGCGCGCGGAGCAGCGGCGGTGTCGGTCGTCGCGGTCACTTCGCGTCCTCCTCGATGTCGGTCGGGCCGACCGTCGGCTCGTAGTCGGGGTGGTGCGGGTTCTCCCAGATGACGGTGCCGCCCTGGCCGAGCCCGACGCACATCGTCGTCAGGCCGTACCGGACCTCGGGGTGCTCCTCGAACTGGCGGGCGAGCTGCGTCATGAGGCGGACGCCCGACGAGGCGAGCGGGTGCCCGACGGCGATCGCACCGCCGTAGGGGTTCACGCGTGGGTCGTCGTCCGCGATGCCGAACGCGTCGAGGAACGCGAGCACCTGCACGGCGAACGCCTCGTTGATCTCGAACAGGCCGATGTCCTCGATCGTCAGGCCGGCGCGCTCGAGCGCCTTGACGGTGGCCGGGACCGGGCCGATGCCCATGATCTCGGGCTCCACGCCGGCGTACGCGAACGAGACCATCCGCATGCGCGTCGGCAGGCCGAGCTCGGCGGCGGTGTCCTCCGCGGCGAGCAGGCACGAGGCGGCGCCGTCGGTGAGCGGGGCGGCGGTGCCGGCCGTGACGCGGCCGCCGGGACGGAACGGCGTCGCGAGCTTCTGGATCGCCTCGACCGTGGTGCCCGGGCGGGGCGGCTCGTCGGCGGTGGCCAGGCCCCAGCCGTGCTCCGGGTCGCGCAGCGCGACGGGGACCAGGTCGGGGTCGATCTTCCCGGCGGCGAGCGCGGCGGCGTACTTGTCCTGGCTGGCGACGCCGTACGCGTCGGCGCGCTCACGGGTCAGCGCGGGGAAGCGGTCGTGCAGGTTCTCGGCGGTCACGCCCATGTTGAGCGCGTCGTTCGCGACGAGCCGCTCGGACAGGAAGCGCGGGTTGGGGTCGGCGTCGAAGCCCATCGGGTGGTGCCCCATGTGCTCGACACCGCCGGCGAGCGCGACGTCCTGCGCACCGACGCCGATCGCGGCGGCGACGTTCGTCACGGCGGTCATCGCACCGGCACACATCCGGTCCACGGCGTACCCGGGGACCGTGCGCGGCAGGCCGGCGAGGACGCCGACGGTGCGGCCCAGGGTGAGGCCCTGGTCGCCCTGCTGCGTCGTGGCCGCGATGGCGACCTCGTCGATGCGCTCCGGTGCGAGCTCCGGGTGGCGCCGCAACAGCTCGCGGACGGTCTTGACCGCGAGGTCGTCGGCGCGGGTGTGCGCGTAGATGCCGTCCTTGCGGGCGCGGCCGAACGGGGTGCGGACCCCGTCGACGAACACGACGCGGCGGACGCGGGGTGCAGGACGTGCGGATGCGGTCGGCATCGAGCCTCCAGGGCGGGACGACGGTGTCCAGGGATGGCGTTCTTGGCACTTGCACAGGCCCGACGAACGGGCCACCGACGGCCGACGCTACCCGGGACCTAGGTCCCTTGCCAGCCGAAGTTACCGAAGAGTAACACTGGCGAGCGGTGTCCGGTTCAGGCTGTCGGCAACGCCTCGAAAGCCGCCGCGACGCGGTCCGCGACGAGCTCCACCTGCCACGGTCGCGCGCCGCCGGCCTGCAGGAACTCGGCGATCGACGCGGCGTCCAGCGACGCCGGCGGCGTCCAGCACAGCCGCCGCAGCAGGTCGGGCTGCAGCAGGTTCTCCGCCGGGACCGTGTACGTCGAGGACAGGTCCGCGACCACGTCCCGGGCTGCCGTCAGCCGCGCCGCGGCCGCCGGGTCCTTCTCCGCCCAGGCCCGCGGCGGCGGGGGAGCGTCGCTCTTCGGGCCGCGCACCGACGGCAGCTCGCTGTCGGGGACCGCGAGCCCGCGGTCGATCGCCTGCTGCCACAGCGTCGCCCGACGCCGGGTGCCCTTGCCGGAGAACGCAGGCAGGGCCGTCAGCGCCGGGACCGACCGCGGCAGGGCCTGGGCCGCCGCGACGATCGCCGCGTCGGGCAGGACGCGCCCGGGCGAGATGTCGCGCTGGCGGGCGTTCTGGTCGCGGGTCAGCCACAGCTCACGCACCACCGCGAGGCGACGGGCGTCCCGGATCGTGTGCAGACCGGACACGCGGCGCCAGGGGTCCACCCGGGCCGGCGCCGGGGGAGCCGAGCGCACCGCCTCGAACTCCTGGGCCGCCCACTCCGCCTTGCCGGCCACCGCCAGACGCTCCGCGAGGACCGAGCGCAGCTCGACGAGCACCTCGACGTCCAGCGCGGCGTACCGCAGCCAGTCGGCGGGCAGCGGGCGCGTCGACCAGTCGACCGCCGAGTGCTCCTTGGCGAGCCCGAGGCCCAGCGCGTCGGCGACGACGGCCGCGAGCCCCACCCGTTCCATGCCCAGCAGGCGGGCGCCCAGCTCGGTGTCGAAGATCCGGGTCGGCCGCATGCCCTGCTCGACCAGCCCGGGAAGGTCCTGCGACGCGGCGTGCAGCACCCACTCCACGCCGACGAGCGCGTCCGACAGCGCCGACAGGTCCGGCAGGGCGACAGGGTCGATGAGCGCGGTGCCCGCTCCCTCGCGGCGCAGCTGCACGAGGTACGTGCGCTGCCCGTAGCGGTAGCCCGAGGCGCGCTCCGCGTCCACGGCCACGGGCCCGGTCCCGGCGCCGAACGCCGCGACGACCTCGGCGAGCGCCTCCGGCGTGTCCACCACGGGCGGGATGCCGTCGGCGGGCTCCGTCAGCGGGGTGACGTCCGGCACCGTCGGCTGGTCGGCCTCGGCGTCGGGGGAACCGGCGTCGAGGTCGACGGCCTCGGGAGAGCCGGCCTCAGGGGTGCCGGCGGAGACGTCGGGCTGCATGGGCACCACGGTAAGCGACACGGGCGCGCCGTTCGCGCAGGCAGGCGCGGTGCGCCGCCCGGCCCGGTCAGTCGATGACGCCCGCACGGATCGAGATCGCGACGAGCTCCGCACGGTCGCCCGTGCCCAGCTTGCGGGAGATGCGGGCGAGGTGGCTCTTCACCGTCAGGGCGGACAGGCCGAGCTCGTCACCGATCGCGCGGTTGCTGCACCCGTCGGCGACGTGGCGCAGCACGCTGATCTCCCGCGCGGTCAGCTCCGGCAGCGTCGGCCGCGGCGGCAGGGGGGCGACCGCACGGCGCAGGCTCGGCGCCGTCATCCCGGCGACCGCACCACGCAGGCCGCCCGCGAGGAGCACCCCGAGCTCGGACCGGCTCGCCCGCCGTGTGAGGACCACCACACGGTGGGCCCCGCGGCGGCGCAGGTTGCGCACGAGCACGGTCCCGTCGCCGTCGGCGACGTCGGTCACGACGACGCACATCTGATGGCCGGGGGGTGCGGTGGCGCGCCTCACGGTCGGGACGGTGTGCCCCGCGAGGCTCCGGCGGACCGGGGCGACGTCGCGGCGCAGGGGCTCGATGCTCACGAACGATCCATCGGCAGGGCACCCCGGGTACTTGAGGTGCCGCCCGGGGGACCAGTGGGCGATACGTGGGAGCGCTCCACGGGCGTGGAGGCACCCGCCGCCGGGGACGGACGTCAGACGGCGGTCAGCGACGAGGGGCGAGCGGCACGACGCCCTCGGGCAGCGGCGGCAGGCCGGCCGCGGTGCACAGCAGGGTCGCCCACGCGCGCAAGTGCGGTCCGAGGTCCTCGCCCGCGGCGGTCCAGGACGCCCGGATCTCGAGCTCGGTCTGCTCGGACCGGCGCTCGAGCGCGCCAAAGCTCTGCGACAGCACCCGGGTCACGGTCCCACCCGCGGCGTGCGGCGTGAGGCCGGCCGACTCGAGCGCGTCCGAGAACCAGGACCAGGCCACCTCGGCGAGCAGCGGGTCGGCGCCGACCTCGGGCTCGAGGGTGCAGCGCACCAGCGTCACCAGCCGGAAGGACCCTTCCCACGCCTCCTGACCGTCGGGGTCGTACAGCACGACGAACCGGCCGGAGGCGAGCTCGGCGGCGTTGACGGATCGGCGGGCCGTGCGGACCTCGGCGGTGAGCGCGGCGGTGAACGGGGCGATCCGGGCAGGTCCGGGCACCTCGTCGAGGATCACCTCGGGCCGGACGGCGACGCCTCGTAGCGACCGCAGGGCACGGATGAACTCAGCGGGGACGTCGTCGGGTCCGGCGGGGGTCACGGGTGGACTGTACGGCCGGGCTGTCCGTCTCGCGGTCCGGCACGCCGCTTCGACGAGTGTGGTGCGCGACTAGGCTGACCCGCGCACCCACTACTCCGGTCGACGCTCCGTGGCATGCCGTACGCGCGCACTGCACACGTCGACCGTCGACCGAAGGAGCACTCCCCGCATGGCGAACAGCACCGCGACCGGAACAGCGCAGATCGGCGTCACCGGACTGGCGGTGATGGGCCGCAACCTCGCCCGCAACTTCGCGCGGAACGGCTACACCGTCGCGGTGCACAACCGCTCCTACGCCAAGACGCAGTCGCTGGTCGAGGACCACGGCGACGAGGGCACGTTCGTCCCGTCCGAGTCCGTCGAGGACTTCGTCGCGAGCCTCGCCCGCCCGCGCAAGGTCGTCGTCATGGTCAAGGCCGGCGGCCCGACGGACGCGGTGATCGACGAGCTCGTGCCGTTCCTCGAGGAGGGCGACATCGTCGTCGACGCGGGCAACGCGCACTTCCCCGACACGATCCGCCGCGAGGCCGCGCTGCGCGAGAAGGGCCTGCACTTCGTCGGGTCCGGCGTCTCCGGCGGTGAGGAGGGTGCACTGCTCGGCCCGTCGATCATGCCCGGCGGCACCGCCGAGTCGTACGAGTCGCTCGGTCCGATCCTCGAGAAGATCTCGGCCAAGGTCGACGGCGTGCCGTGCTGCACCTACGTCGGTCCCGACGGTGCCGGTCACTTCGTCAAGATGGTGCACAACGGCATCGAGTACGCCGACATGCAGCTCATCGCCGAGGCGTACGACCTGCTCAAGCAGGGGCTCGGTGCGTCCGCCGCGGAGATCGGGCAGATCTTCGCCGAGTGGAACACGGGCGACCTCGAGTCGTTCCTCATCGAGATCACCGCCGACGTGCTGCAGCACGTGGACGCCGAGACGGGGTCGGCGTTCGTCGACGTCGTGCTCGACCAGGCGGAGCAGAAGGGCACCGGCCGCTGGACCGTGCAGAACGGCCTCGACCTCGGCGTGCCGATCACCGGCATCGCGGAGGCGACGTTCGCCCGGGCGCTGTCCGGGTCGGTCCCGCAGCGGACCGCCGCCGTCGGCACGCTGCCCGCGCACACCACGCCGTGGGAGATCAGCGACCGCGACGCGTTCGTCGAGGACGTGCGGCTCGCGCTGTACGCCTCGAAGGTCGTCGCGTACTCGCAGGGCTTCGACCAGATCGCCGCCGCGTCCGCGGAGTTCGGCTGGAACATCGACCGCGGTGCGATGGCCCGCATCTGGCGCGGGGGCTGCATCATCCGCGCGCGGTTCCTCAACCGGATCACCGAGGCGTACGAGCGAGACGGGAACCTTCCGCTGCTGCTCGCCGACGAGTACTTCACCGGTGCCGTCGGCAACGGCGTCGAGGCGTGGCGGCGGATCGTCGCCGGCGCCGCGCTGCACGGTGTCCCGACGCCCGCGTTCGCGTCGTCGCTGTCGTACTACGACGGCGTGCGCGCCGAGCGGCTGCCCGCCGCGCTGATCCAGGCGCAGCGCGACTTCTTCGGCGCGCACACCTACCGGCGCACCGACCGCGAGGGCACGTTCCACACGCTGTGGTCCGGCGACCGCACCGAGCAGGACGCGTGAGCGGGGAGCTCCAGCCGGTCATCCTCGGCGCCGACATCGGCGTCTACGCGCTGGCCCGGTCGTTCCACGAGCAGTACGGCGTCCAGTCCGTCGTGGTGGCCGGTGCGGCCCTCGGGCCGGTCCAGCACTCGCGGATCGTGCGGCACGAGATCGTCGCCGACGGGCACGACCCCCGGCAGCTCGTCGACCGGCTGCTCGAGGTCGCCCGGCACCTGCCCGACCGCCGGCTGCTGCTCATGGCGAACTCGGACTGGCTCGTGCGCGTCGTCGTGCAGCACCGCGAGGAGCTCGAGAAGTTCTACGCCGTGCCGTTCCTCTCGCAGGAGCTGCTCGACCAGATCTCGGACAAGGCGACCTTCGCCGAGATCTGCGATCGGCTCGGCATCTCGGTGCCCCGCACGATCGTGCAGGACTTCGCGACCGGTGCGGCCGACGTGGCGGTGGACCTCGAGTTCCCCGTCATCGCGAAGGCCGCGAGCAGCGCCGACTACCAGGACGTCGAGTTCGCGGGCAAGAAGAAGGTCTTCGAGATCGCGACGCCCGCCGAGCTCGCGTGGCTGTGGGGTGCGCTGCGGGGCGCCGGGTTCCAGGGACGGTTCGTCGTCCAGGAGCTCGTGCCCGGCGACGACACGCAGATGCGGTCGATCACGGCGTACGTCGACAGCCACGGCGAGATCACGCTGCTCTGCTCGGCGCACGTGCTCCTCGAGGAGCACACGCCGTCCGGGCTGGGCAACCCCGCGGCCATGATCACCGACCGCGACGACGCCATGCTCGACCAGGCGCGCACGTTCCTGGCGGCCACCGGGTACCGGGGGTTCGCCAACTTCGACGTCAAGGTGGACCCGCGCAGCGGGCAGTTCCGGTTCTTCGAGGTCAACCCCCGGATCGGCCGGAACAACTACTACGTCACCGCCGCCGGTGCGAACCCCACCCGGTTCGTCGTGGAGGACGTCGTCGAGGGCCGGTCGGTGCCGCCGGTCGTCGTCGACCGGGAGGTCCTCTACGCCGTCGTGCCGCACAGGCTCCTGCTGCGGTACGTGCGCGACCCGCAGCTCGCCGCGCGTGTGCGCCGGCTCGTCAAGAGCAAGGCCGTGGCGCACCCGCTGAGCTACCCCGGGGACCTGTCGCCGCGTCGCCGGCTCTACATCCTGATGGCCCTGGTCAACCAGGTGCGCAAGTTCCGCAAGTACTACCCGGAGGTCACGTCGACGGGGTTCTGACCGCCGGACGGCCCCGACCCTCCGCGGGTCGGGGCCGTCCGTGCGTCAGCCGAGCTCGCTGGTCCCCGCGTACAGGTGCAGGACGGGGACCTGCAGGTCCTCGCGGGCGCGGGACGCCCAGTCGCGGTGCAGCGTGTCCTCGACGGCGTGCGGGTAGGTGACGACCGCGACCTCGCGGACGTCGCCCGCGGCGACCGCCTCGCGGAGCGCCGGCAGCGGGTCGTCCGCGACGACGGACCCCGTGGCCTCACGGCCGGCCGCCGCGAACGCCGCGAGGGTGCCCTCGAGCTGCTCGGTGGCCGTGGCCCTGGCCTGGTGCTCGCTCGGCTCCTTGCCGCGTGCACGGTCCCACGCGTTGCGGATCTCGCCCATGCTCAGGTCGTCGATGATCGTCGAGATCAGCGGACGCTCGCTGTCGGCGGGGACGATCACCCGGTAGGCGAGCACCTCGCCCTCGTGGAGCGACAGGAGGTGCTGCACGTCGGCGGCGGCCAGGGTGTCCTCGACGAGGACCAGGATGGTGTCGGTCACGCGCCGAGCCTAACGACCTGCCACCGACCCAGCAGCACGCCGCCGGCGTGCAGCAGGTGCAGGGGGCGCAGCTCGCGGGCGGGATCGAGCCACATCGGCAGGTCGACCACGCGGGGGGCGGGCCCGCCGACGAGCACGGGGCTGAACGTCTGGCACAGCTCGTCCACGAGATCGGCGCCGAGGAGCTGGCCGAGCAGGGTGGGCCCGCCCTCCGTGAGCACGTGGGACAGCCCGCGGGCGCCGAGCGCGGCCAGGGCGACCCGCAGGTCCACAGCGCCGGGCACGTCGGCCTCGGTGACGATGACCCGCTCCGCGCCGATGCGGTCCCGCAGCTCGCCGAGCCTCGGGCACGTCCCCGTCGTCAGCAGCATCGGGGGACGCTCGCCGTCGAGCAGGGCGTCCGGCACGTCGCCCGACGCCGACACGATCGCGAGCTCGATCTCCGGGGACCGGCCGAGCGCGGTGCGGGCCTCCCGGAGCTCGTCGGGGACGGAGAGCGCCCGGTACTGCTCGGCGCGTGCCGTGCCCGCGCCGATGAGCACGACGTCCGCGAGGGCGCGCAGCACCCGGAACACCCGGAAGTCGGCGGGGTCGTTGATCGAGCCGGACCGGTGGTCGGCGCCGGTCGCGCCACCGTCGACCGAGCTCACCATGTTGGCGCGCACGTGCACGCCGCGGGGCGGGTCGAGCGGCAGCCGGTCGGTGAACGCGCCGAGGAGCTCGGCCTCGTCGGCGCGGGGCTCGAAGCGGGTGCCGGCGCGTTCGAGGGGGAGCAGGACGTCGAGGGCGGGGAAGTCGTCGGGCACGTCGTTCACCCTAAGCGTCGGCGTGCCGGGTTCGCCGGGTCTGTCCGCCAGGGTGGGCGGGCGTCCTGCGGTCAGTGCGTCCGTGGACCCGGGCCGAGCACGTCGGCCAGGGCGGCCACGTCCCCGACGACGACGACAGCGGGGTTGCCGACGCCGCGGGCCAGCGCCTGCTCGGCGATGTTCGCGAGCGTCCCGACGGTCGTGCGCTGGTCGGGCAGCGTGCCGCGCTCGACGACCGCGACCGGCGTGGACGGGTCGCGTCCGTGCTCGACGAGCGACCGCGCGTGCCCCGCGAGCTGGGCGACGCCCATGAGCAGCACGAGGGTGCCGTCAAGACGGGCCAGGGTCGCCCAGTCGGGGGCCCGGTCGTGCGCGGACAGAATCGTGACCTGCCGGGACACCCCACGGTGCGTGACCGGGATGCCGGCGGCGCCGGGCACCGCGATCGCGCTGGTCACACCCGGCACGACCTCGACCGGGACACCGGCCTCGAGGCAGGCCTGGACCTCCTCGCCGCCGCGTCCCAGGACGAACGGGTCGCCGCCCTTGAGCCGGACCACGCGCAGGCCGGCGCGGGCACGCTCCACGAGCACCTCGTTGATCTGGGTCTGCGTGAGGGTGTGGGCGTGCGGTGACTTGCCGGCCTCGATGACCTCGACGTCCGCGTCCAGCTGCGACAGCAGCGCCCGCGGCGCCAGCCGGTCCACGACGACGACGTCCGCCTCCGCGAGCGCGCGCCGGCCCCGCGTCGTGATCAGCCCGGGGTCGCCGGGGCCGCCGCCGACGAGCGTGACGGTCCCCGTCGCGGCGGGCCGCTGCCGGCGCAGCGGGAGCTCGCCCGTGTCGAGCAGCAGCGCGAGGGCGGACCTGAGCCGGGCGGCGCGACGCGGGTCGCCCCCGGCGCCCACGGCGACGGTGACGTCACTGGCACGGGCGACGGCCGGGGTCCAGGCGCTCGACGCCCCCGCGTCGTCGGCCCGGACGCACCACAGCCGGGCCGCCTCGGCGTCGGACGCGACCGCGTCGTCGACCTGGCTGACCCCGGTCGCGGTGTGCACGAGCCAGGCGCCGTCGAGGTCGGTCGCGAGGTACTCCCGGGCGTGCCAGCGGACCGCGCCGCCGGTGACGAGCTCGGCCAGGTCCTCGCACAGGGCGGGCGCGACGACGTGCACGTCGGCGCCGTCCTCGACCAGCCGGACGGTGCGGCGCGCCGCGACGGGACCGCCGCCGACCACGACGACCCGGCGGCCGTGCAGGTCGAGGAGCAGCGGGTGCCGCGGCGCGTCCGTCATATCCCGGCCCCCGCCAGCCAGTCGTCGTCGTGCGCGCCCGGGGGAGGCGTGGGGGTCAGGCGGTCGAGCAGCGTCGGACCGACGAGACCCGCGGCGAGCGTGGTGCCGTCCGCGGGGTCGACGAGCAGGAACCCGCCGGTGCGGCGGTGCTCCGCGTAGTCGTCGAGCACGACCGGCTCCGCGAGTCGGACCTTCACCCGCCCGATGGCGTTGAGCGTGAGCGCCCGGGGTGCGACGTCCGACGACGTGTCCGTCGCGTCGACGGCGTGCAGCGTGTCGACGCCGTCCCACACCTCGACGGTCTGCGTGTCCACGTCGAGCCGCGCGTTGACCTCGCGCAGCAGCGCCCGGACGGTGCGGGTGCCGATGCGCACGAGCACGCGGGCGCCGAGCACGCTGCGCCGCTCGGCGAGCCAGCACACCGTGCCCTCGAGGTCCTGGCCCACCGTCACGGTGGACCCGGACGGCACGAGCACGTCGCCGCGGGCCACGTCGACGTCGTCGGCGAGGCGCAGCGTGACGGACTGCGGCGCGTGGGCCTCGTCGAGCGGGCCATCGAACGTGTCGATCCCCGTGATGGTGCTCGCCTTGCCGGAGGGCAGCACCGTGACCTCGTCGCCGACGCGCACGACACCCGAGGCGATCCTGCCGGCGTACCCGCGGTAGTCGGGGTGCTCGGGCGTGCGCGGCCGGATGACGACCTGCACGGGGAACCGGAACGCCTCGGTGTGCGCGTCGCGGTCGACCGGGACGGACTCCAGGTGGTCGAGCAGCGTCGGGCCGTCGTACCAGGGCGTACGCGCCGAGCGGTCCACGACGTTGTCACCGTCGAGCGCCGACAGCGGCACCGCCTGCACGTCCGTGAGGCCGATGGCCGCGGCGTACTGGGCGAAGTCGTCGGCGATCGTCCGGAACGTGGTCTCGTCGAAGTCCACGAGGTCCATCTTGTTCACTGCGAGCACCACGTGCGGGACGCCGAGCAGCGCGGTGATCGTGGCGTGCCGGCGGGTCTGCTCGAGGACGCCCTTGCGGGCGTCGACCAGAACGATCGCGAGCTCGGCCGTCGACGCGCCGGTCACCATGTTGCGCGTGTACTGCACGTGGCCGGGCGTGTCCGCCAGGACGAACGCGCGCCGGGCCGTCGAGAAGTAGCGGTACGCCACGTCGATCGTGATGCCCTGCTCGCGCTCGGACCGCAGCCCGTCGGTGAGCAGCGCGAGGTCGACGGCGCCGCCGCCGCGGGCCGCGGTCGCCGCCTCGACGGCGGCCAGCTGGTCGGCCAGCACCGACTTCGTGTCGTAGAGCAGCCGGCCGATCAGGGTGCTCTTGCCGTCGTCGACCGAGCCCGCCGTCGCGAGGCGCAGCAGGTCCCGCTGTGCGTGGTCGGTCGCCGTGTCGTCAGCGGTGGCGGGCAGCGTGCTCGTGTCCGTCGTCATCAGAAGTAGCCCTCGCGCTTGCGGTCCTCCATGGCGGCCTCCGAGGCCCGGTCGTCTGCGCGCGTCGCGCCGCGCTCGGTGAGCCGGCTCGCGGCCACCTCGGCGATCACGTCCGCGACCGTCGTCGCGGTCGACTCGACGGCACCCGTGCAGCTCATGTCGCCGACGGTGCGGTAGCGCACGACCCGCGTCTCGAGCGTCTCGCCGGCGCGCGGGCCGCCCCACTCGCCGGGGGCGAGCCACATGCCGTCGCGGGCGAACACCTCACGCTCGTGCGAGTAGTAGATCGACGGGAGGACGATCTCCTCGCGCTCGATGTACCGCCACACGTCGAGCTCGGTCCAGTTCGACAGCGGGAACACGCGCACGTGCTCGCCGGGCTTGTGCCGGCCGTTGTACAGGTCCCACAGCTCGGGGCGCTGCCGGCGCGGGTCCCACTGCCCGAACTCGTCGCGCAGGGAGAACATCCGCTCCTTGGCGCGGGCCTTCTCCTCGTCGCGCCGGCCGCCGCCGAACACGGCGTCGAAGCGGTGCGTCGTGATGCCGTCGAGCAGCGGCACGGTCTGCAGCGGGTTGCGCGAGCCGTCGGGACGCTCGACCACGCGGCCGTCGTCGATCGCGTCCTGCACGCTCGCGACGACGAGGCGCAGGCCCAGCTCGTCGACCGTGGCGTCCCGGTAGTCGATGACCTCGGGGAAGTTGTGGCCGGTGTCGACGTGCATGAGCGTGAACGGCACCGGCGCCGGCCAGAAGGCCTTGCGCGCCAGGTGCAGCATCACGATCGAGTCCTTGCCGCCGCTGAACAGCAGCACCGGCCGCTCGAACTCGCCGGCGACCTCGCGCATGACGTGGATCGCCTCGGACTCGAGGGCGTCCAGCTGCGTCAGGCCCGTGCGGGCGGGGGTCGTGACCGTCGTCATGTGTGCAGACCGCATTCCGTCTTGGAGGTGCCGGACCAGCGGCCGGCCCTCGGGTCCTCACCGGGGGCAACTGCGCGCGTGCACGGCGCGCAGCCGATCGAGGCGTAGCCCGCCTGGCGCAGGGGGTTGAGCACCACGTGGTGCTCCTCGACGTAGGCGTCCACGTCGGCCTGCGTCCAGGCGGCCAGCGGGTTGAGCTTGACCTTGTCGCGCTTGACGTCCCAGCCGACGACCGTGATGTCGGTGCGCGTCGGGGCGTCCTCGCGACGCATCCCGGTCACCCAGGCCGTGTACGGCGCGAGTCCTCGCTCCAGGGGCTCGACCTTGCGGAGCGCGCAGCACAGGTTCGGGTCGCGGTCGTGCAGGCGGGGGCCGTGCTCGGCGTCCTGCTCGGCGACCGTGCGCAGCGGCAGGATCGTGCGCAGCGAGATGTTCGTGAAGTCGGCGTAGTAGTCGCGCGTGCCGAGGGTCTCCGCGAAGTGGTAGCCGGTGTCGAGGAAGATCACGTCGATCCCGGGCACGGCCTTCGCGGCGAGGTCGACGAGCACCTCGTCGCCCATGGACGACGCGACCACGAGGTCGGACCCGAACGTCCGGCCCGCCCACGCGAGGATCTCCGACGGGTGGGCACCCTCGAGGTCCCGGCCGGCGTCCTCGGCGAGCTGCCGCAGGTCGGTGGTGTCGACGGTCATGCGCTGGTCACCCCCACGAACTTCAGCGCGAACGCCCGGGCGCAGGAGCGGCACTCCCACTCGCCGTGCCGTTCGCTGGCCGGCCACAGGTCCTCGCTCGCGCAGAACGGGCAGTAGTACGGCACCGCACGCTGGGCGGACTCGCTCATCGCAGGTCCTCCTCGTCGGCCCGGTGCACCCACTGCGCGAACAGCTCGCCCTCGGTGCGCTGCTCGTCGAACTTCGTCGCGACCCGCTCGATGTAGTCGGGCAGCTCGTGGGCCGGCACGCGCAGGCCGCGCAGCGTCTTGCCGAGCCCGCTGGTCAGGCCGAGGCCGCCGCCGAGGTGGACCTGGTAGCCGTCCTCGCCGCCCGCGAGCGCGCCCTTGAGGCCGATGTCGGCCGTCTGGATGCGGGCGCACGAGTTCGGGCAGCCGTTGAGGTTGATCGTGATGGGCTGGTCGAAGGTCGGCAGCCGCTCCTCGAGCTCGCCGACCAGCGCCTTCGCGCGGGCCTTCGTCTCGACGATCGCGAGCTTGCAGAACTCGATGCCCGTGCACGCCAGCGTCCCGCGGCGGAACGTCGAGGCGGTGCGCACGGCCAGGCCGGCCTCCTCGAGGCCGTCGACGAGCGTGTCGACCTTGTCGGGCGCGACGTCGAGGACCACGAGCTTCTGCTCGACGGTCAGCCGCAGCCGGTCGGAGCCGGCAGCCTCGATGAGGTCCGCGAGCTGGGACAGCAGCGGGCCGGAGACGCGGCCGACGACCGGCGCGGCGCCGACGTAGAAGTTGCCGTCGTTCTGCGGGTGCACGCCGACGTGGTCGCGGCGGCCGGTCGGCGGCGGGGGCGGCTCGGGGCCGTCGGGCAGCGAGTACCCGAGGTACTCGCCCTCCAGCACCTCGCGGAACAGCTCGGCACCCCAGTCGGCGACCAGGAACTTCAGGCGGGCGCGGGTACGCAGGCGGCGGTAGCCGTAGTCGCGGAAGATGCCGACGACGCCGGTCCACACCTCGGGGACCCGGTCGAGCGAGACGAACGCGCCGAGCCGCACGCCGAGCTTCGGGTTGGTGGACAGCGCGCCGCCGACCCACAGGTCGAAGCCCGGGCCGAGCTCGGGGTGCACGACGCCGACGAACGCGACGTCGTTGATCTCGTGGGCGACGTCCTGGTGCGGGGAGCCGCTGATCGCGGTCTTGAACTTGCGGGGCAGGTTCGAGAACGCGGGGTCCCCGATGTACCGCTCCGCGATCTCCCGGACCGCGGGGGTGCCGTCGATGATCTCGTCGGCCGCGACGCCCGCGACGGGGGAGCCGAGGATGACGCGCGGGGTGTCGCCGCAGGCCTCCTGCGTGGACAGCCCGACGGCCTCGAGCCGGCGCCAGATCTCGGGCACGTCCTCGATGCGGATCCAGTGCAGCTGGATGTTCTGCCGGTCGGTGATGTCCGCCGTGGTCCGGCCGAACTCGGTGGAGATCTCCGCGATGGTGCGCAGCTGCTGCAGGCTCAGGGCGCCGCCGTCGCAGCGCACGCGGAGCATGAAGTACTCGTCGTCCAGCTCGTGCGGCTCGAGCGTGGCCGTCTTGCCGCCGTCGATGCCGGGCTTGCGCTGCGTGTACAGACCCCACCAGCGCATGCGACCGCGCAGGTCCTCGCCGGGGATCGACGCGAAGCCCTCGCGGGAGTAGATGGTCTCGATCCGGTGCCGGACGTTGAGGCCGTCGTCGTCCTGCTTGAACTTCTCGTTGCCGTTGAGGGGCTCACGCTGGTCGAACGCCCACTGGCCCTCGGGGCGGGCTGCGGGCGGGGCGATCCTGGTCTGCGCCATAGGGCGCTACCTCCAGGGGATCATGGACGTGCGGCTGCACCCACCGTCTGCGAGGGACGGAGCTCGGGACGCAGACCGCGCGCCCGAGGGGGGACGAGGGGGCGGGGTCAGTCGATCCGCGGACAGCAGCAGCACATGCACGGGTCCGCGATGCCGGCGCACATGGGCCGACACGAGGCGAGGAACCCGGACGTGATCACCGCACGAGGTTGTCATGCGAACGGCGCCAGCGGGAGCCTGCGTCCGGATGGTGAGATCTCTTCCCGAGATATGGGACGGCCGTCCAGAACGGGTGTATCGGCCCCGTCGGCGACACGCCAGGCGCGGCTCACCGTGAGCCTCGTCACCCCCGCGCGAGCCGCCCCCGACGCGGTCGTACGCTTTCTGGCGTGACCCTCCCGGACGGTGCCCACCTCGTCGCGCCCGCGACGGCCCGCACGGAGCCGTCCGAGCGGCACATGCTGCCCTCGCTGACCGAGCGGCGCCCGGTCGTCACCTCGGACCGGCTGCTCGCCGAGCTCGTGCCGCCCCGCCACTTCGCCGACGCGTCGTTCGACTCGTACGTGCCCGACGCCGCGCACCCGTCCCAGCGTGCCGCGGTCGAGCGCCTCCGGGCCGCCGCGCGCACGATCCCGTCCGGCGGGCGGCGCGCGGGGCTGTTCCGCAAGGCCGCCGAGCCGGTCGCCGTGTACCTCGACGGTGGGTTCGGCGTCGGCAAGACCCACCTCCTCACCGCCCTGGCGCACGCGGTCGGGACGCACGACTCCGCCTACGGCACATTCGTCGAGTACACCAACCTCGTCGGGGCGCTCGGCTTCCTGCCCACCGTCGAGGCGCTCGCCACCCGCAGGCTCGTCTGCATCGACGAGTTCGAGCTCGACGACCCCGGCGACACCGTGCTCATGAGCCGGCTGCTGCGCGAGCTCACCGACCGCGGCGTGTCCCTCGCCGCCACGTCGAACACCCTGCCCGGCTCCCTCGGCGAGGGCCGATTCGCCGCCGACGACTTCCTGCGCGAGATCCAGGCGCTCGCCGCCCGGTTCGAGGTGCTGCGCGTCGACGGCGACGACTACCGGCACCGCGCCGTCGTGACGGACGCCGACGGGCTCGGCGAGGACACCGTCCGCGCCGCCGTCGCCACCCGCCCGGACGCGACGCTCGACGACTTCGAGCAGCTGCTCGACCACCTCGCGACCGTGCACCCCAGCCGGTACGGCGCGCTGCTCGACGGCGTCGGCCTCGTCGGGCTCACCGGGATCGGGCCCGTGCCCACGCAGGACGTCGCCCTGCGGCTCGTCGTGCTCGTCGACCGGCTCTACGACCGGGACGTCCCGGTGCTGCTCGGCGGCGCGGGGGAGCAGGCGCTGTTCTCCGCGGAGATGCTCGCCGGCGGGTACCGCAAGAAGTACTACCGGGCGCTGTCCCGCCTCGGGTCGCTGGCCGCCGACGGGGCAGCACTGCTCGGCTGACCGCCGGCGGGCTCAGCCGGCCGGGGCTCAGCCGGCGGCCTCAGCCGGCGGGGGGCACCAGGACCGCGACGGAGCGTGGGCCGAGGCCCACGACGACGCCGTCGCCGTCGACCGTCACCGTCACGGGCTCCCACGCCTCGGCCAGGTCCACGGGCCCGTCGACGTCGAGGCGGACCGGGCGCGGTGCGTCGGACAGGTTCGCCACGACCCTCGCCGCTCCGCGCCGCAGCACGAGCCAGCCCCGGAACGGCCCGTCGTCGGAGCCGTCGCCCCAGGCGAGGTCCGTCGCCGCCAGGTCGCCGGACGCGAGGTCGGGCACCGAGCGGCGCAGCGCGACGACCCGCCGGTACCAGTCGAGGACGCGGGCGTGCGGTTCCGACGTGGTCTCGGACCGGTCGAGCACGCTGCGCCGGAACGTGTCCGGCGACTGGGGGTCGGGGACGTCGATGTCCGAGCCGTACAGGTCGCGCCACCCGTGCCCGCCGAACTCCTCTCGTCGCCCTCGGCTCACCGCCGCCCCGAGCTCGGCGTCCGGGTACGACGTGAAGTACTGCCAGGGCGTCGACGCGCCCCACTCCTCGCCCATGAACAGCATCGGCGTGAACGGCGACAGGACGACGAGGGCTGCCTCGACGGCGAGCAGCCCGGGGTCCAGGCGCGCGGACGGCCGGTCGCCCAGCGCCCGGTTGCCCACCTGGTCGTGGTTGGAGGCCGCCACCACGAACCGGTGCCCGTCGGTGCCGGCCGGGACGGGCCGGCCCCAGGTCCGCCCGCGGAACGTCGACCACGTCCCCGCGTGGACGAACGCGCCGGTCAGGGCCGTGCGCAGCACCTGCGGGGAGCCGAAGTCGACGTAGTAGCCGTGCCGCTCTCCGGTGACCAGCGCGTGGATCGCGTGGTGCACGTCGTCGGCCCACTGCGCGGTCATCCCGAGGCCGTCGGGGGTCGGCGTGACCGTCGACGGGTCGTTGAGGTCGGACTCCGCGACGAGGGACAACGGCCGGCCCAGCTCGACGCCCAGGGCGGCGACCTCGTCGGACAGCTGCGCCAGGAGGTGACGGGGCGACCCGTCGACCAGCGCGTGCACCGCGTCCAGCCGCAGCGCGTCGAGGTGGAAGTCGCGCAGCCACCCGAGGGCGCTGTCGCACACCCACCGGCGCACCTCCTCGGCGCCGTCCTGGTCGAGGTTCACGGCGGCGCCCCACGGCGTGTGGTGCGCGTCGGTGAAGTACGGGCCGAACTCGGCGAGGTAGTTGCCCGACGGCCCGAGGTGGTTGTGCACCACGTCGAGGCACACGCCGAGCCCGCGGGCGTGCGCGGCGTCGACGAACCGGTGCAGCGCGGCCGGGCCGCCGTAGGGCTCGTGGACCGCCGAGATCGCCACGCCGTCGTAGCCCCAGCCGCGCGGCCCGTCGAACGCCGCGAGCGGCATCAGCTCGACGACGTCGACCCCGAGGGCGACGAGCTCGTCGAGGTGCTCCGCGGCCGCGTCCAGGGTCCCGCCGGGGGTGAACGTGCCGACGTGCAGCTCGTAGAGCACCCGCCCGCGGACGTCGACGCCCGACCAGCCGTCGTCCGTCCACGTCCACGCCGACGGGTCGAGCACGCGGCTCGGAGCGTGCACCCCGGCCGGCTGCCAGCGGCTGCGGGGGTCCGGGCGCACCGGCCCGCCGTCCAGCGAGAAGCCGTAGTCCGTCCCCGGCGAGAGGTCCTCGCCGCGCCACCAGCCGCCGCCGGCCCGGGCCAGCGGTCGACGCTCGTCCGTGGCCGGCAGCACGACGTCGACCCGGCCGGCAGCCGGCGCCCAGACCCGCGTCACTCGACCGCCCTCACCAGCAGCGCCACGGGCAGCCGGTCGAGCAGCGGCGCGACCTCGACCACGCCGCCGGCGACCGGACGGTCGGACAGCACGTCGTGCCACTCGCCCTCGGGCAGCGCGACCGTGTGGTCCGCCCAGCCGCCCAGCCGGTCCACCGCGGCGGCGAGCCGGGTGGCGACGACCGCGACCTGCGGGTCGCCGTCGACGGTGCGGGCGTACGTGAGGCTGTGACCCGACGAGTGCGCCAACGGGAGGAACCCGCTGCCGGGGCCGACGAACGCCTCGCGGACCTCCCGGCGGACGCGCAGCGCGCGCGATGTCACCAGCAGCTTCTCGTCGGCGAGGTCCCGCGGGCCGGCGCCGTCGTCGAGCCGGGCGAGCCGTTCCGCGAGCGCCTCGTGGTCGACGGGCCTGCGGTTGTCGGGGTCGACGAGCGTCACGGTGGGGACCTCGGTGCCCTGGTAGACGTCCGCCACGCCCGGCACGGTCAGCTGGACGAGCTTCGTGCCGAGGGACGCGGCCCGGACCGCCGCACGCGTGCGCACCTCCCACGCGGCGAGCAGGTCGCGTGCCACCGGGTCGTCGAGCGCGCGTCGGGCCGCCCCCAGCACGGCGCTCTCGTACGCCGCGTCGGGGGTCGTCCAGGTGGTGTGGCTCTTCGCCTCGCGGATGGCCTTGGTGAGGTACTCGGCGAGCCGGTCGGCGGAGATCGGGCCCTCCGGGGTCCACGTTCCGGCGAGCGTCTGCCACAGGAGGTACTCGGTGCGGCCGTCGAGCAGCGCCGAGCGGTACGGCGCGGACGTCGCACGCAGGGCGTCGACGAGCTCGCCCCACTCGTGCGGCAGCTCGCTGAGCACGCCGAGCCGCGCACGCGTGTCCTCGCTGCGCTTCGTGTCGTGCGTGGTGAGCGTCGTCATGCCGAGCGGGGAGACGACCTGCAGGTGCGCGGCCCACGCCGCGAGGTCCGTCGGCGTCAGCGCGAACCGTTCGGGCTCCCCGCCGACCTCGCACAGGCCCACGAGGTGCGTCCAGCGATAGAACGCGGTGTCCTCGACGCCCTTGGCGGTGACCGCGCCGCACGTCTGCTGGAACCGGACGACGAGCTCGTCGCGGCGACGCCCCCGGGTGAGTCCCGCGCTGCCGACCTCACGGCCCAGGAGCAGGTCGACGAGGACGTCCATCGTGGCGGCCCGCTCGGGGGACAGGCGGGCCCGCGCGGTCCGGGCGGCCTGCTCGACGACGTCCACGGCCTCGGCGGGCGCGGCCTGACCGGGGACGACGTAGGCGCGGTACCGGTCGAACGCGACGAGGAGCTCGACGAGGCAGTCCTCGAGCGCCCGCCAGGTGTGGTCGCGCAGGCGCAGGTCCTCCCGGCAGATCCCCGCCGCGAGCGCCGTCAGCCGCCGCACCTCCGCGTACAGGGGCCCGTCGACGATCTCGCGCTTGGCGGCCTCCGCGATCGCCGGGAACGCGTCCGAGGTGTCTCCGGTGAGCCGGTGCATGACCGCACCGAGCTGCGCGGCGCCGCCGGGGTCGACGAACGTCTGCTGGATGCGCCACAGGCCGTCGTACCCCGTGGTGCCCGCGGTGTCCCAGTCGGGCGGGAGCTGCTCCTCGCCCTGCAGGATCTTCTCGACCACCACCCAGGCCCCGCCGCTCGCCTCGCGGAGCCGGGCCAGGTACCCCGCGGGGTCGGCGAGGCCGTCGGGGTGGTCGATGCGCAGGCCGTCGAGCGTGCCGTCGGCGAGCAGGGACAGCACGAGCGCGTGGGTCGCGTCGAACACCGCCGGGTCCTCGACGCGGACCGCGACCAGGGTGCCCACGTCGAAGAACCGCCGGTAGTTGAGCTCCTCGTCGGCGACGCGCCAGTACGCCAGGCGGTACGGCTGCCGTTCGACGAGCTCGATGAGCGGCAGCTGCTCGGTGCCCGGCAGGACGGGGAACACGTGGTCGTGGTAGCGCAGCACCGTGCGCGGGCCGTCGCCGGGCACGTCGACCTCGTCGAGCCGCAGCTCGTCGCGGGCCAGCACGGCGCCGATCCGGTCGCCGAGGATCGGCATGAGCACGTCGCCCTCGCCCGCCGACCAGTCGACGTCGAACCACGACGCGTACGGCGACGACGCGCCCTCGCTCAGCACCGACCACAGCGGGCGGTTGTGCCACACGGGCGTCGGGACCGCCATGTGGTTCGGCACGATGTCGAGGACCAGGCCGAGGCCGGCGCCGTGCGCGGCGTCCGCGAGCCGGCGCAGCGCCGCCAGCCCCCCGAGGGTCGGGGCGATCTCGTCGTGGTCGACGACGTCGTAGCCGTGCGTCGACCCGGGGGCCGCCGTCAGGACGGGGGACAGGTAGACGTGCGTCACGCCGAGGCGGGCGAGGTACGGCACCTGGGCCGCGACGTCGTCGAGCGTCAGGTCGGCGCCCAGCTGCACCCGGTACGTCGACACCGGCACCGGCCTGCCCTCCGCGGGCAGCCGGCGTGCCGGGGTCGCGCGCGCGTCCGTCACGTCGACGTCCGCGACGAGCCGCTGCGGCGGCGGGGCGGGTCCTGGGGCACCGGCAGGTTCTGGGCGCCCTTCGTCATCTTCGAGGCCTCCCGTGACGCGTCCGCGATCGCGCCGCTGCCCGACGCGGTCGGGCCCGCCTCCAGGGGCGGACGTGTGAAGACGACGACGGACCGGCCCGAGAGCGTCAGCGCCTCACCGGCGGCCGCGGTCGCCCCGGGGGAGAACTTCGAGTCCGTGTCGATCACCGCCGTCCAGATCGCGCTGTAGTCGTCCTGCGGCAGCGTGAACGTCGCGTCGTCGGGCTGGCCGTTGAACAGCACGAGGAAGCTGTCGTCGACGATCTCCTCGCCCCGGCTGTCCGGCTCGGCGATCGCGTCGCCGTTGAGGAACACCATCACGGCCCGCGCCTGGGCCGCCTGCCACTCCGCGTCCTCCATGTGCGTGCCGTCCGGCGACAGCCACGCGATGTCACGCAGGTCGGACTCACCGCCCCGCTCCGGGAGGCCGGCGAAGAAGCGGCGCCGACGGAACACCTGGTGCTGGCGGCGCAGCCGCACGAGCCGCTGGGTGAACTCGAGGAGCCCGGTCCGGGCCTCGTCGAGGTCCCAGTCCACCCACGCGAGCTCGTTGTCCTGGCAGTACACGTTGTTGTTGCCCTGCTGCGTGCGGCCGAGCTCGTCGCCGTGCGCGATCATCGGCACGCCCTGGGACAGCAGCAGCGTGGTGAGGAAGTTGCGCTGCTGACGGCCGCGCAGCACGTTGATCTCCGGGTCGTCCGTCGGCCCCTCCGCGCCGCAGTTCCACGAGCGGTTCCAGCTCTCGCCGTCCCGGTTGCCCTCGCCGTTCGCCTCGTTGCGCTTCTCGTGGAACGACACCAGGTCGGCGAGCGTGAACCCGTCGTGCGCCGTGACGAAGTTGACGCTCGCGATCGGCGCCCGGCCGGTGTGCTCGTACAGGTCCGAGGAGCCCGACAGCCGGCTCGCGAACTCGCCGAGCGTCGACGGCTCGCCGCGCCAGAAGTCCCGCACCGTGTCGCGGTACTTGCCGTTCCACTCCGACCACAGCGGCGGGAACCCGCCCACCTGGTAGCCGCCGTCGCCGACGTCCCACGGCTCCGCGATGAGCTTGACCTGGGAGATCACCGGGTCCTGGTGGACCAGGTCGAAGAACGCCGACAGGCGGTCCACCTCGTGGAACTGGCGGGCCAGCGTCGCCGCGAGGTCGAACCGGAACCCGTCCACGTGCATCTCGGTGACCCAGTAGCGCAGCGAGTCCATGATGAGCTGCAGCACGTGCGGCGAGCGCATGAGCAGCGAGTTGCCCGTGCCGGTCGTGTCGAAGTAGTGCGCCGGGTCGCTGTCGACGAGCCGGTAGTAGTTGGCGTTGTCGATGCCGCGGAAGCTCAGCGTCGGGCCCTGGTGGTTGCCCTCGGCCGTGTGGTTGTAGACGACGTCGAGGATCACCTCGATGTCGGCCGCGTGCAGCTCCTTGACCATCGTCTTGAACTCCTGCACCTGCTGACCGGGCTGCGTGTAGGCCGCGTACCCGTTGTGCGGTGCGAAGAACCCGATCGTGTTGTAGCCCCAGTAGTTCGACAGGCCCTTCTCGACGAGGCTCGGGTCGTTGACGAACTGGTGCACCGGCATCAGCTCGACGGCCGTCACCCCCAGCGTCGTCAGGTGCTCGATCACCGCCGGGTGCGCCATGCCGGCGTACGTGCCGCGCAGCTCCTCGGGCACGGCCGGGTGCAGCTTCGTCAGCCCCTTCACGTGCGCCTCGTAGACGACGGACTCGTGGTACTCGTGGTCCGGCGGCCGGTCGAAGCCCCAGTCGAAGTACGGGTTGATGACGACGGACGTCATCGTGTGCGGCGCCGAGTCGTCCTCGTTGACCTCGTCCGGGGCGTCGAAGCGGTACGAGTACAGCGACGGGTCGCCGTCGACCTGCCCGTCGATCGCCTTCGCGTACGGGTCGAGCAGGAGCTTCGACGGGTTGCACCGGTGCCCGCGCGCGGGGTCGTACGGGCCGTGCACCCGGTACCCGTACCGCTGGCCGGGCATCACCGCGGGGAGGTACCCGTGCCAGACGAACGCGTCGACCTCGGTGACCTCCAGCCGCGTCTCGGTGCCCTGCTCGTCGAAGAGGCACAGCTCGACGCGCTCCGCGACCTCCGAGAAGAGGGCGAAGTTCGTCCCGCTGCCGTCGTACGTCGCACCGAGGGGGTAGGGGCGTCCTGGCCAGATGCGCATCTGCCCAGGGTGCCAGCAGCGTCCCTGGTCGGCGCGGGGTGCGGGACGATGTGTGGCGCGTCACATCCGGCACCACCTCCGACGCTGCATCGGAGCGCTGCGCGCAGCAACGCCGGGCGCTTCGCGCACTTGCACCTGCACGTCGGGGCTGGTGCGCTGGGGCCGTCCGGCGTCGCGGTCGACAGGACCCGGCGCGGCGCGAGCGACGGAGGTCTCCCGTGAGCGGTCGGGTCGTGGTGGTCGGCGCGGGACTGGCCGGGGCGAAGACGGTCGAGGCGCTCCGAGCGGGCGGGTACGACGGCACCGTCACGCTGATCGGCACCGAGACCGACCGGCCCTACGAACGGCCCCCGCTGTCCAAGGGGTACCTGCAGGGCAACGAGGAGCGGGACGCCGCCTTCGTGCACCCCGCCGACTGGTACGCGACGCACGACGTCGAGCTGCGTCCCGGCACCACCGTCACCTCGCTCGACCTGGCTGCCCACGACGTCGTCGACGCCGCCGGCGGCCGCACCGGCTGGGACCACCTGGTCCTCGCGACCGGTTCCGAGCCGCGCCGGCTCGACGTCCCGGGGGCGGACCTCGACGGCGTCCTGTACCTGCGCACCCTCGGCGACAGCGACCGGCTGCGCGCCGCGCTCACCCCCGGACGCCGCGTGGTCGTCGTCGGCGGCGGGTGGATCGGGCTCGAGGTCGCCGCCGCCGCCCGGAGCGCCGGCTGCGACGTCAGCGTCCTGGTGCGCGACCCGATGCCCCTGCTGCACGTCCTCGGCCCCGAGCTCGCCGCGATGTTCGCCGACCTGCACCGTGCCAACGGCGTCGACCTGCGCACCCGGACCGAGGTCGCCGAGGTCGTCGCGACCGGCGACGGCACCGGCGTGGGAGCGGTCGTGCTCGCGGACGGGACCCGCGTGGACGCCGACGTCGTCGTGGTCGGCGTCGGGGCCGCCCCGCGGGTCGGGCTGGCACGCGACGCGGGTCTGACCGTCGAGGACGGGGTGGTCGTCAGCGCCCACCTGCGCTCCTCGCACCCGCAGGTGCTCGCCGTCGGCGACATCGCCCGTGCCGCGCACCCGCTGCTCGGCACCCACGTCCGGGTCGAGCACTGGGCCAACGCGCTGAACCAGCCGGCCACCGCGGCCGCCACGGTGCTCGGCCGCGACGAGCCGTACGACCGGCTGCCGTACTTCTTCACCGACCAGTACGACCTCGGCATGGAGTACGTGGGGTGGGTGGGGCCGCACGGGTACGACGAGGTCGTGGTACGAGGCGACGTGGGCAGCCGCGAGCTCGTCGCGTTCTGGCGTCGGGAGGGGCGGGTCGTCGCCGGCATGAACGTCAACGTGTGGGACGTCGTGGACGACGTGCAGGCGCTGATCCGGTCCGGTGCCGTCGTCGACCGTGACCGGCTCGCCGACCCCGACGTGGCGCTCGCCGACCTCGTGTGACGGTCGGTCCGACCCGAAACGATTCCGACCTCCCGCACGCGTCTGACCTGCTGGTACGTTCCGTGTCGTCGCTGGGACGAGCGACCACGGGGCACCCGTCGCCGGCGTCTGGCGAGCCGCTCGCGGCGGGTCACTCGGTCGGCGGGAGCGGCTCTGTACCTCCCGTCGACCGAGGCGTCCACGACCGCGCCGCGGCCGCCGTCAGTCCTGGGTCGTCGCCGGCACCGTCCGGTCGACCGCGCGGCGCACGACCTCGTCGTCCTGCGCGCCCTCCGCCCGCCACGCGAGCTGCTCGACGGCGCCGTTGCCGCGGCGCAGCACGTGACCCAGCTGGCGCTCCACGAGCTCCAGGTCCCCGGCGTCGACGAGCGCGTCGCGCACGTGGTCGACGAGCTCGCCGATCACGTCGACCGCGGGCCGGGGGAGCCCGGCCGCGGGGCTCACGAGCTCGCCGGAGAGGCCCGACCGCGCCGCCCGCCACGTCGCCGCCCGCAGGAGCTCGGTCCGCGGGTGACCGTCGTGACGCCGGCCCTGGCGCACCGCGGTCTCCGCGAGCGCCCGGACCAGGCCCGCCTGGAGGACGGCGTCGGCGGGATCGAGGCACACGTCCGCGACCCGGACCTCCACGGTCGGGTAGTGCGCCGACAGCCGGGCGTCGAAGTAGATCATCCCGTCGTCCAGGATCGTGCCCGACCGGAGCAGGTCGGCGACGACCCCGTGGTACCCGGCGCCGTCCCCGAACGGTGCGGTGGGTCCCGCCGTCGGCCACCGGCCCCACACCTGCGAGCGGTAGCTCGCGTAGCCGGTCGTCCGGCCCTGCCACGACGGGCTGTTCGCGCTGAGCGCCAGCAGCACCGGGGTCCACGTGCGCAGGTGGTCGAGGACGACGACCCCCTCGTCGTCGTCCGCCACCTCGACGTGCACGTGGCACCCGCACGTGAGCTGCTCGCGGGCGGTCTGGCCGAAGCGGGCCCGGATCTCCAGCGCCCGGCGGTCGGCGAGGACCGTGGACTCGACCGGCTGCGGGGCGGTGCCGAGGGCCGCGATCCGGGCGCCGGCCCGGCGGGCGTAGGCGTCGGCGAGCTCGCGCCCCGCCCGCACCTCGGCGAGGAGGTCGCGCAGCGAGTGCCGGGGACGCGTCGAGATCTCGACCTGCTCCTGCTTGAACTCCTTCTCGATCGACCCGCCGGGCTCGTCGGTGCCCGGTCCCGGCACGGCCGGCGGGTCGAGGGACGCGAACCGCAGCACGGCGCCCGAGACGGCCTGCGGCACGCCGTCGGGCGTGACCAGCAGGAACTCCTCCTCGACCCCGAGCGTCCGCACCCGCTCAGTGTGGGCGAGCGGCGGCGGTCCCGCCCGGCGCGGGGTCGTCGACGGCGCGGTCGGGGAGGGCCGCGTCGGGCGTCCCCGCACGTGCCACCAGGACCGCACCCGCGACCACGAGCGTGAAGGCGACGGCCGCGAGCCACTCGTGGCCGGCCTGTGCCCGGTCGCCGGCCAGGACGATCCCGACCACGGCGCTCACGACGGTCTCGACGCCGACCATGAGCGCGGTGACCGTGACGACCGGCGCACGCCGCAGGGCGAGCGCCGACAGACCGAGCCCGGTCACGCCGGCGACCGCCGCGCACCACGCGGCGGGTTCGGTCAGCAGGTCCGCCGGGCGCAGGCCGGGCAGGGTGCGAGCGGCGAGCGCGAGCACCGAGAACGACCCCCCTGCGAGGCACGCCAGCAGGAGGCCCCGTCCCGTCGTGGCCCGGCCCAGGCCGGCTGCTGCACCCGCCGCCACGAGCACGACCGTCGCGACGACGACGACCACGGTCGTCGTGCCGCCGGTCGTCGCCGGCGTCACCTCGACGGACAGCGCGAGCACGACGAGCCCCGCCGCGGTCGCCCCCAGCCCCACCCACTCGGGTGCGCGCAGGCGGGCGCCGAGCACCAGCACCGACAGCACCGCCGCCACGCCGAGGCTCGACGCGCGTCCCGCCTGCACGACGAAGAGGGGCAACGAGCGCAGGGCGACGGCCGCGAGCACGAAGCCGGACGCGACCAGCAGCATCGCGACGAGGTACACCCGATCCGTGGCCAGACGCCGCACCATCGACGTGCCGAGGCCGACGTCCGGGGGCAGCCGACGGGCGGCGACGGCCTGCAGCACGATCGCCGTGCCGGAGCACACGGCCGCCGCGGCGACGCACACCAGCGCACCTAGCACACTGGACCTCCTGGGCGAATCGGACGTGGACCGGACCTTCTGGAGGCCGGGGACACCCTATGCTCCCCCCGTCGACGAATCCGTCGACATCATGCGAGGGGGTCCGGTGGTGCAGACGGCGGAGCGTGCGAGCGCGCCCACGGTCGCGACGCCACGTGCCCCGACGGCCCGCGTCCTCGGTGCCTTCGTCCTGGTCGCTGCCGTGCTGGCGGCCGTCGTGACCGCGGCCGACGGCGGACGGCAGAACCCGGACCCGACGCTGCGGGCGCCGTCGTGGCTCGACGGCTGGTACCAGTACGACGCGGGCTGGTACCGGCACATCGTGGAGTCCGGGTACTCGTACACGCCGGGACAGCAGTCGTCGATCGCCTTCTTCCCCGTCTACCCGATGGGCGTGCGCGCGCTGCGTGCAGTGGTCGACGACACCCAGACAGCCGGCACACTGCTCGCGCTCCTCGCCGGTGCCGGCGCCGTCCTCCTCTTCGCGCGATGGGCGTGGACGCGGCTGCCCCGGCGTTCCGCGGTGGCGGCCGTCGGCGTGCTCCTGCTCTACCCGTACGCGATGTTCCTCTACGGCGCGATGTACGCCGACTCGCTGTTCCTGCTGTGCGCGATCGGCTCGTTCGTGCTCCTGGAGCGTCGGTGGTACCTCGCCGCGGGGCTGGTGGGCGCGCTCGCCACGGCAGGCCGACCCGTGGGCGTGGCGGTGGTGGTCGGCCTGGTGGTCCGCACGATCGAGCTGATCGCCCAGGACCGGGCCGCGGGCGACGGGCCGGTCGGCCCGCGGGACCTCGTGCAGGCGGTCCGCGGCGTGCGACCGCGCCACCTGGGCGTCCTGGCGTCCGTCCTCGGCATCGCCGGCTGGTGCGTGTACCTGTGGCTCGCGTTCGGCAACCCGGTCGCGTTCGTCGCCGTCGAGTCGGCGCCTGGCTGGGACCAGGGCGCCGGGCCGCGGACGTGGCTCAAGATCGCCTACGCGGGCACCCTTGTGAAGGGCCCGCGCGACATCGCGATCCTGCTGACGATCCAGGCGGTCGTCTGCCTGTGCGCCGTGCTGCTGCTGCGCCGGGTGTGGCAACGTTTCGGGTGGGGCTACCTCGCGTACGCCGCCGTGGTGCTGGCGATCCCGATCCTCGGCACCAAGGACTTCATGGGGACCGGCAGGTACGCCCTCGTCGCGTTCCCGGCGCTCGCCGCCGCGGGTGACTTCCTCGCGACCCGACGTCGCCGCTGGGTGCTCGTCGCCGTGCTGTGCGCGAGCGCCGCCCTGCTGCTCGTCCTGACCTGGCTCTTCGGAAGATCTGTAGAGGTGTCGTGACCGTCCACCACGAGCCGTTCAAGCGGCTGTCGATCTTCTTCCCGATGTGGAACGAGGAGCTGTACATCCGTCGCGCGATCGACGCCGCGCGCCTCGAGTGCGAGGAGCTCGTCGCGAGCGGCCAGGTCCTCGACTACGAGCTGGTCGTCGTCGACGACGCCTCGACGGACCGGACCGGCGCCATCGCGGACGAGCTGGCCGCCGAGGACCGCCACGTCGTCGTGGTCCACCACGAGCGCAACCGCAAGCTCGGCGGCTCCATCAAGAGCGGCTTCGCCACGGCGTCCGGCGACGTGGTCCTCTACACCGACGCGGACCTGCCGTTCGAGATGACCGAGGTGTCCCGGGCGCTGCGGGTGCTGCGCACGTACGAGGCGGACATGATCAGCGCCTACCGGCTGGACCGGACCGGCGAGGGACCTCGTCGGGCCGTGTACTCGTTCCTCTACAACGGCCTCGTGCGGCTCCTGTTCGGGACGCGGCTGCGGGACATCAACTTCGCGTTCAAGCTGTGCCGTCGCGAGGTCCTCGACCACGTGAGCCTCGTGAGCGAGAGCTCGTTCATCGACGCGGAGCTCGTCGTCCGCACGCAGAAGGCCGGGTTCCAGATCCTGCAGATCGGGGTCGACTACTTCCCGCGGACGCGCGGCGTCTCGACGCTGTCGTCCGTCGCGGTCATCCGGGCGATGGTGCGGGAGATGTTCCAGCTCCGTCGCGACCTGCGGGGCATCTCGCCGGTCGTGGCGCGCGGTCACTCGTGACCCGTCTGCTCATCGTCACCGCCGACGACCTGGGCCTGACCGTCGGCGTGAACGAGGCGGTCCGGCGCGCGCACGTGGACGGGGTCGTGACGGCGACGTCGGTGCTCGCGGTCGGTCGCGCCTTCGACGACGCGGCCGCGATGCTCCGGGACCTGCCGGCGCTCGAGGTCGGGGCGCATCTCGCGATCGTGGGGGAGGACCCGCCGCTGCTGTCGGCGCGTGAGGTGCCGACGCTCGTCGACGCGACGGGCCGGTTCCCCCTGAGCTACCGGACCGTGGTGGCCCGCGGACTGGCCGGACGCATCGACCCCGACGACGTCCGGCGCGAGCTGGCGGCCCAGCTCGAGCGGGTGCGTGGCATCGGCGTGCCCGTGACGCACCTCGACACGCACCAGCACACGCACCTGTGGCCCACGGTGGGGAAGGTCGTCGCCGAGCTCGCCGTCGCGGCGGGCGTGGCGGCCGTCCGCCTGCCGCGCAGCCACCGGCACGGTCCCCTCGGGCTCGGCGTCTCGGTGCTGGCGGCCCGGACGGCGCGGACGCTGCAGCGCGCCGGTCGCGTGTCGCCGGGCGACTACGCCGGGCTCGACGAGGCGGGCAGGCTCGACGTCGCACGCTTCGGTCGCACGTTCGACGCCGTCGCCCGCCGCGGCGCGGCCTCCGTCGAGATCAACGCCCACCCGTCGGTCCCGGACGACCCGGACCTCGGACCGTTCGACTGGTCGTACCGCTGGGCCGACGAGCTCGCCATGCTCACGGACCCGGCCGTGCGCCGCCGGATCGAGTCCGCGGGGTACAGGCTCGGCGGGTTCACGGACCTCGGGCCGACCGACGGAAGGACGACATGACGACACGACGGCCGGACGCACCGGGACGGCAGGCGCTCGCCCTCTTCCGTGGCGCACCGCTCGGCGTCCGCGTGCACACCCGGGTCCGCTGGTTCAGCGCACCGTTCCCGGCCATCGCCGCCGCGCTCCCGGCCACCGGCCGCATCCTCGAGATCGGCTGCGGGCACGGGCTGTTCAGCGCCTACGCGGCCCTGGCGGGGCCGGGCCGCGAGGTGCTCGGGGTCGACATCGACGCCGACAAGATCGCGCACGGCCGTGCAGCCGTCCAGGGGGTGGAGCGGCTCGAGCTCGCGGTCGCCCCCGACGGGGAGGTGCCGGCGGGACCGTGGGACGCCGTGGTCGTCGTCGACGTGCTGTACCTCCTGCCGGCCGACGCGCAACGGCAGCTCCTCGCCGAGGCGGCGTCCCGGCTCGCGCCGGGCGGGATGCTCGTGGTGAAGGAGATGGGCACGACGCCGCGGTGGAAGGCCCGCTGGAACGCGTTCCAGGAGACGTTGTCGGTCAAGGTGCTGCGCATCACCGAGGGTTCGTCGTTCGACTTCGTCCCGCCCGAGACGACCGCCGGCTGGCTGACCGACCTCGGCCTGTCCGTGCAGGCCCACCGGCTCGACGCCGGCCGCGTGCACCCGCACCACCTGCTCGTGGCCCGGCGCGGCGCCGGCGGCTGACCGGCGTCACACGAGGAGCCCGGCGACCAGCGCACCGAGCACGAGGCCCGCACCCGCGAGCCAGACCAGCGTGGGCAGCCGGTCGACGAGTCGCCGCCTCACGTCCTCACCACCTCCCCGTCGCGCACCTCGACGGCCACCGGCGGCAGAGGCGTGCTCGCCGGTCCCTGCACCACGTCGCCGGTCGTCGCGTCGAACGCGCTGCCGTGGCACGGGCAGTGGATCTCGCCGCCGCGCACGTCCCGCACGAGGCACCCCTGGTGGGTGCACACCGCGGAGAACGCGTGCACCGTCGCGCCGTCCCGCGTGAGCACGACCTTCTGGTCGGCGAGGACGAGCCCGCCGCCGTCGGGCACGTCGTCGAGCGGCGCGAGGCGGTCCGAGGCGGAACCGTGACCTGAGCTGTCACCGCCGCCACCTCCGCTGTCGTCGCTGCCCCCGTCGTCCCCGCCCCCGTCGTCCGACCCCGGGTACCCGACGGGCCCCGACCCTGCCGCGGGCGCGATCGCCTGGAACCCGACGAACCCCACGACGCCGGCCACGACCACGACCCCCGCCCCTTCGAGGACCGCGCGCCGGCCCGGACCGGGCGCGTCGTCGTCCATCTCCGCCTCCCTGCTCACACCAGCGCGTACCCGGAGCGGGTGAAGAACCACAGCGCCGAGCTGAACCAGACGACGAGCAGCGTCGCCGCCAGCAGGCCGCCGAGCAGCGGGACCGTCCCACGAGGCAGGGACGGCAGCCGCAGGGCGAGCATCTTCGCGGCGAACACCCCGTACAGCAGGCAGCCGGCGACGGCGTGGACGACGACGCGGGCGTCGTCGTCCGTGACCCCGAGCGACCAGACACAGTGGAACATCACGGGGAGGGTGAGCAGGAACGCGACGGTGCCGGTCCACCGGTGCACGGGGGAGACCCAGCGTGCGGACGGGTCGACACCGGGCAGGCGTCCCCACATGGCCAGGGCGCTGAGGACCTGGACGACGACGAGCACCGCGGCGGCGGTCGTCAGCCACGCCTTCATCTGCAGCATGCCGCTGAACCCGAGCGTCGTCAGGGCCGCACCGTTCCCCGGGTGCACGCGCGCGTAGGCGGCGAGGCCCGCGGAGACGGCGAGCCCCAGGGCCCCGACGGCGGCGAGCGCCCACTGGCGCGTCGGCGTCACGCGTTCGTCGACCGCTGCCGCCCCGCCCATGCCGACCTCCCGCCGCACGTCCCGTCCAGGTATGCACCCGCCGTGGTGCCGGGCGCAAGGGCTGCACCGGGATGCGGCGTTGCTCACGTCCCCCGTGCGGCGACTACCACGAGCGCATGACCTGCGGATAGCCTGCTGGCTACATGTGTCAGAACATGTCTCGCCGCACGCGCTCGACAAGGGCCTGACGGCTGCGCCTCGCCCCCGGGGTGCGCTGCTCGGACCGCCAGGCGCCGTCACCAGACGAAGGACGTCCGTGGTCACCGCCACCCAGGCCGATCGGCCCGCCACCACCCGCTCGCGGGCCGCCGCGCTGCGGGAGCTCGCGCTCGTGGTCGGCCTGTACGTCGCGTACAGCGCCACGCGGCTCGCCGTCGGGGGGCAGTGGGGTGCGGCGCGCGAGCACGCCGACCAGCTGCTGCGCGTCGAGCGCGACCTGCACCTCGACGTCGAGCTGTGGCTCAACACGATCGTGACGCCCGTGACGTGGCTCGCGGTCCCGTCGTCGTACTGGTACGCGACGATGCACTTCGTCGTGACGCCGGCCGTCCTCGTCCTGCTGTACCGGAAGCACCCCGTGCTGTACCGGCCCGCCCGGACCGCGCTCATGGCGGCGACGCTCGTCGCGCTGCTCGGCTACTACTTCTTCCCGACCGCGCCGCCGCGCCTCGTCGGCGGCGGCTACGTGGACACGCTCTCAGCGACCTCGCAGTACGGCTGGTGGCCGTCGGCCGCCGAGGCCGCGGCGGGCGGGGGCTCGGTGACGAACCAGGTGGCGGCCATGCCGTCCATGCACGTCGGCTGGGCGCTGTGGGTGAGCATCGTGCTCGCGGCGCTGGCGCGACGGTGGTGGCTCAAGGTGCTCGCGTTCGGCTACGTCGCGACGACGACGTCGGTCGTGGTGCTCACAGCGAACCACTGGGTGCTCGACGCCGTGGCCGGCGTGGTGCTCGTCGGGGCGTGCTGGGTCGTCGCGTCCCGGGCGCACCGGCCGCCGCCCGCGTCGACCCAGGCCCCCGTGCACGACCTGCGCCGTCCGCTGGACGAGGTCGACGACGGTCGGACGCTCGCCGCGAGCTGACGCTGGTTCGTCACGTGCGCAGCGCGGCGACGATCAGGGCTTGCGTGAGCAGGAACCCGGTGGCGAGGTTGAGCCAGAGGAACCGGCGCCACCCGCGGTGGGCCTGCTCGCAGTCGGTGTCGTCGAGGTGCCGGTAGGGCGCCACCGAGGCCAGGTAGGGGAGCGGCACCACGGCGGCGAGCGCGGCGGGTGGTCCCGCGGTGAGCATGAGGACGGCCGACACCGCGTACCCGCCCATCGCGAGGCGGACGGTGCGCCGAGCACCCAGCGCGGTCGCGATCGACGCGATCCCCGCGCCGCGGTCGGCCGTGATGTCCTGGACGGCGCCGAACGCGTGCGACGCGGCGCCCCACAGGAAGAACGCCGCCAGCGTCGCGACGACGGGCGCGGTGAACCGGCCACCGGCCAGGGCGATCCCGAGCACGGCGGGACTCACGAAGTGTGTGCTCGACGTGACCGAGTCGAGGAACGGACGCTCCTTGAACCGCAGCCCGGGGGCGGAGTACGCGACCACGGCGAACACGCTCACGGCGAGCACGGCACCCGACGCGAGCCCGCCCGCGGCGAGCAGGACGACGAGGAACGGCACGTTCGACGCCACCGCGGACCACAGGGTCGCGCGGTGCCACCGGTCGTCCAGGACGGCCCCCTCGATGCCGCCCTTGCGCGGGTTGGCGAGGTCGGACGCGTAGTCGAACACGTCGTTCAGGCCGTACATCAGCAGGTTGTACGGGACGAGGAAGTACAGCGTGCCGACGGCGAGCAGCCAGCCGGGCTCGCCCCCGGCGAGCAGGTACGCGACGGCGAACGGATAGGCGGTGTTGATCCAGCTCAGCGGTCGCGACGCGAGCAGCACCTGGCCGAGCCCGGCGAGCGGTCCGGGTCGCGCGGTGGTCGCGGTCGTCACGCGTCGACCTTCTCGCGGACCCGCACCGGGGTGAGCAGCACCCAGACGGACGGCAGGGCGAGCGCGGCAGCGACGGGCCACGCGAGGTCCTCGACGGGGGCGCGCCACACCTGGGCACCGAGCAGCGTCGCGGGGTCGTACCGGAAGAGGTCGGCGCCGATCATCACGCTGTCGAACACGACCGTGAGCACGACCAGCACGGCGAGCGTGACGACGACCGGCACGCCGAACGGCGTCCCCCGCAGGCGCGCCGCGCGGGCGCCGACGACGGCCAGCACGGCGGCGGCGGCGAGGACGACGAGGCCGGGCTGCACGTACGTCACGAGCTCGCCCGACGTGCGGTGACGAGCCGGTGCGCGGCGGTGAACACGACCATCGTCAGGTAGGAGAGGAACGTCACGAACACGAGCTCCTCGACGGGCAGGTGCGGTGCGACCTCGACGCCCAGCAGGGCCCGGCCGTGCCCCCGCGCGACGGCGCCGTGGGAGATCGTGACCGCGTCCCAGCACAGGAACAGCGTCACGCCGACGGCGAGGACCGTGAGCGCGCGGCGCGGGCTGTCCCAGACGAACAGCCGGTGCCGGGCGTCGAGCAGCACCACGCCGGCCAGGGACACCAGCAGCGCCGCCAGGTACCAGCCCCTCATCGGGACCCCCGGACGGGCGCCGGGCGGGTGGGGGCCAGCGGTGCGGGGAGCGGCCCGGACGAGCGGTCGCCGCGCAGCCGCTTGACCGCGAGCTCGGCGCTGATCAGGCACATCGGCAGGCCGACCCCGGGGATCGTCGAGCCCCCGGCGTAGAGCAGGCCCTGCACCTTCGAGGACGCGTTGCGGCCGCGCCACCAGGCGCTCTGGCGCAGCACGTGGGCGGGGCCGAGGGCGCCGCCCGACCAGGACGACAGGTCGCGGGCGAAGTCCGCCGGGCCCACGGTGCGGCGCACGACGACACGTTCGGCGAGGTCGGGGATGCCGACGACGCGCGCGAGCAGGTCGATCGCGGCGTCCGCGACCTGCTCGACGACGGGGTCGCCGCCGCCGCCCAGCGTGACGTCGGCCGGCACGGGCACCAGGAGGAACAGGTTCTCGCTGTCGGGCGGCGCCACGGTGGGGTCGGTGCGCGACGGGGCGCACACGTACATGGACGCCTCGTCGGGCACGCGCCGGCCCGGGCCGAACACCGCGTCCACGTTGGCCCGCCAGTCGGCGGCGAAGACCAGGGTGTGGTGGGTGAGCTCGGGGACACGACCGCGGACGCCCAGGTGGACGAGGACCGCACCGGGGCCGGGGTCGCGGTTCGCCCACCACCGTTCCGGGTAGGTGCGCAGGTCCGGGGGCAGCAGCGCCGTCTCGAGGTGGTGCAGGTCGCCCGCGCCGACGACGACGTCCGCGTCGACCACGTGCTCGTGGCCGTCGTCGTCGACGACCTGCACGCCGCTCACCTGGGGCGTGGGCGCCGTCGTGGTCAGGATGCCCACGACCCGGGCGCCGGTCCGGACCGATGCACCCTCGCGCTCGGCGAGCCGCCGCAGCGCGTCGACGAGGGTGCCGAAGCCGCCACGCGGGTACAGGACGCCGTCGGCCAGGTCGGCGTGGCTCATGAGGTGGTAGAGCGCGGGCGCCCGGTCAGGTGCCGTGCCGAGGAACACGGCCGGGTAGCCGAGCACGCGGCGCAGCCGCTCGTCCCGGAACCGGTGCGCCACGTACCCGTCGAGCGACTGCAGGACGAGCGGCAGCAGGCGACCCGCCCGGCGCAGGAGCGCGGGCGACAGGAGCCGGGGCAGCGACTGGAACGTCGAGTACAGGAGGTGCTCCAGGGCCACCTCGGTGGTGATCCGCGCGGACTCGAGGTACCGGCGCAGCCGCGCGCCGGCGCCGGGTTCGACCGCCTCGAACAGCTCCACGGAACGGTCGGCGTCGGAGTGCAGCTCGAGCGGCTCGGCGCCGCTCGCGAACCAGGCGCGGTAGGCGGGGTCGAGGCGCACCAGGTCGAGCTCGGCGTCGGCGCTGGTGCCGAGCAGGGCGAAGAAGTGCTCGAAGACCTCGGGCATGAGGTACCACGACGGTCCGGTGTCGAAGCGGAACCCGGCGCAGTCCCAGGTCCCGGCCCGCCCGCCGACCTCGGCGCGCTGCTCGAGCACCTGCACGTCGTAGCCGTCCCGGGCGAGCAGGGCGGCCGTCGCCAGGCCGGCCACCCCGGCGCCGACGACGACGGCGCGCGTGCCGGTCCCGCGCCTCACGGCCGAGCCGTCCGGGTGGGCAGGAGTCGCTCGGTCACCTGCCCGAGGAGGATGCGCCCGACCACGAGCGCCTTCACGGGGCCCGGGACGCGCACCCGGCGGTGCTCGATGGTCGTCGCGGGCGTGGCGCGCAGGCGCCGGGAGAGCGCGGCGAACAGGTCGTGGGCCGCGCGGACCCCGCGCCGGCTGGACGGCGGGAGCGCGTCGATCGCCCGCGCGGCGGCGGCGAGGTCGGCGTCGACGTCGTCCAGCAGCGCGTCCCGACGTGCGTCGGTGAGGCTGCCCGGGCCGAGCCCGGGGAAGTACGCGCGCCCCAGGTCGTCCCGGTCCGCGGCGAGGTCGCGCAGGAAGTTGACCTTCTGGAACGCCGCGCCGAGACGCCGTGCGCCGTCCGCGAGGTCCGCGTAGCGCGCGTCGCGCTCGGCCGCCGTGCCGGGCTCGGACGCGAGGAAGATGCGCAGGCACATGAGACCGACGACCTCGGCCGACCCGTGCACGTACGTCGCGAACGTCCGCTCGTCGTGCGTGGACCGGACGAGGTCGGTGCGCATGGACGCGAAGAACGGGTCGACCAGGTCGGGCCCGATCCCGCACTCGCGCGCGGTGAGGGCGAACGCGTGCACGACGAGGTTGGTGGAGAAGCCCCGGGCCGTGGCGCGTGCGGTCTCGGCCTGGAGGTCGTCGAGCAGCGCGGCCCGCTCGTCACGGGTCAGGGGCAGCGAGGGCGCGTCGACGAGCTCGTCGGCGAGCCGGACGAGGCCGTACACGTCGCGGACGTGGCCGCGGACCGGCTCGTCGAGCAGGCGGCACGCGCGGGCGAACGACGTCGAGTACTGCGAGATCACGCACGTCGCGCTGGCCCGGGCGGTCGCGTCGTACAGGTCCGACGAGGAGGCGACCGTGCTCATGGCGTCCTCCCCACGGGTGCGAGCAGGTCGGCGGTGAGCCGTTCGACGACGCCCGCGACGGGCCCGGTGTCCCGCGCGACGAGCCGGGCCTCGCGGACGTGCTGCGCGACGAGGTCCTCGACGGCCTGCCGCGACCCCGAGCGGGTGAGGGCGTCGCGCACGTCGTCGGCGGCGGCCGCGGTCAGGTCGGGGTCGCCGAGGTGCAGCGCGACGACGGGCCAGGCCGCGGTCGTGCGCGCGTGCGCGACGAGGGCGGTGACGGTGCCCTCGCGGAGGTCGGACAGCGTGCTCTTGCCGGTCACGGCCTCGTCGCCGAACGTGCCGAGCAGGTCGTCCTGGAGCTGGAACGCGATGCCGAGGAGGCGCCCGAGCCGGTCGAGCCGGGGGAGCAGGTCGGCGGGGGCGTCCGCGAGGACCGCACCGGCCTGCATCGGCAGCGAGAACGAGTACACGGCCGTCTTGTGCTCCTCGACCGTGAGGACCTCCGCGAGCGACGGGTCGTCGACGCCGAGCCCGAGCCGGACGTCGCCGAGCTCGCCGCCGGCGGTCACGCGGACTGTCTCGTCGAGCAGGGCCAGCAGCCGGGCGACCGTCCCACGGTCCGTGTCGGTGGTCGCGATCAGCCGAGCGGCCCCGACGAGCGCGAGGTCGCCGGCCAGGATGCCGGCGGCCTGGCCGTACCGGTGGGCACGGGGGGCGGACGCGCCCGCCGCCCGGCCGCGTGCCTCGAAGGCGCCGGAGACGTTGGGCCGGCCGCGGCGGTGCAGGTCGTGGTCGATGACGTCGTCGTGCATGACGAAGGCAGTGTGCAGGAGCTCGACGGCGTCGGCGACGTGCCGGGCGACGTCGGCGCGGGTCCCGCCGAGCGCGTCGTAGGTGGCCAGCAGGAGGGTGGGCCGCAGCCGCTTGCCACCGGCGGATGCGCCCGCCATCGCGTCCCACAGCGCGCGGGACTCGGCGTCGGCCGCGCCGGCGGCCCCCGCGGCGAAGAACGCGGGGAAGGTCTGGCGGTCGAGCACCTGTGCCGTCATGACGGTCGGGTCAGTCCGGGTGCGCCGATCTCGGCGAGGCCGCGCACCTGCTCGACCATCCACGGGCTGAACGCCCACGGTGTCGCGGCCACGGCCCGTCCGAGGTCGACGGTCTCGACCCAGCGGACCTCGGCGACCTCGTCGGGGTTCGGCGTGGGCTCGGCGTCGGTGGTGGCGAACCACACGGGGCAGACCTCGTTCTCGACGACCCCGCCGGCGTCCGTCGCGCGGTACCGGAAGTCGGGGAGCAGCACCTCGACGTCGTCGACGCGCAGGCCGAGCTCGTGCCGTGCGTGCCGGGCGATCGCGTCGGTCAGGTCCTCGCCCGGGCGCGGGTGCCCGCAGAACGAGTTGGTCCAGACGCCCGGCCAGGTGGCCTTGCTCAGCGCCCGACGGGTGACGAGCAGCTGCCCGGCGGCGGAGAAGAGGTAGCACGAGAAGGCGAGGTGCAGGGGCGTCGTGGTGGTGTGGACCGTGGGGCGCGGCGCGGTGCCGCAGGGCCGGCCCTGGTCGTCGAGCAGGACGACGAGGTCGTCGGGGTCCTGCTCGGTGGTCACGTGCTCGGGCGCCATGGAGACACCGTAGGGCACGATTGCTAGACAGGCTAGTTGTCTCTCCGGCTAGCATTACCGCGTGGCAGACGACCCGGCGACACCTCACGCGGCGCACTACTGGTACGCCGACGATCCGTCCGTCGTCGAGGTCCTCGAGGCCGTCCGCCGGTTCCGGCGCGCGGACCAGGAGATGCGCCGTCGTCTCAGCGCCGGCATGGACATGAACGAGACCGACCTGCAGGCCCTGCAGCTCGTCATCGCCACCGAGTCCCGCGGCGGCCAGGCGCACCCGCGCGACATCGCCGCGCACCTGCGCATCTCCACCGCCTCCACCACCAAGCTGCTCGACCGTCTCACCGCGTCCGGCCACCTCGTGCGTGGCGTGCACCCCACCGACCGCCGCTCCGTCGTCGTGTCCAGCACGCCGCACGCCCACCAGGAGATCCGCGAGCGCCTGGAACGGATGCACGCCGCGATGGCGGCGATCGTCCGTGACGTCCCGCCCGACGCACGACCGCACGTGCGGGACTTCCTGCGGGCGATGGCCGCACAGCTCGACACCGAGGGGACGGTCGCACCGCTGACCCCAGGCCCGGCGCGCTGACTCGCCGCCCTCAGCCGAGCTCGACGAGCTCGCGCACGTCGTCGTCCGGCAGCGTGTCGGCGACCGCCGTCACGACGAGCTCGTCGAGCCGCGCGTACCCGTGGTGCACGTTGAGGAAGGCCGTGTCGGACGCGTCCCGACCGGTCGCGATGCGCACGAGCGTCGACCGCGGCGCGAGCGTCGTCGCGTCCACGACGCACCAGCGGCCGTCGACGAACGCCTCGGCGACGGCGTGGAAGTCCATCGGCGCGAGGCCCGGCGCGTACACGGAGACGAGGCGGGCGGGCACGTCCAGCGCCCGCAGCAGCGCGACGACGAGGTGCGCGTAGTCGCGGCAGACGCCACGGCGGTCCAGCAGCGTGCTGACCGCCCCGTCGGTCGGCTGGCTCGACCCGGGCACGTACGACAGCCGCGACCCGACCCACGAGCTGACCGCCGCGAGCAGGTCCACGCCGTGCAGCCCCGCGAACTCCGCGTGCGCCGTCGGGCCCAGCGTGTCCGACTCGCAGTACCGGCTGGGACGCAGGTAGCGCAGCAGGTCGACGTCCTGCGCACCCACCCCGGGCGCGCGACCGCGGACGGACGCCCGGTAGTCGAGCACGAGCCGCCCGGGGTCGGCGCGGACCACGTGCACCCGGGTGCCGTGCAGGTCGGCGAGCTCGCTCACCTCGACGGCGCGGCCGTCGAGCGTGACCGAGAGGTCCTCGTCGGCCGCGAGCTGGGCCGAGACGGCGAGCTCGAACGCCAGGGTGACGGAGGACGTGACGTCGAGGCTCAGATGGGCCGACAGGTCGCGTTGCACGCGCTCATCGTGCTGGACGCAGGGTCGGACCGCCCGGCGACGGGCTCACCAGGACGAGCGCACGTAGTCCTTGAGGAAGCACCCGAACAGCGGCTCGCCGGCCTCGCCGCGCACGATCGGGTCGTACACGCGGGCGGCGCCGTCGACGAGGTCGAGGGGTGCGTGGAAGCCCTCCTCCGCGAGCCGGACCTTCGTGGGGTGCGGGCGCTCGTCGGTGATCCAGCCCGTGTCGACGCTCGTCATGAGGATGCCGTCCTCCGCGAGCTCGGTGGCGCTCGTGCGGGTGAGCATGTTGAGCGCGGCCTTCGCCATGTTGGTGTGCGGGTGGCCGGGGCCCTTGTAGCCGCGGGAGAACACCCCCTCCATGGCGGACACGTTGACGACGTAGGCACGCCCGGCCGCGGTCGCGCGCATCGCGTGGCGCAGGCGGCTGACCAGGATGAACGGCGCGGTCTGGTTGCAGAGCTGGACCTCGAGCAGCTCCATCGGGTCGACCTCGTCGACCGTGGCGACCCAGCTGTTCGTCTCGGCGACGTCCGGCACGAGCCCGCCCGCGTCGATCGCGGTGCCGGCCACCAGGCGGCTCAGCGACGCCGCCTCGGCGGTCAGGGCCAGCTCGGCGACCCCCGCCTCGCGGGTCAGGCCGAGGGACGGGCTCGTGAGCTCGGTGACCGAGCCCGCGAGCGCGGCGGGGTGCGCAGCGCTGGTCCGCCCGAACGTCGTGATCTCGGGCAGCGGGCCGCCGGGCAGCGGCTCGAGCTCGGCGTCGACGAGCTTGGAGTAGGCGCCGGGGGAGCGGCGCACCGTCTGCGCGGCGTTGTTGATGAGGATGTCGAGCGGACCCTGCGCCGCGACGGTGTCGGCGAGCGCGACGACCTGGGCGGGGTCGCGCAGGTCGATGCCCACGATGGAGAGGCGGTCGAGCCAGTCGGCGCTGTCCGGCATCGCGGCGAACCGGCGGGCGGCGTCGCGGGGGAACCGGGTGGTGATCGTGGTGGCGGCACCATCGCGCAGCAGGCGCAGCGCGATGTACATGCCGATCTTGGCGCGCCCGCCCGTGAGCAGCGCGCGCTTGCCGGTGAGGTCCGTGCGGGCGTCCCGCTTCGCGTGGTTCAGGGCCGCGCACGCCGGGCAGAGCTGGTGGTAGAACGCGTCGACCTCGACGTACGGCTCCTTGCAGATGTAGCACGGGCGGGCCTTGAGCAGCGTCCCGGCCGTGGCGCCCTGCGCCGACGAGACGAGCGGGATGCCCTTCGTCTCGTCGTCGATGCGGCCCGGGCTGCCCGTCGCGGTCGCGTGGATCACGGCCCGGTCGGCGGCGCTGATCGCGTCCCGGCGCTCGGCGCGGCGCTGCTTCTTGGCGGCCTTGAACAGGGCGGACGTCGCACGGCGGCCCAGGGCGAGGTGCGGGTGGTCGGACGGCAGGCGGCTGATCTGGTCCGCGACGCGCAGGAAGACGTCCAGGTCGGCCGGGTCGACGCCGTCGGGGACGGCGGCGAGGCTGTCCGTCGAGAGGGCGGGGCTGGGCGCGGTCATGGTGGTGTCCTCGGTCGTCGTCGGGGGAGCCGACGAGCAGACGGGCACGGGAGCCGGGCGCGCAGGCCCGTCGATCCTACCGGCCCGGCACCAGCGCCTGAGGGGGACCATCGTCCGGCATGTCAGGTTCGTCACGAGTTGCTACGTTCGGGAGCGCGAGCCCCGCCGGAGACGGCAGCAGGCCGGCCCCCGACGGACGGACGGAGGAGCCACGGTGAGCGAGACGCCAGACAGCACGAACCCGTTCGGGCCGATCCACGGCCGGGCGAGCTTCCGCCAGCACTTCGACCGGACGGTGTTCCCGGAGCACGGGCTCAGTCCCGACGAGACCTACGAGCTGTTGCACACCGGCCTGATGCTCGACGGGCGCGAGACGCTCAACCTCGCGTCGTTCGTCACGACGTGGATGGAGCCGCAGGCCGAGGCGCTCATCCACGACTCGCTGCGCAAGAACCACATCGACCACGAGGAGTACCCCGCCGCGTCGCTCGTCGAGGAGGCGTGCGTGCACATGCTCGGCGACCTCTTCCACGCGCCCGACCCCGCGGCCGTGGTGGGTGTGGCGACGATCGGGTCGTCGGAGGCGATCATGCTCGGCCTGCTCGCGCACAAGCGTGCCTGGCGGGACCGCCGGGCGGCGCAAGGGCTGCCGACGGACCGGCCCAACGTGGTCTTCGGTGCCGAGACGCACGTGGTGTGGGACAAGTTCGCGAACTACTTCGACGTCGAGATGCGCAAGATCCCGATGAAGCCGGACCGTTTCGTGCTGGGTGCGGACGACGTCGAGGCACAGGTCGACGAGAACACCATCGCGGTGGGCGCCGTGCTCGGCACCACCCACATCGGTGAGGCCGACCCGATCGAGGAGATCAACGACCTCCTGGTGCGCATCAAGGCCGAGAAGGGGTGGGACGTCCCGCTGCACGTCGACGGTGCGAGCGGCGCGTTCGTCGCCCCGTTCGCCGAGCCGGACCTGCGCTGGGACTTCCGCCTGTCCCAGGTCGCGTCCATCAACGCGTCGGGGCACAAGTACGGGCTCGTGTACCCCGGGGTCGGGTGGCTGGTGTTCCGCGACGCGTCCAAGCTGCCCGAGGACCTCGTGTTCAGCGTCAACTACCTCGGCGGCGCGCAGCCGACGTACACGTTCAACTTCTCGCGCGGGTCGGCCATGATCCAGGCGCAGATGTACAACTTCCTGCGGCTGGGTCGCGACGGTTACACCGCCATCGTCGAGACGATGATCGCCAACGCCCGCCACCTCAACGAGGCCCTCGCGGCGTCCGGGCGCTTCGAGATCCTCAACCCGGGCCTCGCGGAGCCGGTCGTCACGTTCCGCATGAAGGACGACCCCGGCTTCGACGTCTACCACCTGTCCGCGCGGCTGCGCGAGGACGGGTGGATCGTGCCCGCGTACAGCCTGCCGCCGGACGCCGACGACGTGCACCTCATGCGGATCGTCGTCCGCCTGGACCTCAGCCGGCCGATGATCGACCTGCTGCTGCGCGACATCGACCACGCGTGGGACGCGCTCGTGGCCGAGCAGCCGGTGCTGCGGGCGTCGAAGAAGCCCGACGTGTGGACGGCGCCGGACAAGGCCGCCGCGCACAGCAAGGCCCGCACCGGTCTCGGGCGGTGACCACGCCCGACCTGGGGCCGCTGCCCGACCTGCCGGCGGGGTGGACGGCGGTCCGGACGCGCGGGCCCGGGCCGTTCGTCACGCACGCCGTGCTGGAGCGGCCAGACGGGGTGCAGGTCGAGTGGACCTCCCGGCGGCACCGCAAGGGCCTCGGGCTGCGCGCGCCCGGCGCCGCCCGTGCGCGTGGGCGGGCGTCGGCGTCGAGCTGGTGGATCGGGTCCCTGTTCGCGATCGGGTCGGTGTGCTTCGCGCTCGGGTCGCTGCCGCTGTTCTTCGACGCCGTCCCGGAGCGGGCGGTGGGGTGGACGTTCTTCGTCGGGTCGATCTTCTTCACGAGTGCCGCCTACCTGCAGTACGACGAGGCGGTGCACGCGCCGGCGGACGTGGTCACCGTGCAGCGCCGACCGCGCAGGCTGGCCTCGCTGCTGCACTGGCACCCGCGCCGCATCGACGCGTGGGCGGCGACGATCCAGCTCGTCGGGACCGTGTTCTTCAACATCAGCACGTTCGCCGCGACCCGCGCCGACCTCGCGGTGAGCCAGGAGCGGCACCTCGTGTGGGCGCCGGACGTGCTGGGGTCGGTGTGCTTCCTCGTGGCGAGCTGGCTGGCGTACTCGGAGGTCAACCGGGGGGTGCTGCCGCGGCCGGACCGGTCGGTGGGGTGGTGGGTCGCCGGGGTGAACCTCGCGGGGTCGGTCCTGTTCGGAGCGGCCGCCGTCGGGGCGCGCTACCTGCGCTCGACGGGGGAGCTCGCGAACGTGGCGCTGGTGAACGCGGGCACGTTCCTCGGGGCGGTCGGGTTCCTCGTGGGGGCGGCGCTGCTGCCCGTGGAGTCGGCGCGGGACCGGGCCGAGGCCTGAAAGGGGGCGGCCGTCCGGACCGTTGACCGCCTCCGGGCCGCCACGTACCGTGCAGTAACGCTGCCGTCCGAATGGTGAGATCGCTGATGACGCTCTTCCCGACCGTGGTCCTGACCGGCGCCCTGCCCCCTGCCTCACGGGCGCACCTCGAACGGCACGGCGTCGCCGTCGTCGGGGCGGACGACGACCCGGACGTCGAGGTCGTCACCGCTGGCGCCGTCCCCGCCGGGACCGCACGCGCGACCGTCGTGCTCACCGGCGCGCACCCGTCGCCCGAGGTCGTGACGCTGCTGCACACCCGGGGCGTCACCGTGCAGGACACCGGGCCCGGACGCGTCACGCTCGGCCGCCCCGTCCCGCTCGCCGGCGCGCCCGTCGACCCGGACCTGCTCGCCTGGACGTCCGACCTGCGCGTGGACGTCCCCGCGACCCTGACCCTCGACCCGGACACCGCCCGTGCCGCGGTCCGGGTGCTGCGCGACACCGACGCCGAGGGCGCCACGGGCCCGGTCGTCGTCGCGCTGTGCGACAGCGCTGCCGACGGCGCAGGACCGGTCGTGGTCGTGTCGGCGGACCTCGACCAGGAGCCGGCCGCGGTCGAGGTGCTGCTCGACGCCGTGCTCGCCGCGGCGGCCCACCGGCCCCTGACGGTCGAGCCCTCCGCCGCGGCCGACGCGAGGGCGGACCTCGCGTCGCACCCGGCCTGGCTGCGGCTGCGGGACGACGTCGGTGCGCTGCGCGCCCTGCAGGTCAAGGACGGCTCCATCCCGGACACCGACGCGCACCCGGAGGCCCGCCGGCTGGCCGCCGCCATCGCCGCCGCCGTGTCGACCCTCGTGCCGTTCGTCCCGCACGACGAGGACTACCTCGCCGCGGTCACCAAGGACCTCGCCCGGTGGGTGGACGACGGGTTCGGCGTGCCGGACTTCCTCGACTCGCTCGTCCTGTTCCACCCCGAACGGCTCCGCGTCGACGGCCTGCGCCACCTCGTGCTGTTCCCGATGTACACGCAGAACGGCAGCACCGACCGCCGGTTCGAGGCCGTCCTGCTCGAGGTCCGCTGGCCCGACGTCGTCGCGCACCTCGAGGCGACCCGGTTCTCGAACGCGATGTTCGTGCCGGTCCGGTTCCTCGACTTCACCGCCGGCTACGACACCAACTCCGCGGTGCTGTTCCCGGAGACCGTCGCGGTGCGCGAGATCCCCGTGTTCACGTGGGGAGCGATCTTCGCCGACCGGGAGGCCGCCCGGTTCCGCCGGGTCGTGCGCGCGGCCGCGGAGACGACGCGGCTCGCCCTCCCGCCCGACGCCGCCCGGCTCCTCGACGACCAGCGGCTCGCCGAGGAGACGTTCGTGCTGTGGGACCTCGTCCACGACCGCACCCACATGCGCGGCGACCTGCCATTCGACCCGTTCATGATCAAGCAGCGGATGCCGTACTTCCTCTACTCGCTCGAAGAGCTCCGCTGCGACCTCACCGCGTTCCGGCACGCCGTCGCGCTCGAGCGCGACGGCGTCCCGCACGCCCGGTACGTGCAGTACGCCGTGCTGTTCGACCGCATCTTCCGGTTCCCCGTCACCGGCACCCGCGTCCGCAACTACGACGGCCTGGGCGGGCAGCTGCTGTTCGCGTCGCTGCACCAGCACCACGTCCTGGACTGGACGGACTCCCGGCTGACCGTCGACTGGCCGCGTGTGCCGGACGCCGTCATCGCGCTCGGCGAGCAGATCGAGCAGCTGTACTGGCGCTCGATCGACCGGCCCAAGACCGCGCACTGGCTCGCCGCCTACGAGCTCGTCTCCGGCACGCTCACCCCGCACCCGGCGTCCGTGTGGGCAGGGGGCACGGCCGCGCTCCCCGTCGACGGGCTGCCCAAGGACCTCACCGACGCGGTGCTGCCCGACGAGTTCCCGCTGTCGATGTTCTACGAGGCGCTCGCCCGCAAGATCGGCGACGTCGTCGCGTCGACCTCGGGCATCACCGCCTGACGAACCCTCGTCACGGCCACGACGTCGTGCCACGGTAGGAGGCATGGCCGCACCCGACGTCCCCGTCGTGTCCGTGATGCTCGCCGTGAGCGACGCCGACGCGGCCGCCCGCTGGTACTGCGAGGCGCTCGGCGCGCGCGTGCTCTGGGACCTCGGCGGCGTGGTGGGACTCAGCATCGGCGGCGCCCCGTTCTTCCTCGGCGAGCCCGCGTCGAACGGCTGGGCCACCCCCGCCGACGCGGGGACCCGGACCGTGCGCGTCGAGGTGTTCGTCGACGACCCCGACGCCTTCGTCGCCCGTGCGGTCGCCGCCGGGGCCGACGGGACCGTCGACCCCGTCCGGGACCACCAGATGCCGTGGGGCCCGCACCGGCAGGGCGCGTTCGACGACCCGTTCGGCCACAAGTGGCTCGTCGGCGACCGCTCCCCGCTCGCCGCGCACCCCGCACCCGGCTGACCTGCGGCCGCACCACCGCGACCAGGACCCGGGACGGTCGGTCGCAGGGGTTGCCGCGCCCGGAGCCGCGCGTAGGTTGAGTCCGGGCGGCGACCGCCGCGGACACCGGCTACGGAGGTTCCGATGGGCTCGATCAACGACGACGACATCACCACGAGCGACGTCCCCGGCGGTGAGGGGGTCGCGGACGGCGGTGCCAACCCGGGCGGCCACGACGGCGGCGCGGACGGCGCGGCGGCGGGCGAGGGTCCCGCGGACGGCGGGGCGAACCCGGCCGGTCACGACGGCGGCGCCGACGGGTCCGCCGGTGAAGGACCGGCCGACGGGGGAGCGAACCCGGCCGGTCACGACGGCGGCGCCGACGGGTCCGCTTGAGCACCGACGGTGCGGGCCGGTCCACGGACCGGCCCGCGCTCGCACGCTGCGTCGCTGTCGACCACGGGACGTTCGCCCGCGAGCACTGGGGTCGCGCGCCGCTGCTGTCACGTGCCGCCGACCTCGGTGCCGGCTTCGCCGACCTGTTCTCGCTGGACGCGGTCGACGAGCTCCTGTCGGGGCGTGCCCTGCGCACGCCGTTCGTCCGCATGGCGAAGGACGGCGAGGTCCTGGCCGCCGACCGCTTCACGGCCCCCGGCGGGTACGGCGCGGAGGTCGGTGACCAGGTGAGCTCCGCGAAGGTGCTCCGGGAGGTCGCCGACGGCGCCACCCTCGTGCTCCAGGGTCTGCACCGCACGTGGGAGCCGATCGCCGAGCTCACCCGGGAGCTCGCCGCGGAGCTCGGCCACCCGTGCCAGGTCAACGCGTACGTCACGCCCGCGCAGTCGCGCGGCTTCGACCCCCACTACGACGTGCACGACGTGTTCGTGCTGCAGGTCCACGGGGAGAAGCACTGGACGATCCACGCTCCCGTCCACCCGGACCCGCTGCGGTCGCAGCCGTGGTCCGACCACCGTGACGCCGTCGTCGAGCGCGCGGCCGGGCAACCGGTCGTCGACGCGACGTTCCGGCCCGGCGACGCGCTGTACCTGCCGCGGGGGTGGGTCCACTCGGCGACCGCGCTCGGCGGCATCTCGGTGCACCTGACGATCGGGGTGTCCGCGTACACGCGGTACGACGTCGCCCAGGAGGTGCTCACCCTGCTCGCCGCGGACCCGGACCTGCGTGCCTCGCTCCCGTTCGGCCTCGACCTGACGGACCCCGCGACGGCGACGCCGCTCGTCGAGCGGACCGTCGCCGAGCTGGTCACCGCGCTCGAGAAGGCGCAGTCCGACCCGGCGACCCTCGAGGGTGTCCGGGGCGCGCTCGCCGCCCGCTTCGCGCGTGACGTCCCCGCCGCACCGGTCCGGCCGCTGGCGACCGTCGACGCGCTGGCCCGGTTCGGTGCCGACGACGTCGTTGTGCTCCGCGGCGGCCTGCACGCACGCCTGACGGTCGAGGGTCCGCGCGTCGTCCTGGCGATGCCTCGCACCGCGATCACCCTGCCCGTCGCCGCGCACCCCGCGCTGGAGGCCCTGCTCGCGGGTGACCCGCTGCGCGTCGGTGACCTGCCCGGGCTCGACCCGCAGTCCGCGGTCGTCGTCGCGCGCAGGCTCGTGCGCGAGGGCGTCCTCGTGGTGCGCTGACGCGCAGGACGAGGCGGGACAGGCGGGACGGGACAGGCGGGACGGGACAGGGACGGACGGGCCGAGGAGATGACCGGAACGAGCCGGCGGCCGGCCGGCTGGCGCCCGTGCAGCGACCTGTCGCTCGAGCGCGGCGACCCGTTGCGCGGCACCGCGGGCCGGGGTGAGCGTTGGCTGCTCGTCGAGGTCGACGGCGCGTGGGGCAAGCACGCGTTCCTCGACTCGACCCTCGACGCCGACCTCGCGGACCGGCTCGTGTCCCGCGTCGAACGCGCCGGGATCCGGACCCTCGCGATCCGGCGCACCGGCCTGCGCGCCGACGTGCGGCGCGCCCAGCAGACCTGGTCCTGGGCGTTCGTCGACGCCCGCCCGGGGCACGAGGAGGTCCGGTGGGGGAGCGTCGACAACCCGGTCGCGCTGCTGGACGTCCCCCTCGACGGCTCCGCGGGCGTGCCGTCGTCCGAGCCGGTGCTGTGCGTCTGCACGCACGCCCGGCACGACCAGTGCTGCGCGGTGCGGGGCCGACCCGTGGTGGAGACGCTCGCGGCGGCCTACCCGGAGCTGACGTGGGAGTGCTCGCACCTGGGTGGCGACCGGTTCGCCGCGACGATGGTCGTGTTCCCGGAGGCGCTCCTGTTCGGGCGGGTCGAGGAGGGCGACGCGACCCGGCTCGTCGAGCGGTACCGCGCCGGGCGGGTCGACGTCGGGACGTTCCGCGGCAGGGCGTCCCTGTCCAACGTCGAGCAGGCGGCGCACGCGTTCGCGCGCGACCTGACGCAGGACGACCGGATCGGCGCGTTCACCACGGTCGCGCACACCGAGCACGACGGCGGGTGGACCGTCGTGCTCGACCACGGGCCGGACCGGCTCGTCGTCGAGCTCGGCGCCGAGCTGTCGGAGCCGATGCTCAGCACCTGCGGCGCGACGCACACCGTGCGCGTGCGCCAGTTCGTGCTCCGCTCGCTCGCGACTCCCGGGCCGCTGCCCGGGTGAGCTACGGCAGCGCCCGGACCTGGTTGTTGCGCGCGTCGTGCGTGAGCTCGACGAGCCCCATCGCCTCGAGCAGCGGCGGCAGGTACATCCCGAACCGCCCGCGGTAGCCCGACCGGAGCCCGTACCACCCGCCGACCGGGTTGTCCGGCGAGCGCCCCCAGGACTCGACGGTGCCGTCGGCCGCGGGCTTCTTCTCGTCGGCGGCGCCCAGCGGCACCCAGTCGCCCCGCTCGACGAGCCACGCGTGCAGGTCCTCGACGGCGCGCAGCCGGTACCGCAGCGTGGTGGAGCCGACCTGGCACACCCAGACGGGCGGGTCGGCAGCCTCGTCCCGGTGCATCGTGTACTGCGACGTCCCCGGTGCCGTCGTGAGCACCCACGGGTCGTCCTTCGTCCCGGCGACCATCGTCCGCTCCTTCGCGTCGACCTGCGCGAGCCCATCGTGGCACCCCCACGCCCTCGCGGCGCGGGCCCGGTTGCGGCCGTCGCGGACACCACCTGGAATGTCAGGACGGACCGTCTCGGGCCGGCCGGGCGGCGGTCGCGACAGGGAGACCCGTGCGCCATCTTCTGCGTCCTGCCGGTCTCGGGCTCGTCGTCGCGGTCCTGTCGACGTTCACGACGGTCGGCGCCGCGCCGGCCGTCGCCCAGGTCGACCCGGCCGTCACCGGCACGCTCTCGCTGTTCAAGCGGATCGAGAACCTCGACACCGGGGCCAGCGAGGGCCGCCGAGAGCTGTGGACGATGACCGCGGTGAACACCGAGGACGCCACGTACACGTTCCAGGGGAACGGGCTGAACGGTGTCCAGTCGACCGTGGTGCCCGCGGGCGCCTACACGATCAGCGAGTCCGGCGGCGTGCCGGGGTACGCGTTCGTGAGCTGGGACTGCGGCGGTGCGGGGACGTTCACGTCGCCCACGCCCGTCGTGACCGTCCCCGCAGGCGGCTCGGTGACGTGCACCGTGCGCAACGACGCGCAGCAGTCGTTCCTCACGCTGCGCAAGGCGGTCGTGGGCGGCCCCGCGGCACCGTCGAGCTGGCAGCTGCAGGCGCAGGGCCCGACGAACGTCACCGGCACGGACGGCGTGCGCGTGCCGGTGAGGATCGGCCAGTACCAGCTGTCCGAGCAGGGCGGTCCCGACGGGTACGCGCCGAGCGACTGGGTGTGCACCGGCGGGCAGCAGGTCTCGGGCACGTCGGTCGTCGTCGCCCTCGAGCAGGACGTCGTGTGCACCGTCACGAACACGCGCGAGCAGACCACGGCGCACCTGCTCACGCTGGCCAAGGACGTCGTCGGCGGCCCGGCTCAGCCGACCGACTTCCTGCTGACCGGCACCGGCCCCGGCGGGACGGCGCAGGGCGTGTCCGGGTCGCCGAACGTGACCGACGTCCCCGTGGAGTCCGGCACGTACACGCTCGCCGAGAGCGCGCTGAACCCGCCCGCGGACGCCGGCTACACGGCCGGGCCGTGGACGTGCTCCGCCGGGACGGTCGTCGGCGACACGCTCACGCTGACCGACGCCGACGGGGACGTGACCTGCCGGATCACGAACACGTGGACCGGCGGGTACCTCACGCTCGTCAAGGAGGTCGTCGGCGGGACCCTGATCCCGGCGGCGTGGGTCCTGACCGCCGCCGAACCCGGAGGGGCGGGTCTGACGGGCCGCTCCGGCGAGCCGGCGGTCACCCATGTCGCCGTCCCCGCGGGGACCTACACGCTCGGGGAGGTCGGGCCGAGCAACTACACCGCGTCCCCGTGGACGTGCACGGCCGGCGGCACCGGTCCGACGACGGTCGCGGTCACGCCGGGCGCCGACATCACGTGCACGGTCACGAACACGATCGAGCGGGCCAGCCTCACGCTCGTCAAGCAGGTGGTCGGCGGGACGGCCGCCCCGGAGGACTTCACGCTGCACGCGGTGAGCCCGGGTGTCGTGATGAGCGGGACCTCCGGGTCTCCCGAGGTCACCCAGGTCGCGATCGAGACCGGCCAGACGTGGGCGCTCGCGGAGGACCCGGTCCCCGGCTACACCCCGGGACCGTGGTCGTGCACGGGCGCCACGGCGGTCGACGACGCGGTCGCGATCCTCGACCCCGTGGACGTGACGTGCACGGTCACGAACACCTGGACCGGCGGGACCCTGACGCTCGTGAAGGACGTCGAGGGCAGCTCCGCCTCGCCCGCGTCCTGGACCCTGACGGCGCAGTCCGCCGACGCGACCGTGCAGGGGACCAGCGGCTCGGTGCCCGTGACCGCCGTCCCGGTGCCGCCCGGCGACTTCACGCTGTCGGAGTCGGTCGTCGCCGGCTACACCGCCTCGGACTGGGACTGCGGCGTCGCGCCCGTGGTCGCGTCCGTCGTCACCGTCGGCGCGGGGCAGGACGTCGTGTGCACCGTCGTGAACACCGCGACGCAACCCCACCTGACGCTGACCAAGGTCGTGGACAACGGCGCCGGAGGCACCCTGCCCGCCTCGACGTGGCTGCTGGCGGCCGCAGGCCCGCTCACGATCTCCGGACTGACCGGCGACCCGTCGGTGACGCTCGCGGCCGTCGTGCCGGGCACGTACGCGCTCAGCGAGCAGCCCACCACGACCCCCGGCTACGACACGTCCCCCTGGGTGTGCCGCGCGGGTGCCACGGCGTTGCCCACCGTCGGCAGCACCGTGACGATCCCGGTGACCGCACCCGACGGGTCGCCCTTCACCGAGGACGTCGTCTGCACCGTGACCAACACCGCCCGGGCGCCGTTGCTGACCCTGCGCAAGACCGTCGACAACACCGGCGGCGGCCAGGCCGCCCCGACGGCGTGGACCCTGCTCGGCATCGGGGCCGGCGACCTGCTCGTCGGGTCCACCGGGACCGCCCCGGTCACCGACGTCCCGGTGCGCGCAGGGACGTACTCGCTGCTCGAGCTCGGCCCCCCGCTGTACGTCTCCGACGGCTGGAGCTGCGTGTCCGCCGCGGGCGTGGCCGTCGGGGTGTCCGCGGCAGGAGAGGTCACCCTCGGTCTGGGCGACGACGTGACGTGCACGGTCCACAACCGGTGGACCCGCGCACAGGTCACGCTCACCAAGAACGTCGCCGGCGGTCCCGCCGCCGCGACGGACTGGACGCTCGTCGGTGCGAGCGCGATCGGCGGGTTCTCGGGCGTGTCCGGCACCCCGGGGGCCACGGGGGTCGTCGGCCCGGGGGTGGTGACGCTCACCGAGGTCGCGCGCACGCCCACCGCAGCCCAGGGCTACACGCAGGTCGGGTGGGACTGCGGGCCGGAGCACCCCGTCGCCGGCGACCAGGTCACGGTGGCAGCGAACGACGAGGTGACCTGCGCGGTCACGAACGAGTGGCACGGCTCGCTCCTCACGCTCGCGAAGGTGGTGGACGGCGGCACCGCGTCCGCGACCGACTGGACCCTGTCGGCGGCCGGCAGCGTCTCGCAGGCCAGCGGCACGTCGGGCTCCACCGCGGTCACCGCGGCGTTCGTCGTGGCGGGTGGCTACCGGCTCGCCGAGTCGACCGGACCCGCGGGCTACCGCAGCGGAGGCTGGACGTGCGACGGTGGGACGCTGCTCGGCGACTTCCTCGCGATGCCGGGCGACACCGAGGTGACGTGCACGGTGACGAACACGTTCGAGGCGCTTCCCCCGCCGCCACCCCCGCCCGTCGGGCCCGTGGTGCCGGACCCGGGCACCGGCGACGACGTCGCGGCCGGCGGCCTGACCCTCGCCGCGACCGGTTCGGATGCGCTCGCGGGTGGTGTGCTGGCCCTCACCGCGCTGCTGATCGGCGTGGGGATGGTCGTGACGCGGCGCGCGCGGAGGGCCCGGGCGTGACCGTCCCGGCGGACGTCCGGGCAGCCGCGCGACGACGGCTCGCCGAGGTCACGCCGGACCGCCGCGACCTGTTCGAGCTTCGCCTCGAGCGCTGGTGGGAGGACCTGAGCGACGGCATCGGAACCGTCTACCCGGATGCCGGGGGCCTGCTCGTGGACCTCGTCGACGCCGCCGCGCAGGCCTACGTGGAGCGTGACCCCGAGCTGCACCGGCTCGACCAGGAGCGCACGCTCGCCCCCGACTGGTTCCAGCGCCCCGGGATGCTCGGGTACGCGACGTACGCCGACCGGTTCGGGGGCGACCTCGCGGGCGTCGCCGAGGGGATCGGCTACCTGCGCGAGCTCGGCGTCACCTACCTGCACCTCATGCCGCTGCTGCGCCCGCGGGAGGGCGACAACGACGGCGGCTACGCGGTCGCCGACTACCGGGCGGTCCGTGCGGACCTCGGCACGATGGACGACCTGCGCGACCTCGCCACCCGGCTGCGGCGCGCGGGCATCAGCCTGGTGCTGGACCTCGTGCTCAACCACGTCGCCCGTGAGCACCCGTGGGCGCAGGCGGCCCGCGAGGGCAGCGCCCAGCACCGGGACTACTTCCTCGTGTTCCCGGACCGCACCGTGCCGGACCAGTACGAGCGGACGCTCCCGGAGGTGTTCCCCGACTTCGCGCCCGGCAGCTTCACGTGGGACGACGACCTGCACGGGTGGGTCTGGACGACGTTCAACTCCTGGCAGTGGGACCTGAGCTGGGCGAACCCCCGGGTGTTCGCCGAGCTCGCGCGCGTCGTGCTGTTCCTCGCCAACCAGGGCGTCGAGGTGCTGCGGCTCGACGCGATCGCGTTCCTCTGGAAACGGATGGGCACGTCCTGCCAGAACGAGCCGGAGGTGCACGCCATCACGCAGGCGCTGCGGGCGCTCGCCCGGATCGCGTGCCCCGGGGTGCTGTTCAAGGCCGAGGCCATCGTCGGGCCGGCGGACCTCGTGCACTACCTCGGCGCGGGCGCCCGGCACGGGAAGGTCAGCGACCTGGCCTACCACAACGCGCTCATGGTGCACGTGTGGTCGATGCTCGCGGCGAAGGACGTGCGGCTCGCGTCCCACGCGCTGCGGGCGCTGCCCCCGGTGCCGTCGACGACGGCGTGGGTGACGTACGTCCGCTGCCACGACGACATCGGCTGGGCCGTCGACGACGGTGACGCGGCGGCCGTCGGGCTGTCCGGGCACGCGCACCGGGCGTTCCTGTCCGACTGGTACTCCGGCGCGTTCCCCGGGTCGGACGCGCGGGGGCTCGTCTTCCAGCACAACCCCGCGACGGGCGACCGGCGGATCAGCGGGACCACGGCGAGCCTCGCCGGGCTCGAGGCGGCCCGGGACGCAGGTGACGCCGACGCGGTCGACGCGGCCGTCGCGCGCGTGCTGCTCGCGCACGCCGTCGTCATGGGCTGGGGCGGCATCCCCGTGCTGTGGTCGGGCGACGAGGTCGCCCTGCCGAACGACCCCGACTGGGCCGACGACCCGGCGCACGCCGACGACAACCGGTGGGCGCACCGGCCGCCGCTGGACCTCGCGGCGCTCGCGCGCGCCCAGGACCCGTCGACCGTGGAGGGGCGGGTCCTGGGCGGCCTGCGACACCTCGCCCGGACCCGCGCCGACCTGCCGCACCTGCACGCCTCCGTCCGGCCCGACGTGCTCGGGCCCGACGACCCGGGTGTCCTCCTGGTGGCACGCCGGCACCCACGGGGAACGATGCTCGCGGCGTACAACGTGACCGGCCAGTGGCGGCCGGTCACCGGCTGGCGGCTGCGTGAACAGGGGCTCGAGGCGGCGGTCGACGCGCTGAGCGGCGAGCGCGTCACGCCCGGGGACGACGACCAGGTGTGGCTCGCACCGTGGCGCGCGGTGTGGCTGACGGCCGCCGAGCCGTGACGGCGGCCGAGGCGTAGCAGCCGCTGAGAGGTGACGGTCACGACTGGGGCTCGGACCGGGGTTTCCCCGCTGCCGGACAGCGACCCTTGCTCCCTACCGTCGACCCATCGGGCCGACCAGCGGCCCGCACCGCACAAGGGGGCACACCATGAGGCAGCACCAGCACCGTCCCGACGACGTCGGGGCCCCGCACCGCAGGGGGCACCGATGACCGCCACCGTCGACCACGTCCACTTCGAGTTCTTCGACTCGTCCGGCTTCACCGCCGGCACCACGAAGACCAAGAAGATCCACCTGCCCGCGCACGGGACGCTCTCGGAGACGAGCGTCACCGCGTCGGCCACGCCGTTCGACGCGTCGAACGAGGACCGCCAGCTCAAGGTCACGTCGATCGCGATCAGGTCGAAGATCCCGAACGCCGCCACCAACGACGACCCGACGGTCCGCGTGGAGGTCGAGAGCGTCGGCCCCGACGCACCGTTCATCTGGTACCTCAACCTCGCGATCGTCGAGCCGTAGGACGGAGCAGACCCATGAAGGCGCACGTGACGTACACGCAGGACGGCAAGATCACCTCCGTCGGGCTCGGCGGCCACCTGGCGGCCGAGGACGACGAACGGGTCGCGGAGGTCGACCTGCCCGCGAGCTTCCCGAAGCTGTCGGGACCGGACGCGGAACGGGCGGTCGCCCGGGCCGTGGCCGCACTGGTCGTCAGACCGGGCGGCACGCTCGGCACCGCGACGTGAGCGACCGAGCCCCCACCGGCCCGCCTCCCCGGCCGGTGGGGGCTCGACCGCGCACGCTCACAACCCGAAGACCTCGCGCGGCCGCCCGCGGACCAGGTCGACCACCGCCTCGGCGGCCTCGTCCTCGTCGAGGCGGTGGTCGGCCACGAGCCCGGCGAGGTAGCCGGCGTCGAGGCGCCTGGCCATGTCGTGCCGCGCGGGGATCGAGCACAGCGCCCGGGTGTCGTCGATGAACCCGCTGGTCCGGGACAGGCCGGCCGTCTCCGTGACGGCCGAGCGCCACCGGCGGATCGCGTCGGGGGCGTCCAGGAACCACCACGGCGCCCCGACGTACACCGACGGGTAGAACCCGGCCAGCGGCGCGAGCTCGCGGGAGAAGACGGACTCGTCGAGCGTGAACAGCACGAGCCTGAGGTTCGGGTGGGTGCCGAACCGGTCGAGCAGCGGGCGCAGCGCGTCGGTGAACGCACCGGGCAGCGGCAGGTCGTGCCCGGTGTCCGGCCCGAACCGCGCGGCCGTCGGACCGTGGTGGCCGCGGCGCACCCCCGGGTGGAGCGTCATCGTCAGGCCGTCCTCCGTCGCCATGCGCGCCATCTCCAGCAGCATGTGCCGGCGCAGCGCCGTCGTCCCGGACGGGGTCGCGACGCCCGCGAGCGCGGCCGAGTAGAGCCGCTCGGCGTCCGAGGCGTCGAGCGGCTCGGTCCCGACGTCCTCGTGGCTGTGGTCGGTGGAGACCCCGCCGTGCGCCCGGAACCACGCGCGGCGGTCCTCCATCGCGGCGACCCACCCGGCGTACGACCCGGTGTCGACCCCGGCCACCGCACCCAGGTGCAGCACGTCGCGGGCCCACTGCGGGCGCCCGGCCTCCAGGTACCGGTCGGGCCGGAACGTCGGCACGACCCGCCCGGTGAACGTCGGGTCGTCACGCAGCGCCGCGTGGGCCGCGAGGTCGTCGGCCGGGTCGTCCGTCGTCGCGAGGACCTCGATCCGGAACCGGTCGAACAGCGCTCGCGGACGGAACCCCGGCTCGGCGAGCCGGTCGCGGACCGTGTCGAACAGGTCGTCGGCCGTGGCCGCGCTCGGCCGCAGCGCGACGCCGAAGACGTCGACGAGCGTGCTCTCCAGCCAGTACCGCACGGGTGTCCCGCGGTAGACGTCCCAGTGCTCGCACAGCAGCCGCCACGCCGAGCGGGCCGCGTCGGGGGACAGCGGTCCCTGTCCGACGCCGAGCCGCTCGAGCGGGACTCCCGACGCGTGCAGGAGCCGGGTGACGTAGTGGTCGGGCGTGACCAGCAGCGTCGTCGGGTCGGGGAACGGCCGGTCGTCGAGGAGCAGCTGCGCCTCGACGTGGCCGTGCGGCGACAGGATCGGCAGGTCGCGGACCTCGTCGTACAGGCGTCGGGCGATCGAGCGCACCTCGGGCGCCGACGGCAGCAGCCGGTCGGGGTGCAGGCGCAGCGCCTGGGCGGTGAGCGTCGGCACGTCTCAGCCCTCCTGCGCGGCGCGGCGGGCGGCGACGTCGGCCACCATGGCCCGGAAGCGGGTCTCGGTGAGCGGGTAGAACACCATGATCACGACCCCGACGAGGATGAACGCCGCCGGGACGAAGCCCGCGATGTACCGGATGCCGTCCTGGGTCGCCTGGCTCTGCACGTCCTGGTGCGCGACGTACCCGACGATGCCGAGCCCGAACGCCGCGGCCGCGCCGCCGACGGCCTGCCCGACCTTGCGGGTGAACGAGAACACGGCGTACGTGGTGCCCTCGGTGCGCACCCCGGTCCGCCACTCGCCGTACTCGACGGTGTCGGCTTCCAGCGCCCACATCAGGGTGTTGACCGCCGCGAGCCCGACCCCGTAGAGGCCGAAGAACGCGATGGCGAGCCCCGGCAGCGTCGACGGCGTCAGCGCGATGCCGACGGCGGCGACGATCGCGACGACGCTGCTCGCCAGGTAGGCGGGCTTCTTGCCGACGGCCCGCACGATCCGGGGGATGAACCCGGCGACCACGAACATCACGCCGGTGCTCACGAGGGTCAGGACGATGAAGTAGTTCGCGTCGCCGAGCACGTCGCGGGCGTAGTACGCCTGCACGGTCTGCAGCGTGAACATGCCGACCAGGAACGACAGGGCGGACAGGCACAGCATGAGCAGCGGCCGGTTGCCCTTGAGCGTGGCCAGGCTCTGCTTGAGGCTCACGTGCGCGACGGTCCGGACCACGCGCTCCTTCGACGTGGAGAACAGCAGCATGTAGAGGCCGAACCCGAAGACGACGAACAGCAGTGTGGTGAGCGTGAGCGACTGCTGCAGGTTGTCCGAGCTCTTGATCTGCGGCGCGACGATGAACGCGAGCGCGATGATCGTCGCCGCGGTGCCCATCGACCGGAAGCTCGCCAGGCGAGCCCGCTCGACGGGCTCCTGCGTCATCGCGGACGCCAGCGACCCGTACGGGATGTTCACGAGGCTGTACGCCAGGCCCAGCAGCGCGTACGTGAGGTACGCGTAGATGAGCTTGCCCGTGCCGCCCAGCCCGCCCGGGACCGTGAACGTCGCCACCGACAGCAGCAGCAGCGGCAACGAGCCGAACAGGAAGAACGGCCGGAACTTGCCCCACCGCGTCATCGTCTTGTCGACCTGCCGGCCGGCCCAGATGTCCGCGAACGCGTCCCAGACCCGCACGACGAGGAACAGGGTCCCCGCGGCGGCGGCCGAGATGCCGACGACGTCGGTGTAGTAGAGCAGCAGGAACATCGACGTCATCGAGAACGCCAGGTTGTTGCCCGCGTCCCCGGCGGCGTACCCGAGGTACGAGCGGAAGCGGAGCTTCGGCGCGGCCGCCCCAGGTGCGGGCGTCTCGGGTGCGGGCGTCTCGGGTGCGGCAAGGACGGCAGGGACAGCGACGGTGCTGGTCATCTCGGCTCCTCGGTCGGGTGCGGCGGCGGCGGCACCTCGGGCGACGGTCACGGCTTGGTGGTCCAACGGCGGCGCAGCACGTGCGCGGCGGCCTTGGGGCGGCGGTCCCGGGTGAAGACGCCCTTCTTGTTGCCGTCCACCCGGAACACGCTGTTCGCGGCGGTGGCGAAGTCGGCGAAGTTCCACACCTGCTCACCGACCACCGCGTCGACCGCGTCGAACACGCGGTGGTTCATCTCCAGGTACTCGACCTGGTACTCCTCGGACCACGGCTGCGGGGTCAGGGAGTGCACACCGGCGACGGTGTCCGCGCCGTACTCGGTGATGATGATCGGCTTGCCGTCGGTCGCCCACGCCTGCAGCTCGGCGAGCCACGCCGCCTCCGCGGCGACCAGGTCGCCGGTGTTCACGTACCAGCCGTAGTAGCGGTTGAGCATGAGCACGTCGCCCAGCTCGGAGACCTGGCACCTCCCGTGCGGCGCGAGCATCACGTTGACGAAGCCGACGGGCCGCGTCGGGTCCAGCGACCGGGTCAGGGCGAACAGCGGCTCGAAGTAGGCGCGGGCCGCGTCCGTGTCGGACTCCGGCTCGTTCGCGATCGACCACAGCACGACGGACGGGTGGTTCTTGTCCCGCCGGACGAGCTCGCGGATGGCCTGCTCGTGGTTCCTCCGGCTGGCCTCGTTGATCGTCGACGGGGAGAACGTCACGTAGCTCTGCCCGCCGAAGATCCCACCCGCCAGGCCCATGTTCTGCCCGACCGCGGCCACCTCGTCGATGACCACGATCCCCTTGCGGTCCGCGTACTCGTACACCTCCTCGGCGTACGGGTAGTGCGACGTGCGGAACGAGTTCGCCCCGATCCAGTCGAGCAGCTCGAAGTCGTGCACCAGGTACGCGTCGTCGTGCCCCTTCCCGCGCACCGCGGTGTCCTCGTGCTTGCCGAACCCCTGGAAGTAGAACGGCTCGCCGTTGATCAGGAACTGCGTGCCCCGCACCTCGACCGTGCGCACGCCGACGCTCTGGTGGTAGCTGTCGAACGGCGCGCCCGCGGCGTCCAGCAGCTCGACCTCCGCGTCGTACAGGTACCCGGCACCGGGCTGCCAGCGGTGCACGTCGGGAACCGTGAGCTCGCCGCTCGCACCGTGCGCGGTCGCGACGACCAGGCCGCCGGCGTCCCGCAGCGTCACCCGCACCGAGTGCTCCGCGCCCCCGGCGACCGTGACGTCGTACGCGACGACACCCGTCGTGCCCTGCAGGTCCGTCACCACGACGACGTCGTCCACGTACGTCGTCGGCGTCGCGTGCAGCCACACCGACCGGTGCAGACCCGCGAAGTTGAAGAAGTCGTGGAAGTACCGCTGCCGGCGACCCTGCGGGGTCTGCTCGACGACACCCGGCGGGATCGTCTGGAACGACAGCTCGTTGTTCACGACGGCCGTCACCCGGACCTCCTCGCCCGGCGTCACCAGCGCGGTCACGTCCGCCTCGAACGGCGTGTACCCGCCCTCGTGCCGCGCCACCTCCGTGCCGTCGACCCACACGACCGCCGCGTGCGTCGCCGAGTCGAACCGCAGCGCCACCCGCTGACCGGCCCACCCCCGCGGCACCCGCACCGTCGTCTGGTACCAGGCGTCCCCGACGTGGTCACGACCCACGGTCCCCACCAGCACGTCGTTGTAGCTCGCAGGCACGGGCATCGCCTGCGCACCCGCCAGCGGGCCGTCCTGCCACCCCTCACGGCGACCCGCACCCTCCGGATCGAGCCGGAAGTCCCACACGCCGTTCAGCGACTTGCGCTCGCGGCTCACGGTGTCCTGGGGACGAAGCATCGGTGCTCTCCTCTCATCGCCGGCGGCGCATCTGCGCAGCAGCCGGTGCACCCATTGACCGCCCGCCGTCACCGGGCGACAAGCGGTTGCCATCACTTGCCGCCGTGCCTACGTTCGGCGCGTGGACGAACGTCGGGTGCCGACGATCTACGACGTCGCGGAGGCCTGCGGGGTCGCCCCCTCGACCGTGTCGCGGGCCTTCTCACGGCCGGGACGCGTCAATGCCGACACCGCCGCCCGGATCCGACGCGTCGCCGAGGAGATGGGCTACCGCGCCAACCCCCTGGCACGAGCCCTGCCCACCGGGAAGACGTCGCTGCTCGCCCTCGTCGTCTCCGACGTCACCAACCCGTTCTACTTCGAGATCATCCGCGGCGCCGAGCTCGCCGCCACCGAGGCCGACTACACCCTCCTCGTCGCCGACGTCCACGAGTCCGCGACCGCCGAGCGCACCGCCCTCGAACGCGCCCTGCCGCTCGTCGAGGGCGTCGTCCTCGGTACCTCACGCATGTCCGACTCGACCATCCGGGTCATGGCCAAGCAGCGCCCCACCGTCGTCCTCAACCGCGTCCTCACCGGGATCCCCAGCGTCATCACCGACAACGCCCGCGGCACCCGCCGCGCCGTGGAGCACCTCGCCGAGCTCGGCCACCGCTCACTCGCCTACGTCGCCGGACCCGAGGCCTCCTGGGCGGACGGGATGCGCTGGCGCGCGATGCGCGAGACCGCCGAGGAGCTCTCCCTCCGCGTCCACCGCGTCGGCCCGTACGCACCCACGCTCACCGGCGGGACGGAGGCGGCGCTCGCGGTCGCCGGCTCGCCCGCGACGGCGGTCGTGGCGTACAACGACCTCGTCGCGATCGGGCTGATGCGCGGGCTCGCGGCCGCGGGGGTGCGGGTCCCGCGGGACGTGAGCGTCGTCGGGTTCGACGACATCTTCGGCGCCGAGCTGTGTTCGCCGGCGCTCACCACGGTCGCCGCGCCGCTGCAGTCGCTGGGCCGGTTCGCCGTCCAGACCCTGCTGTCCGGCATGCGCTCGCGCACACCGCCCGACGCCCGGGCCGCCCTGCTGCCCGCGCAGCTCGTCGTCCGGGAGTCGACGGCCCGGCGGTCCTCGAGGCGGCGCGGCGCCTGACGCACGGCAAGTCATGGCAACCGATTGCCATCCGGTGTCCGGGGGGCGCTGAATCGTCGTATGCCCGACACCGGGCACACGACGTGGAGGTGGTGCCGTGCACGACGAGACGGGCTGGGTGCGCAGCGAGCCGCCGGCCCCCGTACGGGTCGTCCATCTGGGGCTCGGCGCGTTCGCCCGCGCCCACCAGCTCTGGTACACCCACCAGGCCAACGAGCGGGTCGACCCCGCGGACCGCTGGGGCGTCGCCGCGTTCACGGGCCGCTCGCCGGTCGCCGCCCAGGCCCTCGCGACGCAGGACGGCCGGTACACGGTGCTCGTGCGCTCGGCGGACGGGGACACGCCCACGGTGGTGGACTCCCTCGTCTCGGTGCACGACGGCACCGACGGGACCGCGTGGCGCGGGCATCTGAGCCGGGCCGAGGTCGGCGTCGTGACGCTCACCGTGACCGAGGCCGGCTACCGGCGTCTCCCGTCGGGCGGGCTCGACCGCGACCATCCGGGAGTCGCCCGCGACATCGCACGCCACGCGCGGGACGCCGAGACCGCCCCCGGGCGGCTCGTCGACGGGCTCCGGGCCCGCCGCGCCGCGGGAGCCGGGCCGATCGCCGTCGTGAGCTGCGACAACCTGCCCGACAACGGCGACGCGACCCGCCGCGTGACGCTCGAGCTCGCCCGTCAGGTCGACGCGGGCCTCGCCCGGTGGATCGAGGAGAACGTCTCGTTCGTCTCGACCATGGTCGACCGCATCACGCCCGCGACGACCGACGCCGACCGCGCCGCCGTCCGGACCCTCACCGGCCGGGACGACCGCTCGCCCGTCGTGACCGAGCCGTTCAGCGACTGGGTGCTGCAGGGCGGCTTCCCTGCCGGGCGGCCCGCGTGGGAGCTCGCCGGCGCGCGGTTCGTCGACGACCTCGCGCCCGAAGTGCACCGCAAGCTGTGGCTGCTCAACGCCGGCCACTCGCTGCTCGCGTACGAAGGTCTCGCCCGCGGCCGGTCCACGGTCGCGGAGGCGTTCGCCGACCCGGTGTGCCGGGCCGACCTCGAACGGCTGTGGTCGGAGGCCGCCGAGGTGCTGCCGGTGCCCGTCGACGGCCCGGTCGCCGACCTGCGCACCCGGTTCGCGAACGCGCGCATCGAGCACCGGCTGGACCAGATCGCCCGCGACGGCTCGCAGAAGCTCCCGGTCCGCGTCCTCGCCGTGGCGCAGGCACGGTCGGCCGCCGGCCTGCCCGTCGGGCGCGCGGGCGCCGCCGTCGTCGCCGCGTGGATCCAGCACCTGGAGGCCACCGACGTGTCGGCCTCCGACCCGGGCGCCACCGCCCTCGCGGAGCGCCTGCCCGGCCGGGGGAGCGCCGCCCGTGCCCGCCTCGCCCTCGACCTGCTCGCCCCCCGCCTCGCCCGCTCGGACGTGTTCGCGCGGCACGTCGCGGAGTCGCTCGCCGTCCGTCAGCCCACCCTCACAGGAGCACGACCATGAAGATCATCGCCGCCGACGTCGTCGTCACCAGCCCGAACCGCAACTTCGTCACCCTGAAGATCACCACCGACGAGGGCCTCACCGGCCTCGGTGACGCGACCCTCAACGGCCGCGAGCTCGCCGTCGTCAGCTACCTGCGCGACCACGTCGCGCCGCTGCTGATCGGCCGGGACGCCGCCCGCATCGAGGACACCTGGCAGTTCCTGTACCGCAGCGGGTACTGGCGCCGGGGACCGGTGACCATGGCCGCGATCGGCGCGGTCGACATGGCGCTGTGGGACCTCAAGGGCAAGGCCGCCGGCATGCCCGTCTACCAGCTGCTCGGCGGCGCGAGCCGTGACGGGCTGATGGCGTACGGCCACGCGTCCGGCACGACGCTGCCCGAGCTCTTCGACTCGATCCGCGCGCACCAGGAGCAGGGCTACCGCTCGATCCGTGTGCAGACCGGCGTGCCCGGCCTCAAGGCGATCTACGGCATCGCCGCGCAGTCGACGACGGGGGAGCGGTACGACCACGAGCCCGCCCAGCGCGGCGCGTACCCCGCCGAGGAGGACTGGGACACCCGGGCGTACCTGCGCCACGTGCCGACCGTGTTCGAGGCGGTCCGCAACGAGTTCGGCCCGGACCTGCCGCTGCTGCACGACGGGCACCACCGCATGACCCCGATCCAGGCGGCGAAGCTCGGCAAGTCGCTGGAGCCGTACGACCTGTTCTGGCTCGAGGACTGCACGCCGGCGGAGAACCAGGAGGCGCTGCGGCTCGTCCGTCAGCACACGACGACCCCGCTGGCGATCGGCGAGATCTTCAACACCGTCTGGGACTTCCAGGCGCTCATCAAGGAGCAGCTCATCGACTACGTCCGGGCGGCGTCCACCCACTTCGGCGGCATCAGCCCGCTGCGCAAGGTCATGGACTACGCCGCGCAGTACCAGGTGAAGTCGGGGTTCCACGGCCCCACGGACATCTCCCCGGTCGGCCTCGCCGCGCAGATGCACGTCGGCCTCGCCATCCACAACTTCGGCATCCAGGAGTACATGCAGCACGGGGCGAAGACGAACTCCGTGTTCCGCCAGTCGTTCACGTTCACCGACGGCTACCTGCACCCCGGCGACCAGCCGGGGCTGGGTGTCGAGCTGGACGTCGACGAGGCCGGGAAGTACCCGTACGAGGTCGCGTACCTGCCGTACAACCGGCTGGCCGACGGCACGGTGCACGACTGGTGACCCACGTCGTCGTCATGGGCGTCTCCGGCTGCGGGAAGTCGACCGTCGGGTCGCTCCTCGCGGACCGGCTGGGCGTGCCGTTCCTCGACGCCGACAGCCTCCACCCGCCCGCCAACGTCGCGCGGATGGCCGCCGGCGTCCCGCTGACCGACGAGGACCGGTGGCCGTGGCTGCGTCTCGTCGGCGACGCGATGGCGTCCCGGCCGGCCGGCGCCGTCGTGGCGTGCTCGGCCCTGCGCCGCTCCTACCGGGACCTGCTGCGCGCGTCCGTCCCCGACCTGCGGCTCGTCCACCTCGTCGGCACCCGCGAGCAGCTCGCCGCCCGCATGCGAGCGCGCGAGCGCCACTTCATGCCGGTCTCCCTGCTCGACACCCAGCTCGCGACGCTCGAGCCTCTCGGCGCCGACGAGCACGGCGTCGAGCTGGACTGCGCGCGCGACCCGGCCGGCCTCGCGGCCCACGCGGTGCGTACCGTCCGGTCCACGACCGGGGCGTGACGGCCCGCCGACGCTCCCCGGAACCCGGCACGCCCGACGTCGCCGGGGCACGCCCGACGTGCGGCTCCGACGGTGCAGCGCGACGATGCGAGGATCCGGTCGAGGAACGGCCGCCCCCTGGCGACGGGTCACCCCCCGTCGCGGACCGTGAGGAGCCCACCATGGCTCTGTGGCTCATCCTGATCATCGTCGGCGTCGTCATGATCGTCCTCGGCGTCGCCGTCACCGCCGCGAAGGTGCTGCTGTGGATCGGCATCGCCCTGCTCGTCATCAGCCTGATCGGCTGGATCGTCGGCCGCGGCCGGGCCCGCGCGTAGCGGCGTGGGGGCTCAGGCGCCGGAACCTCGTTCGAGCTGGACGAGCCGTCGGGCTCGGTGCCGAAGCTCGGGCGGGTCGCTCGTCACGGCTCCGGGTCTCCGATCAGTCCGTCCGTCGGCGGTACAGCTCGGCCGGCTTGCCGCGTCGCCCGTGGCTCAGGCGGCCGGTCTCCACGAGCTCGGCCCGCATCGAGCGGCGGAACGTGTCGGGCGGCAGCCTGCGCCCGGCGACGCTCTCGTGCGTCAGCCGCAGCTCACGCAGCGTGAACGACCCGTCCGGCTCTGCCGGTTCCATGAGCTCGAACGGGTCGGGCGAGGCTTCGTAGCGCTTCTGCAGCGCCTCGACCGCGACGTCGATGATGTCTCGATGGTCGAACGGGAGCTCGGGGACGTCGGCAGCCGGCGCGAGCCGGATCCGGGCGGTGGTGGGGATGCGATCAGCACGGACGACGTCCAGGTGCGCGACCGACAGGACCCATCCGCGGTCGTCTCGCTGCGGGTCGTCGAACACGCGGAGCTGCTGGGGGCGGAGGCCGGTGACGCCGGCCTTGTCCCGCAGAGAGCGTGCGACGGCGTCGGACAGCATCTCGCCGGGATGCAGGAACGTGCCCGGCAGGCGCCAGGCCGTCGCGTCGTCGGCGTCCGCCGCCCGGACGAGCAGGACGCACAGCTGACCGTCCTCGACGGTCAGCACCGCGGTGTCGACGGCGACGGACGGTCGTGGGTAGTCCTCGAGCGACCTGCCGGCGGCGTCGAGCGGCGACGTCATCGGTCACGTCCTGCGGTCCGGTACTCGGCACCCCGGCGCTGGTAGGCGAGCGGGTCGCCGAACAGCCCCCGCAGCTCAGCGACCACCCGCTCCTCACGCGACGCCGGATCGGCCTCGTCGACCAGGACCCAGTGCAGACCCGCGCTCTCGCACAGGTCGGTCCAGAACGCGTCATCGGACTCGCGGCGGTCACCGCCGTACCGGAGTGGATCGGCTGCGAAGGGCACGGCATCCTGCCCGAGGACGATGTACAGGTCGCTGGCGTTCCTGGCGGCGTCGGCCCACAGTGCCGGTGGGACGTCGGGCTCTCCGAACTCAGCACCCTTGAGCAGCCAGTACCCGACGGTCGAGAAGAGATCGGTGTCCTGGGCGACGAAGGCCCTGCCTCGCCGGGTCGCGATCGCCTCGGCGGCGAGCTGCTGGGCCAGCTGTCCCTGCCAGATCGCCCGCATCTTCTCGGCGGTGACCTCGTGACCCACCACGTCGAGCTCGAGGTAGGGGCGTGCCCACTCGGGGAACCCGGCGGCCAGGCCGAGCTCGTCCAGCCGGTTCGTCATGGTCGTCTTGCCGACCGACTCCGCTCCGAACAGGGTCACCCGCTTGCGCAGGAACGGCTGGAACTCCGCGAGCAGGTGCGCGAACGACTCGATCGGCTTCTCCCGGACACGAGTGGCCTTCACGGGGTTGATCGTCCGGTCCGGGTCGTACGGGAGGAACCTGCCGTCGATCGCCGACGCCAGCTCCGCTCCGTAGGGCTCCGAGGCGACGACCAGGTCTCCCGGCCGGGCGCCCAGGTCGCGCAGCATCCCGCTCCACAGGTCCCAGAAGTCGGGTGCGTCGGCGGGCTCCTGCGGCAGCTCCTGGTGGACGCGGTGCACGCGGATCGCTCCGCCGAACTCCGCCCGTGCGGCGAACGCGCGCAGCGCTGCATCACGCTCGTGCGCGAGCGGCTCGCTCGGCTGGGTGCACAGCACGAGCTGCACCGTCCGGGCGCACCGGGTCGCGAACCGGATGAGGTCCTCGTGCCCGGTGGTCGGCGGCAGCGCGGTCATGAGCACCCAGGCGCGCTCGCTCATCGCGTGCTCCGGAGCCACGCGGCGAACCCGAGCACGGCCGTGCCGATGAAGATGACGTACTGCACGCCGGCCACGACGAGGCCGGCCGTGAAGTACGTCCAGATCGCGATGACGTTCACGGCGATCCAGACGAACCACGTCTCGATCCGCTTGTTGTCGAGCAGGAGCTGAGCGAGGATCGAGCCCGCGAGGATCGCCGAGTCTGCCCAGGCCAGCTGCCCGTCGAGCACCCCGACCAGCCAGGCGGCGACGAGGTACGCCACGACGGTGACCCCCACGTAGGCGGGTACCCACTTCCGGTCGGCCGAGAGCCAGGTCACCGGTCGCGTCCGGTCGTCCCGACGCCAGCGCACCCACCCGTAGGCGAGCTGCGGCGTCAGGTAGACGTTCAGGAACGCCGACGCGACCAGCCCGTGCCGGAAGAAGAGCACGGCGTAGAGCGCGGTGCTCACCGCACCGAACACGTAGTTGAACCGGCGCTGGAAGATGCACAGCGCTGTGCTCGCGTACGACGTGGCCACGGCCAGCGCCTCCAGCCACTCGACCCGGGTGACCCACCCCGCAGCGAGGCCGAGGCCGTAGCTCGCGGCGGTCAGCAAGGCTGCGGCCACGACGGCGACGACGAGGTCGCGGCGGCGAGCGGTGGTGGTGGCGACGGCACGGTCGGCCGTCGTCGTGGGTGTCCCGACATCGAGGAGCATGGCGGAGGGCCTCTCACGTGGTCGATCGCGTGGTGCGGTGCCGCCACCGTAGCGCATTAACGCAGAACTGCGCTAAAGCTTGACGGTCGTCGAGTGCGATTGGTGCGTCATCGAAGGCACCTTCTCGACCCATGCGCCGTCGCGCAGCCAGCCGATGACGCACACGGTCGACCCGTGGCCGCACCGAGGCCGGGCGTCCGTCGAGCGAATGCGTGCGGGCGACAGGCTCGATGGCCTCACAGTCGGCGGACGCGGCGCCGGCTGGCACGTCCCGCGAACCCGGAGGATGGCGATGCCGCGGATCGCGGAGGTGGCCTGCAACATGCGACCTGGAGGTCGCTCACAAGGTCGCACCGGCCGTGTCGTCCGCGGCGCCCTTCAGTAGCTCGACGAGCGTGTCGAGCATGCCTTCCTCGCGAGGCTCGAGCATGCCGGGCGTAGTTCAACTGCACTGAACCCGAACCGAAGTGCTTCAACGCGTGGCGCGTGGCCCTCGCGGACGCGGGCGACGCTGCGGCCTCAGCATGGCTCATCGGCGCGGGCTCGGGACATGATCTGCTCGACCACGGATGCCTTGGCATCGGCGTAGTCCTGGGCGTAGCTCCATTGGTGAGCTGCGAGCGAACGCTTGGTGCGCTCGTACAGATCGCGATCGCTCGGGCAGGCGCGCAGCCGGTCTCGGAAAAGGACCATCCGCTGCACCTCGGTCGACCCGACGGTGAAGACATGTATCTGGATCGCCCGCGGTTGATGCCCGACGAGGAATCGGTGCTCGTGCCACGCTGGCTCGCGGAAGTGCAGTCGGTAGCCGGCGGCCTCCAGGGCCGGGACGTACCCGGCCTCGTCTGCGGAGTCGGCGACCACCAGGATGACGTCGATCACCGGCTTGGCCGCGAGACCAGGCACCGATGTCGACCCCACGTGCGCGACCTGGAGGGCCCGGGTACCCAGCGCGCCTCGGATCCGATCCTCCGCATCGGCATACCAGTCGGCCCACGCGGGGTCCGACTCGGCGAGTGCTATCGGCCCGTCTATCGGCACCGGCGCGATCACGTACTCAGGACTCGGTGGATCGTTCACACATCCAGTATCCGGCTGGCCACTCGGTTGCTGAGCTCTCGACTCAGAACCAGAGGTCGCAGGTTCGCGCGCGAGGACGATCCCGGGCTCTCACTCCCTAGGTCCACGTTCGACGGTCTGCGGGATATCTTCCCTGGCGCCCACATCAGCTACCAGGTGGTCGACGTCGTCGGGCGGCGGTGGATCTGGGCCAACGGCGTGGACCCAGGTGGCACGCCGTCCGTGGACCTCTTCAATGGTCCGCGGGCCGCCGAGAACCTCATACTGTCCCCCCGCGATGGCCTGATGGCTTGTTCCGACCATGGACGCGGACGTACCGGACGGTCGCGCGACACGCGCCAAGCGCGCTACCGACCGCTGGACCTCTGAGGCCGGCAGGTTGGCAGGAACACCGACCGCACGGGTCCGCGTTCTACGACCGATCAGGGCCGTTGCTCGGCCCTGTCTGACCCTCGCCAGGACCACATGGTGGAACCTGGTGATGTTCCGAGCTGGCACGCATCTGGCACGGCAAACAAGAAAGCCCCGGTGGTTACCGGGGCTGACCTGCATAAATCCTGGTGGGCGATACTGGGATCGAACCAGTGACCTCTTCCGTGTCAGGGAAGCGCGCTACCGCTGCGCCAATCGCCCAAAGGGTGTTGCTGGGGGAGTGCTACCGAGGTGGAGATGGGATTCGAACCCACGTATACGGCTTTGCAGGCCGCTGCCTCGCCTCTCGGCCACTCCACCCTGAGACCGCAGTCCAAAGCGGCTGAAAGCCGATCAGGAGTGTCTGCCTCCGAGCGGACGACGGGATTCGAACCCGCGACCCTCACCTTGGCAAGGTGATGCTCTACCACTGAGCCACGTCCGCGCTGCACGTCCTGCCGGTTCTCACCGGCGTTCCGTGTGCGTCCCAGACTCTAACCGAGTTTCTCGGCGAGAGTCCAACTGGCTCCCGCCGTCCGCGTGATCCTGCGGATCCGGCCTCCGAAAACCCCCGTTCGGCCGTCTCCGGACCCTCCCGGACCAGGTCATAACGGGTGTCAGACTGGTCCCATGAGTGTCGTGATCTGGTCCGACGGAGTCCTGCACAGCCCCGATGAGGCGCTCGTCACAGGTGTCGACCACGGGTTGACCGTGGGCGACGGCGTGTTCGAGACGTGCGCCGTGTACGGCGGGGAGGCGTTCGCGCTGAGCCGGCACCTGCGCCGGCTGCGCCGGTCCGCGCTGGGCCTCGGGCTCACGGAGCCGGACGAGGACGCGGTACGCGACGGCGTGAAGGCGGTGCTGGCTGCGTCCGGCCCGGACACCGGGCGCCTGCGGATCACCCTCACGGGTGGTCCTGGTCCGCTCGGGTCGCACCGGTTCGCGCCGCGGGAGCAGCGTCAGACGGTCGTCGTGCTCGCCGGACCGGCGGTCCGTGCGGAGACGTCGCGGGCGGTCCGGGTGCCGTGGGTCCGCAACGAGCGGTCGGCGGTGGCGGGGCTCAAGACGACGTCCTACGCCGAGAACGTGGTCGCGCTGGCCGAGGCGTACCGGCGCGGTGCCGACGAGGCGGTGCTCGCCAACACCGTCGGTGAGCTGTGCGAGGGGACCGGGTCGAACGTGCTCGTCGAGCGCGGGGGCGAGCTCGTCACGCCCCGGCTCAGCAGCGGGTGCCTCGCGGGCATCACCCGGGAGCTGCTGCTCGAGTGGTCGGCGGACGCCGGGCTGCCTGTCCGGGAGGCACGGCCGGGCGAGCTCCCGTACGAGGTGCTCGACGAGGTGGTCGCGGGGGAGTCGTTCCTGACCCTCAGCGGGTCGATCCGCAACGTGTCGCCGGTGGCGTCGCTCGACGAGGTCGACATCTCGCTCGGGCCGGTCTCCGTGGAGGCGCAGCGGCTGTTCCAGGCGAAGGTCGCCGAGGACGTCGACCCGTAGAGCCGGCCCGGACGTGCGGCGACCGGCCCTGCCGTGGGGCAGGACCGGTCGTCGAGGTCGGTGTCAGGCCGTGAGGAGGGCGGCGATCAGGGCGGTGATCTCCGTCTCCATGCGGGCGCTCTCCGTGCCGAGCGGCACGAGTGCCTCGGTGGCGGCGAGGAAGCGGGCGATGGGCTCGGTCGGTGCCGCGAGCAGCGCGCTGCCTTCGACGCCGCTGAGCGAGATGAGGGTGTAATCGGGGTCTTCGTCGCGCCACACCTGCACGTCACCCGTCCCGGCGGGCGCCTCGGATCCCGCGTGCATCCCCAGAGAGAGGAGCTCGCGGCCGAGGAGCCACGTCGACATGGTGTGCGGGCCCGTGAAGACTGCGCGCACCGTGTACGGATCGGTTGTCCGGAAGGAGAACTCGGAGCTGACCGGGATGACACTGGCGTCGGACCCGATGAGCTGCATGGCGACGACCTCGACGACGTCGTACGACGGCTGCGTCATCGGGTCCTCCTGTTCACAAGGGCTGGAGGTCTCATCATGGCAGGCCAGGTGCCGGATTGGACCGGTCCTTGCACCGAGTTCACCCGGAGGGACGCGGTGACGGGTGACGACGGTGGGTGTCACCACCCGTTCGGTCCGGCGGCCACGAGCGCGCCGCCCGCCGGGACGGCGGTTCGGAATATGCGCTCGGGTTGGGTAGCATCCTCCTCGACGCCGCCCCCGGGTGGCACTCCGACCTCGTGCTCCGCACGCGGTACGGGCGATTGGCTCAGTTGGTAGAGCGCCTCGTTCACACCGAGGAGGTCATCGGTTCGAGTCCGGTATCGCCCACAAGAGGACAGCGAGGGTCGCCCGTGACGGGCGGCCCTCGCTGTCGTTGTTTCACCCCTTGCGTCGGCGCGTCGGACCGGCGTCGTGGTGGTCGCGTCCTGCTGCTCGGGCGGCCGCCGTCACGCCGGTAGCATCGAGGAGCCCTCCGCCCGGGTGGGCCACCACGAAGGAGACAGCACCGGTGCCCGAGCTGATGACCCTCACCGTCGACGGATCTGCGACCACGGCGGAGCCGGGCACGACGGGCACCGACCTGTTCGGCGACCGGCGTGACGTGCTCGTCGTCCGCGTCGACGGCGAGCTGCGCGACCTGCACCTGCCGATCCCGGACGGCGCCGTCGTCGAGGCGGTCACGATCGACGAGCCCGACGGCCTCGCGGTCCTGCGGCACTCCGCGGCGCACGTGCTGGCGCAGGCCGTCCAGGAGGTCAACCCGACCGCGAAGCTCGGCATCGGCCCGCCCATCACGGACGGCTTCTACTACGACTTCGACGTCGAGACCCCGTTCACCCCCGAGGACCTCAAGGCCGTCGAGAAGGTGATGGGCCGGATCGTCAAGGAGGGCCAGACCTTCCGCCGGTGGGACGTCACCGAGGACGAGGCCCGCAAGGAGCTGCGCGACGAGCCGTACAAGCTCGAGCTCATCGGCCTCAAGGGTGACCCGGCCGCGGCCGACGGCGCGTCGGTCGAGGTCGGGCTCGGCGGCCTGAGCATCTACCAGAACGTGCGCGGCGCCGGCCGGGAGAGCGAGCAGGTCGTCTGGCAGGACCTGTGCCGCGGCCCGCACGTCCCGAGCACGCGCGTGCTGGGCAACGGGTTCCAGCTGACCCGGTCGGCGGCCGCGTACTGGCGCGGGTCCGAGAAGAACCCGCAGCTGCAGCGCGTGTACGGCACGGCGTGGCCGACGAAGGACGAGCTGAAGGCGTACCTCGAGCGCATCGCCGAGGCCGAGCGCCGCGACCACCGACGGCTGGGCACCGAGCTCGACCTGTTCTCGTTCCCGGACGAGATCGGCTCGGGCCTCGCGGTGTTCCACCCCAAGGGCGGCGTGATCCGCATGGAGATGGAGCACTACAGCCGGCTGCGGCACGTGCAGGGCGGGTACGAGTTCGTCAACACCCCGCACATCACCAAGAGCAAGCTGTACGAGATCTCGGGCCACCTCGACTGGTACGCGGAGGGCATGTACCCCCCGATGACCCTCGACGAGGAGCGCGACGCCGACGGGCACGTGCGCAAGGCGGGGCAGCAGTACTACCTCAAGCCGATGAACTGCCCGATGCACAACCTGATCTTCGCGGCGCGCGGCCGCTCCTACCGGGAGCTTCCGCTGCGGCTGTTCGAGTTCGGCACCGTGTACCGGTACGAGAAGTCGGGCGTGGTGCACGGCATGACCCGAGCGCGCGGGTTCACGCAGGACGACGCGCACATCTACTGCACCCGCGAGCAGATGGCGGACGAGCTCACCACGACGCTGAAGTTCGTGCTCGACCTGCTCAAGGACTACGGCCTCGACGACTACTACCTCGAGCTCTCCACCAAGAACCCGGACAAGTTCGTCGGCTCCGACGAGGTCTGGGAGGAGGCGACCGAGACGCTGCGGCAGGTCGCCGAGGCGTCCGGGCTCGACCTGGTGCCCGACCCGGGCGGCGCCGCGTTCTACGGTCCGAAGATCTCGGTGCAGGTCAAGGACGCGCTGGGTCGCACCTGGCAGATGTCCACCATCCAGCTCGACTTCAACCTGCCGGAGCGGTTCGAGCTCGAGTTCACGGCGTCCGACGGCAGCCGTCAGCGCCCCGTGATGATCCACCGCGCGCTGTTCGGCTCCGTCGAGCGGTTCTTCGCGGTGCTCACCGAGCACTACGGCGGCGCGTTCCCGGCCTGGCTCGCGCCGGTGCAGGTGCTCGCGGTGCCGGTCGCCGAGCCGTTCGAGGGGTACCTCGACGACGTCGTCCGGCAGCTGCGCGAGCAGGGCATCCGGGCCGAGGTGGACCGCTCCGACGACCGGTTCGGCAAGAAGATCCGCAACGCCAGCACGCAGAAGATCCCGTTCGTGCTCATCGCCGGAGGCGAGGACGCGGAGGCCGGGGCGGTCTCGTTCCGGTACCGGGACGGGCGCCAGGACAACGGGGTGCCCGTCGCGGAGGCGATCGAGCGGATCGTCTCGGCGGTCCGCGAGCGCGTGCAGGTCTGACGCGTGAGCGACGGCGTCGAGCCGGCCGACGTGTTCGCCGGCGAGCCGGACGGCTTCCAGCGACTGTGGACGCCGCACCGGATGGCGTACATCGGCGGGCAGGACAAGCCGACCGACGACGAGCCGGGCGACGGCTGCCCGTTCTGCCGGCAGCCGACCCTCGGCGACGAGGAGGCGCTGATCGTCGCGCGCGGGACGGTCTCGTACGTGGTCCTCAACCTCTACCCGTACAACTCCGGCCACCTGCTCGTGTGCCCGTACCGGCACGTGGCGGACTACACGGACCTGACGGACGACGAGGTCGCCGAGGTGGCGTCGCTGACGCGCACGGCGATGCGCGTGGTGCGGGCTGTCTACGCGCCGCACGGCTTCAACCTCGGGATGAACCAGGGGCCGGTGGCCGGAGCGGGGATCGCCGCGCACCTGCACCAGCACGTCGTGCCTCGGTGGGGCGGCGACTCGAACTTCCTGCCGATCGTCGCCCGCAGCCGCGCGCTGCCCGAGCTGCTCGCCGACACGCGGGCGAGGCTCGCCGCCGCGTGGCCGGACCCGACGACGACCGATCCGAAGGGATGATCGAGACGTGCTGAACCGACTGCGAGGCCTGATGTCGCGCGTCATGACCCCGCCGGCCGACGCCCTCCTGCGGGCCGGCGTCTCGCCGGACGCGGTGACGATCGTCGGCACGCTCGTCGTGGTCGTCACGGCGCTGTGGGCGTTCCCGACGGGCCACCTGTTCGTCGGGGCGCTGGTCATCGGCGTGTTCGTGCTGACCGACTCGCTCGACGGCGTGATGGCGCGCCGGTCGGGCCGGTCGGGGCCGTGGGGGGCGTTCCTCGACTCGACGCTCGACCGGTTCGGCGACGGGGCGATCTTCGCGGGTCTGCTGCTGTGGTTCGTCGGGGACGGTGACGACCGGCTGACGGCGGTGCTCGCGCTGGCGTGCGTCGTGCTCGGCTCGATCGTGCCGTACGCCCGGGCGCGGGCCGAGGGCCTGGGCATGACGGCGTCGGGGGGCATCGCGGAGCGGGCGGACCGGTTGCTCATCGCGCTGGTCGCCACCGCCGCCGTCGGTCTCGGTGCGCCCGACGCCGTGCTCACCGTCGCGCTCGGGTTCCTCGCGGTCGCGTCCGCCGTCACGATCGTGCAACGGATGGCCAAGGTGCACCGGCAGGCGGTCGGGGTGACGGAGTGAAGGTCGACGTCGCCCGGCTGTACGCGACCGCGTGGCGGGTCGCGGGGCATGTGCCGGGTCCGGCCCTGCGGGGCCTGTGCAACGCCGCGGCCGACATCGCCTGGCTGCGCCACGGCCAAGGTGTGCGACGGCTCGAGGGGAACCTCGCCCGGGTGCGACCGGGGCTCGACCGGCGCGCGCTGCGCCGGCTGAGCCGGGCGGGCATGCGCTCGTACATGCGGTACTTCGGGGAGACGTTCGCGCTGAGCACGATGACGCGCGAGCAGATCGAGGCCCGCGTGCGCGTCGTGCGCGACCCGCGGCTCGACGAGGAGCTCGCGGCGGGCCGGACCGTCCTGCTCGCCCTGGGCCACGTCGGCAACTGGGACCTCGCCGGGGCGTACTGCACCCGCGCGCTCGCGCCCGTGACGACCGTCGCGGAGCGGCTCGAGCCCGAGGAGCTGTTCCAGGAGTTCGTCGGCTTCCGCGAGTCCATCGGGCTGCGCATCTTCCCGCTGACCGGTGGGGGCGACGTCTTCCGGGACCTCGTCCGCGCGGCGCGCGGCGGCCCCGGCCTGCTGCCCCTGCTCGCGGACCGCGACCTGACGGCACGCGGCGTCGAGGTCGACCTGTTCGGGCATCGTGCGCGGGTTGCCGCCGGCCCCGCCGCCCTCGCCGTGAGCACCGGGGCGACGCTGATGCCGACCGTCGTCAGCTACGAGCGGCTGGCCGGGTCGCGTCGCCGGGCGGCGGGGTCGCCGTGGGGGATCGTCGTCGAGTTCTGCGCCCCGGTCGACGTGCCGCCCGGGCTCCCGCGGGCCGAGCAGGTGCGTGCCGTGACGCAGGCCTGGGTCGACCGGCTCGCGCTGGGCATCGCCGAGCACCCCGAGGACTGGCACATGCTCCAGGCGGTGTTCGTCGAGGACCTCGACCCGGCCCGGTACGCCGCGACGCTCGAGGCGGAGCGGAGCGTCACGTGACGACCACGCCGGGCAGGACGGACGGGCGACCGTTGCGCGTCGGCATCGTGTGCCCGTACTCGTTCGACGTGCCCGGCGGTGTGCAGTTCCACGTGCGCGACCTCGCCGAGGCGCTGCTCGCGCGCGGCCACGACGTCTCGGTGCTGGCCCCTGCGGACGACGACACGCCCGTCCCGCCGTACCTCGTCGCCGCGGGCCGCGCCGTGCCCGTCCGGTACAACGGGTCGGTCGCGCGTCTCACGTTCGGCCCGGTGACGGCGGCGCGGGTGCGCAAGTGGCTGGCGACCGGCCAGTTCGACGTGCTGCACCTGCACGAGCCGGTGACGCCGAGCCTCGGGATGCTCGCGCTGTGGATCGCGGACGGGCCCGTCGTCGCGACGTTCCACACGTCGCTGATCCGCTCGCGCCCCCTGCAGGTCGCCTACCCGCTGGTCAAGCAGTCGCTGGAGAAGATCTCCGCCCGGATCGCGGTCTCCGAGGACGCCCGGCGCACGCTCGTCGAGCACCTCGGCGGTGACGCGGTCGTGATCCCCAACGGGGTGTACGTCGACCAGTTCGCCGGCGCCGAGCGCGACCCGCGCTGGACGGGCACCCCGGACGCGCCGACGATCGCGTTCCTCGGCCGGCTCGACGAGTCGCGCAAGGGCCTGCCGGTGCTGCTGGGCGCGATGGGCCGCGTGCTCGACGCCGTGCCGGGTGCCCGGCTGATCGTCGCGGGTCGTGGCGAGACCGGTGCCCAGCAGGCCCGCGAGCTGCTGGGGGAGCGCGCGGGTGCCGTGGAGTTCCTCGGCAGCGTGTCCGACGAGGACAAGGCGAGGCTTCTCGCGTCGGTCGACGTGTACTGCGCGCCGCAGACCGGCGGCGAGAGCTTCGGGATCGTGCTCGTCGAGGCGATGAGCGCGGGTGCCACCGTCGTGGCCAGCGACCTCGGCGCGTTCAGCCGGGTGCTCGACGACGGCGCCGCAGGCGTGCTGTTCGCCACGGGGGACAGCGCCGACCTCGCGGCGACCCTCGTGCGCGTGCTCGGTGACGCCGAGCTGCGGGCCGCGGTGACCGAGCGGGCCTCCGAGGCGGTGCGCCGGTACGACTGGTCGGCCGTCACGGACCAGGTGCTCGCCGTGTACGAGATGGTCGTCGCCGGCGCGGCCGCGCCGGTCGGGGAGGACCCGTCGTCGGTGCGCGGCGCCCGGTTGCTCGAGCTGCGTCGCACGCGAGGTGAGACCCGGTGAGCTGGTCGGAGATCACCGTCGTCATCACCGTGCTCCTCGGGCTCGGCCTCTGGTGCGTCTGGGTCGCCGCGTCCCGGCTCGACCGGCTGCACCGCAAGATGAACGCCTCCCGGGCCGTGGTGGACGCGCAGCTCGTGCGTCGCGCCACCGTCGCCGCCGAGCTGGCGACGTCCGGGCTGCTCGACCCGGTGAGCTCCGTCCTCGTCGGCGAGGCGGCGTGGGCGTCGTTGTCGGCGGGTCTGTCGGACACCACGGCGCTGCCGCCCGACCTGGCCGGGCTCCTCGCGGGCGACGACCACGAGACGTCCGGCACCGACCTGCCGCTCGACCGGTCCCGCGTGGAGAGCGAGCTGTCCGCGACGCTGCGCGAGGCGCTCGACGACGAGGACGAGGTGACCGTCCTGCGTGCCGACCCGTCCGGTGACGAGCTCCTCGGCGCCCTCGGTTCCGCCTGGTACCGGCTCCAGCTCGCCCGCAGGTTCCACAACGAGGCCGTCGCCCAGGCGGCCCGCGCGCGCCGCGGACCGGTCGTCCGGGCCCTGCGTCTCGCGGGCCGCGCACCCACTCCCCGGACGCTCGACCTCGACGACGAGTGGCCCGAGAGCCTCGGCCGGCCGGGCGCCCGCGCGCACGGCGCCGACGGGTCCCGCTCGGGCGTCTGAGACGTGCGGGAGACGCCCGCGACCACGGACTACGATGACCCGATCGGGCCGCCGGACGGCGCGGCCGACCCATCCCGCACCACGATGTGAGGCTTGACGTGACCAGCGAGAACAGCCAGCCCACCACCACGACCGGCGCACCGGCAGCCGGCGTCATCGGCACCGCGCGGGTCAAGCGCGGGATGGCCGAGATGCTCAAGGGCGGCGTCATCATGGACGTCGTCACCGCGGACCAGGCGAAGATCGCCGAGGACGCCGGAGCGGTCGCCGTCATGGCCCTCGAGCGGGTGCCCGCGGACATCCGCGCCCAGGGCGGCGTCGCGCGCATGAGCGACCCCGACCTCATCGACGGCATCATCGAGGCCGTCTCCATCCCCGTCATGGCGAAGGCGCGCATCGGCCACTTCGTCGAGGCGCAGGTGCTGCAGTCGCTGGGTGTCGACTACGTGGACGAGTCCGAGGTCCTCACGCCCGCCGACTACGCGCACCACATCGACAAGTGGGCGTTCACCGTCCCGTTCGTGTGCGGCGCGACCAACCTGGGCGAGGCGCTGCGCCGGATCACCGAGGGCGCGGCCATGATCCGCTCGAAGGGCGAGGCGGGCACGGGTGACGTCTCGAACGCGACGACGCACATGCGCACGCTGCGCGACGAGATCCGCCGGCTGCAGTCGCTCCCCGAGGACGAGCTGTACCTGGCCGCCAAGGAGCTGCAGGCGCCGTACGACCTCGTCAAGGAGGTCGCGACCGCGGGCAAGCTCCCCGTCGTGCTGTTCACGGCCGGCGGCATCGCGACCCCCGCGGACGCCGCGATGATGATGCAGCTCGGCGCCGAGGGCGTGTTCGTCGGCTCCGGCATCTTCAAGTCGGGCAACCCGGCCGAGCGCGCCGCGGCCATCGTCAAGGCGACGACGTTCTTCGACGACCCGGACGTGCTGGCGAAGGTCTCCCGTGGCCTCGGCGAGGCGATGGTCGGCATCAACGTCGACGACGTCCCGGTGCCGCACCGCCTGTCCGAGCGGGGCTGGTGACCCAGGGGCACCCAGTGCCGATGGACGTGCCGGGGGCCGCGGACGACGCAGTGGCGTCCGCGGCCCCCGGCGTGTCCGCGCCCGACCCCGACCCCGCGCCCGTGGACGGGGCCGTCGACGGGCCGGGGCACTCGCTGGGGCCCGAGTGGGTCCCGGGCGAGGACGGGCTGCTCTTCCGGCGAGCGGCGCGGGTGATCCTGCTCGACGAGTCCGACCGGGTGCTCCTCATCAGGGGTCACGACGTCGACCAGCCGGAGCGCAGCTGGTGGTTCACGATCGGCGGCGGCATCGACGACGGCGAGGACGCGCTGTCGGCCGCCGTCCGCGAGGTGCACGAGGAGACGGGCATCGTCCTCGACCCGGCCGACGTCCACGGCCCGGCGTTCACGCGGTCGGCGATCTTCGACTTCTACGCCCAGCACTGCCGGCAGGACGAGGAGATCTTCGTCGCGCGCGTGCCGTCGACGGCGTTCGCTGGCGTCGACCGGGCCCGGTGGACGGCCGTCGAGCACGACGTGATCGACGAGCTGCGCTGGTGGTCGCTCGACGACCTGGCCCGCGTGCGGATCGAGGTGTTCCCCGAACGGCTCGCGGAGCTGGTCGCGAGCCTGCTGCCACGGTGGGACGGCACCACGCGCCACCTGGGGCTCGCCCGCGAGTGACGCCGGTCAGGTGACGAGGTTCCGTCGTGCGTGGGCGGGATCGAGGTGCTCACCTGCGGCGAGGACGTCCGCGAGCGCGTGCGCGGCCGCGAGCATGTCGCGGTGCGTGAGGTACGGCGCGGCGACGCCGAGGCGGACGACGTCCGGGGTCCGGAAGTCCGCGACGACCCCGCGGCCCGCGAGCGCCTGCACGAGCCCGTAGGCGTCCGGGTGCCGGACCGCGACCTGCGACCCGCGCCGGGCGTCCTCGGCCGGCGAGACGACGTCGACGTCGGGGACCAGTGCCTCCAGGCAGGTGCGCAGGAACCGGGTCAGTGACGACGACCGGCGCCGGACGTCCCGCACGTCGACCCCGTCGAAGGCCTGCAGCGCGGCCTCCAGGGCGAGCAGCGAGAGCATCGGAGGCGTGCCGATGCGGGCCCGGGCGATCCCCGGGGCGCCCTCGTACCCGTCCGCCATCGCGAACGGGTCGGCGTGGCCGTTCCACCCCGGCAGCACGTTGACGAAGCCGTCCTGGTGGCGCGTCGCGACGTACCCGAACGCCGGCGAGCCCGGACCGCCGTTGAGGTACTTGTAGGTGCACCCGACGGCGAGGTCGACACGGTGCACGTCCAGGTCGACGGGTACCGCGCCGGCCGAGTGGCACAGGTCCCAGACGGCGAGCGCACCGGCGTCGTGGGCGGCCCGCGTGAGCGACGGCAGGTCCCAGAGGCGACCGGTGCGGTAGTCCACGTGCGACAGGACGACCGCGCCGACCCTCTCCCCGCGGCCCGCGAGATCTGCGAGGAGGGCCGGCACGTGGTCGGGCGACGCGTGCTCGACCCGCCATCCGACCTGGGCGGCGACCCCGTCGACGACGTAGCGGTCGGTCGGGAACGACCCGGGGTCGGTGACGACGACGCGTGCGTCCGGGCGCAGCGCGACCGCGGCGTGCAGCGCCTGGTGCAGGCGCACCGTCGTCGAGTCGCCCACGACGACCTGGCCGGCCGCGGCGCCGACGATCCGTCCGACGGCGTCGCCGACCCGCGTGGGGGCCTCCCACCAGCCGTGGGCGTTCCACGACGACACGAGGTCCCCGCCCCACTGGTCACGGACGGCGGTCGCGAGCGCCTCGGGGACCGTCGCCGGGAGTGCGCCGAGCGAGTTGCCGTCGAGGTACACCGTCCCGGCCGGCAGCAGGAAGCGGTCGCGCAGGTCGGTCGCGGCGTGCTCGTCGTCGAGCGCGGCGGCGCGCAGGGCGAGGGCGGCGGGGTGCGGCATGGCACGGGAGCCTACGGACGTGTGCCGACCGACGGCGCGCTGCCACCTAGAATCGCCCGTCGTGACCGTCACGATCGGAGTCCTCGCCCTGCAGGGCGACGTGCGCGAGCACGTGCACGTCCTGTCCTCGCTCGGCGCCCGGGCCGTCCCGGTCCGTCGCGAGACCGAGCTCGCAGCGGTCGACGCGCTCGTGATCCCCGGCGGCGAGTCCACGACCATCGACAAGCTGCTGCGGGCGTTCGAGCTCGTGGAGCCGATCCAGGAGCGCCTGCGGGCGGGGATGCCGGCGTACGGATCGTGCGCGGGGATGATCCTGCTGGCCGACCGCGTGCTGGGCGGCATCGAGGGCCAGCAGACGCTCGGCGGGGTCGACGTGACGGTCCGCCGCAACGCGTTCGGCCGGCAGGTCGACTCGTTCGAGACAGACCTCGTGATCGACGGCGTCGAGGACTCCGCCACCGACCCCGTGCACGCCGTGTTCATCCGTGCGCCCTGGGTCGAGGAGGTCGGTCCGGCGGCGACGGCGATCGGCCGCGTGGAGGTCGGGCCGGCCGCCGGTAGGATCGTCGCCGTCCGTCAGGGTCCGCTGCTCGTCACCTCCTTCCATCCGGAGGTCACCGGCGACACCCGCGTGCACCGCCTGTTCGTCAAGATCGTCCGCGAGAGCGTGTAAGGGGTAGCGAGAGCGATGTCGGGTCACTCCAAGTGGGCCACCACGAAGCACAAGAAGGCCGTGGTCGACGCCAAGCGCAGCAAGCTCTTCGCGAAGCTGATCAAGAACATCGAGGTCGCGGCCCGCACGGGCGGTGGTGACCTCGCGGGCAACCCGACGCTCTTCGACGCGGTCCAGAAGGCGAAGAAGAACTCGGTCCCGATCGACAACATCAACCGCGCGGTCAAGCGCGGGTCCGGCCAGGAGGCCGGCGGCGCCGACTACACGACGATCATGTACGAGGGCTACGGCGCGGGCGGCATCGCGGTGCTGGTCGAGTGCCTCACCGACAACCGCAACCGTGCCGCCTCCGACGTGCGGGTCGCGTTCACGCGCAACGGCGGCCAGATGGCCGACCCCGGCTCGGTGTCGTACCTGTTCTCCCGCAAGGGCGTCGTCATCGTGCCCAAGGACGGCACCGACGAGGACGCCGTCATGGAGGCGGTCCTGGACGCCGGCGGCGAGGAGGTCAACGACCTGGGCGAGGCCTTCGAGGTCCTGTCCGAGGCGACCGACCTCGTGCCCGTCCGCACGGCCCTGCAGGAGGCGGGCATCGAGTACGACTCGGCCGACGTCGTCTTCTGGCCCGCCACGCAGATCGAGGTGGACGCCGAGGGCGCCCGCAAGATCCTGCGGCTCATCGACGCGCTCGAGGACTCGGACGACGTGCAGAACGTGTACGCGAACTTCGACGCCTCCGACGAGGTCATGGCGGAGCTCGAGAACGACTGACGCGCCGCCCGGCGTCCCCGCGGGCGCCTGCCCGGCTGCGACCATACGAGCGTGCGCGTCCTCGGTGTCGACCCCGGCCTGACCCGGTGCGGTCTCGGGGTCGTCGACGGCCTGCCCGGCCGCCGTGCGCGGCTCGTGGCCGTCGGTGTCGCACGTTCCGAGGTGGGCCTCGACGTCGACCAGCGGCTGCTCGCGATCGAGCGGCAGATCGAGGAGTGGATCGAGGAGCACGGGCCCGACGCGGTGGCCGTCGAGCGGGTGTTCGCGCAGCAGAACGTGAGCACGGTCATGGGGACCGCGCAGGTCGCCGGCCTCGCGATGGTCGCCGCCGCGCGCCGGCGCATCCCGGTCGCGCTGCACACGCCCAGCGAGGTCAAGGCCGCCGTCACCGGCAACGGTCGTGCGGACAAGGCCCAGGTCCAGACGATGGTCGCGCGGCTGCTGTCGCTCGACGAGCTGCCGAAGCCCGCCGACGCCGCCGACGCCCTCGCCCTGGCCGTCTGCCACCTGTGGCGACCCGCTGGCGCGCTGGGAGCCCCGCAGCGCGCCCCCGGGTCGCTGACGTCGGCGCAGCGGGCCTGGGCGGCGGCGGAGCAGGCGGCCCGGCGGCGCGGCTGACCGCGTGTCCTTCGTACAGGTGTTCGTCTCGGTGTGCCAGAGTGGGGGCGGCACGGTTCGGTCGACGAGAGGGGTGTGCCGGTGATCGCGTCGGTGCACGGCACGGTGCAGGCGGTCCGTCTGGACGCGGCGGTGGTCGAGGTCGGGGGAGTCGGTCTGCTCGTGCAGGCGACCCCCACCACGCTCGCGGGGCTCCGGGTCGGTGCGACCGCGCAGCTCGCCACCTCGCTCGTGGTCCGGGAGGACTCGCTTACGCTGTTCGGCTTCGCCGACGCGGACGAGCGTGAGGTGTTCGAGCTGGTGCAGACGGTGAGCGGCGTGGGGCCGCGCCTCGCGCTCGCGATGCTCGCGGTGCACACCCCGGACGGGCTGCGGCGCGCGGTGGCGGACGAGGACCTGGCGGCGCTCAAGCGCGTGCCCGGCATCGGCCACAAGGGCGCGCAGCGGATCGTGCTCGAGCTCGGCGACAAGCTCGGGCTGCCCACCTCGACGGCTGTGCCGGGAACGGCCTCGCCCTCGGACGACCGGCGCGACCAGGTCGTCGAGGCGCTCGTCGGCCTCGGCTGGACGGCCCGCGCCGCAGGCGACGCGGTCGACACGGTGCTGGAGTCCAGCCCCGGGCCGGTCGGTGCCGACGAGGTCGCCGGCGTCCTGCGCGCTGCGCTGCGCACGCTCGGCGGCGGCCGTGGCTGACGAGGAGCTCGTCACCGAACGGTTCGACGCGGAGTCGCTGGTCCGCACGGCCGCGGACGACGTCGAGCGGGCCGCGGAGGCGGCGCTGCGCCCGCGTCGGCTCGACGAGTTCGTCGGGCAGCGCGTGGTGCGCGACCAGCTCTCGCTCGTGCTGCAGGCGGCCCGCGCACGGGGCCGGGCACCCGACCACGTCCTCCTGTCTGGACCGCCGGGCCTCGGCAAGACGACGCTCGCGATGATCGTCGCGGCCGAGCTCGGGGCGTCGCTCCGCGTGACGAGCGGCCCCGCGATCCAGCACGCCGGCGACCTCGCCGCCGTGCTGTCCTCGCTCGAGGAGGGCGAGGTCCTGTTCCTCGACGAGATCCACCGCCTGGCGCGGCCGGCGGAGGAGCTGCTGTACGTCGCCATGGAGGACTTCCGGGTCGACGTGGTGGTCGGCAAGGGGGCGGGCGCGAGCGCGATCCCGCTGGCCCTGCCGCCGTTCACCGTCGTCGGTGCGACGACCCGCGCCGGGCTGCTCCCTGCGCCGCTGCGGGACCGGTTCGGATTCACCGGCCACCTCGACTTCTACGCGACCGAGGAGCTCGAGCGGGTCCTCGTCCGGTCGGCGGGCCTCCTCGGCGTCCCGCTGGCGGGGGAGGCGGCCGCCGAGATCGCCTCCCGGTCGAGGGGGACGCCCCGGATCGCCAACCGCCTCCTGCGCCGGGTCCGCGACTGGGCGGAGGTGCGGGGCGACGGCACGCTCAGCCTGGCGGCGGCGCAGTCCGCGCTGGAGGTGTACGAGGTCGACGAGCTCGGCCTCGACCGTCTGGACCGCGCGGTGCTATCGGCGCTGTGCACGCGCTTCGGCGGCGGGCCCGTCGGCCTCACGACGCTCGCCGTCGCGGTCGGCGAGGAGCCCGAGACCGTCGAGACGGTCGCGGAGCCGTTCCTCGTGCGCGAGGGGCTGGTCGGCCGGACGCCGCGCGGCCGCGTGGCGCTGCCGGCCGCGTGGGAGCACCTCGAGCTCCCGGTGCCGCCGGGGCCCGGCACGCTGTTCGGCTGAGCCCGCTCCCACCGGGTGCGGGGGCTGCCGGAACTTCGCGTTCCGGTCGCACGTTGGAGGGTCCGGCCGCTGCGCCTAGACTGCGGCGGACACCGACGACAGATCCGGAGCCGTAACCCGCATGGGCAACCTCTCGTTCCTCATCATCCTCATCATCGCGTTCGGCGCGTTGTGGCTCATGTCGAGCCGCACGCGCAAGCAGCAGCGCGCCGCGTCCGAGTTCCGGAACAACCTGGTGGCGGGTGACGAGGTGATGACAGGCTCCGGCCTGTTCGGGACCGTCGTGGACGTCGAGGACGACGTCATCACGCTCGAGACGAGCCCGGGCGGCAGCCGTACGCGGTGGATCCGCGCAGCCATCGCGAAGCGCATCGACCCTGTCGTGGAGGACACCAGCCTCGACGACGACGAGATCGAGCCGGCCGACGCGGAGGCCGACCGCCTCACGCGCGGCGACGACGAGGTCATCGATGTGCCCGACGACCTGTCGTCGCTGTCCGACGTCCGCAAGGATGACGAGCCGGACACCAAGTAATCGCACGGCCCGGGTGACGACGCCCGGGCCCGGACCCCACCAGCCGCTCCCCGTGGCTGGTGCGCGCACGAGAGAAGAACTCCGTTGGCCCCTCCCTCACGCCGTCAGAGGCCCGTCCGCACGCTGAGCGTGCTCGGGATCCTCATCGTCGCCATCGTCGCCTCGCTCTTCGCGGGCACCAGGTGGTCGGACGCGACCTGGACCCCGAACCTCGCGCTCGACCTCGAGGGTGGGACGCAGATCATCCTCCAGGCGAAGCCCATCGGGGACGAGAAGGTCACCTCCAACACGATCACGCAGGCGATCGACGTGATCCGGCAGCGCGTCGACTCGTCGGGCGTCTCGGAGGCGGAGATCACGAGCCAGGGCTCGGACCAGATCGTCGTCGGGCTGCCGGGCAAGCCGAGCGAGGAGACGCTCAAGCTCGTCCGCACGTCGGCGCAGATGGAGTTCCGTCCGGTGCTGGCCACCGCGGTCGGCACGCCGACCACGGACCAGGCGTCGGCGGCCCCGACCCCGACAGCGACCGCCGGTGCGGCGACCGAGCCCACGCCGGCCGCCACCGAGCAGGCGCCGGCGGAGGACGCCGCGACCCCCGCGCCGAGCCCGTCGGCCAGCGCGCCCGCCTCGGACACGCCGGCCAAGGCGGCCCCGGACAACGCCAGCGACGCCGCCTACTACGTCACGCCGGCGGTCCAGGAGCAGTTCGACAAGCTCGACTGCACCGACGCGGCGAACCGCACGGGCGGCACCCCGGGCGACCCGGACAAGGCGTTCGTCACCTGCGACCCCGAGGGCGTCTACAAGTACATCCTCGGCCCCGTCGAGATCGAGGGCTCCGAGATCGCGAGCGCGAGCTCCGGCCTGAACACGCTGCCGAGCGGCGGCGTCGGCAACGAGTGGGTCGTCAACCTCAAGCTCAAGTCCAAGGGCACCGAGCAGTTCACCAAGGTGACCACGCGCCTGCAGGGCCTGACGGACCCGCAGAACCGGTTCGCGATGGTCCTCGACGGCCTCGTGATCTCCTCGCCGAGCCTCGCGCCGAACGTCATCATCTCCAACGGCCAGGCGGAGATCTCCGGCAGCTTCACGCGGGAGTCCGCCGCGACGCTGGCGAACCAGCTCAACTTCGGCGCCCTGCCCGTGACGTTCGAGCCCCTGAGCGAGGAGCACATCTCCGCGACGCTCGGCGCCGAGCAGCTCGAGAAGGGCCTCCTCGCGGGCCTCATCGGCCTGATCCTCGTGGTCCTGTACTCGATGCTGCAGTACCGCGCGCTCGGCCTGCTCACGGTCGCGTCGCTCGTGGTGGCCGCCGCCCTGACGTACGGCGTCATCACGCTGCTGTCGTGGACGCAGGGCTACCGCCTGTCGCTGCCCGGTGTCGCCGGTCTGATCGTCGCCATCGGCATCACCGCGGACTCGTTCATCGTGTACTTCGAGCGCATCCGCGACGAGCTGCGCGAGGGCCGGACCCTCGGTGCCGCGGTGGACCGCGGCTGGGAGCGTGCCCGGCGCACGATCCTGGCGTCCGACGCCGTGAACTTCATCGCCGCGATCGTGCTCTACCTGCTCGCGGTCGGCGGGGTGCGCGGCTTCGCGTTCACCCTGGGGCTCACGACGATCATCGACGTCGTCGTCGTGTTCCTGTTCACGCACCCGATGATGCAGCTGATCGCCCGCATCCGGTTCTTCAACACCGGCCACCCGCTGTCCGGGCTCGACCCGCGGCGGCTCGGGGTCGACGCGACCCGGTACGTCGGACGCGGCAAGGTCGCGACGGGGCCCCGGACCGCCACGACGGACGAGGCCGTGACGGCCGACGCCGGCACGCCGGCGCCCGCGTCGCGCGTCCCGGTCGGTGTCGGCGGCGGTCAGACGATCGCCGAGCGTCGCGCGGCGGCGAAGGCCGCGGCGCAGGACGCGTCCGCCGCGCCGCCACCGCCGAGCGGGGTGAGCCCCGACGACGCCGCGCAGGAGTCCGGGACCGAGTCCGGTCGCACCGAGGGGAACGAGCACTGATGGCCGCGGGATTCGCCCAGTGGGGCAACGACCTGTACGCCGGTCGCCGGTCGTACGACATCGTCGGTCGCCGGCGCATCTGGTTCACGATCTCGACGATCCTCGTGATCCTGTCGGCGATCCTCCTGATCAAGCCCGGCCTGAACCCGGGCATCGAGTTCCGGGGCGGTTCGCAGTTCATCGTGTCGGGCGTCCCGAACGCCGACGAGCAGCTCGCCATCGACACGGTCAAGTCGATCGCGCCCGAGGAGTCGCCTGAGGTCACCGCGCTCGGGACCGACAGCCTGCGGATCCAGACGTCGAAGCTCGCCAACGACCAGGTCGAAGAGGTCGCGTCCGCCCTGCAGGCCGCGTACGGCGTGTCCGAGGACGAGGTCGCCAGCTCGTTCATCGGCCCGTCGTGGGGTCAAGACATCTCGCGCAAGGCGATCACGGGCATCCTCGTGTTCCTCGTGTTCGTCACGATCGTGATGACGATCTACTTCCGGAACTGGCGGATGGCCCTCGCGGCGCTCCTCGCCCTGTTCCACGACCTCATCATCACCGTGGGTGTGTACGCGGCCGTCGGCTGGGAGGTGACACCGGCGACGGTGATCGGCTTCCTGACGATCCTCGGGTACTCGATCTACGACACGGTCGTCGTGTTCGACAAGGTGCGCGAGAACACCGCCGACACCCTCGACCAGACCCGGTACACCTACGCCGAGAAGGCGAACCTCGCCGTCAACCAGACCCTCGTCCGGTCGATCAACACCTCGGTCGTGGCGCTGCTGCCGGTCGGCGCGATCCTGTTCGTCGGCGCGGTCATCCTCGGCGCAGGCACGCTGCGCGACATCGCGCTCGCGCTGTTCGTCGGCATGCTGATCGGCACGTTCTCGTCGGTCTTCCTTGCGACGCCGTTCGAGGTGACCCTGCGCGAGCGGGAGCCCGCGATCCGCGACCACACCCGCAAGGTGCTCGCGGCCCGCAAGGCCCGTGTCGAGGCCGGGGAGGTCGACGAGCCCCTGCTCGCGCCGGCGATCCACGGTGCGACCCAGCTGCGGCCGGGCGCGCACCAGGGTGTCCAGGCCCAGCCGAAGCGACGCCGGTGACGAGTCCGTCCCAGGCCGCGCGGCCGGCCGGGGAGCCTGCGGGCACCCTGGCCGGCCGTGCGGCCGTGCTGGCCCGGATCGACGAGCTGGTGCGGCTGGTGCCCGACTACCCCCAGCCCGGTGTGCTGTTCCGGGACATCACCCCGCTGCTAGCCGACGGCGAGGCGTTCGCGGCGGTCATCGACCAGCTCGCGGCGTCCGTCGGCGGACCGGTCGACCTGGTCGCCGGGATGGAGGCCCGCGGGTTCCTGCTCGCCGCCCCCTTGGCCGTCGCGCTGGGTGCCGGGGTCATCCCGGTGCGCAAGGCCGGCAAGCTTCCCGGTCCGACCGTCGTCGAGCACTACCAGCTCGAGTACGGCGAGGCGTCCGTCGAGGTCCACCCGTTCACGGTGCCCGAGGGCTCGCGCGTCCTTGTCGTCGACGACGTCCTCGCGACGGGCGGCACCGCCGCGGCGACCGTCCGGCTGATCGAGAGCTGCGGCGCGCACGTCGTGGGCCTGTCCTTCCTCGTCGAGCTCGACGGGCTCGCGGGGCGTCAGCAGCTCGGGGAGCACCCGATCGACGTGCTCGTCCACGTCCCCTGACACAGCTCCGGTCCAGGTCCGCAGCCAGTCGGTCGTAGACTGCTGCGAATCCGGTCCCCCCGCCGGCTTCGGCCCACCGCCCCGAGCGGATCCGCAGGGCGGGGTGGGACCGTCAGGGCGGGGAGGGACACGTTTGAGCGAGGACGTACGCACGCCTGAGACCGGCGTGCCGGCGACATCCGACCCGGCAGGGGCTGCGTCGGGCCGTGTCCGTGCGCGTCTCGCCCGGTTCGGCTCCCGCGCGTCCGTGGCGTCGCCCGCCCTCGAACCCGTGCTCCAGGCCGCCCGCACCAACCACCCGAAGGCCGACCTCGCGGTCGTCGAGCAGGCGTACGTCGTCGCCGAGCGGGCCCACCGCGGCCAGCTGCGCAAGAGCGGCGACCCGTACATCACGCACCCGGTGGCGGTCGCGACGATCCTGGCCGAGCTCGGGATGACGCCGTCCACGCTCGCGGCGGCGCTCCTGCACGACACCGTCGAGGACACCGACTACTCGCTGGACCAGCTCCGACGCGAGTTCGGTCCCGAGGTCGCGATGCTCGTCGACGGCGTCACGAAGCTCGACAAGGTCCAGTACGGCGACGCCGCCCAGGCGGAGACCGTCCGCAAGATGGTCGTCGCGATGTCCCGCGACATCCGGGTCCTCGTCATCAAGCTCGCCGACCGGCTGCACAACGCGCGGACCTGGAAGTTCGTGGCGAGCTCGTCGGCCGAGAAGAAGGCCCGCGAGACCCTCGAGATCTACGCGCCGCTGGCCCACCGCCTCGGGATGAACACGATCAAGTGGGAGCTGGAGGACCTGTCGTTCGCGACGCTGTACCCCAAGCTCTACGACGAGATCGTGCACCTCGTCGCCGAACGCGCCCCCGCCCGCGAGGAGTACCTCGCGGTGGTCCGCGAGCAGGTCGGCGCGGACCTGCGGACCGCCAAGATCAAGGCGACCGTCACGGGCCGGCCGAAGCACTACTACTCGATCTACCAGAAGATGATCGTCCGCGGCCGCGACTTCGCGGACATCTACGACCTCGTGGGTGTCCGGGTGCTGGTCGACACGGTCCGGGACTGCTACGCGGCGCTCGGGGCGCTGCACGCGCGGTGGAACCCGGTGCCGGGCCGGTTCAAGGACTACATCGCGATGCCCAAGTTCAACCTGTACCAGTCGCTGCACACGACGGTGATCGGGCCCGGCGGCAAGCCGGTGGAGATCCAGATCCGCACGCACGACATGCACCGTCGCGCGGAGTACGGCGTGGCGGCCCACTGGAAGTACAAGGAGACCGCGAAGAACGCCGCCGGCGGCCAGACGGGTGACACCGCGGGCAACGACATGGTGTGGCTGCGCCAGCTCGTCGACTGGCAGAAGGAGACGGCCGACCCGAGCGAGTTCCTCGACTCGTTGCGGTTCGAGATCGCCGGGTCCGAGGTCTACGTGTTCACGCCCAAGGGCGACGTGATCGGGCTGCCGTCCGGGTCGACGCCCGTCGACTTCGCGTACGCCGTGCACACGGAGGTCGGCCACCGCACGATGGGCGCCCGCGTGAACGGGCGGCTGGTGCCGCTCGACTCGACGCTCGAGAACGGCGACGTCGTCGACGTGTTCACGTCGAAGTCCGAGACGGCAGGTCCGTCGCGCGACTGGCTCGGCTTCGTCAAGAGCCCCCGGGCGCGCAACAAGATCCGCCAGTGGTTCTCCAAGGAGCGCCGCGAGGAGGCCATCGAGCACGGCAAGGACGCGATCGCAAAGGCGATGCGCAAGCAGAACCTGCCGATCCAGCGGCTGCTCTCGCACGAGTCGCTCGTCGCGCTCGCCAACGAGATGCGGTACGCAGACGTCTCCGCGCTCTACGCCGCGATCGGTGAGGGGCAGGTGTCGGCCGCGACCGTCGTGCAGCGGCTCGTGCACTCGCTCGGGGGCGAGCCGGCCGCCGAGGAGGACCTCGCCGAGGCCGCCCGGCCCGGGCAGGTCAGCCGCCGCGTGCGGACCGGCGACCCCGGGGTCGTGGTCAAGGGCGTCGACGACATCTGGGTGAAGCTCGCCAAGTGCTGCACGCCGGTGCCGGGCGACGACATCGTCGGGTTCGTCACCCGCGGCGCCGGTGTCAGTGTGCACCGCAGCGACTGCATCAACGTGGAGGCCCTGCGGGCGCAGCCCGAGCGGCTGGTCGACGTCGAGTGGAGCCACACCAGCTCGTCGCTGTTCCTCGTGCAGATCCAGGTCGAGGCGCTCGACCGCAGCCGGCTGCTGTCCGACGTGACACGGGTCCTGTCGGACCACCACGTGAACATCCTGTCCGCGTCCGTCTCGACGTCGCGGGACCGGGTCGCGCTGTCGCGGTTCGTCTTCGAGATGGCAGAGCCGTCGCACCTCGCGTCCGTGCTCGCGGCCGTCCGGAAGGTCGAGGGCGTGTTCGACGTGTACCGGATCACGGGGGCGAAGGCCTCGGAGGAGCCGGTCATCCGCGCCTGACGCCGCGGGGCACGGTCGCTGCGCATGGTGGCGGCCCACTGTCACGCGCGCTCGGTGACGGGCGCTCGGTGACGGCGCACCGCGGCGGCGCTCGGTCACGGCGGCCGACCTCGACGTTCGGTCACAGCGCGCGCAGGACGTCGCGCGCGGCTCGCACCCCTCGTTGCCCGGGCATCGCGTCGAGGTCGCGCAGCGCGCGGTGAGGGTCGAAGCCCACCGCGCAGAGGTCGACGAGCACGAGCGGCGCGTGCGCGGCCGGCACCCAGCGGGCGACGTCGGTCCCGGTCCGCTGGACCGTCGTGACCTTCAGCGGTCCGATCCGTTCCACGTCGTCCGCGGGGAGCGTCGCCTCGGCGGCCGTCCGCCGCGGGTCGGGGTCGGCGCGGTGCGACCGCGACGCCACGAGCACGTCGACGCGTGCGGGCGGCCGACGGCCGGTGTGCACCCACGCCGCGCTGCACCGTCCCACGACGCCCCGGCGGGGCACGAGGTCCGCCAGGGCCGCGGACCGCAGCGCGGGCGTGTCGTCCAGGTCGGCGACGAGGCCGACGTCACCCCACAACGGTCGCAGGACCTCGTCCCGCAGGAGCGCGTGCCAGGCGGCAGCGCCGACGTCGGCGCGGCGGACGAGGGACGGCAGGGTCGTGTTCGGTGGCCGGTAGGCGGCGAGCCGGGAGCTCATGCCCGCAGGATGTCGCGTCGCGGCGACCGGTGGGATGGGGGCTGTGGACAACGCGGTGCTCGTCGGGTCCGCGCTGCGTGCAGGAAGGGCGAGCCCCGCCGTCGCGGTGGCGACGGCGGGGCTCGTGGGACAGTGCCGCGGGGCCTCAGCCGCGCGCTTCCTCCGCTGCCCGCTGCACCTGCTCGAGCCAGCTGCGACGCGCGTCGAGGGCGGCACGGGCGTCCGCGATCCGGCGGGCGTCACCCGCGGCCTCGGCCTTCGCCAGGTCCGCCTCGAGCCCGGCGATCGCCTGCTCGAGCTGCGCCGCGGCACCCTCGGCGCGCGCCCGCGTCTCGGGGTTGGTCCGACGCCACTGGTTCTGGTCCGCGTCGCGGACCGCGGTCTCGACGGCCCGCAGCCGCCCCTCGATCCGCTGGATGTCGCCGCGCGGCACCTTCCCGGCGGACTCCCAGCGGTCCTGGATCGAGCGCAGCGCCTGCTTCGCGGCCGCGAGGTCGCTGACGGGCACGAGCGCCTCCGCCTCGACCAGGAGCGACTCCTTGACCTCGAGGTTCGCCCGGAACTCGGTGTCGGTGGCGGCAGCCTGCGCGTCGCGCGCCGCGAAGAACGCGTCCTGCGCCGCACGGAACCGGGCCCACAGGGTGTCGTCGTCGGCGCGGCTGGCCCGACCGGCGGCCTTCCACTGCGTCATGAGGTCGCGGAACGCGCCTGCGGTGGCGCCCCAGTCCGTGCTGGACTGCAGCTTCTCCGCCTCGACGACGAGGGCCTCCTTGGCGGCCTTCGCGCTCGCATTGCGGGTCTCGAGCTCGGCGAAGAAGTGCCGGCGCTCACGGTCGAACGTCGTCCGGGCGTGGCTGAACCGCTTCCAGAGCGCCTCCTCCGTCGGCCGGTCCAGGCGCGGACCCGTGCGCTGGGCTTCCTTCCACTGGTCGAGGAGCCCGCGCAGCTGCTCGCCCGCCGGCCGCCACTGGATGCGTGACGGGTCGGTCGACGCGACGCGCTCGGCCTGCTCGACGATCTCCGTGCGGGCCACGACGGCGGCCTCCCGCGCGGCGGCACGCTCGGCCTCCGCAACTGCTCGCCGCTCGGCGGCCGTGGTGCGCAGGGCGTCGAGACGGGTCCGCAGACCGTCGAGGTCGCCGACGGCGGCCGGCTCCGCGAGCTCGTCCGTCAGCCGGGCGAGCGTCTGGTCGATCTCCTTGACCGACAGGTCCGTGGCGGTCAGGCGCGCCTCGAACAGCGCGACCTTCGCCTGCAGGTCGAGGTAGCGACGGACGTACAGCGCGAGCGCCTCGTCGGACGTGGCACCGGGGAACTGGCCCACGACCCGCTCCCCGGCGCTCTCGCGCACGAACACCGTGCCCTCGTCGTCCACGCGCCCGAACGTGGCGGCGGTGGCCGCCTCGGCCGCGTCGAGCGGGGGAGCGGTGGGTGCGGGGGCTGCGGGCGCGCCCGCAGCAGCGGCGACCGGGTGCGTCGGCGGGTGGGGGACCGGACGCGGGGACGGGTGGGGCCGGGGCGTCGGGTGGACCGACGCGGGCGTGGGCCGCGTCGGGGCCGGGACGGCGGCCGCCGTCGTGCCCGCGTCCGTCTCGTCCGCGTCCGCCTTCGCGTCGGCCTCGACCGGTGCCGTGGCGGTGTCAGCCTCCGCCTCCGCCTCCGACGCCGACACGGCAGCCGCGTCCGTGTCCGTCGCGGCGTCCGGAGCGGCCTCCTCGGCGACCGGTGCGGCCTCCTTGGCGGGCGCCTCGACGTCCTGGGTGACCGTCTCGACGTCCTCGGTGGCCGCGGAGTCGTCGGCGGGCGTCTCGTCCACCTCGGCGGACGGCGCGTCGGCGCCGGCCGTCTTGTCGTCAGGTACCTGTGTCGAGGGGGCAGCGGCTGTCGTCTCGTCGGGCTCGGACGCCGGTGCGGGGGTCTCGGTCATTGGGTCTCCACTCCCTCGATGATGACGTCGGACGCCGGGGCCGTGTAGCTGCCCTTGTTGACGGTGCCCGCGTCAGCGATGGCCTGCAGCACGTCCATCCCGGACGTGATGTGGCCAAACACGGTGTAGCCGCCCGCCGAGTCCGACGGGATGGTGCTGTCCTCGTAGACGAGGAAGAACTGGCTGCCCATCGAGTCGCCGTTCTCCGGCTGGCGCGCCATGGCGACCGTCCCCGCAGGGTAGAAGTCCGAGGCCGGTGCGTTCTCGATGGGTCCCCACGAGTAGCCGGGGCCGCCGCTGCCGGTCGCCGTGGGGTCGCCGCACTGCAGGACGTAGATGCGCTCGTCCGTGAGCCGGTGGCACTTCGTGCCGTCGAAGAACCCCTCCTGCGCGAGCGTCACGAAGTTCGCGACGGCCTGCGGGGCCGCGGCGCCGTCGAGCGAGATGCCGATCGGGCCCTGCGTCAGGTTGATCGAGCCGGTCCACTCGCGACCCTCGGCGAGCGACGCGGCGGGCAGGACGCCGCCGTTGCCCGTGCGGGGGGTCGCGCTCGCGTTGGGGGTGGCAGCGTCCGTCGGGGCCGTCGGGGCCGTCGTGGTGTCGGCGGCGGGCGTCGAGTCGGGTCGCGTGAGCGCGACCGCCGCACCGATGCCGACGACGAGGACGAGCGCACCGGCGACGCTGCCGGCGATGACCCGCTGACGGTGGTGGCGGGCGCGGGACTTGGCCTGGCGCTCCTGCCACTTCTCGTACCGGCGGCGCTCGTACTCACGCTCGCGCTTGCTTGACACGCACACTCTCCTCGCGTCGAGGTGCGGTGGGGCAGGAGCACTACCTGCCGCACTGCACGAAGGGACCCGGGACAGTCTAGGCAAGCCGAGGCCCTCACGAGCCAGCGACCGACGCGCGGACGTCAGCGCGTCGCCCCGGTCACCGTCTAGCGTGCGGTGCATGCAGCTGTCGACGGTGGTCGCCCCCGTGTTCGCGGCCCGGTGCACGCTCGTGGTGGCGGACCACGGGGACTGCGTGCTGGTCGATCCCGGTGCGGGTGTCGCCGACCAGGTCACGGAGCTCGTCGAACGGCACGGCCTGCGTCCGCGGGCGCTGCTCGCGACGCACGGGCACGTGGACCACACCTGGGACGCGGCGGTGCTCTCCGCACGGTTCGACGTGCCGTTCGTCGTGCACACGGCGGACGCGTACCGGCTCGCCGACCCGTTCGGCACCCTCGGCGTGCTCGGCGGCCGGACGTCCCCGCACGACCCCTCCGGGCCGCTCGCGCAGGCGCTGGCGGCAGCAGGCATCGGCCCGTCGACGTACGTGGAGCCCGCCCGCGTCGAGGAGCTCGGGACGGCGCCCGGGATGCGCTCGGACGACGTCGCCCTCGCGTTCGGGACGGTCAAGCTGCTCGCCCGGCACGCGCCGGGCCACACCGAGGGGTCGACGCTGTACCTCCTCGACGTCGACGGTGCTGGGCCCGTCGCGCTCACCGGGGACGTCCTGTTCGCGGGCAGCATCGGCCGCACCGACCTGCCCGGCGGCGACGACGCCGAGATGCGCCGCACGCTCCGGGAGGTCGTCGCGGCGCTCCCGCCCGAGACCGTCGTCGTGCCGGGGCACGGGCCGACCAGCGACATCGGCACGGAGCTGGCCACCAACCCCTACCTGCGCGCGGCCACCTGAAACAAGGACGCGGGGTCCCGCCCGCGTCTGGAAGGATTCGGCCCCATGGCACGACCGACCCCCTTGTCCGGATTCCCCGAGTGGCTGCCCGAGGGCCGCCTCGTCGAGCAGCACGTGCTCGACGTCCTGCGCCGCACCTTCGAGCTCCACGGGTTCGCCGGCATCGAGACGCGCGCCGTCGAGCCGCTCGAGCAGCTGCTGCGCAAGGGGGAGACCTCCAAGGAGGTCTACGTCCTGTCGCGCCTGCAGGAGGACCCGGACAGCGCGCCGGACGCCACCGACCGGGCCGGGAGGCTCGGCCTGCACTTCGACCTCACCGTGCCGTTCGCCCGGTACGTGCTCGAGAACGCCGGCCACCTGGCCTTCCCGTTCCGGCGCTACCAGATCCAGAAGGTGTGGCGCGGAGAGCGGCCCCAGGACGGGCGGTTCCGGGAGTTCGTGCAGGCCGACATCGACGTCGTCGGGGCCGGTGACCTCCCGTACCACTACGAGGTCGAGCTGCCGCTCGTCATGGCGGAGGCCCTCGGGGCGCTCCGGGAGATCGGCGTGCCGCCCGTGCGGATCCTGGTGAACAACCGCAAGGTCGCCGAAGGCTTCTACCGGGGCCTCGGCCTCACCGACGTCGACGCGGTGCTGCGCGGCATCGACAAGCTCGACAAGATCGGCCCGGACGCCGTCGCGGCTCTCCTGGTCGACGAGGCCGGTGCCACCCAGGCCCAGGCCGCCGCGTGCCTCGAGCTCGCGGCGATCAGCGGGGACGACGAGTCGATCGTCGACCGTGTGCGCGAGCTCGCCGAGCGGCACGGTGCCACCCACGAGCTGCTCGACACCGGCCTGACCGAGCTCGGGGCCCTCGTGCGCGCGGCCGCCGAGCGCGCGCCGGGCGTGGTCGTGGCCGACCTGAAGATCGCCCGGGGCCTCGACTACTACACCGGCTCCGTGTACGAGACCGTGCTGGTCGGGCACGAGCAGCTCGGGTCCATCTGCTCGGGCGGCCGCTACGACACGCTGGCGTCCGACGGGACGACGACGTACCCCGGTGTCGGCCTGTCCATCGGCGTCTCCCGGCTCGTGTCCCGCCTCGTCGGCGGCGGGCTCGTCCGTGCCACCCGCTCGGTCCCGAGCGCCGTGCTCGTCGCGGTCACCCAGGAGGAGGACCGGTCGCGGTCCGACGCGGTCGCCGTCGCGCTGCGGGCTCGCGGGATCCCCGTCGAGGTCGCGCCGTCCGCCGCGAAGTTCGGCAAGCAGATCCGGCACGCGGACCGTCGGGGGATCCCGTACGTGTGGTTCCTCGGGCAGACGGACGACGACGGCGTGGTCGCGGGCGACCAGGTCAAGGACATCCGGTCCGGCGAGCAGGTCCCGGCGGACGCGACGACCTGGCGCCCGCCCGCCGAGGACCGCTGGCCGAGGGTGGTGCCCGCCGAGGGCTGACGCCGCCGGGGGAGCGCGACGCGCCGTCGGCGCGGTTGACGGCGGCTCGAACACGTGTTCGACTGACGCCATGAGGTGGGACGGGCAGCGGCTGACCGCGGAGCGTGACGAGGGGACCCTGCCGGGGCTCCCGCTCGCCGGCCTCGTGCGGACCGTGCGCACGCCGGAGTTCGCGGGCGTCACGTTCCACGAGGTGCTGTGCCGGAGCGCCCTCAACAAGGTGCCCGACGCCTCGCAGATGCCGTTCCGCTGGACCATCAACCCGACCCGGGGCTGCCTGCACGCCTGCCGGTACTGCTTCGCCCGCCCCACCCACGAGTACCTCGACCTCGGCCCGGGGGTCGACTTCGAGACCCAGATCGTCGTCAAGACGAACGTCGTCGAGGTCCTCCGCGCCGAGCTCGCCCGCCGTTCCTGGGGGCACGAGCACGTCGCCCTCGGCACCAACACCGACCCCTACCAGCGCGTCGAGGGCCGGTACCAGCTCATGCCTGGGATCGTCACGGCGCTCGCGAGCAGCGGGACGCCCCTGTCGATCCTCACCAAGGGAACGCTGCTGCGCCGGGACCTGCCCCTGCTCGTCGACGCGGCCGGTCAGGTGCCGGTCGGTCTCGGGGTCTCGCTCGCCGTGGGGGACGAGTCGCTGCAGCAGAGCGTGGAGCCGGGCACGCCGACCCCGCGGGCGAGGCTCGACCTGATCCGCGCGGTCCGGGAGGCCGGGCTGCCCTGCGGGGTCATGGTGGCGCCCGTCCTGCCGTGGCTGACGGACGGGGCGGACCAGCTCGACGACCTGCTCGGACGGCTCGCGGACGCCGGCGCCACGGGTGTGACGGTGCTGCCCCTGCACCTGCGCGGGTCCGTGAAGCCGCTGTTCCTCGGGTGGCTCGCGGAGCACCACCCGCAGCTCGTCGGGCGCTACGAGGCCCTGTACGGCCCGCGTGCGTCGGTGCCGGCCGAGTACGCGCGGTGGCTGCGCGACCGCACCGCGCCGTTGCTCGTCCGGCACGGGTTCGGGTCGTCGGGGCACCGCTCGCAGCGCGGCGAGGGTGCGTACCCGGTCGGGAGCATCCCGTGGCGGCAGGCCGCGGCGCCCGACCCGGAGGTGGCGCAGCCCACCTTGTTCTGACCCCACGGGCGACCCGCTCGGCGGCGTCCCGGCAGGCGGTGGGCACTAGGATCGTGCGGGCGCCCGGTGGGCGCGACCCACCCCCGACCCCGAAGGACCTTCCGTGCTCCGCACCCACACGGCCGGCTCGCTGCGAGCCGAGCACATCGGCACCACCGTCACCCTCACGGGCTGGGTGGACCGTCGCCGTGATCACGGCGGCGTCGCGTTCGTCGACCTGCGGGACGCGTCGGGCATCGCGCAGATCGTCATCCGCGACGAGGCCGTCGCGCACGGCCTGCGGGCCGAGTACGTGCTCAAGGTGACGGGTGTCGTGGGCCGGCGGCCCGAGGGCAACGAGAACCCCCATCTCGCGACGGGTGAGGTCGAGCTCGTCGCCGCCGACGTCGACGTGCTCAACGAGGCCGCGCCGCTGCCGTTCCAGGTGTCGTCCTCGCTCGACGAGCCGGTCGGCGAAGAGGCCCGCCTCAAGCACCGCTACCTCGACCTGCGCCGGCCCGCGCCGGCCCGGGCGATGCGCCTGCGGGCGAAGGCGAACCAGGCGGCGCGCGCGGTGCTCGACGCGCAGGACTTCGTCGAGGTCGAGACGCCGACGCTGACCCGCTCCACCCCGGAGGGTGCGCGCGACTTCCTGGTGCCGGCCCGGTTGGCGCCCGGCTCCTGGTACGCGCTGCCGCAGTCGCCGCAGCTCTTCAAGCAGCTCCTCATGGTCGGCGGGCTCGAGCGGTACTACCAGATCGCCCGCTGCTACCGGGACGAGGACTTCCGTGCCGACCGGCAGCCGGAGTTCACGCAGCTCGACGTCGAGATGAGCTTCGTCGAGCAGGACGACGTCATCGCGCTCGGCGAGCAGATCGTCGTGGCGCTGTGGCGCCTCATCGACGTCGAGATCCCCACGCCGATCCGGCGGATGACGTTCGCGGACGCGATGGCCCGCTACGGCAGCGACAAGCCGGACCTGCGGTTCGGGCTCGAGCTCACCGAGCTGACGGAGTACTTCCGGGAGACGCCGTTCCGGGTGTTCCAGGCGCCGTACGTCGGCGCCGTCGTCCAGCCCGGTGGTGCCGCGACACCGCGTCGCGGGTTCGACGCCTGGCAGGACTGGGCGAAGCAGCGCGGCGCGAAGGGTCTCGCCTACGTCACCGTGGGTGAGGACGGCGAGCTCGGCGGCCCGGTCGCCAAGAACATCACCGAGTCGGAGCGCGCCGGTCTCGCGGCCGCGGTCGGGGCGAACCCGGGCGACGCGATCTTCTTCGCCGCCGGGTCGGTCAGCGAGGCGCGCGCGCTGCTCGGTGCGGCGCGCCTGGAGATCGGCCGCCGCGGCGGCCTGATCGACGAGGACGCGTGGGAGTTCGTCTGGGTCGTGGACGCGCCCCTGTTCAAGCCCACGGGCGAGGACGACGACGTGGCGGTCGGCGGCGGTGCGTGGACGGCCGTGCACCACGCGTTCACGTCGCCGACGCCCGAGTGGATCGACACGTTCGAGCAGGACCCGGGCGCGGCGCTCGCGTACGCGTACGACATCGTGTGCAACGGCAACGAGATCGGCGGCGGCTCGATCCGTATCCACCGCCGGGACGTGCAGGAGCGCGTGTTCGACGTCATGGGCATCGGTCACGACGAGGCGCAGGAGAAGTTCGGCTTCCTGCTCGACGCGTTCCAGTTCGGTGCACCGCCGCACGGCGGGATCGCGTTCGGCTGGGACCGGATCGTGGCGCTCATGACGAGGTCGGAGTCGATCCGCGACGTCATCGCGTTCCCGAAGTCCGGCGGCGGCTACGACCCGCTGACGGCCGCGCCCGCGCCGATCACGCCCGAGCAGCGCCGGGAGGCCGGGGTCGACGCCAAGCCGAAGCCGGCCGCACCGCCGGCACCGGAGCAGCCGACCGCGTGAGCACGCTGCTCGACCGGCTCCCCGAGGTCTGGCGGCGGCACCGCATGCTCGACGGCGTCGACGGCCGCTGGCGGGACGCCGTGGTCGTCGGCGACGGGCGTGCGGTGCTGCTCGCGTCGCCGTCGCCCCGGGGGCCGTTCGTCCTGACGCTCGGCGGCGCACCCGAGGTGGAGCGGCTCCTCGCGGACGTCGTCGCGCGTCGCCACGAGCCCGGGTCGCCGTTGGCGCGTGCCGGATTCGTCGACCGGGTGGGCTGGCTGAACGTCGCGCGTGGTGCGCAGGTGCCCGTCTCGGTGCTCTCCGCGCTGAGGCTCGCGCCGTTCTCCGTCTGGGACTGGCTCTCGACCGAGCACGCCCCGCCGGCACGGGCAGGGGACTCGGTCGTGCGGCGCCTCGACCCGGCTGCGGAGGCCGACGCCGTCCGCGCGTGCCTCGCGCTCGGCAACCCCGGGACGTCCGCGGACCCGGCCGGCCCGGGCGAGGCGGGCTGGTGGGGCGTGGACGGACCGGACGGCTTGCTCGGCGTCGTCGGCGCCACGTCCCGGGGGGCCGCCAGCGGTGTGGCGTCGTGGCACGTGCACGGGCTCGGGGTCGTGCCGGCAGCGCGATCCGCCGGCCTCGGCACGGCGCTGACCCGCGTCGCCGTCCGTCAGGCCTTCGCCGAGGGCATGGCGTTCGTCAGCCTCGGGATGTACGCCGAGAACGCGGTGGCCCGGCGGCTCTACGCGCGGCTCGGGTTCACGGTCGACGCTGAGCTCGCGTCGTTCGGACCCGTCGGCGCGGAGCGCCCGCCGGCCTGAGCGCCCGACCGACGGTCCCGTCACCAGCGTCGAGGCGGCGCGACCTTCCCCGAGATGCCCTCGTGCGCCCGGGGCTCCGCGATCTCGTCGAGCCGCGCCGGCACGTCTGGCTGTGGGCGCTCCGCCAGGACCCAGCGCCACAGCGGCCGGAGGAGCACCGCGCCGACGACCACGACCATGGCCTGGAAGACCCAGCCGAACGCCGCCTCGGTGTGGTCCCGCCTGAGCACCGCGACGAGGACGAGCGAGACCAGCAGCAGCGCGAGGACGGCGGACAGGATGGTCCCGACCGCGACGCGCCGTGCGAACGAGCGTGACTGGCTCGTGGGCGGCGTGACGTGCAGGCGGTCGGTCATCGGACGGCTCAGTGGCTGATCGAGAACCGCGCGTACAGGCGGCGCAGGAACCGGGGCGACCACCAGTTGGCGCGGCCCAGGATCGTCATCGTCGCGGGCACGAGCAGCAGGCGGACGAGCGTCGCGTCGACGAGCACGGCGACGGCGAGCGAGAAGCCCACCTCCTTGATGACCAGCATCTGCCCGGCGACGAAGCCGGCGAAGACCACGATGACGATCGCGGCGGCCGACGTGATGATCCGGCCGGACCGCTGCAGCCCGAGCCGCACCGCGGCGTCGTTGGGCAGGCCGCCGTCGTAGAGCTCCTTGATGCGTGACAGCAGGAACACCTCGTAGTCCATCGCGAGCCCGAACGCGAACGCGATGACGAGCGCGACGACGTACGTCTCGATCCCGCCCGTCGAGGTGAACCCGAGCACGCCGGACAGGTGCCCGTCCTGGAACACCCAGACGAGCACGCCGAGCGACGCGGCGAGCGAGACCGCGTTCGTGAGCAGCGCCTTGACGGGGATGACCACGGAGCCGGTCATGAGGAACAGCAGGACGAGGGTCGCGACCGCGACGATGCCGATCGCGACGCGCGCCCGGTCCTTGAGCGCGGTGGTGAAGTCGATCTGCGTCGCGGCCTGACCGGTCGTCCACGTGGGGAACGGGGCGTCGAGGGCGCGGATCTCCTGCACGACCGACCGTGCGACGTCACCGCCCGGGTCGTCGGTGTCGGGCCGCACGCCGATCACGACGTACGAGCCGAGCACGGACGGGGGATCGACCGACGCCACGCCGTCGAGGTCCTCGAGCGTCGCGGCCCAGGCGGTCGCCTCCTCGAGGGTCGTCTCCGCGACGACGGTGATCGCGGGCGTGGTCGACGCGGGGTACTGGTCGGCGAGCAGGTCGACGAACTCGCGCTGCGTGCTCCCGGCGGGCAGCAGCTCGGTGGTGGAGTTGCGCAGCTCGATGTGCCGCAGGGGCAGCGCGAGCAGCCCGAGGAGCGCCAGGCTGCCGAGCAGCACCCACCAGGGGTGGCGCTGCACCCGCTGGGTGCTCCGGGAGAACACGCCCTCCTCGGACTGCACGTCGGACGTGCGGGCCAGGATTGAGCGCAGCCCGGGGACCCGGGACAGGATGCTCGGCCTGATGAGGCGCCGGCCCGCGAGCACCACGAGCGCGGGGACGAGGGTGAGGGCGGTCGCGACGGCGACGACGATGACGGCGACGCCGGCGGCGCCGATCGCCCGCAGGATCTGCGGCCGGAACACGAGCAGGCCGGCGATCGAGATGGCGACGATGACCGCGGAGAACGTCACGGTCCGGCCCGCCGTCGCCATGGTTCGCTCGAGCGCGTGGATCACGGCGCCGTCGCCGCGTCGCCGTCGGCTGCCCTCGCCGCCGTCGGCGTCGACCAGCTGGTGCAGCTCCTCGCGGAACCGGGACACGATGAGCAGCCCGTAGTCGATCGACAGGCCGAGGCCGAGGAGCGTGACGACGTTGACGACCGACGCGTCGAGGTCGAGCAAGTAGGAGAAGCCGAGGAGCACGGCGAGCCCGCCCGCGATGGAGGCGAGCGCCCCGGCCATCGGCATCGCGGCGGCGAGGAACCCGCCGAACACGAGCACCATGATGAGCAGCGCGATCGGCAGGGCGATGGTCTCCCCGGTGCGCAGGTCGGTCTCCACCTGCGCGTTGATCGCGCCGACGATGAGGGTCGTCCCGCCGACGATCCCCGTGACGTCCGGTGCGACGTCGCGCAGGTCGTCGGGTACCTGCTCGAGCCGGTGCTCCACGTCGTCGAGCGCCGTCTGCCGGGCGCCCTCCGCGAGGTCCGGGTCGAGCTCGACGACCACGAGGAAGCCGTCGCCGTCCTGCGCGACGAGCGGCGCGGCCGCGGGGTTCGTGATGCCCTCGGGCAGCGCGAGCGGGTCGATGACGGCCTCGACGCCGTCGATCGCCGCGAGGTCTTCGCGCGCCGGTGCGAACGCCGTGGCCACCTCGGGGTCGGCCGGGTCCACTCCTTGCAGCACGAGGGTGAGCGACGAGCCGCGCGCCCCGCTGGCCTCGAGGATCGCCTGCGCCTGCTCGCTCTGGGACCCGGGGACGCCAGGGGCGCCGGACGTCAGCCGGTCGAACAGGCTCTCTCCGTGCACGCCGAAGACCGCCAGGGCGTACCCCGCGACGGCGACCACCACCCAGACGAGCACGGTGAGACGGGGGTGGTGGGCCACGGTGCGGCCGAGTCGCGCGAACACGCCGGTCATCGTCGCAGGTCGACGCCCGGGGGCGCACTCCTGCGGGCGTGCCCCGTGCGGGTGAGTCACAGCGGCCTCCGGGCCCGTGACCTCGACGCGGTCGGGCGGGGTGGGCGGTCGTGCGTACCCTGCCCGCATGGACTTGTTCGACGCCGTCACGTCGACCGCGACGGGCGTGCCCGCGGTGGGGGCGAACGCACCGCTCGCCGTCCGCATGCGGCCGCGGACGCTCGACGAGGTCGCGGGCCAGGGACATCTGCTGGTCGCGGGCTCGCCGTTGCGCCGGCTGGTCGAGCCCGCGAACGACGCCGCCCGCCGCGCGGCGCCGACCTCGGTCGTCCTGTGGGGTCCGCCCGGCACGGGCAAGACGACGCTGGCGTACCTGATCGCCGCCACGTCGGGCCGCCGCTTCGTCGAGCTGTCGGCCGTGACCGCCGGCGTCAAGGACGTGCGGGCCGTCATCGAGGACGCCCGCCGGCGACTCGCCACCGACGCGTCCGAGACGGTGCTGTTCATCGACGAGGTGCACCGCTTCACCAAGGCCCAGCAGGACGCGCTGCTGCCGAGCGTGGAGAACCGCTGGGTGACGCTCGTGGCGGCGACGACGGAGAACCCGTCGTTCTCGGTGAACTCCCCGCTGCTGTCACGGTCCTTGCTGCTCACGCTGCAGCCGCTCGGCACGGACGACGTCCGCACGCTCGTCCGCAGGGCCGTGGCGGACGAGCGCGGGCTGGGCGGGGCCGTCACGCTCGCGGAGGATGCCGAGGAGCACCTGCTGCGCCTGGCGGGCGGGGACGCGCGCAAGGCGCTGACGATCCTCGAGGCCGCCGCCGGGGCTGCGCTGTCCGACGAGCGGGCCGGCGAGGACCCGGTCCTCGTGGACCTCGCGACCGTCGAGCGCGCGATCGACGTGGCGGCGGTCCGCTACGACCGGGACGGCGACCAGCACTACGACGTGATCAGCGCCTTCATCAAGTCGGTGCGGGGGTCGGACGTCGACGCGTCGCTGCACTACCTCGCACGGATGATCGCGGCGGGGGAGGACCCGCGGTTCATCGCCCGGCGGATCGTCATCTCGGCCGCGGAGGACGTGGGCATGGCGGACCCGAGCGCGCTGCAGACGGCCGTAGCGGCGGCGCAGGCGGTCGCGCTCATCGGCATGCCCGAGGCGCGGATCATCCTGGCCGAGGCCGTCGTCCACCTCGCGACGGCCCCGAAGTCGAACGCCGCGTACACGGGCATCAACAAGGCGCTGGCGGACGTGCAGGCGGGCCGGCTCGGCTCGGTGCCGTCGCACCTGCGGGACGCGCACTACCCGGGCGCACGGCAGCTGGGCCACGGCACCGGGTACGTGTACGCGCACGACGAGCCGCACGCCGTGGCGGCGCAGCAGTACCTGCCCGACGAGCTCGTCGGCACGCGGTACTACGAGCCGAGCGACCGCGGGTACGAGCGGCAGGTCGCCGAGCGGCTCGAGCGCGTGCGGGCGATCCTCGACGACCGGGACTGACCGGGCCGAGGGTGACGCCGGGCGGGCTGACGGCTCTGCCGGCCCGCGATTCGGCCTGCGGGCGTCGAGACGGTAAGGTATCCAGGTCGTCCTCGGGACGGGTGCTGCGCATCTGTCGGTGAACCGTGAGGTCGACCACCTGGGGCCTTAGCCGCGCGGCACCCGTCGCGCACCATGGTCGGCCCCACGCCCGCCGGAACTCCACCTCGCGGGTGTGACGTCAATCAAACGACAGGAAGTATCTCTGTGAGCAGTGTGACCCGTTCGCGCCGCCAGGTCCGCCTGAGCCGCGCACTCGGCCTGGCCCTGACGCCGAAGGCCGTCAAGCACTTCGAGAAGCGCCCCTACCCGCCCGGCGAGCACGGCCGTGCCCGTCGCCGCACCGAGTCGGACTACGCGGTCCGTCTGCGCGAGAAGCAGCGTCTGCGCGCCCAGTACGCGCTCCGCGAGAAGCAGCTCGCCCGTGCGTACGAGGACGCCCGCAAGGCCCCGGGCCTGACCGGTGAGGCGCTCGTCGAGAACCTCGAGACGCGTCTCGACGCGCTCGTCCTGCGGTCGGGCTTCGCCCGGACCATCCTGCAGGCCCGCCAGGTCGTGGTGCACCGCCACATCCTGGTCGACGGCAAGATCGTGGACCGCCCGTCGTTCCGCGTGAAGCCCGGCCAGACGCTGCAGATCAAGCCGAAGAGCCAGGCCACCGTGCCGTTCCAGGTCGCCGCCGCCGGTGCGCACCGCGACGTCCTGCCGGCCGTCCCGGGCTACCTCGACGTGCAGCTCGAGAAGCTCAGCGCCGTCCTGGTCCGCGCCCCCAAGCGCGCCGAGGTCCCCGTGACCTGCGAGGTCCAGCTGGTCGTCGAGTACTACGCCCGCTGACCCAGGCACCACGAACGCCCCGCTGCGCCCGTCGCACGCGGGGCGTTCGTGCGCCAGCGGTCGACCGGGGGCGTCGTGCGCGTGCGCGACGCGTTCGTGGGTAGGGTTTCCGGCGGGGTCGTCGGGACCCCGGACTGGAGGGGTGGCATGTCGGTCGGTGACGTCGCAGGCCTCATCGCGGCGGTCGCGTTCGTGGGGCTCGTCGGGTTCCTCGCCGTGCCGCTGGTCAAGCTGGGGCGGACGTTCGACGGGGCCACCGCCTCCCTGAAGGAGCTCACGGACCACACGGTGCCGGTGCTCGACGAGACGGCCACGCTCGTCGCGTCGTCGAACACGCAGCTCGAGAACATCGACACGGTGACCACGGCCGCCGCGCAGGTGTCGGAGAACGTCTCGGCGCTGACGTCCCTGTTCGCCGCGACGGTCGGTGCGCCGATGATCAAGGTCGCGGCGTTCTCGTACGGCGTGCGACGTGCGCTGTCCGGGCTCACCGCCCCGCGTCGGGGCAAGTGATGCGCAGGCTCGTGTGGGTGGGGGTCGGCGTCGTGGCGACGATCCTCGTGGTCCGCAAGGGCCGCGCGCTCGTCGACGCGTACGTGCCGGCGGGCACCGCGGACGCCGTGCAGGGGGTCGGCCGGCTCATGACGGCCGTCCGGACGGCGCAGCACGAGTTCCGCACGGGGATGGCCGAGCGCGAGGAGCAGCTCCGGCACGACCTCGTCGGCGACGTGGACGTCGAGGCGCTGCGGGCGCAGCGTCCGGAGCGGGTCGCCGACCTACGCCGCACGTGGGCCGCGCGCCGCGCCCGCGAGGACTGGGTCGGTCCCACGGAGGACCCGGACGACGACGACGGGTACGCGTTCTTCTGACCTGATTGCCGTCGCCAGGCGGTGCACCACCGAGAAGGATGTCCCGACCGGGACAGGACCGAACGACATACGAGGACACCATGCGTACCGCCGAGATCCGCCAGCGTTGGCTCGACTACTTCGAGGGCCAGGGCCACGCCGTCGTGCCGTCGGCACCCCTCATCTCGCCGGACCCGTCGACGCTGTTCGTCATCGCGGGCATGGTGCCGTTCATCCCGTACATGCTCGGCGAGCAGACCCCGCCGTGGCCGCGCGCCACGAGCGTGCAGAAGTGCGTGCGCACCCTCGACATCGAGGAGGTCGGCAAGACGACCCGGCACGGCACGTTCTTCCAGATGAACGGCAACTTCTCGTTCGGCGACTACTTCAAGGAAGGCGCGATCACGCACGCGTGGCGCCTGGTGACCTCGTCGCAGGCGGACGGTGGCTACGGCTTCGACCCGGACAAGATCTGGGTCACCGTCTACCACGACGACGACGAGGCAGTCGCGCTGTGGAAGCGCATCGCGGGCCTGCCCGACGAGCGCATCCAGCGCCGGGGGATGAAGGACAACTTCTGGTCCACGGGTGCGCGAGGCCCGGCCGGTCCCTGCTCGGAGATCTACGTCGACCGCGGCCCCGAGTTCGGCGCCGAGGGCGGTCCGGTCGTCGACGAGGACCGGTACCTGGAGATCTGGAACCTCGTCTTCATGCAGTACGAGCGCGGCGACGGCGGGGGCAAGGAGGACTTCCCGATCCTCGGCGAGCTCAAGCAGAAGAACATCGACACCGGCATGGGGCTGGAGCGGGTCGCGTACCTGCTGCAGGGCGTCGACAACATGTACGAGATCGACCAGGTGTTCCCGGTCATCCAGGGCGCACAGGACCTGTCGGGGCGTCGCTACGGCGCGAACCACGACGACGACGTGCGCATGCGGGTCGTCGCGGACCACGTCCGGTCCGGCCTGATGCTCATGGGCGACGGCGTGACCCCGTCGAACGAGGGCCGCGGGTACGTGCTGCGCCGGCTGCTGCGCCGCTCGATCCGGGCGATGCGCCTGCTCGGCGTCGAGGACCTTGCGCTCCCGGTGCTGCTGCCGATGAGCCGCGACGCGATGAGCCCGTCGTACCCGGAGCTCGCACGCGACTGGGACCGGATCAGCCAGGTCGCGTACGCCGAGGAGGAGACGTTCCGGCGCACCCTCGCGGCGGGCACGACGATCCTCGACACGGCCGTCCAGGCGGCGAAGGGCGCGCCGTCGCCCGTGCTGTCCGGCGACCAGGCGTTCGCGCTGCACGACACCTACGGCTTCCCGATCGACCTCACGCTCGAGATGGCGGCGGAGCAGGGCGTCTCGGTCGACGAGCAGGCGTTCCGGACGCTCATGCAGGCGCAGCGGGAGCGCGCGCGGGCCGACGCGCTCGCGAAGCGGGCGGGCCGTGCCGACACGGCGGCGTACCAGGAGCTGCACTCGACGCTCAGCGAGGCCACCGCGAAGCCGGTGCAGTTCGTCGGGTACACCGACGCGGAGGCGCGGTCGCAGGTCGTCGGCCTGCTCGTCGACGGCGTTCCCGCGCCCGCCGCCACCGCACCGGCGGACGTCGAGGTCGTCCTCGACGTGACCCCGTTCTACGCGGAGGCGGGCGGCCAGCAGGCCGACACCGGCGTGATCGTGCTCGACGGCGGCGCCCGGATCGAGGTCGACGACGTCCAGGCGCCGGTCAAGGGCCTGTCCGTGCACCACGGGCGCCTCGTCGACGGCACGGTCACGTTCGGCGAGCGCGGCACCGCGAAGATCGACCTCGGCCGCCGCCGGGCGATCGCGCGTGCTCACACCGCGACGCACCTCGTCCACAAGGCGCTGCACGAGTCGATCGGCGAGTCGGCCACGCAGGCCGGGTCCCTCAACGCGCCGAGCCGGCTGCGGTTCGACTTCCGCTCGCCCAGCGCGACCCCGAGCGAGGTCGTCGCGGAGATCGAGGAGCGCGTCAACCAGCGCCTGCAGGACGACCTCGAGGTCACCGACTCGGTGATGCGGATCGACGAGGCGCGCGCCAAGGGCGCGATGGCGCTGTTCGGCGAGAAGTACGGCAACGAGGTCCGGGTCGTCGACATCGGCGACGGCTGGTCGCTCGAGCTGTGCGCCGGCACGCACGTGAAGCGGTCGGGGGAGCTCGGCCTGGTCACCCTGCTGTCGGAGTCGGCCATCGGCTCGGGCGTCCGTCGCGTCGACGCGCTCGTCGGCGCGGGCGCGTACGGCTACCAGGCCAAGGAGCGGGCGCTCGTCGGCCAGCTCTCCGGGCTGCTCGGCGCCCGCCCGGACGAGCTCGCGGACCGGGTGTCCTCGCTCCTCGCACGTGTCAAGGACTCCGAGAAGAAGCTGGCGACGATGCGCGCCGGTCAGCTCCTGGCGTCAGCGGGCTCGCTCGTCGAGGGTGCGCAGACGGTCGGTGCCACGCGTGTCGTCACGCACGATGCGGGCGAGGTGTCCGCGGACGACGTGCGGACCCTCGTCCTCGACCTGCGCTCCCGCCTCGGCGAGTCGGCGCCCGCCGTCGTCGCCGTCGGCGGGACGGGCAACGGGCGTCCCGTCGTCGTCGTCGCCACGAACGCGGCGGCGCGTGCTGCGGGTGTGCGGGCCGGGGCGCTGGTGCGCACCGCGTCGGGCATCCTCGGTGGCGGGGGCGGCGGCAAGGACGACCTCGCGCAGGGCGGCGGCACCGACGCGAGCCGGCTCGGCGAGGCCCTGGCGGCGGTCGTCGGCGCCCTGGGCGACTGACGTGCCGCGCGACGCGGAGGAGGTCGTCCGCGGGGTCCGGCTCGCGGTCGACGTCGGGTCCGTGCGGGTGGGGCTCGCCACGAGCGACCCGGACGGTCTCGTCGCCACGCCCGTCGCGACGCTCGCGCGTGACGGGCGGAAGCCGGCGGCCGGGCAGGTGCCGGCGGATGTGGCGCAGATCGTGCACGAGGTGGGCGAACGTGGTGCGGCAGTCGTGTACGTCGGACTTCCCAGACATCTATCCGGTACCGAAGGTGCCGCATCAGGTGCCGCCCGCGCGTACGCTGTCCAACTGGCGCAGGCTGTCGCACCCGTGAGGGTGCGGCTGGTCGACGAGCGGATGAGCACGGTGTCCGCCCATCAAGCGCTGCATGCGTCCGGCCGATCCGGACGCAGCCACCGGCAGGTCGTCGACCAGGCGGCCGCGGTGGTGATTCTGCAGTACGCGCTGGACGCGGAGCGTGCGACGGGACGGCGTCCCGGAGAGCGGGTCGACGCCGACCCACCTCAGCACGGTCCTGTGGCGCGCGGGGGGGCTGCAGGTGACGGAGGAACGACTCTGGAGTGACGCACACGTGAGCAACAGCCAGACCGACTGGTGGGCACCGGTGGAGCGGAGTGACCAGGTGACAGATCTGTTCGGCGACCCCGCCGCAAGGTCGTCGTCGCCCGAGTCGCGACGCTCCCGGTCCCGCGGCCGCGCACGTGCCCAGCGCGAGCGCCAGAAGCGACGTCGCCGCTCGATCTGGGTGCTGATCGTGGCGCTCGTGCTCGTCGCGGGTGCGGGGTACGTGGTCTCCGAGCTGCTCGGCGGCGTCTTCGGCGGCGGCAGCGGGAACGAGGCCGGCGTCGAGGACTACCCGGGCCCCGGGCACCCGGCGGCGCGCGTCGTCGTGGCGGACGGCGACACGGGCGCGATGATCGCGCACACGCTCCAGGTCGCCGGTGTCGTGGCGACCGAGAAGGCGTTCAACCGTGCGTACGCGGCCAACCCCGACTCGATCTCGATCCAGCCCGGCACGTACAACCTGCTGCTGGAGATGAAGGCGTCCGACGCGGTCCTCGCGCTGCTCAACCCGTCGAGCCGCGCGACCATCGGCGTGACGATCCCGGAGGGCTACACGACCGAGCAGACGCTCGCGAAGGTCAACGAGGTCACGCTCATCCCGATCGAGGACCTCAAGGCGGCCGCGGCCGACCCGGCGGCCATCGGCCTGCCCGCGGAGGCGGGGGGCGCCGTCGAGGGCTGGCTGTTCCCCGCGACCTACCCGGTGGAGCCCGGCGCCTCGGCTGCGAGCGTCCTGCAGCAGATGACCGCGAAGACGGTCGAGGTCCTCACGGTCAAGGGTGTCCCGAACGACCAGTGGGAGACGGTGCTGAACAAGGCGTCCATCGTCGAGCGTGAGGCGAAGCTCGCGGCGGACCGTCCGAAGGTCGCGCGAGCGATCGACAACCGGCTCGACAAGCAGATGCCCCTGCAGGTCGACGCGACGGTCGCGTACGGCCTGGGCATCTCGGGCAAGCAGCTCACCACCGAGATGACGCAGGACCCGTCGAACCCGTACAACACCTACCGCCACCTGGGGCTGCCGCCGACGCCGATCGCCTCCCCGGGGGAGGTGTCGATCGACGCCGTCCTGAACCCCGAGCCCGGTGACTGGCTGTTCTGGGTGACCGTCAACCTCGACACGGGCGAGACGCTCTTCGCGAGCAACTACGACGACCACCAGCTGAACGTCGAGAAGCTGCACGAGTGGCAGGCGGAGCACGGCGGGTAGCACGCACCGCGCCGCGTGACCGGTCGGCGGCGCACCGGTGGCAGGACCTTCCGACGGGCGACCACGCGCGAGTGGTCGCCCGTCGGGCACCTATGCTCCGGGCCATGGATCGTCACGACCCGCAGGCCCCGGTCGGGCACGCGCCGGGCACGCGCGCACGGTCGCGGGCGGCCGTCCTCGGCCACCCGATCGCGCACTCCCTGTCGCCGACGCTGCACCGCGCCGCGTACGAGTCGCTCGGGCTCGCCGACTGGCGGTACGACGCGGTCGACGTGACGGAGGACGGGCTCGCCGCGTTCGTCGGGTCGCTCGACGACACCTGGGCGGGCCTCAGCCTCACGATGCCGCTCAAGCAGACGGTGCTCGGCCTCCTCGACCACGTCGAGCCGCTCGCGGAGGTCGTCGGCGCCGTGAACACGGTGCTCCTGCAGGGGTCCGGTGCAGGACGGGTCCTGGTGGGCGCGAACACCGACGTGTACGGCCTCGTGACCGCCCTCGGCGAAGGGCTGACCGGCGGCACCGCCGCCCGGGTCGGCACGGCCGCGGTGCTCGGCGCGGGCGCGACGGCGGCCTCGACGCTGGCGGCGCTCGGCCAGCTCGGCTGCACCACCGCCGTCGTGTACGTGCGCTCCGTGCCGCGGGCCGGCGGGCTGGTGCGTGCCGCGCACCGGATGGGCGTGCAGCCGGTGCTCCGGTCGCTCGACGACGCGGTGGACCAGATCGGCACCGCGGACGTCGTGGTGTCGACGTTGCCCCCGCACGCGGCCGACGACCTCGCGGCGGCGCTCCCCGGTGCGCGGCCGGCGGGCGTCCTGCTCGACGTCGCGTACGACCCGCGGCCGACGGCGCTCTCCGCCGCCTGGGCGGCACGCGGCGGGGTCGTCGTCGGGGGAGAGCGGATGCTCCTGCACCAGGCCGTCGAGCAGGTCCGGCTCATGACGGGCCGGCCCGGTCCGGTCGACGCCATGGCGGCGGCGCTCGACGCGCGTCTGGCGTCCTAGCCACCGCGGACGTATCCCTCCGAATCCCTCAGGCCGCACCCTCGTCCTGCCGATGAGGGCAGTGGACCCGTGCGCGAGAGAGCCGGCCGGGCCTGCAACCGGAGGGAACGCGCGTGAAGCAGCTCGGGGAGATCCTGCTCGACGAAGGCCTCGTCTCGGAGGCGCAGCTGCTCGCCGCGATGGACGAGCAGATCACGCGGGGAGGCTCCCTCGGCCGCACCATGGTCGAGCTCGGCATCCTGTCCGAGGGGCAGCTCGTCAAGGCCCTCGCCGCCCAGGTCGGCATGGACTTCATCGACCTCGACGAGTTCCAGGTCGACCGTGCCGCCGTGGCGATCGTGCCGGCTGCCCTGTGCCGCAGGTACACGGTGCTCCCCGTCGGCTTCCAGGGCGGCTCGGTCGTTCTCGCGACCGCCGACCCGGGGAACGTCATGGCCGTCGACGACGTGCGCACCATGTCGGGCATGCCGGTCATCTCGGTGATCGCGACGTACGACAACCTGGCGCGGGCGATCGACCGCTTCTGCCGCGCCGACGGCGAGATGGAGGACCTCTCCTCGGCGTTCGAGGAGGAGGCCGCCGAGCCTCAGGCCGACCTGTCGAAGATGGGCGACTTCGTCGACGACGACGCCCCGATCGTGCGGTACGTCAACCTGCTGGTGACGCAGGCGATCACCGACCGTGCCTCCGACATCCACATCGAGCCGACCGAGCACGACCTGCGCGTCCGGTACCGCATCGACGGCGTGCTCCACGAGACGCAGCGCTCGCCCAAGCAGATCCAGGGCGGCGTCATCAGCCGCGTGAAGATCATGAGCGACATCGACATCGCCGAGAAGCGCAAGCCGCAGGACGGCCGCATGTCCGTGGTGCACAACGGCCGCAAGATCGACCTCCGCGTGGCGACGCTGCCGACGGTGTGGGGCGAGAAGATCGTCATGCGAATCCTCGACAACTCGACGGCGAGCCTCGACCTGCGTGACCTGTCGTTCCTCGACCACAACTACGAGACGTACCGCGAGTCGTACACCAAGCCCTACGGGATGATCCTGGTGACCGGCCCGACCGGGTCGGGCAAGTCGACCACCCTGTACGCGACGCTCAACGCGGTGTCGAAGCCGGAGATCAACGTCATCACCGTCGAGGACCCGGTCGAGTACCGGCTGCCCGGCATCAACCAGGTGCAGGTCAACCCGAAGGCCGGCCTGACGTTCGCGGGTGCGCTGCGCTCGATCCTGCGGTCCGACCCGGACGTGGTGCTGCTCGGTGAGATCCGTGACCACGAGACGGCGCAGATCGCCATCGAGGCCGCCCTCACCGGTCACCTCGTGCTGTCGACGCTGCACACGAACGACGCGCCGTCCGCGGTCACGCGGCTCACGGAGATGGGCATCGAGCCCTTCCTCGTGGGGTCGGCGCTCGACGCGGTCGTGGCCCAGCGCCTCGCGCGTCGGCTGTGCGGCAAGTGCAAGGAGGCGTACCTGCCGACGCCCACCGAGCTCGAGGCGGCCCGGTTCCCCTGGGTGCCGGGGGAGCCCGTGCCGGAGCTCATGCGACCGGTGGGCTGCGTGACGTGCTCCAACACCGGCTACCGGGGGCGGCTGGCCCTGCACGAGGTCATGCGCGTGACCGAGGACATCGAGCGTCACGCCGTGGCCCACTCGTCGAGCGCGGACATCGGTGCGACGGCGGTGAAGCAGGGCATGATCACGCTCCGCGACGACGGCTGGCACAAGGTCGCGCTGGGTCACACGTCGATCGAGGAGATCCTGCGCGTCGTCGCATGACCGTCTGCGCCGCGGCGTGCACCGCCGCCTCAAGTCGGGCACGCCGTGCGCCGATGAACGCTCGAGAGCACCCGGTCAGGAGCTGGCGCGACCGCACCGGCGGGCGCCACTGGACCTTGTGGGAGGAAATGACGTGAGCGAGTCCTATCAGGGCGCCGCAGGTGAGCCGACGAGGCCCCTGCCGCCCTACCGCCCGGTCGGTCCCCAGGTCGGGGCGCCGACCGGTCCCATGCCGACCGAGTTCTCACCGATCCCGTCGCAGAGCACGGTCCGCCCGCCGGCGCCCGCCGCCGCCCCCGGCGGGTACGCGCCGCCGAGCGCGTCCGCCGCGCCCTGGTCGCAGAGCACGCCGGCCGCGCCCTACACGCCCGCACCCCAGCGGCCTGCCGCGCCCGCGCCCGGCCCGGCCGCGGCGTTCCAGCCGGCACCGCCCGCGGGGCCGCCCGCCGGCCCGCCGACGGCGTACCTGCCTGCCCCGACGGCCCTGGCCCCGGGCGCGCCCGGGCACCAGCCTGCGGCGCCTCCCGCCGAGCCCGTGCAGCAGCCGAAGGCCCCGGCGCAGGCTGCCCCAGTCCGTGACCGTGGCCCGCGCCGCGGCATGGGCGACGAGCAGCGCGAGGACGACCTGCCGATCGACGAGGTGCTCGCCCAGATGGTGAAGCTGGGCGCGTCCGACGTGCACCTCACCAGCGGCGCGGCGCCGATGGTCCGGATCTCCGGGTCGCTGCGGGCGCTCGACGGCTTCGGCACGATGAACCCGGAGAGCCTGCGTCGCGTCCTGTACGCGATCCTCACGCAGAAGCAGCGGGAGACGTTCGAGGCGAACCTCGAGCTCGACCTCTCGTACGCCGTGCGGGGGCTGGCGCGGTTCCGCGTGAACATCTACCAGCAGCGCGAGTCGATCGGCGCGGCGTTCCGGGTGATCCCCTACGAGATCAAGCCGCTCGAGGCGCTCGGCGTCCCGGCCGTCGTCGGGACGTTCGCCGGTCTGCCGCGCGGGCTCGTGCTCGTCACCGGGCCCACCGGCTCCGGCAAGTCGACGACGCTCGCCGCGATCGTCGACCTCGCGAACCGGACCCGCGAGGACCACATCATGACGGTCGAGGACCCGATCGAGTTCCTCCACCGGCACAAGAAGTCGCTGATCAACCAGCGGGAGGTCGGCGCGGACACGCACTCGTTCGCGAACGCCCTCAAGCACGTGCTGCGGCAGGACCCCGACATCATCCTCGTCGGCGAGATGCGTGACCTGGAGACGATCTCGGTCGCCCTGACCGCGGCGGAGACCGGTCACCTGGTGTTCGCGACGCTGCACACGCAGGACGCGGCGCAGACGATCGACCGTGTCATCGACGTCTTCCCGTCCCACCAGCAGGCGCAGGTCCGCACGCAGCTGGCCGGTGCCATCCAGGGCGTCGTCTGCCAGACGCTCTGCAAGCGGTCCGACTCGCCCGGCCGGTCCGTCGCCACCGAGGTGATGGTGGCCACCCCGGCCATCCGCAACCTCATCCGTGAGGGCAAGACCCATCAGATCTACTCGGCCATGCAGGCCGGTGCGAAGCAGGGGATGCACACCATGGACCAGCATCTGGCCGACCTGGTGAAGACCGGGAAGATCGCGTACGAGACCGGCCTCGAGAAGTGCCACCACGTCGAGGACTTCAACCGGCTCACGGGTCGGTTCTCCGGCGGCTCGCAGGGTGCGGCAGGCCTCGGTGACGCGGTCACCATGGGCGGCGGCCACAACTTCGGAAGCCAGGCCCTGTGATGGCGGCGACGAAGACGTTCGAGTACGCGGTCCGGGACAAGGCCGGCAAGCTCGTCAAGGGCCGGGTCGACGCCCCCAACCAGGCGGCGGTCGCCAACCGGCTGCGTGACATGGGCCTGGCGGCGGTCTCGATCTCCGAGGTCAGCACCGGCGGCCTCAACGCCGAGATCAGCATCCCGGGCTTCGGCGGGAACAAGATCACGCTCAAGGACCTCGCCGTCATGTCGCGCCAGCTCGCGACGATGATCGACTCGGGCCTGTCGCTGCTGCGCGCCCTGTCGATCCTCGCGGACCAGACGGAGTCGAAGGCCCTCGCGAAGGTCATCGGCCAGGTGCGCAACGACGTCGAGGTCGGCGGCGCGTTCTCGACAGCGCTGAACAAGCACCCGGACGTGTTCCCGCCGCTGATGATCAACATGGTCAAGGCCGGCGAGGTCGGCGGCTTCCTCGACCAGGTGCTCGTCTCGGTCGCGGACAACTTCGAGGCCGAGGTCAAGCTCCGCGGCAAGATCAAGTCGGCGATGACCTACCCGGTCGTCGTGTTCGTCGTGGCGATCCTCGCCACGACGGGCATGCTCCTGTTCATCGTGCCGATCTTCGCGGGCATGTTCTCGACGCTCGGCGGCACGCTGCCGCTGCCCACCCGCATCCTGATGATGCTGTCGCAGGGGCTCAAGATCACGATCATCCCGATCGTGGTGGTGCTCATCGGCTTCTCCATCTGGTGGTCCCGGCACAAGAACGACCGGAGCATCCGGGAGCGCGTCGACCCGTGGAAGCTCAAGGTCCCCGTCTTCGGCAACCTGTTCCGCAAGATCGCGGTGTCCCGGTTCACCCGTAACTTCGGCACGATGATCCACGCCGGCGTGCCGCTGCTGCAGGCGCTCGACATCGTCGGCGAGACGAGCGGCAACCTCGTGATCGAGCGTGCCGCGAAGGCCGTGCAGGAGTCCGTGCGCCGCGGTGAGTCGCTCGCCGGCCCGCTGTCCCAGCACCCGGTGTTCCCGCCGATGGTCGTGCAGATGATGGCCGTCGGTGAGGACACCGGTGCGCTCGACACGATGCTCGGCAAGGTCGCGGACTTCTACGACCAGGAGGTCGAGTCGACGACCGAGCAGCTCACGAGCCTCATCGAGCCTTTGATGATCGTCGTGATCGGCGCAATTGTCGGTTCCATGGTGATTGCGATGTACATGCCCATCTTCGGCATCTTCAACCTCATCAGCTGACGGCTGCGCCCAACGAGTGAATCTGTGCCCAGCAGACATTTGTGCTCAAGTAGGCGGACCAACCGGCCGATGTCCGGGATGTATGACTGGACCGGCCTCGGCCGGACGAACTTGAAAACTCGGCAGACGTTCTCGAACCGTGAGGGAGCAGACATGATCGCTCGTATCCGCAAGTCCATGGAGGAGAAGGACCAGGGCTTCACCCTGATCGAGCTCCTCGTCGTCATGATCATCATCGGCATCCTCGCGGCGATCGCGATCCCGGTGTTCCTCAACCAGCGCAAGAAGGCCGAGGACACGGCTGCCAAGGCCGACGTGTCTACCCTCGGCAAGGAGCTGGCCACGTACTTCGTCGACTGGGACGGCAGCACCGCCGCGACGGTCTCGCTGAACACGACGACGAAGAAGTGGGAGATCAACGGCGCATCTGTCGGCAACGCGTCGAAGAACGTCTACCTCGGCACCACGAAGGACCTCGACAAGGACCAGTCGTGGTGCGTCTCGGTGAAGGACGACTCGGGCGACAAGGCCAAGTCCACCGGCTTCCGGTACTCGGCGGCCGGCGGCCTCGAAGCGGGCCAGTGCTGACGTAGTACCACAGGCGAGGGCCGGTCGGGAAATCACTCCCGACCGGCCCTCTGCCTTTTCGGGCGAACTGGGCTACTCCGGTCGGGTGAGTGTCGAAAGTGCCCTCAAGTCCCATTGTGTGGACGTCGATAACACGGACAGGTCGCACAGGCCCCGCTTGGACGGCTTTGAGGACGATGGCAACCCGAAAACTCAGGGAGTACACAGTGATCGCTCGTATCCGCAAGTCCATCGACGAGAAGGACCAGGGCTTCACCCTGATCGAGCTCCTCGTCGTCATGATCATCATCGGCATCCTCGCGGCGATCGCGATCCCGGTGTTCCTCAACCAGCGCAAGAAGGCCGAGGACACGGCCGCCAAGGCCGACGTGTCGACCCTCGGCAAGGAGATCGCCACGTACTTCGTCGACTGGGACGGCACGACCGACCCGGCCATCACGCAGACGGTCGCCACGGGTGGCGGCAAGTACAAGCTCGGCACGAACGAGCTCGGCAACGCGTCGAACAAGGTCGTCCTCGGCGACGGTGTCGAGTTCCTCGGCACGCCGCACGACACGAACTGGTGCGTCGACGTGACGGACGCGTCGGGTGACAAGGCTGTCGTCGGTTTCAAGTACTCGGCGGCGAGCGGCCTCGAGGCCGGTAAGTGCGCCTGATGCACTGACGCGTGACACGACGGGCCGACCTCAGTGGTCGGCCCGTCGTGTACGCCCCTCACACCGAACTGCCGCGTCGGTACCGAGCAGCACACGTCATCTCATGGTCGGAGGACTCCCGCATGCAGCTCCCGCGCAGATCGCAACGGCGCGATCAGGGCTTCACGCTCATCGAGCTCGTGGTCGCCATGGTGGTCCTCGGAGCGATGGCGGCGGCCGTCATCGGTGTGATCATGACCGCGCAGACCAAGGCGGTGAGCAACCGCAACCGGGTCGCCGCGGCGAACCTGGCGTCCCGCGAGCTGGACCTGGTGCGCGAGCAGTTCGCGACGAAGACCGGACCGCTCGAGCTGGCGAACGCCGGGCTCGCGGTCAACCCGCACCATCTTCCCGGTGGGACCGACGGCCAGCCCCTGGTCGTCGACGGCACCGGCTACACCGTCCGTCGCTCCGCCCAGTGGAACGTCGGGGGCAACGGCGCCTCCGCGTGCGAGGGCGGCTCCCTCGTCTCGTACCCGACGCTCGGCGTCACGGTCACCGTCAGCTGGCCGAACATGGGCAGCACGAAGCCCGTCGTGAGCACCGCCCAGCTCGCGCCCCCGAAGAAGATGGGGGTCGCGACGACCGACGCGTTCATCGCGTCGAAGGTCGTCGACCAGGACGGCAAGGCGCTCAGCGGCATGGCGGTGAGCGCGACCGGCGGCTCGGTCTCCACCGGCTACACGGACGCCAGCGGCTGCGCCGTGATCCAGGTGACCCCGGTGGCGGCGGGCACGGTCTACACCCTGCGGGTCGTGGACTCGGCGTACGTCGACATCTCCAGCACGCCGAACCCGTCCAAGATCACGGGCCTGGTGCAGCCGGGCACGATCTCCAGCGGCGCCGACTTCACGGTCGGCCGGGCGGGCACCGTGACGGTCCGTCTCGTGCGGGAAGACGACGTCACCCTCACCGACGCGCAGGTCGCCGGTTCGACGATCACCCTTGTCGCCTCCCAGTACTCGGGTGCCAGCGGGGCGACCACGAAGGTCGTCACCGGTGTGACCACCACGTTCACCGGCATGTGGCCGACGACGTACGGCGCGTACTTCGGCACGACCGCGCCGACCACCGGCTACAAGGCGGCACCGCTGCCCGGTGGCGGGTCGGTGCAGATCGACGCGAAGTTCGAGATGGCGCGCGTCGAGATCGACACGCTGCCGGCCGGTGCCCAGAAGGTCTTCGCGTACCCGTCGGCGGCGGCCACGAAGACGTGCGCATCCGGCACAGGTTTCTCGGAGGTCGTGAGCGGCGTGCAGTCCCACCTCGTCCTGCTGCCCGGCAAGTACGACCTGTTCGTGCAGGGCACCGGTTACGCGTGCTCGCCTGGACCGACCGGGGTCGTCCTGACCAGCGGCGACAACGACGAGCAGCTGTGGGGCACGCAGACGCTCCGGCTCACGAGCGTCCCGGCCGGCGGGAAGGTGTGGGCGGTCGACAAGGCGCTGATCAGCCCGTCGACCCTGACGACCTGCCCGACGAGCCTCCCCGCGGGGGCTGTCGCCCTCGACGTGGACGCCGCCAGGAACGCGCCGATGGACCTGCCCGCCGGCAACTGGTACGTCTGGCTGAGCAGCGACACGGACGTCGCGACCGCGGGGACCTGCCTGAGCTACCCGGACCTCATCAGCGCCGTCAGCCTCTTCTACAAGACGCCGGTGAGCAGGGCGTGGGCCGCGTCACCGCTGTACGCGACGCTCACCGTCACGGGCATCCCGGCCTCGCGGTTCCTCCTCGTGAGCACCTCGAGCACGATGACCTGCAGCGCGACGACGACGACGCCGTCCGGTGCGTCGGTCCTGCAGGCGGGGCCGACGGGGGCCTCGGGGGGCAACCTGTTCGTCACCAACGCCCTGCGGCCCACCTCGGGGACCACGACGTACTACGCGTACATCTGGAACAAGAGCTCCGGCAGCACCAACAAGTGCTCGGGGGCCGGCTCGTTCCTCGTGAAGCCCGGCACCACGTCGTTGACCAAGGACACGGGTGGGGGGCAGGTCCAGTGATCGCAGCGCTGCGTCGGAGGGTCGCCGGCACGGACCGGGGGTCGTCGCTCACGGAGATGCTCGTGACGATGCTGGTGTTCGCGGTGATCCTCGCCGCGACAGGTGCCCTGACCATCGGGTTCATGCGCACCAACGCGCAGACGGTGAACCTGCAGGACCAGGTCGACGCCGGACGCACCGCGGTCGAGACGATGTCGAAGACGCTGCGGACCGCAGTCATGCCGAACCAGATGACGACCTGCACGCCGACGTGCAACCAGGACGCGTTCGTCGTCGGGCAGAACTTCTCCGTGAAGTTCTACGCCAACATCAACAACCCCGGGAACGTCATCGGACCCAGCCAGGTGACGTACACGGTCGTGACGAGCGGGGCGGACAAGGGCAAGCTCATCGAGAAGATCCAGGTGCACGACCCGTTCGTCGGTGCGGACACCAACTACCTGTACTGCGACGCCGACGCCGTCGGGGCCACCGCCGCGTGCAAGGCCCGGGTCAAGACCCGTGTCGTCGCGCGGGGTGTCCAGGTGAGCGGGCCCGCGGTCTTCTCGTACTACAAGCCCGGCGCCGGGTCGCCGCTGACGCCCGGTGCCTCGGGGCTCACCGGCACGGAGCTCTCGTCGGTGCTCGCGGTCGAGCTGTCCGTCACCGTGCAGGCGGGCAAGTCGAACCTCGCCGCCCCGACCACGTACATCCAGCGCATCACCCTGCCGAACGCGCAGTCGGTGCTCCGTAAGAAGGAGGAGGCGGCCACGCCGTGACGACACGTCTGCGAGTGCTCCGCGAGCACCAGGAGGGCGGCTTCGCGCTGGTCTTCGTCGTGGGTTCGATGCTCGTCCTCGCCATGCTGGCGATGGCGGCGCTGGCCTACACGATCTCCAGCACCAAGTTCGCCCGGTACGACCAGGACCACGGCGGCGCGATGTCCGCGGCGCAGTCGGGCATCGAGGACTTCGCCGCCCACCTGAACCGGGACGACGAGTACTACAAGAAGCTCGACTGCGACAACAAGGCGCTCGAGGGCCCGATGACCGTCGCCAACCTCTGCAGCTGGAACGCGGCGACGACGGTCAAGTGGCTGCCGGTGACGCCGGGCAAGACCGGCCCCAAGGACGCGTTCTTCCACTACTCGTTCGACGCGTCCGCCGCCCAGACGGAGGGGACGATCATCGTCCGGTCCACGGGCAAGGTGAACGGCCGCTACCGCACCGTCGAGGCCTCGCTCACCAAGGGCGGGTCGACCGACTACGTGTACTACACGGACTTCGAGTCGGCGGACCCGGCCAACGTGCAGGCGTACAACCCCACCAAGGTCGCGTCGATCACCGCGGCGAACAAGCCGAAGTGCGGCCTGACCGGCAACGCCCCCAAGCACTTCTGGGAGGGGCGCGAAGGGGCCGGCTGCGTCGAGATCCAGTTCGTCTCGGGCGACGAGCTCGTGGGGTCCGTGTTCTCGAACGACTCGGTCCTCGCGAGCGGGCCCAAGTTCGACGACACGTTCACGTCGGCCAACCCGACGTGCGCGAACGTGACGGGCGACCCGAACACCTGGAAGTACTGCCTGCGCAACACCGGTGGCTCGTGGAGCACGGCCGACTTCAGCACCAAGCAGCCGCAGCTGTCCGACAAGGGGGAGCTGCTGAAGCTCGACGACAACTCGGCGAAGTTCGCCGAGTACCCGGGATGCCACTACTTCGGCTCGACGCGGATCAAGTTCAACCCGTCGGGGACCATGACCGTCTGGAACAAGACGGCCAACAACGGCGGCAAGGAACCCGTCTCGACCCCGCCGCCTGCGGGGACAGCGCCGAGCTGCGGCACGCTCGGCGACCTGAACTCGCTGGCCGGCGCCACCGTCGCGGTCCCGCAGAACATGGTCGTGTACACGTCGGGCGAGCCGACGGGGATCACCCGTTCCCGCTGCGACGCCGGGCAGATCAGCGGCGACGCGACGTACCCCGAGCTCCCGCTCGGCACGTTCACGAAGGCGGTCGCCGCCGCCAAGCCGGCGACGACGTCGTCGAAGTACACGTACGACGAGACCATGACGGAGACGACGAAGTTCTGCCAGGAGGGCAACGTCTACATCGAGGGCGTCGTCAAGGGGCGGGTGACCGTCGCGGCCGAGCAGTCCGTGGTCCTCACCGGTGACCTCGTGCTCGCCGGCGGCGTCAGCCTCGACAGCCCCGACATGGTCGGACTCGTGGCGACGAACTCGATCGAGGTCTTCCACCCGTGGATGTACGAGGTCGCGGCCACGGGCAGCCCGTGCCCCGGCGGGTCGTCCTGCAAGTGGAACACGCCGGTCGAGAAGGCCAGCGTCGCCGGCTGGCCGCACGACTACGCCGACCCCACCGGCGCGGTGGTCGTGAGCGGCATCACGATCATGGCGTCGATCCAGACGCTCCAGCACTCCTTCTACGTCCAGAAGTACGACGAGGGCACCCAGCTCGGCCAGCTCCAGGTCAACGGCTCGATCGCCCAGCGCTGGCGAGGCATCGTCGGTCAGGCGTCGACCACGGGGTACCTCAAGCACTACGTCTACGACGGCCGCCTGAAGTACTCGGCACCGCCGTACTTCCCCCGCTGGGTCAACGCCCAGTGGACGCAGCGCTACTTCGGTGAGACGACGACACCGGCCTCGGTGCGGAACTGACGTCCGGTACGGCCCCGCTCGGGCGAATGCTCCCGAGCCTCAGATGAGAGATGCGTGAGATCTCGGCCTCATTTCCTCGGCCCTGCTCAGGAAGCCCGGTCCACCTGCCGTTAGGAGGGTGGACCGGGTCCTGAGCGCCTGCGAGCGCCCTTGGTCCCGACGGGCGACGGAGGTGTGCGTGCAGGTGCGACGAGCGCGACTCGAACGGTGGCGTGACGACGACTCCGGGTTCACCCTCATGGAGCTGCTCGTCGCGATGATGATCATCACGGTGGTCCTGCTCAGCCTCATGGTGGTGCAGACCTCCGCCCTCGTGACCAACGCGCAGTCCCGCCAGCGCACGCAGGCCACCGCGGTGGCCAACCAGGTCATGGAGGAGCTGCGGGCGCTGCCGTGGCTGGTGCTCAGCAAGGGCATGAGCACGAGCTTCCTCGCCGCCGGAGGTCCGGACACGAACGTGGTGGGCGGCAAGCTGCACCCGACGGTGAACCTCGCGATCGACGAGACGCTCGTGACGGCCAGCGACCAGGCGATGGATAAGCTGCCGCTGTCCGGCCCGGGCGGCACCAACAAGATGGTCGACACCGACCCGGCGATCCCGGGCGTGAGGTTCACGAGCCGCACCTACGTCACGCGGTCGGCGAGCACCGACGGCGACGTGGTCACGCTCTCGGTCATCACCTCCTGGTCGGCCAACAAGACCGGCAAGCTGCGCCAGGTGCTGGTGCGCTCGGAGGCCTACGCGCCGTCCGGCGGGTGCGGTGACGCGTCGAACCAGCCGTTCCTCGGCGCGTGCCAGGCCCTGTTCACCGGGAGCGCGAGCGCGAGCGGCGCGACCACCACGGTGACGGCGTCGTCGGGCAGCGCGCCGGCCGGACCGACCCCCGTGCAGCCCCTGCTGCCCGGGTCGGACTACACGCTCGCGACCGTCACGGGCGGCCAGGCCGGCATCGGCATCACGTCCCAGCAGTCCACGACCGTCGACTCGACCGTGCTGCACGCCGGGTCCACGCTGGCGAAGGCCGACCCCACGGTCGCGCCGCTCCAGGACGGCGGGACCAAGCTCAGCAACGCGTCGTCGAACGACGTCGGCTCGAGCGGCGCCGCACCGAGCAGCCCGCCGGACGTCGGCTCCACCGGCGTGACGTCGCCGCTGGTCCTCTCGTCGGGCAACCTGGCGCTGAACCTGCTCGCGTCCGGGTCCCGGGTCGGGCTCGCGAAGGCGTCGATGGCGGCCTCGTGCGCGTCGGGCATCCCCGCGGGCCAGGGCTGCGGCGCGTCGACGCTGACCGGCGGCACCGGGTCGAGCGTGGTGCTCACCGTCGACGGGACCACCTTCACGGGTGCGTCGGTGGCCGGTGGCGGGTCCGCCAAGGCCTACGGCGGCCGGTTCACGACGGCCGGCGGTGCGATCGCGGTCGGGTGCGCGACGCTCACCGGCCCCGGGTGCACCGCAGCCGTCGCCGAGCGCAGCCTCGGGAACGCCGCGTTCGGCGTCGGCCCCTGGGCGGGCGGCGCGGCCCCCAGCGGGCTGGCGACCGTGACGTCGTACACGGACTCCGTGCGCGTCGAGCGTGGGCTGTCCCAGCGCACGGGAGACGCGACGAGCGCCCGGTCGGCGCAGGTCGCCTACTGGAACGGCACCGGGTACACGACCCTGGTCGTCGGCACGACCACGAGCTCCACGGTCACGACGCCGAGCGTCACGTGGACCGCGGGCGCCTCGACGGTGCAGGCCGCCGTCACCGTGACGGTGACGCCGGCGATGTCGATCAAGTCGAACCCCGACCCGGCCGCCTGCGGGCTCGAGGGGTGCACGATCGACGCCGACACGGGCACCATCACCGTCACGGTGACCTGGACCGTCGCGGGGCAGACGCTCACGTCGTCCACCAGCCTCGGGACGTCCCACGTGAGCGCCGCGTTCAAGGCGGCTCCCAGTGCGTGAGCTCCGCGCCGCGATGCGGCGCCGACTGCAGCACGACGACGACCGCGGCTGGACGCTCATCGAGCTCCTCGTGTCGATGACGATCTTCATCGGGCTGCTCGGGATGGTGTTCACCATCCTGGTGACCGTCAGCCAGCAGACGAAGGACAACCTCGCGCGGACGCGCGCCGTCGACCAGGCGCAGCTCGGCCTGATGCAGCTCGACCGCCAGGTCCGCTCCGGCAACGTGATCTCCGACCCGGCCCTCGAGACGTCCGCGGGGTCCGGCGTCCCCACGTACTACTCCTTGCGCGTCTACACGCAGACCGACGGCGTGTTCCAGTGCGTCCAGTGGCGGGTGCGGTTCCCCGCCGGCTCCAGCTACGGCGTCCTCGAGTTCCGCTCGTGGAAGCCCAACTGGCAGGCCGTCGGGGGAGTCTCGGCGTGGCGCGTGACCGCACGGAACCTCGTGCAGCCGTCGAGCAGCACCGTGAACCCCGCCGACCCGGCGACGTGGCCGCCGTTCTTCGTGCAGCAGCATGACGCCGAGCTGTCGTCCCAGGCGCAGACGATCCGCGTGACCCTGCGTCTCAAGGACCCCGCGCAGCGGGCGTCGTCGAAGCCCGAGACCGTCTCGTCGGTGCTCACCGGCCGCAACACCGTCTTCGGCTACCCGGCCGACAGCTGCGCGATCGTCCCCGCCCCGTGACCCGAACCCCTGGAGACCTGATGCTCGTCGCCCTCCGTCGCCGGCTGGGGTCCGCGGACCCCGAGCGAGGAAGCGCCCTGATCGCCGCCCTCGCGGTCGCGCTCATCGGTATCGCCCTCGCGTCCGTCGTGGTGGCGAACACCGTCTACTCCGCGAACGAGTCCGGCGCCGACCGGGCACGCACCTCCGAGGTGCACAGCGCCGAGGGGGCCGTCGACGCGGTGTTCGCCGAGCTCGAGGCCGGCACCCCCTGCGCGTGGCCGGCGTCCGGCACGTTCGCGTCCGGCACCGCCCCGACGACGACGACCGTGAAGGCGACCGTCGCCTACTTCGACGCGGCCGGGACGGCGCTGCCGTGCGCGGCGGGGGTCGTCACCGGCACGCCGGCGCAGGCCGTGGTCACGGCGACGTCGACCGCCGGGGGAGCCGCGGCCCAGGGCGGCGGCACCAAGCGCTCGGTGCAGACGAAGGTCAACCTCAAGCCGACGGCCATCCAGGGTCGCGGCGCCGCGATCTTCGCCGCGAACCAGATCATGACGACGAACTCGTTCACGCTCGAGACGTCGCTGCCCGACACCGCCGTGGACGTGTGGGTCGACACGGGCGACGTGGACTGCAACTCGAACGTCAAGATCGACGGCAACCTCATCGTCGTCAACGGCACGACGGCGATCTCGGGCGGCTGCCGCGTCACCCAGAACCTCTGGAGCAAGAAGAAGCTCACCGTCAACACCGCGCAGAGCGCCGGCCTCACGACCGTCGGGCAGGACACGTACGTGTCGGCCGACGCCACCGTCGCGGGCGGCTCGAAGTACGGGCGCGACCTCATCGTGGCCGGTGCGCTGACCACGTGGGGCGCCGGGCCGTCGGTCGCGGGCGTCAAGAAGTCCGGCGTCGGCGCCTCGGCGATCCCGCAGTACGTCCCCGTCGGCCTGCCCGAGGTCAACTACAAGCCGTCGGACTGGGCCGGGTTCGCCAACACCGGCGACCGCGCGCAGGCGTACAAGGACTGGGTGACCGCCAACGCGGTCACGAACAACGCCCCGACCTGGTCCGAGGCCTACAAGCCGACCGGCAACAAGTGCGACCTCGCGGGGGAGAGCTACGGCCTCAACGGCCCGCTCCTCGGCCCCACCGTGCCCACCGTCTTCGACACCCGGTTCTGCGCGCAGACGAAGTTCCAGGGCAGCCTGAACATCAAGCTCCGTGCGGACCTCGTCATCTTCGCGAACGACTTCTACGCGACCGGCAACTTCCAGATCACGTCGGCCGACGGCAACCAGCACCAGGTGTGGGTCATCGTGCCGGACCCGGACACGACGCCCAACGGCGTCGCCGAGTGCGGCAAGATCGTCGGTGCGAACAAGTCGGGGAACATCAAGTTCGACTCCGGCAGCATCGCCATCGCCCCGATCACGTTCTTCGGGTACACGCCCTGCACGCTCGAGACGAACAACACGATGACCTTCTACGGACAGCTCTACGGCGGCAACGTGGTGCTGCGAAACTCGATGACCATGCGCTACGTCCCGATCGGCATCCCCGGCGTGAACCTGCCCAGCACCAACCCGACCGCCAGCTCGGGCTTCCGGGTCGACGTGGTCTACAAGCGTGAGGTCAGGAACCCGTGACGGGTGCACTGGTGATCGTCGCGGGGCTGTTCGGGCTCGCGATCGGCTCGTTCCTCAACGTCGTGGTGTGGCGCGTCCCGCGCGGCGAGTCGGTCGTGCGCCCGCCGAGCGCGTGCCCGCGGTGCGGTCACGAGATCCGCGCGCGCGACAACGTCCCCGTCGTGTCGTGGCTGCTGCTGCGCGGGCGGTGCCGTGACTGCGGTGAGCCCATCGCCGTGCGGTACCCGCTCGTCGAGGCGGGCACGGGCGTGCTCTTCGCGCTCACCGCGTGGTGGGCCGGGGCCGACTGGGTGCTGCCCGCCCTGCTCTACCTCGCCGCGATCTCGGTCGCCCTCGCGCTCATCGACCTGGACACGAAGCGTCTCCCCGACGCGATCGTCCTGCCGGCCTACCCGGTGTCGCTCGCGCTGCTGGCGCTCGCGAGCTGGAACCCCGGGGGCGCGTCGGACTGGACCGCGCTGTGGCACGCCCTCGTGGGCGGTGCCGCGCTCTTCGCGGTCTACTTCGTCCTGGTGATCGCGTACCCCGCCGGCATGGGTCTCGGTGACGTCAAGCTCGCCGGCGTGCTCGGCCTGTACCTCGGCTGGTTCGGCTGGGGCGCGCTCCTGGTCGGGTGGTTCGCGGCGTTCCTGCTCGGGGGGCTGTTCGCCGTCGGGCTGGTCGTGGCGCGCCGCGCCGGGCGTAAGTCGGGCATCCCGTTCGGCCCGTGGATGCTCCTGGGGGCCGCCGTGGGCATCGTCGCGGGCGAGCAGCTGTGGTCGGCGTACCTCTCGGCGATGGCCGGGTAGCACCCTCGCGACGGGAATGGCCGGAGCCCTCAAGTCCGGCCGTCGCACGCCCGATAGGACGGAAGTACGCCCACCATCCCGGAAGGATCTCCGTGGCCACCTCACGTGTTATCGGCCTCGACATCGCCTCGACCTGTGTCCGCGCCGCGGAGCTCGAGTTCGGCAGCGGTGGCCCGGCCGGCAAGAACCCGCCGACGCTCGTCCGGTACGGCCAGACCCCGCTCCCGATCGGCGCCGTGCGGGACGGTGAGGTCGTCCAGCCCGAGACCGTCGCGACCGCGCTGCGCCAGCTCTGGGCCCAGACGAAGTTCGAGTCGAAGGACGTCGTGATCGGCGTCGGCAACCAGCGCGTCATCGTGCGCGAGCTCGACCTCCCCTGGATGCCGCTCGCGCAGCTCAAGGAGTCGCTCCCGTACCAGGTGAACGAGCTCCTGCCGATGTCCACCGACGACGCGCTGCTCGACTACTTCCCGACCTCCGAGTCGGAGGGGCCGCAGGGGCGCACCGTGCACGGCATGCTCGTGGCCGCCCAGCGCGACACCGTCACCGCGAACGTGCTCACCGTCGAGGCGGCGGGGCTGCGCCCCAGCATGGTCGACCTCAACGCGTTCGCCCTGCACCGGGCCCTCGCCCGTGGTGACGCGCTGCGCGGCACCGCGGCCTTCGTCGACATCGGCGCGACGATCACCACCGTCGTGATCTCCGCCAAGGGGTCCCCGAAGCTCGTCCGGTCGCTGCCGACCGGCGGCCAGCACGTGACGAACGCGGTGGCCAGCGCGCTGGGCATCGCCGGACCGGAGGCCGAGCTCCTCAAGCGTGAGGTCGGCATCGGGTTCGCGGTCGCCCCGGAGCGTGAGGACGCGGCCGAGGCCGTCGCGGGCGTGGTCCGTGCCCTCGTCGAGTCCGTGCGGAACACGTTCGTCTACTACGCGAGCAACCACCCGGGGGCGGGCATCGACGTCGTCGTGCTCACCGGTGGCGGCACGCACCTGCCCGGTCTCGGGCAGTACATCTCGAGCGCGAGCCGGCTCCCCGTGACGCTCGGCGACCCGCTCGCGGGCCTGCGCTCCGCGAAGACCGTCCAGCGCGAGGCGCTCAACGGTCACGAGTCGCTCATCGCCCTCCCTGTCGGCCTGGCCTACGGAGTTGCCGCATGACCACGATCCTCGACCGTCCCCGCAGCCGTACGGCGGGCGGGACCGCACTGAGCGGGACGCTGCCGCAGGTCAACCTGCTGCCCCCGGAGGTCCGGGTCGCCCGCGGGCTGCGGGCCACCAAGCGCTGGCTCGCGATCGGCATCGTCGTCGTCGTCGCGTTCGCCGCCGGCGGGTACGGCATCGCGCTCGTCGACGCCGCCTCCGCGGAGTCCGAGCTCGTGCAGGCGCAGGACGACACCGCGCGCCTGCAGGCCGAGCAGTCGAAGTACGCGGAGGTCCCGCAGGTGCTCAGCGCGCTGAGCAACGCGCAGCTCGCCCGCGCGCTCGGCATGGGCCAGGACGTGCAGTGGAAGTCGTACGTCGACGCGATGACGGCGGTCCTGCCGGAGCACGTCAACGTCGACACGCTGCTGGTGGCGCTGACGCCCGCGTCGTCGTCGGCGCCCGCCGCCACCACGCCGCTGCAGACCCCGAGCGTGGGGCAGATCACGTTCACCGCGCGTGCGCTCGCCGTGCCGGACACGGCCGCGTGGATCGACGCGCTCAACTCCGTGCCGGGCTTCGCCGGGACGACGATCACGTCCGCGGCCGTGACCGAGGACGAGAACGGCGCGTACTACCAGGTGTCCGGGACCGTGCAGATCACCGAGGCCGCGTTCTCGCACCGCTTCGACCCCAAGGATGGTGAGGGCTGACATGGTCGGCGCCAAGAAGAGCACATGGGTGGGCGGGGCGGTCTTCGTCGCGCTCGTCATCCTGGCGGCGGCGTGGTTCCTTGCCATCTCGCCGAAGATGTCGTCCGCGTCGGACGTCCGCGACCAGGCGGAGCAGACCCGTCAGCAGAACGAGCTCCTGCAGATGCAGGTCGCGAAGCTGAAGGCCGAGTTCGAGAAGCTGCCCGAGTACAAGACGGAGCTGGCGGCGCTGCAGACGCAGATCCCGACGGACGTCCAGCTGTCGGAGTTCCTGCGTCAGCTCGACCAGATCGCGGTCGCGCACTCGGTGACGATCACGACGCTCTCGCCGGCGGCGCCGACGGCGGTCGCCGCCGCGGTCGCCGAGGCGCCCGCGCCGGCGCCGGCCGACGGCAGCACCGAGGCCGCACCCGCCGACGGTGCTGCGGACGACGCGGCCGGTGCCACGGTCAACGACGTCGCCGCCGCCCTGGTGCCGCCGGGCTTCACGGCGATCCCGGTCTCGATCACGGTGCTGGGCTCGTACGACAACACGACCGGGTTCCTGTACGACCTGCAGAACGTCACGCCGCGGCTGTTCCTCGTGACGGGCTTCACCGGCACGGCGCAGAAGGACAACCCGGCCTCCGGTGGGAAGCCGGCGACGAGCCCGGGCGACCAGGAGCTGCTCATCTCCGGGCTGATGTACAGCCTTCCCGACCCGCTGGCCACGCCGCCGGCCGCGGACCCCGCTGCGACGCCCGCGCCGCTGCAGGGTGCCGTGCCCGGCAAGAACCCGCTGGTGCCGATCCAGGGTCGCTGACCCGGTACCTCCCGCAGGCCCGTGCCGTCCCTCGGACGGCACGGGCCTGCGGCGTCCCCGCGTGCTGCCCTGCGTGCTGCCCTGCGCGCTTCCTGGCGCGTTCCAGGCCGTGGGACCGTGCCGGGCGGCCCCCGGCAGACATGGAAGGATGCCGCCCATGCTGCGTTGGCTGACGTCCGGTGAGTCCCACGGTCCCGCTCTGGTCGGGATCCTCGAGGGGCTTCCCGCCGGCGTGGAGGTCCGGACGGACGACGTGCAGGCCGCGCTGGCCCGCCGGCGGCTCGGCTACGGCCGCGGTGCCCGCATGAAGTTCGAGCAGGACGAGGTCCGGCTGCTCGCCGGTGTCCGGCACGGTCTGTCGCAGGGCGGCCCGGTCGCGATCGAGGTCGGCAACACGGAGTGGCCGAAGTGGGTCGAGGTCATGTCGGCCGACCCGGTCGACGACCCGGACGTGCTCAACCGGGCCCGCAACGCGCCGCTGACGCGTCCGCGGCCCGGTCACGCCGACCTGGTCGGCATGCGCAAGTACGGGTTCGACGACGCCCGTCCGGTGCTCGAGCGGGCGAGCGCCCGGGAGACCGCGACGCGGGTGGCGCTCGGCACGGTGGCGGCGCGGTTCCTCGAGCAGGCGGCCGGCATCCGGCTCGTCTCGCACGTGGTCGCGATCGGCCCCGTGAGCGTCCCGGACGGCGCGGCAGCCCCGTCGCCCGACGACGTCGCGGCGCTCGACGCCGACCCGGTGCGGTGCTTCGACGCGGCGACGTCGGCGGCGATGGTCGCCGAGATCGACGAGTGCCACAAGGACGGCGACACGCTCGGCGGCGTCGTCGAGGTGCTCGTGCACGGGGTGCCGTCCGGGCTGGGCTCGTACGTCCACGCGGACCGTCGGCTGGACGCCCGGCTCGCCGCGGCGCTCATGGGCATCCAGGCGATCAAGGGCGTCGAGGTCGGGGACGGCTTCCGCACGGCGGCTCGTCGCGGGTCGCAGGCGCACGACGAGATCGAGCGGGACGCGAGCGGCCGCATCGTGCGCCGCACCAACCGGGCCGGTGGTCTCGAGGGCGGCATGACGAACGGCGAGGTGCTGCGCGTGCGCGCCGCGATGAAGCCGATCTCGACGGTGCCGCGTGCGCTGGCGACGGTCGACACGGCGACCGGCGAGGCCGCCCGGGCGCAGCACCAGCGCTCGGACGTCTGCGCGGTGCCGCCGGCGGCGGTCGTCGCCGAGGCGATGGTCGCGCTCGTCGTCGCGGACGCGCTCCTCGAGAAGACCGGCGGCGACTCGGTCGCCGAGGTGCGCCGCAACCTCGACGCGTACGTCGCCTCGATCCCCGAGCTGCTGTCCTGACCGCCGTGGTCGGACGGCTAGCCTTCCTGCGTGCCTGAGATGCTCCCGACCCCGCAGCGCCCGCGCATCGTCCTGGTGGGCCCACCCGGTTCCGGCAAGTCGACGGTCGCGGCGGCCCTGGCGGACCGGTGGCAGCTCGCCGCCCGGGACACGGACACCGACGTGGAGACCGCCGCCGGCAAGCCCATCGCCGAGATCTTCGTCGACGACGGCGAGCCCCACTTCCGTGCGCTGGAGCGCGACGCGGTGCTGCGGGCGCTCGCCGAGCACGACGGCGTGCTCGCCCTCGGTGGCGGCGCCGTCCTCCACGCCGACACGCAGACGGCGCTGGCGTCGTACCGGGCGGACGGCGGGGTCGTGGTGTTCCTGGACGTGACGCTGGCGCACGCGGCGCCCCGGGTGGGGTTCAACCAGTCGCGTCCGCTGCTGCTCGGCAACCCCCGGGCGCAGTGGCAGGCGCTCATGGAGGCGCGGCGTCCGGTGTACGAGCAGGTCGCGACGGTGCGCGTGCTGACCGACGGGCTGCGGCCGGCCGACGTGGCCGTGCTGATCGAGCAGGAGCTGGCGGCTCTTCGGTGCGCCGCCGCGGACGGGAGCGAGGCATGACGACGGTGCGCGTGGCGGGGGAGCAGCCCTACGACGTCCTGATCGGGCGGCACCTGCTCGGCGAGCTGCCGGGCCTGCTCGGCGACGGTGTGCGGCGGGTGCTCGTCGTGCACCCGGCCGCGCTGGCGACGTCCGCGGACGCGATCCGGGAGGACCTGCTCGCGCAGGGGTACGAGGCGTACGCCGCCGAGGTGCCGGACGCCGAGGAGGCGAAGACGGCGCAGGTGGCGGCGTTCCTGTGGGGGGTCCTGGGTCAGGCGGGGTTCACGCGGACCGACGCGATCGTCGGGATCGGCGGGGGCGCGACGACGGACCTCGCGGGGTTCGTCGCGGCGACGTGGCTGCGCGGCGTGCGGGTGGTGCAGGTGCCGACCACGGTGCTCGGCATGGTCGACGCGGCGGTCGGCGGCAAGACGGGCATCAACACCGCGGAGGGCAAGAACCTCGTGGGGGCGTTCCACCCGCCCGCGGGCGTGCTGTGCGACCTCGCGTCGCTCGAGTCGCTGCCGCGCCACGACTTCGTCGCCGGCCTGGCCGAGGTGGTGAAGTGCGGTTTCATCGCCGACCCGCGGATCCTGGAGCTCGTCGAGGAGAACACCGCGCTGCTCACCGACCCGGTGGCGGCGTCGTCGTCGGACGTGCTGGCCGAGCTGATCGAGCGGGCGGTCGCGGTGAAGGCCCGGGTCGTGGGGGAGGACCTGCGGGAGGCGGGGCTGCGGGAGATCCTCAACTACGGGCACACGTTCGGGCACGCGATCGAGCAGGTCGAGCGGTTCCAATGGCGGCACGGCGCCGCGGTGTCCGTCGGCATGGTGTTCGTCGCGGAGCTCGCGCGCCTGGCGGGCCGGCTCCCGGACGAGGTCGTCGAGCGTCACCGCTCCGTCCTGACGTCCCTCGGCCTGCCGACCGCGTACCGGGGTGACCGGTGGGAGCAGCTGCTGACGGCGATGCGCCGGGACAAGAAGACGCGGGGCGACCTGCTGCGGTTCGTCGTGCTCGAGGAGATCGGTCGCCCGGTGCGCCTCGAGGGGCCCGACCCGACGTTGCTCGCGGCGGCGTACGCCGAGGTGAGCGAGGGGGCGCCGGCGCCGACACGGGCCATCTCGCTGTAGCGGGCGCATCCAGGGGGTCGACGGTCGCCTAGGCTGCGTCTCATGATGCGTGTGCTCGTGCTCAACGGTCCCAACCTCGGCCGGCTCGGGGTGCGTGAGCCCGACGTGTACGGGTCCGCGTCGTACGAGGACCTGGCGGCCGCGGCGGAGAAGTGGGGCGCGGACGCGGGTGTCCAGGTCGAGGTGCGCCAGACGGACCAGGAGTCGGAGCTGGTGGGCTGGCTGCACGAGGCGGTCGACACGCGCGCGCACGTGGTCCTCAACCCGGCGGCGTTCACGCACTACTCGTACGCGCTGCGGGATGCCGCGGCGCAGGTGACGAAGGCCGGGCTGCTGCTGGTCGAGGTGCACATCACCAACCCGTACGCGCGGGAGGCGTTCCGGCACGTGTCGGTGATCGGGCCGGTGGCGACGGGGACGGTGGCGGGGTTCGGGCTGGATTCCTACCGGCTGGCCCTGGCCGCGATCGCCGGTCGCCAGTAACAAGCCCTTTCCCTTGTGTATCGAAGCACAAGGGTGGATCCTTGTCGTCGTGATCGTCATGACCATCGACCAGCGGGGCAGCCGTCGGGTCGGCGACCGCGTCGACGAGCTGCTGCACGACCTCGACCCCGGCCGCGCCGTCCGGACGTTCGAACGGACCGTCGGCGACGAGGTGCAGGGCGTCTACGACGACCCGGCCGAGGCGGTCGACGTGGCCCTGCGGGTGCTGCGGACCGGCGGGTGGAGCGTCGGCATCGGCGTCGGCCCCGTGGACGAGCCGCTGCCCGCCTCGGCCCGCGCGGCGGGCGGCCCCGCGTTCGTCCTCGCACGCGCCGCCGTCGAGGCGGCGAAGAGCCGCGCCCGCACGGTCCCGCTCGCCGTGCGTGGCTTCGACGACGGCGCCGGCCGGGACGCCGAGGCGGTGCTCGTGCTCGTCGCCGCCGTGGCGGCCCGCCGCTCGGAGGCGGGCTGGGTCGTCGCGGACGCGATGTCCGCGGGGGAGGTCCGGCAGGAGGTCGTGGCGGCGTCGCTGGGCGTGTCGCAGCAGGCGGTCAGCCAGCGGCTCCGCACCGCCCTGTGGACGGAGGAGCAGGCGGCCCGACGTGCCGCCGCGCGGCTGCTGGCGCTCGCCGAAGGCGTGCGGGAGGATCGCGGCGCCTGACCGTCGACCCGCGGCCCGGTGACCCGAACGACAGGAGCCCCGCGTGCCCGCAGCCCTCGTCGCCGCCCTCGTGGTGCTGGCGCTCGTCGTGTCGACCGTCGGCGGCTGGTTCGTCGTCATGGGCGTCCTGCGCCTCGCCGCCCGGTCGGCCGACGCCGGGGCCCCGAGCGGCGACCCGCGACGCCCGCCCGCGCACGCCCGCGGGGCCGGGCAGGACCCCGCGGACCAGCCGGTCATCACGCCGCTCGCCGTGTCCGACGGCCCCGAGGGCCTCGGGGCACGCGCGGTGCTGCGCGGCGGGACGTGGGTCGGCGTGCTCGAACGGCTGGCCGTGACGGCGTGCATGCTGGTGGGGCAGCCCGAAGGGATCGCCGTCGTCGTCGCCGTCAAGGGTCTGGGCCGGTACCCCGAGCTCCGCGAGAACCCCGGGGCGTCCGAGCGGTTCGTGATCGGGACGCTCGCCTCGCTGTTCTGGGCGGCGGCCGTCGGGTACGGGGCCGCGCTGCTGGTCGCCTGACGAGGCAGCACGCGAGCCACGGTAGGATGATCGGCGGTCTGCGGCCGGACCGGCCCTCGTGCACGAGCTGCTCAGCTGCCAGCACGCACCGGCGGACCGCCTGATGCTCAGAACCCTCGACAGGAAGCGACGATCGTGGCGACCACCAACGACCTCAAGAACGGCATCGTGCTGAAGATCGACGGCCAGCTGTGGACCGTCATCGAATTCCAGCACGTCAAGCCCGGCAAGGGTGGCGCGTTCGTCCGCACCAAGCTCAAGAACGTCCTGTCCGGCAAGGTCGTCGACAAGACGTTCAACGCCGGCCTCAAGGTCGAGACGGCGAACGTCGACAAGCGCGACTACCAGTACCTCTACAAGGACGGCGAGGACTTCGTGTTCATGGACACGGACACCTTCGACCAGCTCCACGTCTCGGAGGCGACCGTCGGGGACGCCGCGCACTTCCTCCTCGAGAACCAGAGCACGATGGTCGCCACGAACGAGGGCGTGCCGCTCTACGTCGAGCTGCCGCCGTCGGTCGTCCTCGAGGTGACCTACACCGAGCCCGGCCTGCAGGGCGACCGCTCGTCGGCCGGCACCAAGCCCGCCACGCTCGAGACCGGCTACGAGATCCAGGTCCCGCTGTTCCTCGAGGCCAACACCAAGGTCAAGGTGGACACGCGCGACGGCAGCTACCTGGGCCGTGTGAACGACTGAGGTGGCTGCTCGGAGCAAGGCCCGCAAGCGGGCCCTCGACGTCCTCTTCGAGGCGGACCAGCGCGGGCTGGAGCCGGTGACGCTGCTCGCCGAGCGCATCACCGAGCCCGGCACGGAGGCGGCGCTGCCGCAGTACGCCGTGGACCTCGTCGAGGGTGTCGTGGCGCACCAGGAGCGCATCGACGAGCTGCTCGCGACGCACGCGCACGGGTGGACGGTCGAGCGCATGCCGGCCGTCGACCGGGCGATCCTGCGGCTCGGCACGTGGGAGGTCCTGTTCAACGACGACGTCCCCGACGCCGTCGCGGTGGACGAGGCCGTCGAGCTCGCGCGGAACCTGTCCACGGACGACTCCCCGGCGTTCGTCAACGGCCTCCTCGGCCGGATCGTCGACCTGAAGCCGACGCTGCTCGCCTGACCCACCAGCAGGTCCGACGCCCGCTCGTGCCGACCCGGTCGGTGCGGGCGGGCGTCGTGCGTTCGAGGGGTGTCGTCGACGGGTGGGTCAGCGGGTGGTCAGCGGGTGCGGCGTGCGACCCCGACCCGGCCGCCCTCGGGTGCGGGAGCGGGGCGGGGGACGCCGATCGGCCGGACGTTGTGCGGCCGGTCGGGGACGACGGGGATCGCCTCGGTGACCGGTCGCGGCCCGCGCACGGGCAGGTTCGGCGCCGCCCGGCCGAGGAAGTTGCCCTGCACCCGGCCGACACCGAGGTCGACCAGGACGGTGAGGTCGGAGGCCTGCTCGACGCCCTCGGCGACGACGTCGAGCCCGTGGGTCTCGGCGAGCGCGATGATCGCCCGCACGACCCCCTGACCGCGTTCCGTGCCGACGTCGCGGACGAACGAGCGGTCGATCTTGAGCGAGTCGACGGGCAGCCGCGACAGGCGGGACATCGAGCTGTACCCGGTGCCGAAGTCGTCGACGGCGATCTGGACGCCCCGGGCCCGCAGCTCGGACAGCACCGGCACCGCGGTCGAGGTGCTGACGAGCGCGCTCTCGGTGATCTCGAGCGTCAGGTGCTCCCAGTACGCGTCGCCCCAGGCGGTCTCGATCTGCTCGAGCGCGTCGGGCTCCGCGAGCTGGCGGGCTGCGATGTTCACGGCGACGGGGACCTGGAACCGCTCCAGCGACCTGCGGGCGTGCGAGAGCACCGACAGGCCGATCGGCACGATGAGGCCGGACTCCTCCGCGAGCTCGAGCCAGTCGGCGGGCAGGATGAGGTGGCCGTGGTGGTCCCAGCGGGCCAGCGCCTCGACCTGGACCACCTCGAGGGTGCGGGCGTCGACGACCGGCTGGTAGTACGCGGTGAAGTGGCCGTCCTCGACGGCGGTCTCGAGCGCGACCCGGCGGTGCCGGTCGGCCTCGACCCGGCGGCGCAGGGCGCGGTCGAACACCCGGAACCCGGTCCGGGAGCGCTTCGCCTCGAGCATCGCGGTGTCGGCGTGGGACACGAGCGCGTCGGCGTCGACGATGTCGCCGGGCACCCAGGTGGCGACACCGACGGTGAGCCGCGCGGGCCGGCTGCCGAGCGCGCGGTCGATGAACCCCTCGCGGATCCGGCGGGCCAGCACGACGAGGTCCACGTCCTGCGGCGCCCGTGAGACGACCATGACGAACTCGTCGCCGCCGAGCCGCCCGACGAACGTGTCCTCGCCGGTGGCGATGCTGCGCAGGTAGTCCGCGACACGCATGAGCATCGCGTCGCCGGCGGAGTGGCCGAGCACGTCGTTGACCCGCTTGAAGCCGTCGAGGTCGCAGTAGACGAGCGAGACCCGCGTGCGCTCGACGTTCGCGCGGTCGAGCATGTCGGCCAGGTGACGCTGCACGGAACGCCGGTTCGGCAGCCCGGTGAGCGGGTCCGCGAAGGCCGTCTGGTTGAGCCGGTCGGTGAGGTGGTACCGCTCGGCCGCCGTGGCGACGAGCTGGGCCATGTCGACGAGGAACGCGCGCTCGCGCGGGCCGTGCTCGACCTTGGCGGGGGAGAAGAGCTCGGCGACGTAGCGGCCGTGGGAGATCGGGCGCAGCGACCCCTCGATGGTCTCGTCGCCGAGCACCGCTCGGACGTCGTCGCGGGCCTTGAGGAGGAGCGCGTCGGCGTCCTTCGCGAACCACGCGGTGTTCGAGAGCGCGGCGAGCGAGTCACGCATCCGGTGCTGGCGGCGGGCGGCGTGCTGCGCCTGGCGGAGCCGGACGAGGCCGAGCGCCTGGAGCCCGAGGGCGAGCGGGACGGCCCACAGCGCGGTGGCCCGCGTGGAGACGACGTGACCGGGCATGACGATGCCGAGGGTCATGAGGCCGAGCGACTCGGCGCCGGCCGTGACGAGCAGGGCGCCGAGGGCGGTGAGCCGGGTGCGCCCGACCGCGACGACGACGTACGCGACGACGACGGCGGTGGGGGTCAGGAGCAGGGCGACGGCGAGCGGGCTGGGGGCCGCGTCGCGCGAGCCGTCGAGCGGGGTCCACCACAGCACGGCACGCACGACGAGCAGAGCGGCCGTCGCGATCATCCACCAGCGCACCGAGGGCCCCCGGCCGAGCGCGCGGGTCGCGGGGAGGGCGAGGAGCAGGAAGCCGCCGAGGAGCAAGGAGTGCGCGAAGACGAGGACCTCGCGCACCACCCCGGAGGGGGCCACGGCGTAGAGGCCGCCTGCCAGGAGCATCAGGCAGATGTCGACGGACCAGGCCATCGACCAGGTGGCCTCCGCCCGGCTGATGCCGTCGCGCCACCACACCCACTGGAGCACGGCGAAACCGCCGACCAGACCTGCGGTGAGCAGCTGGAGGACGGTGACCCACACCGGTACGGACCCGAGCACGACTGTCTCATCGGCTGCCTGTGAGTCCGATATGAGTGGCATCCGGGTGACGCGTGTCGGTGCCGGTCCGCACGCCACGACGTGACGGACGCCGCACCTGGACGAGCGCGGGGTCGCCCGCGCCCGCACGGTAGGGTGGCGGGACACCAGACGTTCCTTTAAGACCCGTCCTGTGAGGCGGGGAAGGAGTCGCTCGGATGAGCACAGGCATGTCCGCGTCCACCGACGGACGCACGGACGACGCGAATGTCGTCCTCGGCGCCCCCGAGATCGGCCGGGCGCTCACGCGCATCGCGCACGAGATCCTCGAACGCAACAAGGGCGGCGCCGACGTCGTCCTGCTCGGCATCCCCACCCGCGGCCTCCCGCTGGCTCGGCGGCTGGCGACCCGGCTCGTCGCCGTCGAGGCGGGTCTCGACGCGGACGCGCTGGTGGGCAGCCTCGACGTGACGATGTACCGCGACGACCTCGCCCACCACCCGACCCGCAGCATCGGCGCGACCGACATCCCGGGCGACGGCATCGACGGCAAGGTCGTCGTGCTGGTGGACGACGTGCTGTTCTCCGGCCGCACGATCCGCGCGGCGCTCGACGCGATCAGCGACCTGGGCCGTCCTCGCGCGGTCCAGCTCGCGGCGCTCGTCGACCGGGGCCACCGTGAGCTGCCGATCCGCGCGGACTTCGTCGGCAAGAACCTGCCGACGTCGGTGCAGGAGCGGGTCCGGGTGCTGCTCGACGAGACCGACGGCCGCGACGCGGTCCTCATCGAAGGGGGCGCCCGGTGAGGCACCTGCTGTCCACGGCGGACCTCGACGTCGCCGAGGCCGTCCGCATCCTCGACACGGCGGGCCAGATGGCGGCGACGCAGGCCCGCGAGATCAAGAAGCTGCCCACGCTGCGCGGCCGCACGGTCGTGAACCTCTTCTTCGAGGACTCGACGCGCACGCGGATCTCGTTCGAGACGGCGGCGAAGCGGCTCTCGGCGGACGTCATCAACTTCTCGGCCAAGGGCTCGAGCGTCTCGAAGGGCGAGTCCCTCAAGGACACGGCCCTCACGCTGCAGGCGATGGGCGCGGACGCGGTCGTCATCCGGCACCACGCCTCGGGGGCCCCGCACACGCTCGCGCACGGCGGCTGGACCACCGGCTCGGTCGTGAACGCGGGCGACGGCACGCACCAGCACCCGACGCAGGCCCTGCTCGACGCGTACACGCTGCGACGCCACCTCGTCGGGGACGGCGGGCGGGCCGACGTGTCCGGCCGCGACCTCACCGGTCTGCGCGTCGCGATCGTCGGGGACGTGCTGCACAGCCGGGTCGCCCGCTCCAACGTGCAGCTCCTGCACACGCTCGGGGCGGAGGTCACGCTCGTCGCCCCTCCCACGCTCGTGCCGGTCGGTGTCGAGGCGTGGCCGGCGCGGGTGTCCTACCACCTGGACGAGGCGATCGCGGACGACAAGCCTGACGCGATCATGATGCTGCGCGTCCAGCGGGAGCGGATGTCGAGCGCGGGGGGCGGGTTCTTCCCGAGCCCGCTCGAGTACACGCGTGGCTACGGCCTGGACGCCCGTCGTCTGGCCTCGCTGCCCGAGCACGCGATCGTGCTGCACCCGGGGCCGATGAACCGCGGCCTGGAGATCTCGGCGGACGCGGCGGACTCGCCGCGGGCCGTGATCGTGGAGCAGGTCGCGAACGGCGTCGCGGTGCGCATGGCCGTCCTGTACCTGCTGCTCGCAGGCGGCGACGCCGCCGCCAGCACCCCGGTGAGCACCCCGACCAGCACGACGAACGAGACGAAGGTGGACGCGTGAGCACGAGGTACCTGCTGCGAGACGTGGCACCGCTCGGCGGCGAGCCGACGGACGTCCTGCTCGCGGACGGCGTGATCGCCGTGATCGGCGAGGCCGCCGCGTCGGAGGCGGGGGACGACGCGACGATCCTCGACTGCCACGGCCTCGTGCTCCTGCCGGGTCTCGTCGACCTGCACACCCATCTGCGTGAGCCGGGCCGGGAGGACGCCGAGACGATCCGGTCGGGCACCCGCGCGGCCGCCCTGGGTGGCTTCACCGCGGTGCACGCGATGGCGAACACGACGCCGACCCAGGACACCGCGGGCGTCGTCGAGCAGGTCTGGCGCCTGGGCCGCGAGGCCGGCTGGGTCGACGTGCACCCGGTCGGTGCGGTGACCGTCGGCCTGGAGGGCGAGCGGCTCGCGGAGCTCGGTGCGATGGCCGAGTCGCAGGCCCAGGTCCGCGTGTTCTCGGACGACGGGAAGTGCGTGCACGACCCGGTCGTGATGCGGCGCGCGCTCGAGTACGTCAAGGCGTTCGACGGCGTCGTCGCTCAGCACGCGCAGGAGCCGCGGCTCACCGACGGCGCGCAGATGCACGAGGGCGTCGTCTCGGCCGAGCTCGGGCTGGCAGGGTGGCCGGCCGTCGCGGAGGAGGCGATCATCGCCCGCGACGTGCTGCTCGCCGAGCACGTCGGTTCCCGCCTGCACGTGTGCCACCTGTCGACGGCGGGGTCGGTCGAGATCATCCGCTGGGCCAAGTCCCGCGGCATCGACGTGACGGCGGAGGTCACCCCGCACCACCTCGTGCTGACCGACGAGCTGGCCCGCGGCTACGACCCGGTGTTCAAGGTCAACCCGCCGCTGCGCACGCAGCGCGACGTCGAGGCGGTGCGCGCAGGCCTGGCCGACGGCACGATCGACATCGTCGCGACCGACCACGCGCCGCACACGCGTGAGGACAAGGACTGCGAGTGGGCGGCCGCCGCCTTCGGCATGACCGGTCTCGAGACGGCGCTCTCGGTGGTGCAGGAGACGATGGTCGACACCGGCCGGATGACCTGGGCGGACGTCGCGCGCGTGATGTCCTTCGCCCCGGCGCGCATCGGGCGGGTCGACGACCACGGCCGGCCCATCGCGGTCGGCGAGCCGGCCAACCTGGTGCTCGTCGACCCGGCCGCGCGCCGCACGGTCGAGCCCGAGCAGCAGGCGACGAAGAGCGTGAACTCGCCGTTCCGCGGCCGTGACCTGTCGGGCTGCGTGATCGCCACGTTCCTGCGGGGACGGGCGACGGTCCTCGACGGCTCGCCGTGCGACGAGAGCGTGGTGGTGCGCGGATGACGAGGACCGAGGTCTCGGTCGCGATCCTGGTGCTGCTCGTCGTCCTCGCGCTCGGCGGCATGTGGATCGGCTGGCGCGGTCGACGACGACGCTCCGAGGGCGTCGTCCCGGCGCTCCCGGAGGCCCCCGCCGGGCTCGGCACCGCTCGCCTCGGCCCGCTCGACGCCGTGTACGTGTCGACCACCCGGGCGGGGGACTGGCTCGACCGGGTCCCGGCCCACGGGCTCGGGGTGCGCAGCCCCGCCACCGTGGAGGTGTTCGACGCCGGCGTGCGGATCGGTCGCACCGGTGCTCCCGACGTGTTCGTCCCGGCCGCGGCGCTGCGCGGTGCGACGACGGCGCCCGGCATGGCCGGGAAGGTCGTCGGCGGCGAGGGCCTCGTGGTGCTGACCTGGCAGGCCGACCCTGACGACCCGCGCGGGCTGGACACCGGCCTGCGCCCGCGGCACGCCGCCGACCGCCCCCGGCTGGTCGAGGCGGTCGCCGCACTCATCGACGTGACGCCCGGGACGCCCGGGCAGGAGGAGAAGCCATGACAGACGCAGTGCTCGTCCTCGAGGACGGCAGGACCTTCACCGGGCAGGCGTACGGCGCCACCGGCTCGACGCTCGGCGAGATCGTCTTCAACACCGGCATGACTGGGTACCAGGAGACCCTGACCGACCCGTCGTACCACCGCCAGATCGTCGTGATGACCGCGCCGCACATCGGCAACACCGGCGTGAACGACGACGACCCCGAGTCGGCCCGCATCTGGGTCGCCGCGTACGTGGTGCGCGACCCCGCCCGCCGGGCGTCGAACTGGCGCTCGCGCCGCACCCTCGACGACGACCTCGCGGCGCAGGGCATCGTGGGGATCAGCGGCATCGACACCCGTGCGCTGACCCGTCACCTGCGCGAGCTCGGCGTGATGCGCGCCGGCATCTTCTCCGGCGACGCGCTCGTCGACGGTGGCGGCGACCGCCGTCCGGACGACGAGCTGCTCACCGAGGTGCTCGCCGCCCCGGCGATGGCGGGCGCCGACCTCGCGGGCGAGGTGTCGACGGACACCGCCTACGTCGTCGAGGCGCTCGGTCCGGACGGCGAGCCGCTCGGCACGCCGGTCGCGACCGTCGCCGCCGTCGACCTCGGCATCAAGGCGATGACGCCGCAGCGGATGGCCGAGCGCGGCATCCGCGTGCACGTCCTGCCGTCGACGGCGTCGATCGACGACGTCCTGGCCACCGAGGCGGACGGCGTGTTCTTCTCGAACGGCCCCGGTGACCCGGGGGCCGCGACGCACGAGATCGACCTGCTGCGCGAGGTCCTCGACCGGCGGATCCCGTTCTTCGGCATCTGCTACGGCAACCAGCTCCTCGGCCGCGCCCTCGGGTTCGGCACGTACAAGCTGGGCTACGGCCACCGCGGGGTCAACCAGCCGGTCATCGACCGCGCCACGGGCAAGGTCGAGATCACGGCGCACAACCACGGGTTCGCGGTGGACGCTCCGCTGGACGGCGAGAGCGTCGCGCCGCACGACGGCGGCCGGTACGGCCGGGTCGTGGTGTCGCACGTCGACCTCAACGACGACGTCGTCGAGGGCCTGCGCGCCCTGGACCTGCCGGCGTTCAGCGTCCAGTACCACCCCGAGGCCGCGGCCGGCCCGCACGACGCCGCCTACCTCTTCGACCGCTTCCTCGACCTCATGAACGACCAGAAGGGTGCCGCCTGATGCCCCGCCGCACAGACATCTCCAGCGTCCTGGTGATCGGGTCCGGCCCGATCGTCATCGGCCAGGCCTGCGAGTTCGACTACTCGGGGACGCAGGCGTGCCGCGTGCTCAAGGAGGAGGGCCTGCGGGTCATCCTCGTGAACTCCAACCCGGCCACGATCATGACGGACCCGGAGTTCGCCGACGCGACGTACGTCGAGCCGATCACCACCGAGGTCCTCACCACGATCATCGCCAAGGAGCGCCCGGACGCGATTCTGCCGACGCTGGGTGGCCAGACGGCCCTCAACGCGGCGATCGCCCTCGACGAGGCCGGCGTGCTCGAGAAGTACGACGTCGAGCTCATCGGCGCGAACATCCCCGCCATCCAGAAGGGCGAGGACCGCGAGCAGTTCAAGCAGGTCGTCGAGGTCTGCGGCGGCGAGAGCGCCCGCTCCGCGATCGTGCACACCATCGAGGACGCGCTGGCGGCCGTCGAGGACCTGGGCTACCCGGTCGTCGTGCGCCCGTCGTTCACCATGGGCGGCCTCGGCTCGGGCATCGCGTACGACGAGGCCGACCTGCGCCGGATCGTCGGCCAGGGCCTGCACTACTCGCCGACCACCGAGGTGCTCCTGGAGGAGTCGATCCTCGGCTGGAAGGAGTACGAGCTCGAGCTCATGCGCGACAAGCACGACAACGTCGTGGTCGTCTGCTCGATCGAGAACGTCGACCCGGTCGGCGTGCACACGGGCGACAGCGTCACCGTCGCGCCCGCGCTCACGCTGACGGACCGCGAGTTCCAGAAGCTGCGCGACATCGGCATCGCGGTCATCCGCGAGGTCGGCGTCGACACCGGCGGCTGCAACATCCAGTTCGCGGTCGAGCCCGACACGGGCCGCGTCGTCGTCATCGAGATGAACCCGCGCGTGTCGCGCTCCTCGGCCCTCGCGTCGAAGGCGACCGGCTTCCCGATCGCGAAGATCGCCGCGAAGCTCGCGGTCGGCTACACGCTCGACGAGATCCCGAACGACATCACGGGCTCCACGCCCGCGTCGTTCGAGCCGACGCTCGACTACGTCGTGGTCAAGGTGCCGCGGTTCGCGTTCGAGAAGTTCCCGGCCGCCGACGACACGCTGACGACCACCATGAAGTCGGTCGGCGAGGCGATGGCCCTGGGCCGCAACTTCACCGAGGCGCTCGGCAAGGCGATGCGGTCGATCGACAAGAAGGGCTCCGTCTTCCACTGGGACGGCCAGCCGGCGACGGGCGAGGCCCTGGACCGGCTCGTCGAGACCATCGCGCGGCCCACCGAGGGGCGGCTCATCGACGTCCAGCAGGTGCTGCGCGCCGGGGTCTCGATCGAGACGGTCTACGAGCGCACGGGCATCGACCCGTGGTTCCTCGACCAGGTCCAGCTCATCAACGAGGTCGCCCAGGCCACCGCGGACGCCGAGGCGCTGACCCGCGAGGTGCTCGCGCACGCCAAGCGGCACGGCCTGTCCGACGCGCAGATCGCCCAGCTCCGCCGCACGTCCGAGGACGCCGTCCGCGGCACCCGGCACGCGGTCGGCCTGCGCCCGGTGTTCAAGACGGTCGACACGTGCGCCGCCGAGTTCGCCGCCCAGACGCCGTACCACTACTCGTCGTACGACGAGGAGACCGAGGTCCAGCCGCGCACCCGCCCGGCGATCCTCATCCTCGGCTCGGGCCCGAACCGCATCGGCCAGGGCATCGAGTTCGACTACTCGTGCGTGCACGCCGCGCTGGCGCTCAAGGGCGAGTACGAGACCGTGATGGTCAACTGCAACCCCGAGACCGTCTCCACGGACTACGACACCTCCGACCGGCTGTACTTCGAGCCGCTCACGTTCGAGGACGTGCTCGAGGTCTACACCGCCGAGCTCGCCGCCGGTCCCGTGGCGGGGCTCATCGTCACGCTCGGCGGCCAGACGCCGCTGTCGCTCGCGCAGCGCCTGCAGGACGCCGGGCTGCCGATCCTCGGCACGTCGCCGCAGGCCATCGACGCGGCGGAGGACCGTGGGGAGTTCGGCAAGGTGCTCGCCGCCGCCGGCCTGCCCGCCCCGGCCTTCGGCACGGCCACCACGCTCGCGGGGGCCCGCGAGACGGCGCAGCGCATCGGCTTCCCGGTGCTCGTGCGCCCGTCGTACGTGCTCGGCGGCCGCGGCATGGAGATCGTCTACGACCAGAACCAGCTCACCGGCTATGTCGAGCGCGCGCTGGAGAACGCGGCGGACGGCGGGCGCGCGGGCACCCTCCCGCCGCTGCTCATCGACCGCTTCCTCGACGACGCGATCGAGATCGACGTGGACGCGCTGTTCGACGGCACCGAGCTGTTCCTCGGCGGTGTCATGGAGCACATCGAGGAGGCCGGCATCCACTCCGGCGACTCGGCGTGCGCCCTGCCGCCCGTCACGCTGTCGAACGCCGAGCTTGAGCGGATCCGCCTGTCCACCGAGGCGATCGCCCGCGGCGTCGGCGTGCACGGGCTGCTCAACATCCAGTTCGCGCTCGTCTCCGACGTGCTCTACGTCCTCGAGGCCAACCCGCGCGCGTCGCGCACCGTGCCGTTCGTCTCCAAGGCGACCGGCGTCTCGCTCGCCAAGGCAGCGGCCCTGGTCATGGCGGGCCGGTCCATCGCGGACCTGCGCGCCGCGGGGATCCTCCCGGAGCAGGACGCGTCGGTCGTCGACCTCGACTCGCCGGTCGCCGTCAAGGAGGCCGTGCTGCCGTTCAAGCGGTTCCGCACCAAGGAGGGCGTGGTCGTCGACACCGTCCTCGGCCCGGAGATGCGCTCCACGGGCGAGGTCATGGGCTTCGACGTCGACTTCCCGACGGCGTTCGCGAAGTCGCAGGACGCGGCGTTCGGCGGCCTGCCGACGGGCGGTCGCGCGTTCATCTCGGTCGCCGACCGGGACAAGCGCTCGATCGTGTTCCCGGTGAAGCGGCTCGCGGAGCTCGGCTTCGAGATCCTCGCCACCGAGGGCACCGCCGCGGTCCTGCACCGCAGCGGCATCCGTTCGACGGTCGTGCGCAAGCACTCGTCGGGCCGCGGGCCCGCGGGGGAGCCGACGATCGTCGACCTCATCACCTCGGGCGACGTCGACATGATCGTCAACACGCCCTCGGGCCAGGGTGCCCGTGCCGACGGCTACGAGATCCGCGCCGCGGCCGTCGCCGCCGACAAGGCGATGGTGACGACGGTCCAGCAGCTCGGTGCGGCCGTGCAGGCCATCGAGGCGGCCCAGGCGGGCCCGTTCTCGGTGACGAGCCTGCAGGAGCACGACGCGGCGGCCGTGGCACGGCGCGAGGCCCGTCGGCAGGCGGTCGTCGCGTGAGCCGCCCGTCGTTCGGCGCGCGTCTCGCGGCCGCGATGGACTCCCGCGGCCCGCTCTGCGTCGGCATCGACCCTCACCCGTCGCTGCTCGCCGCGTGGGACCTCACCGACGACGCGGCCGGGCTGAGGCGCTTCGCGCTCACGGTGCTGGACGCCGTCGGCGGCCGGGTCGCGGCCGTCAAGCCGCAGTCCGCGCTGTTCGAGCGGCACGGCTCGGCGGGCGTGGCCGTCCTGGAGGAGGTCGTGGCCGCCGGCCGGGAGACGGGCACGCTCGTCGTCGTCGACGCCAAGCGCGGCGACATCGGCTCGACGATGGAGGGCTACGCCGACGCCTACCTGCGCGACGGGTCCCCGCTCGCCGGCGACGCCCTGACGGTCTCGCCGTACCTCGGCTTCGGGTCGCTCGACCCCGCGGTCGACCTGGCGCTCGCCACCGGCCGCGGCCTGTTCGTGCTGTGCCTGACCTCCAACAAGGAGGGGCACGAGGTGCAGCACGCCCGCACGGAGGACGGGGTGAGCGTCGCCGCCGCGATCGCCGCCCGCGCCGCCGCGATCAACGCCGGTGCCGACCCGCTCGGGTCGGTCGGCCTCGTGGTCGGGGCGACGGTCGGCGACGCCGCCGATCGGACCGGCACGGACCTGACGCGGGTCAACGGGCCGCTGCTCGCACCGGGCGTCGGTGCCCAGGGGGCGGGTGCTCGCGAGCTCGCGGCGGTGTTCGGCGCGGCACGGCACCAGGTGCTCGCCTCGTCGTCGCGTGGCGTGCTCGCCGCCGGACCGGACGTCGCGGCGCTGCGCGCCGCAGCGGTCCGCGCCGCCGAGGAGGCCACGGCGGCCCTGCGCCCGTCCTGACGCCCCGGCACACCTCGTGGCGGCCTGACCGGCCCACGCGCGGCTGAACGACCGGCCCGACGCCCGCCGCGGCGCCGGGCCGGTCGTCGTCAGCGACGTCAGGGCACCGACCAGCACGCCGACCCCGTGCCCGTCGCGGGACGCCGTCAGCACCACCGCGCCGCCGAGCGCGACGCACGCGACCACCACGACCGGTGCGCGCACGGACGGATGGGCGCGGTGGCGAACGACGTGGGCGAGGATCCCGCCCATGACCCCGAACACGGCGGTCGACGAGCCGCCACACCTCGCCCGAGAGCAACCCGTCAGTCCCGCCGCAGCACCGCCAGCAGGTCCGGCGACACGAGCGCCGGCGCGGTCACGACGGCCGTCAGGCCGATGATGCCGATGCTGATCCACGGCCATCGGCGGACGTCGCCCCGCCGGCGCGGGTGGATCAGGAACGCGGTGCAGACGAGGGTGCCGACGACGACCACGGCATTCCCGACAATCCCGACGGCCTGTACGTCGCGCAGCGTACAAGGGCCTCCCCGTCGTCCGGTGCCGCAGGACCACGGCGCGCAGGTCGCCCGTCCGGGCGTCTGTGCAGGTCGCAACGACCCCGTCCCGCGCGCCCGCGTTGCCGAGGCGGGTCCTGCTCGCTAGTTTCGTTGTCACGGTCCCGCGCATCTCACGTGGATCGACGGCCCACTGACGAGAAGGTGACGCGCGTGGCTCTCCCTCCGCTGACTCCCGAACAACGAGCCGCAGCGCTCCAGAAGGCCGCCGCCGCGAGGCAGGCCCGAGCCGAGGTGAAGAACCGCCTCAAGTACTCGCAGGGCACGCTCTCCGAGGTCATCGAGCAAGGGCGCCAGGACGAGACGATCGGCAAGCTCAAGGTCGTCGCGCTCCTGGAGTCGCTGCCGGGCGTCGGGAAGGTCAAGGCGCGTGCGATCATGTCGGAGATCGGTATCTCCGACACCCGGCGGGTGCGCGGGCTCGGCCCGCACCAGGTGCAGGCCCTGGTCGAGCGCTTCGGGTGACGCGCCGGTCGCCGACGACCGCGCGCCACGAGGAGTACAGCACCACACATGACGACGACGCCCGCCCGGCTTACCGTTCTCGCCGGACCTACCGCCGTCGGCAAGGGCACGGTGTCCGCCGACATCCGCGCCCGCTACCCACAGGTCTGGCTGTCGGTGTCCGCGACGACGCGCTCACCGCGGCCGGGGGAGATCGACGGGGTGCACTACCACTTCCTGTCGGTCGACGAGTTCGAGCGCATGGCCGCACGCGGCGACCTGCTCGAGTGGGCCGTGGTGCACGGTCGCAACCGGTACGGCACGCCGCGCAGACCGGTCGAGGAGCGGCTGGCGGCCGGTGAGCCCGCGCTGCTCGAGATCGACCTGCAGGGTGCCCGGCAGGTGCGCGAGTCGATGCCCGACGCGCGTTTCGTCTTCCTCGCGCCGCCGTCGTTCGACGAGCTCGTGCGCCGGCTCGTCGGGCGGGGCACCGAGGACGCGGAGGAGCGCGAGCGCCGGTTGGAGACGGCGCGCGTCGAGCTCGCCGCCGAGTCGGAGTTCGACCACGTGATCGTCAACGACGACGTGCACCGGGCGACGGACGCCCTGGTCGAGGTGATGGGAATCCCGACCAGGTAGGATCGACCCAGACCTCTCGCCCGAGACCCACCCCCTGACGTACGGAGACCATCGTGTCCGGAACCGTTGCCGCCCCCACGGGCATCACCGACCCGCCGATCGACCAGCTGCTCGAGCGCGCCGACTCCAAGTACGCCCTCGTGCTGTACTCGGCGAAGCGCGCCCGCCAGATCAACGCGTACTACTCGCAGCTCAACGAGGGCCTGCTCGAGTACGTCGGCCCCCTCGTGGAGACGCGTCCGCAGGAGAAGCCGCTCTCGATCGCGATGCGTGAGATCGACGCGGGCCTGCTGACCTCCGAGGCCACGGAGGGCTGATCCTCCGCCCATGCGGATCGTCCTCGGTGTCGCGGGCGGCATCGCCGCCTACAAGGCCGTCCTCCTGCTGCGACAGCTCCGGGAGGGCGGCCATGACGTGCGTGTCGTGCCGACGCCCGCGGCGCTCGAGTTCGTGGGCCGCGCGACGTGGGAGGCCCTGTCCGGGCAGCCGGTGACGACCGACGTCTTCGAGGACGTCGACCAGGTCGCGCACGTGGCCGTCGGTCAGCAGGCCGAGCTCGTGATCGTGGCACCCGCGACCGCCGACCTGCTGGCGCGTGCCGCGACGGGTCGCGCGGACGACCTGCTGACGGCGACGCTCCTCGTCGCGCGCTGCCCGGTGCTGATGGCGCCCGCGATGCACACCGAGATGTGGCAGCACCCGGCCACCGTCGCGAACGTCGCGACCCTGCGTGCGCGGGGCGTGCACGTGCTCGAGCCGGCGTCCGGGCGGCTGACCGGCGCCGACACGGGCCCGGGCCGGCTGCCCGAGCCTGAGGCGATCGCGGCTGCGGCGCTCGCGCTGGTCGGTCCTCGCGACCTCGCCGGTCGTCACGTCGTCGTCTCCGCGGGAGGCACCCGCGAGCCCCTCGACCCCGTGCGCTTCCTCGGCAACCGCTCGTCGGGCCGTCAGGGTGTGGCGCTCGCGCGGACCGCGCTCGCCCGAGGCGCCCAGGTCACGCTCGTCGCCGCCAACATGTCGGTGCCCGCGCCGCCCGGTGTCGACGTGGTGCAGGTCGAGACCGCCGCCGAGCTGCGGGACGCCGTCCGGACGGCCGCGAAGGTCGCCGACGTCGTCGTGATGGCCGCCGCCGTCGCCGACTACCGCCCGGCCACGATCGTCGCCTCGAAGATCAAGAAGCGCGCGGACGGCTCGGCGCCGCCGCTCGAGCTCGTGCAGACGACCGACATCCTCGCCGAGCTCGCGCGCGACCGGCCTCGGCCGGGGCAGCTCGTGGTCGGGTTCGCCGCGGAGACCGGCGACGACGAGGGCTCCGTCCTCGACCACGGCCGGGCGAAGGCCGCACGCAAGGGAGCGGACCTGCTCGTCGTGAACCCCGTCGGCGACGGGAAGGGCTTCGGGGCGGAGACCAACGAGGTCGTCGTGCTCGACGGCACGGGCGAACTCGTCGCCCGGTTCGCCGGGTCGAAGGACGACGTGGCGCACGCCGTGTGGGACGCGGTCCTGGCAGCATCTGAACATGGCGTCATCCGGCCCTGATCGGCCGTTACGCTGTCGGCCATGACCGAGCCGAGCCTGCGCCTGTTCACGTCCGAGTCCGTGACCGAGGGGCACCCGGACAAGGTCTGTGACCAGATCTCCGACGCGATCCTCGACGCGATCCTCGACCAGGACCCGCAGGCCCGCGTCGCGGTCGAGACGATGGTGACGACGGGCCTCGTGCACGTCGCCGGCGAGGTCACCACCAGCGCGTACGTGGAGATCCCGCAGGTGGTCCGCGAGGTCGTCCGGGGCATCGGGTACACGTCCTCGCACATCGGCTTCGACGGGGAGTCCTGCGGGGTGTCGGTGTCGATCGGCCAGCAGTCGCCCGACATCGCGGCCGGTGTCGACAAGGCCATCGAGGTCCGCGAGGACACGTCCGACATGGACCCGCTCGACCTGCAGGGCGCCGGGGACCAGGGCCTGATGTTCGGGTACGCCTCGGACGACACCCCGACGCTGCTCCCGCTGCCCATCTGGGTCGCGCACCGTCTGGCGGAGCGGCTGGCCCAGGTCCGCAAGGAGGGTGTGCTGCCGGGTCTGCGGCCCGACGGCAAGACGCAGGTGACGATCGGCTACGACGGCGACCGTGCCGTCTCCGTGGACACGGTGGTCCTGTCGACGCAGCACGACCCGGACGTGCAGCTCGAGTCGACGCTGCGCCCGGCGATCGCCGAGCTCGTCGTCGCGCCCGTCCTGGCGTCGCTCGACCTGGACGCCGCCGGGCACCGGCTCCTCGTGAACCCCACGGGCACGTTCGTCGTGGGCGGACCGCAGGGTGACGCCGGCCTGACCGGCCGCAAGATCATCGTCGACACGTACGGCGGCATCGCTCGGCACGGCGGCGGCGCGTTCTCGGGCAAGGACCCGTCAAAGGTGGACCGGTCGGCCGCGTACGCGATGCGGTGGGTCGCGAAGAACGTCGTCGCCGCGGGTCTCGCCCGCCGGTGCGAGGTGCAGGTCGCCTACGCGATCGGCAAGGCGCACCCGGTGGGCCTCTACGTCGAGACGTTCGGCACCGCGACCGTCCCCGAGGCGCGCCTGACGGCCGCGATCCGGGAGGTCTTCGACCTGCGCCCGGCCGCGATCATCCGCGACCTGGACCTGCTGCGCCCGATCTACCGCCGCACCGCCGCGTACGGCCACTTCGGGCGCGAGCTCCCCGAGTTCACCTGGGAGCGGACGGACCGGGTCGACGACCTGCGGTCCGCGGTCGGCTGATCGCCCCGGCAGCCCGTCGTCCCGCGAGGGTCCCGGGTGGTGTGATGGGCGCGTGGAGGTGACGGACGGCGGCGAGCAGCTCGTGCTCGACGGGCTGCCCGCTCCTCGGGTTCGTCGGCGCGTGCGGGCGGCGACGGGTGGTCAGCCGCTCGCCGAGCACCTTCCCGTCGCGCGGGTCGCGATCGACCTGCCGCCGGCGCACCTGGACCGGCCGTTCGAGTACGCGGTGCCGGCGAGCATGGCGCAGAGCGCGGTCGCCGGGAGCCGGGTCAAGGTGCGGTTCGGCCGGCAGGACGTCGACGGGTACGTGCTCGAACGGGTCGAGACGGCCGAGCACGACGGTGAGCTGCTGCCGCTGCGGCGGGTCGTGTCTGCGCTTCCGGTGCTCACGCCGGCCGTCGCGCGGCTGGCCCGTGCGGTCGCGGACCGGTGGGCGGGCACGCTCGTCGACGTGCTGCGGCTCGCGGTCCCGCCCCGGCACGCCCGGGTCGAGGGGGAGCCGGTCGGTGAGGCGGCCGGGCCGCTCGTCCCGCACGCGTCGGCGTCGGCGTGGACGGCGTTCCGCGGCGGTCCCGCCTTCCTCCAGCACGTGACGTCCGGCGGTGCGCCGCGGGCGGTGTGGACGGCGCTGCCGGGGGCCCCTGGTGAGCGGTGGACGGACGCGATCGCCCAGGCCGTCGCGGCGTGCGTGCTCGGAGGCCGGGGCGCGCTCGTCGTGGTGCCGGACGCGCGTGACGTCGAGCGCGTCCTGGACGCCCTCGACGCCGCCGGTGTGCCGCGCTGGGCCGCGGACAGGCCGCACGGCGCCGTCCGGCTCACGGCCGACGACGGGCCGGCCGTGCGGTACCGGGCGTTCCTCGCGGCGCTGCGCGGCGGGGCGCAGGTCGTGGTCGGCACGCGTGCGTCGGCGTTCGCGCCGGTGCGCGACCTCGGGCTGGTGGTCTGCTGGGACGACGGGGACGGCCTGCACGCGGAGCCGCGCGCGCCGTACCCGCACGTCCGTGAGGTGCTGGCGCTGCGTTCCGAGCTCGAGGGCTGCGCGTTCCTCGTGGGCGCGCACGGCCGCACCGTGCCGGCGCAGTCGCTCGTCGCGAGCGGGTGGGCGCGTGAGGTCGTCGCCGACCGCGCGGCGACCCGGTCGCGGACCGCCCGGGTGCTCGCCCTCAACTCCACCGAGCTCGCGCGCGAGGGCCCCGCCGCGGCGGCGCGCCTGCCCACGCCGGCGTGGCGCACGATCCGCGACCGGCTCGCCGCAGGTCCGGTGCTCGTGCAGGTGCCCCGCGCCGGGTACCTGCCGGTCGTCGCGTGCGGACGGTGCCGGGCGTCCGCCCGGTGCGCCACCTGCCACGGCCCGCTCGGCATCGCCTCCGCGGACGGCACGCCCACCTGCGGGTGGTGCGGGCGGCTCGCGACGGGCTGGCGGTGCGACGAGTGCGGGGCGGGCACGTTGCGCTCGGTGCAGGTCGGGTCCCAACGGACCGCGGAGGAGCTGGGGCGCGCGTTCCCCGGGGTTCCCGTGCGGGTGTCGGGGGCGCGGGCGGCCGGGGGAGTGCTCGCGTCGGTGCGCGACGTCCCCGCGCTCGTCGTCGCGACGCCCGGTGCCGAGCCGGTCGCCCCGTCGGGGTACGCGGCCGCGGTGCTCCTCGACGCGGCGACGAGCGCGGGTCAGGGCCTCGGTGCGGCCGAGGACGCCGTCCGGCGGTGGCTCGCCGCGGCCGCGCTCGTCCGGTCGTCCGCGGACGGCGGGCAGGTGCTGCTCGTGGGCGACGCGCCCGAGCGCGCGGCGCAGGCGCTCGTGCGCTGGGACCCGGTCGGTCTCGCGTCGCGCGAGCTCGACGAGCGCGCCGAGCTGCGGCTGCCTCCTGCGGTCCGGGTCGCGTCGGTCACCGGGCCTCGCGACGCGGTCGCCGCCGTGGTCGAGCGGGTCGACGACGTCGAGGTGCTCGGGCCGGTGCCGGTCACGGGTGCGCGGGCTGCCGAGCGCTCGGCGGTGGGCGCCCTCGAGCCGGAGGTGCGCGCGCTCCTGCGCGTGCCACGCGCGCAGGGGCAGGCGCTCGCCCGGTCGTTGGCGGCCTCGCTCTCGGTCCGCAGCGCCCGGCGCGAGGGCGGCACGGTACGGGTGCAGCTCGACCCGACGGACCTGTCGTGACCGCACCTGAGGCCGTGGTCCTCGACCTGGGCAACGTCGTGCTCGCCTGGGACCCGTACCTGCCGTTCGTCGGGCGGATGGAGCGGTCGGCGGTCGACGCGTTCTTCGCCGACGTCGACTTCGCCGCGTTCAACCACCGCCAGGACGCGGGCCGGAGCTGGGCGGACGCGCGGGCCGAGGTGGCCGAACGGTTCCCCGAGCACGTCGACGCGCTGGACGTGTACGTCGAGCACTTCGCTGAGACGCTGCCCGGTCCGGTCCCGGGGACCGAGCAGCTCGTCCGGGACCTGCTCGACGCCGGCGTGCGGGTCGTCGGGCTGACGAACTGGTCGGCCGAGACGTTCCACCACGCCGGGCGCGTCGCGCCCGCGGTCGGCCTGATGGAGGGCGTCGTCGTGTCCGGTGAGGCCGGCCTCGCCAAGCCGGACCCGCGGATCTTCGAGCTGACGGCCGTGCGGTTCGGGCTCACCCCGGACCGGACGGTGTTCGCGGACGACTCGCCGGCGAACGTCGAGGCGGCCGCCCGCGTCGGCTTCGACTCGCTGGTGTTCACGTCCGCGGACCGCCTGCGTGCCGACCTCGTCGCGCGCGGCCTCGACCTGCCGCCGGGTTGACCTCGCGCACGGCGGCGGAGCATCCGGACCGGGCCACCTAGGATCGACGCCATGCGACTGCTCTTCGCCGGTACCCCTGCGGCCGCGGTGCCGTCGCTCGAGGCGCTCCTGGCCTCCCGGCACGAGGTCGTGGCGGTGCTGACCCGGCCCGACGCGCGTTCCGGTCGAGGGCGGACGCTCGCGCCGAGCCCCGTGAAGGTGGCCGCGACCGACGCGGGGATCGAGGTGCTCACGCCGCCGAGCCCACGCGACGACGGCTTCCGGGCCCGCCTCGCGGAGCTGGCCGTGGACGCCGCCCCGGTGGTCGCCTACGGCGCGCTGCTGCCCGCGGCGGTCCTCGACGTCCCGACGCACGGCTGGGTGAACCTGCACTTCTCCGTGCTGCCCGCGTGGCGGGGGGCCGCCCCCGTGCAGCGCGCCGTCATCGCGGGCGACGAGGTCACCGGTGCGACGACGTTCCGCATCGAGGAGGGGCTCGACACCGGTCCCGTCTACGGCATGCTCACCGAGACCGTCCGGTCGCGGGACACCGCGGGGGCGCTGCTCGACCGGTTGTCGGTCGTGGGGGCCGAGCTGCTGGTCCGCACGCTCGACGGCATCGAGGACGGCATCCTGAGCCCGGTGCCGCAGCCGGCGGACGGCGTGAGCGTGGCTCCCAAGCTCGAGGCGGCGGACGCGCGCGTGCGCTGGACCCACCCGGCGCACGCGGTCGACCGGCGCATCCGCGGGTGCACGCCCGCGCCCGGTGCGTGGACGTCGCTGCCGGACGGTGCACGCCTCGGGCTCGGTCCCGTGGTCCCGGTGCCGGAGGTCGACGACCTCGGACCGGGTCGGCTGCGGGTCACGAAGCACGAGGTGCTCGTCGGCACGGGCGGGCACGCCGTGCGGCTCGGCGAGGTGACGCCACCCGGAAAGCGTCCGATGGCCGCCGCCGACTGGGCGCGCGGCGCTCGGCTCGACGGCACGACCGTCCTGGGGGCGGACCATGACTGAGGGACCGGACCGTCGCGACGCGCGAGGACGGCAGCGAGGCGCGGCCCGCGCGCAGGGCCGCACGCAGCGGTCGACGACGGCCCCGTCGGAGCGCCGGCGCAGCGGCGACCCGGCGCGACGTGCCGCGTTCGACGTGCTCCGCGCGGTCGCCGACAGCGACTCCTACGCCAACCTCGTGCTGCCCCCGCTGCTGCGGGAGCGGGGGATCCGGGGGCGCGACGCGGCGTTCGTGACGGAGCTGGCGTACGGGACGCTGCGGCTGCGTGGCCGGTACGACGCCGTGATCGAGCAGGCCGCGGCCCGGCCGACCGACCGGATCGACCCGCCGGTGCTCGACCTCCTGCGGCTGGGCACGCACCAGCTGCTCGGGATGCGGGTGCCCCCGCACGCCGCCGTGTCGGAGACCGTCGGCCTGGCCCGCGAGACGGTCGGCGCAGGTGCCGCGCAGTTCGTCAACGCGGTGCTCCGGGCCGTCGGACGGGAGGACGTCGAGGGCTGGGAGCGCCGGATCGCCGACGCGGCGGGCGACGACCCGGTCGCTCGGCTCGCGGTCCTGCACAGCCACCCCGTGTGGGTCGTCCGCGCCCTGCGCGAGGCGCTCGTGGGCGCCGGGCGTCCGGCGGACGAGATCGAGGCCCTGCTCGAGGCCGACAACGCCGCCCCTCGGGTGACGCTCGTCGCCCGGCCGGGCCTGGTGGAGGTGCAGGAGCTGCTCGACGCGGGCGACGGGACGGCCGGCACGGTCTCCCCGACCGCCGTGGTGCTCGGCGGCGGGGACCCCGCGGCGGTGGGCGCGGTCCGCGACGGGCGCGCCGGCGTGCAGGACGAGGGCAGCCAGGTCGTCGCGCTCGCCCTCGGGGCCGTGCCGCTCGACGGACCGGACACCCGGTGGCTGGACCTGTGCGCCGGTCCGGGCGGGAAGGCGGCCCTGCTGGCCTCGCTGGCCGCCGGGCGTGGCGCCCGGCTCGTCGCGAACGAGGTCCAGCCGCACCGCGCGCGGCTCGTCGAGCAGGCCCTGCGAGCCGTCCCGTCCGACGCTGTCGAGGAGGTCCGGACCGGCGACGGCCGCCGCGTCGGCACGGACGAGCCCGGAGCGTTCGACCGGGTGATGGTCGATGCACCGTGCACCGGGCTGGGTGCCCTGCGCCGCCGCCCCGAGTCGCGGTGGCGACGCACGCCCGCCGACCTCGCGCCGCTCGGCCAGCTGCAGCGCGAGCTGCTCGGCTCCGCCCTGCAGGCCGTCCGGGTGGGCGGCGTCGTCGCGTACGTGACCTGCTCCCCGCACCTCGTGGAGACCCAGCTCGTCGTGAAGGACGCGCTGCGCGCCGCCGCGAAGGCGGGCCTGGCGGCCGAGCCCGTCGACGCGTCGGCCGTCGTCCGGGAGCTGGCACCGGGATCCGTCGAGCTGCCCGACGGGCGCACCGACGTCCAGCTGTGGCCGCACGTCCACGGCACGGACGCGATGCACCTCACGCTGCTGCGCCGGACGGCCTGACGCGAGCCGACCCGCGCAGGCGGACGCGCCCACGCCGCCGATACGCTGGACCGGTGTCCGCGCTGATCAACCCGAGCATCCTGTCCGCCGACTTCGTCAACCTCGAGCGGGACCTCGGCAGGATCGCCGCCGCCGACTTCGTCCACGTCGACGTCATGGACAACCACTTCGTGCCGAACCTCACGCTCGGCCCGCCCGTGGTGCGGCGCATCGCGGAGGTGTCGCCCGTCCCGCTGGACGTCCACCTCATGATCGAGGACGCGGACCGCTGGGCGCCGACGTACGCCGAGGCGGGTGCCGCGTCCGTGACGTTCCACGCCGAGGCCGCGCAGGCCCCGGTGCGGCTCGCGCGCGAGCTGCGCGGCGCGGGCGTGCGCGTCGGGGTGGCGCTGCGGCCGGCCTCGCCCGTCGAGCCGCTGCTCGACCTGCTCGCGGAGATCGACATGATCCTCGTGATGACGGTGGAGCCGGGGTTCGGCGGGCAGTCGTTCATCGAGGGCACGCTGCCGAAGATCCGACGGGCGCGTCGGGCGGTCGCCGAAGCGGGCGCCGACACCTGGATCCAGGTCGACGGCGGTGTCTCGCGGTCGACGATCGGGCGGATCGCCGAGGCGGGCGCGAACGTGTTCGTGGCGGGGTCCGCGGTGTACGGCGCGCCCGACGTCGCCGCCGAGATCGTCGCGCTGCGCGAGCTCGCGGACCAGGGGCTCCCGGCGAGCTGAGCACGTCCGCGCCCCTGACCTGCGACGCTCCGCCGCCGCACGCTGTTCGGTGGCCGGACGGTCACCGGGTCGGGAATGTGCCGTGTGGCATGATCGTTGGCGCAGTACAGAACACACACACGTGCTCCGGGGTCGGTGAAAGTCCGAGCCGGCGGTGACAGTCCGCGACCCGCTCGTCCCTCACGGGAGGTGCGGTTGACCTGGTGGAACTCCAGGACCGACGGTGAAAGTCCGGATGGGAGGAAGTACGTGGCGTCGTCCGCCTTCGGCGTGCGACGTGGGCGCGGGTCCTCCCTGCGCCGACCCCCGGAGCCCTGACGGCACCCGGGAGGTGACGATGACCGGCGCGGCGACGCAGCACCCAGCACCGACCCGATCGGACGTCACGCTCGTCGAGCTCGAGGCGATGACCCGCGCGGTCGCCCTCGCCCGGCGTGGACCCGCGCACGGGCCCAACCCCCGCGTCGGCTGCGTGCTCGTCGACGCGGACGGTGCCGTCGTGGGAGAGGGCTGGCACCAGGGTGCGGGTACGCCTCATGCGGAGGTGGCGGCACTCGCGGACGCCGCGCACCGGGGCACCGACCCGCGCTGTGCGACGGCGGTCGTCACGCTCGAGCCCTGCAACCACACGGGGCGCACCGGGCCGTGCACGGAGGCGCTGCTCGCGGCCGGTGTCTCGCGCGTCGTCGTCTCCGTCGAGGACCCGAACCCGCAGGCCGCCGGGGGAGCGGACCGGTTGCGGGCGTCCGGGGTCGACGTCCGGACCGGGGTGCTCTCCGAGGAGGGGCGAGCCCTGCTCGGTGCGTGGCTGCCGTCCGTGGAGCGCGGGCGCCCCTTCGTCACGCTGAAGCTCGCCACGAGCCTGGACGGCCGGGTCGCCGCAGCGGACGGCAGCAGCCGCTGGATCACGTCCGACGTCGCACGCCGGCACGCCCACGACCTGCGCGCCGAGGTCGACGCGATCGTGGTCGGCACGGGCACGGCACTGGCGGACGACCCGTCGCTCACCGCCCGGAACGCCGCGGGCGAGCTGCACGGCCACCAGCCGCTGCGGGTCGTCGTCGGGCATCGCGACGTGCCCGCGGGTGCGCGGCTGCGCGGACCCGGCGGCGAGCTGGTGCACGTGCGCACGCACGACCCGCAGGTCGTCGTCGACGCGCTCGGTGGGCGCGAGGTGCGGCACCTGCTCGTCGAGGGCGGCCCCACGCTCGCGGCGGCGTTCCTGCGCGCCGGGCTCGTCGACGAGGTGCACGCCTACGTCGCGCCCGTCCTGCTCGGCACCGGACCGGCCGCCGTCGGCGACCTCGGGATCGCCTCGATCGACGGCGCGCTGCGCCTGACGACCCGGAGCGTGCAGCCGCTCGGTCCGGACGTGCTCGTCGTCGCCACCCCCACCCCGACCACTTCTGCGACGCCGGCGACGCCCGGGGTCCGCCCTGCCACCACGGACGAGGAGCACTGATGTTCACCGGGATCGTCGAGGAGATCGGCACGGTCGAGTTGCTGGAGGTGGCCGGGCAGGACGCCCGGCTGCGCGTGCGGGGGCCGCTCGTCGTGTCCGACGCCCGCCCGGGCGACTCGATCGCCGTCTCCGGGGTGTGCCTGACGGTCACGGAGCTGCCGGGCGACGGCTCGTTCGTCGCCGACGTCATGCCGGAGACGCTGCGCCGGACGGCGCTGGGCGACCTCGACGTCGGGAGCGCCGTGAACCTCGAGCGCGCCCTGCAGGTCGGTGGGCGCTACGGCGGCCACGTGGTGCAGGGGCACGTCGACGGCGTCGGCGCGGTCCGCTCCCGGACACCCGGTCCCCGCTGGGACGACGTCGAGATCGAGCTCGACCCGACGCTCGCGCGGTACGTCGCGGAGAAGGGGTCGGTCACGGTCTCGGGGGTGTCGCTCACGGTGACGCACGTCGGCGACGACGCGTTCGGTGTCTCGCTCATCCCCACGACCCTCGAGGCGACGACCCTCGGCTCGCTCGCGGTGGGGGCGCGCGTCAACCTGGAGGTCGACGTGCTGGCGAAGTACACCGAGCGCCTGCTCTCGACGGCCGGGGTCCTGCGGTGACGCCGCGCATCGGCACGGTCGAGGAGGCGCTGGAGGCGCTGCGCGCGGGACGTCCGGTGCTCGTCGCGGACTCGCCCGACAGGGAGAACGAGGCGGACGTCATCCTCGCGGCGCAGTCGGCGACGCCCGAGTGGGTCGCGTGGACGATCCGGCACTCGTCGGGCTACCTCTGCGCCCCCATGCCTGCCGCCCGGGCGGACGCGCTGGACCTGCCGCTCATGGTCCCGCACAGCCAGGACCCCCGGCGGACGGCGTACACGGTCACGGTGGACGCGGCGACGGGAGTCACGACCGGCATCTCCGCGTCGGACCGCGCCCGGACCCTGCGGGTGCTGGCGGACCCGGCGTCGGGCCGCGAGGACCTGATCCGGCCCGGTCACGTGCTGCCCCTGCGGGCCGTGCCGGGCGGTGTGCTGCACCGGGCCGGGCACACCGAGGCGGCCGTCGACCTGTGCCGCCTGGCGGGCCTGGAGCCGGTCGGTGCGATCGCGGAGCTCGTGGACGACGACGGGTCGATGACCCGCCTGCCGGCCGCCGCGGCGCTGGCCGAGGCGGAGGGTCTGGTGCTGCTCACCATCGCGGACCTCGTCGCGTGGCGGCGCGAGCACGACGACGCGGTGCCGGAGACCGTCGACCGGCCCGTGCTGCACGACCGGGTGCACGCGACGCACACCGCGTACCTGCCGACCCGGCACGGCGACTTCCGGATCCACGGGTACCGCGACCTGCGCACGGGCGACGAGCACGTCGCGCTCGTGTCGACCGCCGGCCTCGCCGCGACGCCGGTCGTCCGGGTCCACTCGGAGTGCCTCACGGGGGACGCGTTCGGGTCGGCCCGGTGCGACTGCGGCCCGCAGCTCGACGCGGCGCTCGCGCTGGCCGCCGAGCAGGGCGGCGCCGTCGTCTACCTGCGCGGGCACGAGGGCCGGGGCATCGGCCTGCTCGCGAAGGTCGCCGCGTACGCGCTGCAGGACGCGGGCCGCGACACCGTCGAGGCCAACCTCGACCTCGGGTGGCCCGCTGACCGTCGGGAGTACGGTGCGGCCGCCGCGATCCTCGCGGACCTCGGCGTCGAGCGCGTGAGCCTCCTGACGAACAACCCGGCCAAGGTCGCGGGCCTGCGCGCGCACGGCATCGACGTCGCCGAGGTGCGCGGTCTCGAGGTCGGGCACACGCCCCAGAACGAGGAGTACCTGCGGACCAAGGCCACGTCGATGGGCCACCTGCTGCACCTGCCCGTCGGGACGGAGCGGGAGGCCATCGCCGTGGCGCCGGTCCTCGCGGCCCCGTCGCCGCCCGGCGTCGACACCACCGACCACCTGTTCGAGAACCTGGAGGACCTGGCATGAGCGGTGCGGGAGCACCCACCCTGAGCGTCGACGGCACCGGCCTGAAGGTCGTCGTCGTCGCCGCGAGCTGGCACACGGTCGTGATGGACGGGCTGCTCGCGGGCGCTCGCCGCGCCCTCGAGGCGGCGCACGTCGAGGACGTCACCGTCGTGCGCGTGCCCGGGACGTTCGAGCTGCCGGTCGCCGCGCGGGCGGCCGCCGCGGCGGGTGCCGACGCGGTCGTCGCGCTCGGCGTCGTCATCCGGGGCGGCACGCCGCACTTCGAGTACGTCTGCTCGGCGGCCACCTCCGGCCTGACGGACGTGGCCGTCCGGACGGGGGTGCCCGTCGGTTTCGGCGTGCTGACCTGCGACGACGAGGCGCAGGCGCTCGACCGTGCGGGGCTCGACGGCTCGCACGAGGACAAGGGCGCCGAGGCCGCCGAGGCAGCGGTCGCGACGGTCGTCGCGCTGCGAGGGCTGTGACGTGACCGGGCCGCTCGGCTGGCTGTTCGACGCGCAGGTGGTGATCGCCGGGCACGCGATCCTGTGGCGCGAGATCGTCGGCAACCTGTTCGGTCTCGCGTCGGCCGTCGGGGGCATGCGCCGCCGGGTGTGGGCGTGGCCGGTCGGCATCGTCGGCAACGTGCTGCTGTTCACCGTGTTCCTCGGCGGTGTGTTCCACACGCCGCAGGCGCGCGACCTGTACGGGCAGGCCGGCCGGCAGGTGTTCTTCGTGATCGTGTCCGTCTACGGGTGGGTGCGGTGGCGCCAGCTGCAGCGCGCGAACGAGCGGGCGGGTGCCCCGCAGGACGCCCCGGTGGTCGTGCCGCGATGGGCCGGCTGGTCGGGCTGGGCCACGATCGTCGTCGTGGGGGTCGTCGGGACCGTCGGGTTCGCGATGCTGTTCCGCGAGCTGGGCTCCTGGGGGCCGTGGGCGGACGCGTGGATCTTCACCGGGTCGATGCTCGCGACGTACGGCATGGCGCGCGGGTGGATCGAGTTCTGGCTGATCTGGATCGCGGTCGACGCCGTCGGGGTGCCTCTGCTGCTGAAGGCCGGCTACTACCCGTCGGCGGTGCTCTACCTTGTCTACGCGGGCGTGGTCGTGTACGGCTTCGTCGTGTGGTGGCGGGCCCGCGGCGAGCGTCCCGTCCGCACCGCGGAGGCGGACGAGCAGGTGGTCGTCTGACCGGGGGACGGACGCGCGTCCGGGTCGTGCCGGGAGCCGTCTACCCTTGACAGACGTGAAGACCTTCGAGCACCTGTTCGCCGAGCTCGCCGAGAAGGCGGCCACCCGGCCCGCCGGCTCCCGCACCGTGACCGAGCTGGACGCGGGCGTCCACGCGATCGGCAAGAAGATCGTGGAGGAGGCCGCCGAGGTCTGGATGGCGGCCGAGTACGAGGGGGTCGAGCGGACCGCCGAGGAGATCTCCCAGCTGCTGTACCACCTCGAGGTGCTCATGGTGGCGCTCGGGATCACGCTCGACGACGTCTACGAGCACCTGTGACCTGCGCCGTCGACGCCCCACCCTTCTCCCGAACAGGAACCACGTGCTGAGGATCGCCGTCCCCAACAAGGGCTCGTTGTCCGAGCCCGCCGCCGAGATGCTCCGGGAGGCCGGTTACCGGCAGCGTCGCGACGGGCGCGAGCTCGTGCTCCCGGACCCGGACAACGACGTCGAGTTCTTCTTCCTGCGTCCCCGCGACATCGCGGTGTACGTCGGTGCGGGGACGGTCGACGTCGGCATCACCGGGCGTGACCTCATGCTCGACTCGGAGTCCGCGGCGACCGAGCACCTCCCGCTCGGCTTCGCGCGCTCGACGTTCCGGTTCGCGTCCACCGCGGGCGAGCTCGACGAGGTGCAGCAGGTCGCCGGCAAGCGCATCGCGACGTCGTACCCGGTGCTCGTCGCGGGCTTCCTGTGGGAGCGCGGCGTGGTGCCGGCGGGTGTCGTACGGCTCGACGGCGCCGTCGAGAGCGCCATCCAGCTCGGCGTCGCGGACGTGATCGCGGACGTCGTCGAGACCGGCACCACGCTCCGTGCCGCGGGGCTGGAGGTGTTCGGCGAGCCGATCCTGCGCTCGGAGGCGGTCCTCGTGCGGCGCTCGGACGTGGACGCCCCCGCGGGCCTCGACGTGCTGACCCGCCGTCTCCAGGGAGTCCTGACGGCCCGCGAGTACGTGCTGATGGACTACGACGTGCCGCTGTCGCTCGTCGACAAGGCCGTCGCGATCACGCCCGGCCTGGAGTCGCCGACCGTGTCGCCGCTGCACAACCGCGAGTGGGCCGCCGTCCGGGCGATGGTCCGGCGCGACCAGACGAACCGCGTCATGGACGCCCTGTACGACGTGGGTGCCCGCGCGATCCTCGTGACGTCCATCCACGCGTGCCGTCTTTGACCGGACCCGTCGTGGACGTGCAGGACGCCCCGTTCCGGCCGCGGTTCGCCCGGCTGGTGACGCTCGGGCTCGTGGTCGTGGTGCTCGTCCTGACGGCGCTGCTCATCGTGGCGCTGCCGAACGCCGAGCCGCTCGACCGGGCGGGGTTCGCGCTCGTCGGCGTCCTCATCGCCTGGTTCTGCTGGCGGCAGGCGACCGTGCGTGCCGTCCCTGACGAGGACGGCCTGACGGTCCGGAACCTGATGATCACGACCCGTCTGACGTGGCCGGAGATCGTGTCCGTCCGGTTCGGTTCGGGCCGGCCCTGGGTCCAGCTCGACCTGGCGGACGGGGACACGCTGGCCGTCATGGGGATCCAGTCCGCCGACGGCGCGTACGCCCAGACGGAGGCCCGGCGGCTGGCCACCCTGGTCGCCCTGCACACGACCACCGCGCAGGACGACTGACCGTTCGCCGCGCCCGCGTCGCTCAGCCGGCCAGGCGTGCCGCGTGCACCCCTGCGACCCCGGCAGCGAGGAACGCCGCAGGGTCCTGGTCGAGCCCGCGGCCCATCGTGGAGAGCCGCACGGGCGACCCCGCGAGCGCGGACAGCAGGTCGGCGCCGGCGTCCACGTCGACGAGCCGGTGCCGGCCGTGCGGCGCCGCGAGCGCTGCCACCTGGTGCCGGACCCGTCGCCCGAGCGCGTCGAGCCCGCCGTCGGGGTCCGGGTCGAACACGGGTACCGGGACGTCGGCGGAGGCGAGAGCGACACGCCCGTAGGCCGTCAGGGAGTGGTGCGAGACCCCGAGGTGGCGCTCGCGCGCGTCGGCGCCCGAGACCCGCAGGGACGCGACCGGGCGACCGTTCAGCGTGGCGGCCGCGTTCACGGCCTCGCCCGCGGCCACGCCGGAGAACCCCCACCGGGTCCCGGTGCCGAGGTTGCCGGGGCCCTGGGCGACGACCGCGAGGTCGGCGCCGACGACGACGCGGGCGGCGAGCAGGCCGGTGTGGACGGTGACGGCCTCGAGGTCCCCGCCGAACGCCTGGCCCGTGGTGATGCACGCCTCGACCCAGCCGGCGTCCCGCAGCCCGGCGACGGTCCGGGAGAACCACGCCGGCAGTGCGCCGCCGTCCGTCATCACGTAGGCGACGCGTGGCGCGGGGAGGCCCGCGAGCGCCGCGGCGTGGCGCGCGCCCGCCACGACCGCAGGGAGCGCGGAGTGCAGGTCGGCGACGACGACGGGCATCCCCGCGAGGTCGTCCGCGTCGCGCAGCGCGTCGTGGTGCGGGGACTCCTGGTCGTCGACGCCGAGCACCATCGCCTGCAGCGGCGTGTACCGGGCCTTGACGAGGTGCCCGGGGCCTGCGTCCGGGTCGTCGGGCAGCCGGTCGGCGTGGCCGACCACCAGCGCGTACCCGCCGGTGCCGAGCCCGCGGGCGAGGGCGGAGACGTTGAGCAGCAACCGGTCGCCGAGGGCGACGGGCCCGACGAGCGACGGGTAGGCCAGTGCCCGCACCTCGTCGGGCAGCGCCGTCCCGGGGTGCTCGTCGAGCCGGACCGTGACCTCCGCGGCGCCCGGCCACGACGTTCCGAGCCCGACGACGACACCCGCACGCCACGTGATCACGGCGCACACGCTACCGGCCACTACGGTGGTCACCGATGGCCGCCTCGATCGCCCCCGCCGAGCGCTTGCTCAACCTCGTCATCGCCCTGGTCAACACCCCCGGCCGGATGACGAAGGAGCAGGTGCGCTCCAGCGTCGCCGGGTACCAGGACGCCCCGTCGGACGACGCCTTCGAGCGGATGTTCGAGCGGGACAAGGACACGTTGCGGGACCTCGGCATCCCGGTCGTCACGGTGACGGACGCGGGCCACGGCGACGACTTCGGGTACCGCGTGGACCTCGACGCGTACGCGCTGGCGCCCCTCGACCTGACCGCGGGCGAGCTCGGTGTGCTCGCGATGGCCGCGCAGGTGTGGCAGGACCAGGCGCTGCGGGCGGACTCGTCGCGCGCGCTGACGAAGCTGCGGGCGGTGGGTGACGCCCCGGGGTCGACCGACCTCGTCACGGGGCTCGCGCCGCGCGTGCGACCCGGCGGTGGTGCGCTCGGCCCCTTGATGGACGCCGTGCACGAGCGGCGGGTCGTGCGCTTCACGTACCGCGCCGCGAACACGGGGGAGGTGCGTGAGCGCGTCGTCGAACCGTGGCGGCTGCTGGCGCGCCGCGGCGGCTGGGTGCTGGTCGGCCGGGACCGGGACCGTGGCGCGAGCAGGTCGTTCCGGCTCAGCCGGATCGAGGGGGCCGTCCGGACGTTGGGTGAGCCGGGGGCGTTCCCGCCGCCGGCGGACGACGAGCTGGCGGCGGCGATGGCGTCGTGGGCGACGGGTGCCCAGCAGGTCGCGACGCTCGCGGTGCGGCCGGAGCGTGCGGGCGCGATGCGGGCCCGGTCCGTCGCCGCACCCGCGGACGTGCCGGACTGGCGCGCCGACCCGGTGGCGGGGCCGCTCCTCGAGCACCGGGACGTGGTGCACGTGCTGTTCCGCTCGTCGTGGGAGCTCGCGGAGGAGCTCGTCGGGTACGGCGACGCCGTGCTGGTGCTCGCGCCCGACGAGCTGCGCCGCTCGGTGCTGCGCCTGCTGCGGACCGCGGCGACGCTCGACGAGAGGGTCGGGGCCGGTGGCTGAGCGGGCGAGCGACCGCCTGCTGCGGATGCTGGGGATGATCACGTACCTCGACCGGCACGAGGGCGTGCCCGTGGAGGACATCGCCGAGCAGTTCGGCGTGTCGGCCGACCAGGTGCTCGAGGACATCGACACGTTGTGGGTGACCGGGACGCCCGGCTACTTCCCGCACGACCTCATCGACTTCGACGCGGCGTCCTACGAGCAGGGCGTCGTCCGCCTGACCGAGTCGCGCGGGATGACGCGCCCGCTGCGGCTGGGCACGCGGGAGGCCGTGGCGCTCGTGGCGGCTCTGCGCGCGCTGTCCGCGTCGTTCGGCCCGGCCCTGGACCCGGAGCGGGCGGCGGTCCTCGAGTCGGCGCTCGCCAAGCTCACGGCGGCGACGGGCGACGCGGCGGCCGCGGTGGACGTGCAGCTCGGCATGGACGCGGCGCCCGAGGTGGCGGCCACGGTCGCGACCGCGCTGCGGCGCCGGCGCCGGCTGCACCTGCGGTACGTGAACGCGGCCGACGTCTCGACCGAGCGCGACGTCGACCCGGCCCGGCTCGTGACCGACGACGAGCGCTCGTACCTGCTCGGCTGGTGCCTGCTCGTGGACGACGAGCGGCTGTTCCGGGTGGACCGGATCCTCGAGGCGACGCTGCTCGACGAGGCCGCGCAGGACCACGGCATCGGCGCCCGCAGCGGCGAGTTCGCACCCGGGCCCGAGGGGGAGCTGGTGACGCTGCACCTCGCGAGCACGGCGCGCTGGGTCGCGGAGAGCGTCCCGGTCGAGGCGGTGCGCAACCTGCCGGACGGGTCGTTCGAGCTGGACCTGCGCGTCGTGCGGCCGGCGTGGCTGCGTCACCTGGTGCTGCAGGTGGCCGGCGAGGTCCTCGGCGCGACGCCGGTGCGGGTGGCGGACGAGGCTGCCGCTGCCGCCCGGGCGGCGCTCGCCGCGTACGGGCCGCTCGCGGACCCGGGTCTCGGTGCGGCGGCGGAGGGCTGACGATGCTCTGGTTCAGCGTGTGGACGGTGCTCGTCGTGGGCACCCTGACGGGGGCGTTCTTCCTCGGCCGGCGTCTGTGGCGCTCGGCCACCGCCCTGGCCGCCGAGCTCGGCCGGGCCGCCGGCGCGGCCCAGGAGCTCGCCGACCGGGTGGAGGAGCTGCGCCTCGCCGCGGAGGTCCGCGACACCGGGCCGACGGTGCTGGCGGACGTCGTGACGGTCCGGCGCCGGTACGACGCCGTTCGTGCGGCCGCCCACGCCCGCCGCGCCGAGCGTGCCGAGCGCCACGGTCGGACGTGGGCGTCGTGGGGTGCGTACTGGCGCTGACAACCGGGCGAAACCGGTCGCGGGACCGGGCAGGAGGGGGCGTCCCGGGCAGTTAGGATCGACAGGCCCCGCACCACTGAGGAGAGCACCCATGTTCAGGAACGGCCTGCAGTTCTGGCACATCATCATCATCGTGGTGCTCGTCGTGCTGCTCTTCGGTGCGAACCGCCTGCCCGGGCTCGCCAAGAGCGTCGGCCAGTCGATGAAGATCTTCCGCGACGAGGTCAAGGACCTGCGCGAGCCCGACGGGGACAAGAAGCCCACCTCGGACCGGCCGACCGACGAGCCGACCGAGGGCGGCACCCCGCCGAAGGTCTGACCGCACGTGGAAGCTGCACGCCGCGGGGACGATCCCGGCGGCCGGATGCCCCTGCGGGCGCACCTCGCCGAGCTGCGACGTCGCGTGTTCTTCGCGGCGCTCGGCCTCGTCGTGGGCGCCGCCGTCGGGTGGTGGCTGTACGACCCGGTGTTCGAGGCGCTGCAGATGCCGTTGCAGCACGTGGCCGACCTGCGGGGCGACGACCTGGTCGCCCTGAACTTCGCGGGCATCGCGACGTCGTTCGACATGAAGCTCAAGGTGTCGTTCTTCCTCGGCGTGATCCTGTCCAGCCCGTGGTGGATCTACCAGCTGTGGGCGTTCATCACCCCGGGTCTGACGCGCAAGGAACGGCACTACGCGATCGGCTTCCTCGCGGCGGCGGTGCCGCTGTTCCTCGCGGGCACGGCCCTCGCCTGGTGGGCGCTGCCGAACGCCGTCGAGCTGCTCACCGGCTTCACGCCGGAGGGGTCGGCGAACCTCATCGACGCGCAGACGTACCTCGGGTTCGTGATGCGCCTGATCCTCGCGTTCGGGCTGGCGTTCCTGCTCCCCGTGGTGATGGTCGCCCTGAACTTCGCGGGCATCGGACGGGCTGCCACGTGGCGCAAGGGCTGGCGCTGGGCCGTCCTCATCGCCTTCGTGTTCGCCGCCGTCATGACGCCGACGCCGGACGCCATCACGATGATCGCGGTGGCCGTCCCGATCTGCCTGCTCTACTTCGCGGCGCTCGTCATCTGCGTCCTGCACGACCGGCGTGTCGACAGGCGGCGTGTCGCCGCCGGTCTGCCCCGGTTGGACGGCACCCTTCCCGGCGAGGATCCGAGCACGGGGAGCGCCACCGCATGAGGCACGTGGGAGTCGTCGTCAACCCGACGGCCGGCAAGGGCCGCGGCGCGTCCGCGGGACGTCAGGTCCACGAGATGCTCGAGGCGAAGGGCTTCAAGGTCCAGGACCTGTCCGCTCCCACGCTGGCGCAGGCCACCGACCGGGCGCGCGCCGCGGCCGTCCAGGGGCTCGACGCGGTGGTCGTGGTCGGTGGTGACGGGATGGCGCATCTCGGCGTGAACGTCGTGGCGGGCACTGCCCTGCCGCTCGGCATCGTCGCGGCGGGCACGGGGAACGACATCGCTCGCACCCTGGGGCTCCCGCGCGGCGACATCGCCGCCTCCGTCGCCGTCGTCGAGCGAGGGCTGCACGAGGGCCCCCGGCGCATCGACGCCGTGCGGGTCGGCTCGCCCCAGCACGCCGCGCACGAGTGGTTCGTGGGCGTCCTCTCGTGCGGGATCGACGCCGCGATCAACGCGCGCGCGAACGAGCTGACCTGGCCCAAGGGCTCCGCCCGGTACGTCCGCGCGCTCGTCCCGGAGCTCGCGTCGTTCCGGCCGTTCGGCTACCGGGTGACGCTCGACGACGAGGTCTGGGAGTCGGCCGGCACCCTGGTCGCGGTCGCGAACGTGCCGTGGATCGGCGGCGGCCTCAAGATCGCGCCGGACGCGCAGCCGGACGACGGGCTGCTCGACGTGGTCCTCGCCGGCCCGTTCACCAAGCCGGGGGTCGTCAAGATCTTCCCGGGGATCTACCGAGGCCACCACGTCCGTCATCCGGCGGTGCGGGTCGTCCGCAGCCGGTCGGTGCTGATCGAGCCGCTCCACGAGCTCGGGGCGGCGCCGCCCGCCGCGTTCGCGGACGGAGAGCGCGTCGGCACGCTGCCGCTGCGGGTCCAGGTGGACCCCGGCGCGTTGTCCGTCCTGGCCTGAGCCGGACGGGTCGCAGCGGGGCCCACGGAGCGCGGCGCCCGCACGCCCGGCGTGCGCGTGCCTAGGGTGTCCGTGTGGTCTCCCGTTCCCGCAGGTCCGCACCCGCGTCGCCCCCTGAGCCGTCGCCCGCCGAGCGGTACGCGGCCGCCCAGCGCCGGGCCGAGGTCGAGCGCAGCGAGCTCGGCCGGTTCCGTGAGCTGCTGTCGTTCCCTCTCGACCCGTTCCAGGTCGACGCGTGCCAGGCCCTCGAGCGGGGCAGCGGCGTGCTCGTCGCGGCACCGACCGGCGCCGGCAAGACGGTCGTGGGCGAGTTCGCGGTGCACCTGGCGCTCGTCGGGGGCCGCAAGGCGTTCTACACGACGCCCATCAAGGCGCTGTCGAACCAGAAGTACGCCGACCTGGTGCGTCGCTACGGCCCGCAGTCGGTCGGGCTGCTGACGGGGGACACGACGATCAACGGCGAGGCGCCCGTGGTCGTCATGACCACCGAGGTGCTCCGCAACATGCTGTACGCCGGCTCGCCGACCCTCGCGGGCCTCGGGTTCGTCGTGATGGACGAGGTGCACTACCTGGCCGACCGGTTCCGTGGGCCGGTGTGGGAGGAGGTGATCATCCACCTGCCGGACGACGTGCAGCTGGTGTCGCTGTCCGCCACGGTGTCGAACGCGGAGGAGTTCGGCGACTGGCTCGCGACGGTCCGCGGCGACACGACGGTGGTGGTCAGCGAGCACCGTCCGGTCCCGCTCGGGCAGCACGTGCTCGTGCGCGACGACCTGCTCGACCTGTACGCCGGGCACGTCGACCCGACGGACCCCGGCGTCGACCCGCCGATCAACCCGGACCTCACGCATCTGCTGCGCCGGCGCGACCGTCAGGAGTCGGCGCACGGGCCCGGCGACCGCGGCTACCGCGGGCGCGGCGGGCACCGTCCCGGCGGGCGGCCCGGCGGGGGACGTCCGGGCGGGGGTCGGCCGACGCCGCGGTTCGCGGTGGTCGACGCCCTCGACAAGGACGGCCTGCTGCCGGCGATCGTGTTCATCTTCTCCCGGGCCGGGTGCGACGGCGCCGTGCAGCAGTGCCTCGCGGCGGGCGTGCGGCTGACGAGCCCGGCGGAGCAGGCGGAGATCCGGCGGGTCGTCGAGGAACGGTCGGCGGCGATCCCGCCGGAGGACCTCGACGTCCTGGGGTACTGGGACCTCGCGGAGGCCCTGACCCGCGGCATCGCCGCGCACCACGCCGGGATGCTGCCGCTGTTCAAGGAGACCGTCGAGGACCTGTTCTCCCGCGGCCTGGTCAAGGTCGTGTTCGCGACGGAGACGCTCGCGCTCGGCATCAACATGCCCGCGCGGTCCGTCGTCCTGGAAAAGCTCGTCAAGTGGGACGGGTCGAACCACGTCGACGTCACGCCGGGGGAGTACACCCAGCTCACCGGCCGTGCGGGGCGGCGGGGGATCGACACCGAGGGGCACGCCGTCGTCGTCGCGCACCCGGGACTGGACCCCGTGCAGCTCGCGGGGCTCGCCTCGAAGCGGCTGTACCCGCTGCGGTCGAGCTTCCGGCCGACGTACAACATGGCGGTCAACCTGGTCGCGCAGGTCGGTGCGGAGCGTGCCCGGGAGGTCCTGGAGACGTCGTTCGCGCAGTTCCAGGCCGACCGCGGCGTCGTCGGGCTCGCCCGACAGGCCCAGGCGCACACCGAGGCGCTCGACGGCTACGCGAAGGCCATGACGTGCCACCTGGGCGACTTCGCGGAGTACGCGGGGCTGCGACGGCAGATCGCCCAGCACGAGAAGGACGCCACGCGCGCGGCGGCCTCGGCCCGGCGCGCGGAGGTCGCCCGCACGCTGGAAGGGCTGCGCGTCGGCGACGTCCTGGAGATCCCGGTGGGCCGCCGGACGGGCCACGCGGTCGTCATCGACCCGGGTGGACAGCCGGGCTTCGACGGCCCCCGTCCGACGGTGCTGACCGTCGACCGGCAGGTGCGCCGTCTGACGGTCGCGGACGTGGGCACGGGCGCCCGGACGGTCGGCTGGCTGCGGGTGCCGAAGTCGTTCAACGTGCGCGTCCCGGCCGCCCGACGCGACCTGGCCGCGTCGCTGCGCAGCGCCGTCCCGGACGGCTCGGGGCGCGCCTCGTCGGACGGCGCGGGCCGCGGCCGACCGCGCCAGGCACGCCCGGACCGGGGCGCGGCCGCCGAGGACGCCGCCCTGGCGGCTCTGCGACGTCGTCTGCGCGCCCATCCGTGCCATGCCTGCCCGGACCGCGAGGAGCACGCCCGCTGGGCCGAGCGCTGGGCGCGGCTCAAGTCCGAGCACGACGCGCTCGTCGCCCGGATCGCCGGGCGCACGGGGTCGATCGCGGCCGTCTTCGACCGGATCTGCGACGTGCTCGTGCGCCTCGGCTACCTGGCGGCGCAGGACGGCCCCCTGGCGGTGACCACGGACGGCCGCTGGCTGCGCCGCCTCTACGCGGAGAACGACCTGCTGCTCGCCGAGTGCCTGCGGCGCGGCACCTGGGACGAGCTCGACGCCGCGGGGCTCGCGGCGGTGACCTCGACGCTCGTCTACCGCTCGCGGCGTGAGGACCAGGCCGAGCCGCGGGTGCCCGGCGGCCCTGCCGGCCGGCTCGGGCGTGCCCTGGAGGGCACCGTGCGGGCCTGGTCCGAGCTCGAGGACCTCGAGTCCGAGCACCGTCTGGAGACGACGGTGCCGCTCGACCTCGGCCTCATCGAGTCGATCCACCGCTGGGCGTCGGGGCGCAGCCTGGACGCCGTGCTGCGCGGCGGCGAGCTGTCGGCGGGCGACTTCGTGCGGTGGTGCAAGCAGGTCATCGACGTGCTCGACCAGCTCGGTCAGGCCGCGCCCGACGAGCGGTTGCGGTCCACCGCCCGCCGCTCCGTCGACGCGCTGCGGCGCGGGGTCGTCGCCTACTCGTCGGTCTGACGCGCGGTGCGGGGCGGTCCTCACGGGCGCCGCCGTCCGGCCTCCCCGGTCCCAGGTCAGGCTCCTGGGTCTGACCTGCCCTATCGTGAGCGGATGTGACCTCGACCCTCTACCGGCACGGCGTGATCCACTCCCCGGCCGACCCGTTCGCTGAGGCCCTGCTCGTCGAGGACGGCGTCGTCGCCTGGCTCGGCGCGGACGACACCGCCGACGCGATGGTGTCCCGGGCCGACGAGGTGGTCGACCTCGACGGGGCGCTCGTCGCCCCCGGGTTCGTCGACGCGCACGTCCACGTGCTCGAGACCGGGCTGGCGCTGGAGAGCGTCGACCTGTCCGCCGCGGGAGGGGTGCGGTCGCTCGCCGACGCCCTCGACGCCGTGCACCGGGCCGCGAGCAGCCGCCCGGCGTCCGACGTGCCGCTGCTCGGCTTCGGCTGGGACGAGCTCGAGTGGCCGGAGGGACGTGCGCCCACCCGGTCGGAGCTCGACGCGGCCGCCGGCGGCGCCCCCGTCTACCTGGCGCGCGTCGACGTGCACTCCGCGGTCGTGTCCAGCGCGCTCGCCCGGTCTGCCGGGCTCGACGGGCTGCCGGGGTGGAGCGACGACGGGCGGGTCGAGCGGGACGCCCACCACGCGGCACGCGACGCGGCCCGCGCGATGTCCGCCGGGCGTCGGACCGCTCTGTACCGGCGCGCGCTGCAGCACGTCGCGTCCCGCGGCATCGTGTCGGTGCACGAGCAGAGCGCGCCGTTCATCGACACCCGCGACGGGCTCGTCGAGCTGCTCGCCCTGACCGCGTCGGCCGCCGACGGGCTGCCGCACCTCGTCGGGTACCGCGGTGAGCGGTGCGTGACGGTGGACGACGCACGCGAGGTCCTCGCCGCGATCCCCGGGCTGACGGGCATCGGCGGCGACCTGAACGTCGACGGCTCGCTCGGTTCGCGCACCGCCGCGCTGCGTGCCCCGTACACGGACGACCCGACGCACGACGGCGTGCTCTACCTGACCGCCGAGGAGATCTGCAACCACGTCACGGCGGTGACACGCGCCGGTGTGCACGGTGGCTTCCACGTCATCGGCGACCGGGCCATGGACGAGGTGCTCCTCGGGCTGCGGGCCGCGGCCGACGTCGAGGGCGTGGAGGCGATCGCCCGCGCCGGTCACCGGCTCGAGCACGCGGAGATGGTCGACGCTCCGACCCTCGCCGCCCTGGTGCTGCTCGGCGTGCGCCTGAGCGTCCAGCCGGCGTTCGACGCCGCGTGGGGCGGCGAGTCGGCGATGTACGCCACCCGGCTCGGCCCGGGACGGGCGGCGGCGCTCAACCCGCTCGCCGACCTCGCTGCGGCGGGCGTGCCGCTCGCGTTCGGCTCCGACGCACCGGTGACGCCGGCCGACCCCTGGGCGGGGGTGCGGGCCGCGATCCGGCACTCGGCGGTGGAGCAGCGGATCTCGGCCCGGGCGGCCTTCCGTGCGTCGACGCGCGGCGGGTGGCGTCTCGCGGGGCTCGACCACACGGGAGCGGGCGAGCTGCGGGTGGGGGCGCCCGCGCACCTGGCCGTGTGGCGCGCGGAGCACCTCGCGGTGCAGGCCCCCGACGGCCGGCTGTCGACGTGGAGCACGGACGCCCGGGCGGGCACCCCGCTGCTGCCCGACCTCTCCGCGGACGCCCCCGACCCGGTCTGCCTGCGCACCGTCCGCGACGGTGTCGTGGTGTTCGACGCCCTCGGCTGAGGGGGCCGGGGTCACCCGCTCCGGGTGAATTTCGCGGTCGCCGCTGACACCTCGTCGCAACCGGTTCGACGTAGTTTCGCGACACGCGCGGCGACACGCCGAACCGAACTGCACGGATCGGATGATCGGCACCGCCACGACCTGCACGGACGGCTGCGACCTGCGCCGACGACGCCTTGACACCCCCGCGGATCTCGGTAGGTTCACGAAGGTAAATCCACCGCCACGGCCGTCCGACGATGCTGTCGGTCGACCACCCCGGGGAGGGCGTCGCCCTCCTGGGACGACGGAGGACGTCGGGCTCCGACCGGGCCCGCGTGTTCAACAGAAAACGGTCCGTGCGCAGCATGCGACCGGTACGAAGGACACGTGGGCCGGTCGGTCCGCCCGTTCCCCTCACCTCGGCGAACAGGCTGACGTCGTACCCTTGCGCGGTGTCCGCCCGTGAACCCGCCCGTTGGTGGACCCTCGTGCTCGCAGTCGCCGGCGGGTACCTGACGCGGCTCGCGTTCCCGTCGCCCGGATGGTGGGGCACGGCGTTCCTCGGCATGGCGCTGCTGTACCTGGCGCTGCGACGGGACAGCGCCCGCTGGAACACCCTCGTCGGGCTCGCGTGGGGCCTGGCCTGCTTCGCCCCGCTCATCACCTGGGCGGACGAGGCCGTGGGGTTCGTGCCGTGGCTCGCGCTCAGCACGCTCGAGGCGTTGTGCGTCGCCCTGTTCGGCGCGGCCTGGTCCTGGGCGCGTCGCGGCGAGGCCGTCTGGCGCAGCGGAGGCTGGCAGGCTCTCGTGTTCACGCTGCTCTGGGTGGCCGTGGAGGAGCTGCGGTCGGCGTGGCCGTTCGGCGGCTTCCCGTGGGGCCGGCTCGCCTTCTCGCAGGCGGACTCCCCGCTCGCCGCGTTCATGTGGCTCGGTGGCACCCCCCTGCTGAGCGGCGTCGTGGCAGTCGTCGGGGTCGCGCTCGCCCGTGCGTACCTGGCGGCCCGACAGCTGGCCGTGGGTCGCCTCGTCGCGTCGGGGGCGGTCGTCGTGGTCGTCGCCGCTGTGGCGTTCGCGCTGCCCCTGGACACCCAGGCCGAGGACGGGTCGCTCAAGGTCGGCGCCGTGCAGGGGAACGTGCCGGGCACCGGCCTCGACGCCTTCGGCCAGCGCGAGGCCGTGCTCGACAACCACCTGACGGGCACGTACGCGCTGCTCGACCAGGTGGAGCCCGGCGAGCTGGACGTCGTGCTGTGGCCCGAGAACGGCACCGACATCGACCCGCAGGCCGACGAGCGGGCCGCCGGCCTCATCGACGAGGCCGCCCGGGCGGTCGACGCGCCGATGCTCGTCGGCACCGTCCAGTACCCGCCGAGCGGTGGCCGCTACAACACCGCGGTCCTGTGGGAGCCGGGCCAGGGCGTCGTCGCGAGCTACACCAAGCAGCACCCGGCGCCGTTCGCCGAGTACATCCCGCTGCGCTCGCTCGTGCGGCCGTTCTCGTCCGCGGTGGACCTCGTGACGCGCGACATGATCCCCGGCCAGGGCCCGGGCTACGTCCCGCTGACCTCGGAGCGTCTCGGCCGCACTGTGGGACTGGGGGACGTCATCTGCTTCGAGGTCGCCTACGATGCCCTCGTCCGGGACGCGGTGCGGGCCGGGGGAGAGGTGCTTGTCGTGCAGACGAACAACGCGTCGTTCGGCATGACAGACGAGTCCACGCAGCAGCTCGCGATGGCGCGGCTGCGGGCGGTGGAGCACGGCAGGGCGACGGTGCAGATCTCCACCGTCGGCGTCAGCGCCGTGATCCAGCCCAACGGGGTCGTCAGCCGGCAGACCGATCTGTTCACCGCGGACCAGATGGTCGCGACGCTGCCCCTGCGGCAGTCGCTGACGCCCGCAGACCGGTCCGGGTCGTGGCCCGCCTGGATCATCGACGCTCTCGCGGTGTGCACGGTCGTCGCCGGCGCTGCCGGCGCGTACCGGGTGCGCCGCGCCGACCGAACGGATCCGCCCGCATGAGCGACAGCCTCACCCGTGTCCTCGTCGTCGTCCCCACGTACGACGAGCGCGAGAACCTGCCGATCGCCCTCGACCGGCTCCGTGAGCACGTCCCCACGGCCGACGTCCTCGTCGTGGACGACGGCTCGCCCGACGGCACCGGGGAGCTCGCGGAGAAGATCGCCGAGAGCGAGTCCGCCGCGGGGTCGCCGCGGTCGATCAGCGTGCTGCACCGCACCGGGAAGCAGGGGCTGGGCACCGCGTACGTCGCCGGGTTCGGCTGGGCGCTCGAGCGTGGCTACGACGTCGTCGTCGAGATGGACGCCGACGGGTCGCACCGCGCGCAGGACCTGCCGCTGCTGCTGGCGGCCCTCGACCGTGCGGACCTGGTGCTCGGGTCCCGGTGGGTCCGGGGCGGGAAGGTCGTGAACTGGCCGCTGCACCGTGAGGTGCTGTCCCGCGGCGCCAACCTGTACACCCGGATCATGCTCGGGATCCCGCTCGGCGACGCGACCGGCGGGTTCCGTGCGTACCGCGCCGACCTGCTGCGTGGGCTCACGCTCGGCGACGTCGCATCGCAGGGCTACTGCTTCCAGATCGACATGGCGTGGCGGGCGGTGCGTGCTGGTGCGCGCGTCGTCGAGGTGCCGATCACGTTCGTCGAGCGGGAGCTCGGCGAGTCGAAGATGAGCCGCGACATCATCGTCGAGGCCCTCGTCAACGTGACCCGGTGGGGGATGCACGAACGCTCCCGCCAGGTGGCGGGAGCGTTCCGTCGGTCGAGGTGACCGTGGTGCCGTGCGTGCGGGTCAGGCGCTGCGGCGCAGCTTGCCCGCGCGGAGCAGGTCGAGCCGCTCGTCGAGCAGCTCCTGGAGCTCGCCGATCGTGCGGCGCTCCAGCAGCATGTCCCAGTGCGTGCGGGGCGCCTTGCCGGCCTTGACCTCAGGCTTCGAGGCGTCGCGCAGGAGCGCCTCGGCTCCGCAACGGCACTCCCACACCACCGGCACGTCGGCCTCGACCGAGAACGGCAGGATGATGGTGTGCCCGTTGGGGCAGTCGTAGTGGGCCTGGAGGCGGGGGGCGAAGTCGACGCCCTCGTCCGTCTCCATGCTGTGGGACCCGATGCGCATGCCGCGCAGGGACCGGTTTGCCATCAGGGAACCTCCGTGCCGTGGTGACGGCCTTCGAGTGTGGGAACGTCCACCGTTGTCAACGGTGTTCGTCCCCCCAGTGTTCCAGGTGCAAGTGAAGGGTTGGTGAATGAGGCACGCGCAGGGCGGGCGAAACCGGGTGAGACTCGTCTCATCGAGCGGCCGTAGGGTGCTCACGTGACGAGCGCGACGACATCTGACATGACCTTCCGCCGGCTGGGGGACAGCGGCCTCGCCGTGTCCGTCGCGGGCCTCGGCTGCAACACCTTCGGGGCGACGCTTCATCCCGACGGCGTGCCCGAGCTCGTCGCGACCGCCCTCGAGGCAGGCGTGACCTTCTTCGACACCGCCGACGTGTACGGCGGCGTGCCCGGGCAGAGCGAGGAGCTGCTCGGCGCCGCCCTCGGGTCGCACCGCGACGACGTGGTGGTGGCGACCAAGTTCGGCGCGGACACCCGTGGCCTCAACGGCCCCGACTGGGACGCCCGCGGGTCGCGCCGGTACGTGCGACGGGCCGTCGAGGGGTCGCTGCGCCGGCTCGGCACCGACTGGATCGACCTGTACCAGCTGCACGTCCCGGACCCGACGACGCCCGTCGAGGAGACGCTCGCCGCGTTGCACGAGCTCGTCGTCGAGGGCAAGGTGCGCTACCTCGGCTCGTCGAACTTCGCCGCGTGGCAGGTCGTGGACGCCGACTGGACGGCCCGCACGGGTGCCCTCACCCCGTTCGTCTCCGCCCAGAACAGGTACAACCTCCTCGACCGCTCCGCGGAGGCCGAGCTGGTCCCCGCCGCCGAGCAGGTCGGGGTCGGCATCCTGCCGTACGTCCCGCTGGCGTCCGGGCTGCTCACCGGGAAGTACCGGCAGGGCGAGCCCGCACCCTCGGGCTCCCGGCTCGAGCGGATGCCGGACCGGCTCGCTCGCGCCGACTTCGACCGGATCGGCTCGCTCGCCGCCCTCGCGGAGCGGTGGGACATCGACCTCCCCACGCTCGCGCTGGGCGGTCTCGCCGCGCAGCCGGCGGTGGGGAGCGTCATCGCGGGTGCCCGGACCCCCGAGCAGCTGCGCGCGAACGTCGCGTCGATCCTGTGGGAGCCGACGCTCGAGCAGCTCGCCGCGATCGACGAGGCTGCACCGGGACCGCTCGCCTGACCTCGGTCCGCCTCGTCCGGCCCGTCCGGGCGGCGTGCGTCACGCCCGGCGTGGCGCGGGTGGGCGTCACCACTCGAGGATCCGCGCCCGGTTGGCGCCGAGCGCGGCGACGGCACGCACGCGCAGCCCGCGGTCGTCGGCGGCCTCACGCAGGGCGGCGGCCCAGGAGGTCTCGAACGCCCCGCGGTCCCCCCCACCGGCCCGCACGCACGCCACGACCAGCGAACCGCCCGGTGCCTCGCGGTCGAGCACCGAGGCGAGCCCGGTCATGACCTGCGCAGCGACGGCAGGATCGGCACGCAGGGGCACGTCGTTCACGGGCAGGACGAGCGGCAGGCAGCGGTCCTCGTCGTCGAGCAGCAGGAACCAGAGCGCCGGAGGACCCGCGCGCTCGGGTCCGACGAGGTGCAGGAGCACGGCGAGGACGTCCCCGTGGCTCTGCAGCACGTCGGCCGGGAGCCGCGGAAGGTCGTCGTCCGGGCCGTGCACGTCGACGATCCAGGGCTCGTCGGCCCAGGCGTCGTGCACGGTGCCGTTCCCGGGCGCCGGCCCGAACGGGTGCTCGAACCAGTGGTCGTCGTGGTCGCTCATGGGGCAAGGGTGCCGAGCGCCGCACCGGCCGCGTCGCGGGCCGACCCGGATCGGTGGCCGGGGGAGCGGCCGGCGGTGCTGTGGGCGGCTCGACGTCAGGCCAGGAAGGCACGAACCGCCTCGACGACGAGTGCGTGGTCGTCGGCCTGCGGAAGGCCGGACACCGTGACGGTCCCGACCACGCCGGCGCCCTCGACCCGCACGGGGAAGGCCCCGCCGTGCGCGGCGTACTCCTGCAGGGACAGCTCGTGCTGCGCCGCGAACGTCGTGCCCTTCGCCCGCGCCCGCAGACCCATCAGGTAGGACGAGGCCCCGAACCGCTGCACGACACGGACCTTGCGCTCGACCCACGTGTCGTTGTCCGGCGTCGTGCCCTCACGAGCGGCGTGGAACAGCTGCTGCCCGCCGCGACGGATGTCGATCGTCACCGGCAGCGACCGTTCGGTCGCGAGCTCCACGAGCAGGCAGCCGAGCTGCCACGCGTCGTCGTGCGTGAAGCTGCGGAAGACGAGCTCGCGCTCCTCCTGCTCGACACGGGCGACCAGTGCAGGGACGTCGTCGGTGCTCATCCGGTCATCCTCGCGCAGGACCGCGGCTCCCGCGCACCCGCACCGAGCCGTGCGCGACGCACCTACTCGCCGGTCGACCCGTCCACCGACTCACGCAGCAGGTCCGCGTGCCCGTTGTGCCGCGCGTACTCCTCGATCATGTGGCACAGGATCCAGCGCAGGCTCGGTGACCGGCCGTCGCGCCACCGCCGCAGGGCGAGCTGGTCGGGCCCGCCCTCGGCGAGCGCCTCCGAGACGGCGGCCCGCGACCGGTCGACCGACGCCTGCCACAGCGCGCGGAGCTCGGCGGGGGAGTCGAGCGCGGCCGAGTGCCAGTCCCAGTCCTCGTCGGCCTGCCAGTCGACGCCGTCCCACGGCGCGTGCGGCTCGCGTCCGCGCAGCGAGCGGGAGAACCAGTGGTCCTCGACGTACGCGAGGTGCTTGAGCAGGCCGCCGAGCGTCATCGTCGACGCCGCCGTCGTCGCCGACAGACCCGCGGCGTCGAGACCGTCGGTCTTCCACCGCAGCGTCGCCCGCTGGAAGTCGAGGAACCCGACGAGCGTGCCGACCTCGTCGTCGGTCAGCGGCGGTTCCGGTCGGCCCTGCTCGTCCACGTCCGTCACGCGAGGACCGTACCGCGGGCCGTCAGTCGCGCCCCTGCCACGTCGCGACGTCGACCTCGTTGCCCTCGGCGTCCGCGAGCGTCCACCACTGCGGTGCGTGCGCGTCGCTCACCAGGTGCCCGCCCGCCGCGAGCGCCGCGGCGACCCGGGCCTGCGCCTGGTCGTGCGGGACGGACACGTCGACGTGGATGCGGTTGCGCTGGGGGCGGGGTGCGTCCATCTGCTGGAACCAGAACGACGGCCCGCGTCCGAGCGGGTCGACGAGGTCCTCCGGACCGTCGTCGCGGTACCCGAGCACCGCACGCCAGAACGGGACCACGTCCGGGCCGACGAGCGCGTCGACCGCGACCTGCACGACCTGGACCGTCGTCGGGTCCGCCGGGATGTCGAGCTCGCGCGCCGCGTCCGAGATCTGCCGGGCGAGGCGCACGTCGCGGTCGCTCAGGCCCCCGACGTCGTGCGAGATCAGCCGGACGGTCACGCCGCCGTAACGCAGGTCGACGTCGGGGTGGTGGTCCGCGGCGTCGGCGAGCTCGCCGATCGCGTCGAGGAGGGTCACCCCGGCGGCGAACGAGCCGGTGCGGAAGTGGGCGTGCGCGCCGCCGAACAGGACGCGCCAGTCGTCGAGACCGTCCTGCTCGTGGAACTGGGCGGGCGTGATCCGTGCGCTCATCGGGACCGTCCTCGGTTCGTGGCCGCCGCGCGGTGTGCGACCGCGACGTGCGGCGCGTCGTCGTCCCGTCGAACGTCGCACCCGTCGACCCCGGCCGCAACCGAGCTCGCGCCGGCGGCCACGCCGCGTGCTGGGCACCCGGACTCTCGCGTGGCACGATCGGTCAGGTGACCAGCCGAGCCGCGACGGAGCAGAACCTGCGCGACCTCGCGCGGCTGCGCCGCGTCCGCGACCGGATCGACCGGGAGTACGCCCAGCCGCTCGACGTCGAGGCGCTCGCGCGCGGCGCGAACATGTCGTCGGGTCACCTGAGCAGGGAGTTCAAGGCCGCGTTCGGCGAGTCCCCTTACTCGTACCTGATGACGCGGCGCATCGAGCGGGCGATGGCGCTGCTGCGCCGCGGGGACCTGAGCGTGACCGAGGTGTGCTTCGAGGTCGGCTGCTCGTCGCTCGGCACGTTCAGCACGCGCTTCACCGAGCTCGTCGGGATGCCGCCCAGCGTGTACCGGGCCGAGGCTGCCGAGGCGACGGTGGGGATGCCGTCGTGCGTCGCCAAGCAGGTCACCAGACCGGTCAGGAATCGAGAAGCGAGGCCCGCAGAGCCCCAGCTAGCGTGAATCGCATGGACATCAAGATTCACTCGAGCTTCCTCCCGCTGGACGACCCGGACGAGGCGCGCGCCTTCTACCGCGACGTCCTCGGCTTCGAGGTGCGCAACGACGTCGGCTACCAGGGCCTGCACTGGATCACGGTCGGGCCCCCCGGGCAGCCGGAGACGTCGATCGTCCTGTTCCCGCCCACGGCGACTCCCGGGGTCACGGACGACGAACGGCGCACGATCGCCGAGATGATGGCGAAGGGCAGCTACGGCTCGGTCGTCCTCGCGACCTCGGACGTCGACGGCACCTTCGAGCGCGTGCAGGGCGCCGGGGCCGAGGTCGTCCAGGAGCCGGTCGACCAGCCGTACGGGGTCCGCGACTGCGCGTTCCGCGACCCCGCCGGGAACATGGTCCGCATCCAGCAGCGGTGAGCCGCGGTCGGGAGACGACCAGCGCGGGACCTGTCGGCGCGCGCGCCGACGACCTGCGGCTCGATCCTGGTCAGATGGTGCCCGGCGGCGCCGCCCGCGCCGACAGCCCCGCTCGACAGAGGGAGACACGATGAGCACGGCCCCGACGACGGACGCACAGCCCCGCGCCTCGCACGCCGCCGACAGCCACGACCTGATCCGTGTGCAGGGCGCGCGGGTCAACAACCTCAAGGACATCAGCGTCGAGCTCCCGAAGCGGCGGCTCACGGTGTTCACGGGGGTCTCGGGCTCGGGCAAGAGCTCGCTCGTGTTCGCGACGATCGCCGCGGAGTCGCAGCGGATGATCAACGAGACGTACAGCGCGTTCGTGCAGGGCTTCATGCCGACGCTGGCACGGCCCGACGTCGACGTGCTCGACGGGCTGACGACCGCGATCATCGTCGACCAGGAGCGGATGGGCTCGAACCCCCGCTCGACCGTCGGCACGGCGACCGACGCCAACGCGATGCTGCGGATCCTGTTCAGCCGGCTCGGCAAGCCGCACATCGGCTCGCCGAACGCGTACTCGTTCAACGTCCCGTCCGTGAAGGGCAGCGGCGCGATCACGATCGAGCGTGGCGAGGGCAGGACGAAGACGGAGAAGGCCTCGTTCAGCCAGCTCGGCGGCATGTGCCCGCGCTGCGAGGGCATGGGATCGGTCAACGACTTCGACCTGACGGCGCTGTACGACGAGTCGCTGTCGCTCAACGAGGGCGCCCTCACGATCCCCGGGTACTCGATGGACGGGTGGTACGGCCGGATCTACCGGCAGAGCGGGTTCTTCGACCCGGACAAGCCGATCGGGAAGTACACCAAGAACGAGAAGTACGACCTGCTCTACAAGGAGCCGACCAAGATCAAGGTCGAGGGCATCAACCTCACCTACGAGGGCCTGATCCCGAAGATCCAGAAATCGATGCTCTCCAAGGACGTCGACTCGCTCCAGCCGCACATCCGGGCGTTCGTCGAGCGCGCCATCACGTTCACGACGTGCCCCGAGTGCTCCGGGACCCGGCTGAGCCCGGAGGCGCGCTCGTCGAAGATCGACGGCACGAGCATCGCGGACGCGTGCTCGATGCAGATCAGCGACCTGGCGCAGTGGGTCCGGGGGCTCGACGAGCCGTCCGTGGCGCCGCTGATCGCTGGTCTGCAGCACCTGCTCGACTCGTTCGCGGAGATCGGGCTGGGCTACCTGTCGCTCGACCGGCCGTCCGGGACGCTGTCCGGGGGAGAGGCGCAGCGGACGAAGATGATCCGGCACCTCGGGTCGTCGCTCACCGACGTCACGTACGTGTTCGACGAGCCCACGATCGGCCTGCACCCGCACGACATCCAGCGGATGAACGAGCTGCTGCTGCAGCTGCGGGACAAGGGCAACACCGTGCTCGTCGTCGAGCACAAGCCCGAGGCCATCGCGATCGCGGACCACGTCGTCGACCTCGGCCCGGGTGCCGGCTCCGGGGGCGGCACCGTCTGCTACGAGGGCTCGCTCGAAGGTCTGCGTGCCAGCGGGACGCTGACGGGTCGGCACCTCGACGACCGGGCGACGCTCAAGGAGTCCGTCCGCACGCCGAGGGGTGCGCTGCAGATCCGGGGGGCGTCCGCGAACAACCTGCGCGACGTCGACGTCGACATCCCGCTCGGCGCCCTCGTCGTCATCACGGGCGTCGCCGGGTCGGGCAAGAGCTCGCTCGTGCACGGCTCGATCCCCGCCGGGGCCGACGTGGTGTCCATCGACCAGGGCGCGATCCGCGGCTCGCGGCGCAGCAACCCTGCCACGTACACGGGCCTGCTGGAGCCGATCCGCAAGGCGTTCGCGAAGGCCAACGGGGTCAAGCCCGCACTGTTCAGCTCGAACTCCGAGGGCGCCTGCCCGACGTGCAACGGCGCGGGCGTCATCTACACCGACCTCGGCATCATGGCGACCGTCGAGTCGACGTGCGAGGAGTGCGACGGCAAGCGCTTCCAGGCGTCGGTGCTGGAGTACCGGCTCGGCGGCAAGAACATCGCCGAGGTCCTCGCGATGTCGGTCACCGAGGCCGAGGCCTTCTTCGGCGCGGGGGAGGCCCGCACCCCCGCCGCGCACGCCGTCCTCGACCGGCTCGCGGACGTCGGGCTCGGATACCTCAGCCTCGGCCAGCCGCTCACGACCCTCTCGGGCGGCGAACGGCAGCGGCTCAAGCTCGCCACGCACATGTCCACGAAGGGCGGCGTGTACGTGCTCGACGAGCCGACCACCGGTCTGCACCTCGCGGACGTCGAGCAGCTGCTCGGCCTGCTCGACCGGCTCGTCGACTCCGGCAAGTCCGTCATCGTCATCGAGCACCACCAGGCCGTGATGGCGCACGCCGACTGGATCATCGACCTCGGTCCCGGCGCCGGTCACGACGGCGGCCGCGTCGTCTTCGAGGGCACCCCCGCCGACCTCGTCGCCGACCGCTCCACGCTCACCGGCCAGCACCTCGCGGCCTACGTCGGTCGCTGACCGTCGTCCACCTCCACGAAGGGACCTCCCATGAACGTCACCACGGCATCCTCCGAGCGCGGCTCCGGCGCCTTCACCGACGCCGAGAAGGCCGCGATGAAGGAGCGCGCCAAGGAGGTGCGCCGCTCGTCCTCGAAGAACGCCAACGGCGAGCCCGAGCTGCTCGAGAAGATCGCGGAGATGGACGGCGCCGACCGCGTGATGGCCGAGAAGGTGCACGCGATCATCACCGCCGCCGCACCGAGCCTCGCTCCGACGCTCTGGTACGGGATGCCGGCCTACGCCCGCAACGGGAAGGCCGTCGTCTTCTTCCAGCCCACCGGGAAGTTCAAGGCGCGGTACTCGACGCTCGGCTTCAACGACTCCGCATCGCTCGACGACGGCTCCATGTGGCCGACCTCGTTCGCCCTCACCGAGCTGACCCCCGCCGACGAGGCCCGGATCGCCGAGCTCGTCCAGCGCGCCGCGGGCTGAGCAGGACGCCCGACCGTCCATCACGACCCTCAGGAGGAGTCATGTCCATCAAGATCGTCCTGCACCCCGTGTCCGACCTCGCGGCCGCCAAGGCGGTGTACACGGCGCTGCTCGGTGTCGAGCCCCAAGCCGACTCGGAGTACTACGTCGGGTACGACACCGACGGCCAGCACATCGGCCTGGTCCCCGGCGGCGGGCCGCAGGGGATGACCTCGCCGGTGGCGTACTGGGAGGTCGCGGACATCGAGGCCAAGCTGGGGGAGGTGACCGCCGCGGGCGGCACCGTGACCGAAGCGGTCCACGACGTCGGCGGAGGCCGCCGGGTCGCCACCTTCACCGACGCCGACGGCAACGTGCTGGGCCTGCTCCAGGACCCGTGACGGCGCGCAGGCGGACCGGCGTCGGTCATCGTGCCGAGCGGTGCTCCGCGGCGGCGGGCGAGGTGGACTCCACGGCCTCTACTCGAAGTGGATCGCCGCGACGGCGGCGTGGACGGCGGCGACGCGCCGCTGCTCCTCGACGGCCCGGGACTGTGCCACCGCGGCACGGTCGGAGCTCTCCGATCGCAGGTCGTCGCCCATCTCCTGGAGCATCGTGGAGAGGGCGTCGGCCAGCCCGTCGCGAAGCTCGTCGAGGGTGGTGTTCTCGATCAGCAGGCGGCGGTCGGAGACCACGAGGCGCAGGCTCTCGCCGTTCTGCCGTGTCCCGGTCCGGACGGCGAGCCGCCGCGCGGTCTCCGGGTCCTCGAGCCGCGCGCGTTCGCCCGGCGTGACCTGCCGCGAGACGACGATCGGCACGGTGTAGGTCGCAGGCTCGTCGACGGTGCCGAGCTGGGCAGGGAGCCCGGACTCGAGGACAGACAGCAGGTGCAGGTCGTCCGTGCGGGCGCCCGACCTCTCGTGGGTCGACGGTGTGGTGGTCGTGGTGGTCGTGGTGGTCATGGCGGGTCAGCCTCTTCGTCGGGTGGCGCGGTGCGCGCCGGTGCACGGGTGGCGCGGTGTGCGCCGGGTACGACCTCAGTGAGTCGGGAGAGCCACGTGCTGGTCGGTGCGGATGCGCCGACGGAGCTGGCCGATCCGCAGGGCGCCGAGCACGAGGGCGACGACGCCGACCCCGAGGCCGGCGATCAGGAGCTCGAGCGCGAGCGGGGCGGTCCCGGTCGCCCCGAGGAACGTGACCTCGACCGGTGCGGTGTTCTGGAGCATGAAGACCACGAGTCCGACCAGGACGAGTGCGCCCACGCAGAGGCCGACCCAGGCGGCGCCGGTCCGCGTGCGGACGGGCCGCCGCACGGTCGGCTTCACCGGCGTCGCCGTGCTGCGCGGCTTGGCCGTGCCCACCGGCTTCGCGGGCTTCACCGGGGCATCGGAGAGCGACGGGCGCTCGCCATCGGGGACCGGGCGGACGGGGGTTCCGTCGAAGTGGTGGTCGAAGCCTCGCTGGACGGGCATGGCGCCCTGCTCTCCACGTGCCGGGAGGCGGGCACTCGGATGGGGGCCGTTCGTCCTGGGACTGCCTTCATCGTACACCTGTTCGGTCCGGTCGGGCCTGTCCGGGGTCGTCGGGTTCCGTCCGGTCACGGGTGCGTGGTGCCGTCGCGGCCGTACCGGTCCTGCAGGCGCACGACGTCGTCCTGCCACCCGGGCAAGGCGGTCGACGCCTCCGCGAGCACCAGGTCGCTCACCGCGGTGATGCGGTGCAGCACCGTCGGCGGCAGGTGCACCACGTCGCCGGGGCGTAGCGCGTGCGGGACGAGAAGGCCGGCCGTCGGGCCGTGCTCGATCAGGCCGTCGCCCGAGATCACCACGATCGTCTCGTCCTTGTCCACGTGGTACTGCAGGCTCAGTGCGTGGCCGGCGCGGACCGAGAGGATCTTCCCGACGTAGCCGTGCTCGCCGTCGGCGTAGATCCGCTCGTCGCCCCACGGCTTGGGCTGGACCGTCCCCGGCGAGAACTGGGCCTGCGGTCCGACGGCGAGGGTCATGGTGGTCCGTCCGTGCGCCGAGAGCGGGCGAGCCGGGACGCGGTCGTCGACGGGGGACGAAGCGCGTCGAGCAGCGCGTCGAGATCGACGAGCGCGATGCGCGTGGCCGAGTCGCTGCTGCCGTAGGGCAGGACGAGCGTGCGGCCGTGCTTCATCGCCCCGCAGGAGTACACGACGTTCGGCACGTACCCCGAACGCTCCTCGCCCGTCGCGGTGAGCAGCGGGCACGCGAGGCGCCCGACGACCCGCGTCGGGTCCTCGAGGTCCAGCAGAAGGGCACCGATGCTGTACGTGCGCATGGCGCCGACACCGTGGGTGAGCACGAGCCACCCACGCTCGGTCTCGATCGGGGGTCCGCAGTTGCCGAGCTGCACCAGCTCCCAGCCGTGCTCGGGTCGTTGGACCACGACCGGTTCGCCCCAGCGCAGCAGGTCGTCGGAGACGCTGACCGCGTTGCTCTCGCGGTCAGCGCGCGACAGGGCGACGTAGCGACCGCCGATCCGCCGAGGGAACAGCGCGAGGCCCTTGTTCCGCGCCCCTGGCCCGCTCAACGGCTCGCTCGAGAAGGCGGCGAAGTCGTGCGTCCGGAGGAGCTGGATCGAGATGTCACGGCCGTCGAACGCGGTGTACGTCCCGAGGTAGGTCACGGTGCCGTCGTCGGCCGCGAAGCGGACCAGGCGCACGTCCTCGATGCCGTGGCTCTCCGCGGGGCTCTGCGGCATGAGCACGCGCTCGCTCCACGGGGAGCCCGGGGGGAACTCGGCGCGATAGCTGCGGCGGGCGATCCGGTCGAACCACTCGGTGGTCCGGACGGCCGACCCCCGGGTGAGGCGTTGCGCGCGCAGGTCGTCGAGCGCCGCGTCGAGGTCCGCGCGGTCGAACAGCGGTCCCAGCGCGGCGAGGACGAACCCCGCGTTCTCGTGCTCGCCGTCGAGGTCGGCGAGCTGGTGCTCGAAGACCGCGCGGACGAACCGGGGCTCGGTGACGACGGGCGGCAGGGTGCGGGTGGGAGCGGCGTCGAGGGTGACGGCCCCCGCGACGTCGATCGTGCCGGTGCGGATCTCCATGCTCGACACGTGGCCCTCGCCGGTCCCGCGCACGGTCATGAGGAGACGCGTCGAGCCGGCGGGGAGGCCGCTCTGGTCCGGGTGCTGCACCATCGACGGGTTGAACAAGGCCGCCGCCTCGACGGAGTACTCGTGCGTGAAGTACGCCCCGGCGAGGCGTCGCCGGTTCGTGGGGAGCTGTCGCGCGCCGGCGACGCGGTGCCGGACCAGGGCGAAGTGCTCGTCCCAGGTCGCCTCGATGTCGTGGTGGCGGTCGCCGAACCTGGCGACGAGATCGCGGAGCTCACGGTCGACCTCGTCGTCGTCGAGAGCGAGCACGCGCCCCAGGACGGCGGCCGACCGGGACTCGCCGGACGGGCCGATCTCCTGCCCGGGCAAGAACAGGCGGGCCAGCACGCGATCAGGATCGGGGCGCAGGACGTGATCGGTCCGTCGCACCCACGGCGGGCCCCGGCCGTCGGTGACGGGCACGGTCATCGTGCTGCCCTCGGACGGCCGGCGCCGACGAGCTGAGCGCAGGCGAGCCATGCGAGCGTGGACTCGGCGCCCTGGTTCTGGTTGACGCCAGTCGGCTCCAGCCCGTCGAAGCCCCCGCCGGTCGCCGCGTCCCGCACGGGGACGCCCGCGTCGTTGTCGCCCTCGAACCAGGCGGTGCACCGTTCGAGCACCACGTCCCAGGCGCGGTCTCCCGTGAGTCGTCGGGCCCTCGCGGCGGCCTCGGCCAACGCCGCGACCTCGATCGGCTGCTGGTCGAAGCCCGGCCGGTCGTCGTCGGGGCCGCGTCCGCCGGCCGGCACCATCGACAGGTGCCCGTCCGTCGTCTGCACGGTGACGAGCCAGTCCAGCAGCCCGAGCCCGTCGGCGAGCAGGGCGTCGTCCGCGAAGACGTCCCCGACCGCCATCAACGCCTCCGGCAGCACGGCGTTCGCGTAGGTGAGGCGGGCCTCCGGCCAGGGCCAGCCCAGGTCGGAGCCCGGTCGCGGAAGGACGGCGCGGGCCTCGTCCAGAAGTCGCAGTGCTCCGCCGTGACGGGGGTCGGCCCGAAGCAGCTCGACGGCGCCGAGCGCCGCATAGGCCATCGCGCGGGGGTGGGGTGAGCGCGCAGCCAGCGCTGACGTCGCCCCGAGCTTCGCGACGGCTGCGAGCTCGCCGTCCCACAGGTGCGCCGCGGCGGTCCCGAGCGCCCACACGGCTCGGCCCCAGTGGTCGTCCGTGGACGGCTCGTCGAGCCACTGGCCGTCGGGGCTGCGGCGGTTGTGCAGGAGCCCACCGGGTCGCTGCGCCGATCGGACGAACGTCAGGTACGTCCTGGTCAGGATCTCGGCCTCGGGGTCGGAGTGCTCGCTGCGCGCCATGACCACGAGGGCTCGCGCCACGTCGTCGACGCACATCCCGTGCTCCACCCGGGGCTCGGACCCCAGGGCGTGCTCGAACAGACCGGTGGGCGTGGTCAGGCGGACCAGGTGGTCGAGGCGCACGGTGCGGTCGGGACCGGCGCGGCCCGGGGCGGTCGTGGCCCGCATCAGACGGCGGCCGGGAGCGCCACATGCTGCACGCTCGCCGCGAGGTCCAGATACTGCTCGGCGACTGCCGGCCACAGCAGCGAGTCGGCCAGGCGTCGCGCCTCGTCGGCCATCGCCTCGGCGACGCCGTCCACCGTGAGCACCTGCACCAGCGCGGCCGCGATCGCGGACGGGTCGCGCTGGGGGACCAGCAGACCGGCGCCGCTCGACAGCAGCTCGACGGCGTGCGGGAACCGGGTGGACACGACGGGCTTGCCCGCCGCGACGGCCTCGGTCAGCACGCCGGAGGTGACCTGCTCGCGCGAGTCGTAGGGGAGCAGGACGACGTCGGCCCGGCGCACCACCCCACGCAGCTCCGGGCCGGACAGGTACCTGCCGTCGAACCGCACCGACGCGCTCAGGTCGAGGTCCCGGGTCAGCGCGACCAGCCGGTCGCGGTACGCCTCGCCCTCCCGCTCCAGCACGCGCGGATGGGTCTGCCCGACGACCTGGTAGGTCGGCATGGGGGCGTGCCGACGGAGCTCGGCGAGGGCCAGCAGCGCCCACTCGATCCCCTTGCCCTCGGACAGCAGGCCCCAGGTCAGCACCGTGCGCGGACGGGCCGCGGGCCGTCCGGGCGTGACGACACCGGGGGAGCGGTTGTCCTCCGCACCGTGCGAGATCACCGTGACGCGCGCCGGGTCGACGCCCCACCCGGCGGTCAGCCGGTCGCGGGCCGTCGTGGTCATCGTGACGAGCGCGGCGGAGCGGTCGACCAGGCCGGCGAGCACCCGGTGCTGGTTCGGCGTCGGCGTCGTCAGGACCGTGTGCAGCACGGTCACGACGGGGACGTGCACCTGCGCGACCAGGTCGAGCACGTCCTGGCCGTCCGGACCGCCGTAGATCCCGTACTCGTGCTGCACGACGGCCACGTCGTAGTGGTCGAGCGCCGCGGCCGCCGATCGGGAGCCCCGGACCTGGCCGGCGACCCACTGGCTCACCACCGGCGGCACCCGGATCTCGGGCGAGTCCACGAGTCGGACGACGCCGACATCCGCGCCGGCAGCGAGCAGGTGCGTCACGAGCGCCGCGCTGAACGTGGCGATGCCGCACTGGGTCGACGGATAGGTGGACAGAACTCCGAGACGGACGCTCATGGCTTCTTCCCTGGTGCCTTCGCGCAGCGAGAGTGCTGCCGTGCACGGTGAGAGTGAGAAGGCCGCGTCCCTGGGGCGCCGTCGGGTCGGCGCCGGTCACCGGTTCGAACGTCCGGCGAGGGTGCGAGCGTATCAGCGTGCGCTCGGGGCGTACTCTCGCTGCGACCCCGGGAGGCCGTCGTCAGAGTCGCCGTGCTCGCCTCGATCGCACACCGCGTCCCGCCGCGCGGCTACGGGCCGTGGGAGCAGGTCGCGTCCACCCTGACCGAGGGCCTCGTGGCTCGTGGTCACGACGTCACGCTCTTCGCATCCGCCGACTCGAGCACGGCGGCCCGCCTGCACGCCGAGGCCCCGGCCGGCTACGAGGAGGACCCGTCGGTCGACGCCAAGGTGGCCGAGGCGCTGCACATCGCCGCGGTCTTCGAGCGGGCGGACCGGTTCGACGTGATCAGCAACCAGTTCGACTTCCTCCCGCTCGTGTTCAGCCGGCTCACGGCGACCCCGGTCGTCACGACGATCCACGGTTTCTCCTCCGATCGGATCGTCCCGGTCTACCGCGCGTACGACGACGTCGTGCACTACGTCGCGATCAGCGACGCGGACCGGCACCCGGACCTCGAGTACGCCGCGACGATCCACCACGGGATCGACCCCGACGCCTTCACGCTCGGCACGGGGGACGGGGGATACCTGCTGTTCCTCGGCCGGATCCACCCGGACAAGGGCACTGCCACCGCCATCGAGGTGGCCCGACGCGCCGGGCTGCCGCTCGTGATCGCGGGCGTCGTCCACGACGCCGAGTACCACCGTCACGAGGTGCTCCCGCACGTGGACGGCAACCGCGTCCGGTACGTCGGCCCGGTCGGACCGGGTGAGCGCGACCGGCTCCTGGGCGGGGCGCGCGCCCTGCTCCACCTGATCGACTTCGACGAGCCGTTCGGGCTCTCCGTGGTCGAGTCGCTGATGACCGGAACGCCGGTCGTCGCGTTCGCGCGGGGGTCGATGACCGAGCTCGTCCGGCCAGGCGTGTCGGGCTTCCTGGTCGCCGACCTGCCGGCGGCCGTCGCCGCCGTCGCGGGTGCCGCCCGGATCGACCGGACCGCGTGCCGTCTCGACGCCGTGGCGCGGTTCTCGGCCGAGAGGATGGTCGACGACTACGAGCGGCTGTTCCTGCGGATCGCCGCCGAACGGTGACGGCGGGGCCGGCGGCGTGTCCTCGCTACCCGTCGGGGCGCGCGCCGGCCGCACCGGCGGTGGCGGGACCGACGACGTCGCGCAGGACGCGCCGGGCGGGGGAGAGGAGCGCGGCGTCGCGCACGTCGGCCGCCGTCGCCTTCACGTAGATGCCGGTCGTCTTCAGGTCCTGGTGGCCCAGGAGCGTCTGCACCGCCGGTGCGGGGACCCCGGAGCGGATCAGGCCCTTCGCGTAGCTGTGCCGCAGCGCGTGCACCGCCTCGCCGTCGAACCGGCTGATCCCGGACCGCGAGATCCATCCGTCGACCAGGTGCCGCAGCGCACCACGGGTCAGGGGAGCGGCTTGTGTGGTCAGCAGCAAGGGACCGGAGGGCGGCTGGGTGCCGAGGCGGGCGTCCCGCTCCGCGACGTACTCCTGGACCACGGAGACGGCCTCCGGCGGGATCGGGACCGCACGCTGCTGGTCCCCCTTGCCGATCACGTCGAGCAGCGCCTCCTGGCCGGCATCGCGGATCGACAGGTTGGTCAGCGCGCACAACTCGGCCGCGCGCAGGCCGGTCGTGGCCAGGATGGCGAAGCATGCCCTCTCGAGCGCCGGCCAGCGGCGAGCGTTCGGCCGTCCGGGACGATCCGCCCAGACGGTCGTCGCCAGCCGGGCGAGCTCGGCGTCGTCCCATCCTGCCGGCAGCCGGGTCGGTCGCAACGGCGCCTCGATCCGCAGCGTCGGGTCGCCGACGAGGTGTCCTTCGACCTGCAGCCAGTGCACCAGCAGGCGCAGCGTGCCGACCCTGCGCTGCACGGTCGCGGGCGCCTCGGTCAGGCGGATCACCCGGTACGCGGACTTGATCGTCGTCTCGGTCAGGTCGGCGACCGCGACGACCCGGAACGGATCCGGGTCGTCGGCGGTCGGTCGCTGGGGCAGCCGTCCGTCGAGGCGGGCGATCTGCCTGGCCCAGGTCGCGACGTCCGCCCGGTAGGCCGCACGGGACGTGTCGCTCAGACCGCGGCGCGTCAGCGTCGCTCTGTCCAGCAGGAACGGGTCGACCACGTCGATGAGCAGCACGTCCGCACCGTAGCGGCGGGTTCCGACAGCGCAGGGGCGCCTCTGGAAACGTTCGCATAGTGCTCCCTATGCGCGCATTTCGGACACGGGGCTCCCGAGAGGGGCGTCCGGCCCGGCGGCGGACCGTCGGGCCGGTGACAGGCGACGGCGCCGTCATGTCCATGTCGGTCGTTCGCGCGGCGACGCGACCCGCCGTGTGTCCGGACGTCTGCGCCGGTTCCGCTCGGCATGCGCATCCGTTCCACGGCCGGCGATCGGCGGTCACCGGCGATCGGCGGTCACCGGCGACGCCGCTGTGGGCCTGCGCCCGGGGTCGGCTGCTGACCGAGGCGCGACGAGTTCACCAGTGCCTCTGGATGGCCCCTCTCGCCGTCCCGCACGACAACCGACGGAACGCCGATAATGAGCATTATGTCAATACGCAGGGGACGTCACGCATTTGACGTGCACCGCGTCCCGGTCCGGTGGCACAGTCCCCGCCGTGAAGGTGACCGGTCTCGAGCTGAAGGCGTCCGTGCAGACGGTGCGCCTGGGCAGCGCTGCCTACCGGGTGGTCCGTCCGGCCGATCCGCTCACCGGCTGGCTGGTCGACCGGCAGATCTGCTGGAACAGCTTCGATGGCGCCCTCGACGCGCACTCGTTCCGTGCGCTGACGATCGCCTGGGCGTTCGCTGCACGGTCGCCACGGACGATCACCTACCTCCCGATCGCGTCGGACGGCACCGAGAGCACTGCTCTCTGTCTAGAGCTCGTCCTGGTGCACCACTGGCTGCAGCTCCCGGCATCCCGATGGAAGTCGCTCCGGAGCCGGCTCGGCCCCGGCCATGTCGAGACGATCGTCCTCCCCCCGTCCGCCTATGACGGACGCGAGGACGCCGACTCGTGGTACCACCGTGAGAACCGCGACCGGTTCAGTCATTCGGTCGCCGCCGGCACGCTCGTCCTTGCAGGGAGCAGGCCGACGTTCGAGCGCGACCTGGCGCAGCTCGTCGAGCTGGTCGAGGACGGCCCCGCCGAACTCGCGACCCTGCCCGACCGTCACGTCTGCGTGGAGCTCGCCGCCGAACTGATCCACGTCGAGCTGGTCGGCCGTCGGCAGGCGATGCTCGGACCAGCCGGCGAATGACGGTCAGGCGCGTCTGGCCTGCACGTAGGTCAGGGACGAGCCGGCGAGCCGGTCGTGCTCCAGCACGATCGCTCCCCCGAGCCCCGCTCCGGTGAGCAGCTGCACGATCCCCCCGTCCCGATTGCCGTCGGCAAGCGCGTGCCCTGCGTTGTGGTCGTGCCTCCGGCGGAGGCGGTGCCCGTGACCACCCTGTCGACCGTGCTCGTCGGGCGCGCTGAAGTCGGCGACCGTCACCGTTCCGCCGGGACGCAGCACCCGCAGGATCTCCCCCGCCGTCGCCGCTCGGGCGTCCGGCGCGACATGGTGCAGCGCCAGCGCCGAGACGACGTGGTCGACGCTCTCGTCAGGCAGCGGGAGCGACTGGCCGTACCCGCGCACGAGCGTCATCGGGAGGCGTCGCCGCCGGGCCTTGCGTGCGGCGCGCTCGAGCGACGGCCGGTCGGGGTCGACGCCCGTGACGACGCTGCCGGGGACCGAGGCTGCGACGAGGAGTGCGAGGTTCCCGGTCCCGCAGCCGAGGTCGAGCACCCGGTCGCCTGCCGCGATCCCCGACAGCGCGACGAGGCGTGCGTGGCGTCGGCGGACGCCGCCGAGGCGGGTCATCGGGTCATACAGCGGCAGCAGCCACGGCTTGCCCGCGGCCGGCAGGTACGGTTCGGGCGTGGCGTCGTGGGCCAACGGGTCGAGAAGGCGGACGTCGTGCTGCGAGGCCATGGGGATCACCTGTTCTGTCGTGCGAACCTGGGGCCGTGCCGCCGGATCACGAGAGCCGGCTGACGGGCTACGACGAGCGTCCTGCGGCCGGGTCCGCCGGACCAGGACGGAAGTACGCGATGGTGCGACGTTCTTCGGCGAGCGGGCCGCCGCTGCTCCCCCGCACGCGTGTGCGCCGGCTGCGGGCGGACGGGACGCCGGTCGTCGCGTACCTGCCCAGCCCCGGCACGGTGCCGATCGGCGCCGAGCTCGTCGTCGACGCCGACCTGAGGCCCGACCACGTCCCCGGGGACGGCCCGCACGCGCACGACTTCCACGTCCTGGTCCACGTCGAGCGCGGCGCCGGGACGCTGCGAGTCGACTCCGGCGACTGGCAGCTCGCCACCGGTGACGTCTGCCTGGTCGCGCCCGGCGAGGTCGTGCGCGGGGCGTCCGTGCAGCCCGGCGACGCCCGGGTGTGGCTCGCCTTCTTCACCGCCGAGGCGCTCGGGCGGCACGCCGTGGCGCCGCTCGTCTGGCGCCAGCACCCCCTGCTCGCCGCCTTCAGCGGTCTGGACGCGGGCTCGCCGCGGGTGCTGTCCGTCCCCGAGGAGGAACGTGCCTCGTGGGCGACGCTCCTCGGCATCCTGGCCGCCGAGGCGGGCGTGCACTCCCCCGGACGCGTGCGGCCGGGCGCGCAGGAGGCGGCGACCGCGGCCCTCACCCTGCTCCTCGTGTCGCTCGCACGAGTGGCAGCCCCGGCGGTGCCGGGCGTGGCACCGACCCCCGAGGTGGACCCGTCGTCGGGCGGATGGGCACGTGACCCGCTCGTGGCCGCGGTGCTCGACGCCGTCGAGGCGGGATTTCGCGAGCCGATCTCCACGCGTGACGTCGCCCGTTCGCTCGGCTACACGACGGGCCACCTGACGACGGTGGTACGCGAACGCTCGGGCAGGACCGTGCTCGAGTGGCTCACGGAGCGCCGGATGATCGAGGCGCGCCGCCTCCTGTCCGAGACCGACCTGCCCGTTGCCGTCGTCGCCGACCGCACCGGCTACCGCGACTCCACGTACCTGGTGCGCCGGTTCCGTGAGCAGCACGGAGTGACGCCGATCCAGTGGCGGCGGCAGACGCGCGCCTGATCAGCGCAGCTCGAGGACGTACCGCTCCTCGATCTTGGGGGGCTCACGCTGCGCCTCGTGGCGCTCGCCGGTGCGCGCGTAGCCGGCCCGCACGTACAGGTCGACCGCCGGGTGGTTCTCGTCGACGACCCAGAGCGAGAGCGTCCGCGCGCCGTCGTCTAGCGCCGCCTGGCGCACGGTGTCGAGCAGCGTCCACCCGACGCCCCGGCGACGGACCTCGGGAGCGACCCACAACGAGACGACGTGCCGGTCGTCCTCGGGCGAGCCCGGCTCGAGGATCATCCCGACGATGCCCCGCCCGGTGCCCTGCTCGTCGAGCGCGATCCAGCTGGGGCTCGACCGCGTGCGCATCCTCCAGTGCGACTCCCGGAACCGCTCCTCTCGTTGCAGCGACGACCCGAACACCTCGGGGTCCTCCCGCAACGCCCGGAGTCGTACCTCCTGCATCAGGCGCCAGTCGTCCTCGACCACACGGTGGATCAGCACCAGCACAGGATGCCTCACCGCGGAAGGTCTTGTGGGTCAGGGCTCCTCGCGCGCCGTGGTCCCGTGGCCCTCGGGGTCCGGGACGGCCCGGGCGACGTCGGCGATCTCCTCCTCAGGTCGCGGCGGCACGGTCTCGTCGTACTCGAGCTCGGGCACCTCGTGCCCCGGGGGCTGCGTCACCAGGCTCTCCTCTCGGACGTCGTCCACGCTACGGGGAACCGGGTGGCCCCGTCAGCAGTCACAGGTCGATCCCGTCCCCCGGCTCCAGCACCACCAGCTCCCCGGCGCCCCCGAGCCGGCCGAGCTGCAGCACCGAGAGGCCGCGGCCGGGGTCGCTCAGCAGCACGTCGTGGACGGCGACGACCTGCCGGGGCTTGACGGCGCGGATGTAGTCGACGACCTCACCCAGCTTGAGCCACGGCGCGCCGAGCGGCGCGAGCAGCACGTCGACGGGAGCGCCCTCGGGGTCGACGAACGCGTCGCCCGGGTGCAGGACGTTCTCGACCAGGTACCCGACGTTCGCGATCCGCGGGATGTCGGCGTGGATGAGTGCGTGCCACTCCCCCAGCACCCGCACCTCGAAGCCGCCGGCGTCGACCGTGTCGCCCGCCCGGACCGCGTGCAGCCGCTCGGGTGCCGCACCCGCTCCGGCGAGCGCGTCGACGACCGCCTGCGGACCCCAGACGTCGACCTCCTCCTGCGTCGCGGCGGCGATCCGGGCGACGTCGACGTGGTCGGCGTGCTCGTGCGTGACGAGGACGGCGCGGGTGCCGGCGAGCGCCCCGTCGAGGGACGAGAACACCCCCGGGTCGATGACGAGCGTCGAGGAGTCACGGTCGAGGCGGACGCAGGAGTGTCCCCAGCGGGTCAGGCGAGTCATGGGAGCATTCTTTCCCACTTCCCAGGCTCGTGCCGGGCGATCTGGGCGTGGATGTCGGGTTCGGTGCGCCGTGGCCGCCGTCGTTTCGTCGTGGGAGGCCGGCGCCCGTTACGGTGGCGCCGTGCTGGTCCTCGGGGTGTGCAGTCTCAAAGGTGGCGTGGGCAAGACGTCCGTGACGCTGGGTCTCGCGTCGGCGGCGCTCGAACGCGGGCTCCGGACGCTGGTCGTCGACCTCGACCCGCAGGGCGACGCCACGATGGCGCTCGGTGTCCGGGCCGCTGCCGGCGCCGACGTCGCGGCCGTGCTCGACGAGCCCGGTGAGGCCACCGTGCAGCAGGCGACCGCGCCGAGCACATGGGCCGACGAAGGACTCGACGTCCTCGTGGGTTCCGAGCGCTCGGCGACGCACGACCGGCTGGACGACGCCGACGTCGACCGGCTGCGCTACGCCCTGTCGTGGGTCCGCGGGTACGACCTCGTCCTCATCGACTGCCCGCCGTCGCTCGGCGGCCTGACGCGCACCGGCCTGACGTCCGCGGACCGCGCGATCGTCGTCACCGAGCCGGGACTGTTCGCGGTGATGGCCGTGGGCCGCGCGATGCGGACCATCGACGAGCTGCGTCGGGGGCCGGCGCCGCAGCTGCAGCCGCTGGGCATCGTGGTGAACCGCGTCCGTGCACGGTCCGTCGAGCAGGCGTTCCGTCAGGAGGAGCTCGCGACGCTGTACGGGCCGCTCGTGCTGTCTCCCTCCGTCCCCGAGCGTGCCGCGCTGCAGCAGGCCCAGGGTGCCGCGCAGCCCGTCCACGTGTGGCCGGGCGCCGCGGCGGCCGAGCTCTCGAAGGTCTTCGACGCGCTCCTCGACCGCGCGCTGCGCGCTCCGCGCGGCTGACGCCGCGAGTCGACCGCGCCCGGTCGTCAGCCCGCGCTGCGGGCCTGGCGGCGCAGGGCGAGCTCGTCGTTGGCGACGGGCAGGGGCGCGGACTCGTCGTCCTCGGCCCGCTCGGTCGGCAGCTCCGCCAGGGTGCCCTCGACCTCGCGCCACACGCGGCCCACGGCGATCCCGAAGACGCCCTGCCCGCCCTGCACGAGGTCGATGACCTCGTCGGCGGACGTGCACTCGTAGACGCTGGCGCCGTCCGACATGAGGGTGATCTGCGCGAGGTCCTCGACACCGCGCTCGCGCAGGTGGCTCACGGCCGTGCGGATCTGCTGGAGCGAGACGCCCGTGTCGAGCAGGCGCTTGACGACCTTGAGCACGAGGATGTCGCGGAAGCTGTACAGGCGCTGCGTGCCCGAGCCCGTCGCGGGTCGGACCGACGGCTCGACGAGACCCGTGCGGGCCCAGTAGTCGAGCTGCCGGTAGGTGATGCCCGCAGCGCGGCACGCGGTCGGACCGCGGTAGCCGGTCGACGTGTCGAGGTCGGGGAGGTCGTCGTCGAAGAGCAGGCCCTGCACGCGCTGCGGCACGCCGACCACTGGTTCGGCGTTCTCGTTGCTGACCACGTGGTCCTCCGCTCGACGCGCACCGTTCGGTGCGCAGGCCTGACTCGACTGCCTGTCACGCTAGGCCCGGGCAGGTGCCGATGCAACGAACCGCCGTCCCGGGCGTGTCGCCCCCGGCGAGTCTCACCTTCGACCAGAAGGTGAACGTTGGTCCCGTCCCTGGTCAGTCCGCCCGCGTGTCCTCCCCCGGTTCCTCGCCGCTCCCGAAGTCGTCCGGCGTGACGACGTCCAGGAACCGGCGGAAACGTTCGAGATCCTGCTCGGACGTCGTGGTCCGCACCTCGATCCCCGCGACGGCGACCACCTCGGCCGAGCACAGCACCGGGCACCCGAAGCGCAGCGCCAGCGCGATCGCGTCCGACGCCCGGGAGTCCACGCGCGGTCCCGTCTGGAGCACGAGCTCGGCATGGAACACGCCGTCCTCCAGCCGCGTGATCTCGACCCGGGTCAGACCGGACCCGGTGGCCAGCAGCACGTCGCGCAGCAGGTCGTGCGTCATCGGGCGCGGCGGCACGATGCCGGCCTGCGCCGACGCGATCGCGCTCGCCTCCGACGGACCGATGAGGATCGGCACCAGCAGCTCGGAGTCGGGGTCGAGGAGCAGCACGACGATCTCGTCGTCGGCCAGGTGCTGGCGCACCCCGACGACCTCGACGGGCACGAGCTCGGCGTCCTCCCCCACGCGCCCCACGCTACGACGACTGGGACGATCCGGCTGGACGGACACGAACCGGACGCGCGACGGCTCAGGGAGCGAGCTCCGCGACCGCCGCACGGACCAGCGCCGTGTGCATCTGCGTGCACAGCTCGCCCACCTCGGCCGCCACCGTGCCGGCCCGGGCGCGCGACGACGCGCTGCGACGCCCCCGCCACGGTGCGACCACCTGCTCGACGATGTCGGCCTGCCTGTCGGCCGCCGCGCGGAACTGGCGCAGGTGGCGGGCGTCGATGCCGTGCTCGGCGAGCGCCGCGGCGGCCACGACGACGTCCCGGGCCCACGGGTCGAACGACGAGCGGCCGTGCGTGCGCAGGACGCCGGCGGTGACGAGCTCCTCGACGAACCCGGGCGCCACGCCCGCCTCACCTGCGAGCGCCTCGACCGTCCACCGGACGCCGGCGGTCTCCCGGACGCCGTCGCGGGTGGCGAGCCGGGCCGGCGTGGTCGGCTCGTCCTCCTCGCCGGCGTCCAGCGCGGCCAGGCGCTCCTTGATGACCTTCAGCGGCATGTAGCGGTCCCGCTGCTGGCGCAGCACGAACCGCAGCCGCTCGATGTCCGCGGGCGAGTACTGGCGGTACCCGGCGGGCGTCCGCACCGGCTCCACGAGGCCCTGCTCCTCGAGGAAGCGCAGCTTCGACGTGGTCACGGCGGGGAACTCGAGCTGCAGGGCGGCCAGCACGTCGGAGATGCGCATCGACGCGCGGCGGGACAGGCCCCTCGGCCACGGCTCGCCCTCGTGCGCGACCCTGGTCCCGTCCACCGCCTCGACCGCTGCGGCGCGCTGCGCCCCGGCCCCACTCATCCGTCGACCACCCCCGACACCCCGACCGAACCCTGCACGTCCTCGTTCACGAGCGTGGCGACTCGCGCTGCGGGCTCGGGTGGAACGTGAGGCGGTACTTGCCGATCTGCACCTCGTCACCTGCGCGCAGCACCACCTGGTCGATGCGCGACCGGTTCACGTACGTGCCGTTCAGCGACCCGATGTCGCGCACGACGAACTGCTGGCCGTCGCGGACGAACTCGGCGTGCTTGCGCGACACCGTGACGTCGTCGAGGAAGATGTCCGCCTGCGTCGAGCGGCCGGCGACCGTGCGCTCCGCGTCGAGCAGGAACCGCGCACCGGCGCTCGGGCCGCGCTGCATCACCAGGAGCGCGCTCGTGGGCGGCAGCGCGTGCACCGCCGCGACCTCGTCGGGCGTCAGCCCGACGGGTGCGGCCGCCTCGATCTCGACCGGCTCGAGGGAGCCGAACGCCATCGTCGTGTCCGGGCCGTACGCGGGCCGCGCGACCTGGGGGTCCTGTCCCCCCGGGGCCTGCTGATCGTCGCTCATTACGCCTCCCGGAGCCCTGCTCGTGCCGTCGACCGCCGCCGCCGTGAGGCGGTCAGGCACACCCTATGCGGCCGCGACGTGTGCGCGCAGCACGATCTACGCCTGTGAGCAGCCGCGCCGTGCGCGATCCGGATCAATCGGACTGGGGCGGGACGGGGGTCGCGTAGACGGGGTCGGGCACGGCCCGCACGGCCGTCACCTGGACGAGGTCCTGGGCCTCCACGGTGCCGTGGCCCCCGTTGCTGCGGACCTGTGCGAGAGCTCCGCCGGGGATCTTCAGCGCCGGACCGATGATGTCGGGGTCTCCGATCGCGATCCACACGTAGGGCGCCTGGAGCGTCACGCCGTCGACCTCGACCGCCCCCGCCGAGCCGGTGAAGGCGCTGCTGGCCGTGATGCGCTGCCCGTTCAGCTCGATGGCCTCCGCCCCGGCGTTGCGCATCTCCTCGAGCATGTTGAGCATCGTCGCCGGCCTGATGGCGCCCTCGGGCTCCGTCAGGGTGACCTTGACGCCCGGGCCCTCGGCGGGCAGCCGCCCGGTGAGGATGCCTTGGGTGGCGGCGCTCCGCTCCGCGGCGTCGATCGCTGCCTGGCGCGTGTCGGAGCCGGACACGAGCCCGTCGCGCTCGCGCTGCAGGTCCGCCGCCTCGCGGGCGAGCGCGTCGCCCCGGGTCGTCGTCTCGTCGAGGATCCGTACGAGGTCGGCCTGCCGCATGCCCTCGAGGTTCGCACCGCCCGTCTGGCGCACCTGCACCACGAGAGCGAACCCCAGGACGGCGCACAGCATGGCGGCGAGCAGCTGGGCGCGGTTGAGGCGAGGGCGGAGGGCTCGCCCCAGGACGATCCAGCCGTTCGTGCCGGTGGTCGCCGCGGCGGACGCCTGCGGCCCCGCGGGCGGCACGGCTGGTTGCGCGGCGGGCGGCACGGCGTCCTGGACGGGCTCGGGCGACACACCGTCCTGCACGGGCTCGGGCGAGGCGTCCGCGTCGACCGGGCCGACGCCGGGATCGGGGTCCGGGCTCGTGTCCGGGTCGACGTCTGCGAAGACCACGGGCCCCGGCCCCGCGAGAGCGCCCTCGGGGAGCTCGTCGAACGGGACCGCGGACGGGGCGGGCTGCTCCGGCTCCGGCGGCACCACGGGTCGGGGCTCGACGGGAGGCAGGACGTCGGTCGACGCGTCACGGTCCAGCACCGCAGGACCGGTCGCGGCGGCCGTGCCGGCGGTGTGCGCGTCCTCGACGAGGTCGGGCTCGTCGCCCGGGTCCGCCGGGGTGGAGACGACGGAGATCGCCCGGGTCTCGGCGGCGAGCTCGTGCTGGACGTCGAGCTCGGGTACCGGCACGTCCTCGGGCGCCGGCACGTCCTCGGGTCGGGCGCCGTCGTCGGTCGGGGTCCCGGGCGCGTCGAGCGCGTCCCCCGGCCACAGGTCGTGACCCGGACTGTCGGCAGCGGGCAGGTCGTCCGGCGCGGGCGGGAGGTCGGCGGACGGCTCGACGTCGACGGCGTCGGACGGGTCGGCACGCGTGCCGGCCGGCAGCTGCTCGTCCGGCTCGTCGGGCGGTCCCGCTGCCTGCGCGTCCTCGTGCGTCCCGTCCACCGTCATGCCTTGAACAGGTGCCGGCGGATCGACGCCGCGTTGGAGAAGATCCGGATGCCGAGCACCACGACGACCGCGGTCGAGAGCTGGTTGCCGACGCCGAGCTGGTCACCGAGGAACACGATCAGCGCCGCGAGGACCACGTTCGACAGGAACGACGTGAGGAACACGCGGTCGTCGAAGATCCCGTCGAGCATCGCGCGCAGGCCGCCGAACAGGGCGTCGAGCGCCGCGACGACGGCGATCGGCAGGTAGGGCTGCAGCTCGACGGGCACGGTGGGCTGCAGCAGCAGCCCCGCGACCACTCCGACGACCAACCCGATGACTGCGATCACGTGCCATCCCTCCCTGAACGACCTGCCGACCCTTCCACACCGCTGCCCGTCGGCGCACTCCCCGTCGCCGGCCCGCCGTCGTCCGTCGCGCTGGGCCTGGGTGACACCGTCGGCGCGTGCTCGGGCGGCACCGTGGCGTAGTAGAACGTCGTCTGCCCGGTGCCGGGCAGGGTGAGCTTGTGCTCGGACGACATGCGGACGCCGATGTTGTACGAGTTGCGCAGCATCGCGAGGTGCTGCCCGGCGCTCGCCTGGGCGATCGCCGTCTGCATGCCGGGAGCGTCGCCGATGGCGTCGACCGTGTACGGGCTGGCCAGGGCGACGAGGTCGACGAGGACGGCGTCGCCCGCGCTGCGGATCGCGGTCGTCGACGTGATGCGCTCACCGTTCACGGCCACGGCCTCGGCGCCCGCGGCCCACAGGCCGTTCACCAGGACCTGCAGGTCCCCGTCGCGGACGCGGGACGGGGAGTCGACGACGTCCGGGTCCTCGATCGGTCCGTCCGTGAGGACGACCCGCAGGCCCGGGCCGCTCACCGGCACGGCGCCCGACGCCACGGCGTCGCTCGCGAGCTGTGCCCCCAGGCCCGGCTCCTCCGCGCGCAGCACCTCGTCCTGCATCCGGGCGATCTCGGCGCTGAGCTGCTCGACCTGCTCCTGCAGGTCGGCGGCCTCGTCGCCGCGCTGGACGATCTGCTGCTCGAGCAGGTGGCGTGCTGCGACGACCGAGCCGGCCGGGCGTCGCAGCGACAGCGTCGCGGTCGTGACGGCGAGGCCGAGCACCATCGCGAGGACGAGCAGCCCGGTCGCCGAGCGCCGGGAGGGGCGCGACGGCTGCTGGGAACGACGGGCGGCTGCCTGCGCGTACCCCGGGTCGAGCGGGCGGCGGTACACCTCGTTCAGGAGCGTCATCGACGCGTCGAGCGGACGGGACGACTCCGCCGAGTGCCGGGTGCTCACACGGCCTCCGGTGCCGGACCGCGCAGCAGCCGCCGGGCCTGCATGAGGTAGAGGGCGCCCGCGAACCAGTACAGGCCGACGCCCCACAGCGCGCACGCCCAGCCGACGACCCAGGCGACGGTGCCGACCGGTGCGGCCCACTGGGCGAGCAGCAGGAGCGGGAACGCGTACAGGAGCGCGAACGTCCCGGCCTTGCCGGCGAGGTGCACGGGCAGCGGCGCCCACCCGGCGCGGGCGAGGACGAGGAGCATGACGCCGAGCACGACGTCGCGGGCGACGAGCGCGCCGAGCAGCCACCACGGGACGACGTCGCGCCACGCGAGCGCGAACAGGGTGACGAGGATGAAGAGCCGGTCCGCGGCGGGGTCGAGCAGCTGACCGAGGCGCGACACCTGGCCGAGCCGGCGTGCGAGGACGCCGTCGAGCCAGTCGCTCGCGCCGGACACGGCGAGCACGAGCACCGCGCTCGCGTCCCGGCCCGTCGCGATCAGCCAGGCGAACACGGGCACGAGCAGCAGACGCACGAGGCTGATCAGGTTGGGGACGGTCAGCACCCGCGAGGTGACGACGTCGTTCTGCGTCACTGCCTCCCCCGTCAGGTGTGTGGTCGCTGGCCGCGTCGATCCTATGCGGCCCGGGGCGCGTCCTTGACCGGGACGGCGCCGCGACCTCGCACGCGCCACCGCTGCGTCGCGGTCGCGTGCGTGCGACGCTGCGGTGATGGAGCTCAACGACCCCGACGTCATCCGCCGCCTGCTCACGACGCCCGGACGCTGGGCGGTCGTCGGGCTGTCGACGAACACCGCTCGTCCGGCGTACGGCGTCGCGCGGTACGTCCAGGACATCGGGCACAAGGTCGTGCCTGTGCACCCGCGCGCCGAGACCGTGCACGGAGCGCCCGGGCACGCCTCGCTCGCGGACGTGCCGGGGCGGATCGACGTCGTGGACGTGTTCGTCAACAGCGCCGCGGCCGGGTCCGTCGTCGACGACGCCATCGCCGCCGGCGCGGGCGCCGTGTGGCTGCAGCTCGGGGTCGTCGACACCGACGCCGCCCGCCGGGCGGCCGACGCGGGGCTGGACGTCGTGATGGACCGCTGCCCCGCGATCGAGGGCCGGGCGCTCGGCCTGTCCTGACCACGAGCTCGTCGCTCGTGTGCCCGACGTCACCGCCGTCCGGCCACGTCAGAAGGCGTCCGGCACCGTAGGATGTCGTCTGAATCTGGAGTTCGTCGCGTCCCCCGGTCTGGGTGCGTCCCGCCAACGGCGGTCAGCACCCTCGCGTGAAATGTCGAGCCACCCGTCACGACGGCTGGCCATGGGTGTTCGGGGCTGCGACCTGCCGGTCGCCTCCTGGCGTCCGGGTCAGGGCTCCTCCCCCCGACGACGATCGGTCTGCTGCCGCCATGAGCACCTCTGTGCCCACCTCCATGTCCCCTGCCGTCGAGCCCGCCGTCGAGGCCGGGCCCACCTTCGCCGACCTGGGCATGCCCGACGCCCTCGGGCGCGCCGTCGCCGACCTCGGCTTCGTCACCCCCTCCGCCATCCAGGCGCAGGCGATCCCCGCGCTGCTCCAGGGCCGCGACATCGTCGGCGTCGCGCAGACCGGGACCGGCAAGACCGCCGCGTTCGGCCTGCCGCTCCTGGCCGCGATCGACACCGACGCCCCCGCCGTGCAGGCCGTCGTCCTGACCCCGACGCGCGAGCTCGCGATGCAGGTCGCGGACGCGATCCAGTCGTTCGCGACGCACCTGCCCGGCCTGAACGTGCTCGCCGTCTACGGCGGCTCGCCGTTCCTGCCGCAGCAGCGCGCGCTGGCCCGTGGCGCACAGGTCGTCGTCGGCACGCCCGGACGTGTGATCGACCACCTCGAGCGCCGGACGCTGAAGATGGACCAGGTCCGCTTCCTCGTGCTCGACGAGGCCGACGAGATGCTGCGCATGGGCTTCGCCGAGGACGTCGACAAGGTCCTGCAGGCCGCGCCGCGCGAGCGCCAGGTCGCCCTGTTCTCCGCGACCATGCCGCCGCAGATCCGTCGGGTCGCCGAGCAGCACCTCAACCGGCCCGTCGAGATCACCGTGTCCCGTCAGGCGTCCACGGTGACCAGCGTCCGGCAGACCTACGCCGTGGTCCCCCACCGCCACAAGACCGGTGCGCTCGCCCGCGTGCTCGCCGTGTCCGAGGCCGACGCGGCCATCGTCTTCGTGCGCACCCGCGGTGCGGCGGAGGAGGTCGGCAGCGCGCTCGTCGAGCGCGGGATCTCGGCGGCGTACATCTCCGGCGACGTCGCGCAGACCGAGCGCGAGAAGATCGTCGACCGGCTCCGCACGGGTGCGCTCGACGTGCTCGTCGCCACCGACGTCGCCGCCCGTGGCCTGGACGTCGACCGCATCGGTCTCGTCGTGAACTTCGACGTGCCGCGCGAGCCCGAGACGTACGTGCACCGCATCGGCCGCACCGGCCGCGCCGGTCGGGAGGGCGAGGCGCTGTCGTTCGTCACGCCGGCCGAGCAGTCGCGCCTGCGCCAGATCGAGCGGACCACCCGGCAGTCGCTGCTCGAGGTGAAGATCCCCACGCCCGCCGAGGTCTCCGCGCACCGGGTGCAGGCGCTCCTCGCCCGGACGGCGGCACGTGCCGAGGTCGGCCGCCTGGACCTGTACCGCGAGGCGATCGCGGTGCACCTCGCGCAGAACCCGGGCGTCGACCCCGTCGACCTGCTCGCGGTGGTCGCCGCGCTCTCCGTCGGCGACGAGGGCCCGGTCGCGGTCCAGGGCGACGACCTCGACGACGCGCTCTCCCGCGCCCACCTCACCGGTGGCGGCCGCGAGCGTGACGGCGAGCGCGGCTACGACCGTCCCGAGCGGGGCGAGCGTCGCCGTGCCGACACGCACATCGCCGGCGGGCCGCCGCGGTGGCGCGTCGCGGTCGGGCACCGTGACGGCGTCCAGCCCGGTGCGCTCGTCGGGGCGCTGACGGGTGAGGGCGGCCTGACCGGCAAGGACCTCGGCAAGATCGACATCTTCGGCAGCTTCTCGCTCGTGGACATCCCGGGCGGGCTGTCGGCCGAGACCGTGGACCGTCTCGCGCGGACCCGGGTCGCCGGCCGGCCGCTGCGGATCCGGCTCGACACCGGCCCGCGCCCCGGGCACGGTGCCTCGCGCCCGCCGCACGGCTCGCACGGCCCGCAGCGCGGCCGCAGCTGACCTCGCCTCACGCACGACCTGCCGAGCCCGGACCGCACGTCGGCCCGGGCTCGGCCCGTCCTCAGCGCAGGACGGGCCCGGGACGCGCCTCGGCGCGGTGGGGTGCGGGTCCGCCGCGGAGCACCACGATGTCCGCCTCGCGGAGCACCTCGGTGACGTCGCGGAACCCGCGGATGCTGCCGAGGACGCCCACGCGGACGCGCGTGCCCATCTCGTGCTGGAGCTGGTCGAGGAGCTGCGAGAGGCGGTCCGGCAGGCCGCCAGGCCCGACGTCGTCCAGCAGCACGGCGAACTCGTCCTCCCCGATCCGGGCGGGCGTGTCGCCCTCGCGCAGCGGGCGACGCAGCCGGCGCACGAGCTCCCGGTGCAGGTCGACGCGGGCGTCGCCGTCGGGGCGGCCCTGCGTGGGCACGGCCTGGTCGTCGATCACCCGGACCACCGCGAGGGCGCAGTCGTACGTCGACGAGCGGCGGGTGCGCAGGACGGCGGTGCCGAGCCGGTCGAGGAACAGCAGCCGGTTGACGAGTCCCGTCTCCGGGTCGTGCAGCGCGTCGCGCTGCAGGGCGAGCTCGGCCTCCTTGCGCTCGGTGACGTCCACCAGCGCTCCGACCAGCCGCGCGGGGCAGCCGGCGTCGTCGAGCACCGTGACGGCGCGGCAGAGCATCCAGCGGTAGTCGCCCGACGACGTGCGGACGCGGTGCTCGAGCTCCAGGGGTGTGCCCGTGCCGGCGAGCTGGGAGGCGATCGACGCGGAGACCTCGTCACGGTCGGCGGGGTGGATCCGTTCGAGCCACTCGCCGGGCGAGTCGCCGATCACGTCGTCGTCGTAGCCCAGCGTCTGCTTCCAGCGCGGCGAGTAGTAGACCGTGCCGGCGGACACGTCCCAGTCCCAGGTGCCGTCGTGCGCGGCCATGGAGGCGAGCGCGTACCGCTCCTCGCTGGCCCGCACGGTGTCGGCGAGGGAGCGCTCGCGTGCGGCGGCCTGCTCGAGCGCGCGCCGCTGCTCGCGCAACGAGGCGAGCAGGCGCTCCTGGTCGAGGGCGACGGCGAGGAGGGCGGCCCAGTGGTTGAACCGGTCGCGTGCGCTCGTCGCCCGTGTCTCGACCGTGCCGTCGATGGCCAGCAGGCCCCAGTCGCTCCCGCCGAACGTCACGGGGACGACGAAGGTCAGCTCGTTGGACCCGACGGTCCCCGCGCGGGTCAGCGCGGCGGGCGGGAACTGGCTCGCGGTCGTCCGCATGCCCACCAGCCGAGACAGCGTGCCGGACGTGTCGTGGACGCCGACGATCTCCATCTCGCGGTCGCCCGGGCCGCGGTCCGCACCGAGCCACAGCGCGAGGCACGCGTGGCCCCGGACGCCGCGGGGCAGCCAGCCGAGCGCGCGCGGGCTCGCGCCGTCGCCGCGCAGCAGGTCCATGTCGACCTCGTACTGGTCGACGATCGTGCGCTCGAGCTGGCCGCTGCGGGCGAGCATCGCGCGGGTGCAGCCCTTCGTCAGGGCGAGGAGCACCTCGGTGACGGTGCGGCGCAGCGGGGTCTCGTGGGCCGGGTCGGAGAGCGCTTCCACGTGCTGCGACTCGATCGCACGGACGCACGTGACGAGCTGTTCGAGAGCCTCCGGGTGCGGCTGCATCGCGGACGTGAGGTCCGCGAGGCGGGCGAGGGTCGGCGGGTTGGGCACCGCGCCACGCTCCGCCGCCGCCTCCAGCGGCTCGACGACGGCGTGCCACCAGGTGTCCCGCGGCGCGCTGCCCGACCGGCGTCCCGCGCCCGCGCCGAGCGGGCCGACGAACGCCGACTCCGCGACGGCCCGCAGGGCCTGGTGGCAGGCGGCGAGCGTCGACCCCGGCGCCCCGACGCGCGTGGCGGCGGCGAGGTCCGTGCAGCCGCACGACTCGCGCAGCACGAGCGAGGACGGGGCGCGGTACTCGCCGCCCGGAACGTCCTCGCCGCGCATCTTCGACAGCAGCAGCGAGACGGCGGTCTCCCCCACCCGGTCGTAGTGCGCGTCCACGGTGGACAGCCGCGGCGTCACCCGGGCGCCCGAGTCGGCGTGGTCGAAGCCGATCACCGCCTGGTCCCGGGGCAGCACGAGTCCCGCGGCGCGCAGCGCCCGCTGGAACCCGATCGCGTTGCGGTCGGTCGCCGCGACGACGGCCGTGGTCGGCATCCCCGCGGCGAACATCCGGGCCGCGGCGTCGGCGCCACCCTGCTCGTGGTTGTCGGACGCCTCGTAGACCCACTGCTCGGCCGGCTCGATGCCGTGCTCGGCGAGGGTCGCCCGGTACGTCGCGAACCGCTCCCGCTGGTCGCGCTGGGTCAGGCAGCCGAGGAACCCGATGCGGGTGTGGCCGTGCCCCAGGAGGTGCTCGACGGCGGCCCGGATGCCCCCGTCGTTGTCGGGGACGACCACCGGGTCATCGGCGGAGGTCGGCTCTTCACTCACGAGGACGAGCGGGACGCCCCACTGCTGGACGGCCGCGAGACGGTCCGCGCGCAGCGCCCTGCCGACCACCACGAGCCCGTCCACCGCCCCGAGCGCGACCGGGGCGTCGAGGATCGACTCGTCGGGGTACCGCTCGCGGTCGAGCCCGGCAGGGTACGTCTGGACGGCGACGACGCGGTGACCTGCGGCGCGAGCCGCCCGGGCGACGCCCGCGATGAGCGCACCGAAGTAGAAGCCACCCACGACGGGCGACAGCACGCCGATCGTTCGTCGTGCCGTCGGTGACACCGGCCCACGCCGCACCGTTCCCATCACAGACACCCCTCGCCCACATCGTCGGAGTCGAGATGATGCATTTGACCCGCATCGGGCGACACACTAGGTGATCGTGGTCACACCTGCATATGACTCAGCGCGTCACGGTTCCTCCGGAACGTCCGTCCCGACCCCCGCCGGGGGCGTCGGTGTACCGGTCGCTCCCCCGACCCGGCGCCCCACCATCACCGACGTCGCCCGCGCCGCCGGCGTCTCGATCGCCGTCGTCTCGTACGCCCTCAACGGGCGGCCGGGCGTCTCGGCCGCGACCCGGGAGCGCGTCCTGCGCGTCGCCGACGAGTTCGGCTGGCGTCCGAGCGCGGCGGCGCGCTCGATGCGGACCGGTCCACGGGCGGTGGGGCTCGTCGTGGACCGGGGCGCGTCGGGACCGGCGGCACCGGCCTCCGGCGTCCTGGAGTTCGTGACGTCGCTCCAGGAGGTGCTCGCGACGCGCAACCTGGCGCTCGTCCTGCAGATCGTCGACGGCCCGCAGGCCGCGGTCGCGCTGTACGGCGAGTGGTGGGCGGAGCGCCGGTTCGACGTGATGGTCGTGACGGACGTGCTGCTGGAGGACCCCCGGATCGACGCCCTGCGTCGCCTGCGCGCACCCGCGGTCGTGGTCGGCGGCGACGGCGAGCACGACCTCGGGTCGGTCGCGCTCGACGAGTCCGAGGCGTTCACCCGGGTGGCGCGGTACCTGCTCGAGCTCGGTCACCGGCGCGTCGCCGCGGTCACGGGACCGGCGAGCCTCGCCCGGACCCGCACGCGGGCCGCGGCCCTGGAGCGTGTCCTGGACCCCGCGGGCGGCACGCTGATCCACGAGGCCACGGCGGGCACGGCCGAGGAGGCGGCCGTCGCGACGAGGCGGCTGCTCACGGGCGGCCGGGCGCCGACGGCGATCGTGTTCGACACCGACCAGATGGCGATCGCGGCGCTCGACGTGGCGCGCCGGACGGGGCTCGCCGTGCCGTGGGACCTGTCGATCGTCGCGGGCTCGGACTCGGCGCTGTGCCGGCTCGCGACGCCGTCGATCACCACGCTCCCCTCCGGCCAGCGCGAGCTCGGGACGGCGACCGGTGAGGCCGTCCTCGCCGTCCTCGACGGCGACGTGCGCGCCCGGCGCGAGCTCCAGCTCGGTGGGCTGGCCGTGCGCGGGAGCACCGGGCCGCGCTCGCGCTGACGAGGCTCCCGGCCGGGGTCGGCGCCGGGAGTCTCGAGCTAATGTCACGATTCGGTAACGGCGTTTGCTTAAACGATTTGCCCCATGCCGTCCGGGTGGGCCGCGTGATCAGGTGGCGGCCAGTCGCCGTGGACTCCCCCCGGGCGACTCGCGCCTGAGCAGGACGGTCTGCCGGGCGTGCCGAACGACATCCGGAGGACTACGTGTCCACACACGGCAAGAGAGCAGTCGGGCGGCGCCTGCGCGCCGTAGCGACGGCTGCGACGGCGACAGCCATGGTGGCTGTCCCGCTGACCTTCTCGGCGACAGGCGCCAGCGCCGCCGAGGCGCACGTCGACAACCCTTACGCGGGCGCCACGCAGTACGTGAACCCGACCTGGGCGGCGTCGGTTGAGAGCGCTGCCACACGGCAGAGCGACTCCGCGCTCGTGGCCAAGTTCCACACCGTGGCGAAGCAGCCGACGGCCGTGTGGATGGACCGCATCAGCGCGATCACGGGCAACGCCGACGGCCAGGGCCTGAAGTTCCACCTCGACAACGCGCTGACGCAGAAGTCGGGCTCGACCCCGCTCGTCGTCAACATCGTCATCTACGACCTGCCCGGTCGTGACTGCTACGCGCTGGCCTCGAACGGTGAGCTGCCCGCCACCGACGCCGGTCTCGCGCGCTACAAGACCGAGTACATCGACGCGATCGCCGCGCTGCTGTCCGACAGCAAGTACGCGAACCTGCGGTTCGCGCTCACCATCGAGCCCGACTCGCTGCCGAACCTCATCACGAACAGCTCCGAGGCCCTCTGCCAGCAGGCGGCCCCGTACTACCGGGCCGGCGTGAAGTACGCGCTCGACAAGTTCCACGCGATCTCGAACGTCTACAACTACATCGACATCGGCCACTCCGGCTGGCTCGGCTGGGACAGCAACGCCGGCCCCGCCGCGCAGCTGTTCGCCGAGGTCGCGAAGACCACCACCGCGGGCACCGCGTCCGTCGACGGCTTCGTGTCCGACACGGCGAACACCACGCCGCTCAACGAGCCGTTCCTCCCCGACGCCAGCAAGCAGGTCGGCAGCGGGCAGATCAAGTCCGCCGACTTCTACGAGTGGAACCCGGACCTCGACGAGGCCGACTTCACCGCCGACATGTACACCCGTCTCGTCGGCGCGGGCTTCCCGTCGTCGATCGGCATGCTCATCGACACGTCCCGCAACGGCTGGGGCGGCACCGCCCGTCCGACGGCCGTCTCGACGAGCACCGACCTCAACACCTACGTGAACGCGTCGAAGGTCGACAAGCGCATCCACCGCGGTGCCTGGTGCAACCCGCTCGGCGCGGGCATCGGCGAGCTCCCGAAGGCGTCGCCGTCGGGCTACACCGCCTCGCACCTCGACGCCTTCGTCTGGATCAAGCCCCCGGGCGAGTCCGACGGCGCCTCGACGGACATCGCGAACGACCAGGGCAAGAAGTTCGACCGCATGTGCGACCCGACCTTCACCTCGCCCAAGCTGAAGAACCAGCTCACCGGTGCCACGCCCAACGCGCCGCTCGCCGGCCAGTGGTTCGAGGAGCAGTTCGTCACGCTCGTCAAGAACGCGTACCCGGCCATCGGCGACAGCAACCCGCCGCCGGTCGACACCACGGCGCCGTCCGCGCCGACCGGCCTCACCGCCGGCACGCCGACCGCGACCACCGTGCCGCTGTCGTGGACCGCGTCGACCGACAACGTCGGCGTCACGGGCTACGACATCTACCGGGGCACCACGCTCGTGGGCTCCTCCACCACGACGAGCTACACGGCGACCGGCCTGACCGCGTCGACCACCTACTCGTTCACGGTCAAGGCCAAGGACGCGGCGGGCAACGTCTCGTCCGCCTCCGCCGCGGTCTCGGCCACGACGTCGAACACCACGACGAACGACACCACCGCGCCGTCCGTCCCGACCGGTCTGACCGCCGGCACGACGACGCAGACCTCGGTGCCGCTGTCGTGGACCGCGTCCACGGACAACACCGGTGGTTCCGGCGTCGCCGGCTACGAGGTGCTCCAGGGCTCCACGGTCGTCGGCACCACCACCTCGACGAGCTACACGGTGACCGGCCTGACGGCCGGCACGGCGTACTCGTTCTCCGTCCGGGCCAAGGACGTCGCGGGCAACACGTCCGCCGCGTCGTCGGCCGTCTCGGCGACGACCCAGCCGGGCACCGTCACCGACACGACCGCTCCGTCGGTCCCGGCCGCACTGGCCGCGAGCACCACGACCACGAGCAGCGTCCCGCTGTCGTGGGGTGCCTCGACGGACAACTCGGGTGGCTCCGGCCTCGCCGGCTACCAGGTGTTCCAGGGCTCGACGCTCGTCGCCACGGTGACGACCACGAGCTACACCGTGACCGGCCTGACCGCGAACACGGCGTACACCTTCACCGTCAAGGCCAAGGACAACGCGGGCAACGTGTCCGCCGCCTCCAACGCCGTGACGGCGACGACGCAGAACACCACCACCACCGGTGCCTGCAAGGTCGTCTACACGGCCAACAGCTGGAACAACGGCTTCACGGCCTCCGTCAAGGTCACCAACACCGGCACGTCCGCGCTGTCGAGCTGGAACCTCGGGTTCTCGTTCGCGAACGGCCAGAAGGTGACCCAGGGCTGGAGCGCCGACTGGTCGCAGTCCGGCACGGCCGTCACGGCCAAGAACGCCGCCTGGAACGGCACGCTCGCCGCCGGCCAGTCGATCGACATCGGGTTCAACGGCTCCCACACGGGGACCAACAACAACCCCACCGCGTTCACGCTGAACGGTGCTCCCTGCACCATCGGCTGATCCGCACCGCATGACGCAGCGGGGGTCCTCCGGTTCGCCGGAGGGCCCCCGCCCGTCGTCCGCCCCCGGGGCGCGACCTGTGCCGTCAGGCGGTCGGGACGGCGCCGAGCGCCGCGGCGACCGCCGCGACGAGCTCGTCGACGTCGGACTCCTGGGTGTCGAACGAGCACATGAGCCGGACCTCGCCGGTCTCGATCCGCCAGCCGTAGAAGCGCCAGCGCTCCCGGAGCAGGGCGGTGACGTCCGCGGGCAGCGCGACGAACACCCCGTTGGCGTGCGTCGGCTGCGTGATGTCCGCGCCCGGGACGTCGGCGAGACCCGCGGCGAGGCGGGCCGCCATGGCGTTCGCGTGCCGGGCGGACCGCAGCCACAGGTCGCCCTCGAACATCGCCACGAGCTGCGCGGACACGAAGCGCATCTTCGAGGCGAGCTGCATGTCCATCTTGCGCAGGTACGGCAGCCCGGTGGCCGCCGCCGGGTCGAGCACGACCACGGCCTCGCCGAACAGCAGGCCGTTCTTGGTGCCCCCCAGCGACACGACGTCGACGCCCGCGTCGGTCGTGAAGGCCCGCAGGGGCAGGTCGAGCGCCGCGGCGGCGTTGGCGATGCGGGCCCCGTCGAGGTGCAGCCTCAGGCCGAGGGCGTGCGCCTGGTCGGCGAGCGCGCGGACCTCGTCGGGCGTGTACAGCGTGCCGAGCTCGGTCGCCTGGGTGATCGAGACGACGCCGGGCTGCGCCCGGTGCTCGTCGCCGAAGCCCCAGGCCTGCCGCTCGACGAGCTCGGGGGTGAGCTTGCCGTCGGGGGTCGGCACGGTGAGCAGCTTGATGCCGGCGACCCGTTCGGGTGCGCCGTTCTCGTCGGTGTGGATGTGGGCGGTGTCCGCGCAGATGACGGCACCCCACGGCGGCAGCACGGCCTGCAGGGAGAGCACGTTGGCGCCGGTGCCGTTGAACACCGGGTACGCGCTCGCCTGCGGGCCGAAGTGCGCGGCGACGACCTCCTGGAGGCGTGCCGTGTAGACGTCCTCGCCGTAGGCGATCTGGTGGCCGCCGTTCGCGTCCGCGATCGCGGCGAGGACCTCGGGGTGGGCGCCCGCGTAGTTGTCGGAGGCGAAGTCGCGGTGGTCGGCGTCGTGCAGTCGGGTCACGCGCACCAGTGTCCCCCGGACGTGGCCCTTCCCGCGCAGCAGCGGTGCCGGTGAACTTGCGCGATGATCCGACCGACGACCAGGCAGGCAGGAGGAGCTGTGACGCTGGAGCGCGACGCGGACCCGACGGACGACCGGCACGAGACGTTCACGGAGCGGATGGACCGCAACTGGGACGAGCTGCTGCAGGAGCTGCGCGTCACGCAGACCGGCGCGCAGATCCTCACGGGCTTCCTGCTGACGTTGCCGTTCCAGCAGCGGTTCGCCGAGCTCGACGACTACCAGCGCACGCTGTACCTGGTGCTCGTCGTCCTCGCGGCCGTCGCGACCGCGCTCATCGTCGCGCCCGTGAGCCTGCACCGGGCGCTGTTCCGCCGGCGGATGAAGGCCGAGCTCGTGGGTGCCGCGAACTGGTTCGCGCGGGCCGGGCTGCTGGTGCTCGCGCTGGTGCTCGCGGGCGGGCCGATGCTCCTGTTCGACATCGTCGTGTCGCGGACCGCCGGGTGGGTCGTGGGCGGTGCCGTGCTCGTGATGCTCGTGGCGTGCTGGTGGGTGCTCCCCCGCGTCATCGCGCGGCGGGCGCGGGTCTGAGCACGAGACTCGGTCAGCCGGCCGCCCGGCACGTCGCGCACGTGCCGACGAGCTCGATGGTGTGGTCCACGTCGTCGAAGCCGTGCGCCGCGGCGACCTGACCGGCCCAGGCCTCCGCCTGACCGGCGTCGATCTCGACGGTGCGCCCGCAGGACCGGCAGACGAGGTGGTGGTGGTGGCTGCGCTGGGCGCACCGGCGGTAGACGGACTCGCCCTCCGCGGTGCGCAGCGAGTCGACCTCGCCCGTCTCGGCGAGGCTCTGCACCGCGCGGTACACGGTCGCGAGCCCGATGCTCGAGCCGCGGGTCCGGAGCATTTCGTGCAGCTGCTGCGCGCTGCGAAACTCGTCGACGTCGTCCAGGAGGTCGAGGATCTCGGCGCGCTGCCGCGTCTGCCGCACCACCATCGCCGCGCCGCCTTCCTGAGAGTCGTTCGCATCATAGTCGACGGCAGGAACGGCGTCGGGCCGGGCACGACCCCCGAGGAGGTCGTGCCCGGCCCGATGCGGTGCGGGTGTGCTCAGCCCTGGACGGCGCGCTTGAGGGCGCTGCCGGCCGTCAGCTTGACGCGGTAGCCGGCCGGGATCTCGAGCTTCTCGCCGGTCTGCGGGTTGATGCCCGTGCGGGCCGAACGCTCGGCACGCGCGACGGCCAGGAAGCCGGGGATGGTCACGCTCTCGCCGCTGGACAGCTGCTCGACCAGCACCTCCTGGAAGGCCTTGAGGGCCTTGTCCGCCTCGGTGTTGGAGAGGCCGGCCTTCGCGGCGACGGCCTGGACGAGCTCGGTGCGGTTCACGCTCACGGAATCATGCTCCTTGTTGACTGTGGGACATGCGGCCCGGTCCCCGGGCGGGGCGCCCCGAGACGCGCGGGCGGGCCGCGTGCACGGGGTCGATGCGCAAGACACTAACCCGTCCGTGAGGCCTCGCCGTGCACGACGACACGCGGGATTCACGCGCGGGTGCGGGCGAGCAGGTCCTGCACGGGCCACGTCGTGAGCACCCGGGCGGGGTCGATCGCGTGCTCGGCGGCCCTCGCGCAGCCCGCGCCGAGCCAGTCGAGCTGGCCCGGGGCGTGGGCGTCGGTGTCGATCGTGAAGTCGCAGCCGACGTCGACGGCGAGCTGCAGGAGGTCGTGCGGCGGGTCGAGCCGGTCCGGGCGGCAGTTGATCTCGACGGCGACGCCGTGCTCGACGCACGCCTCGAACACCGCCCGGGCGTCGAACTCGCTCTGCGGCCGCTGCCGGCCGAGCAGGCGCCGGCCGGTGCAGTGGCCCAGCACGTCGGTCCGGGGGTCGCTGACCGCGGTGATCATGCGTCGGGTCATCGCCGCGCGGTCCATGCGGAGCTTGGAGTGGACCGACGCGACGACGACGTCGAGCTCGTCGAGCAGGTCGGGGTCCTGGTCGAGGGTGCCGTCGTCCAGGACGTCGACCTCGATGCCGGTCAGCACGACGAACGGCTCGACGGCCCGGTTGAGCGCACGCACCTGCTCGAGCTGGGCCCGCAACCGGGGTGCGGACAGGCCGTTCGCGACGGTCAGCCGAGGCGAGTGGTCCGTCACCGCGAGGTACTCGTGCCCGAGCTCGAACGCCGCGAGCACCATCTCCTGCATCGGCGCCGACCCGTCGGACGCCTCCGTGTGGGAGTGCAGGTCGCCGCGCAGCGCGTCGCGCAGCGCGTCGCGCAGCGCGGCGGCGGCCGGGTCGACAGCGGTGGGCACGGACGCGGCGAGCTCGGCCTCGAGCGAGGCCAGGTACGGCGACGTGCCGCCGCGCAGGGTGATCGCGACGACCTCGGCGGTGCGGGCGCCCACCCCGGGCAGGTCGGTGAGGGCACCCGCCTTCGCCAGGACGTCCAGGCGGTCGGGGTCCTGCTTCTCGACGGTGCGGGCGGCGTTGCGGAACGCGTCGCTGCGGTACGGGCTCGCCTGCGCCCGTTCGAGCAGGAACGCGACGCGACGCAGCGCCGCGACGGCGTCGTCGCGGCGACCGGACGCCGTCACGACGCCTTGCGGCGGGTCTTGCGGGGCTTGGTCTCATCCGGCTCGTCGGCCGGCTTCGCGTCCGCGTCCTTCGCGCGCGCCTTCGTCTTCTTCGCCGGCGCCTCGTCGTCGGCCTTTCCGGTGCTCTTCGCCGCGGGCGTCGCCGTGTCCCCGCCCGGCCGCGACCCGCGGGCCTTCTCCACGCTGCGCTGCAACGCCGCCAGCAGGTCGACCACCTCGCCGCCGCCGGCACCCTCGGCCTCCTCGCCCGCCGGGACCGGCACCGGGCGGGTGCTGCCCGACGACACCTTGGCCTCGATCATCTGCTCCAGCGCGGCGGCGTACCTGTCCTCGTACTGGCTCGGGTCGAAGTCCGCGGCGAGCGACTCCACGAGCGACGACGCCATCGCGAGCTCCTGCGGCCGCACCGTGACGTCCGCGTCGAGGATCGGGAAGTCCGCCTCGCGCACCTCGTCCGGCCACAGCAGCGTCTGCAGGCAGATGACGTTGTCGCGCACCCGCAGGACGGCCATCGTCTCGCGCTGGCGCAGGGCGACCTTGACGACGGCCATCCGGTCGGCCTGCTCCAGGGCGCCGCGCAGCAGCGCGTACGGCTTGGCCGCGGTCTTGTCCGGCTCCAGGTAGTACGTCTTCGCGAGCAGGATGGGGTCGACCTGCTCGGCGGGCACGAACTCGAGCACCTCGATCTCCCGCTCGGTCGCGAGCGGCAGCTGCTGGAAGTCCTCGTCGGTCAGGACGACGAGCTCGCCGTCCTCCGTCTCGTACCCCTTGGCGATCTCGGAGTACTCGACCGTCTCGCCGTCGATGCTGCACACCTTGCGGTAGCGGATCCGTCCGCCGTCCTCACGGTGCACCTGGTGCAACGTCACCTCGTGCTCGCCGGTCGCCGCGTAGAGGCGCACCGGCACGTTGACCAGGCCGAACGCGACCGCACCTTTCCAGATCGCTCGCATGGGTCGTCGCCTCCGGGGGATGAGGGCCGGTGCGGCCGGGGCAGGCCGCCGGCCCGTGACGTGCACGGGTCCTGTCGGCAGGATGGACCCGTGGAGCCCATGCTCGCCACCCCTGCACCGCAGGTCGGCGCCCTGCCGCGGGGTCCGGCGTGGGCGTACGAGGTCAAGTGGGACGGTGTCCGGGCGCTCGCGGACACCACGGGCACCGCCCTGCGGCTGTGGAGCCGCAACGAGCGGGACGTCACGCCCGCGTACCCCGAGCTCGCCGGTCTCGCCTCCGTCCCGGCCGCGGTGCTCGACGGGGAGATCGTGCTCCTCGCCGGCGGCGTGCCCTCGTTCGCGGCGCTCGCCGAGCGGATGCACGTGCGCGACGCGCGCCGGGCCGCGGCGCTCGCCCGGCGGCAGCCCGTGTCGTACCTCGTGTTCGACGTCCTGCGCCTGGACGGCGTCGACCTCACGGATCGCTCGTACGACGAGCGGCGGGACGTGCTCGGCCGGCTGGCGTTGCCCGAGCACGTCCAGCTCTCCCCCACGTACCCCGACGGCGACGACCTCTGGCAGGTGACCCGCGAGCACGGCCTCGAAGGGGTCGTGGCGAAGCGGCGGACCTCGACGTACCAGGCCGGCCGTCGCTCCGCCGACTGGGTGAAGTCCGCCCACGTGCGGACCCGGACCGCGGTGGTCGGCGGGTGGCGGGAGGAGAGCACCGGGACGGGTCGCCTCGGGGCGCTCATGCTCGGCGCCTACGACGAGCACGGGGCGCTGCGGTTCCTCGGCCGGGCCGGCAGCGGCCTGACAGGTCCCGTCGCGCAGGACCTCGGTCGCCTCCTGACGGCCCGCGGCTCGAGCCCGTTCGACGACGAGGTGCCGGCGCTCGACGCGCGCGGCGCCCGGTGGTGCGATCCCCTGGTGGTCGTCGACACCCGCTACCTCAACCGCACGCCCGACGGTCGTCTGCGGCAGCCCGTGATCCGCGGCATCCGCACGGACGCCGCCGCCGCCGACCCCTGGGAGCAGCCGTGACGCCCGAACGTCAGATGGTCGACGTCGAGGGCCGCCAGGTCCGGGTGAGCCACCTCGAGAAGGTGATGTACCCGTCGACGGGGACGACGAAGGCGGAGGTGATGAACTACCTCGTCCGCGTGGCCCCCGCGCTGCTCGCCCAGCTCGCGGACCGTCCGGTCACGCGGATCCGGTGGCCCGACGGCATGGGCGGCGAGAAGTTCTTCGAGAAGAACGTCCCGCGTGGGGCCCCCGACTGGGTGCGGCGGCAGACGATCCGGGCGGCTCCGGGGTCGGACGACGAGGGGGCCGAGCTGGTCCTGCCGTTCGTCGACGACCTCGCGGGGCTCGTCTGGTGCGCGAACCAGGGCTCGCTCGAGCTGCACACGCCGCAGTGGACCGTCGGTCCGCGCGGCGGCGTCCGCAGGCCGGACCGGCTGGTGGTCGACCTCGACCCCGGGGCGCCGGCGGGGCTCGACGAGTGCGCGCAGGTCGCCCACCTGGTCGCCGACCGGCTGCGCGAGGACGGGCTGCCGGAGTCGGTGCCGGTCACGTCGGGCAGCAAGGGGATGCAGCTGTACGCGAAGCTCCCGGGCACGCGTTCCGTGATGGAGGTCCGGCAGTACGCCCGCGACCTCGCGTACGCCGTCGCGGCGGCTCACCCGACGCTCGTCGTCGCGGTCATGAAGAAGGACGTCCGGGGCGGGAAGGTGCTCATCGACTGGTCGCAGAACCACCCGGCGAAGACGACGATCACGCCGTACTCGCTGCGTGGCCGCGACCTGCCTCGTGTGGCGGCGCCACGGTGGTGGGACGAGGTGGGGCCGGGCCTGCAGCAGCTCGGTCCCGACGAGGTAGCGGACCGGCTCGAGGCCGACGGGGACCCGTTCGGGTGAGCCGTCACGGCGGCCGGTCGCGCGCCGGGCTCCGATGGCGGGCTCGCGTCACCTGAGGCAGCGTGGACCGACCGGGAAGACGTACCCGAGCGACGAGCACAAGGAGCGCCCTCATGGCACAGAAGCTGCCCAAGTACACCGTCCCCTCCCTCACGAAGCAGCAGGGGGCCGAGGTCGCCGCGATCCTCCAGCAGCGCCTGGACTCCCTCAACGACCTCGCGCTGACGCTCAAGCACATCCACTGGAACGTGGTCGGCCCTCACTTCATCGCGGTGCACGAGATGCTCGACCCGCAGGTCGACGCGGTGCGGCTCATGGTCGACGCCATCGCCGAGCGCATCGCGACCCTCGGCGTCGCACCCGTCGGGACGCCCGGCGCGCTCGTGGCGAACCGCACGTGGGACGACTACTCGATCGGCCGTGACGGTGCGATCGCGCACCTCGGCGCGCTCGACGAGGTGTACGTCGGCGTGATCAGCGACCACCGCCAGGCGGCCAAGGACACGGAGGAGACCGACCCGGTCACGAACGACCTCCTCATCGGCCACCTGCACGAGCTCGAGCTGTTCCACTGGTTCGTCCGGGCCCACCTGGAGTCCTCCGGCGGCGCGCTGAGCACGGCCGCCGCAGACGGGGAGAAGGCGTCGGCCCGGAAGGCGGCCGAGAAGGAGAGCGCGTGACGACGGTCCGACCCCACCGGCCCGGGCACGCCCGCAGCGACGGCTCGACCGTCCTGCGGGCGGCCCGGGCGGGCGCCCGTCCCACCGGGTCCGCGCGACCGCCGGTGCACCGGGCGGCGCGCTGGGAGGACGCCTTCGACCGACGTCTGGCCGCGGTGCTGAGACGACGCGGGTGGACGGTCCGCATCGAGCCGTACGCCGGCTACGGCGCGCCCGGCTGGGTCCGCGTCATGGCGCGCACGCTGCTCGCCGCGCCCGTGGTGCGGGACAAGGACCTGCCGGGGGCCGGCGCCACGGCACAGGCGGGGACGCGTGCCGCACCGAGCCTGCGCGGGTGGCGCAGCTTCGCGACGGCGCAGGTCGCCGGGGCCGAGCTCGACGTGACCGTCGGAGACCGGACGCACCGGGTCGTGACCGACCGCGGCGGGTACGTCGACACGCTCCTGGAGTCCGACCTGCCGCCGGGGTGGCACGACGTGGTGCTGCGGACGCAGGACGGGGACCGCGCGGTCGCGCCCGTGCACGTCGTCGACCCCGAGGTGCGGTACGGGATCGTCAGCGACATCGACGACACCGTCGTCGTGACGCGACTCCCCCGGCCGCTCGTCGCGGCATGGAACGTCCTGGTCCGTCATGAGAACGCGCGCGAGCCCGTCCCCGGCATGGCGGACCTCTACCACCGGCTGCTCGCCGCCGACCCACGAGCGCCCGTCGTCTACCTCTCGACAGGGGCGTGGAACGCCGCTCCGACCCTGGGGCGGTTCCTGCGCCGGCACGGCTACCCGGCCGGCCCGATGCTGCTCACCGACTGGGGTCCGACGAACACGGGGTGGTTCCGCAGCGGCCCCGAGCACAAGCGTGCGCAGCTGCGTCGGCTCGTGCACGAGCTGCCGGACGTGCACTGGATCCTGGTCGGCGACGACGGGCAGCGGGACCCCGAGATCTACGCCGAGGCCGCCCGGCTCTTCCCCGACCACGTCCGAGCGGTCGTGGTCCGGCAGCTCACGTTCGGCGAACACGTGCTCGCACGCGGCCTGCCGGTCCAGGGGCCGGCAGGGGTGCGGGCGGAACGGGCTGCCGAGCGGGAGGGCGTCCCGGTGGTGCTGGGGGCCGACGGGTCGGCGATCCTGCGGCAGATGCGGGCGCGCGGGCTGCTCGACCCGTGAGGCGACCGGCCTGCTAGAGGCGCTGCGGGTCGTCCCAGTCCTCGAGGCTCGCGATCGCCTCGTCGTCCGCCTCGAGCTCGACGGCGCGCAGCGACCGGGGCGCGCGCTGGGCGTCGCCGCCCGAGCGGGCGTCGGCGGCGGCGAGCTGCGCCTCGGGCAGGACCGGGTCGGCGAGGTGCTCGACGGCGGGGTCGGACGTCAGGTCGCGATCGCGGCTCATGTCTTCGGTTCTACCCCGGTCAGGGCCGGTATGCACGCGCCGTCCGAGGGGTGTTCATAAACCTTTCGCACACTGCCCCGCGTTCGAAGCGCTTCGATACGTTCCCCGCGACCGACGCCGGGCCGGCTGCGACCACGCACCGCGCGACGGTCGCCCGCGCCCCCGCGGACGTCGTCGGGGCGTCCTGACCGCCACGAAGGAGTGCAGCGGATGCGTGTCCCCGTCCCACCACCCCGGGAGGCCGAGGCGCCGACGCGCCCCGCCACCCGGACCACCCGAGCGACCGCCGTCGCCGGGCTCGCCGCCGTCCTCGCCGCAGGACTCGTCCCCGCGGTGCTCGCCGGCGCCTCCCCCGCCGTGGCTGCCACCCCCGCGTACAGCTGGGGCAACGTCGAGATCGTCGGCGGCGGGTTCGTCCCCGGCATCGTCTACAACCAGTCCGAGAAGGGCCTCGTCTACGCGCGGACCGACATCGGCGGCGCCTACCGGCTCGACCAGACGACCAAGCGCTGGGTGCCGCTGCTCGACGGCGTCGGCTGGGACGACTGGGGCCACAACGGCGTGCTCAGCCTCGCGACCGACCCCGTCAACCCGAACAACGTGTACGTCGCCGCCGGCATGTACACGAACAGCTGGGACCCGAACAACGGTGCGATCCTGCGCTCGTCGGACCGCGGTGCGACCTGGAAGAAGACCGCCCTGCCGTTCAAGGTCGGCGGCAACATGCCCGGCCGTGGCATGGGCGAGCGCCTGCAGGTCGACCCCAACGACAACCGCGTCCTGTACTTCGGCACCGAGGGCGGCAACGGCCTGTGGCGGAGCACCGACTCGGGCGTCACCTGGGCCAAGGTCACGACGTTCCCGAACGCCGGCAACTACGTCGCCGACCCGTCCGACCCCAACGGGTACCTCACGGGCAACCAGGGCGTCGTGTGGGTCACGTTCGACCCGACGAGCGGCACCAAGGGCTCACCGACGAAGACGATCTACGTCGGTGTCGCCGACAAGGACAACAACGTCTACCGGTCCACCGACGCGGGTGCGACGTGGTCGCGCGTCGCCGGGCAGCCGACCGGGTTCATCCCGCACAAGGGCGTCTTCGACGCCAAGGGCAAGCAGCTCTACGTCGCGACGAGCGACACCGGCGGCCCGTACGACGGCGGCCACGGCGACATCTGGCGGCTCGACGCCGCGACGGGCACCTGGACCAACATCTCGCCCCTGCCGTCGACCAGCAGCGACCAGTACTACGGGTACAGCGGCCTGACGATCGACCGGCAGCACCCCGACACGATCATGGCGGTCACGCAGATCTCCTGGTGGCCGGACATCATCGTCTACCGGTCCACCGACCGCGGTGCCACGTGGTCGCGGATCTGGGACTTCAACGGCTACCCGAGCCGCACCGACCGCTACACGCAGGACATCTCCGGGGCGCCGTGGCTCGACTTCGGCAAGCAGGCCGTCGCGCCCGAGACGAGCCCGAAGCTCGGCTGGATGACGGAGTCGTTCGAGATCGACCCGTTCGACTCCAACAGCTTCCTGTACGGCACCGGCGCGACGATCTACGGCGGGTCCAACCTCACCGCGTGGGACACCGGCGGCAAGGTCGCCATCGGCGTGAAGGCGCAGGGGCTCGAGGAGACCGCCGTGCTCGACATCGCCGCTCCCCCGGGCTCGACCGAGCTGCTCTCGGCGCTCGGCGACATCGCCGGGTTCGTGCACACCGACATCACCAAGGTGCCGTCGAAGTCGATCGGCACCGCGCCCGTGCACTCCTCGGAGCTCGGCATCGACTTCGCCGAGAAGGCGCCCGCGACGATGGTCCGGGTCGGCAACGCCGAGTCCGGGGTGTCCCGCATCGGCGTGTCCACCTCGGGCGGGAGCTCGTGGTGGGCCGGCCAGGAGCCGCCCGGCGTCACGGGCGCCGGGACCGTCGCGATGGCGGCGGACGGCAGCCGGATCGTGTGGAGCCCGACCGGTGCGGGCGTGCACGTCTCGACGACGTTCGGCTCGAGCTGGGCGAAGTCGACCGGCGTCCCCGTCGGGGCACGGGTCGAGTCGGACCGGGTCAACCCGCTGAAGTTCTACGCGTGGTCGGCCGGCACGTTCTACACGTCCACCGACGGCGGTGCGACGTTCACGGCGTCGGCGGCCACCGGTCTGCCGACCGCCGCCGCGCGGTTCGGCGCCGTCTTCGGCCGTGAGGGCGACCTCTGGCTCGCGGGCGGGGAGACGAACGGCACCTACGGGCTGTGGCACTCGACGAACGGCGGCACGTCGTTCACGAAGCTGACCGGCGTCGCCGAGGCGGACACGATCGGCTTCGGCAAGGCCGCACCCGGCACCACCTACCCGGCGCTGTACAGCTCCGCGAAGGTCGGCGGCGTGCGCGGCATCTACCGGTCGATCGACGCGGGTGCGTCGTGGGTCCGGATCAACGACGACCAGCACCAGTGGGGCCACACCAACGAGACCATCTCGGGCGACCCCGACGTGTACGGGCGCGTGTACGTGGGCACCAACGGCCGGGGGGTGATCGTCGGCAACCTCACGGGCACCGACCCGACGACGACCCCGACGCCGACGGTGACCCCGACGCCGACCGTCACGCCGACACCCACGGTGACCCCGACGCCGACCGTCACGCCGACACCCACCGTGACGCCGACGCCGACGCCGACGCCGACACCGACGCCCAGCCCGACGACGACGGTGGTCCCGACCGGCTGCAAGGTCAGCTACACGACGTCGGACTGGCCGACCGGGTTCACCGCGTCGGTGAAGATCACCAACGCGGGGACGGCCCCGGTCAACGGCTGGAAGCTCACGTTCCAGCTCACGGCCGGCCAGCAGGTGACGAACGGATGGTCGGGCGTGTTCAGCCAGTCCGGCTCGCTCGTCACCGTGACGAACGCGGCGTGGAACGGGACGATCCCGGGCACGGGCAGCGTGGAGCTCGGCTTCAACGGCTCGCACACGGGTCAGAACCCGAAGGCCACGTCGTTCACCCTCAACGGTCAGGTCTGCGGCTCGTAGCGGGCTGACCAGCGGCTGCGGGGCGGGGTGCCGAGAGGTGGCCCGCCCCGCAGTCATGGGACGAGACGAAGATCACATCTTCCTCGTCGTGGAGATTCTCGACGTCAACATACGATCGATTTCGTGACGGCACGCAGAGACCAGGTGGACGTCGTCCTCGTCGGGGGCGGGATCATGAGCGCGACGCTCGCCGCGCTCCTCACGACGCTCGAGCCCACGTGGACGGTCGAGATCCACGAGCGCCGCGGCGCACCCGCCCAGGAGAGCTCGAACCCCTGGAACAACGCCGGCACCGGCCACGCCGCCCTCTGCGAGCTCAACTACACGCCCGAGCGGGCCGACGGCACGATCGACATCACCAAGGCCGTCACGATCAACGAGCAGTTCGAGCTGTCCCGCGAGCTCTGGCACCACCTCGCCACCCACGACCGGCTCCCCGGCGGCACCGGCTTCCTGTCGACGACGCCGCACATGACCTTCGTCCGCGGCGAGTCCAACGTCGACTACCTGCGTCGCCGCTGGGAGACCCTGCGCCGGCACCCGCTCTTCGCCGACCTCGAGTTCAGCGACGACCCCGCGCAGATCGCCCGGTGGGCTCCCCTGCTCACGGCCGACCGCGACCCCTCCGAGGCCGTCGCGGCGACGCGCGCCCCGTCCGGCACGGACGTCGACTTCGGCGCCCTGACCCGCTCGATGCTCGACGACGCCGTCGCCCGTGGCGCCCGGCTCGTCACCGAGAGCGAGGTCACGCGGCTGCGCCAGCAGGCCGACGGCTCGTGGCGGCTCGCGATCAAGGACCGCCGCTGGAACGGCCACCGCCGCGCCCGGAAGGTCAACGCGCGGTTCGTCTTCATCGGGGCCGGCGGCGGTGCGCTCCAGCTCCTGCAGCGCTCCGGCATCCCCGAGGCCAAGGGCTTCGGCGGCTTCCCCATCAGCGGGCAGTTCCTGCGGACGACGAACCCCGAGATCGTCGCCCAGCACCAGGCGAAGGTGTACGGCAAGGCCGACATCGGCGCACCGCCCATGTCGGTGCCCCACCTCGACACCCGCGTGGTCGACGGCGGCACCGCCCTCATGTTCGGCCCGTACGCCGGCTGGAGCATGAAGTTCCTCAAGCACGGCTCGTGGCTCGACCTGGTCCGCTCCATCCGGCCCGGCAACATCGTGCCGATGCTCGCCGTGGGCCTGAAGAACCTCGACCTCGTGAAGTACCTGGTCGGCGAGGTCACGGCATCGGACGTCGACCGGCTGCGCACGCTGCGTGCCTTCATGCCGTCCGCGCACCCGCGCGACTGGGAGCTCATCACCGCCGGTCAGCGCGTGCAGGTCATCAAGAAGCACCCGACCAAGGGCGGCGTGCTCGAGTTCGGCACCGAGCTCGTCACCAGCGCCGACGGCACCATCGCCGGTCTGCTCGGCGCCTCGCCCGGTGCGTCGACCGCGGTCGCGACCATGCTCGACCTGCTCGAGCGCTGCTTCCCGGACCGTCAGGAGTCGTGGCGCCCGCAGCTGCACGCGATGATGCCCAGCCTCGGCGGAGAGTGGGACGATTCCTTCGACCAGCTGGTCGACGAGGCAGTGCACAGCGAGAGGTGACCATGACCCCGACGGGCGAGGAGATCACGGCGTCCGTCCCGGTCAGCGCTCCCATGCGGGCCGCGAAGGTCCGCGCCGCGACCGAGCACACGACGGTCGGCCAGGTCGAGACCACCCCCGACGGACGCGTCACGATCACGTGCGCGTGCGGCATGACGCTCACCAACGGGCCGACCTGGTCCCTCGACGAGCACATCCGCCTGCACCGGGCCGAGGCCCGGTTCCTCGCGCTGGCGGCCGTGGCTCCCGAGGGCATCCCCCGCCTCGTCGCGTGGCCGCTGGCGCCGGGCGTGGACTCCCCCGCCTGACGGGTCGGCCCGTCCGACGACACCCCGGGGCGGACGGCTCGGCCCGCCGGGCGCGGCGCGGCTCAGTGCACGGAGGCGGCCTGCAGGTCGTCGTCCTCGTCGTGGGTGTGCGGCAGGCCGAGCTCGTGCAGCCGTTCGTGCTCCTCGCGGGCCGCGATCCGGGCGGCGATGCGTGCCTGCACCTCGGGCCGGCGCAGCGGCGGGACCGTCGCGGGTGGCTGGCGCCGCTCGGGCAGCTCGCGGAGCAGCCGTGCGGTGATCGCCGCGACCTCCGCGACGGCCGCCTCGAACGGGTCGCGGGTCGCGTCGCTGAGCTGCTGGACGCCGGTCACCTTGCGGACGTACTGCCGCGAGGCGGCCTCGATCTCCTCGGACGTCGCGGGCGGCTCGAGCCCCCGCAGGTTCGTGATGTTCCGGCACATGCCCTCGACGCTACGCCGCGGCACCGACCGTCGTCTCGAGGGCCAGCAGGGTCAGCTTCGCCTCGTCGCCGCCCGCGTACCGACCGGGTGAGCCGTCGGAGCGCACCACGCGGTGGCACGGGAGCACGAGCGGCAGCGGGTTGAGGGCGCAGGCGGTGCCGACCGCGCGCACGGCCCGCGGGCTCCCGGTCGCCGACGCCACCTCGGCGTAGCTGGCGGTCCGTCCGTACGCGATGTCCGGCAGGTGCTCGACGACCGACCGGCGGAAGCCGTGCAGCAGCCGCAGGTCGAGCGGGACGTCGAACGTGCGGCGGTGCCCCGCGAAGTACTCGTCCAGCTCGCGGGCGACGTCGTCGAGCAGCGACTCGGCCCGCAGCACCCGCGGGCTCACCGTGTCGGCCAGGGACTGCAGGACGGCGTCGTGGTCCTGCACGGCGAACGCGACGCGGACCAGCCCCGCAGGCGTGCGCGCGAGCAGCAGCGGGCCGACCGGGCTGTCGACCGTCCGGTACGCGACGTCGAGCGTGCCGTCCGCCTGGGCGGCGGTCGCGAGCCGGGTGCGCAGGCGGGCGAGGTCGGTGTCGTCGGTCGGTGCGGTGGTGGTCATGGGGTGGCTCCTCCCGGGTGCGGGGTGGGCAGAGTTCCGGCGTAGGTGCGGCGGAGGGTGGCGACGCCGTCGGCGGCGGCGCGACGGGCGGCTGCGGCGGTGCCGCCGAGCACGCCCGCGACCTCGTCGTAGGGCAGGCCGGCGAGGTGGTGGTAGGCGACGGCGTGGCGTTGCTTGGTGGGCAGGGCGGCGAGGGCGGCCCACAGGTCGAGGTCGCGGCCTTCCGTGGGGGCGACCGCGTCGGGGAGGTCGGCCACCGGGACCGCATGGCGGGCGGCGCGGCGGACGACGTCGACGGCCTTGCGGTGCGCGATGGTGACGAGCCAGGCCTGCACGTTCGCGTCGTCGGGGAGGTCGGGGTAGGCGCGCAGGGCGGACAGGAACGTCTCGGACCAGGCGTCGTCGGCGTCGACGGGGCCGACGACGGCACGGCACACGCGCAGCACGGTGGCGCCGTGGGTCTGCACGACACGGTCGAACGGTTCCTTCACGGTCACAGTGTGCAGACGTGCGGGGCCGGGCGTTCGTGAGGTCCGGGTGGCGCTCGTCCCCCGCGCGGGTGCGTCGGGAGGCAGAGTGTGGGCATGACGAACCTCGACACGCGTCCCGACGAGGAGGTCTGCGGCGCTGTCGTGCCGCGTGGCCCGGTCGTGGAGCGGTACGACGCCCGTGAGGTGCCGCTCGGTGGGATCCGGGCGATGCAGGTGCGCCGGACGTTGCCGCAGCGGGGTCTGCCGTTCGTGGGGGCGTGGTGCTTCCTGGACGAGTTCGGGCCGCAGCGCGTGGACATGCGGGTGCTGCCGCACCCGCACACGGGTCTGCAGACGGTGACGTGGCCGGTCGCGGGCGAGATCCGGCACCGGGACAGCGTGGGGTCGGACGTGGTGGTGCGGCCGGGGCAGCTCAACCTGATGACGGCCGGTCGTGGGATCGCCCACTCCGAGTTCTCGCTCGGGGACGAGCCGTTCGTGCACGCGGCGCAGCTGTGGGTGGCGCTCCCGGACGGGCCGGCGGACGGGCCGGCGTCGTTCCAGCAGGTCGGTGACCTGCCGGTGTGGGAGGCGCCGCGGGTGCGGGCGACGGTGATGGTCGGTTCGGTGGACGGTGCGGTGTCGGCCGCGCGGGTGCACTCGCCGCTGGTGGGGGCGGACGTGGTGGTCGAGCCGGGAGGTGCGGTGGAGGTACCGGTGCGGTCGGGGTTCGAGCACGCCGTGCTGGTGCTGTCGGGGTCGGTCGAGGTGGCGGGGGTGCCGCACGGGCCCGGTGGTCTGCTGTACCTGGGTGACGGACGGGACTCCGTGGCCTTGCAGGCCGACGAGGGGGCGCGGCTGCTCCTGCTGGGGGGTGAGCCGTTCGGGCACGACCTGGTGATGTGGTGGAACTTCGTCGGGCGGACGCACGCGGAGATCGCGCAGGCGCGGGCCGCGTGGGAATCGCCGGACCGGGCCGACCGTTTCGGAGAGGTGGCCGGTCACGACGGTGCGCGCATCCCTGCGCCGGAGCTGCCGAACGTGCGCCTGCAGCCCCGTCGGCGGGACGCCCGGTGACCGAGCCCGCGACGCGCGACCGGGCCGCGTCCGCCCCACGTCCTGCGCTCCTGACGGTCGACGACGACCCGGCGGTGTCGCGGTCGGTCGCGCGCGACCTGCGGCGACGGTACGGCGACGAGTACCGGGTGGTGCGGGCGGAGTCGGGTGAGGCGGGCATGGAGGTGCTGCGCGAGCTGAAGCTGCGCGGCGAGCAGGCGGCGGTGCTGGTCGCGGACCACCGGATGCCGGGGATGAGCGGGATCGAGTTCCTCGAGCACGCGATGGACCTGTACCCCCAGGCGCGCCGGGTGCTGCTCACGGCGTACGCGGACACCGACGTGGCCATCGACGCGGTCAACGTGGTCGACCTCGACCACTACCTGCTCAAGCCGTGGGACCCGCCCGAGGAGAAGCTGTACCCGGTGCTCGACGCGCAGCTGGAGGCGTGGGTGGCGTCGGCGCCGCGCCCGGTCGTGGAGACGAAGGTCGTCGGGCACCGGTGGTCGGCGCGGTCGTCGGAGCTGCGGGAGTTCCTGGCGCGCAACCAGGTGCCGTACCGGTGGTTCACGTCGGACGGGCCGGAGGGGCGGCGCCTGCTGGAGGCAGCCGGGCTGGACGAGCGTGCGGTGCCGGTCGTCGTCACGACGGAGGGCGAGGTGCTCGCGGCGCCGTCGGACGCGGAGGTCGCCGCGCGGGTCGGGCTCAGCGTCGAACCGGCGGCCGAGTTCTACGACCTGGTCGTGGTCGGGGGCGGGCCGGCCGGTCTGAGCGCGGCGCTGTACGGCGCCTCCGAGGGGCTGCGGACGGCACTCGTCGAACGGACCGCGACGGGCGGGCAGGCCGGGCAGAGCTCACGGATCGAGAACTACCTGGGCTTTCCCGACGGGGTGTCCGGGTCGCAGCTGACCGAGCGGGCCCGCCGGCAGGCGCTGAAGTTCGGTGCGGAGATCGTCATGACGCGCGACGCGGTCGGTCTGGAGGTCGCCGGGTCGGCGCGGGCCGTGCGGTTCGCGGACGGGAGCACCGTCGGCGCGCACACCGTCATCCTGGCGTCGGGCGTCGCGTACCGGGAGCTCGACGGGCCGGGGTTCGCGGCGTTGACGGGCAGCGGCGTGTACTACGGGTCCGCGCTCACGGAGGCGCCCGCGTGCCGGGACCACGACGTGTACGTGGTCGGTGGGGCGAACTCCGCCGGGCAGGCGGCGATGTTCCTGTCCCGCACCGCCCGGTCGGTCACCCTCGTCGTCCGCGGCGCGTCGCTGGCGTCGTCCATGTCGCACTACCTCGTCGAGCAGGTCACCACCAACGACCGGATCCGGGTGCTCACCCGCACGGAGGTCGTCGAGGCCGTCGGCGACGGGCACCTGGAGCGGCTGGTGCTGCGCGACTGCGACACCGGCGCCCGGCAGACGGTGGACACCGGGTGGCTGTTCGTGTTCATCGGCGCCGCACCGCACACCGGGTGGCTGGAGGGCACGCTCGCGCGCGACGAGCACGGCTTCGTGCGGGCCGGGCACGACCTGCTCGTCGACGGGCACGTCCCGGCGTCCTGGCCGCTCGACCGGCCGCCCTACCACCTCGAGACGAGCGTCCCGGGGGTGTTCGCGGCCGGCGACGTGCGCGCCGAGTCCGCCAAGCGCGTCGCGTCCGCCGTCGGCGAGGGCGCGATGGCCGTCATGCTCGTGCACCGTTACCTGGAGCAGCTGTGACCACCTTCCTGCCGTGCGACATCGACGAGCTGCGCACCCTGTTCCTGTTCGAGAAGCTCACCGACGACCAGCTCACGTGGCTCTGCGAGCACGGCCACATCGAGCTCGTCGGGCCGGGGATGCTGTACCGCGAGGGCGACGACGCGACGTCGTTCTACGTGCTCATGGACGGCGGCGTGGCGCTGTACCGGCGCGTCGGCGAGGACGACGTCGAGGTGAGCCGGACGACGCAGCGCGGCGTGTACGCCGGCGCGTGGGCCTCCTACCTGGGCGAACGGGTGCAGACGTACACCCAGTCGCTGCGGGTGCTGGAGCCGTCCCGGTTCTACGTGCTCGCCGCGGGTGACTTCGCCGCCCTCATGCACGACTGGTTCCCGATGGCCGTCCACCTGCTCGAAGGGCTGTTCTTCGGCCAGAGCAAGGCCCAGCAGGCGATCGGCCAGCGCGAACGGCTCCTCGCCCTCGGGTCGCTGTCCGCCGGGCTCACCCACGAGCTCAACAACCCCGCCGCGGCCGCCGGCCGCGCCACCGCGACCCTGCGGCAGCGCGTCGCCGGGATGCGGCACAAGCTCGCCCTCGTCGCCGCCGGACCGTACGACCGGGAGACCCTCGCGACCCTCATCGCCCTGCAGGAGAAGGCCGTCGACACCCTCGCCGCCGGGCGCGGCGACGCCGCGCTGACGCCGCTGGAGATCTCCGACCGGGAGGACCAGCTCGCCGACTGGATGGACGACCACGACCTCACGGCCGGCTGGGAGATCGCCCCGGTGTTCGTCGCCGCCGGGCTCGGCACCGAGTGGCTCGAGCACGTCGCCCAGCTCGTCGGACCCGAGGTCCTCGAGGGCGCGGTGCGGTGGCTCGCGTACACCCTCGAGACCGAGCAGCTCATGAACGAGGTCGAGGACGCCACCAGCCGGATCTCCGCGCTCGTCGGCGCCGCCAAGCAGTACTCGCAGATCGGGCGCGCCCCCGACCAGGTCGCCGACGTGCACGAGCTCCTCGACTCCACGGTCACGATGCTCGAGCAGCGCATGGGCCCCGGCATCACCGTCGTGCGGCACTACGACCTCGCGCTGCCGAAGATCCCCGTGTACGCCGCCGAGCTCAACCAGGTCTGGACGAACCTCATCGACAACGCCGCGCAGGCCATGGACGGCCACGGCACCCTGACCCTCACCACCCGCACGGTCGACGACTGGGTCGAGGTCGAGGTCGCCGACACCGGGCCGGGCATCCCGCCCGAGATCGTCGGCCGGGTCTTCGAACCCTTCTTCACCACCAAGCCCGTCGGGTCCGGCACCGGGCTCGGCCTCGACATCTCCTGGCGCATCGTCGTGGGCAAGCACCACGGCGACCTGTCCGTCACGTCGGTGCCGGGTGACACCCGGTTCCGCGTGCGTCTCCCCCGTTCCCTCACGGAAGGACCGACCGCATGACGACCTCGAACGGGACCGTCGACCATGCAGTACCGCCGAGCGGCACCGGCTGTGCCGAGTGCGACGACGCCGGTGGCTGGTGGGTGCACCTGCGGCGGTGCGCCGCGTGCGGGCACGTCGGGTGCTGCGATACCTCCCCCGCGCAGCACGCGACGGCGCACTGGCGGGAGACCGGCCATCCCCTGATGCGGACGTTCGAGCCCGGCGAGGACTGGTGGTGGGACTACGCGGCCGACGAGTACGCGGACGGGCCCGCGCTCGCGGACCCGCAGCACCGGCCGGTCGAGCAGGGGTCGCCCGCTCCCCGCGACAGGGTGCCGGACGACTGGCGGTCGCTGATCCACTGAGCCCGCACGCCACCGCGGCGGCCGGGTTGCGAGCCGTCCGCCCGTGCTCGCTCGTGCGTGGCGTGCGCGGGGGCGAGTGCGGTGGCCGGTCCTCGAGGCCGCGACTAGCGTGATCGGCTGACCGGGCCGACGACGACGGGGGGCGCTGCGCATGGGTCCGACCCTCCGCACCCCCTGACGGGTGCTGGACAGGTTCGACGACGTCCTCGCCGCCGCCCGCACAGGGCACGGCGAGGCCTTCGAGAGCCTGTACCACGACCTCGTGCGACCGGTCGCCGCGTACCTGCGGGCCCGCGGTGCGCCGGACGTCGAGGACCTGACGAACGAGGTCTTCCTGGCCGTGTTCACGGGTCTGCCGCGGTTCAGGGGGGACCAGGCCCACTTCCGGTCGTGGGTGTTCACCATCGCGCACCGCCGGGTCGTCGACGCGTGGCGACGACGCGCACGCACCGTCGCGACCGAGCTCGTCGCCGACCCCGACCCGCCCGCGTGCGGGAGCGCCGAGGACGACGCGCTCGCCCTGCTCGCGACCGAGGGGGTCGTGGCGCTCCTCGCACGGCTCACCGACGACCAGCGTGACGTGCTCAGCCTGCGGGTCGTCGCCGACCTCACCGTCGAGCAGACCGCCGCCGTGCTCGGCAAGCCCGTCGGCGCGGTCAAGGCGCTCCAGCGCCGCGGGCTGGCCGCGGTCCGCCGGATCATCTCCCGTGAGGGCGTGCCCCTGTGACCCGTTCCGACGATGACGAAGACGTGCGCGGCATCCCCGACGACCGGCTGCTGGCCGGGGAGGCGGTCCCGGGCGAGCCCGAGCTGACCGCCTTCGTGGCCGCGCTGCGCGCCACCGCGGACTGCGAGCCGCCCGCGCCGGACGACCGGCTCCGCGCCCTGTTCGCCGGCGGCCTGGTGCCGGCCACGGCCGCGCGGGCCGACGAGGACGTGATCGCCGCGGGACCGGTCGCCCCGAGCGCCGCCCCCGGCGTCGACGGGGGGCCTGCCGGTGCCGACGAGCGCGGTGCCGTCGTCGACGAGCTCGCCGCCCGCCGCAGGGTCGGTTTACTGCGCCGTGCGGCGGCCGTCGTGGGCACGAGCGTGGCGCTCAAGGTCGTGATCGTCACCGGGGCCGCCGCGGTCGGGATCGTCGGTGCCGCGACCGTCCCCGGGGTGCCCGACGTCGTGCGGGCCCCCGCGCGTGCCGTGCTCGGGGTGGTCCTCGACGAGTGGCATGCCGTCACGGACACCACGCCCGCGACCCCCGACGGGTGCGGCACGTGCGACGGGAACGGCCGGCCGGCCGGCCGGCCCGACAGCGGCACCGCCGACGGCTCCCCCGGACGGCCCTGGTCCGGCGAGGGCCCGGGGACGGACGGCGTCCGCGGCGTGACGTGGTGGCACGCCGGCGCACCCGAGGCGTGGCGGGACGCGGGCACGGGCGCGTCGGACCGCTCGGCCTGGCGCACGGACGCCTGGTCGGACGGCACGGACCGCTACCGGGATCGCTGGACGGGCGGACTCAGCGGCGCGTACGGCGGCGGCGACCGCTTCGGGACGTGGACGAGCGGGACGACGACCGACGGGAGGTGGACGGACGGGACGTGGACCGACGGGACGTGGAACTACGGGACGTGGACCGGCGAGACGCGGACCGACGGGACGCCGGTCGACGGGACCAGGACCGAGGGCACGCAGATCGGGATCGATCCGCGCCACAGCGGCGGCATGCCCGTGCGACCCGGCGCGACGCCCGGCGGCACCGGCGGGGCCACCGCGGGGCAGCGTGATGGCGGGGCGGCGGCTGGCGGCGGCGCAGCCGCCCGTCGGGGCGGCGCGGCCGGAGGCGCAGGTGGGTCGGGCGGGACCGGGCAGAGCGGGTCCGGGCAGAGTGCGGGCGGGCAGGGTACGGGCGCGGATGGGCAGGACGCGGGCGGGCAGGGCGCGGCTGGGCAGGGCGCGGCTGGGGCGTCGACGGGCCAGCGGGGTGGCGGCGGGGCCGCCGGGTCGGCGGACGGCACGCCCGTCGGCGGCGGTGCCGGTGGCGCAGGTGCCGCGGGGCGCGATGCGGGCGGCGCCGGCGCAGGTGGCGCGGACGCGGGGGGCGGGTCCGACCGGGGCGGCCAAGGCCCGGGCGGCGACGGACGTCCCTGACCCGGCCGGGTCCGGCGTCGCGAGACGCTCACGTCGCGACCCGTCGACGTTCGTCTCGCCACGACCCGTACCCCTGAGCGCGGCGGGTGCGATGTCTCCGGTGTGTGCCGCGGCCCGCGCCCCGACGGGGTGGTCACGGGACCGCGACCCTCCTGGAGGTGAACGTGAGCACCACGACCCTCGCAACCGTGCTGGCGAAGCTGGGCGCGGCGAGCATCCCCGTCAAGGTGACGGGTGTCGTCCTGGCGGTCGGGCTGGTCGGCGCCGCGCCGGCGCTGGCGCACCGCGTCGACGGGGCGGCGCCGGCGCCGCCACTGGTGACCCCGACGGCGACTCCCACCGTCGCGCCGACGCCGACGCCGACACCGACCACCCACCCGCGGCCGACGCCCACGCCGACGCCGATCGTGACCCCCACGGCCACGGCCACGGCGACGCCTGCGCCGGCCCCGACGCCGACCCGCACGCCCAAGCCGGTTCCGGACCCGACGTCGGCACCGACCCCCACGCCGACGCCGACGCCGACGCCCACCGACCCGTGCGCCGATCACAGCAAGGACCCGAGCAAGGACCCGAGCAAGGACCCGAGCAAGGACCCGAGCAAGGACCCGAGCAAGGACCCGGGCGCCCGGGACGGCGACCCCGACCGGTCCGGGCACTCGTGGCGGGACGCCGGGCGATGGGGCCCTGGGGGGGACCGTGCACCGGGCGGAGCTCCGGAGCGCGGGCAGGGTCCCACCGGCAGGTCACGCGGCTGACGGCTGCGGCGTGACCAGGGGGCGACGGGCTGGACGTCGCCCCGGCGGCCGCGCGGTGCGGGTCCTCCGGCCCGCCCGCGCGGCCGTTGTTCGTCTGCCTGCCGGGGAGAGCCGCCGCGGACCGCGAATGTCACCCGGCCGCCGGGACCTTCGCCCCGACTGTCGGCTATCCGACACGTGTTGGCTGGGTTCACCCGAACGGCGTAAGGCGAGGAGGCCGACATGCACACGGACGGACCTGTGGTCGTCGCGATCGACGGCTCGGAGCACAGCGGGCAGACGATCGCCTGGGGCGTGGACGTGGCCCGCTCCCGCGGCGCGGCGCTGGTCCTCGCCCATGCGTACCGGGACCCGCGGGAGGCCACGCGGTGGGGCTGGTACCCGGTCGTGCTCGACGCCGAGCTCCTCGAGGCCGAGGCGGTGACCGCCGTGCGTGAGCTGCGCGACAAGGTGCGGGCCAACCACCCGGACCTCGCCGTCGACGCCCGGGTGCTGCACGGTCCAGCCGTGCCGGCGCTGCAGGAGCTCACCGACGAGGCGTGCGTCCTCGTGGTCGGTGCCCGCGGCGTCCACGGGCGCACCGGCATCGGGCCCGTCGGGGACCACCTGGTGACGCATGCGCGGTGTCCTGTGCTCGTCGCGCGCACGCCGGGCCCGGGCGACGACGCGCTGCCCGTCGTCGTGGGCGTGGACGGCTCCGCGGCGTCGTTCGACGCCGCCCACGTCGCCGCCCGCGAGGCGCGCAGCCGGGGCGCGGTGCTGCGCCTCGTGCACGCCCGGCACCCGCGTGGGCCGTTCCGTGCGGGCGGCCGACCGGCGACCGACCTGCGGGACCGGGAGGACCCGGCGCAGGCCGCGGCGTGGCGGCTCGCCGAGGAGCTCGTCGCGTCGCGCCCCGGCCTGGCCGTCGAGCTCGTGCTGTGCGAGGACGACCCGGTGCCGACGCTCCTGGCGGAGTCGCACGAGGCGCAGCTCGTGGTCGTGGGGTCACGTGGCCTCGGCGTGTTCCGGGGGATGCTCCTCGGGTCCGTGAGCCGCGAGGTCGCCGCGGACGCCTCGTGCAGCGTGGTGGTGCTGCGGGACGGGACGGAGCGCGCCGCGTCCTGACGTATCCGGACGCTCGTCCGGGGCTCCTCGCAGGTAGCGCGTCGCCCGACGCGCTACCTGCGTGCGTCGCCACTCAACGAGGAGCCACCGATGCCTTACGCCAACGACGGCAAGCTTCCTGTCATCTACGTCCGCGGGTACGCCGGCGGTGCGTCGGGGATCAACACCGCGGTCAACGACCCGTTCTACGGCTTCAACGAGGGCGCGGTGCAGGTGCGCGTCGACGGTGAGAACCGCCCGCGGTTCCACCAGTTCGAGAGCCCGCTGCTCCGGCTCATGACGGACCACGGCTACGACCTGCTCGTGAAGGGCAACCAGGAGCTGTACCTGAAGGGCCAGCCGGACGGGACGGTGCCCGCGGCGAGCATCTGGGTGCACCGGTTCTACGACGAGTACGCGTCGCGGATCACGAAGGACCCGAACAGCTTCAGCATCGAGGACGCCGCGGACGACCTGCTGACGCTCGTGCGCCTCGTCCTGGTGAAGACCGGTGCGCCGCGCGTGTTCCTCGTCGCGCACTCGATGGGCGGGCTCGTGGTCCGCTCGATGCTGCAGCGGTCCGCGCCCGACGACGAGTTCCTCGGGCACGCGCCGGACGCCGCGACCGGTCTCGTCGACCGGGTGTTCACGTACGCCACGCCGCACGGCGGGATCGAGTTCGCGCACGGCTTCGGGCTGCTCGAGAAGCTGCGTGACCTCACCGGCTTCAATGGCGCCGACATCTTCGGCCCGGAGCGGATGCGCGAGTACCTCACGCCGAGGTCGGCGCCGAGAGCCCCCGCGGACGAGCCGTTCGACGCGACGCGGATGCCGGACGACGGCTTCCCCATCGACCGGCTGTTCTGCCTGGTCGGGACGAACGCCGACGACTACGCCGTCGGCATGGGGATCCCGAAGAGGCTCGTCGGCGAGCGCAGCGACGGCCTGGTCCAGATCGACAACGCGGCGGTGCGGGGTGCGGCCCGGGCTCTCGTGCACCGCAGCCACTCCGGCCCGTTCGGGATCGTCAACTCCGAGGAGGGCTACCAGAACCTGCAACGGTTCCTGTTCGGCGACCTGGAGGTCGTGGCGAACCTCACGGGTGTGGAGCTGCCGGGGACGCGCGGCGACGACATCACGTGGCAGCTCGAGGTGTCCATGTCGATCCGCACGCTGCCGGTGGTCCTGCACGAGCAGTCGGCGGCGCACCTGTGCCCGGTCCAGATCGAGTGGCAGAACGATGCCGACCAGACCGCGAAGCCCGTCCCCCTCGTGCGGACCTTCCTGTCGTCCGCGGCGGCGCGACCGACCGACGCGACGGGCGCGAAGGTGCCGACCCTGCGGCACGTGCTGGGGCTGCGCCTGGTGTCGTTGCGGGACCGGAACGGCCTGCTGTCGTTCTTCGACCACGTGGAGAACGCACCGGAGTGGACGGACGCCCTCGTGGTCGACATCGGCGAGGTCGACGGGCACCGGACGACGTGGGCGACGTGGAACTCGGCGATCACCACGGCGATCCGGGACTGGGAGCCCCGGCCCGGTGTGGACGAGCCGGTGCGGGACGTGGCGGACGAGCGGGGCCACTGGAAGGGCGTCGTGCCGTTGCCCGCCGTGACCCGCCGGATGCTCGGGCCGGACGCCGCCGTGACGCTCGAGGTGTTCCCCCGGGCCACGCTCGACCTCGCGGCGGGTCGGGCCGTCCCCGCGCCGGCCTGACCGCGCGGGCGCGGCGGCCGTCAGGTCGTCGCGCTCGCCACCGGCTTGTCGGCGCCGCGGAGCCGGATCTGCACCTCGGCGATGTCCGCGGTCGCGACGCTCGACGACGCGCCCAGTCCGCGCGCCTGCGTGGAGTGCGCGACCCAGGTCGCCACGACGGTGCTCGTGCCGTCGTCGTCGACGAGCACGAGCTCGTAGACGGGTCCGCTGCTGCCCTCGTCGTCGCCGTACCCGCGCCCCGACGCGCCGGCCGGGTAGGTGCACGACCAGTCGATCCGGGTGCCCCACCCCTTGGCCTGCAGGGTGAGGTCGGCCCGGACGTCGACGGTGCCGACGGGTTCGAGGTCGAGGCGGGTCACGTCGGAGGCCACGGGCGGCGCGGCGCGTGAGGCCGCCCGGTCGACGACGACGCCGGCGGTGCCGGCGGCGACGACGAGCGCCGCGGCGGCTCCGACGAGGAGCACGCGGCGCCGGCGGCGGTGCGCGTGCGCGGTGCGTGCGACCGTGCGCAGCTCGACGACGGCGGCGTCGTCCGGGGCCGGCGCGTCGTCGCGCACCTCGTCGGCGGGGACCGTGCGCAGCAGCGCGGGGATGCCTGCGAGGTCGCCGACGGCCGCGCGGCACGCGTCGCACGTGCGCAGGTGCTCCTCGTACGTGCGCCGGTCGGACGCGCTGAGGGCTCCGAGGACGTACGCGGCGTCCCACTCGCGGAACGGGTCGTCGGTGCGCCCGCCCGGTGTCGGCTCGCGGCCGCTCATGACGTCACTCCCCTCTCCTGCAGCGCGAGCCGCATGGCCCGCAGCGCGTAGTGCAGCCGCGACTTCACGGTGCCCTCGGGGATGCCGTGCTCGTGGGCCAGCTCGGCCACCGACCGTCCCCGGTAGTACGCCCCGACGACGACGCCCCGGTGCTCGGCCGACAGCTGCTCGAGCGCGTCCGCGACGAGCCAGGAGTCGAGCACGGCCTGCGTCCGGTCCGGCTCGGCGACCTCCGGTGCGCTCTGCGTGCTGCGCTCACGCACGTGCCGGGCGCTGCGACGGTCGTCCACGACGAGGTTGCGGGCGACGGTGAACAGCCAGGCACGCGTCGCGCCCTGCTCGCGCTCCAGCACCTCGGGGTGCCGCCAGGCCCGCACCATGGCCTCCTGCACCACGTCCTCGGCGAGCGCGTGGTCGCCAGTGAGGCGCACGACGTAGTGGTGCAGCGGCCGCGCGTAGGCGTCGTGCAGGGCGCGCATGAGCGCGTCGGGTTCGTCGCCCACGTGCCGGCCTCCTTCCGTCGTCCACACCGCTCAACGTTGCCGCGGCCTGTTCGGTTCAATCCGTGCCGCGAGTGAACCGGCGGCGCACGTCGACCGTGGTCCTCATGACCGCACAGGCACGGGCAGGCCCGCACGGAGCCTCCCGGCACCTTCAGGAGGAGCAATCATGCGTCGCACACGCTCGGCCTTTATCGTCTCCGTCGTCTCCGCGCTCGGCGCGCTGGCGCTCGTCGGCTGCTCGTCCGGGTCGGACTCGGGCTCCGGCGACGAGGCCGTCACGTCCAGCCCCACCAGCGAGGAGTCGGAGACGCCGTCGGCGGCGGCTGCCGCGATGGGCACCGATCTCGGCACCGCCGAGACGTCGCTGGGCACGATCGTCGTCGACGGCAAGGGCATGACGGCGTACTACTTCCTCAAGGACACCAAGGACTCCGGGACGAGCGCGTGCGCCGACCAGTGCGCGGCGGCGTGGCCCGCGATCACGACCGAGTCCGACACGCCCGACGTGGGGGGCGTCACCGCGGAGGTCGGCACGATCCCCACGGCCGACGGGCGCAAGCAGATCACCCTCGACGGCCGCCCGATCTACACCTACGCGCAGGACATGGCGCCGGGTGACGTCAACGGGCAGGGCGTCAACGACGTCTGGTACGTGATCGCGCCCGACGGCTCGGAGATGGACAACGACTGACCGGTCGCTCACTGCCCCGTCTCGATGTTGAGGACGTTCCCGTCCGGGTCGGCGAACCAGGCGGCCTTGGTGCCCTCGTGCTCGAGGACGCCGTCGTTCCAGGTGCCGACCGGGACGTCGAACGTCTGCAGCGAGACGCCCTTCGTCCGCAGCGCGTCGACCTCGGCGTCGAACGCGTCGGCGGGGATCTGGAAGGAGATGCCGGTGGCCTGGTTGGTCCCGGCGTACGACGACGGGTAGACGAGGAAGGTACCGGAGGCGGCGCGGTACATGACGCCCTCGGTGCCTTCCCCCGTGCTCGTGAACCCGAGCGTCCCCTCGTAGAAGCCTCGCGCCCGCTCGAGGTCCGTGACCGCGAGGACGGGGATGGCGGGGTGGTCGGAGAGCATGGCGCCTCCCGCGCGGGCCAGACGACCGTCGGCTGGCCGGCGCATCGACGCTAGGACGGTCCTGGACGCGCGGTCAACGGCCCCCGACAGGCGTGCACAGGTTCACCCGCGCGGGCTCGTGCGGGAGGACTAATCTGGACAACCCGGACATCGTGCCCGAGGTCGAGAGACACCCGCGAGGTGCGCGATGAAGCGTTCGTCGTTCTGGTCCGTCGTCCTCCTGGGCCTCGCCCTGCTGCTCGTCCCGGCCGCGCCCGGGTCGGCCGCCCCGTACTGCGGCCTCGTGTGGGGGTCGCTCGACAAGACCGCGCCCGGGCTGTCGGCCGCGCCGCTGACGGCCGTCCGCACGGGCCGCCACGCCTGCTACGACCGGCTCGTGCTCGACCTCGCCGGGCCTGCCGGCGGCTACACCGTGCGGTACGTCGCGGAGGCCACGCACGACGGCTCCGGGATCGTGGTGCCGACCCGCGGCGGTGCGTCGATCCAGGTCACCGTGAACGACCCGGCGTACGACACGGCCGGGACCCCGACGTACCTGCCGGCGGACCCGGGCGAGGTGCAGGACGTCACCGGGTACAGCACGTTCCGGCAGGTGGTGTGGGCCGGGACGTTCGAGGGGTACACCTCCGTGGGGCTCGGGGTGCGCGCGCGGCTGCCGTTCCGGGTGTTCGTGCTGCCCGGGCCGGGGGCGGGCTCACGCCTCGTCGTCGACGTGGCCCACCGGTGGTGACGGGGCCGGGCCGTCGACGAGCGCGGCGGCCATGGCGCGCGCCTTCACCAGCGTCTCCGCGTACTCGGCGGCCGGGTCGGACAGCGCGGTGATCGCGCCGCCCACGCCCAGCGTCGTGCCCGACGCGTCGGCGACGATCGTGCGGATCACGATGCTCAGGTCCGCGGCGCCGTCGAGGGAGAACCAGCCGAGCGCCCCCGAGTAGACGCCCCGGGGGCCGCCCTCGAGCTCCTCGAGGATCTCGAGGGTGCGCCGCTTCGGGGCGCCCGTCATGGACCCGCCCGGGAACGCGGCCCGCACGCAGTCGACTGCGGTGCGGTCCGGGCGCAGGTGCCCGCGCACGCTGCTCACGAGCTGGTGCACCAGCGGGTACGTCTCGACCGCGAACAGCTCCTCGACGTGCACGGAGCCGGTCGTGCACACCCTGCTGAGGTCGTTGCGCATGAGGTCGACGATCATGAGGTTCTCGGCGCGGTCCTTCTCGCTGGCCAGCAGGTCCGCGCGCAGCAGGTCGTCCTCCCGCGGCGTGCGGCCGCGCGGGCGGGTGCCCTTGATGGGCCGCGTCTCGACGTCGCCGGTGCGGGACACCGCGAGGAACCGCTCCGGGGACGCGCTGAGCACCGTCGTGCCACCGCACTGCAGGTACGCGCCGTACGGCACGGGACTGATGCTGCGCAGCCGCTGGTAGGTGGCCCACGGGTCCGCGAGCGGCCCGGTCCGCAGGGTGTTCGTGAGGCAGATCTCGTACGACTCGCCGCGCCGGATGTGCTCCAGGCAGCGCTCGACGAGCGCCAGGTACTCGCGGCGGGGGTGCCGGAACTCGAGCACCTGCTCGATCGTGTCGAGCGGCATGGGCGGGGCCGGCACGTCCGGCAGGGCCGGCGCTGCCGGGACGGGGGTGGCGGACCGCTCCCCCGGCCGGTCCGCGGCGAGCCACGTCGTCGTGTCCTGCAGCCACCGGCGCGACGCCGACGTCAGCGCGTCGTCGTCGCAGACCAGGGCCAGCGCGTGCACCTGGCCGGTCCGCGCGTCGAACACCAGCGCACGCTCCGCGAGCACCAGGAACGCGTCGTCGTGCTCCGACCGGACACTCACGGGCATCTCGCACGAGTCGCCACGCAGCTCGTACCCGAGGTAGCCGACGTACCCGAGCGCGAACGGCGACGGCACGTCGCCGGGCTCCACGGCGAAGCGGGCCACCGCGTCGGACAGGAACGTGAACACGTCACCCGGCACGGCGGTCCGGCGCCCGTCGGTGCCGGTCACGGTGACGGCGCCGTCGCCGAGGCGGTACCGCACCGTGTGCGACAGGACCCCGTCGGCGGCGCCGACGATCGACCAGCGGCCACCGTCCGCCGAGGCGCTGTCCAGCCAGAACGCGCCGTCGCGTCCCGCGTACTGCTGCGCGAACACGTCGGCGGGTGCGGCGTCCGTCGTCACCGTCGACCACTCGACGCGGTACCGGCGACCAGGCGTCGGCGTCGTCCCGGTCAGGCTGTCCACGGGGCAGAGTGTCACACGCGCGGGACCTGCGCCGTCGTCCCCGGTCGCAGCCCGGCACCGGATCGCCCGCAGCACGGCTCGATTCCGGGCGGCGGCGACCGATGGGACCGGTGCGGGACACCCGCGCCGCCCGACCGCTGCAGAGGCCACCATGACGAGCACCTCGATGAAGACCGAGCTCGAGTCCCGCAAGGACACGTTCTGGATGCGGGGCTACTTCGCCCTCGCCATCGCGGTCGTGCCCTTGATGTGCACGTTCGTCGTGCCGGCACTGGTGGCGAAGAGCGTGTCGCTGTGCCTGGCCATGGTCGGGGCGCTCGTCGGGTACGTGTTCGTGCAGTGCGCGCGGCAGCTCGAGCGGGTCCTCGCGCCGCTGCCCGCGGCGCCGCACGTCGTCGGCGGCGACGAGGACCGGGACGAGCGCACCTTCCGCTGACCGGGCGGCTCCTGTCGCGCGGGACCACCGCACGCGGGCCACGATGGACGGGCACCCCTGGACGGCACGAGCCGAGGAGGACCCGTCATGGCGTACAGGATCGGCTACCTCGTCGGGAGCCTCGCGTCCGGCTCCATCAACCGCCGGCTCGCGACGGCGCTCGTCGGCCTCGCACCCCCGGAGCTCGAGTTCCACGAGATCGCGATCCGCGACCTGCCCCTGTACAGCCCCGACCACGACGCCGACTACCCGCCGTCCGCGCGGACCCTCAAGGAGGCGATCGCCGCGTCGGACGGGATCCTGTTCGTGTCCCCCGAGTACAACCGGTCGATCCCCGGTGCCCTGAAGAACGCGATCGACTGGGGCTCGCGCCCGTGGGGCACGAACTCGTTCGCCCGCAAGCCCACCGGGATCGTCGGGGCGTCGATCGGGCCGATCGGCACGGCCGTCATGCAGTCGTCGATGCGCAGCGTCCTCAGCTTCCTCAACGCGCCGCAGCTCAACTCGCCCGAGGTGTACATCCAGTTCCGGCCGGAGCACTACGCGGACGACGGCACCGTGACCGACGAGCGGACCGCCGAGTTCCTGCGGCACTACATGGCGGAGTACGCCGCGTTCGTGCAGCGCGTGCTGTCGGTCACCGCACCCGGGCACATCGGCGACGAGGGCTGACCGGTCACACCGCCGGCGCGCCGTCCAGGAGCCGCAGCCCGGCGGTGTCGCCGACCACCCGCCCGTCGTCGTCGACCGCGAGCACGGCCGTCGCACCCTGCCCGGCGGCCCACGCCACACCGTCGCGGCCGAGCGCCAGGACGCAGGTCGCGAGCACGTCGGCCGTCGTGAGGTCCGCGGCGAGGACGGTCGCCGACAGCAGCCCCGACGCGGCCCGGCCCGTGCGGCCGTCCCACACGTGCGCCCCACGCTCGTAGGTGCCCGACGTCGCGACGGCGCCGTCGCGCTGCTCCACGACGACGAGGAAGCGGTGCGCGTCGGACGGGTCGCGCACCCCGACCCGCCACCCGCGACCCGGGACCGGCTCGCCCCGCGTCACCACGTCTCCCCCGGCGTTGAGGCAGAACGCGCCGACCCCCGCCGCGTCCAGGACGCCCGCGGCACGCTGCGCCGCCCACCCCTTGACCACGCCGTCGGTGTCGAGCGTGCCGTCCGGCCGTCGCACCGTGAACGCGCCGCCCGAGGCCAGGCCGGCCCGCGTGGCGAGCGCCAGGACCTCGGTCAGGTCGGCGCTGAGGTCCTCGGGCCGCAGGTCGCCCGCGCCGAACCGGCTCACCTCGCTCTCCGAGCGGAACCGGCTGAACCGGCGGTCCGCCTCGTGCAGCCGCGCGAACGCCGTCCGCACGGCACGCTCGGCCCGGCGGGGGTCGGCCGGCGCGGGCACGTCGACGGACATCGGGATGCCCATGACCACCTCGACGTGGCGCACCGGTCAGCCCCGCTGGTCGATCGCGGACTGCACAGACGCGAGGTAGCCCTCGGAGGTGTACGTCGCGCCGGACACGGTGTCCACCTGCGCGGACTGCGCGTCGAGCACCTCCTGGGCGAGGACCGGGACGGACATCGACGAGATCTGCTGGTCGCGGCGCTCCCGGTCCGGCACCTGCAGCGCCTGGACGTCGGTGATCCGGTCGCCGTCGAACGTGACCGAGACCTGGACGTCGCCGTAGCGGGTCGGCTCGACGGAGCCGACGACCGTGACCGTGCCCGAGTCCGTGGTGCCGTCGGAGCCGGTGCCTGCGGCGTCGGTCCCTGAGGAGCCGGTCCCCGCCGTCGACGCGCCCGACGACGCATCCGACGACGCGCCGGTCGCCCCCTGCCCGCCGTCCGTGGCGACCGAGCCGGACCCGGCGGCCGCCGTCGCGTCGTCCGGCGCCACCACGAAGCGGGCGATGCCCGCGGCGCCGATGGCCGCGACCGTCCCGGTGTAGATCAGCGTCCCGCGCCAGCGCATCGTCGACATCAGGTGAGCTCCTCTCGGTGGATCGCGCTGCGGGGCACCCCGAGGGCGCGGGCCGCGGTGGCGACGGCGGTGACCATGCCGTCGGGTCCGGACACGAACACGTCCCGCTCGGCGATGTCGGGGACGAGGTGGCGGAGCGCGGACGGGTGCAGCGGGTCGTGGCCGAGGTCGGTGCGGCGGCCGGGCAGCGGCACGTACCGCAGCGCCGCCGACGGCGTGAACTCCGCGGCGAGGCCGAGGGACTCGGCGTCGTGCGCCCGGTGCAGCACGACGAGGTCGTGCCCGCCGCGCAGGAGGTCCTCCGCGAGCGCCCGGACGGGCCCGACGCCGGCGCCGCCCGCGACGAGGAGCACCTTGTGCGCGGTCGCCCGCTGCGCGGTGAACCGGCCGAACGGCCCCTCGACCAGCACGGGTGTCCCGGGCCGGAGCGTCCCGACGGTCGACGAGTGGTCCCCGAGGGCGCCGACGGTGAACCTCAGGTGGCCGGGCGTCGGGACCATCGACAGCGAGTACGGGTGTGCGCTCCTCCAGTGCCCGGCGGTGAGGAACCGCACGAGGAAGAACTGGCCGCCGCGGGCCGCGAGGCCGGCGACGTCGCGGCCGTCGAGCCACACGCTCACCAGTCCGCGCCCCTCGGGCACGACGGCCGCGACGCGCAGGCGGTGGCGCCGGTGCGCGAGCAGCGGCAGGGCGACGCGCCAGGTCAGGATCGCGGCCGCGGTCGCGGCGTACAGCAGCACCCACACCGTGCGGGCCGTGGGCGAGCTGACGAAATGGGTGCCGCCGACGACCTGGTGGGCGAACGCGAGGTAGATCCCGACGTACGTGGTCAGGTGCAGAGCGAACCACGCCTCGTACGACAGGCGGGTGCGGGCGGCCCGGGCGCTCGAGATCCCGACGAGGACGAACAGCGCCGTCCCGACGACCGCGGACCACAGGTACGGCTGGCGCGCGAGGACGCTGGGCACCTCGGCCCAGGGCGTCAGGGAGTCGAGGAGCGCGCCGCCGACGACCATGAGCAGCACGTGGGTGAGCACGAGGAGCACGACCGTGGTGCCGAGCGACCGGTGCCAGGAGACGAGCCGATCGAACCCGACGGACCGCTCGAACCACGGCACCCGCGCCACGAGGAGCAGCTGCACGCACACGAGGAACGAGCCGAGCAGGCCGGCGAGCTCCCCGAGGCTCGTCAGGGCGCCGCCGGGTGTGGCCCCGGTCGCCGTGGGCGTCGCGGACCACCAGAAGGCGAGCACCGCGAGGGACCCGACCCACACGGCGCACGCGGCGGCGGGGAACGGTCGGCGCGGGGTCGGTCGCGCGAGGACCGGGGCGCGGGGCGCGGTGTCCTGCGTGAGCGTGCTCATGGGTGACAGCGTGCTGAGGCTGCCTGGGAGCACGCTGGGAGGACCCCATGGGGTGGCTGTCGGACGTCCTGGCGGTGCGGTCAGCCGCGGTCGGGCGTGCGCGCGAGCTGGCGGGCGAGCTCGGCGGGGTCCGTCGTCGGCCGGTCGCACACGAACCCGCGGCACACGTACGCGGCGGGCACGCCGTCCACGAGTGGCCGGTCCTGCAGCAGCGGCACGTCGGTGTCTCCGGGCTCGCCTCGCACGACGACGACGCCCGGCGCGGTGGCGCGCAGCGCCGTGTGGTGCAGCGCGTCCGTGCGGGGGTCGTGCTCGGGGCCGACGACCGCGACCTCGCGCGGGCCGTCGAGGAGCGCCTCGGCGACGGCGAGGGCGCCGCCCGCTGCCCGCGGGTACGCGGCCGCGATCGCGAGCGGGCCGCGCAGGGCGCGTTCGGCGGCTTCCCGGTGCCGCAGCGAGCCTGTGAGGGCGCTGTACGCGAGCAGGGCGCCGGCGGCGGCTGCCTGCCCCGACGGGGTGGGGCCGTCGGCGACCTCCCGCGGTCGGCCCACGCGTGCGACGACGGCGTCCGTCTCGTCGTCCGCGGTGTCCTCGAGGCCGCCGTCGTCGGCGCCGAAGTGGCCCAGCACGGTGTCGAGGAGGTCGCCCGCCGCGACGGACCAGCGGTGGTCGGCGGTGACCGCGGCGAGCGTGAGGTACCCGTCCGCGACGTGCGCGTAGTCCGCGAGGAGCGCGGGTGCGGCCCCGGGAACCCCGTCGCGCGACGCACGCACGAGCCGGACGGAGCCGTCGTCCGCGCGCCGGGTGTGGGGGCCGGCGAGGAGCGTCGCGACGCCGACCGCGGCCTCGACGAGGTCCGGCCGGTCGAGCAGCGCACCGGTCTCGGCGAGGGCGGCGACGGCGAGGCCGTTCCAGCCGGACACGACCTTGTCGTCGCGGGTCGGCCGGGCGCGCAGCGCCCTCGCGGTGCGCATCCGCGTGAGCACGGGGCCCAGCCGGGCGGCCTCGTCGTCGTCCTCGGCGCGGTGGCTGCGACGCAGCACCGACGCGCCGTGCTCGAAGGTGCCGGTGTCGGTGACGCCGAGCACGGCTGCCGCCCACCGGCCGTCGTCGTCTCCCAGGACGTCGCGCACCTGTTGCGGGGTCCACACGTAGAAGGTGCCCTCGTGCCCCGCGGAGTCGGCGTCGAGTGACGACGCGAGCCCGCCCTGCGGGGTGCGCAGCTCGGCGAGCAGCCAGTCCGCGGTCTCGACCGCGGCGCGCCGGGCCTGGGCGGAGCCGCTGAGCCGCCACGCGTGGACGAGCACCCGCAGCAGCGCAGCGTTGTCGTCGAGCATCTTCTCGAAGTGCGGCACGGTCCAGGTGGCGTCGACGGAGTAGCGCGAGAAGCCGCCGCCGAGCTGGTCGTAGATGCCGCCGCGGACCATCGCGTCGAGGGTGCGGTCCGCCATCGTGAGCGCGTGGGCGTCGCCGGTCCGTGCGTGGTGGCGCAGCAGCCACTCGAGCACGGGCGTCGGCGGGAACTTCGGTGCGCCGCCGAAGCCGCCGTCGGTCCGGTCGAACGTCGTCGTGAGCCGGGCCAGCGCCTGCTCGGCGACCTGGGTGTACCCGAGGTCCGCGCCGGTGGCCGCCGGCCGTGCGGTCGCGAGCGCGTGCGTGATCGCGTCGGCGCTCTCGGCGACGTCGGCCCGACGCGTCGTCCAGGCGTCCGCGACGGCGGACAGGACCTCCACGAACGCGGGCATCTGCTGGACGCGCCGGGGCGGGAAGTACGTGCCGCAGTAGAACGGCTCCCCCGTCGGCGTCGTGAAGACGGTCATCGGCCAGCCACCGTGCCCTGTCATCGCCTGCGTGGCGGCCATGTAGACGGCGTCGACGTCGGGCCGTTCCTCCCGGTCGACCTTCACGCACACGAAGTGCGTGTTCATGACGGCGGCGACGGCGGGGTCCTCGAACGACTCGTGGGCCATCACGTGGCACCAGTGGCACGCGGCGTACCCGATGGAGACGAGCACCGGGACGTCGCGCCGGACGGCCTCGCCGAACGCGTCGTCGCCCCACTCCCACCAGTCGACGGGGTTGCCGGCGTGCTGCTGCAGGTACGGGCTCGTGGCGGTCGCGAGGCGGTTCGGCACGTGACCCAGGATCGAGCCGACGCCCGAAGGCCGCCACCGACGAGCGGTGACGGCCCTCAGCGCTGCGGGATCAGCGGTGCTGGGTGCCACGCCGGCGGACGGCGACCAGCAGGCCACCGACGGCGGCGAGCGCGCCGGCCAGGATGCCGATCGCGGCGGCGTCGGACCCGGTGCTCGCCAGGCCACCGGCGGCGGTCGTCGGCGCGGGTGCGGCGAGGACCTCCGAGACGTAGGTCTCCGGGGTGGTGGGCGTGGCCGGCTCCACCGGGGGCGTGACCTTGCGGTACACGTACGTGACCTCGGTGCCCTCGGCCATCTCGCCGGACGCGTTGGCCGGGACCGCGACGAGCTCGTAGCCGGGGACCGCGGCGGGGGCCGTCGTGTAGTGCTCGCCGGGCGTGCCGTCACGGTGCGTCGGGTCCGCGAGGGGGTTGCCCTGCTCGTCGACGAAGCGGACCGTGAGGTCGGCCTTCGCCGGGACGACGACCGGCGCGTAGACGTACGTCACGACGGTGCCCTCGGCCATCGCGCCCGACGCGTTGACGGGGACCGCGACCAGCTCGTAGCCGGGGAACGTCCTGGCCTCGGTCGTGTACTGCTCGCCGGCCTCGCCGTCGCGGTGCGTCTCGTCGGCCAGCGGGTTGCCGGCCTGGTCGACCCAGCGGACCGTCAGGTCGGCCTTCGCCGGGGCGGGCTGGTCCTTCGTGTAGACGTACACGACGACGTTGTGGCCCTTGTCGATGGTGCCGTTCGCGTTGGCGGGGGTCGTCTTGAGCGTCCAGCCGTCGACGACCTTCGGGCTCGTGCCGTACTCGGCGCCGACCTCGTACGTGTCGAACGTCGAGTCGGCGATCTCGTTGCCGTTCTCGTCGACGAACAGCACGGTCAGGTCGGCCTTGTCGGCCACGGCGACGGAGGCGTACACGTACGTGACGACCGTCGGGTCCTGGGTGTAGCTGCCGTGGGCGTTCGCCGGGGTCGAGATCAGCTCGTACCTGTCGAACGAGCGGGCCTGCGTCGTGTACGCGTCGCCGACCTTGCCGGTCGTGGTGATGTCGTCGGTCAGCGGGGTGCCGTCGAGCAGGTGGTGCTTCACGACGAGGGTCGCGGGCGCCGGGGCCGGGTCCTTGAACGTGACCGTGGTGGTGTCCGGGGAGTCCAGGCCGCGGCGCACGGTGATGTTCGTCGGGCCGTTGCTGTACGTCCCGGCGGTGGCCGACGTGACGTTGAGCGAGATGGTCAGCGCCTTGTCGCCCGCCACGAGGTCGCCGTTCGTCACGGTGATCGCGGTGGCGCCCGGGTTCGCCTGCACGGTCGCGGCGCTGCCCTCCTCGACGACGACGCCGGGTTCGTTCGCGACGACCATGCCGGCGGGCAGCGAGTCGGTGAACGACCAGCCGGTCTTCTGCGCCAGCTCGGCGGTGTTGGTCACCGTGAACGTCAGGCGGACGGAGTCGCCGGTGGTGGCTTCGCCCTGACCGAACTGCTTGTCGAGCTGGGGGGTGACGTCGAGGACCTTGATGTCGTCGAACGCGCCGTCGTTGCCCATGTGGGCCGAGGTCATGTTGCGGATGACGATGCCGAACGCACCGCCGTCGTACAGGAACGACCGGTCGGACGCGTACTGCCCCGCCCAGACGTCCTCCTTGGCGCCGCCGGTCAGGGCGGTGACGGCGACCTTCGAGGCGCGCGGGTCGGTGATCGGGTTGATCGGCGCGGTCGTGAGCGCCGTCTCGTGGCCGCTCTGGGCGACGTAGAACATCAGCTCGGGGTCCTCGCGGCCGACACCCGGCTTGTTCGCGGCGGCGCTCGTGGCGGCGGCGCTCATCTCGAACGCGAGGAACCGGCCGTTCGAGTCCTTGAGCTGGATGTCCTCGTCCGTCTTGAACATGACCTTGCCGCCCGCGGCGGCCTTGCCGGTGTCCTGCGTGTACGCCGAGATCGCGGTGTTCGTCTGCGGGTTCGTGGTGCCGTTGACCTTGCCGAGCGCCTCGGACAGCTGGCGCAGGACCTTGAACGCGGTGTCCTCGGTGCCGTTGTCCGCGGCCGTGCCGTCGACGGGCATCTTCGTGTTGTTCCAGGACAGGACGAGGCCGTTCGCGCGCGGGGCGCTCATCCAGTACGGGTCGGCGGTGTAGTGCTTGCCGTCGGCGGTCACGTAGCTGGACAGCAGCGTGCGGGCGCCGGTGTCCGGTGCGTCCTCGAAGTCCTCGTGGAAGACGACGACGGGGGCGTCGGGGGTGCCGGGGTGGCCGGGTGCGGCCTGCGCGGCGCCTCCGACGACGACCGTGAGCACGAGCGTCGTGACGGTCGTGGCAGCCAGTGCGGCGACCGTCCTGCGACCGGTGCGGATGGGCATGGGGGGTGGCTCCTTCGGGGATGACGTTGGGCCGATAGAGCGAATGTATTTCAGCGACCGCGACCAATATGAGGGACCAATGTCCTGATTTTCAGCGGTCAGTGCGGTTGACTGGTCGCATGCCGATCCCCACCACCCCGATCGACCTGATCGGCACACCCGCGCGCGACGAGGTCTACGAGCTGCTGCTGCGCAAGCTCGTCGGCGGCGACCTCGCACCCGGCTCACGGCTCAGCGACCGCGAGCTCCTCGCGACGACCCACAGCTCGCGTGCGCCCCTGCGCGAGGCCCTCAACCGGCTCGCCCACCTGGGCCTCGTGCAGGTGGTCCCCCGGCAGTACACCGAGGTCGCGCCGCTCGACGGCCGGCGGGCGCGCGAGGCGCTCGCCGTCCAGGGCGAGGTGCTCGCTCAGGCCGTCGTCGAGGCGGTGCCCGCGCTGAGCGACCACGACCGCCGCTCGCTGGCCGACCTGGTCGACGACGGCAGCGACGTCCAGACGGTCCGCCGCGGTCTGATCGGGGTGTTCCTCGCGGCGGCCGGCAACCGCGAGTACGCCCGCATCTGCGACGACGTCGGCCCGTACGTCGAGCGGGCGCTGCGGCTGCTGCCCGCACTGGACACCGAACGCCTCCACGGGCATCTTCGCGAGCTCGCCCGCCGGGCGGTCGACGGCGGTGCCGAACCGGCCGCCGCCGCGTGGTGCGCCGCCCAGGAGGAGCTCGCCGCCGCTCCCTTCCCCGGCAGCGGCGTCGGCGACGGGCGCCCCTCGGCACCGGCGGAGGTCGCGACCCTGCGTGAGAAGGCCGCCGCGACGATCGAGGAGGCGATCGCCGACGGCACGCTCGTGCCCGGCGAGATGCTGCGGGAGTCGGCCCTGATGGCGTGGCTCGGCATCTCCCGGACGCCGGTCCGCGAGGCGCTGCTCCAGCTCTCCGGCCGCGGCGTCGTGGAGGTCGAGCACCACCGCCCCGCGCGCGTCGCGACGATGGAACCCGCGACCGTCCGGGACGCGCTGCGGGCGGTCATCGTGCTGCGCCGGCTCGGCGTGCGCGAGGCGATGCGCGACGACCCCGTCGCACTCACCACGACCATGCGCAGTGCGCACCGCGACCCGGTCGACCTGCGCACGGCGGACGACGTCGTCGCCCTGACGACGGCGGTCGCCGATGCGCTCGAGGCCGCCAGCCACAACGCCGTGTGGCTCGGCGTGCACCGGGGTCTGACCGCCCGCGTGCGCTGGTACGCGGTGCACGACCCCGAGGTCGTGGGCCTCCTGGACCCGGCCCTCGTCGTGGAGCTGATCGACGCGATCGCCGGCGGACGGACGGACGAGGCGCAGCGGGTGCTCTCGTCGTTGCACGCCCGCATCCCGCGAACCGCGCGCTGACGCGCCGCGGTGCCCGGCGACGAGTGTCGTCGGGCACCGCGGCGAGCCAGGCTCCGGTCAGTGGCAGTACAGCCGCTGCAGCTGCCCCGTCGTGTCGAGGTAGCGCCGGGTGATCCAGCTCAGGTTCACCGCGTACGCGCACGCCGGGTCGCCCGAGACGTCGATCGCGATGCCACCCGTGCCGGACCCGTTGTGCGGCCCCGACGCCCCGCCGCGGAACGAGTACACCCCCGTGACGAACGCGCCCGCGGGCGTCTGCGGCGGCGAGTGCACCGTGCCGCCGTTGTTCGTGATCGACACCGAGAAGTTCCGCAGGTGCGGGTGGTCGACGGTCTCGAGCAGGTGGATCGTCGTCGCCCCCGACAGCGGGTTGCAGCCGTTGAGCCGGAGCTCCTCGAGGTCGAGCGCCGCGATGACCGGCGAGTTGTCGAAGATGATCGACTCGAGCTGGTCGGTGAACAGCGGCGAGTCCGTGACGGCGTCGCGCACCTCGAACTGCAGCCGGTAGCGGCGCACGGGCTCCTGCTCGTTCGCCGGGAGCGTCTCGCCGGCCTGCGCGATCGGCAGGCCGCCCGGCTTCTTGGGCGGGTGCACCGCCGTGATCGCCGCCGTGTTCAGCTCCATCAGGTCGAACGTGCGCAGGAAGTTCGACCCGCTCACGTTCACCACGGCCGTCGAGCCCGGTGGGTTGTACATGGGGACCGTGACGGCCAGCCCGTCGACCTGCACGAAGCCGTCGCCGTCGAGGTCGCCCGCGGTGACGACCACGGGCGAGGACTGCGCGGCGCCGTTGCCGTCCGTGTAGAACACGTAGCCGACGAGCGTCCCGCCGACCTGGGTCGTCACCGGCGACAGGCTCGCCGGGGCCACGGTCGGCGGGTTCGCCGGGTCCTCGACGCCGCCGGTCCACGTGTACTCGCCGACCAGGAACCGGTACTTCAGCGAGTGGCCCGTGACGACGTCGGTCAGCGGGCAGTTGCCGCGCAGCGTGACCGTGCCGCCGAACACGTACGCACCGCCCGCCGGGTCCGCGTACCCGAGGCTGTCGAACGTGGAGCCCGGCAGGCCGTTGCCGGGGTGGATGTCGAAGACCTCGACCTGCTGCCAGTGCGGGGTCGTCTCCGGTCCGCCGACGATCTTGTCGGTGCACAGGTCCAGGCAGAAGCAGTGCCCGACGTTCTGGCGCCCCTTCGCCCGTCCGTCGGCCTGGGTCTCGGTGATGATCGGCTGCCCGCCGAGCTCGACCTTCACGTAGACGTCCGGCCCCTCGGTCAGCTCGACGTTCACGTACGGCGAGAACGGCGTCTTGCGGAAGCTCGACGCCAGGTAGGTCAGCACGTAGTGCCCGGTGCCGTCCGTCGTGGCCGAGCCGAGCGGGTCGTCCTGCAGCCAGTCGGCGTCGAACGCCGACACCACCGCACCCGGGATGGGGGTCCGGTCGTCGCACGTCGTCACGTACCCGCTGATCGTCCAGATCCCGAACAGCGCCAGGATGTGGCACCAGAACCGCTCAGGCAGGGCGTAGTCCCACGCCGCGAGGAAGTCCTTCTCGGTCTGCCGCCACCGCGGCTGCAGGGTCGTGACCGCGAACTGCCGGGGCTCGGCGTCCGGGTCGTGCTTCGGACGCGGCGGCGTCGCGCAGTACAGGTCGAGGTCCAGCGCCTCACCGTCGTACGAGCGGTCCTCGATCCGCAGGACGTAGCTCCCCGACGCGTCGACGACCGCGACTGCGAGCGGTGCGTCCGGCCGCTCGCCGTCGGCGATCTCGTGGAACGTCTCCTTGTCGGGCGCGACCGCCCGCTCGGTGCTGCGCTCCCCCGTCGACCGGTACGCACGCAGCTCGAGCCCCGCCAGGGGCTCCTTCCAGTCGTGACACAACGTGCCCTGCAGGGCACCACGGATCTCGTAGGCCACCTGTCCCACCCCCTGATGACGCGCGCACGCCGATGTGCTCGCCTGGCGGTGAGGAGGGAGGCGCCTGCCTCGAGATACGGCGCCCGCGCGACCTCACCCGCGCCGCACCACCGGCTCGGCGCGGGCGTGGCTGGGAGACTGTCGCCGTGACGCACATCGAGACCAACCACCCCGACGAGTGGGACGTCCGTTACGCCTCCGCCGAGCGGGTGTGGAGCGGCGACCCGAACGGCGCGCTGGTCGCCGAGGTGTCGGACCTGCCGCCCGGCCGGGTCCTGGACGTCGGCTGCGGCGAGGGTGCCGACGCCGTCTGGCTGGCGTCACGCGGCTGGACGGTGACGGCGATCGACGTGTCCGCCGTCGCGCTCGGACGGGCCGCGCAGCACGCGCGCGACGCCGGGGCCGACGTGACCTGGGTCTGCACCGGCCTCGTCGAGGCCGACCTCCCGGCCGGCGGGTTCGACCTGGTCTCCGCGCAGTACCCGGCGCTCCTGCGCTCTCCCGGCCTCGACGCCGAGCGCGCGCTCGTGCGTGCCGTCGCCCTCGGAGGCGAGCTCCTCGTCGTGCACCACGAGGTGCTCACCGACGAGGCCCACGCGCACGGGTTCGACCCGTCGATGTTCGTGATGCCCGCGGACGTCGCCGCGCTGCTCGACGACGACTGGCGCGTGCTCGTCGACGAGCGCCGCGACCGCACCGTCGCCGGAGGGGCCGGGGCCCACCACGCGCACGACCTGGTGCTCCGCGCGCGCCGGCTGCGCTAGCCGCCCAGCCGGCGCGCTCCTGCGCTAGTCGTCGCCGGACCCCTCGTGGTCGGCGGTCGTCGCCACGACGGCGAACTGCTCGTCGAGCTGGACGTCGACCTGGTGCCCGTCGGCCAGCGTGACCTCGACCTCATAGTAGCTGTCCTCGTCGCCGACCTCGGTGCCCGTCACCGTCCCGCCTCCCGTGCTCCGCAGGGCGACCTCGCTCGCGTGCGTGAGCGCGTCGCCGGTGATCGGGCTCGCCGGGTCGTCGTCGGCCGACGCCAGTGCGGCGCCGCCGGCGAGGACGGTGGCGGCCGCTGCCGTGACGACGACGGTCCATGTGCTCCTGCGCATGACACACCTCCGGTTCGTGCGGGTCGACGATGTCGTCAGGAGCAGGGTGCGCGCACGCACCTGAACGCCCGCTGACGGTTCAGGTGGACGTCAGCGGGTCGGCGGATGATCGAGGCAGGGCGTCGCGGAGGAGGGCGCGTGAAGCTGTTGCTCGTCGACGACGACGTGAAGCTCGTCGGCACGCTCCGGCGTGGCCTGCGAGCCGAGGGGTTCCAGGTCGAGGTGGCCCTGGACGGCATCGACGGTGCCTGGCGCGCGGCCGAGAACAGCTACGACCTGATCCTGCTGGACGTGATGCTGCCGGGCCGCAGCGGGTACCGGGTCTGCGCCGACCTGCGCAGGGCAGGCGACGTGACGCCGGTCCTCATGCTGACGGCGCGGGACGGGCCGCTCGACGAGGCCGAGGGCCTGGACATCGGGGCGGACGACTACCTCACGAAGCCGTTCTCGTTCACGGTCCTCGTCGCGCGGATCCACGCGCTGATCCGCCGCGCGGCGCTCGGCGAACCGGCGCCCGTGTCCGTCGGCGACCTCGAGCTGGGGCTGCGCGCGCGCCGCGTCCACCGTGCGGGCGTGGAGATCCCGCTGACGGCCCGGGAGTTCGACCTGCTCGCGTACCTGGTCCGCCGACCCGGCCAGGTCGTCTCGAAGCACGAGATCCTCACCGGCGTGTGGGACGACGACTTCCAGGGCGACCCGAACGTCGTCGAGGTGTACGTCGCCCGGCTGCGGCGCAAGGTCGACGTGCCGTTCGGGCGGCGCACGATCGAGACCGTCCGGGGTGCCGGCTACCGCGTCGTGCCGGCATGAGCCCGCTCCCGGACCTGCGCCGGCGCTCCGCGACGCTGCGCTTCCGGGTCACGGCGCTCGCCACGGTCGCGGTGCTGGTGCTGCTCACCGCCGCGAGCGTCGCGCTCGTCCTGGCCCAGCGTGCGATCCTCACCGACAACCTCGACGAGGCCCTCGGGCAGCGGGCCGACGCGGTGGCGGGCGCGCTCGAGGCCGGGACGCCGGGTGCGGCGGACGCGGCGGGATCCGAGGACGTGCTCGTGGTGGTCGTGGGCGGCGACGGACGCGTCGTCAGCAGGTCACCGGCGGCGGTCGGCGAGCGCGGGTGGACGTTGCCGTCCGCGCCCGTGGGGGCCGTCACGACCGTCACGCTCCCCGGCGGCCAGGGCCGGATGGTCGTGAGGTCGGTCGGCACGGCCACGGGCGGCACGCTGACGGTCCGGGTCGCGGGGAGCCTGGACGACGTCCGCGAGAGCACCGCTGCGCTCGCCGGTTCGCTGGCCGTCGCCGTGCCGATCAGCGTGGCCGCGCTCGCGGCGATCGTCTGGTGGTCCGTGGGGCGCGCCCTGCGGCCGGTCGACGACATCCGTGCGGAGGTCGACCTCATCTCCGGTGCACGGCTGGACCGCCGTGTCCCGGTGCCGCCGACGCGTGACGAGGTCGCGCGGCTGGCCCGCACGATGAACGCCATGCTCGACCGGCTCGCGGACGCGGCGGAACGCCAGCGCCGGTTCGTCGGGGACGCGTCGCACGAGCTGCGGGGGCCGCTCGCCCGCATCCGGTCCGAGCTGGAGGTCGACGCCGCGCACCCGTCGACGGCGGACCTCGGTGCCACCCACCGCAGCGTGCTCGCGGAGACGGTCGGCCTGCAGACGCTCGTCGACGACCTGCTGCTGCTCGCCCGCGGCGACGCCGGCGCGCTCGCGATCACCCAGCCCGTGACCGTCGACCTCGCGACCCTCGTGCGGGTCTGCGCGGACGAGCACGCCCCGGACCCGACGCCGGTCCGCGTCGACGTCGACGGGGTCGAGGCGGTCCACGTGCCCGGCGACCCGGCCCAGCTGCGACGGCTCGTCGCGAACCTCGTCGACAACGCGCTCCAGCACGCCGCCCGCACCGTGACCGTCACGCTCGCCGCGACGCCGGGCGGGTCCGCGGAGCTCGTGGTCCTCGACGACGGCCCCGGGATCCCCGCCGAGCACGCCGACGACGTGTTCCTCCGCTTCTTCCAGCTCGACGACGCCCGCCCGGCGACCGACGGCGTCGGGCTCGGCCTCGCCATCGCCCGCGACATCGCACGGCGGCACGGCGGCACGCTCGTCGTCGACCCGCGGCACAGCCCGGGCGCCCGTCTCGTCCTCACGCTCCCGCTCGACGGCGGGTAGCGACGAGATTTCGCTGGCCGGCCCCCCGGGTCGAGATCAGCATGGGTCACATGCCCGCTCCCGGCGCCGACGACCACTGAGCACGCCTCGACCCACCGCGTGACCACGCCCGTCCCGACGACGGGCCCCGACGCGTGCCACCGTCCGACGTGGAGCCTGCCGATGACCACCCACGTGCCCTGGGTCGAGATCGCGTGCGACGAGTCCGGGTTCTCCGGGACCAACCTCCTCGACCCCGCCTCGCCCGTGCTGACCCACGCCAGCGTCGACCTGACCCTGCACGAGGCCGGCCAGGTCGTCGCCGTGCTCGGGCCGGTGCTCGGCGGCTGGTCCGAGCACCGGTCGAGCCGGCTCCTGCGACCCGAGCACGCTGCGGCCCTCGAGTGGTTCCTCGGCGCGCTGGCCGGTCGCGCGCACGTCGTCGTCGTCGACAAGCCCGGCTTCGTCGCCGCCCGGGTGCTCGAGCTCTTCACCGAGGACCCCTCGTACGGCGCCGGCACCCGCCTGGGCAGCGACCACTCCCGGGCCGTGCGCACGCTGCGGCGACGGACGACGTTCCTCGCCTCGTTCGTCGCGCTCGTCCGCACGGCGAGGCGCCGACCGGTCGACGACCACGCGATCGGCCGCTTCCTCGCCACGATGCCGACCGACGAGCCGGGGCTCGCGCCCGTCACGCCGGTGCGGGTCCGCGACGCGATGCGACGGCTCGTCGACGGGGACCCCGTGCTCCCCCCTCCGCTCGAGCCGCTCGTCCCCGCGCTCGCCGAGACGCTGCTGCACTGGAGCGCCGGAGGCCGGTCGGTCGCCGTGGTGCACGACGAGCAGAGCGCCCTGACGGCCGGCCGGGTGAGCCGGTTGGGGGCGTTCCTCGCCGACGCGGTCGCTCCCGATCCCCCGCCGCTGCGTTCGTTCGTCCACGTCGACTCGAGGACCGACCCGCGGGTGCAGGTCGCGGACCTGTTCGCCGGTGTCGCCCGCCGGCGCGCTCAGCAGGACCTGAGCACGTACCCGTCGGTGCCGGGCGTACGCAGCTCGCGGTCACGCAGGATCGTCGACGCCGGCTGACGTGGGTCGGCGCACACGGCCGCCCAGCCGTCGGCCTCGTACTCGACGTCGATCACCGCCGCGCCGTAGACGTCGGTGTAGGCGGCGCACTCGTCGTGCTCGCCGCACTCCTCGGCCACCGCGAAGTCGTAGCCGGCCTCGTCGCGGCCACGAGCGCCCAGCTCGGCGGCGTTCTTCTGGCCCGCTGCGAGGCCGGCCGCGTGGGCCACGGCCACGAGGCGCGCCGCGAGGTCCAGCGCACCGTCCTCGGTGAGGCGGCCGCCGGACCGCGTCCACGAGTCGAGGTTGTCGAGCTCGACCGCGTCGAACCCGCGCTCCGCGCACGCGACGACCTGCGCCCCGACGGCGTCGGCGATCGCAGCGCGCTTTTCCTGCGTCGACGTGTCGAGCAGCAGCTCGTCCGGCCAGCCCGGGTCGGCCACCGGCTCGCCCGCGTCGTCGCGCAGCACCAGGTCGGGGTGCTCGCTCAGCCAGGTGTCCCGGTCGTCCGGCTGGGTCTGGAACCCGTTGACGTAGCAGCCGGACCACGTGCCCGGCTCCGGCACGTCGGTGACGTCCCGCACGACGCCACCGATCCCGTCGGCCGGCGGGTAGCCACCGCCGAGCTGGTAGTCGACGACGACCCCCGCGGGCGGGCCGGCGAGCCGGTCCGGGTGGTCCGCGGCGCAGCCTGCGGTCGCGGCGAGCGCTCCTACGACGACCGCGACGACCACCATGCGCACCCCCCGATGCTAAGAGCCCCGCTCGAGTTGCCGGACGACGGGCGCGGTCTAACGTCGAACAGATCATCAGTTAGAAGCGCGCCGCCGACGCAGCCGCCACGGACGTGCCGCACAGGGCACGTCGCCGACACCCAGGAGCGGCCCGAGGAGGACCGATGTCCCACCGCCGAACCATCCGGACGACCGCCGTCGCAGCGGCCGCCGCCCTGTCCGCCATGTCCGCGCTGCTCGCCGCAGCCCCCGCGACCGCGCGCACGGACACCACTCCCCCGAGCACCCCGGTCTTCGGGTACGCCCAGGGCTTCCAGTGCCTCATGCTCATCGTCGGCGTCCCGAAGGTGACCGACGACGTCACCCCGCAGGACCGGATCGTCTACCGGGTGCTCGCGAACGGCGTCGACGTCGGCGCTCTCGAGGACCGGGGCACGAGCGGCATGTGGGCCGTCCTGCACCTCCTGCAGCCGGGCCCGAGCACCGTCCGGGTCCAGGCGGTCGACCTGGCAGGCAACCGCTCGACCAGCCGCGGTGTCGCCGTGACCGGGTACTTCACGCCGGGTTGCACCCCGGGGCACCTCTGAGCGGGCACGGCTCGTCGACCGTGACGCGTTCGCGGTCGGGACCGCGAACGTTCGATACGGGTCCTCGCCGTCGACTATCGTCCGATCGCCCCCTCCCCGGTGGGCTCCGGTGCGAGCCGGACCGGACGTCCGCCTCCGCGCGGAACCGTCGAGAGTGGGTCCCGTGAACGTCCAGCTCGAGATCGCGATCCAGGACCCCGAGGGCATCGCGGCGGCCGCCGCAGGGGGTGCCGACCGCGTGGAGCTGGCCGCCGCGCTCGCCCTCGGCGGCCTCACCCCCGCGCCCGGGCTCACCGCGGCCGCCGTCGCCGCCGGCGTCCCCGTCCACGTCCTCGTCCGGCCCCGGGACGGCGGCTTCGACTACAGCGCCATCGAGCAGACGGTGCTGCTCGACGACGTCCGGCGCGCGCTCGACGCGGGCGCCCACGGGGTCGTCGTCGGCGCGCTGCGCGACGGCGGCGTCGACACCGCCCTGATCGCGGCGGTCCGGGGCCTCGCCAAGGGCGCCGAGGTCACGTTCCACCGTGCGTTCGACACGCTCGCCGACCGGGACGCCGCCCTGGAGCAGCTCGTCGACCTCGGGGTGGACCGGATCCTCACGTCGGGTGGCGCCTCCCGGGCGATCGACGCGCGAGACGAGCTCGCCCGGCTCGCCGCGGTGTCGCGCGGGCGCATCCAGGTGATGGCCGGTGCCGGCATCGACGCCGACAACGTCGACGCCCTCCTGGCCACCGGCGTCGCGGCGATCCACGCCTCGGCGAAGCGCTCCGTCGAGGAGGTGCAGGCCGTCCGCCTCGGCAGCCGCGCCGACGCCGGGGCGTCGACGCGGGAGGTCACCGACGAGGCGCGGGTGCGTGCGCTGCGCGCCGCGGTGGACGCGTTCCGGCAGACGCACTGAGCGGCCCGACCTGCCTGACCGGACGAGCCCCTCAGATGCGGCCGCCCCCGGTCGACTCCCCCGCGACCCGCTGGCTCAGGTAGATCGGCACGACGGAGACCAGCACCAGCACCGCCGCGACGACGTTGACGACGGGCGCCTGGTTGGGGCGCTGCAGGTTCTGGAAGATCCAGATCGGCAGCGTGGTCACCCCGGGCGGCGCGGTGAACAGGGTCACGACGATCTCGTCGAACGACAGCCCGAACGCGAGCAGCGCGCCCGCGAGCATCGCCCCCCGCAGGAGCGGGAACGTGACGAGCCGGAACGTCGTGAACCCGTCGGCGCCGAGGTCCATCGACGCCTCCTCCGGCGCGAGCCCGGTCCGTCGGAGCCGCGCGACGGCGTTGTTGTAGACGATGACCACGCAGAACGTCGCGTGCGCGATCGCGACCGTCCAGATCGACAGCTCCAGGCCGAGGAACGTGCGGAACCCGGTGCGGAACGCGAGGGCCGTGACGATGCCGGGCAGCGCGATGGGCAGGACGACGAGCAGGGACATCGCCTGCTGCCCGAAGAACCGGTACCGCGCGAGGGCGAACGCGAGGAGCGTGCCGAGCACGAGCGCGACGGCCGTCGCCACGACGGCCACCTCCACGGACGTGACCACGGCGGCCCGGACGCTCGGGTTGTGGGCCGTCTCCACCCACCATCTCGTGGTGAGCTCCTTCGGCGGCCACGCGAACACGGTGCTCGCGTTGAACGAGTTGATGACGATGACGACGAGCGGCACGTAGACGAACGCGAGGCCGAGCGCCATCATCGCGCCGAACGTCCAGCGGGCGCGCCGCGAACCCCTCATGCCGCCCTCACAAGGTGTCCAGGGCGCCGGTGCGCCGCACGAGGGCCAGGTAGACGACCATGATCGCCACCGGGATGAGGGCGATCGCGGCCGCGAACGGCAGGTTGCTCGTGTACGTCTGGTAGACGATGTTGCCGATCATCTGGGTGCGGCCGCCGACGATCTGCACCGTGATGTAGTCGCCCAGGCTCAGCGAGAACGTGAACACCGAGCCGACGACGATCGACGGCCAGACGAGCGGCACGACGACGCTGCGCACGGTGCGCGCCGGTCGGGCGCCGAGGTCGCCGGACGCGTCGAGCAGCGAGTCCGGCATGCGCTCCAAGCCGGCGTACACGGGCAGCACCATGTACGGCAGCCACAGGTACGTCAGCGTGAGCACGGTCGCCGTGACGCCGAACCCGGGCCCTGGCAGGCCGAACGGCGTCAGCAGCCACGCGATGAGCCCGGTCTCCGGCTGCACCATCGCCTGCCAGGCGTACACCTTCACCAGGTAGGACGCCCACAGCGGCGTGACCACCAGCGCGACGAGCAGGTTGCGTGAGCGCGGCGGGGCGATCTTCGCCATGAAGAACGCCATCGGGAAGCCGAGGAGCACGCACAGCACCGTGACCGTCGCCGCGATCGCGACGGTGCGCACGGCGGCACCGACGTACGCCGGGGTGGTCAGCACCTCGCGGACGTTGTCGAGCGTGAGCTCGCGCACGACGGCGCCCGTGAACTCGTCGACCGTGAAGAACGCGGTGACGAGCAGCGACAGCAGCGCGGACAGGTAGACGAGGACGAGCCACGTCGCGGGCAGGGTGAGGAGCCCGACGAGCCGCACGCGCGGGTGGCGGAAGAGCGCGGCCGAGAGCCGGCGCCGCAAGGGCGCCGGCTCCTCGACCCGCACGGGGGTGTCCGTCACCACGCGGTCACCCGTTCTTGACCTCGCTCCACGCCTTGCCCCACTCGGCGTACGGCACGCACTTCACGTCCGTGCGGCCGTCGAGGCACGTGGACTGCGGCGTCGTCCAGAACCAGATCTTCGAGAAGAAGTCCGCGTCGTCCGCGTGGTACGTGTCGCAGTGCGTCGGCTCGGTGGTCAGCCCGCACGCCTTGACGTTGGCGGGGGCCTCGCCGAACCACTCGGCGACCTGCGCCTGCACCTCGGGGCTCGTCACCCAGTTGATCCACTCGTACGCGCAGTTCGGGTGCGGCGACTTCGCGTCGACCATCCACGTGTCCGCCCAGCCCGTCGCACCCTCGTCGGGGAGCACCGACGCGACCGGTGCGGCGTCCGCCTGCGCGAGGTTGACGATGATCTGCCACGTCGAGCCGACGACGGTGCTGCCGTTCTCCAGCGCCTTCTGCGCGTCCGTGTAGCTCGCCCAGTAGCTGCCGACGTGCGGCTGCTGCGCCTTCAGCAGCTCGACGGCGGCGTCGAACTGGTCCTGGTCGAGGGCGTACGGGTTCTCGATGCCGAGGTCCGGCTGCGTCGACATGAGGTACACGGCCGCGGCGGCGATGCCGTCGGTCGGCGAGTCGTAGTCCGTGATCTTGCCGGAGTACGGGGACGACGGGTCGAAGACGACGTCCCACGACGTCGGTGCCGGCGTCACGACGTCGGACCGGTACGCCATGAGCTGGGCGCCCCACCCGTGCGGCATGCCGTACGGGACGCCGTCGACGGAGTTCCAGGCCTGCAGGCGCTGGAACTCGGGGACCTCGAGGTAGTGCGTGAACAGGTCGGTGTTCACCGGGGCGACCTTGCCCGCGTAGATCATGCGCAGCGACGAGTCGCCGGACGCCGAGACGACGTCGAAGTCGCCGGTGCCCATCTTCTCGAACATGGAGTCGGACGTGTCCGCGACCTGCACGTTCGCCTGACAGCCGGTCTGCTGCTCGAACGGGGTCACCCAGTCGACGGCGGGGTCCGTGCTGCCGTCCTCCGCGTAGCCGGCCCACGCGAGGATGTTGACCTCGCCCTCGCCTTCGCCGATCGTGTCGAGCGCCTGGATCGTCGGCGGTGCCCCGCTCGCGCCCCCGTCGCCCCCGTCGGACGTGCAGCCTGACAGGGCGAGGACCGTGATCGCCCCGACGGTCACGAGCCTGCTGCAGTGGTGTGCCATGGTCGACTCCTTCGTCATCGGCGTGTGCTGGACCGCGTCACGGCACCGGATCGGGCACCGGGACAGCCGGGTCGCTCGCCTCGTCGGCCACCCGGAACTCGTGCTCGGGCCTCCACGTGAGCCGCACGCGCGCGCCGCGCAGGCCCTGGACGTCCATCGAGGAGGTCTGGAGGTTCTGCTGGAGGGCGACGAGGGTGCCGCCGACGTCCAGGTCGACGACGAACCGGGTCGCCGAGCCGACGTAGACGACCTCCCGCACCGTCCCGCGGGTGCCGTGCCGGTCGTCCGGCGCGGCGCCGGTCCCGTCGTCCTCGCGTTCGACGCGGATCTTCTCGGGCCGTACCGACCACGTGCCGTCGCGGCCGACGACCTGGCGGGCCGCCTCGCCCGCGAGCAGGTTGGACGTGCCGACGAAGCCCGCGACGAACGGCGTCGCCGGCCGCTCGTACACGTCGGCCGGCGTCCCGACCTGCTCGATGCGACCGCCCGCGAAGACGGCGATGCGGTCGGACATCGTCAGCGCCTCCTCCTGGTCGTGCGTGACGAAGACGAACGTGATGCCCACCTGCCGCTGGATGGCCTTGAGCTCGACCTGCATCTGCTCGCGGAGCTTGAGGTCGAGGGCGCCGAGCGGCTCGTCGAGGAGCAGCACGCGCGGCCGGTTGACGAGCGCGCGCGCCAGGGCGACCCGCTGGCGCTGCCCGCCGGAGAGCTGCGACGGCCTGCGTGCGCCGAACCCGCCAAGCTGCACGCTGCCCAGCGCCTCGAGGGCGCGCTGCGTGCGCTCGCGCCGGCCGACGCGCCTGACGCGCAGCCCGTAGGCCACGTTGTCCAGGACCGACATGTGCGGGAACAGCGCGTAGTCCTGGAACACCGTGTTGACGTCCCGCTCGAACGGCGCACGCCGCGTGACGTCCACCCCGCCCAGTTCCACGGTGCCGGCCGTCGGCAGCTCGAACCCGGCGATCATCCGCAGCACCGTCGTCTTGCCCGACCCCGACGGCCCCAGGAGCGTGAGGAACTCCCCGTCCCGCACGTCCAGGTCCACGCCGTCCACCGCGACGACGTCCCCGAACTCCTTGCGCAGCCCGCGCACCCGCACCGCGAGCGTCCCGCCGTCCTGATCGTGCGCGCCGACCATGTCTGCAGCCCTTCCGTGGCTGGCACGGGCCCCGACCGCCGGATTTCGCGGCCGTTGGTCGGAATCTAGTCCCGATCCGTCGAGATGTGACGTGCTGTCATCACGAATCGGTTGCGGTCCGGTGCCATCGGGTCACGGTGCGCGCGACCTCGGGGAGGGGGGCCGCGGCCCCCCTCCCCGAGGTGGTCGGGCCTAGGCGACCGCGACCGTGTGCGAGTAGACGGCGTTCGCGTTCGGGTCGGCCTCCGTGTGGTTGTCGAACACGTGGTCCCACGAGGACGACCAGCCCGCCACCGAGACGCGCACGAGGTCGGTGGCGGTGGTGGCGACCCTGGTCGGCTTGAAGAAGAGCGGGCCGGTGGCCCAGGTGACCAGGTCGTCCTCGTGGTGCGCGGGGAGCGTCGGGAAGAAGCCCGGGCTCGTCGTCAACGAGCTCGCGTACTGCGCCGCGGCGCCGTTCCCCTTGACGAGCGTGCCGTTGAGGCCTTCGACCGTGAACGTGACGTCGGTCATCGTCAGCATCCCGCGGTTGGACGCCCGGAACCGGATCTCGACGTCCTCCTCGTCGTTGAGCGCCACGCCGTCCCAGTCGACGTCGTAGATCTCGATCGTCACGTACGTGCTGGGGTAGTTCTTGATGTCCTCGTAGACATCGTCCAGAGCGGTCATCGTCGTGCCTTTCGTCGGGTCAGGTCGCGTGTCGACCTGTCACCGAGAGACGAGTGCCCTGGGGTCGCCGTGATCGGTGGGGAAACCCCAGCCGAACCCTCGGACGTCATCGGGTCCCGAGGCCGCCGCGTCGCTGTCGCGGTCGTCCGACGAGCAGGACGAGCCCGACGGAGAAGAGCAGCAGCTCCCCCACCGGTACCCCGGAGACGGCGGGCAGCAGCCCGTCAGGCCCGCCGACGCCGAGCCCGGCGAGCCCGGCGAGGCTCGCGACGACGCCCGCGCCGGTGGTCCAGGCCGACTGCGCGGCCCGTTCCGCGGACGACCGCGGGCGCTCCCAGCGTCCGGCCACCGCGACGATCGCCACGAGCAGCACCGTGAGGACCGCGAGCCACGGCAGCCGCCAGGCCCACCAGGCGCCCGAGCCGACGTCGTGCTGCGGGAGCACCCCGCCCCGGACGAGGGTCGTGCCGACGACCACGACGGGCACCATGTGCCACAGGTACACGGTGAGCACGACGGCGTTGACGGCGACGACCGCGAGCCACACGCGGGGTCGGCGCAGCCACCGGTCGGCGGCGGGTCGCAGCAGCAGCACCACCCCGGTCTGCGCGGACGCGAGGGCCAGCAGCGCGAGCGTCGGCGGGGCGGTGTTCGCGAGCGCCGGGGGCGGGGCACCACCGACCATCGTCACGGCGTACGGCCCCCACCCGGTGAGCGCGACGAGCACTGTCAGCCCGCCCCCGGCCAGCGCCCAGCCCGGCCACCGTCCGCGGGTGAGGGCACCCCGGTACCAGGCGACGCCGAGCTGGTGGACCGCGACCCAGGCCGCGACGTAGCTCGCCGCACCCGCAGCCGGTGTCCCGGTGAGCAGCCGCGCGACGTCCCCCGCCGCCACGACGCCGACGAGCCCGAGCACGCCCCACAGCCCCCAGCGCCGGTCGGCCGCGAGCAACACCGGCGCCAGGCTCACGACCGCGAGGTACACGACGAGGAACCACAGCGACATCGCGGCCGCCCAGATCGCCGTGCGAGCGACGACCTCGTCGGCCCCGAGCGCGACGGCGACGCCGTACCCGCCGACGAGCGCTGCCAGGAACGCGGCCGTCGGCCGCAGGAGCCGCAGCGCACGGCCGCGGACCCACCCCGCCGCGTCCTCGCCCCGGGCCGAGCGGGACGCCCACGACGCGGCGTTCGCGTACCCCCCGACGAGGAAGACGACGGGCATGACCTGCACGAGCCACGTCAGCGGGTGCGCCCAGGTGAGGACCCCGAGCGCGTTGACCCAGCCGAGCCGGCCGTCGTCGACCGTGACCGCGGAGATCGTCCAGTGGCCGAGGACGACCACGCAGATCGCGACGGCGCGGAGCAGGTCGACGTACCGGTCCCGGTGCGGGGGCGTGGCCGCCGCCGCGTCGGTGACGCGGGTCCGCAGGCCGACGGACCTCGTCCAGCCCGTCGGCTGCTCGGCGTCGCCGCGCCCGTCAGGCACCCGGCCCTCCCGACCCGGCCGCCGAGCCTCGGGCGGCCGCTCCCTCCCGAGGCTAGCGCTGGGCCCCTGCGGGGACGCGACGACAGGCGGCCGGCCGGCCGGTCAGTGCAGGGCGAGCTCGACGGTCACGTAGGAGTGCGGCGGCAGCTCCACCTCGAGGCCGCGCGCGTGCGGGCGGACGCCGTCGAACTTCGCGGGTGCGACGTGCTCCGGGCGCTGCGGGGTGTTGTGCGCGTCGAGCGTCGCGGCGGTCAGGACGCGGGCTGCGTGGCCGGCGACCTCCCGGCCGCGCAGGTCGAGCACGAGGGTCAGCGGCTCGTCGGCGTCCAGGTTCGACAACGAGACGAGGGCCGAGCTCCCGGTCGTCGACGCGGACGCGGACAGCAGCGCCAGCGGTGTGCCCTCGACGTCTCGCGTCGGCACGTCGCCCTTGAGGTGCACCGCCAGCGCGGACGCGTCGTGGTGCCCGGTGTTCATCTCGAACACGTGGTAGCTGGGCGTGAGGACGAGCGCGCCCGTCGCCGGGTCGGTGAGGATCATCGCCTGCAGGACGTTGACGGTCTGGGCGATGTTCGCCATGGCGACGCGGTCGGCGTGCCGGTGGAACGCGTCGAGGTGGGTGGTCGCGACGAGGGCGTCGCGCAGGGTGTTCTGCTGGTGCAGGAAGCCGGGGTTGGTGCCCTGCTCGACGTTCCACCACGTGCCCCACTCGTCGACGACGAGGCCGACGCGCTTCTTCGGGTCGTAGCGGTCCATGACGGCGCCGTGCCGGTCGAGCAGCGTGTCCATCACGGCGGCGCGGGCGAGGGCGACGTACCACTCGTCCTCGGTGAACCGGGTCGCGGACCCCTTGTCGGACCACGGTCCGGTCATCGTGTAGTAGTGCAGCGAGATGCCCTGGAACGGCTGCGCCGGGCCGTCGCCCGCGTCGAGCGCGTCGAACGACTGCATGAGCACCTCGGTCCAGTGCAGGTCGTGGTCGCTCGCGCCGGCCGCGACCCGGTAGAGGTCGTTGCCGGCGTGCTCGCGCACGTACGTCGAGTACTGCCGCGCCAGGGACGCGAACTGCTCGACGCGCAGGTTGCCGCCGCAGCCCCACGCCTCGTTGCCGATCCCCCAGAACGGGACGGTCCAGGGGTCCTCGCGGCCGTTCTCGCGGCGCAGCGCGGCCATCGGGGAGTCGTCGGCGCGGGTCAGGTACTCGATCCACTCGCTCATCTCGCGGACCGACCCGGACCCGACGTTGCCGCTGACGTACGGGACGGCGCCGAGCAGCTCGCACAGGTCCATGAACTCGTGCGTGCCGAACGCGTTGTCCTCGACGACGTCGCCCCAGTGCGAGTTGACCATCCGTGGCCGCTGGTCGCGGGGGCCGATGCCGTCGCGCCAGTGGTAGTCGTCGGCGAAGCAGCCGCCCGGCCAGCGCAGGTTCGGGATGCGCAGGGCGCGCAGCGCCTCGACGACGTCGCTGCGGATGCCGCGGACGTTCGGCACGGGCGAGTCCTCGCCGACCCAGAAGCCGCCGTAGATGCAGCGGCCGAGGTGCTCGGCGAAGTGCCCGTAGACGTGGCGGCTGATCGTCGGGCCCGGCAGGTCGAGGTCGATGACGGCGGTGAGCGTGGTCAACAGGGCTCCTGAGGTCGAGAGGTGGGACGGGCCGCCGGCGATGTGCTGCTGAGGAGGACGAGTCCTCGGGACGAGAGGTTGCGCCGCGAAGGTGTATCGATACACCATCGTGGCTGGACCGACTGTAGCCATGCCCCGTCCCGTACCGTCAAGGCGCCGAGCCGGCCGACCGGTGACCGTCGACCGACCAGCCCCGTGAGGAGGCCCCGCAGTGACGACGCTCAAGGACGTGGCACGCGCGTCCGGCGTGTCCGTGATGACGGTGTCCAACGTCATCAACGGGGTCCCGCGCGTCGGCACAGCCACCCGCGAGCGCGTGCTCGCCGCCATCGACGACCTCGGCTACGAGGTCAACCTCACCGCCCGTCGCCTGCGCGCCGGACGCAGCGGCACCGTCGCGCTCGTCGTCCCACGTGTCGACCACCCGTACTTCGGCGAGCTCGCCGCCCGCTTCACCGACGCGCTCGCCCCGACCGGCCGCCACCTCGTCGTCGAGCAGAGCGACGCCAGCAAGGAGGGCGAGCTCACCGCCCTGTCGCAGGCGCGCCTCCAGCAGTACGACGGCGTCCTGCTCAGCGCCGTCGGCCTGCAGTACGCGGACGTCGACCGGCTCGACGCCGACCTGCCGCTGGTCCTGCTCGGCGAGAAGCCGATGCCGCCCCGGTTCGACCACGTCTCGCTCGGCAACCTCGACGGCGGACGCCTCGCGACCCAGCACCTGCTCGCCCGGGGCGCCCGCCGGGTCCTCATGGTCGGCGGCACGCACGGGCTCACCGACGGCGGCATGGCCGACCAGCGGACCGACGGCTGGCGCTCGGCGCACCGCGCCGCAGGGCTCCCCGTCGACGACTCGCTCGTGCTGCACCCGGCGGCGTTCGAGATGGGACTGGCCCGCGAGGCCGTCCACGACGCCGTCGCAGCCGGGCTGCGGTTCGACGCCGTGTTCGCCGTGACCGACCAGGTCGCCATCGGCGTGCTCGCGGGGCTCCGCGACGTCGGGCTGCGCGTCCCCGAGGACGTGCAGGTGGTCGGCTTCGACAACCTCGCCGTCAGCGAGCACCTCTCCCCCGCCCTCACGACCGTCGACCCCAGCAACGACGTGCTCGTCATGCACGCCGTCCGGCTCCTCGAACGCCGCATGGCCGGCGCCGCAGGCGATGCCGAGCACGTCGTGACGCCGACCCGGCTGGTGGAGCGCGGCTCGACGCGGTGAGCCGGTGCCGGGGTCGGATCGGTCGAGGGTGCCGTGCCGGTCACGGTGGTCCACCGCTCGCCCCGCCGCCGGACGTCCCGCCAGGCCCGCCGCCACCCCCGGCCCCGGCCTTCGCCGCCGCGGCCGCGCTCGCCTCGATGCGCTGCTGGACCCGGTGCAGCGCCTCCATGGCCTCCTCGTAGCGCTTGAACGCGTCCGAACGCGCGGTCGCGCGGGTCCCCCTGCCCGTCCGGGCGGGGTTCTTGGTGGCGCGGTCGGCGTCGTTGAACGCCCGGTACGCGTCGCGGGCCCGTTCGCGGGCCTGCGGCAGCATGCGGGCGTCGTGGAGGATGGCGCGGGCGACGTCCTGGCCGTGGGTGCGGGCGTCGATCTCCTCGATGAGCATCTCGTAGTCGTTGTGCGCCCGGTCGTTCAGGGCCTTGGCCTCCTGGTACCGGTCGCGCGCGTCGACGAGCTGCGGGTCGTTCTCGGGCACGTTCGGCCCTTCGAGGACCTCCAGGCGCTTCATCGCCATGCGGAGCTCCTTGGCCCGCACGTCGTGGGTGAAGTAGATGTTCTCGCGCGCCGCACGGTTCGCGCCGAACACGCTCTCGTAGAACGCCGCCGCGGCGTCGTGGTGCAGGTCGCCCGCACGGAACTGCTCCGCCGGCCGAGCCCCGGTCTGCGCCTCCCACGCCGCCTTGACGGTCTGCGGGTCGAAGTCCTTGAGGACCGCGTCCCCTGCGGCGCGCGCCGCCTGCACCTCGGCGTAGCTCTTGCCCGGCATCGTCCGCTCGATGTGCAGCCGCGCCATGCGGAACCACTGGAGGTGGTGGCGCGCCTCGTGGGCGATCGTGTCGCACACGAGGGCGAACTCCTCGGGTGTCGGGTCCTTCTGCGAGACGAGGTCGCGGTTGATGTGCAGCTCCCCTGTCGACGCCGGCTGACGACCGAGCTGGTCGGGCGTCGGGTTGTCGATGTGGTTCGGGATGAGCGCCGGCGCTCCTGACGCCGTGAGCTGCCGGTTCGCGATCGCGAGCACGGCGTCGAACCGGGCCTCCGGGCTCATCGCGCGGTAGCTGTCGTACAGGGGCACGAGCTCCGCGGCGAGCGCCCGCGCCTCCGGGCTCAGGTGCGCGGCGACCAGCCCCGCGTCCCGGGCACCCGGTCCGACCGTCGTCGCCGTCGGCGACCTCGTCGACGCCGGGTCGGCCACGAGCCGCACCTCGGTCTGCCTCTCCCAGCCCGGTGACTTCGCGTCGAGGTACTCGGTCGCCTGGTGCACGCGCTGCGCCGCCCCGTCGCCCGCGAAGTGCACCTCCACCTGACGTCCGGCGCCCACGTCGACGATCACGACCGTGCCGTCGAAGACCGAGCCCGCGTTGCGCGCGAGCCCCTCGCGGTGCGCCTCGAACCGGGAGATCAGCGCCTGCCGCTCGGGCAGCGGCATGCCCGCGCCGAGACCCGTCCCGCCCTGCAGCTCGGCGTTCAGCCGCTGCCACCCGCCGCCCTCGGTGAGCAGCGACCGGACGGCGACGTCGGAGAGCCTGCCGTTCGAGGCCTTCCCGCTCCCCTTCCCGGCCGCGGTCGCCACGTCCACCGTGGGTGCGGCGCGACCGGTGTCCTTGCCCGTCGGCTCGGGCACCGTGACCGCGGGACCGTGCGCGCCGCCACGCCACGCCTCGTACTCCTTCGCGACCCGGCTGTTCACCCGGGCGAGGCCCAGGTCCATGGCGACGTTCTGGACGACGCCGTCGACGATGAGGTCGGCGAGCTCGTTCGCGTTCTTCGGCAGCGCCTTGCCCTCGACGACGGCCTTGAGCGCGGTCTCGGTCGCCGTCATGTACACCGACGACGTGCCGGCGGCCATCGCGCTCGCGGTGAGCTCGGCGAGCTTCGTGCCCGCGAGGTCGGGGATCCGGTCGATGCGCGCCTTGATCGCGACCTGGAACCGTGCCTGCAGGGCGCCGCCGAGGTACGTCATGACGGCGCTCACGCCGGCGGCCTCGAGGAGGCTCGCGAGCCCGAGGTTCGTGCGCTGGCCGTAGTGCAGCTCGGCGGCGCGGCCGAGCCCCTCCTGGGTGAGGGTGTACCCGCCGGCGACGAGGGCCGAGCCCGTCAGGCCGAGGCCGCCGGACGCGATGCCCGCGGCGATCGTGCCGGTGGTCTTGAGCCGGTTGAGCCACTTCACCGCGATGCCCGCACCCGTCATGACGCGGTTCTCGTAGGCAGAGAACCGCTTCGCGGCGTCGGCGGTCGCCTGCTCGGCCATGGCGATGAGCGGCACCGCGAGCTCGTACTTGCGCTCCCGCAGCAGGGGCCACGCGCGCTCGATGAGGTCGTGCGGCTGGTCCCAGATGCGGACCGACGGATACGGCGCGCTGCCCTCGCCGAGGGCCTCGGAGACGTGCCGGACCGCCCCGAACCCGATGCGCCTGGCGTTGATGGCGCTGCGCTCGACGTGCATCGGCTGCAGCTCGTGCCACACGTCGGTCGTCTCCTTGAGCGCCTCCCGCAGCTTCGCGAGCTCCTCGCGGTCCGAGACGCGCCGCCGGTACTCCTCGGCGTAGTCGTTGCGCAGGTCGTCGGCCGTCACGAAGCCCTTCGTCTTGTGGACGATCCCGGGCATCGGGTGCTGCCCGAGCGCCTCTCCGGGCGTCGGGCGCATGCTCAGCTCGAGCGGCCGCCGCGTGATCTGCTCGACCGCCCACTGGCGGAACTCGGTCTCCGCCTTGACGTCCCACTCGGGCGGCTGCCGCACGTCGTCCGCGAGCAGCAGGCGCACGTCGACGGTGAGGTGCTCGTCGGGCCTCGCAGGCACGGCGCGCAGCAGCCGGCGCCGCTCCTTCAGGTAGTCGGGGTGCTGCTCGCGGACGGTGCCGTAGTAGGCGAAGTCGTCCCACAGCTGTCGCAGCCGCGCGTCGACGTGCCACGCGATCGTGAAGTGGTCGACGACCTTCTGCCAGTGGGCGAGCTGGTCCGCGGTGAGGGCGCCGAGCAGCGCCGGGTACGTCGCCTGCAGCGCGGGCCGGACGTCGGGCCCGCCCTTCGGGATCGGCTCGCGTGCGTGCTTGCCCGCGAGCGAGTCGGCCTCGAGCTCCCGCTGCAGGTGCGTCACGACCGCGCGGTTGCCGGCGTCCCGTTGCAGGTCGACGACGTCCTCGGGACGCAGAAGCGACAGGGCCTTCGGCGACCTCGACGGCGCCCGCGGACGGCGCGCGGACCGTCTCGCGGGCGTCGCTCCGCCCGCGCGTCTCGCGCGGTTCGCACCCTGGTCGCCTCGGTCGTGCGTCGGCACTCCTCCTCCTCGGTCCACCCGACCCTCCATCACCGCGCGGGACGGCCGGCGCCTCCAGGACCGGCGTGCAGCGAGCCGTGCACGCCTCGTTGCCCGAGCGGGCAGCGGCTCGGACGCCCACCGGGACACGGATCAGGCCGCAGCCGACCGCCGTCGGCAGGGGCTCGTTCCGAGGTTGGACCGATCGGATGACCGGCGGCGCAAACCCGGGACTTGGCGTCGGCCCCGTCGATGAGAACGCGAAACCGCCACCGAGCCGCCACCACCTCCTGGAGCCCGCCATGCACACTCGCCGCACCCTCACCGTCGCCCTGTCGACCGTCCTCGCGCTCTCCGTCGCCGGGATCGTCGGCGCCACGGGCGCGCAGGCCGCACCTGTCGCTCAGACCCAAGTCAGCGCGCAGGTCGCGACCAAGCAGGTCGCCAAGAAGCCGAAGCCGAAGAGCCGCGCCGTGCGTGGTGCACGTGGTGGGTCGTTCGCCGCGCAGGTGCAGGCAACCGCCGCGTCGGTCGCCGCCCCGTACTGGGTCGACGTCGCCTGGGTCGACACCACGTCGTGCGGCGAGCGAGGTGGCGTGTCCCGCACGTTCGTGACCGTGCGCGGCTGCTCCACGCCGGGCACCGGCACCATCGAGCTCTCCCTCGGCGGCGGCAACCCCGCCAACACGCGGGTCTCCCGCGGCCGGGTCCTCGCGATGGTCACCGCGGTCACGCAGCACGAGGTGGCCCACCGGCTCATCGAGCGCACCACCGGCTCCCTGTTCCCGGTGGAGCGCAACGAGAACGTCGCCGACGCCTACGCCGTCACTTACCTCGGCATGAACCCGGCCCTCGTGTCGTACGGGTACACGGACGGCGACGTCGCGACGGCCGTGGCGATCCACGGCTGACCGCGGGCCCCGGTCTGCGTGCGTGCTCGCACGCTGACCGGGGCACGCCCGTCCGCCGGGAACTACGCTCGTCCGCGTGGAGGGCATCGCCTCGGTCGGGCACGTGGGGCACGACGGCACCGAGGGCTGCCCGGTGCGCAAGCTCACGTCACCGGACGACCCGGCACTGCCCGCGCGAGCCCTCGAGCACGTCTCGACCGGTCCCGAGCCGCGGTGGGTCGTCCGGTCGTTCGAGCTCGCACGCCAGGTGCTGCGCAGCGCCGAGAGCACCCACCAGGCGGGCTTCGGCGCCGAGCAGGTCGAACGGGCAGGTCCGCGGATCCGACCGGGGATCCTCTACCTGGAGGGTGCCGCGCACCACACGCAACGCCGGGCCACGGCGCGGTTCTTCGCACCGAAGGTGATCGAGGGTTACCGCGAGATGATGCAGGCCCTCAGCGACGACCTCGTGGCCCAGGTCCGCCCCGACCGGTGGGTCGACCTCAGCGACCTGTCCCTGCAGATGGCGGTCCGGGTCACGGGGAACGTCGTCGGGCTCACCAGCTCGTCGACGGTGCGGATGGGCCGTCGGCTGAGCACCTTCTTCGAGGGCGATCCCACCGAGAAGGTCCACGACGCCGGCTCGCTGGTGCGCACGCTGCGCCGGCACACCGTGCTGCTGCGGTTCTTCCTTCTCGACGTCAAGCCGGCGATCGGGGCCCGTCGCCGCACCCGGCGCGAGGACGTCATCAGCCAGCTCCTCGACGCGGGCTTCAACGACCTCGACATCCTGACGGAGTGCGTCACCTACGCGGCCGCCGGCATGGCGACGACCCGCGAGTTCATCTCGGTCGCCGTCTGGCACCTGCTCGACGACCCTGCGCTGCTCGCCCGCTACCGCGGGGCCTCCCGCGACGAACGCCTCTCGATCCTCGACGAGACCCTTCGCCTCGAGCCCGTCGTCGGGCACCTGTTCCGCCGGACCATCGCGCCGCTGACGCTCGACGGGCCGGACGGCCCGGTCGGGCTGCCCGTCGGGACACTCGTCGACATCGACCTGCGGGCGGCCAACGCCGACCAGCACGTCGCCGGCGCCGACCCGGTGTCGCTGTGCCCGCACCGCGACCTGGCACGCGGCGTCCCGCCGACGGTGCTGAGCTTCGGCGACGGCCACCACAAGTGCCCGGGTGGTCCGCTCGCCCTCATGGAGACCGAGGTGTTCGTCTCCACGCTCCTGCGGGAGGACGTCGTCGCCGACGGCCCGCCGCGCGTCCGGTGGAACCTGGTCAGCCAGGGCTACGACCTCGACAGGTTCCGGGTCAGGCGGCCGGCCTGATCGGCGGCGCCACGCCGCTCAGATCGACCTCACGACGCGCGCCGGGTTGCCCACCGCGAGGACGTTCGCCGGCAGGTCCGTGGTGACCACCGCTCCCGCGCCGACGACGGTGTTGTCGCCGATCGTCACCCCCGGGCACACGATCACGCCGCCGCCCAGCCACACGTTGTCGCCGATCGTGATCGGCTCGGCCGCCTCGAGCTTCGCCCGGCGCGGCTCCGGGTCGACCGGGTGGATCGGGGTCAGCAGCTGGACGTTCGGGCCGATCTTCGTGTCGTCGCCGATGCGGATGTGCGCGACGTCGAGCGCGACCAGCCCGAAGTTCACGTACGACCGTGCGCCGAGGTGCAGGTGCACCCCGAGGTCCACGTGCAGCGGCGGCCGGATCCAGGAGGCCTCGCCCAGCGAGCCGAGCAGCTCGCGCAACCGGTCCACGGCGTCGTCGTCCCCCGCTCGGACCGCCTCCGCGAAGCGCTCGGAGCGCACGTGGGCCGCCGCGGTCAGGGCATGGATCTCGGCGTCCGCCTCGTACCAGTCGCCGGCGACCATCCGTTCGTACTGCGTGCGGGTGTCCTCGTTCATGTCGGCGACGCTCTCACACCCCCGCCGACGGAGGCGCCCTGGCGGCTGGGCCGGCGGCGCCGCTACTGTGACGCTCGGCGCGCGGACGCACCGCACGCGGGACGAGGCGCAACGACGCGCCGGTGGCCCGCACACCGGGCTCCGCGCCCCGGCACGACCGACCAGCACGACGACCGGCCCGCCTCCGCACGTGGGGGTGCGGCTCATCCGGCGAGGACCCCAGCCATCGCCCGTTCCTCCGGTCCCACCACGTCCGACGCCACCACCGGTCCCCGCGCGACGACGCGCGCCCGGCAGCGCCGGCACGTCGGTGCCCGGACGTCGACGGTGATGCGAAGGGCGACTCCTCATGACAATCCACGCGCGGCTCACGGCCGCACTCCTCGCCGCGGTCACGGCCGGTGCCGCGCTCGCGGCGGTCCCCGGCCCGGCGCGAGCGGCGGCCACCACGAGCGGTGACGCGATCACGCTCGTGCAGCTCGGTGACTCCTACTCGGCCGGCAACGGCGCGGGTGAGTACTACGGCCCGGCCGACTGCTATCGGTCCCACCGGAGCTGGGCGGCGCAGTACGCGCGCTGGCTGTCCGACCAGGGCCAGCACGTCACGCTCCTCACGCGGGCGTGCAACAACGCGGTGACGGCTGACGTCACCGCACCGCGGCACCTCGACGCGAGGGTCGCCGACGCGACCGCGGTGGGTGCGTCCGCGGGCTCCGCCGAGGCCGCGCTCGACGCCGCGCGGGCGGCGGACGTCTGCGGCACGAGGTACCCCGGTGACGAGTACTTCGAGTACTCGGTCGCCTGGTACGTGCCGCACGTGTCGTTCGCGGTGACGTGCGACCGCTGGCTGGCGCCGCAGATCGACGCCGTCGGGCCGGACACCGACGCCGTGATGCTCACGCTCGGCGGCAACGACCTCGGCTTCCCCCTCATCGTCGCGCAGTGCTTCGTGCCGGCCCTGCGCTCCCCCGCCGGTTGCCGTGAGCGGGTCGCGCAGGCGCGGGCCGCCGAGCAGCGGCTGCAGGACGACCTCGTCCGGGTGCTCGGTGCGCTGCGCGCACGCATGCGGCCGGACGCGACCGTCGTCGTCGTGTCCTACCCGTACCTCTCGAGCCGGCCGAGCTTCGTGCTGCGCAGCCTCGTCGACCTGGTGCCGTTCGTGGGCGGAGACACGTACGACGTCGGCGCGGGCATCCGGCAGCTCGGCGACGAGGGCGACACCGTCGGGCGGACCGCGGTGCAGCGCGCGAACGCGCTCGGCGCAGGACCCGAGGTCGTGTTCGTCGACACCGTGAAGGCGCGCTTCGCCGGGCACGAGCCCGACCCGTCGTTCACCGGTGAGAACCCCGACCGGTGGATCCACGAGCTCGACTCGCCGATCCTCTTCGAGTGGTACCACCCGACCGAACGGGGGCACCTGGAGGCGTCGACCCTGCTGCACGGGCTCGGTGTGCGCGGGCGGACGCCGGGCGTGGCTGCGGCGCAGGGGCGCGCGCGCCTCGATGCGCAGGGGCTCGACGGCGGCGCCGCCGGTCCGGGGCTGCACCGCGCCGCGCCCGAGGCTCCCTACGCCTGGCTCGACGGGCCCTACGCGGGTGTCGTGGGGGCGCCCCTCACCCTTGACGCGCGGGGGTCGTTCGCCGCGTCCGGCTCTGTCACGAGCTACGCGTGGGACTTCGATGGCGACGGCACGACGGACCTCACGACGGCCTCACCGGTCGTGCGGCACGCGTGGGGCGGCGGGTTCGACGGGTTCATGACGCTCCAGGTCACGGACACGTCCGGGCGCACCGGCAGCGTGACGACCGCGGTCGTCGTGACCGACGACGGCGACCCGGTGCCGCGCGACGCCGACGTGTGCCCCGACGTCGCGGACGCCGGCCAGGAGGACGCCGACGGCGACGGCGTGGGCGACGCGTGCGACCCGACGCCGCTGCCGGCCCCCGCGGGCGGCGGGGTGATCGACGAGCAGTAGCCCCGCCGCACTGTGCGACGTCGCCGGTTCCCGGCGCGGCGGTCACGGGCGACCGCCGCGCCGAGGACCGGCTCACCTCAGGGCGGCCCCGACGTGGTCGAGATCGAGGGACGGCACGAAGTCGGGCCGCTCGTACAGGGCCTGGAGCGCGTCCCGGTCCATCGCCACCAGGTCACCGGGCGCGAACCTCTGCTCGGCACCGGCCTGGACCCACGCGGCCTCCCAGATCCCCGCGAGCGTGAGGGCCCCGTCGGCCAGGACGTCGATCGTGGCGTCCCCGAACTGCGTCCACAGGGCCTCGAGCACCGCGTGGTTGTGGGTCGGGTTCTTCGTCTGGCCGGTCTGGGTCGCCGCGTACGCGTCGACGAGCGCCAGCGGGTCGATCGTGTGCGCGGTCCGGTCCATGAGCTGCACGACCGCGACCGCGGCGTCGTGGCCCGACGAGACCGGCGGGCGCGGGTTCTGGGCGAGGGCGGCCACGCTCGCAGGGAGGCCCGTGAGGATCTCGCCGGCCTTGAAGTCGATCATGTAGCTCTCGAACGCCGAGTGGACGCCCTTGCCTTTGCCCGCGTCCGGGCCGGAGTCGATCCCGTCGGCGAGATGCGATCCGTGCAAGGGCTGGCAGGCGTCGCCGACGTAGTGGGCCATGAGCCCGGCGGCGCAGACGTACCGGCTGAGGTCGCCGTCGGTCAGGGCGGCCACCAGCTCGTCGTAGAACTGCCAGACCCGGAACGGCAGCAGCCCGCGTTTCGAGGAGTCCGTCTCGCCGAGGGCGTCGTAGGTCGCCTGCCACACCGCCACGTCCACCTTCGCGGGGTCGTCGACGCAGCGCTGCCGCAGCGTCCTGCCGTCGGCGTCGGCGACGTCGATGTCGGCGTAGTGCGTCGGGTGCTCGGGCCCGCTCGTGCCGTGCCCGCTGAACCCGGTGTCCCGCCCGCCCGGCACCTTGGTGCCCAGGTTCTTCCAGATCAGGTCCGCCACGTCGGCCAGCGGCATGAACCCGCCGGTGTCCTTGGCGTCCTTCGTCGCCTGGTCGATGACGTCGGGGTCCAGCCCGCCCGACGGGAAGCTGATCCGGTCGACGTTCTCGCGCAGCAGCGTCCGCAGCCCCGGGGACGTGACCTGCTCGCACGCGAGGGCCGCCACGCCGTAGTGGCCCGTCTTTCCCCAGAACGGCTGGGCGCCACGGTTGTGGTCCAGCACGAGCTCGACGTCCAGCAGCCGGATGATGTTGGTGAGGTTCGCCGCCAGCGTGAAGTTGAAGTTCGTCGTGCCGCTGTCGGCGATGAAGCTCTGCCCACCCCACTGCAGGGCGATCGGTCGCAACCGGCCGGTGTCCTCCTCGAGCAGGTGCCACAGGGTGCCGGAGTCACCCGGCTGGGACCCCGGGCTGCCGGGCAGCGGGGCGATGAGGAAGTCGGTGACCTCGTCGTACCCGCCGATGGTGCGGTACCGGTAGAACAGGGCGGCGATCCGCCCGTCCAGACGACCGGAGGCGGCGCCGAACGCCACGACGTGCGCGTCGACCAGCCGGGTGCCGATGTTGCGTTCGCTGAGGTCCGCGAGCTCGCCCAGTGCCGGCAGGCCGTAGACCTGCGACGTCCACTGGTCCAGGTCGCCCACCTCGACCAGGCCCGCGTCGAGGGTCAGGAAGGTCCGCCGGACGGGGAGGTCGACGTAGACCTCGGACAGCGGCAGCCGCGTCAGCTGCTTGCTCGTGGACACCCCGACCGTGACTCGTCGACCGCGCAGCATCGTCTCGACCGGCGCACCTGCGGGTCCGGCGACGTGACGGCTCGTCAACGCGAACACGGTGTGCCCGTCGGTCACCAGCCCGCCCACGCTCGCGACGTGGTCCACGCCCTGCGACCGCGAGATCAGCGGGAACCCGCCGCCGACCATGGACTTCGGCCAGGTCCACGCCGGCAGGAGGTCCCGTGCGGGCTCGCTCGGGTCCACCTTCACCACGCACACCGGGACCGTCCGGCCGTCCGGCATGTACAGCGTCTTGGGCACCATGTCCCCCGGCGGGACCCGCCCGTCCCCGGTGCCGAACTCCTCCGGGTCCACCCATCGCTCGACCAGCACCACGACGCAGGGCCACGAGTACGACCGCACCTCGCTGTTCGCGAAGGTCCGCGGCTCCTTCGCCACGGCGGTCGGGTGCTCGGCCCGAGCGGACCGCACGCCGCTCGGCCACGGGTCGGACTTGCGGACGTAGTACAGGCCCACCGCGGTCCCGACGACGTTCGTCATCGACGTCAGGTGCCAGTGGTAGTTGTCCCGCGCCTCGACCAGGTCCTTCAGCGACAGGCTCGCGAAGCTCCGTTCCACAGCCAACCGGTCCACGGCGACCCCCGCTCCGACGGTCCTCAGGGCCCGGCGACGGTGCCGCGCCCTGTCCCACTCTTCCCCTGGGCGTGCGGCAGGACGCGCACTTTCGGGCAGCCCCGCGGGACGCGCTGCTCGCGGGGAGCGTCGGACCCGTCCGTCGGGCCCTACGCGACCTCGGTGGTGGCGCTCGCCGGACCGGGCCCCCGGGCGTCCGCGCGACGCGCTCCTGACTCCGGGGTCCACGGGCGTCCGTACGGCCCTGACGGGGTCGTCGTCGGGCGAGGTCGTCGCTGCGTCGGAAGGAACGCCGGCGGTGGCACGGCGCGCGCGTCGGGCGTCCCGGCCCGGGGCGAGCGGTCCCGCGGCGCTCGACGGCCGCGCGCCGACCGGGCCAGCAGGAGCGCGCCGCCGAGGAGCGCGACCCCGAGGACGAGCCAGTAGAAGACAAGGCCGCCGAGCACGGCTCGCACCGGCTGCCCACCGGGAACGAGCAGGTCGCCGATCTCCACGACCGCGCCCAGCGCCCCGAACAGCACGCCGCAGACCGCCACGGCCAGGCCGACGGCCAGCATCGCCCGCCCACGCACCCTGACGGGAGCGCGCTGCTCCACCGCCCGCGGGCCGGAGGGGCGCGACGGCCGAGCCGCGAGCGCGGCGGCGCGTGCGTCACGCCGGCGGGACCACCAGTGATGGATCGCCCTCGCCGTCTCTGCCCGCCAGCGGGCCCGGGAGTCCTGCCGCGCCCGCTTCGCCGCCGCCCTCCGGCGCGCCCGTGCGTCGAGCGCGGCCTGCCTGCGGGCGGCGTCGGCCCGGGCGAGCCGTTCGGCCTCCGCCGCCTGGGCCCGGCGGGCCGTCTCGCGCTCCCGCTCCCGCCGGTCCTCCTCGGCGTGCGCGGCCACGGCGGCGCGGTGCAGCTCGCCGGCGTGCCCGTTGCACGGCCACACCCGGCCCGCACGGTCGTACCCGAAGAGGGCGATGCCGTGCTGCATGGCGTACGACTTGGCGCCGTCGGAGTACTGGGCGAGGGAGAAGAAGCACAGCTGCCGCTCGGGGGCGTGGGCCGCCGCGCCGAACAGACGCTGCAGGTCCGGCCGCCCGGTCGTGCCGACCTTGAACTTCACCTGGGCCAAGGTCTCCCGCGAGTCGACGTCGAGCCCCGCGTCCGCACCGGTCGGGGTGCGGGTCGCGTCCAGGAACCCCGCCCACCGCAGGTAGACGGCCGCGAGCTCCTCGGCGGTGTCGGGGCGGGCGACCGCGAACGGCGGGGGGAAGTCTCGGGTGCTCAGCGGCGCCAAGCGATCGCTCCTCGGGGTGGGCGTGCGCGCGCGGACGACGACGACCGGTCGCGGGCGTGCGGGTGGTGGCTTCCGCTCGGGCGGGGGATCCCTCGCCACGACGCCCAGCACGGGCTGCGGAGCGGACAGGTCCACGATAGGTGCCGAGCAGCCACGCCGAGAGGGACGAACGGCCCTGCCCGCCGGGGCGCGCGCCTGTGGCCGGGATCGCGTCGGGCTACTGGACGCCGTCCGCGCGGGCACCGGCGAGCACCTCGTGGGCGGGCAAGGTGCGTGCGACCACCGCCGTCGCCACATCCGTCAGCTTCATGTCGTGCTCACGGGCGAACTGGCGGAGCCGGTCGAAGGCCTCGCTCACGTCGATCGAGCCCGCATAGGCGACGACGCCCTTCGCCTGCTCCAGCACCACACGGCCGCTCAGGGCCGACTGGAGGTGCGTGGCGAGTGCGATCTGGTCGGCGGCGGTGCGTTCCTGGACGAGCGCGACGCTCGCGACGTCCGCCAACGCCTGGGCCAGCGCCCGGTCGTCGTCGTCGAGCGTTCCGGTGCTCGTCCCGAACAGGCCGAGCGCACCGAGGATGTGGGTCCGCAGCCGCAGCGGGACGGCGTGCACGCTGGCGAAGCCGGCCTCGAGGGCACGCGGGACGAACTGCGGCCAGCGCTCGACGTCGGCCGCGAGGTCGGGGACGTCGATGGGGGTCCCCGCGTGGAAGCAGTCCCGGCAGGGGCCTTCGTCGCGCTGGACCTGGAACACCTCGAGCTCGCGTGCGGCGCCGGACGACGCCGCGAGCAGGTGCAGCCGACCGAGCGGGTCCGCGAGCAGCAGCCCCGCGGACGCGACGTCGAGCACCCCGACGCAGCTGTGGGCGAGTCGGTCGAGCAGGTCGACCGCCTCGAGCCCGCTGGCGAGTCCTTCGGCGAGCTCGACGAAGGAGCGGACGATGAGCTGTTCGCGGTCATCGGTCACCGGTCGGTCCTCCCTGCGTGCCGGACGGTCCCCAGAGTCCTTCTTCGCGTGGGTCGAGCCGTCGCTCCAGGATCTCCCATGCGAGCTCGCTCGCGGTGATCCCCCGGGCGTAGGCGTTCCCCCTGAGCCGCACGAGCGCCTCGTCCGGCCCGATGTTGAGGGCGGCGACGATCATCCCGGTGGCCTGGTAGACCTCCACGCGCTCGAGGGACGCGAGCTGGTCCCAGCCGTACTCCGCCTCGGCGTGCTCGGCGATCTTGGCCGTCGCCCCCATGACGTCGAGCAGCGGCAGCGCCGCGAGCTCCGCGGCCAGCAGCCCGCCCGTGAGGGCTTCGCTGGTCAACGGGCCGGTCTGTCGCTTGAACAGGTCGAGGGCACCGACGGGGCTGGAGCCGATCCCCACCGGGAGCGCGAACACCGCGCGCACGCCCACGTCGAGGAGCGCCCCGGCGAAGGCCGGCCACCGGACCTCGCTGGTCGCCGCGAGGTCGGCGACCAGCACCGGGACGCCGTGGCGCACCGCGTCGAGGCACGGACCTTCGCCGAACGTGAACTGGAACTCGTCGAGTCGTCGGCTCAGCTCGCCGCTCGACCCGAAGGTGCCACGGGTGGTCTCGTGGTCGGCGACCGAGATCGAGGCCCCGTCGACGTCGAGCAGGTCCACGCACGCACGGCAGAGCTGGTCCGCGGCGGCCAGCGCGCTGGTCGCGCCCATCATCGCCGTGGCGAGGCCACTGCGGAGGTCGTCGATGCCCACAGCTCCTCGATCCCCTGGTCGTCGTGCGGGCCCCTATCGTCGCACCACCTGGCCGAACGGCCGGGAGCGGACGTTCACACCGCGCGGCGGGCGGCGACGAGCGGGCACTCGAACGGGTCGCGGGCCGCGAGCCCGACCGCGTTGAGGTAGCGGACCACGATGCCGTACGAGGCGGCGAGGGTCGTCTCGGTGTAGGTGACGCCGTGGGTGCGGCAGAACTCACGGACGATCGGCCGGACGGCGCGCAGCGCGGGGCTCGGCATGCTCGGGAACAGGTGGTGCTCGATCTGGTGGTTCAGCCCGCCCATGAAGAGGTCGACCCAGCGTCCACCGGTGACGTTGCGGCTCAGCAGCACCTGCCGGTGCAGGAACCCGAGCTTCACGGAGGCCGGGACGATCGGCATGCCCTTGTGGTTCGGGGCGAACGTCGCGCCCATGTACACCCCGAACAGCCCGAGCTGCACGGCGAGGAACGCGAGGGCCATGCCGAACGGCAGCAGCCAGAACAGGACGCCGACGTACCCGCCCAGCCGCAGCGTCAGGAACGCGAGCTCGAGTGCGCGTCGCTTGACCGGCGCCCGGCCCACCAGGCTGCGCACGCCGGCGACGTGCAGGCTCAGCCCTTCGAGCAGCAGGAGCGGGAAGAAGAACCACCCCTGGCGCTGCGCGAACCACCCGGCGAGCCCGGTGCGTGGGCGCGGGAGGTCGGCGGTGGTGAAGACGATCGCCCCCGGTGCGATGTCGCCGTCGGCGCCGAGGGTGTTGGGCTTGGCGTGGTGACGGCTGTGCTTGCGGTTCCACCACCCGTAGCTCATGCCGGCGTACAGGTTGGCGAGCACCAGGCTCGCCCAGTCGTTCCACCGGCCGGAGCGGAAGATCTGCCGGTGCGCCGCGTCGTGCCCGAGGAACATGACCTGCCCCAGGACGACGGCGGCGGCCGCCGCGACGAGCAGCTGCCACCAGGACCGGCCGACGGCGACGAACGTCACGACGAGCCCGACCAGGATCGCGGTGAGCAGGACGAAGCGGATCCAGTAGTACGCGTACCGGCGGCGCATGAGGCCGCTGTCCTGCACGGTGTGCATCAGCTCGGTGAAGTCGCTGCCTGCGTGGCGCGGCGGGACCGACGAGGTCGAGGTGGTGGTCATGATGACTCCTGGCTGCTCCGCTGCCGTCCGCTGCCGTCAGCAGTACCGCGGCCCGGTCCTGACCTCCTTCCACGGTAACCCGTGAGCGCTCGATGCGCCCCGCGCGGGCGTAGCCTGCACGTGACTCGCACCGGTCCGTCCCTGCGTGAGGGGGAGCCCAGATGGACGACCCGCTCGACCGCGCAGCCGTGATGACCGAGCTGCAGGCGCTCCTGCTCGAGACGCCGGCCCTGCACGAGTTCGTCGAGGGCATCGCCGTCGCCGCCGCCCAGCACGTCGTCCCCGCCGCGTCCGCGACCGTCTCGATGCAGCGCGACGGACGCCCCTACGCCGTGGCGGCCAGCGATCCCCTCGCGGCGGCCTGCGACCAGGCCGAGTACGCCGCGAACGACGGGCCGTGCCTCGAGGCCATCCGGCGCGGCGCCTCGATCGTGTCCGACGACCTCACGACCGAGTCCCGCTGGCCGCAGTGGCGCGCCGCCGCGTCCCAGCGCGGGTTCCTCTCGGTCGCGGCGGTCTCCCGTCCGGTGCGGCCGGGCGTGTCCATCGCGTTGAACCTGTACGCCCGCGCCACGTCCGTGTTCGACGAGGAGGCGATGCGGACCGCCGACATGTACGCCACGGAGATCGCGCGGACCATGGGTCTGTACCTGCGCGGCACCGACCAGGCCGAGCTGAACGCCGACCTGCGTGCGGCGATCGCCTCCCGCGCGGTCATCGACCAGGCGATCGGCGTGATCCTCGCGCAGAACCGTTGCACGCAGGACGAGGCGATGGCGATCCTGCGCGCCGCGTCGCAGCACCGCAACGTCAAGCTGCGCGACATCGCGGCGAGCATCATCGAGGCCGTCACCGGCGGCCCGCCGAGCCAGGCCGGGACCTTCCACGAGCGGGCACGGTGAACGTCCACGAGCTCCGCGTGGAGCTCCTCGCATCCGGTGACCGCGAGGCAGTCAGAGCGATCCTGGACGACCTCCCGCAGTGGTTCGGCCGCCCCGAGGCCACCGCGGCGTACGTGGCGGCTGCGGACACGTTCCCCCAGTACGTCGCGGTCACGGCCGCCGGCGAACGGGTCGGGGTGGCGCTCGTCCAGCAGCACTTCCCGGTGGCCGCGGAGATCCACCTGATCGCGGTCGCGGAGCGCTGGCACCGCCGAGGCGTGGGCAGGGCACTTCTGACCAGGATCGAGAGCGACCTCCGGCGGACCGGGACACGCATCCTGACGGTGAAGACACTGGGCGCGGCCGACCCCGACGAGGGCTACCGGAGAACCCGCCTGTTCTACGAAGGCACGGGGTTCCTGCCCCTGGAGGAGTTCACCGACCTCTGGCCCGGCACGCCGTGCCTCTACCTGGCCAAGCCTCTGGGCTGACCAGACGTGTCCACCGGCCCGTGGATCAGCTCCCGGAACGGCGTCAGCGCCTCGCCCACCCTGTCCGTGCCGACGAACCCGTGCTCGGCGCCCTCCAGCTCGACGAGCCGGCAGTCGACGCCGGCGCGCCGACAGGCCTCCGCCAGCGCCCGAGCGTCAGGAGCCAGGGAGTCCAGCGTCCCCACGGCGACGACCGTGCGGGGCAGCAACCCGGCGTCGCGGTCCAGTCGCGGGGCGTCGCCGAGGTCGACCACCCGCGTCCACGCCCGGAACGACCACGCGGACAGCTCGGGATCAGGCCCGCCCGGCAGTGTGCGGTCGAACGACCTCAAGGTCAGGTCGAGACTCGGGTTCGTCAGCATGAGGCCCGCGAGCGGGAGGGTCGACCGCTGGGCAGCAAGGGTCGACACCGTCCCACCCGCGGAGTCCCCGCACAGGAAGAGCCGCGTCACGCCCTCGTCCGCGAGGAGCCTGAGGCCCGTGAGGGCATCCGTCGCTGCGTCGTCGAGCGTCGCCTCCGGGGCGAGCCGGTAGTCCACCGACAGCACCTCGACGGACAGAGTGTCGGCGAGCACGCGACAGTAGGGATCCTGCATGTCGAGGTCCCCGAACAGGCCGTACCCGGCGTGGAGGAACACGACGCCGCATTCGGGCTCGCGGACGTCGGGCACGTACCGGCGCATCCGCACCCCGCCGTGCGTCAGGTCGCCGATCACCCCGGCGAACGCCGGTCGCGGCCGGAGGCGGGCCCGCTGCCGGGCGTCGTGCCGCAGGCGCTCCACGTCGATCGGCACGGCGGCTCCCGTCCTCTCGAGGTCGACGGCTCAGGCGTAGGAGAACACGGGCGGGAACGCCAGCACGACGGTCGCGGCCCAGACCGCGTAGACGGGCAGGTAGCGGGTCTGCCAGCGCTCGACGGCGTCGAAAGTGCCGCGCCGGCGCAGGAACTGCCACAGCAGCCACCCGGTGCCCACCAGGTGCACGAACAGCACCACGTTGAGGCCGAGCGCGGCGGTCTTGTTGGCGGTCCAGCCGGCGTCGGCGATCCGCGTGACCATCGCGGTGAGCGCGACGACGTTGACCGCGAACGCCGCCCCGACGAGAGCGAGCTGGAGCCAGTCGAACAGCGTGCCGGGTGCGAGGGGGTCGCGGGCGCTGATCGAGTAGAGCAGCAGCGCCAGCACGAGCAGCAGGATCGCGTCCATCAGGATGAGCAGGTTGCGGTCCACGGCGGTGAGCGGGCCGCCCGTGAGCAGCGCGACGAACGCCGCGACCAGCAGCACGACGGTCAGCGGTGTGAACACCCGGGTGAGGACGGGCGCCATGTTCTCGACGACGCTCTTCTTCGCCTCGACCAGCCAGGCCGCCACGAGGAACGCACCGGGCACCGCGAACGGCATGAGCCACCCCTGCACGAACGGCTCGATGTCGATGTCGACGACGTTGAAGGTCGCGAACAGCAGGCCCATCAGCAGCCCGCCGCCGAGCGCGATGAGGGCGAAGTAGATGACCAGCTCGCCGGTGAACCGCACGAAGTCCATGCGGCGGGCGTGGTCGCGCCACGCTCCCCCGGTGTACGCGACGCCGAGGAGCAGCCACAGCAGCACCGGCAGGTGGGTGGCGGTGAGTACGTACGTCATCGGTGGGCTGGCGCCTTCGTCGATGACGAAGGGGTACAGGTTCACCGCGACCGCCACGGCGGCCGTCATCGCGACCAGGACGCCCGCGACCCGGCCGGGCAGCCGGCGCGACCAGGCGAAGTACGCGGCGAGGAAGGGCAGCACGGCGAACGCGAGGTTGAGCCCGAACACCTGGTCGTCGCCGACCGCGAGCAGCGACTTGACCGCGATCCCGGCGCCGACGGCGAGGGCGATGAGCACGCCGAGATCACGCCAGCGACCGTTCGCCTCCGACGACGTCTCGGGGACGAGCACGAGCTGCTTCCACAGCCGCTCCGAGTGCTCGCGGGCGAACTCGCGCGAGACCTCGTCGAGGTTGCCCATCCGCCTGACGGCGACGAGGAACGCCTCCTCGTCGTCCAGGCCGCCGGCCCGCAGGTCGGCGATCCGGCCGCGCAGGTTGTCCTCGAGCTCGGCGGCGTCGTCGGGGGTGATCGCCCGGCGCGCGAGCACCCAGGTGCGCCACTGGTCGATCTGGTTCTCGAGGCCGGCCCGCTCGTCGAGGGAGAACTGCTCGCTCATGCCCAGGCCCCCGCCGTGCCGGGCGCCTGGAGGGTGTTCCACACCTGGCGCAGCGCGTCCGCGACGACGTCCCACTGGGCCTGCCGCTGCACGAGGGCCTCCCGGCCGGACGCGGTCAGCGCGTAGTGCTTGCGCTTGCGGCCGGCGTCGGACACACCCCACTCGGCGCACACCCAGCCGTTGCGCTCGAGGCGGTGCAGCAGCGGGTACAGCATGCCGTCGGTCCACTGCATGCGGCCCTGGGACAGCTCGCCGACCCGCTTGAGGATGGCGTACCCGTGCAGGTCGCCGTCGGCGAGGATGCCGAGGACCAGCGGGGTCGCGGAGGCGGCGACCAGGTCTTTGTCGATGTGCACGCGCAGGCTCCCGATACCTCGGAGTGCTAGGGGTAGGAACCCTAGCACCACAAGGTATAGGCGCGCGGTCGGCCCGCCGGGCGCGGGTCGTCAGGTCCGACGCCGTCGCAGCGCGACCAGCCCCGCACCGGCGACCGTCACGACTGCGGCCAGGGCGGCCACCCGCGCGGCCTCGCCGCCGGTCAGGGCCAGCACCTCCGTCGAGGTGGTCGAGCTCGCGCCCTGCACCTCGTCGGTCAGGGTGAGGCCACCGCTCGCGAACAGCGGGCTCACCGGGATGGTCGAGGCGAGCGGGGCGCCCGGCGCGACAGGTTCGGTCGGGACCGCCGGATCGACGGCGGCCGCGGGGTCGGCCGGATCGGCAGGGCCGCTCCCGTCCGCTGGGTCCGCAGGGTCGGTCGGATCGGCAGGGTCGGTCCCGTCCGCCGGGACCACGGGGTCCGTCTGATCGGCAGGGTCGGTCTCGTCTGCCGGAATTACGGGGTGGACGGGCTCGACCGCGCACACCCGGGCCTGGCCGCCTTCACCGAAGTGCTCGTCGTACCCGCTCACCTGCACCCAGGTGATGCAGAAGCCGCCCGGGAACATGGCGCGGAAGTGCGGGTGGTCGGTCCACCGGTAGAAGGACTTCCCGATGTACTGCTCGTCCGGCCAGAGACCGTTGGCCGGCTGCCCGTTGTGCACGTTGAACGTCCACGCGCCGGAGCCGTCGAGGTCGGTCACCCGGTAGTTGATGTGCCCGTTGGCCTCGAAGGCGCGGTCCGCGGGCAGCTGGAGCCCGGCGGAGGTCACCGCGTACGGCGTCGGCGCGTCGGAGCCGGCGGCTGCGACGGGCGAGGCGGTGAGCGCGGCGGCGGCGCCGCCGGCGAGCAGGACGGCGGCGACCGCCCGAGCCGTGCGCCGACGCGCTGAAGGGGTCGTGGGGCTGGTGCGGCTGACGCTTCTCATGATCTGTTCCAGGGTCGAGCGAAGTTGAACGTTCAATTGAACGCTCGTCCAACCCGTCCACCCTCGGGACGTTCGTCCCGCCAGCCCTGCGTCCCGGGACCTGAGAACGGCCCTCGCTCACGCGCCCGCGTCCACCGGGCCCAGGAGGAGCCGAAGCTCGGTGCCCTTGACGAACCAGGAGACGCCGAACGCCAGGACGGCGAGAGTCTCGCCGAAGAACACCGCCTTCTCGTCCAGCAGTCCCGGCAGCGCAACGGCTGCGGCAACCGCGATGTACGCGACGGCGACGACGATCGAGCCGGCGCACGTGTAGTGCAGCGCTCTCCCCCGTGCGTGCTGCCGCGGTGTCCGGTCGGGTCGTACGCCCTCCCCCCGACCGAAACGCCAGCAGATGGCTGCCAGCGCGAGAACGAACACAGCGGCAGACGTGAAGTGGATCGCGCCCGCGACCCGCTCCCCGAGCAGCTCCTGCACGGGTGTCAGCGTCGGCCCGCCCGGCGTCGGGAAGAACGCCACACCGAGCGCCGCGATCCCGGCGACGATGCTGACGACGTTGTCGAAGTTGCGCTCGAACGCCATGTAGGAGAACAGGAAGAGCGCCGTCGCACAGAACGCCCCGACGAACACGTCGCCCATGCCGAAGTGGTAGTAGGCGCTGATCGAGTCCTTCCACGGGTCGTCCTCCCCCAGCACGAACGACCCTGCCACCAGGACGATCGGCAGGGACCAGCCGAGAAAGCCGATGACGAGGCGGATCAGCAGGAACGACTGCACGTACTTGCGGCCACCGAGGTCCGTCGGCGCCGGCCTCGGTGGAGTGGTCACGAACTCGTCGAACCGCATCACGCCTCCTCGGTAGAGTCCCGCCCGTCCAGGCTCTTGCCGCTGTCCCGCGCAGTCCACAGGAACGGCGTCCCGGACGGTGTCCGTCGGCGGCGTGCTTATACCAGAGCCGTTCGGCTCGCCTCGTGCGGCAGGCAGTAGTCAGAGCTTCCACTCTGCTCGGGTGGTGTGTGCGCACCGCCGGCCGCGCAGTGCGACGACCCGACTCCGGGCCCCCAGAACAGCCCCTGGCATCGGTTGCACCACCGCCAGTCGTCTTGGCGTCGCGGTGAGATCGGGAGGCTGTGCGGGAGGCAGTAGTCGTAGCTCCCGGTCTCGTTCGCCGTGGCGTGGCGTCCGCCCGCCGAGCAGTGGGAGTCGTTGACACCGGGGCCCCAGAAGAGGCCCTGGCACTTGTCGCACCAGCGCCAGTCCCGCTGACGACGGGCCGTTGCCGGGACACCGAACGGCAGCGTGTAGTTGCCGCTGTGGCTCTGCCCCTGTGACGCGTGAGCGTCACCGACGGGGCACCGCGAGGTTGCCTGCTGGCCGCCGAAGAAGAGCGACTGGCACTTGCTGCACCAGCGCCAGTCACCCTGCGTGGACGTCGCCGGGACCGGCGTGCCGACCTTGTGCAGCAGCCCGCGTGCCTGCCCGGCGGCGAAGACATGGACCTTGCCGTTCGCCCACACTGCTGCGGGAGCCGTAGCGACAGTCTCGGTTCCGATGGGCTCGTACCCTGACCACTTGCCGTCGAACGACGTCTGCCAGATGGCGTTGTCGGATCGCCGGACGAACACATCGAGCGTCGTCGGGCTCGCGGTGCAGATGCTTGGTCCGCTGCTGGTGATTCCCGAGTTGATCCGCGTGGAGGCCGACCAGGTGTTCGCCGCGAACGACTTGTGCCACAGCGCGTTGTCGGAGCCTTGGAAGACGACGTCCATCCGACCGCTCCCGCGCGACGTCGCCGCGGGCGCCGCAGGGAGCTGGTCGGTCTCGAGCTGGGTGGCGACGAGCCACCTCTTTCCGTCGAACGCCAGGATGAACAAGGAGTGATCGGTGGCAGATCGGACGAAGACGTCGATCCGGTCGGTCGATCGGGAGCAGACGGCTGGAGTCGTGTTGGTGAAGAGCTCCGGCCCCACCGGCTCGTAGGGCGACCAACCGATGTTGATGTCGTAGGCCTTGTGGCCCAGCTGGTAGCCGGGACGGCGCACGAACAGATCGCGAGAGCCCGGCGTCCGCGCGACCACTCCCGGCGCGGACACGATCGGTTCGCTGTCCAGCAGGCGAAGACCCGACCACACGTGTCCGTCGAGCAGCGAGCCGTACCAGAGTTCGAGCTCCGGCCCCACGGACGCGTACACGCTGATCGACCCGGCGGCGGTCACGCACACACCGGGTGCTGAGTTCAGCTTCTCCGTGCCGAGCGGTTCGAAGTCGGTCCAGTCGATGATCATGTCGCACCTCGTCGATGTGTCGGTGAGCGGGCGGAGCGTCGATGGAGTGCCTGCCCCACTCACGAAGGACTGTCGCCAACGCCGCCCGTGAGGGTTCCCTGCTCGGACACGCCGAGAGGTGCCCCGGGAGCCTGGTCCCTGTTCTCGCGGCAGCTCTCTGGCCCCCGCGGGGAACCGCGGCGGTGTGACGGTGCGACAGTCCTTGTATGCACGCCGAACTTGGTTCGGACGACCCGGGACTGCTGAGCGCTGTGGCGCACGGCGATCTGGACGCCCTGCGCGTGCTTTACGACCGGCATGCTCCGTGGTTGTCGGCGCGCCTGACCCGCCGGTGCAACAGCCCAGAGGCCGTGGCAGACGTGCTCCAGGACACCTTCATGGCCCTGTGGAAGGGCGCCGACCGGTGGCGCGGTGACGGCGAGGTCGCCGCCTGGCTCTGGGGTATCGCGGCACGGCGGCTCGTGTCCCGACTGCGCGGGCATCGCGAGGACCTGGTCCTGCCCCTCGAGGTCGTGTCCGCCTCGAGCCGGGCCGAGACCAGCGCCGAGGAGAAGGTGCTGCTCGGTGTGGAGTACGGCGACCTCGGCGCGGCGCTCCAGCAGCTGTCCCCTGACATGCGCGCGGTCGTCCAGGCGACCGTGCTGGACGGCCTGACCACCCGGGAGGCGGCGCAGCTGCTGGGGATCCCGGCGAACACCGTGAAGACCCGCTTGTTCCGGGCCAAGGCCCATCTGCGACAGAGCCTGACGGAGGACCTCGCATGAGCGCCACGTGGCATGCAGACGACGAGCTCTTCGCGAGCTACGTCCGGGGCGACGCGGACGCGCTGCGCAGCGCGTCCCTCGAGCAGCACCTCATCCACTGCGAGACGTGCCGGTCCCGGATCGCACAGCACGTCGAGCCACGCCCCCTGGAGCTGGTCTGGGACCGGATCCGGGAGGACGTGCAGGCGCCGGCGCATGGGCCCGTGGAGCGATTCCTGGCGCGGCTGGGGCTGCCCGAGTCGGACGCGCTGGTGATCTCGGCGGCGTCCTCGCTCCGGGTGTCCTGGCTGTGGGGTGTGGTGCTGTCCCTGACCTTCGTGGGTGCGAGCGTCGCGTGGGGCGGCACACGGGGCCTCGCGCTGTTCCTGGCGATCGCCCCGCTCGTGCCCGTCGTCGGCGTCGCGTTCGCGTACGGACCGGCGGTCGACGACACGTACGAGCTCGCCGTCGCCTCGCCGTACTCCGGTCCGCGGCTGCTCCTGCTGCGCACCGCCGCGGTGCTGGTCACCTCGATCCCGCTCGTGCTCGTCGTCGGGCTGCTGGCGCCGGGCCTGTCCTGGACCGCGGTCACCTGGCTGCTGCCCGCGTCGGCGTTCACGGTCGTGGTCCTCGCGGCCGCGACGTGGGTCCCGGCGACGGATGCGGCCGCCGTCCTGATGGTCGCGTGGGTCTGCGCCGTCGGGGCGGCCGCGGTCCGTCACGACCCGGCCGCGGTCGTCGATCCGGCCGTGCTTCCTGCCTACGTCCTGCTCGCGGGCGTCGCGGCGGTCGTCCTGCGCCGGCGCATCCGCCATCTCACCGTCGTCCGGAGACTGCCATGAGCACGCCCACGACCATCAGCCTGGCCGGCGTCGCGAAGCGGTACCGCGGCACGACGGCGCTCGACGGCGTCGACCTGTCCTTCGGGCCGGGGATCACCGGCCTGCTGGGGCCCAACGGTGCCGGCAAGACGACCCTGCTACGGATCGCCGCGACCGTGCTCGCGCCCGACGCCGGCGACGTCCGACTGCTCGGCCGCACCCTGCGCAGCACGGAGGCGCTGCACGACGTGCGCTGCCGGCTCGGCTACCTGCCGCAGGAGATGGGGTTCCCGCGCACGTTCACGGGCTTCGGGTTCGTCGACTACATGGCCGTCCTCAAGGAGTGGACGCAGCGGGCACCCCGGCACGACGAGGTGCGGCGGGTCCTCGCGCTGGTCGACCTCGACGGTCTCGCGACGAAGCGGGTGCGGACCCTGTCCGGAGGGCAGCGTCGGCGGCTGGCCCTGGCGCAGGCGCTGCTCGGCGAGCCGAGCCTCCTGCTGCTCGACGAGCCGACCACCGGCGTCGACCCCGAGCAGCGGGTGGCCCTGCGCCAGGTCCTGTCCCGTGCGGGAGAGCGCTCGACCGTGCTGCTGTCGACCCATCAGACCGAGGACGTGGAGGCCCTGTGCGACCGCGTCGTGGTCCTCGACCGCGGCCGGGTCCGGTTCGACGGCGCGGTCACCGACCTCGTCGCGACGGCCACCGGCAAGGTCTGGCTCGCCGACGGCCCGGACCCCTCCGCACGGGCGTCGTGGCGGACGGGCACCGGCCGGCACCGCAACGTCGGCGAGGGCGCTCCCGCGGGCGCCGAGGCAGCCGAGCCGACCCTCGAGGACGCCTACCTGCTCCTGCTCGGCGACCGTGCCAGGGCCGAGGGTGTGGCGGCATGACCGCGCTCGCCACGAGGCCCACGACGGCGCCCGGCCGACGGTCCGCGCTGCGCACGCTCGCCGGCCTCGAGGCCCGTCGCTACGCGTTGCACCCGCTGTTCGTCGCCGGTGTGCTCCTGCTGACCGTGTTCACCGTGCAAGCGGCCTACGACCTCGCGACGGGGACGATCGAGCCCACCTGGTTCGGCGGCGGCGACCTCGTCGTCATGCCGGCGTTCTTCCTCGGCATGGTCGGGGTCCTGGTGGCGAACCAGCTGACGCGGTCGTTGTCGAGATCGGCCGAGGCCGTCGCGCCGTCGCCCGCGGACGGGCTCACCCGGACCGCGGCCCTCTGCCTGGCGTGCCTCGTCCCCGGCGCAGCGGCGGTGGTCTGGCTCACCTGGACGTTCGTCGCCCAGACCCTCTGGACGATCCCCCCGACGTCCGTCCCTCCGGCCGATACCGTTGCCATCCTGTGCGCGGGCGTCGTCTGTGCAGTTGGAGGCCCGCTGCTCGGGGTGCTCGTCGGCCGCTGGACCGCCGTTCCCGGTGCCGGCATCCTCACGTTCGTCCTCCTCTACGCGTGGGTCGGGGTCGCCTCGATCGGGGGCTCGACGATGGCGGCCTCACATCTGAGCAACCTCGTGAGCCTGGCCACGCCGTTCACGCTGTGGACCAGCGGCGGCGCGGGTGCCGCCTTCATGGGCGGGTCACCCGGGTGGTACCTGCTGTTCCTCACGACGCTGTGCGGGCTCGCCGCAGCAGCGGCTCTGTGGCACGAGGCCCGGGGAGCCTCCCGCGCACGCCTCGGTCGCACACTCGTCGTCCTCGGCCTCCTCGCTGCTGCCGGCCTCCTTCTCGCGGCGGCGGCGGACCCGGCACGGATCCCGCTGTGACCCTTCTCGTCGGCGCCTCTCCGCCCCCCGCCACCGAACGGCTGACGCCGCGCACGCTCGTCGGGGTCGAGGCCCGCCGCTTCGCCCGCCATCCCCTCTTCCTGACCGGCGTCGCCCTGCTCGTCGCGTCCATGGCTACGGCGTCCGATGACCTCGACGCGACCGTCAACGAGGCCGGGTTCCTGCCCGCCGTCTTCCTGGGGGTCTTCGGGACGGTCGTCGCCCACCAGCTGGTCACCTCGATGGACCGCTCCGCGGACGCCGCCGACGCGTCGCCGACCGGGCGGGCAGCGCGGACCGTCGCGCTGTGCACCGCGTGCCTCGTGCCCGGCGCCGTGGCTGTCGCCTGGCTGGCGTGGATGTACGTGGCGATGGCCGTCTGGCCAGTGCCGGCCTCCCCCGCGTACAGCTCCCTCGAGCTCGCCGCGATGCTCACCGCGGGGGTCGTCTACGCGATCGGCGGCCCGCTGGTCGGGGTGGCGGTCGCACGGTGGGTCCGCATGCCGGGCGCCGGGGTGCTCGCCGCTCTCCTCCTGGTCGGGTGGGGCCTGCTCGGCACGGTCGGACTGAGCTTGCCCCCGTCCACGCTCGGCACCCTGGCTCGCCTGCACGCACCGTTCGCCGCCTGGGTGTCGTCGGACGGCCCCGGCGCCGAGCTGTGGCTCTCCGGGGGCTCGCCCGCCTGGTACCTGATGTACGTCACGCTCCTCTGCGGCCTGGCGGCGACGGTCGCCGAGCTCCACGACACCACCGGCGCACGCCGGGCACGCGTGACGCGCACCATCGTCGCCCTCGTCGTGCTTGCGCTCGTCAGCCTGGTTCTCGCGGTCACCGACGATCCCACCCGGATCCCGCTGTGACCCTCCGCGGCGTCGACCTGGTCCCGCTCCTGGCCGGCTGCGCCCTCGGCTCGGTCATCCTCGCGGGCTGCGTCGTCGCGGCGGACGACAGCCCGCCGCTGACGTTCGTCCGGCTGGCCCTCGTCGCGCTCGCAGCCGCGGCGGCGTGGATCCTCGACGACCCGGCGGCCGCGGCGGTCGACGCCGTGCCCCGCACACGGCTGCGCCGCACGCTCGCCCGGTCGGTGGCCCTCGCGGTGCCGCTGTCCGTGTGGGTGGTGGCTGTCGTCGCGCTCGACCTGCGCAGCACCGCCACGCCCGCCGGTGCGCTGCTCGTCGAGGGCGCCGGGATCCTCACGATCACGGTCGCCCTCGCCGCGATGCTGCGCTTCGCCGGTCGCGACGAACCGGGCGACGTCGCCGCCACGGTGGTCTGCGCCGCGATGGTCGCCCTCATCGTCTTTCCGCACCCGTGGTCCGCTCACGTGTTCCCCGTCGAGGACGGGTGGACCGGCAGCAGCGTCCTCTGGAGCGCTCTCGGCGCAGCAGCCGCGGCTGTCGTCGTCGCCGCGTCACGCGACCCGGCGCGACGGGACCGTCGTCCGATCGCCGCTCACCGGGAGGAGGCGCGTGGGCTGTGACCCAGCTCCACCACGAGTGCGCAGGGCACGGGCCCGTCGTCGTCCTCCTCCACTCCGGGGTGACCGACCTGCGGCAGTGGGACCCCCAGTGGCAGGCGCTCGCCGAGCATCACCGGGTCGTCCGCTACGACCGGCGTGGATGGGGCCGCAGCCCGCTGCCTGAGGCGTCGGCCCCGCCGTACTGCTCCGCCGACGACCTGATGGCCCTCCTCGACGAGCTCGACATCGACCGGGCCGCCCTCGTCGGCTCGTCGGCGGGCGGCGCGATCGCGCAGCAGGTCGCGTCCACGTGGCCGGAGCGGGTCAGCCACCTGGTCCTGCTGTGCACCGACGGCGACGCCGTCGAACCCACGTCGTCGGTGCGCGCCTTCGGCCGGCGTGAGGACGAGCTGCTCGAGGCGGGTGACGTGGCGGCGGCGGTCGAGCTCAACGTCTCGACGTTCCTGGGTCCGGACGCGAGCGCGGGCACCCGCGACCAGGTCCGGCGGATGCAGCGCAACGCGTTCGACGTCCAGCTCGCCGCCGGCGACGACGTGCCCTGCACGCCGGGCCCGCCCATCGATCTCACGCGGGCCACCATGCCGGCGACCGTGGTCAGCGGGAGCCTCGACCTCGACTACTTCACTCTGACCGCCGACGCGATCGCGCAGCAGCTTCCCGGGGCGCGCCGCACCGTGCTGCCGTGGGCCGGGCACCTTCCCAACCTCGAGCGACCGGACGACGTCACCACGCTCCTGCTCGACGCGCTCGCCTGAACGGCGCCGCCTCGCAGCCGGCCGGCCGTGACGTCACACCCACAGCCCCAGCGGCCCGACGACCCGGTCCCCCACGCAGACCATCCACTGCGGCCCGTCGTCCAGCGCGAGCCACAGGCGCATGGTGACGACCTTCGTGACCTCGTCGACCCGGAAGCCGCCCGCAGCATGGCCGCTGTGCACCTCGGCGAGGACGACAGGGCTGTCGACCTCCGGGCCGCGGGGGCCGAGACGGACGCGTTCGTGGACCTGCAGGTCGACGGCCGCGACCTCGACGCCGCCCAGCCGGGCCGCCGCCCCGTCGACCGCGTCGAACCGTCGACGCAGAGGCGTCGCCCTGACGAGCTCCACGTCCGCGGTCGGCTCTGACGGACGCCGGCGGAGCGCGCGGACGACGAGCACGAGGCAGACGGCCGCAGCGACGTACGGCAGCCACGGGAGGGAGAGACCGAACGCCGCCGGGTAGCCAGTGAGCTCCACGACCGCGGCGACCGCGCACAGCGTGATCACCCAGCGTGCCCTGCGGAGCCTGCGCCGACCCACCTCGGCGCAGCGGCGCCACACGCGCCGCCACTGTCGTGCGTCCAGGGCCGGGAGCTCGGCGCCGCCGAACCGCCGGAGCGCCCGTCGGTGCCGGCGCAGCACGAGCGGCTTGACCGCGGCGACGAGCGACGACATCAGGCTGGGCACGGCGAGGCAGGCTCCCAGCACCGCGGCCGTCCACCGTTGCCCCATGCCGTTGAGGGCGTAGATCGTCGCGGCCACCGGGGCGGTCAGCAGCGCGACCTGCAGGCTCCAGTAGAAGAGGTACGTCTGGGCGTGCGGCCGCCGACGGTAGAACGCGAGCGCGTACTCCTCGCTGCCTCCGTCCCAGGCTTCCTTGAAGACCGTTGCCTGGACGTGCAGCCATCGGGCGAACCCGGCCACGTCCTCACCCCCCTTCCCGCACGAGCGGGCGCCGGCACCGTCCGGTGCCGGAGGCGCTCCTGAGCTCGGGAGCACCATGAGCGGGCGATCAGGAGCCGGCACTCCCCCGCGGACGGTCAGCCCATCCGCGGGCAGCGGCCTTCGCCTTCGCCCGGTCCCGGACCTCGGGACGCCTCTAGGAGTCGGAGTCGGCGACGCGCGGATCTGATACGCGCCGCGCCGAGGCCCGTGGCCTCAGGTCTGCTCCTGCTGGCTGGGCTTGGTGCCCGCGATCCGCAGGTTGCCCAGCTTCGACAGCGCGTCGAACCAGAACGGTGCGCCGAAGCTCACCGCGATCCCGGTCACGACCCACCCCAGGAGCTTCAGCCCGAACGCAAGGGCCGTGTTCGGCGGCGAGAACGCGGTCGTGAGGCACCCCGCCCACCCGTCCTGCTTCGACAAGCACTCCTTCTGCCACAGGATCGGCAGTCCCGCCTTCGCGAGCTCGTCGAGCTTCTTGTCGACGCACTCGGCCGTCTTGTCGCCCTCGTCCCGGCACACGGTGCCGTTCCCCGCCGCAGCGACGACCGCCGTGCGGACAGGCTGGTCCACCCAGAGGGTGTGGCCCACCTGCATCGTGTCGACGTTCGCGAAGACGGCGACGGCGAAGCCGATGACGAACAGCAGCCCGACCGACCAGCGCTTGTACCAGCCGCTGATCCTGCCCATCTGCCCGTCGTACCACTCCTCGATCGACGTCCTCAGCCTCGTGACGCCCCCCTGAGCCTGATTGAGCAGGGCCAGGAGACTTGCACGCGCCGGGAAGTGCTGCGGGAGGTTCGTGACGCCCTCACGAAGGAGGCGCAGGACGTCGGCGTCCTGCGCGGACTCCGGGAGCTGGTGATCGATCCACGTGATCGCCGCGTCCCTCGCGCCGGTCCCCGTGTGCGCGGTCATCGCGGCGGAGAAGCCATCCAGCCGGCCCTGGACGAACTCGGCGGTCGCCTTCAGGTCGCGCAGCGCGCGCAGGCAGACCTCCTTCGGTCCGGACCCGGAGTCGCTCACCGCCTTGCGTACTCGCTTGATGCTCGCCCCGAACGCGTCGTCCGAGGACCCCTGAGGGACGAGCGCCAGCACCGCCTCCTTGGTGGGGTCGACGAGGGCGTCGACGGCGGCGATCGTGTTGCCGAGCTCGGTCGCCTGTGCGGTCGTCAGGGGTCTGACGCCGTCCACGAGCGCGACGACGTCGTTCGCGGACGCGGTCGCCGGCAGCGCGGACACCTGGGTGCGCAGCGCACGGAGCGGCTCGGCACCCTCGTCGCCGGGCATGAGCGTGTCGATCAGGGCGCGCGCGAACGTCGACGCCGGGACGTACTGCGGGTTGCGGACGGCCGAGCGTCCCAGGCCGTGCAGCTGGCGGGTCTGGAGCGACCGCATCATCGGATGGCTGAACAGCCGCAGCGTCACAGGTGACTCGTCCTGCGAGCCGCTGTCGGGGTTCTCCTTCACCAGCTTGACGACCTGCCTCGTCGTCGCGTTGCTCACGTCGGCGGCGGGCTTGTCGAGCATCGCGCTGAGACCCGCCAGCAGGTAGTGCGCTCGTCGCTGCATGAACGTCGAGATCGTCTCGACGACCACGGAGGCCAGCAGGGACACGAGCGCGAAGATGAAGACGACCCCGATCAGCGTGTCGAGCACCTGGGACCACATACGTCTGGCTCCTCTCGACCCCCGAGATCGTGTCACCACGATCTCGGGGGTGTTCCGACCGGAACAAGCACTCTCGTGTGCCCCATCGGGCACCTTCGGTCAGGTCGGGATGTACGGCGGCAGGTCGTCCTCCGGGCGGCGGCCCGTCGCATTCGCCTTGGCGGCGAGCCGGCGGTAGGCGGCCCGCACCGGGATGCCCTTTTGCTCCGCGACGGCGGCGACCCTGCCCGTGAGCTTGGCGGCGGCGAACGACGTCCCGCTCCACGCGGCCCAGCCCTCGAACGGGGGCGGCTCGGTCGGCGCCTGCTGCGCGCCGTCGGCGGCCGGCCCGGACTCGGTGCCGGCTGGCTCGACCTCGGGCGGCGGTACACGGACGGCGCCGGTGAAGTACGTGCTGACGACGGGGTCACCCACCGTCACGACGTCGATCCACGCCGCCCTCGGCGGCGTGAACGGCGAGAGCCCGAGCTTGCTGCCCTTCCCGTCCTTGGTCACCGAGCCGACGGCGACGACGTCGTCGAGCGCGGCCGGCCACGCGGGCCTGCGGTTGACCTCATCAGGCCCGGGTTCCCGGCCGCCGTGGTTCCCGGCGCAGGCGATGACCAGCACGTGGGGCGGGAGCCGGTCGATCGCGGTCGAGAGGACCAGCGGAGGTCGTCCGTCCTCGGTGTAGCAGACGAGCGACAGGTTGAGGATGTCCACGCCGGCGCTGCCCAGCTCGACGATCGCGTTCGCGACCTCCCACGACGTGGCGGTGCCCGCCCCGGAGAGGACCTTGCGGACCCGGACGACGGCCCCCGGAGCGTCCTTCAGGATCAGCCCGGTGACGAACGTCGCGTGACCCTGCGCGTAGTCGTACGGCCCGTCCTCGACGACGAAGTCCTCGGGCGACGCGGCGATGTAGCCGCCGGCGAGCACCTGGTGCGGGAACAGGGCGGTGTCGAGGACGCCGATCGTGATCCCCTTGCCCGCCTGCCCCGAGCGACCCGGGTTCCAGGCCTTCGCCTTCGTGGGGTTGGGTCCGCCGCCGTAGGAGATGCTCCCGCCGCCGTCGGTGACGACCCCCACGGTCCGGTTCTTGCCCATCGTCGGCGTCCAGTGTGCGTGGCCGTCGTCGAAGACGAAGCGGAGGCGGGCCAGCACGACGTCGTCGAGCCCCTCGGTCCGGCCGGGCTCGGCCGGGAGCCTCGGGAGGCCGACCAGGGTGGGGACCTCGTCAGGGTCGAGCGTGACGAGCGTCAGCCCGAGCGGCTCGCTGGGCTCCGCGTTCACCACGTGGAGTCCGTCGTTCTCCAGGGCTGTCATCACGAGCGGCGCATGCTCGAGCGCGACGACGATCTCGGTCGGCTCGGTCTCGGTACTGGGATCGCTCAGGTGCACGAAGTCATTCATGTCGTCCCCACCTCGGTTGTTCGGCCACCATGACAGGGGGACAATTCGGGCGAAAAATACGTGCAGGTCGACTGGGGTGGGCGACATGGCGGCGGCGACGCGCACGGCGGTCCGCGCGGACGTGCGGAGCGCATCCGCCGCGGGCCGCGGGGACGACCTTCGGGCTCGCGCCGAAGAGGCGCTCCGCCTCGCGGGAGTCGACCCGGGTGCTGCGACACCGCTCGCGTCCCACGTGGCGGAGCAGGCTCGCCTGGCCCGCGACTGGGCGACGGTCTGCGTCGCCGAGCGGGCCGCGGGCGTCGCCGCGATGCAGCAGTCCCGCCTGGACGTCGCCGTCGAGCGGCTGCGAGCCGCCGTCGCGGCCGGGCGGCGTGCCGGCGAGCCGACCCGCACCGGCGAGGCGCGCATGAGCCTCGCCGGCGCCCTCCTGCTGACCGGGCACCCGGGCCGGTCCCTGCGCGAGATCGACCAGGCGTGCGCCGAGCTGTCGGGGCTGGCGGCAGCCAGGGCCCGCGTGCAGCGTGCGGCGATCCTGCAGGACATGGGTCGGCTGGACGCGGCGCTGGACGACCTGCGGCACGCGCTCCGGGTCATCCGTCGAGCCGGTGACGCCCAGTGGGCGACGCGCGCGCTGTCCAACCGGGGCCTGCTGCTGGTGTCGAGGCGGGAGCTCGTCGCCGCCCGGCGCGACCTCACGGAAGCCGCCGCACTGTGCGAGGCGCACGGCCTCGCGGTCGCGGGAGCCCTCGTCGAGCACAACCTGGCCTGGGTCGACGCGCAGGCCGGGGACGTCCCCTCGGCCCTCGACCACCTCGACCGCACCACAGTCCTCTTCGAGGCACTGGGCCTCCCCCTCGGCTCGGTCCTCACCGACCACGCCGAGCTCCTGCTGTCGGTCCGGCTCGTCGACGAGGCGCGTGAGCTCGCCGAGGCGGCCGTCGCCGCCAACACGCGCGACGGTCGCGAGCGCCACCTCCCCGAGTCGCGGCTGCTGCTGTCCACCGTCGCGCTCGTGCAGAGCGACCTGGACGCCGCGCTGGACGCCGCCCTGACGGCTCGCCGGGAGTTCGTGCACCTCCAGCGCCGCGAGTGGGCGACGCTCGCGGACTTCGCCTCCCTCCAGGCGCTCACGGCCGCCGACCGGCCGGTCACGTCGGCGCGGTGCCGCCGGGTGGCCGACGCGCTCGAGCACGCGGGATGGATCGTCCCGGCGCTGGAGGCGAGGCTGCTGGCCGGTCGGGTCGAGATGTCGGCGGGGCGGACGACCGCAGCGCGGCGCGACTTCGCCCGCGCCGGGCGCGCACGTCACACCGGACCGGCGGACGCCCGTGCCCGGGCCTGGCTCGGCGAGGCCCTGCTCCGCGAGGCGGAGGGTCGCCGTCCTGCCGCCCTGTCGGCGCTGCGCGCGGGCCTGCGGGTGCTCGAGGACCACCGCGCGACCATGGGCGCCACGGAGCTGCGCGCCCACGTCTCGACCCACCGGGGCGAGATCGCGGGCACCGGCCTCCGGATGGCCCTGGAGGCCCGCGACCCGCGGTCCGCGCTCGGCTGGAGCGAGTGGACGAAGGCCACGGCGACGCTGCGGCGCGACGCGCGGCCGTCGAGCGACCCGGTGCTCGCCCAGCTGCTCGCGGACCTGCGCTCGACGACGGAGTCGATCGGTGAGGACCGCGAGGCCGGTCAGCCGACCGGAACCCTCGTCGCGCGGCAGGTGGCGCTCGAGCGCCGCATCCGGGACCACTGCCGGCACGCCTCCGGCGGCGACGCGACGGTGCGGCCACCGACCGTCGAGGCGCTCGCCGGGCTCCTCGGCGACCACGCGCTCGTCGCCTATCTCGAGGTCGCAGGGCACATGCACGCGGTCACCGTCGTCGACGGCCGCCCGCGCCTGCACCACCTCGGGCCGGCGGAGCGGATCCGGCACAGCGTCGAGCGCGCGTCGTTCGCGCTGCGACGGATGGCCCGTGGCGATGCCCGGCCCGCCAGCGTCGAGGCCGCCGGGGCACTGCTCGCGCAGTCGTGCGCCGCGATCGGCGCGGACGTGCTCGCCCCGCTCGCGACGGCGGTCGGCGACCGACCTCTCGTCGTCGTCCCCGTCGGCTGGCTCCAGTCCGTGCCCTGGTCCGCGCTGCCGGAATGCGCGGACCGTCCCGTCAGCGTCAGCCCGTCGGCGACGCACTGGCACGCGGCCGCGAGCCGGCCCGCCTCCACCGGCGGTCGCCGGGCCGTCGTCGCCGGACCAGGGCTGGACGGAGCACTCGCCGAGGCCCGGGACATCGCCTCGCTGCACCCCACCGCCGCGCTGCTGGTCGGCGAGGACGCGACCGCCGACGCAGTGTCGCGGGCGATGGACGGCGCCGCGCTCGTCCACGTCGCGGGCCACGGCCGTCTGCGCGCCGACAACCCGCAGTTCTCGGCGCTGATGCTCACCGACGGACCGTTCACCGTCTACGACCTCGAGCGCATCGCGACCGCGCCGCGCCACGTCGTCCTCGCGGCCTGCGAGACCGCGACGACAGCCGTCGTGGCCGGCGGGGAGATCATGGGGCTGTCCGCCGCGCTGCTCGCCGGCGGCACCGCGACGCTCGTCGCGCCGGTCATGGCGATCCCCGACATCGCCACCGCGTCGCTCATGGCCTCGTACCACCGCGAGCTCGTCGGCGGCCACCCGCCCGCCTCCGCGCTCCGCCGCGCGCAGAGCCGCACCGCGTCTGCGGACCCGGCCGCCGCGGCTGTCGCGGCGAGCTTCGTCCAGGTGGGGTACGGCGGCCCGGAGAACTGACCCGGCCGGCGACGTATCACGCCCGGCCGGCGCGACTCTGCCTGGTGTGTGGCGCGGATGCATGCTCGTCGCCGTCGGCGCGCCCGATGCGCGTGAGGACCGCAGGGGTGCACCTCTGCGGTGCGGCAGAGGCCGCTACCCTCGATGACGGACGACGAGGGACAGGTGAGTGGCCATGACGACGTCGGGACGGTCGGACGACGACCTCCTCCTGGCCGCCCTCGGCGAGGCGCTGGACGCGAACCGGCCCAGCGACGCCCTGCTGGCGGCCGGCAAGGAGGCGTTCGACTGGCGTGACGCCGACGGCGAGCTGGCCCGGCTGACGTACGACTCCCTGCTCGACTCCGGCGCGGTGCTCGCCCGCCGGGCGGCCGGCTCGTCCGCCCGCAGCCTCTCGTTCGACTCCCCCACCCTGACGCTCGAGGTCGAGGTCGGCCCGTCGCACGTCGCCGGGCAGGTCGTCCCGTCGCAGGCCGCACAGGTCGTCCTGCAGACCACGGCGCACGACGACCGGGAGACGGCCGTCGACGCAGACGGCTACTTCACGATCGCTCGCGGCGCGCACGGTCCGTCCGCGGGCGACGAGCTCGTCCGCATCCGGTGCTCCACGGCGACCGGGACCGTCGTCACGGACTGGGTGCGGATCTGACCACCGCGTCGTCGCCGAGCATCGCGGCGACGGCGGGATGCTCACGGAGGTGCTGCAGCGCCCGGGCCCTGGTCGGGCCGATGCTGCCGACCGGGATGCCCAGCCGGCGGCCGATCTCGGCGTAGGGCACCGGCGGGTCGTGCAGCAGGAGGAGCAGCAGGTCGCGGTGCCTCGTCGAGAGCTCCGCGAACGCGACGAGCAGCGCCTCGTGGCGCGAGGCCGCCGTGACGCCGTCGACGACCGCCGCGTCCAGCGCCTCCTCGGCCTCCGCGGGCCGGTCCCGCGCCGGGTCGAGGGGGTCGAACGGCTCGGTCCGCCGTCGTAGGCGCAACGTGCGCAGGCACTCGTGGCGCGCGGTCGTCGCGATCCACCCCGCGATCGCGGCCGGGTCGTGGATGTCGTCCAGGTGCTCCACGAGACGCATCCAGAGCGTCTGGGCCATGTCCTCCGCGTCCGCACCCGCGAGGTGGTGCCGGCGCGCGACCGCGAGCACCAGGGGCATGAAGCGCTCGACCAGCGCGTCCCAGGCGTGCCGGTCGCCGGCGCGGGCGCGAAGCACGAGGTCGGACGCGGTGAGGTCCTCCCGGTCCATCGTCGACCTCCGGGCTGCTCACGGTGACCAGACCGCCGAAGCGGAGACTCACGGCTGACGGTACGCCAGGACGGTCCCCCAGGTCAGCGCCCCGCGGCACCCGGCGTCGAGCCGTCGGCGTGGGCCTGCGGCCGCACGCGGCCCCGTATCAGACGCCCACCCGCCTCATCCGGATGGTGACCGCACTCCCGCTCCCCCAGAGAGGCACTCCCCATGTCCAGCGATCTCGACGTCGGCAGACCGACCAACGGCACGAGCACCGAGGAGATGCTCGAGCACGTCTCCGCACTCCCCGCACCCGTCGACGGAACCGCCGGCGGCACCGCGGCACCGGAGGCGGCCGGCTTCCCGGCCCCCTTCCCGGCTCCCTTCCCCGTCCCCTTCCCGTGGCTGGTGGTCAGGTCCGGCGTCTACCAGGTCGACCCGCGCCCACCGGTGGTGACCTTCCCGGAGCCGCCCGTCGGCACGCCGTTCCCCCCGCCGCCGCTGCCGACGAACCCGCCGATCCCGCCCCTCCCGCCGAACCCGCCGGACCCTCCGCCGTGGTTCGGCACCGCGGCGGCCGAGGTCCCCCACCCGCTGCCCGTGCTCGGCACCGAGGAGCTCCGCGTCGACATCGACGGCGCCAACCCCACGATGACCATGAGCGGCACGATCACGCGCTTCTTCTCCTCTCTGACCTGGCTGGCACGGGTGACCCTCGACTCCACGACCGGGGCCTGGGTCGGAGAGATCACCTACCAGGACGGGGCGACGAACCTCCGGCCGTACAGCTGGGTGTCCGTCACCCTGACCGGTCACCCGTTCCTGCCGGCCGGGCAGCGCGCCAGCGCGACGTTCTCCAGCCTGGGCCGGCGGCCCGTGACCGTGGACTACACGTGGGCGAGCGCCACGTTCCGCAACGTGACGCTCGAGGTGGACACGGTCGACGGCGCCCTGTCGACGGCGACGTTCAACCCGTGGAGCCACCCGGTCCACTCCCCGAAGGCGCCCAACCAGGCGCTCACGCTCGAGGGCGCGTACGCGCGGGCCGGGATCTCGGTGACCCGGACCGCGGGTGACTCGGTGATCCCGCTCGTGGACGCCGGCGCCGGCGGCACCTGGTCCAACCTCGAGCTGCACGACGCGATGGAGGCGCACTGGTCGCAGTGGGTCGACGCGCCGCAGTGGGCGACCTGGCTGCTGTTCGCCGGGATCTCCGACGACGGCTGGGGGCTCGGCGGCCGGATGTTCGACTCGTCGGGCACGGTCCAGCGCCAGGGTGCCGCCGTGTTCACCGTCGGGACGTTCATCGCCGACGCGCCGGCCAGCGACCCGGACCCGGCGGCCTGGCGGGAGCGGATGCGGTTCTGGACGGCCGCGCACGAGCTCGGTCACACGTTCAACCTGCTGCACTCGTGGCAGAAGGACCTCGGCGCCCCCTGGGTGCCCCTGACCGCGAGCGACACGGCCCTGAGCTGGATGAACTACCCCTTCCGGTTCCCGACGGGCTCGGACGACTTCTTCACCCAGTTCACCTGGAACTTCGACCCGGACGAGCTGCTGTTCCTGCGGCACGCCCCGGAGCGGATGGTGAAGATGGGCGGCTCGACCTTCGCGACCGACCACGGCTTCGAGCAGGACGCGTACGAGCGGCTCCGGGCGGCCGTCACCGGCCCGCTCCGGATCGACCTGCGCGTCCACCGGTCGCCGCGCTTCGAGTTCCTCGAGCCGGTCGTCGCCGAGATCCGGCTCAAGAACGTCTCGACGACCGCAGTCGTCGTCGACCGCAGCGTCCTCGACGAGGAGAACCTCACGATCGTCGTCGCGAAGGACGGTGGTGAAGCGCGTCAGCGTGTGCCGTTCATGCGGTCGTCGACCGCGCCCGAACCGGTCGTCCTGCAACCCGGCGAGGCGCTCTACAGCTCCATCCTGCTCTCCGCAGGGTCACGGGACTGGCTGATCAGCGAACCGGGCACCTACCACGCGGTCGTCGTGGCGGACACCGGCGCCGGCGGCGCGGCGCTCAGTGCCCCGCTCCACCTCACCGTCGCGGCGCCGACCGACCCGGACGCGGAGCGGCTGGCCGGCGACGTGTTCACACGGCCGGTGGCGCACACCGTCGCGTTCGGCGGTTCCCGCGTGCTGCACGGGGCGAACCAGACCCTCCAGGACGTGGCCGACAGCCTCCCGGGGTCGCGCGCCGCGCTGCACGCGAACGCCGTGCTCGCGGGTCCTCTGGTCCGCGCCGGGAAGGTCCTGACCCCGGCCGTCGACGGGCCCCGACGCTTCGACGTCGTGGCCCCGCAGGTCGAGGCCGGTGCGAGCCACCTCCGGTCCGCGCTGGCGGACGTCGACGTCGCCGCCGACTCGCTCGGCCACATCGAGGTCGTCCGCAAGACGAAGGTCCTCGCCGACGCGCTCGGCACCGAGGACGCGGTGGACGAGCGGACCGACGCCCTCAACCGGACGGCCGACGTCCTCGACCGCCGCGGGGTGCTGCCCCGGGTCGTCGACGACCTGCGCCGGTACTGAGCAGCGCAGGCACCACACCGGGGCCCGCCCGTCGAGGGCGGGCCCCGGTGTGGTGGGGACGCTCGGTCAGGTGCCCGATGTCGCGTGAGGGTCGGCGTCAGGCGTCTCCTCCGGGTCGACGCCGTGGTCGGTGCTGAGGTCAGGGCCGCCCAGCCCTGCGAGGTCCTCGAGGACGCTGATGACTTCATCCTCCTCGTCCGGAACCTCGCCGACCGTCTCGAGCTCCGGGGCGTCGCCGTCCGCGAGGTGCGGGTATTTCTCGAGCAGGAACCGGCGCCGGTACGCGACGTGCGCGGCGTCGGTGACCTGCTCGAGCGTGGCCCAGTTGAACCCGCCGCTGATCAGGATGCCCACGACCGGCACCAGCTTCCCCAGCCCTTGCTTCGTCGTCCGGACGACGAATCGCGCGAGCACCTGCTTGTAGAGACGAGCGAGCAGCGACGAGTCCAGCAGCTTCTTCCACGTCGCTCCACGCACCAGCTGCTGGGTCAGTCGTGACACGTCCGCCATCGCCGCGAGCTTGGCACCACCCGAGAGGGCGGTGCCGGCGTTCACGACGGACAGGATGAAGAGCTTCTCGGCCGGGTCCTCGGGGTCGTACCCGTAGGCGAGCGCCTGCTGGCCCACCGCACGAGACATGAGGCCCATCACCGTGGCGACGTCGAGCGCCATCGCCCCGACGATCGCCGTGCCTCCGGGCGCCGAGGCAGCTCCCCCGGACGCCGTCACGACGATCTCGCCGCCCGTGATGACGAACGACGTCACGACCCCGGAGGCCGCCGCGGTCCCCGGGTACGTGAAGCGCGTCGTGCGGGGGCGGACCTTGTCGATGAGGGCGAGGTCGAGGGTGCGCAGGTCCGCGAGGGTCTCGACGTCGTGGCCGACCTTCCGATGCTTCTCGACGACCTTCTCCGGCGACAGTCCGGCGCGCGACGGACGCGACCATGCGCTCCAGCGAGGCCGTGGCCGATCGGCCCCACCCCGCGGCCTTGTCGGGGAGCGCGTCCGGCACGACGCCTCCGACGGCGTGAGCGGCGCTCCCGATCGCGTCCGAGGCGCGCTTGAGATTCGGGTGCCCGTCGACGAGATGCTCGAGCTGCCGTCCGGCGGCGCGGGCGCCCTCGCCGACGGTGCGAGCGCCCTTGACCGTGACGTCGCTGAACGCGCGGACGCCGCGCGTCATGGGCCTCGACTTGAACCGTTGGAGATCGGTCCACGCCTGCGACTCGTACTTCGATGGCTCCGGCACGAGGTCACCGTAGGGGACCGCTTCGTCGGCAGGCGGGTGAACCTGCGGCAGCGACCGTGCCCTGGGAGCTCGGCTACGGCTGGTAGCAGATGTCGTCGATCCAGAGCTCCTGCCCGCCGATGGCGAACTGCCCCAGGCCGAACGCCTGGTCCGGCATGGTCCCGGTCAGCTCCAGGACGCCCATGTCGTTGCCGAACCCGCCGGTGGGCACGCTCACGGTGACGCCGCCCATCGTCTTGCCGTTCAGCGACGCGAGGTCGGCGACGTTCGCCGTGACGCCGTCGACCGACAGGTTGACGTTGCCCCCGTACTCGCCGAACCGGATGCGCGCGGCGTGCATGACCTGGCCGAAGCCGATGCTCACGGACAGGACGATGTTGTTGACGCGGATCTCGGTGCCGCTGCCGCCTGCCCGTCCCCCGGCCTCGGTGGTCGCCTGGCCCGCCGTCGTGGTGACCCCGCTGGCCCAGGCGAAGGGGTGTGCGGCGATGTCCATGAGCGGCGGCTGGAAGCTGTTGACCGGTGGCAGCCCGTTGACGACCGTCAGTCCGACCGGGAGCGAGTCCAGCGACTCGCAGACGAAGGCCGGGATCGGCCGTGGAGGGATGGGGCGCGGCCACGGCCGGCTGCCGATGCACGGGACGAGGGTCACACCGACCGAGCAGACGGCCAGCGCCGTGGTCACGAGATGCCGCTTCATCGGTCCTTCTCCTTCACTCACGCCTCGGTCGCCCGGGCTCGGTCGTCCGACCTCGAAGGGACGGAGTCGGCGACGCGCCGCCGTGATACGTGAGCCTCGCAAGCACCAGGGACACAGCAGCCCCGCCGGAGCGGGAGCGCTGCGTCCCTGGTGGTGCCGTCGTTACCGGGTGATCGTGAACGACGCCGTCATGGTGGCGGCGGACGAGTCTCCGCCGTACACCTCGATCGTCCCCGGCTCCACGACGAACCTGCCGCGGTTGTCGTAGAAGCCGAAGTCGCTCTTGTCGAGGGTGAACGTCACCGTCGTCGACGCACCGGGCTCCAGCGACACCCGCTCGAAGCCGCGCAGCCGGCGCACCGGCTGGGACAGGCTCGCGACGGGGTCGTGGATGTACAGCTGCGCGACGTCGTCACCGGCGCGGTCGCCCGTGTTCGTCACCACCATCGAGACCGTGACGCTGCCGTTGCGGCCGACGCTCGTGCGGCTCAGGGTCAGGTCGGAGACGTCGAACGACGTGTAGCTGAGGCCGTAGCCGAACGCGTAGAGCGGGTCGCAGGTGGGCAGGTCGCGGTAGCGCGCGTTCCACTTGAACGTCGCGTCGCACGGCCGGCCTGCCGGCTCGTGGTTGTAGTAGTACGGCACCGTGCCGACGCCGCGCGGGAACGAGACGGGGAGCTTGCCGCCCGGGTTGACCTTGCCGTACAGCACGTCGGCGACCGCGTTGCCGCCCTCGGTGCCGGGGAACCAGGCCTCGAGGATCGCCGCCGGCTCGTCCACCACGGCCGTCAGGTCGAGCGGGTGGCCGTTGAGCAGCACGACGACCACCGGCTTGCCCGTGGCCACGACCGCGTTCAGCAGGTCCTCCTGGTGGCCCGGGAGGTCGAGCTGGCTGCGGCTGTTGGACTCGCCGCTCATGAAGCCGCTCTCGCCGAGGGCGAGCACGACCTGGTCGGCGCTGTTCGCCGCCGCGACGGCGTCCTGGATCGTCGTCCCGTCGACGCCGGGGCCTGCGCACACCTCGTCGTCGGCGGTGATCGGCGGGACGGCGTTGTTCGGCGGGTCGAAGTTGTGCGCCAGGTTGCATGCCGCGGTGTAGGTGACCGGGGCCGAGCTGGCCGCGGTCAGCCCGTCGAGGAGGCTGACGAACTTCGGGGCCAGGTCGTCGGAGCCGCGTCCCGACCACGGGCCGAGCATCTCGTCGACCGTCTGGCCGAACGGCCCGATCAGCGCCGTCGACCTCGTGGCGTCGAGCGGCAGAGCCCCGCCGTCGTTCTTGAGCAGCACCATCGACCGACCGGCGGCCCACCGGCTCTTCGCCAGGTCGGCCGGCTGGCCGTAGCTCGCGGGGTCGCTCGCGGTCCCGACGTCGACGTACGGGTGGTCGAACAGCCCGGCACGGAACTTGACGCGCAGGATCCGCCGTACCGCGTCGTCGAGGCGCGACATCGTGATCCGTCCGTCCGCGAGCAGCTCCTGGCCGTAGTCGCGGAGGTTGGTGCTGACCATCTCCGAGTCGGTCCCGGCCATCAGGGCGGCCGCGCCGGCGTCGGGGCCGTCGGCGGCGACGCCGTGGCCGCAGGGGCCGCTGTCCGGCTTCACCGGCGGGCAGGCGCGCAGCTCGGCGACGGCGGTGTAGTCGCTCTCGACGAAGCCGTCGAAGCCCCACTCCTTCTTCAGGATCTCGGTCTCGGTGTACTCGTTGGCACACCCGGGGACGCCGTTGATCGCGTTGAAGGAGCACATGACCGTGTCCGCTCCGGCGTCGATCGCGGCCTTGAACGGCGGCAGGTACAGGTTGCGCAGCCGGGACTCGGACAGGTCGGTGGTGTTGTAGTCACGGCCGCCCTCGGGCTGCCCGTACGCGACGTAGTGCTTGACGCTCGCGACGACCTTGTCGGGAGCGCTGTAGTCGGTGCCCTGCGTGCCCTCGACGCGCGCGGCCGACATCACCGACCCCAGGTACGGGTCCTCCCCCGCGCCCTCGACGATGCGGCCCCACCGGGGTTCGTGCGAGACGTCGACCATCGGGCTGTAGATCTGCTTGAGCCCCTGGATCGCGGACTCCTTCGCGCCGACGACGGCGTCGGCCTGCGCGACCGCGGGGTCGAAGGAGCTCGCCGCACCGAGCGGCACGGGGAAGATCGTGCGGTAGCCGTGGATGGTGTCGTAGGCGAACAGGATCGGGATGTGCAGCCGCGACTGCTCGACCGCGACGTGCTGGAAGTGGTTGATCGCCACCGGGTCGACGAGGCTGAAGACCGAGCCCACGCCCGCCTCGGCGTCGGCGTCGGTGATCTGGCCGTCGGACAGGAGCTGCACCTGCTGCAGCTTCTCCTGCGTCGTCATCCGGGAGAGCAGACGGTCGACCTTCCGCTCGATCGTCCTGCCGGCGTGGTCCCGCGTGCGTGCCGACGCCGGATCATCGTCGGACCCGCCGGCCGCGACAGCGCTTCCTCCCGCCATGAACGCGAGTGCGAAGGCCGCGCTGATCGCGGCAGTCCTTCGTCCGAGCCTTGCCATGGGGAACACCTCCGAGAACTCGATGTGATCACCGGACACTCCACGGCCGTCCCACCACGAACGGTGCGACGCCGTCGCTCGTCGGGCCCCGCGGGCAGCCCACCTGGCGCCCGTCGACGCCCTTCCGCGGGACGAGGGCGCCAGGGCGGTCGGTCATGCGGGCGAGGCGCGGAGCCACCTGCTCGTCGCTGAACGGCACGCTCCTGCGCCTGGACTCGACCGGTCGCCGATCGAACCCCGGGGTCCATCGACACGATCCACCCACCCGGGCAGGCCCGCATCACCAGGCCGGGACGACCGCATGCGCTGCGGCCGAGCCGGCGCTCTCAGGCGACGTAGGCGAGCAGCACCGGCTGTTCGACGCCGGACCACGTACCCGTGAGGGTCGACTCATGGTCGGCGGGCGACGCATCTGCATCGAGACGTCGGCGGACGACGATACGGAGATCTCCGCAGGTCATGACGGTCGCCGCTCCGTCCGACGACGCGACGACACCGTCGAGCGGCGGCACCTCGCTCGCACCGGTGGCGCTGCCGGTGACGCGGACGGTGGGTTCGCGGGGAGCGTCGGCGCCCTCGACGTGCTCGGCCGCCTGGACGACACCCGCCAGCAGCACAGACGCGAGCACGTCCGCGTAGACGGGGTCGCCGGTCGCGTCGTAGATCCAGCGTCGACCGAGCACCGAGTGCTCCATGGTGCAGATGAGGAACGGCTCCGCTCCGGCCAGCGGTGCACCCCGGTACGTCAGCGGGGCGTGCAGCAGCTGCCCGCCGGCAGCCGCCAGGACATGCGTCTCGATGCCGACCTCACCGTCCGGGTCGTCGAACCGGTACGCACCCACCAGCTCGACCTCCGTCGCACCCCACGGCTGAGCGGGCACCCAGCCGCCGAGGAGCTCGGCCTTCGTCGGACTGATGGTGGCGCGGTGGATCAGAGCCATGGGCCGACCGTACCGGGTGCCGTCCTCGAGCCTCGGCGCGGCAGGAACCCGGTCCTCACCAGCCGCGGACGCTCTCCACGACGAGCTCAGGCACGAGGTGGTCGTCGTCGCCGACCGACCGGTCCGGGAAGTCGAACACCGCGAGCATCATCTGCAGCGGGTAGGCAGGCGGCTGCGGGCAGCGGCGCACGAGGGCGTCGTCGACGCTGAGCTCGACGGTGTCCACGGTCCACGACGCGCCGAACGTGTGCGGCTCGGCGACGTCGATCCGGAGGCGCGACGCCGCGAAGTCCTCAGGCACGTCGGGGTCCCGGAACGCGTGCAACCCCATCCCGACGCCCGCTGACCGCCCGGGCTCCACCGCGTCCCCGAACACCTCGAACAGGCACAGCTCCGCGCACTCGTGCGGCTCGACCTCCCGCCCCACCAGCCAGCAGGCCGCCATCGACCGTGGCGACACGGTCATGCGCGCCCGCACCTCGATGCGGCCGGGCCCCGGCGTCCAGCCCCAGAACTCGTCCTGCTGCTCCCGCACGGCGAGGCCGTCGCGGTACGGCTGCTGCCCGCGTGTCCCCCCGACGGGCCCCGACCAGGAGCCAGACTGGATGCCGCTCACCCGCGTGGCGGGCCGGTGGTCGGGCCAGCACCACGCCGGGGCACCGGGGTCGATCCGCAGATGCAGCGCAGAGTCGCGCACCGCGTACGTCGCCGCCGTCTCGGCTCGCGAGCTCCACGCCGGCAGGTAGTGCGGCAGCCACACGGCGCGGTCGAGCTCGTCGCCGTCGAAGTCGTCGAGGAAGAGGCCGGCGCCGTGCTCCACCCGTCCAGGGTGGCATCGGACGGGGCCTCGGCGCGAGGTCGCGGGCGCCCGGGTCGTCAACGCCCCAGCAGCACGTCCACGACGGCGGGCCGGTCGAGATGGCGCGCCCAGTCCAGGGGTGTCGCACCGAACCGGGAGTCGCGGAGCGACGGGTCCGCGCCGAGGTCCAGGAGCAGCTCGACGAGCGGGACGTCCCCGGCCCCGGCCGCGGCGTGCAGCGCGGTCTCCCACGGCTGCTCGACGGGGGCGTCGTGCCGCCCGAAGGCGTTCACGTCGAAACCCAGCTCCACGAGCAGCGCGACCGCGTCACGCCGGCTCCGCGCCGCTGCCCAGACGACGAGCCCCGGTCGGGCGCGGCGTGCCTCGGCCAGCACGGCGTCGCCCAGCGCGGACGCCCGGTCGCGGTCTGCCGTCATCGCCGCCGCGACGAACGCGTCGACAGGGTCCAGGTCGGTCGACGGGGTGCCGCGCGAGACGAGGTAGTCGGCGATCTCACGCTCGCCACTGAGCATCGCGAGGCCCCACGGCGTGCGCCCACGAGCGACGCCGTCCCGGGAAGCAGAGCCCGCCGCCGGCCACGCGCCGCCGTCCAGGGGTGAGTCGACGTCCACGCCGTGCTCGGCGAGGAGCCGGACCCGGTCGACCTGGCCGTGCTCGACCGCCCAGTGCAGGAGGTCGCGCAGCAGCTGCCGGGGCGGGTCGACGACCTCGGGCCCGAGCCGGCGCCGCCACACCCCGCCGTCGCCCTGGCCGAGGCCGTGCTCGAAGAGCAGCACGAGATGGTCGTCGTCGGTGCCGAACATGCGGTTGTACAGCGTCTGGCCGTCGTTGGGCTCCGCGCCGTGGTCCAGGAGGAGCCGGGCGAGCGCGATCGAGTCGGGATGGCGCGGCTGGCGGACCGGTCCGCCCTCGCCCTCGCCGAACACGCCGGTGAGCAGCGTGAACGGGGTGGGCAGGCCTTCCCAGAGGTACCCCTCGTCCGGGTCCGCGCCCGCGTCGAGCAGCAGCCGGGCGGTGCCCACGGGGTCGCCACCGCCGACCCTCGAGTACGCCAGGTAGGCGAGCGGGCGCCACCGGTGCGGGCCGCCAGGCCGCCTCGCCAGGCCCGCGTCCCGGGCGAGCAGCCGCGCCACGGCGTCCGCCCGAGCCGCCGCGGCAGCAGCCCAGATGTCGTCGACGAGGTCGGGACTCGCGTCGAGCAGCGCCCGCGCGGCGGCCCATCGGTCGGGACCGTCGGCGGCGGAGTACGTCAGGCAGGCGAGCCGGCAGAACCGCGCGGCCACGTCGGCGTCGGGCGTGTCCGGGTCGACCGGCGACCAGCCGTGCTCGGCGACGGCGTCGAGGTAGTGGCGCAGGCGTGGCCAGCTCGGGAAGCCGTGCTCGCGCGCGACCGTGAGCTGTGCGGCGTTGAGCGGGAAAGAAGCAAGGTCGTCCGGCGGGTTCGGGTGGTGCCGGGCGATCCGGGCGGCGGCCACGGGGTCGCCCGCGACGGCGGCGCGCTGCAGGGCGCGGGCCTGTCGACGGAGGTGTCCCAGGTTCGGGTTCGCAGGCAGTGCGACGGTCGCCACAGCGACCTCCTCTCGTCGCCCGGTGTCCGCGTCGTCGGGCCGAAAGGAGGTGGAGGCCAGTGTGCCGTGCCGCACGTGCCCAGGTGGGCTGTGCCCTGCCCGCGGACCGGTCGGCTGCCTGGGAGCCGCGCCCCAGCCTAGCCAGCGGCGCTCGCCGGGTCACCACCCGGCACCGACCAGGCGCGGGGTGGCCACGGCGCACCTGGGTCGGTGCGCCGTGGCCGGAACCCGCAGGGACGAGGCTGCGTCGTTCGTGGGACGGTCCTTCGGTCGCCGGTCAGTCCTGGTTCACCGTCTCGCAGGCGACCAGGTCCGCCTCGACCGTCGGGAACGGCACCCGGCACGAGTCGGTGCCGAGGTTGCCCTGCGCGGTGTCGATCGCGCCGTCCGCGACCGGCGCCCCGAACAGCTGGTTGCTGGCCAGCAGGTCGTCGCCCGGGCCGCCGTCGATCACGTCCTTGCCGAGCAGACCTTCGATCACGTCGTCGCCGAGGTTGCCCGACAGCAGGTTGTTCGCCGAGCTGCCGAACAGGACGTCGTCGCCGTGCCCGCCGAAGACGTCCTCCACGGTCGTGGTGACGAAGTCGCCCTCCTGGCTGGACGACGTGCCGAGCGCCCGCAGCCCGTCGTCGGCGTGGAGATCGATCGAGACGACCAGCCGCGCGTAGGGGTCGTGCCCGGTGTCGAGGTACGCCACGGCGTCGTGCGCACCCGAGCCGCCGTCGAAGTGGTCGGCGCCGAGCCCCCCGCGCATGGTGTCGTCCTGCGCTCCCCCGCGCAGGATGTCGTCGTTCGGTCCCGCCCGCAGGTCGTCGTCGCCCGCGCCGCCTTCGAGGACGTCGACCAGCCCGTCCTGCTGGCTGAGCTCGGTGGACAGCGTGTCGTTCCCGTCGTTGCCGCGCAGCGTGTCCCGGCCGAAGGAGTCGTCGAGGTTGTCCGACCCCGTCCCTCCTTCCAGGACGTCGTTGCCCGGGCCGCCGTCGGCCCGCATGCCGATCGCGGTGGAGTTGCGGATCACGTCGTCCCCGCCGCCGCCGACGACCCGGAACGACTTCGGTGTCCCGTTGGGGCTCGAGGGCACCTGGCAGCTGACCTCGAACACCCCCTTGGCGGTGGGCAGGCAGCCTGTGCCGGCCGTGATCGGTGCACTGTCGGCGATCACGTACCGGCCGCCGACCAGGTTCACCGTGATGGTGTTCGGTGCGCCGAGGCCGGTGTAGACGAGACCGGTCGCGGTGACGGCGACGGTGGCGTTCGGCGTCGACGAGACCGCGTCCGGCGTGGGTACGGCCGCGCCGGCCGGGGTGAGGTGACCGGCACCGGCGACGAGCGGCACCGCGGCGGCCAGTCCGAGCACCGCGGTGCGCACACGGGTCCGGGCGAGGTTCGTGCGTGTTCCAGACATGAGTGGTTCCTCCGAGGTCGGGTTCCCGGGATACCCGGGGCGCCGACGTGCGTGCCGGCGCATCGAGGAGGAACCGCGGCGACCCGCGTCCGTCCGCCGGTTGCGCAGAACTGCGCAACCGGCGACGGGCCGTCCATGGTCACGACGCGTGCCTCGAGGCGCAGCGGGACGCGTCCGGATCGTGGGCGTTGTGCATCAGGGACGACGCCCGGCGGTCCTCCTCGTCATGGAGGTCAGCCGCGCGCCGACGAGCGCAGACCTGCGCCGACTGCTCGTCTGGGCCGGCGAGCTGCTCGAGCTGAGCGAGGACGGTGCGATCACCACGACGCTGCTGCGTGGTGCGGCCGAGGTGGTCGGCAGCGACACCGCGACCGTGACCCACGTCGACGTGCGGACCCGCCAGGAGGTCGCCGTCCTGTGGCCGCAGGCCAGGGCGGTGATCTCCAAGGTCGGTGCCTACGCCGAGCTGGGCCACACGCACCCGCTGCGCCCGCCGGCGCTCACCGCGACCGCCGAGCGCGGCCGGGTCCTGCCGGTGCGGATCAGCGACGTGCTCACCCGGCCGGCCTGGCGTCGCTCCGCACTGCACGTCGACGCCATGCCCGACATCGCCGACCAGATCACGCTTCCGCTGTTCCGCCGGGACGGTGTGCTGCACGCGCTCACCCTCGGCCGGCACTCCGGCACGTTCACCGACCGCCAGCGTGACCTGCTGGCCGAGGCGGGTGCCCACGTCCGTGCCGCCCTGGCCCGCGTCCATGCGGCCAGGACCGGTCTGGGCGGCGTCGGCCTGCAGCTCGCTCCGCACCCCCGATGGGTACCGCTCGGCGTGGCACCGGGCGTCCCGGCCGATCCTGGCGGCGGCACCGGGCGGTCGCGGGCTCCTGGGCGCCCGGCCGCGGCGCTGTCGGCACGGGAACGCGAGGTGCTCGAGCTGGTGGCCGAAGGGCTCACCGACGCCCAGGTCGCCCGACGGCTAGGGCTGCGCCCCGCCACGGTCTCGCGTCACCTGCACCGGCTGTACGGGCGCAACGGCGTGACGAACCGGGCCGCCGCCGTCCTGCTGCTGGGCGCGTCGTCCGGAACGCGAGGACGCGACGTCAGGTGACGCCTGACTGATCGCCGCGCCTCGGGCTCCCGGGCGCGAGCCCCGCGGTCCGTCGGTGAGCGCGTCGGCCGGCGCTACGGGTGTCGAAGCGGCGTCTGGACACGTGCCGGCCCCGGGACGCCACCTTCGTGCGGCGGCGTCGTGGGCGCCTTCGCGGCCGGTGCTCGTCCGAGCCCGGCCTCCCGCGCGCGCACGATCGCGTGCGCCCGGTCGGCGACCTGCAGCTTGGAGAGGATGTTGGAGATGTGGTTGCGCACGGTCTTGTCGCTCAGGTGGAGCTGACGGGCGAAGTCTCCGTTGCTGCCGGCGCGGGCGACCAGGTCGAGGACCTCCCGCTCCCGAGCCGTCAGCTGCGGGAACGGGACGGTGGTGGGTGCCGACCTCCCGCTGAAGAGGTCGAGCACCCGACGGGCCACCGCAGGCCCGAAGATCGCCTCTCCGCTGCCGACCGCGTGGATCGCCCGCACGTGTGGCCTCCACGCCGCTGATCCCCGGCATCTTCAGGTCCATGACGACGACGTCGGGCTGGAGCTCGAGAGCCAGCTCGGTCGCTGCCGTCCCGTCGGCGGCGTCGGCCACGACCTCCAGGCAGGTGTCGTCCTCCAGCGCGGCCCGCAGGCCGTCGCGGTACATCGGGTGATCGTCGACGATCAGCACCCGCAGCGGCTCGCTCATGTCGGGGCCTCCAGCGGGAGGGCGGCACGGACCTGCGTGCGTGGCACGCCACAGCGGCATGTGCCTGGACGTCGCGTACGCCCTGACCACGGCCGGCGCGCAGGTCGTGCAAGGCACGTGCTGGCACGGCCCGAACCAGCAGTGGCGGGTGGTCTCATAGCCCGTCCCGACCAGAGCGGTGGCGATCCCTTCACCTGACGAGCGTCGTCCCGGTGCAGGGGTTGCCACCGCTCCAGTCCGCCTGCTGCCGAGTGCCCCTTCGCCTGCCCGCAGGGACCTGTCCACAGCGAGGAACCGGGCCGTAGCGTCCCGATCCGGGGCGCCGTAGCTGCGGGCGGATCGACAGCGCTCCGGGTGAGGAGTGATCCATGCCTTGGACCGAGCTGGACAACAACCCCGCGACGGTCGACATCGTCGCTGACGGTGGCGCGCTCTACCAGCGCCACAACTCCGGTCT
>NZ_BONK01000002.1 GCF_016862675.1 Cellulomonas chitinilytica | reverse complement strand
AGCGCACCTCGACGGTGCGGCAGCCGAGCAGGGTGTGCGGTCCGCTGCCGATGTTGATGGCGTAGACGCACACGGTGTGGGTGCCGGCGGCGGCGGGGCGGGTGTAGTTGAACCCGCGGGTCGCGGCGGTGCCGTAGGCGGCGGCGACGTCGTTGCGGCCGACGTCGGCGCGCACGGCGACGCCGACGTTGTCGATGTAGACGTGCACGTCGGTCGGGTTGCTGGTGTCGGGGTCCCAGGCCCAGCCGGAGACCGTGATCGAGTCTGCGGTGGCGGTGACGCCCTCGAGGGTCCCGACGGGGGTGTGGTCCACGACCGTGACCGGTGTGCACCCGAGGAGCGAGAACGAGCTGCGGCCGACGCCCATCGAGTAGACGCACACGGTGTGCGTGCCCGGCGCGGCCGCCACGGTGAGGGCGAAGCCGTGCTGGTCGCCGAGCCCGTACGCAGCCCCCACGTCCGCGCGGCCGATGTCGGCGGGGACGCGCGTCCCCGTGCCGTCGACGTAGACGTGGACCTCGTTGCTGGACGACGTGGCCGGGTCCATGGCCCAGCCGGAGACCGAGATCGACGTCGACGTGCTCGTGACCGCCTCCACCCGGCCGATCGGGTCGCCGGCGTCCGGTCGACCGAACCAGTCGGTGTAGTACGCCCAGAAGTTGCGGTTGCCGTACGACGAGCACGAGTCGCCGGTGCCGTATCCCGCGGCGAGCGCCGCCGCGTTCGGCTGGTACGGCGTGTAGTTGTAGAGGCTCGCGGTCGCCTGGTTGGCGATGTAGACCGGGGCCGACCCGCACCGCGCCGCATCAGGGTGGAACAGGACGTTCGCCGTCGCACCCGCCCGGTGGGAGTAGCGCGTCGGGTTGAGGGCGTAGCTGTTGAACTGCCACGACGCCTGGTAGACCTGGTTGAAGAAGCCGTAGTACTTCGCGTCGCACGCCGCGGTGTCCGGGCAGCCGAAGCCCATCGCCGAGCGGTAGCGGGTCGCCGTGAGCGAGGATCCGCTCGCCGTGACGAGCCCCTGCTCCTTCTGGAGCATCACGAGGATCACGCGCGGGTTGATCGAGCACGCCGCGGCGACCTTGGCGATGACCTGGGCCGCCGACTCGCCCGAGGCGCCGGCGTACGAGCCGCGGCACCGGTCGTCGGCCGTCCGTGTCGTCGTGTCGAAGCGGGCGGTCCGCAGGCACGGGGTCCCGTCGCCGGCCGGCTGGCAGGACGGCGCCCGGGCGTCGAGGAACGCCTGGATCTGGTCGGCGCTCATCGACGAGGAGTCCGTGAAGTTCTTGTCCGTGATGATGAGACCGGCGTTGAACCGCGAGTTGTCCGCAGCCTGCGCGCCGCCGGCATGGCCGACCACGACGCCGAGCAGGACCGCCAGAGCGGAACCGACGACGGCCAGCAACCGCCCGACGGGAGGCAGACCTCGGGCAGGGGTCGAAGTCGTGGTCACGGAACCTCTATCGGCGACAAGGCGACAGTTCCTGAGGAACTGGGCGAGACGTATGACACCGTGCCCTGCCACGTCCCGCTCGACAGGCGCGAGCCGGGAACGGCGAGCAGGCCGCAGCTGGTGGACGACGCGTCGGGCTCGGCGGCCTGCGAGGCCTGCGCGGTCGCACCCGCGGGACCGACCAGGTCGAGCGTGCAGGTCCCGCCGGACTCGACGCCCGTGGCGTAGGCGCTGACCTCCACCGCACCGGTGGCCGGCTGCCACCCGGACGTCGTGACGACGATGTCGACCGTGCGGGTGGACCCGCCGTCCCCCGCCGGCACCGGCGCGGTGGGCGTCGGCTCGGTGGGCGTCGGTGCGGTCGCGATGGGGCTCGGTGCTGCGGAGGCGGGCGCCGATGCCGTGGGCGGCGCAGTGGTCGTCGTGGTGTCGCCTCCGGAGGGCCCGGACGGTGTGCACGCAGCCGTCAGCACCAGAACACCGAGCGGCACGATCCATCGGGTCGGCCAGGGACGCTCCGAGGAGGCGAGGACGTCGCGACGTCCCCAGCCGCTACCTCTCAGCACACGCACCCGGCCTCCGATCAATTGCTTCCGCGGCGTGCCACTATCGCATGCAGCGTCGTGGACGCCGTGGTACGACACGGCCGCGGGATCAAGTCAGGGAGCACACAGTGCGAGCACTCACCATGGTCGTCGCCGCGGTCACCGCGTGCGGCGTCGTCGCGCTGCCGACGACCGCGGTCGCGGGCGGAGGCGGGGCGGTCGTGTCGGCCGAGGCGCCGTCCCGGGCGTCGGCGACGGCGGAGCGGCCGGAGCTCGACGAGCTCCCGCTCGCCGGCGTGGACACACCCAGCATCGACGCCGCGGTCGACGAGGTCGAGGCGCTTCGGGCCGACGCGGGGGAGACGAGCCAGGCAGCGCCGGACGCCTCTCCTGACACCGTGCGCGGTCTCGCCCGGAGCGCGCCCGCCGACGCTGCCGACCCCGGCACGGACGGCGCCGCCCCCTCGGTCACCGCGACCCCCGACGTCCTCACGCCCGAGCTCGACACCCGGGAGTTCACCGTCCTCGGGTTCACCTGGGACCCGGGGCCGCAGGACGTCATGGTCGCCTTCCGCGTGCGTGAGTCCGGCTCCTGGTCCGAGTGGCAGGCGGTGGAGGCGGGCGACGTGGCGCCCGACAGCGGCTCTCGCGACGCGGCCCGGAGCTCGCGGTCGGGCACGGACCCGATCGTCGCGTCCGACGCGGACGGCCTGCAGGTGTGGGCGGAGTCCGCGACGCAGGACCTCACGGGTCTGCGGGCGGTCCTCGTCGATCCCACGGTGCGCGAGAGCGACACCACGGCCGCCGTCGCCGCTGCGGCGACCTCCGTGCCGGGGCAGCCGCCGATCATCAGCCGGGCGGCGTGGGGTGCCGACGAGTCGCTGCGCGCGTGCGACCCCGACTACTCGCCCGCGATGCGTGCGGTGGCGGTGCACCACACGGCGTCGGCCAACGGATACTCGGCGGACGAGGTGCCCGCGATCCTCCGCGGCTTCTACGCGTACCACGTGCAGAGCCGCGGCTGGTGCGACATCGGCTACAACTTCCTCGTCGACCGGTTCGGTCGGATCTTCGAGGGCAGGGCCGGCGGGGTCATGTCGACCGTCGTGGGCGTCCACACGGGCGGCTTCAACAGCCGCACGATCGGTATCGCTGCGATCGGCGACTACGGCACGACGTCGGTGCCGGCGGCGCTCGAGGACGCCCTGGTCTCGCTGATCGCCTGGAAGGCGGCGATCCACCACATCGCGGCGGACCAGGACGTCACGATGGTCTCCGGCGGAGGCGCGTCCAAGTTCCCGGAGGGGACCGTGGTGTCGTTCCCGGCAGTCTACGGGCACCGCGACGCCCAGCTGACCTCGTGCCCGGGTCAGAACCTGTACGACCTCCTGCCGACCCTCCGCGCCCGGGTGGCGGCCGTCGCGAACGCCGCGGTCGTGGACTCGCCCGTCGGCGCCTGGGAGGGACTGGAGTCGACACCGTCGACGGTCACGGTCTCGGGCTGGGCGCTCGACCGGCAGACGACCGCGCCGCTCCTGGTGGACGTCGTGGTGGACGGCAGGGTCACCGTCGCGACCGCCGACCGCACCCGCACGGACGTCGGGGCTGCGTACCCGGCCGCAGGTCCGGCGCACGGTTTCGCCGTCACGCTGCCCGTCCCGGCGGGGCGGCACGTGGTGTGCGTCGACATGGTGCGACCGGGCAGCACGGGGGTCGTCTCGCTCGGCTGCCGGGCGGCGTCGGTCGTGAACCACGCGCCGATCGGGGTCGTCGAGCAGCTGCAAGTGTCGGGTGTGACTCTCACGGTCTCGGGATGGACGTTGGACCCGGACTCCGAGGAGTCGACGAGCGTGCACGTCTACGTGGACAGCGTCGGTGTCGCCGTCACGGCCGACGTGGGGCGCGCCGACGTCGCTGCTGCCTACGGCCACGGTGAGCTGCACGGCTTCGCCTACTCCACCGTGGTGCCCGAGGGGCGCCACACCGTCTGCGTGTACGCCATCGACGCCGGCGGAGGAAGCCCGACGACGCTGCGCTGCAGCGAGATCCAGGTCGGGAGCCCGCCGATCGGCGTCCTCGAACGGGTCTCCGTCACCGGTGCGACCCTGAGCGTCACCGGCTGGGCCTTCGACCCCGATCTGGCGGGCCCGACGAGCGTGCACGTGTACGTCGACGGCTCGGGCGTGGCGCTCGCTGCCGACAGGGGCCGCTCGGACGTGGGTGCTGCCTACGGCCGGGACCCGCGCGTCGGGTTCGTGCTCACGCGCTCCCTCACACCGGGACGGCACTCGGTGTGCGTGTACGCCATCAACGCCGGGGGCGCGCCGCACCCGTCGATCGGCTGCCGCGACGTGGAGGTGCGGGACAACGCCCCGATCGGTGTCGTGGAGTCGATCGGGGCCACCGGGTCGACGATCACCGTCACGGGGTGGGCCTTCGACCCGGACGAGAGCGGCTCGACGAGCGTCCATGTGTACTTCGGTGCCACGGGCGTGGCCGTTCCTGCCACGAGGGGTCGCGCGGACGTCGGCGCGGCGTACGGTCGCGACGCGCAGGTCGGCTTCGTCGCGTCGCAGAGCCTGCCGGCCGGCGTGTATCCGGTCTGCGTCTACGTGATCAACACGTGGGGCGCGCCGCACCGGCTGCTCGGCTGCTGGGACGTCGAGATCCGGGACGCCGCCCCGGTGGGTGTGGTCGAGGCGGCATCGGCGGCCGGATCGACGCTGTCGGTCTCCGGGTGGGCGTTCGACCCCGACGCGGCGGGCCCGACGACCGTGCACGTCTACGTCGACGGTCAGGGTGTCGCGGTCGCGGCCGACATCGCGCGCGCCGACGTCGGCGCTGCCTTCCGCCGCGACAGCCGGACAGGCTTCGCGACGACGCGCACGGTCGCCCCGGGGACGCACACCGTCTGCGTCTACGCGATCAACACCTGGGGTGCGCCGCACCCGTCGCTCGGTTGCCGCACCGTGGTGAGCAGGTGACTGGCGCGGAAGGCTCTCCCGCCGACCCGCTGGATCCCGGTCGCACACCCCGGCACGGTGACGTGTCCCGGTTGCGCGTCGCGATGACGCTCGAGCAGTGCTGGCAGCCCGTCCCCGGTGGCTCCGGGACATACATCGTCGAGCTGGCGCGCGCCCTCGGATCGCTGGGCGACGTCGACGTCGTCGGCCTCGCGGCCCGGCACGGGAGCGACGAGCAACCTCTCCTCGACGCAGGGGTGCCGGTGCGCAAGTCCCGGCTGCCGCGTCCCGCGTTGTACGAGTCGTGGAACCGGCTGCGCAGGCCGCTCGCGGAGGATCTCGTCGACACGGACGTCGTGCACGCCACGACGTGGGCGGTACCTGGGACGCGCCGTCCCTTGGTCGTCACCGTCCACGACCTGGCCTTCCTGCGCGAGCCCGCGCACTTCACGGCCCGCGGGAACGCGTTCTTCCGGCGGGCGCTGCGGATCGTTCGTGACGAAGCCGACCGCGTCGTCGTCCCGTCGGGGGCGACGGCCGACGAGTGCGTCGCCGAAGGCATCGAGCCACGAAGGGTCGAGATCGTCCCGCACGGGGTCCGTGCGGAGGACGTCGACCGCACGGCGCGCGCCGCGTGGCGCCGTCGGTTCGACGTCCCGGGCCCCTACGTGCTCTGGTGCGGGACGCTCGAGCCGCGCAAGAACGTGCCGACGCTCGTCGAGGCGTTCGCCCGCGCCCGGCGGGCGGGGTTGGCCGACCACACGCTGGTTCTCGTCGGGCCCGAGGGCTGGGGAGCCGCCGCCGACCAGGTCCGACGCGCGCTCGACCAGCTTCCCGCCGACGCGGTCCGCCTGCTCGGCCGGCTCGATCACGCCGACCTGCAAGCCGCGTACGCGGAGGCGGACGTGTTCGCGTTCCCGTCCGTCCGCGAGGGCTTCGGGATGCCCGTGCTCGAGGCGATGGCGCACGGCGTGCCGGTGGTCACGACCCGGGGGAGCGCGATGGCGGAGTTCACCGGGCAGCACGCGGAGCTGGTCGGCGCCGAGGACGCGGACGACATCGCGCAGGGCCTCGTGCGCGCGGCGGGGTCGTCGGACCTCGACCGCGCCGAGATCCGGACCCACGCGGAGCGGTACTCCTGGGACTCCGCGGCGCGGGCCCACGTGCGCGTGTACCGGGCGGTGGTCAGCTCCTGAGACTGCCCGACGGTGCCGGCGCGACGAGCGCGCGCTCCACGACCGCCCGGGGCACCCGTGCGTCGCGGCCGATCGTCCGGCGCTTGCTCAGCATCGTCGGGACGAGCCGCAGGTAGGACGCGAGGACCCTGAGGCGCACCCGGACCTGTCTCGTGGTCGCCGTGCGTCGCAGGGCGACCGAGGCCGTCGTGAGCACGAAGCGGGCCGGAGACCGCCAGGCGAGCCCCGGGGTGGCGTTCTTCGCGAGGACGAGCAGCCGGTTGCGCCAGTCGTAGAAGAGGAACAGGTCGCTGCCCTCGCGGGTGGAGGCGGCGTGGTCGTGGTGCAGGACCGCGTCCTCCGCGTACTCCACCCGGTACCCGGCCAGGCGCATCCGCCAGGAGAGGTCCGAGTCCTCGTAGTAGAGGAAGAGGTCCTCGTCGAACAGGCCGACGTCCCGCAGCGCCGACAGCCGCAGCGCTGCACCTGCGCCGCAGAACCCGAACACGTCCGCGGCCGGATGGTGCAGGTCCGCGCGCGCGAGCCAGCCTCGGTCCACGCCGTACCCGTCGGTCCGCACCTGGTTGCCGGTGGAGTTCACCAGGACGACGTCCCCGTCGGCGTCCGCCACCCAGCGTCCGTCGGGCCCCTCGACGACGCCGGTGTCGCCCGGGTCGGCGGCGCGGAAACGAGCGGCGAGCAGGACACGTCCGGTCACGACCCCGACGTCCTCCGGCGCCGCCATGAGGCGACCCGCGAGGCTGGCGACGAAGCGGGGGTCGGGGACGGCGTCGTTGTTCATCAGGACCACGACCGGCGACGTCACCTCGCGGAGCGCGAGGTTGTTGCCGCCGGCGAAGCCGCGGTTCTCCGAGGAGACGATCACCCGGACGTCGGGGTGCTGCGCGGCGATCGCCTCGGCGGTCCCGTCCCGGGAGTCGTTGTCGACGACGACGACGTCCATCCGCAGGTCGCCGAGCACCTGGGTCGCCAGCGAGTCGAGACACCGGAGCACGAGCTCGCGCGCCCGCCAGGTCACGACGACGACGGTGACGTCGGCGCTCGACGACCTGTCGACCGCCCCGCCGCCCACCGGCCCGCCTACGGGCCCGGACGTCGTCATCGCGCGATCTCGCGGTAGGCCCGGGCCGTGAGGTCCGCCGTCGACGCCCACGTGAACCGGGCGGCCCAGGCGCGACGTCCGGCGCGTGCCTCCTCGTCGTCGGGGAGCTCGAGCACGGCCCGGAGCCCTTCGGCGAGGGCGGCGACGTCGAGCGGGTTCGCGAAGACGGCGTGCGTCCCCGCGACCTCGCGGAGCACGGGGATCTCCGAGGCGAGGACGGGGCGACCGGCGGCGAGCGCCTCCAGGACCGGAAGCCCGAAGCCCTCGTCGAGCGAGGGCAGCACCAGGGCGCGGGCACCGGCGACGAGGGAGCGCAGCTCGCCCTCGCCGAGCCATCCTGTCGGCACGACGTGCGGCCCGCCCCCGACGTCCGCGGCCCGACCGGCCGGGCCGGCGAGCGCGAGCGTGAGGCCGCCTGAACGGACCCGGCCGAACGCCTCGACGAGACGACGGAGGTTCTTGCGCGGACCCAACGAACCGACGAACACCACGTAGTCGCCCGTGAGCCCGTGGTCGGCGAGCCACCTCTCGGTCGGCGGCGAGGCGAGCGACCAGCCCGGGTCGACACCGAGCGGCGTCGCCGTGACCTGCGACTCGGCGAGCCCGTAGAAGTCGCGCACCTGGCCGGCTACGTGCGCCGACGGCGTCAGCACGTGCGCCCCCCGCCCGACCGCCCGGCGGACCAGGCCGCGGTAGGCGAGGTCGGCGGGGGAGACCGTGTCCGTGTGCTCCTCGTACGTCAGGTCGTGCACCGTCACGACCTCGGCGGCGCGCCAGGCGGGTGGGACCACGAAGTTGACGCCGTGGAACACGTCCGTGCGCCCCACGAGGGCTTCCGCCGGCGGGAACGGCGCGACGCGCCACGCGGCCCTCAGGGCGCGTGCCGGCACCCGGTACCCCACCTGACGGATCCCGGGGGGCAGGGCGGGGACGCGGCCGCCGCGCAGGGTCCAGGTGCTGACGCGCAGGTCGGCGACGACCCCGGCGCGCGCGAGCGCACCGGGGAGCTCCGCGAGCAGGTGGGTGGTGTAGCGCCCGATCCCCGTCCGTGGTCCGAGGAGCGGGGTGGCGTCGAGCGTGATCCGCACCCCCGGATGATCGCACGCACGGGGGCGGCGCTCGTCCCTCGCTCGCCGGGGCGCGAGCGGGGGTCGGCCACGTCCCGACTAGACTCCGACGTCGGCATCCCGGTGCTGGTGGGCGCCAGCCCTCGACGGGACGTCCAGGACGGAGGACCGGTGAGTCGATCGGCCAAGCAGGTGCCCCCGGTGCGCCGAGGAGTCGTCTCGGTCGTCGTGGTGAACTACCGCGGCGCCGACGACACGATCGCGTGCGTGCGCGGCCTGACGCAGGTCGACTGGCCCGCGGGTGACCTCGAGGTCATCGTCGTCGAGAACCACTCCGGCGACGACTCCGCCGAGCGGATCCGCGCGGCGTGCCCCGACGTCACCCTCGTCGAGGCGGGCTCCAACACCGGCTTCGCCGGCGGGTGCAACCTCGGGGTCACCCACGCGACCGGTGAGTACGTCGCGTTCCTCAACAACGACGCCCGCCCGGACGCCCAGTGGGTCGCCGCGGCCGTCGAGGTGCTCGACGCGGACCCGTCGGTCGGCTCGGTCGCCAGCAAGGTGCTCGACTGGGACGGGGAGCGGATCGACTACGTCGACGGCTCGCTCACCTGGTTCGGCATGGGCTACAAGCGTGAGGTGGAAGACGTCGACGACGGCTCTCACGACGTCGCGAAGGACGTGCTGTTCGGCACGGGTGCCGCGCTGTTCGTGCGGACGCAGCTGTTCCGCGAGATCGGCGGGTTCGACGAGCGCTTCTTCATGTTCTACGAGGACGTCGACCTCGGCTGGCGCATGAACCTGCTCGGCCACCGGGTGCGGTTCGTGCCCGGGTCCGTGGCGTACCACCGTCACCACGCGACGATGAACAAGTTCGGCAGCTACCGCGAGAGCTACCTGCTCGAGCGCAACGCGCTCATGACGCTCTACAAGAACCTGGACGACGCGTCGCTCGCCCGGGCGCTCCCCGCGGCCATGGCGCTCTCCGTCCGGCGCTCCATCGCGCGGACGGACACCGACGCCACCGTCCTCGACCTGCAGCGCAGCCCCGGCGGCGAGCAGGAGGAGACCCTCACGCTGCCCAAGATGGCGCTGACGGGGCCGTTCGCGATCGACTACTTCGTCGACAACCTCCCGGGCCTCGCCGAGACCCGCACGGACCTGCAGACGAAGCGGCGACGCACGGACCACGAGCTGTTCCCCCTGTTCCGGCGCGCGCTCGAGCCCGCGTACCCCCACCCGGCCTACGTGCGGGGCCACGACGCGCTCGTGTCGGCGTTCGGGATCGCCCAGCACTTCGTGTCCCGGCTGCGCGTGCTCGTCGTCACGGGCGAGCCGCTGACCGAGCGCATCGCGGGGCCGGCCATCCGGGCCTGGGAGATCGCCTCGGCGCTGTCCGGCGACCACGAGGTCCGGCTCGTGTCCTCGCGCGGCGTGGAGGTGACCGACCCGCGCTTCTCCGTCGAGCACGTCCGCCCGAAGGAGCTGCGGGCGGTGACCGACTGGGCCGACGTGATCGTCTTCCAGGGCTTCCTGCTCGACGGTGCGCGCTGGCTGCACCACACGAAGCAGATCGTCGTGGCGGACGTCTACGACCCAATGCACCTCGAGCAGCTGGAGCAGGCGCGCGACCTCGGGCCCGAGGGCCGGCGTGCGCAGGTCGCCGCGGTGACCCACGTGCTGAACCAGCAGCTCCGCCGCGCTGACTTCCTGCTGTGCGCGTCGGAGAAGCAGCGTGACTTCTGGCTCGGCCAGCTCGCCGGGGTCGGGCGGGTCAACCCGGCGGTGTACGACGAGGACGAGTCGCTCGACAACCTCATCGCCGTGGTGCCGTTCGGGATCCCCGACGAGCCCCCGGTCCAGCGTCGGCACGCCATCAAGGGCACGGTCCCCGGCATCGGCCCGGACGACAAGGTCATCGTGTGGGGCGGCGGGATCTACAACTGGTTCGACCCGCTCACGCTGCTGCGGGCCGTCGCGAGGCTGTCCGTCGACCATCCGGAGGTCCGCCTCTTCTTCCTCGGCACCAAGCACCCGAACCCGGGCGTCCCCGAGATGAGGATCGCGTACGAGACACGGGAGCTGGCCGACGAGCTGGGCCTGACCGACAAGGTCGTGTTCTTCAACGAGGGATGGGTGCCGTACGCCGAGCGCGCGGACTACCTGCTGGACGCCGACGTGGGCGTCTCGACGCACTTCCACCACGTCGAGACGGCGTACAGCTTCCGCACGCGCATCCTCGACTACCTGTGGGCCGGGCTGCCGGTCGTGGCGACCGACGGGGACGCGTTCGGCGAGCTCGTGCGGGAGAGGGGCCTGGGCGTGGCCGTCAGCCCGGAGGACGTGGACGGGCTGACGCAGGCCCTCGAGTCGATGCTCTTCGACGCCGAGGCGAGCGCCGCGGCGAGGGCCGCGATCGCCCGCGTCGCCCCGGAGTTCGCCTGGTCGCGCACCCTCGCGCCCCTCGTCGAGTTCTGCCGGTCGCCGCGACGGGCGGCCGACCTGGCGCAGGACCTCGGCGAGCTCGAGATCGACTCGACGCCCCCGCCCCCGCCGTGGAAGGGCGTCCGTGGCGACCTCAAGCTGCTCAAGGAGTACCTGTCCGAGGGGGGGCCGGCCGAGGTCGTCCGGCGTGCCTCGGGCCGGGTGCAGCGGCTGGTCACCCGACCCTGAGCGGGTCCCGCGCCTGGGCCGAGCGTCGACCCGACGACTCCCGTCGGTGACGCTCGGCTCTCGCCGGTCAGCGGTTCGAGGCGTCCGACCCGGGGCCTGAGGCGTCGGGCCCGGGCTGCGGGTTGCCCGCGGCGGCGGCGGCGCGCTCGACGTCGAGCCGCAGGAGCGCGACCTCCTCCGCGAGCGTGCGGGTCTCCTCCTCGAGGCCGGAGACCTCGACGCTCAGCTGGATGCAGACGAACAGCAGCACGATCAGGGACGCCGAGAACAAGAGGTTGCTGGGCGTCTGGATCCCGACCAGGGACGTGAGCCCCAGCATCAGCTCGGGGAATGCCGCGAGGATCGCGACGGCGATGCCGACCGCGATCCAGATGAAGGCGTACTTCTCCCGGACCCGCCGCGACCGCAGCAGGACGACGAGGAAGACGACGATCCCCAGGGAGGCCGCGATGGCGAAGCCGTACCCGCTCATGACGCGTCCTTGTGTGCCGGGGCCGACATGGGCCGTGTGACGGCGATGAGCAGCGCGAGTGCGGCTCGGCCGAGGAAGATCGCCGCCCGGCCGGGGCTCTGGGACGGCGTCCCGGCCGAGCGTACGCGCATGCGGACGCCGACCTGCCGGATCGTGAGCCCGGCGCGGCTCGCGATCACGAGCGACTCGACCGTGTCGCCGAGGTACTCGGCCGGGTACTCCCGGGCGAACAGCTCGATGCCGCGTCGGTCGCACGCGCGGAACCCCGACGTCGTGTCCGTGAGGCGGACCTTCGCGATGCGGGAGATGACGAAGGACAGCATGCTCATCGCCCACCGGCGCGGTCCACGCGCCGTGTAGTCGCCCTCGCCGGCGAAGCGCGCGCCGACCGCGAGGTTGGCGCCTTCGTCGAGCATCGCGACGACTCGTGCGATGTCGACGGGGTCGTGCTGACCGTCCGCGTCGACCTGGACCGCCCGGTCGTACCCGTTGCGCAGCGCGAAGCGGTAGCCGGCCCGCATGGCCCCACCGACGCCGAGGTTGAGGGGCAGGTCGAGGAGCATCGCGTGGTGCGACGCGCGGACCACGGCCGCGGTGTCGTCCGTGGAACCGTCGTTGACGACGAGGACGTCCGCCGCAGGGGCCTCGGCGGCCAGCTCGGCGAGGACGCGGGGCAGCGACTCCTGCTCGTTCCATGCCGGCACGATGACGAGCAGCCTGGGTCCCGTGTCCTGTTCCACGACGCGCAAGAATAGCCGCTCGCCCGGCGCCTCCCGCCGATCCCGCGCTCGCGGAGCTCGCTCGACCGTGGGGCGGAGCGGGCGGGAGCGGTCTGGTTGATACCATCTGCCGCGTGACTTCACGATTCGTACCACCCGCAGGGGGGCCGGCATCGCGGGTGATCGGCATCGTGGGTCTCGCGGCCTTCGTGCTGTCCCTGCTCGCCTGGGCCCTGGCCTCGCCCGTCGGCGCCACGCCCGACGAGGACTACCACCTCGCCAGCATCTGGTGCGGGCACGGCGCCCGGTCCGGGCTCTGCGAGCCGGGTGAGACGTCCACCACCCGGGAGGTCCAGCAGCGGCTCCTGTCGTCCCCGTGCTTCGCGTTCCAGCCGCCGGAGAGCGCGGCGTGCCAGGGGCCGATCATGAACGACGACACCGAGCTCGTCGAGACCCGGCGCGGGAACTTCGACGGCTCGTACCCGCCGCTCTTCTACTTCACGATGAGCTTCCTCGTGGGCGACCACGTCGCGGACTCGGTGATCCTCATGCGGGTCATGAACATCCTCGTCGTCGTGCTGATGCTCGCGGCGACGTGGCTCGCCGCACCGTCCGGTCTGCGCCGGGGCCTCGTCGCGGGTGTCGCGGTCACGGTCGTGCCGCTGGGGATGTTCCTGCTCCCGTCGATCAACCCGTCGAGCTGGGCCCTGCTCTCCGCCATGACGCTGCCGATCGCCGTGCTCGGCTACATCACGACGGAGGACAGGCGACGCCGCCTGCTCCTCGGGGCGCTCGCCGCCGTGGCGCTCGTCATCGGCGCCGGTGCGCGCGCGGACGCCGCGATGTACGGCGCGCTCGCCATCGGCCTTGCCGGGATCATGACGCTGCGCACCGGCTGGGCTCACGTGCGGCGACTGGTGTATCCGGCCGTGCTCGGGGTCGCCGCGCTCTTCGCCTTCTTCACCACCGGGCAGTCCGAGTCGATCCAGGGCGGGGCGTCGGTCACGATGTCGTTCCCGGCGTTCCTCCGGCTCATGGGAGACATCCCGGCGCTGTGGACGGGCGCCCTGGGCAGCTGGGGTCTGGGCTGGCTCGACACCTACATGCCGGCGGTGGTCTCGATCGCGGCATGGGGTGCGTTGGTCGGGGTCGTGTTCGCCGCGCTGGCCGGTGCCGACCTGCGCCAGCTCGCGGCACTGGTCGTCGGGGGCGTCGCCGTGTGGGTCGTCCCCACGTACATGCAGTACCTGTCCGGATACCCGGTCGGCGCATCGGTCCAGCCCCGCTACATCCTCCCGATCATCGTGATCATCGCGGTCGTCGCGGTCTCGCGCGTGAGGGGGCCCGCGGTGCGCTGGTCCGGCGGGCAGTGGCTGCTGGTCGTCGCCGCCCTGTCGGTCGCGAACGCTGAGGCTCTGCACTTCAACATCCGCCGGTACGTCACGGGTGCCGAGGTGGTGGACCCGAACCTCGGGAACGCCGTCGAGTGGTGGTGGCCGTCCCTCCCGGTCGGCCCGATGCTCGTGTGGCTGACGGGCGCCGTGACGTTCGCGGTCGCCGTCGCGCTCCTGACGCTGCCCATGGTGCGTGCGTCGGACGCCGTCGAACGCCGGGACCCCGCCGACGAGGCGGAGCCGGGCCTCGACGGGACGCCCGACAGCGAGCCGACCGCGTCGCACGACGCGCTGGTGATGCCGGGGGAGCCCGTCGCCGGGACGGCCCGCTGACCTGCGTCGTCGCCGGCGCGGACGGCTGCGCGTCGCCGGGCCGGACGTCACGGGTAACCTAGGATCGCGGGGTGCGTCTCCTCCTCGATGCGACCGCCGTCCCCCCTGACCTGGGCGGGGTTGGGCGCTACGTCGACTCGCTCGCCGCCGCGCTGAGCGAACTCGGCGTCGACCTCGTCGTCGCCTGCCAGCAGCGTCTGGCGGACGGTCTCGCCGAGAGGGTTCCCGCCGCCGAGGTCGTCGTGGCTCCCTCGAGCGTCTCGAGCCGTGTGGTGCGGCTCGCCTGGGAGCAGGCGGGTCTCCCGGCCTTGGCCCGACGCACCGGCGCCGACGTGCTGCACTGCCCGCACTACACGATGCCCGTCGGCGGCCCGATCCCCGTCGCGGTGACGCTCCACGACGCGACCTTCTTCACGCACCCCGACCTCCACTCGCAGGTGAAGGCACGGTTCTTCCGGGCGGCGACCCGCCGGGCGGTGGCGAAGGCCGGCGCGCTGGTGGTGCCGTCGAAGGCGACCCGGGACGACGTGATCCGCTTCGCGGGCGGCTCGCCCGAGCGGTTCCACGTCGCGTACCACGGTGTCGACACCGCGCAGTTCCACCCGGCGCCGGCAGCGGAGCGGGACCGGGTGGCACGGTCGCTCGGCCTCGAGGGCAAGGACTACATCGCCTTCCTCGGCACGCTCGAACCGCGAAAGAACGTGCCCGCCCTGGTCAGGGCCTGGGCCCGAGCGGTCGAGGAGCTGCCCGACCCGCCGGCGCTGGTCCTCGCGGGTGGACCCGGATGGGACACCGAGGTCGGGCCGGCGCTGGACGCGGTCCCGTCCGGTCTCACCGCGCTCCGCCCCGGCTACCTGCCGCTGGACGACCTCGCCGGGTACCTGTCGGGTGCGACGGTGGTGGCGTACCCGAGCCTCGGTGAAGGGTTCGGGCTGCCCGTGCTCGAGGCGATGGCGTGCGGCGCCACCGTGCTCACCACGCGTGAGCTCTCGTTGCCCGAGGTCGGGGGCGACGCCGTGGCCTACGCCGGTGTCGACGAGGCGAGCATCGCGCTCGAGCTGCGAGAGCTGCTCGGCGACCCCGCGCGCCGGTCCCGGCTCGCGGGAGAGGCGGTCGCGCGGTCCCGGCAGTTCACGTGGGCTGCGGCAGCCGCAACCCACGTCGAGGCGTACGAGCAGGCTCTCCGGCAGGCGCGCTGACGGCTCGTCGCGCTCCCGTCAGAGCCGGGTCGAGGGCAGCGAGCTGACGAAGGCCGCCACCTCGTCGGCGCGGGGGAGCAGGCCGGACGTCAGGGCGTCGGCCAGCGACGGTGCCGTCGCGTCCTTGTCGGAGAGGCGGAGCGTGAGCGGTGAGCCGTCCCGCGCGGTGGTGGGCCAGGTGATGCCGAGGTCGGCGTCGAGCGGGTGGACACCGTGCTCGCGACCCGGCGCATAGGGCGTGGAGCACAGATACATCACCGTCGAGTCGTCCTCGAGCGACAGGAAGGCGTGCCCGAGTCCCTCGGCGAGGTAGATCGCCCGGCGGTCGACGTCGTCGAGCAGCACGGAGTCCCACGTGCCGAACGTCGGGGAGCCCACCCGCAGGTCCACGACGACGTCCAGGACGGCCCCCTTGGGGCACGTGACGTACTTCGCCTGGCCGGGTGGCACGTCGGCGAAGTGGATGCCGCGCAGGACCCCGCTGGCCGACACGGAGCAGTTCGCCTGCGCGAGGCCGAAGTCGTGCCCGGTCGCCTGTGCGAACGACGCCCCGTGGAAGTACTCGAGGAACGTCCCTCGGGCGTCGCCGTGCTGCGTCGGGGTGATCTCCCAGGCGCCAGGCACTGCGAGCTCGCGGTAGGTCATGGTCTCCCTTTCGACGGTGGTCGCAGGACACCCTATCGAGGCGGGTAGCCTGCTCCCGTCGTCGAGAGGGGAAGCTGCTGTGCGTTGGCTCGTCGTTGGTGCCGCAGGGATGCTCGGCCAGGACGTCGTGGCGTGCCTGCGGACGCACGGTGAGGATGTGGACGCCCTGACCCGCGCGGACCTCGACGTCACGTCGCAGGGCGCGGTGGAGGCTGCGGTCCGAGGCGTCGACGTCGTCGTCAACTGTGCCGCGTACACAGCCGTCGACGCCGCGGAGTCGCAGGAGGCGACCGCGTTCGAGGTCAACGCGGTCGCGCCGGCCGTGCTTGCACGCGCCAGCGCGTCGAACGGCGCGAGGCTGGTGCACGTCTCCACCGACTACGTCTTCGACGGCACGTCCGAGCGACCGTACGGCGAGGGCGATCCGCTGCGGCCACGGTCCGCCTACGGTCGGACGAAGGCCGCGGGGGAGTGGGCGGTGCGGGCGGAGGCGCCGGACCACCTCATCGTCCGGACCGCGTGGCTCTACGGCGCCCACGGCCCGTGCTTCCCGAAGACGATCGCCCGTGTCGCCGCGGAGCGCGGGGGGCTCGACGTCGTGGCCGACCAGGTCGGCCAGCCCACATGGACGGCGGACGTCGCCGACCTGCTGGTGCGACTGGTCGCGACTGGCGTCCCGGCGGGCACCTACCACGGGACCGCGTCCGGCCGGGCGACCTGGCACGAGTTCGCGCAGGCAGTGGTCGGTGCAGCCGGCATGGACCCGTCGATCGTCCGGACGACGACGAGCGCCGAGTACGTGCGGCCGGCGCCGCGTCCCGCCTTCTCGGTGCTCGGGCACGACGCGCTCCTCGCGGTCGGGGTCGACCCGATCGCGGACTGGCGTGACCGGTGGTCGACCGCCGCTTCGCAGGTCCTCGCCTGACGTCCCCGGCCGGGGCGATGCGTGCTCTTCGGCGGGAGTGTGACATCGTCCTGCCCGTGAGCCCCGCGCTTCGTGCCTGCCCCGGCTCCTCGCTCGGCCGAGTGCTTCCAGGCGCCGCCAGCAGGGGCGGCGGGTGCGGTCCGGACGCGACTCGCCCTGTTCGTGAGCGTCTCAGCAAGGATCGAGGAGTCCGTTGACACACGACCCGGCCGGTACGGCAGATCCCTCGACCGCGGCCACCCCTGGTGCAGACGAGTCCGTCCTTCCGGGCCTCAGCGTCGTGATCCCCAGCTACAACTCGGCGCAGTGGCTGCCCGCGACGCTGTCCGCGCTCGACACGGCGATCGTGGCGGCGGGGCTCACGGCCGTCGAGATCGTCGTGGTCGACGACGGCTCGACCGACGAGACCACGGCCGTGCTCGCGGGGCTCGCCGAGCAGCTGAGCACGCGCCTGACCGTCGTCCGCACGGAGAACCAGGGGCGTTTCCTGGCCCGCTGGACCGGCGTCACGCGAGCCGCCTTCGACGAGATCATGCTCCTCGACTCCCGGGTGCTGGTCGACGCCGGCTCCCTGCGGCACGTGCTCGACGTCCGCCGCGGCGGCGAGGGCGCCGGGCCGTGGAACGCCCACGCCGAGACCGCCACGGACGCCGGGCTCGTCGGCCTCTTCTGGGAGGTGCCGACGTACGTGTTCTGGGGTGAGTACCGCGCCCGGCCGCGTCCGATGCTCATCACCCCCGAGAACTTCGACCAGGTCCCGAAGGGCACGACGTGCTTCGTCGTGTCGCGCGCCCTCTACATCGAGGCCAGCCTCGCCTCCTGGCCGCAGGAGCACGCGCACCTCGTGTCCGACGACACGAAGATCCTGCGGCACATCGTGCGCAGCGCACCGATCCGCATCGACCCGGGCTTCAGCGTCCAGTACCGGCCGCGGCAGTCGGTCCGGGGGTTCCTGTCGCACAGCTTCGTGCGGGGGACGCTCTTCGTGAGCAGCTACGCCGGCACCTCGCGGCTGCGCGACCTCATCCTCGTGCTCCTGGCGGCCAGTCCTCTGGTCGCCCTGGCTGCGCTCGTCTGGGCCGCGCTCGCGGGCGTCGTGGGGCCGGTGCTGCTCGCCCTCGTCGTCCTGGCGGCCGTCGCCGTGCTCACGCCCGCGACGGTCGCGCTCAGGCGGGGCTGCCCGCCGCGGGCCGTGCTCGCGTTCCTGTGCTACCTGCCCGTGTTCGGCGTGGTCTTCTGGGCCGGGCTGTGCCGGGGCCTGGTGGTGCACCGCGCGGCGTTCGCCGGGCGGGGGACGCCGGACGAGCAGGCGGCGGACTAGGGGTTCCCGGCGCGGCGAGGACGACTCCACCGCGCCGGAGCTCCTCGCCGCGCGTCGCGGTCCGCGCGCCGGCCTCGGGCCGAGCGTGGGTCAGCGCGCGTCGAGCGTGACCCAGCCGGGCTCGAGCATGTCGGCGCGTGCGCTGCCGTCGGCCGTCCACGGCCGCGGCGCGACGACGAGCGGGTCGCCGCCCTGGCTGCTCATCAGGGTCGCGGCCCACCAGCTGAAGCTCGAGTTGCTCATGATCATGGCCTGACCGGCGGCCATCGCCTTCAGCGTCGCGACGGTCCCGAGCGGCAGGTCGCGCTCGACGAACTCGAAACCTGCCGACGCGTCGCCGAGCTCGCGACGCACGACGTCGACGGAGTCCGTGAACACGCGGACCCCCAGGTCCAGCCCGGTGCGCCGCACGAGTTCGACCGCGCGACGGGCGTACTCGACGGTCGCGAGGAACACGGCCGGCCCGTGGAGGTAGTCACCGCGGCGCAGGTGCAGCGTGATCGCCGGGTTGGCGCGCATCTCGGCGATGATCCGCGTCTCGTCGGGCGTCTCCGGGCTGTCCCACAGGCTCGCGACGAGGTCGGGGAGCACCGTGGGGAAGTACTGCGACGACTGGAAGTAGCCCAGCAGCGTCGTCCCGCGCCCCACCTGGTGGATCGCCGGGGCGTACCGCTCGACCGAGCGCTCGACGAAGACCTTGCCCGGCAGCTCGCGGGGGATCGGCAGGTGGCGGCCCGTGGGGACCCGCACGGTGCGCCACGGGCTCTGCTCCGGAGACAGCACCTGACCCGGTGTCGTCACGGCGTCGAGCCCATACGGGTGCAGGTGGTTCACCGTGAAGTTCGACACGTCGAGGTAGAGGGGGCAGTCGAGGCGGCGGGCCTGCTCCCAGCCGGCTCCGAGGATGAAGAGCTGGTTGCCGAGGCCGCCCGCCACGTAGGCGACGATTCCGTCGCGCGTCGTTCTCACGTGAGTGTCCGCTCCTGAAGGGGTGGGGTTGTCGTGTTGGCACGTCGGACGAGCAGCAGGAAGGCCCCGAGGACGGCGGCGCCGACCGCGGCCTGGATCCACATGAGCGTCGTGACGTCGGGCAGCGCGAGCGTGAAGCCCACGGCCTGGACCGCGATCGCGACCAGCACGGTGACGGCCGCGGGCCGGGAGGCGTCGGCGGTGAGCCGGATGAGCACGGCCTGGGCGACCATCCACGGCAGGTAGACGAGGGACAGCGGCACCAGGAACGTCCCGGTGTCCTCGAAGCCGGGCCCGTAGACGAGGTTCGCGATGAAGTCGCCCGCCACCCAGAACACCAGGGTCAGCAGGAGGCCCGAGGCGGCCGTGATCCCGATGGTCAGCATCTCGCCGGTCCGCACGAGCGAGACGTTGTGCCGGTTGCGCACGAACCTCGGCAGCAGGTAGAGCGACAGCGTCGACGGCAGCATGAACGACGCCTTGACGAGGATCGCCGCCGAGGCGAAGTTGCCCGCGACGTCGCCCGGCGCGCCCGCGCGGACCATCACCACGTCGGCGTTGATCAGCCACGCCATGGAGGCGCTCAGCGCCAGCACGGTCAGCCCGGACGGGTTGAACACGCTCGCGCGGGGATGCGGCATCCGGCGGGTGGTCATCCGGGCGCCGACGAGCGCGAGCGCGGTGGCGACGAGCACCGAGCCGAGGACGCCCCCGATGCCGAAGCCCACCCACATCGAGACGAGGACGAGCAGGACCCGGGCGATCAGGGAGACCGTCGTCCAGGCGACGGCGCCGAAGGCGTTCCCGGAACCCTGCAGGACGCCGACGTCCTCGGCGAGCCAGAAGCTGAGCGGGATCGCGAGGGCCGCGAGCAGGACGATGACGCTGTCGGTGTCGAGGCTGCGCGCGAGCGCCGGGGTGAGCAGCGCCACGACGAGCGCGGCGCCGACGCCGAGGATCGTCGCGTCGCTGACCCGTCGCCCCGCCTTGTCCGCCGCGGCCACGGTCGGCGCGGCGAGCTGCTCGGCGGTCCTGACCGCCACGGAGTTCTGCAGGGCCGCGCTGGCGATCGCCGCGACGTTGAGGATGGCGAGGAAGGCCGCGAGGAGCCCGAACTCGGAGGGCCCGAGGGCACGCGCGGACAGGATCTGGAAGGCGAGCGCCGCGAGCGCGCCCACGACGGTGGCCACGCCGATCAGCAGCACCGGGAGCGCGTGGTTCGCCGCATGCTGGCGGAAGCCGCCGGCACGCGGGGATCGGGTCGTTCTCATCCGCGGCAGGCTATCCCACCGGTGGCGCGGACCCGGCAGCGTCCCGGGGCGACTAGACTCTGGCGCCGGTCCAGATGGTCCGCCCGGTCACGGGCACGACCCGCCGGGCAGGTTGTCCGGGGTGGCCCGGTCGTGACGAACGGAGCGAGACAGATGCGCGTGATGCTCACTGGTGCCGGCGGCATGCTTGCGAAGAGCATCGCCGCCGCGTGGCCGGCGGACTCGCCCGACGAGCTGGTCCCCGTGTCGCGTCGGGACGCCGACCTGCGCGAGCAGGACCAGGTGCGCGCACTGTTCGCCCGGGTCGAGCCGGACCTCGTGATCCACGCGGCCGCGAAGGTGGGCGGGATCGCCGCGAACGTCGCCGACCCGTCGGGCTTCCTCATGGACAACCTGCGGATGGACGCGAACGTCCTCGACGCGTCGCTGCAGTCCGGCGTCACGCGGTTCCTCTACTTCGGCTCGTCCTGCATGTACCCGAGGGACTACCGGCAGCCGCTCGTCGAGCAGGACGTGCTCGCGGCGCCGCTCGAGCCGACCAACGAGGGCTACGCGCTCGCCAAGATCACCTCCGCCCGGTTCTGCGAGTACGTGTCGCAGCAGTTCGGCCACGCCTACCGCGTGGTGATCCCGTCGAACCTCTACGGACCGAACGACGACTACTCGCTCGGGCACGGCCACCTCGTGGCCGCGACGATCGCGAAGGCGCACGCCGCGAAGACGTCGGGAGCCGCCACGATCGACGTCTGGGGCGACGGTTCGGCGCGCCGCGAGTTCACGTACGTCGAGGACCTCGCGGGCTGGGTCGTCGAGCACCTGCCCACGATGGCGCAGTGGCCCGTGCTGATGAACGTCGGCAAGGGCGAGGACCACAGCGTCCTGGACTACTACCGGGCGGCGCTGCGCACGGTGGGCTACGAGTGCGAGCTCGTGCCCGACCCGTCCAAGCCGGCCGGGATGCACCAGAAGCTGATGGACTCGACGCTCGCCCGCTCGTACGGGTGGACGCCCGGCACCTCGCTCGACGACGGGATGCGGACGGCGTACGCCCGCTACCTCGACACGCTCTCCTGACGACACAGCCCCCGACGAAACGGCGCAACGTGAACACTGGCAGCCCCCGATTCCCCCTGGCCACGTCGACCTGGGACGAGGCTGAGCACGAGGCCCTGCAGCGGGTGATCGCCGGTGGGCGCTTCACCATGGGTCCCGAGGTGCGCGCGTTCGAGGAGGAGTTCGCGTCCTTCCTCGGTGTCCGTCACGCCGTCATGGTGAACTCCGGCAGCAGCGCGAACCTCATCGCGCTCGCCGCGGCGGTCGTCGCTCCCGACGTCGACCTGCGCGCCGGCGACGAGGTCATCGTGCCGGCGGTGTCCTGGGCGACCACGTACTACCCCGTGCACCAGCTGGGCCTGCGTCTGCGGTTCGTCGACATCGACCCGAACACGCTCAACCTCGACGTCGACCAGGTCGCGGCAGCCGTCACGGACAAGACGAAGGCCGTGCTCGCCGTCAACCTGCTCGGCAACCCCGCCGATCTCGTCGCGCTCTCGGCGCTGGCCGAGGAGCGCGGGCTCGTCCTCCTCGAGGACAACTGCGAGTCGCTCGGCGCCACGATCGACGGCCGCCAGGCCGGCACGTTCGGCGCGCTCGGCACCTACAGCAGCTTCTTCTCGCACCACATCTCGACCATGGAGGGTGGGCTCGTCGTCACCGACGACGACTACCTGTACCAGGCGTCGGTCTCGCTCCGGGCGCACGGGTGGACGCGCGAGCTCCCCACCGACAACCTCGTGCACCCGAAGACGGGCGACGCGTTCGACGACCTGTTCCGCTTCGTGCTGCCCGGGTACAACGTGCGGCCGCTCGAGATGTCGGGCGCGCTCGGCCGTGAGCAGCTCATCAAGCTGCCCGGGCTGGTCGCGGGCCGGCGCGAGAACGCCGCGCGGTTCGTCGAGATCTTCGGTGGGCGCGACGACGTCCGGATCCAGCGCGAGAACGGCCAGAGCAGCTGGTTCGGGTTCTCGTTCGTCCTCCAGGGTCGCCTGACGGGTCGCCGGCGCGAGGTCGTGTCCGCGCTGTCCGCCCGCGGCATCGAGTCGCGGCCCATCGTGGCCGGGAACTTCACGCGCAACCCCGTGATGGCGCACCTCGACGCCGTGGTGCCGGACCGGCTCCCGGTCGCCGACGAGATCCACACGGACGGCCTGTTCGTCGGGAACCACCACTACCCGATCCCGGCCGAGCTCGACCTCCTGGCCGAGGTCCTCGACTCACTCTGACCAAGGTCCCGGACCCACATCGATACGATGGCCGCGGCGCTGCCGTCGCGTGCCACACCCAGACACACGGAGAGCGACAAGCAATGGTTGACACGAGTCCGAAGCGCGCGTTCGTGACCGGTATCACGGGACAGGACGGGAGCTACCTCGCGGAGCTCCTGCTCGCGAAGGGGTACGAGGTCCACGGCCTCATCCGTCGTGCGTCCACGTTCAACACCGCGCGCGTCGACCACTTGTTCGCCGACCCGCACACGCCGGGCAGCCACCTGACCCTGCACTACGGCGACCTCACGGACGGCTCCCGGCTGGTCACGCTGCTCGACGCGATCCAGCCGCACGAGGTGTACAACCTCGCCGCCCAGTCCCACGTCCGGGTCAGCTTCGACGAGCCCGAGTTCACGGGCGACACGACGGGCCTCGGCAGCGTCCGGCTGCTCGAGGCCGTGCGGCTCGCCGGTGTGCAGTGCCGCTACTACCAGGCGAGCAGCTCCGAGATGTTCGGCGCGACCCCGCCTCCGCAGGACGAGTCGACGCCGTTCTACCCGCGCTCGCCGTACGGCGCCGCCAAGGTCTACTCGTACTGGATCACCAAGAACTACCGCGAGGCGTTCGGCCTGTTCGCCGTCAACGGCATCCTCTTCAACCACGAGTCGCCCCGCCGCGGCGAGACGTTCGTGACGCGCAAGATCACGCGGGCGGCCGCGCGGATCGCGGCGGGCGTGCAGGACGAGCTCTACATGGGCAACCTGGACGCGGTGCGCGACTGGGGCTACGCCCCGGAGTACGTCGAGGCGATGTGGCGGATGCTGCAGCACGACACCCCGATGGACTACGTGGTCGCGACCAACACTGCGCACACGGTGCGCGACTTCCTCGAGCTCTCGTTCGAGCGCGTCGGCCTCGACTGGCAGAAGTACGTCAAGTTCGACGAGCGCTACCTGCGGCCCACCGAGGTCGACGCGCTGATCGGCGACTACGGGCTCGCGGAGCGTGAGCTCGGCTGGCGGCCCACGGTGACGACGCCCGAGCTGGCGCGCATCATGGTCGACCACGACGTCGCGGCGCTCGAGCGCGGTGGCGGCCACCTCGTCGACGAGGTCGACTGGGCGTCCCAGCCGTAGGCGCCGCAGCCGTGCCGTCCACCCGGCGGGCGCGTCCCACGGACCAGCCCATGACGACCGACGCGCGATCCGCCGCCATCGGGCACCCGGATGCGCGTCCCACCCAAGGAGGCCTTGCCCTGTGATCGCTCTGATCGTCGGCACCACAGCCGAGCTCATCAAGGTGGCGCCGGTCTATCACGAGCTCGTCGCGCGGGGGCGCAGCTGCGAGATCTGGTACACCGCCCAGCACGTGGCGGAGCTGGAGTCGACCCTCGAGGACCTCGACCTGCCCGCTCCGACGGAGTGGCTCGTCGCCGGCGGCCCGTCGCACAACCTGTCCCGCCCGGCGCAGGTCCCCGCGTGGGCCTTCGGGGTGGCGCGCACGGTGTGGCGTCGTCGACGCGAGCTGCGCCGACGGCTGCGCTCGGACGGGCGGCCGCCCGTCGTCCTGGTGCACGGCGACACCTTCACCGCGCCCATCGGCGCGCTCGTGGGCCGCCTGCTCGGCGCGCGCGTCGGGCACGTCGAGGCCGGCATGCGCAGCGGGAGCCTCGTGCACCCCTTCCCCGAGGAGCTGAACCGCAGGCTCGTCGCGTACTTCGTCGACCTGCACTTCACGCCGACGCACGAGCAGGCCGAGAACCTGCGGCGCCGGCGAGGGGCCGTCGTGACGACGGGTGCCAACACCGTCGTGGACGCGGTGCGTTTCGCGCTCGCGAAGGGGGTCGCGGACGACATCGAGATCCCGGAGCGCTTCGGCGTCGCCACGCTGCACCGCTTCGAGCTCGTCCGCAACGAGAGCCTGTACCGGCGCTCGCTCGAGGTGATCCGCGAGCACGCCACCGTGGACGTGCCGATCATCTACTACTGCGGCGCCTCGGAGCGTGCGCGGCTCGAGAGCTACGGGCTGCTCCACCTGTTCGACGACGACAGGTTCCGGATCGAGGAGAAGCTCAGCTACGTCCGCTTCCTGCCGGTGCTGGCTCGTGCCCAGTTCGTGGTGACCGACAGCGGGGGCCTCCAGGAGGAGTCCGCGCACTTCGGCATCCCGTGCGCGGTGCACCGCGAGAAGACCGAGCGTCCTGCCGGCGAGGGCGTGCAGATGGTGCTGACGAGGTTCAGCTCGAAGGTGCTCTCCGAGTTCCTCGAGAACCCGGAGCGCTACCGGACGGCGGCGACGCTCGACGACTTCCACCCCAGCAAGGTGATCGCCGACATCGTCGAGCGGGTCGATGGCTGAGTGCGGTCCCTCGCCCACGAGCCCCGACCGGGCTGTGGCATGGAGCGGCGACGCCGCTGAGGCCGTTGGTCCCGTGAGGCACCCTGCTCGGACCGAGATGCTGACCTGTGCACGTCCATCCGGCTGCACCGTCGTACGACGAGGAGACCTGTGAACGTTCGTATCGCCGAATCGGCCGACGTCGACCCGACCGCGACGGTGGGCGACGGCTCCGCCATCTGGCACCTCGCGCAGATCCGCGACCGCGCCTCGATCGGGCAGGACTGCATCGTCGGGCGCGGCGCCTACATCGGCAGCGGCGTGCAGGTCGGGGCACGCTGCAAGATCCAGAACTACGCGCTCGTCTACGAACCGGCGCTCCTGGAGGACGGCGTCTTCGTCGGCCCCGCGGTCGTGTTCACGAACGACACCTTCCCTCGCGCGGTCAACCCGGACGGCACCCTGAAGAGCGCGTCCGACTGGGAGGCGACCGGTGTGACGGTCCGGACCGGGGCGTCGATCGGTGCGCGGGCTGTCTGCGTCGCGCCGGTCGTGGTGGGGCGTTGGGCGACCGTGGGCGCGGGCGCCGTCGTCACCCGCGACGTCCCGGACCACGCGCTCGTGCTGGGGGTCCCCGCCCGGCAGGTGGGCTGGGTCGGGCGCTCCGGGGCGCGCCTCGAGGCGAGCGGGGACGGCCGGTGGCGTTGCCCGGTCACGCAGGACATGTACCGCGAGACACACACTGGGCTCGAGCTCGACGCTCGGCCGGACGAAAGAGAGCAGGCATGAGCACGCACGTGATTCCCGCCGCCAAGCCCCTCATCGGGGATGACGAGCGAGCGGCCGTCGACCGGGTGATGCGCACCGGTGTGATCGCCCAGGGCCCCGAGGTCGCGGCCTTCGAGGGCGAGTTCGCCGACCACCTCGTCGAAGGCCGGTCGTGCGTCGCCGTGAGCTCCGGGACGACCGGCCTGCACCTCGGTCTGCTCGCCGCGGGGATCGGCCCCGGCGACGAGGTCGTCGTCCCGTCGTTCACGTTCGCCGCGACCGCGAACTCCGTCGCACTCACGGGTGCCACGCCCGTGTTCGCCGACATCGACCCGCGGACGTTCTGCCTCGACCCCGCGTCCGTCGAGTCGGTCCTCACCGAGCGCACCGCGGCCATCATGCCGGTGCACCTCTACGGCCACCCGGCGGACATGACCGCGCTCGCGGAGCTCGCCGACCGGCGCGGCGTGCAGCTGTTCGAGGACGCTGCGCAGGCGCACGGTGCGCGCTGGCAGGGTCGTCGTGTCGGCACGTTCGGCACCTTCGCCATGTTCAGCCTCTACCCGACGAAGAACATGACGTCAGGCGAGGGCGGCATGGTCTCGTGCGCGACGCCCGAGATCGTTCGCTCCGTGCAGCTGCTGCGCAACCAGGGCATGGAGCGCCGGTACGAGAACGAGGTCGTCGGGTTCAACGCGCGCATGACGGACGTGCACGCCGCGATCGGGCGCGTGCAGCTCGGCAAGCTCGACGCCTGGACCGAGCAGCGCCGCGCGAACGCCCGCTTCCTGTCCGAGCACCTCGAGAACGTCGTCGTGCCGTTCGTCGCCGACGGCGCCGAGCACGTGTGGCACCAGTACACGATCCGCGTCGAGGGCGACCGCGACGCGTTCGCAGCCGCGCTGCTGACGGAGCACGGGGTCGGGTCGGGGGTCTACTACCCGATCCCCAACCACGAGCTGCCGTCGTTCGGTCTGACGCTCGACCTGCCGCAGACCCGTTCCGCGTGCGACGAGGTCCTCTCGCTGCCGGTGCACCCGGCCCTGACTCCGGACGACCTCGAGCGTGTCGCCGCTGCGGTCAACGCCGTGGCGAAGGCCGGCGCCTGATGGCCGCCGCGCTGCGCGCCGGGCTCCTCGGCCTCGGCATGATGGGGCGCCACCACGCGCGCGTGCTGCGCTCCCTGGCGGGCGTCGAGCTCGTGGCGGTGGCCGATCCGGGTGGCGACCCGCACGGCGTCGCCGCCGGGCTCCCGGTCGGTGACTCCGTGCAGGCCTTGGTGGACGCAGGGGTCGACTACGCGGTCGTCGCGGCGCCGACCCAGTTCCACGAGGACGTGGCGCTCGCGCTCGCCGACGCCGGCGTGCACGCGCTGATCGAGAAGCCGCTCGCTCCCAGCACCGACGCGGCGGTACGTATCGTCGACGCGTTCGCAGGCGCCGGCCTCGTGGGCGCGGTCGGTCACATCGAGCGGTACAACCCTGCTCTGCAGAGCCTGCGTCGACGGATCGAGAGCGGAGACCTCGGTGACGTCTACCAGGTCGCCACCCGCCGGCAGGGTCCGTTCCCGGCGCGCATCGCCGACGTCGGTGTCGTCAAGGACCTCGCCACGCACGACATCGACCTCACGGCGTGGATCACGCAGGCCGCCTTCACCGGTGTCACGGCGCACGTCGCGCACAAGAGCGGCCGCAGCCACGAGGACCTCGTCGCCTTCGTCGGGACGCTCGACAGCGGCGTGCTGACGAATCACCTCGTGAACTGGCTGTCGCCGTTCAAGGAGCGGACAACCGTGGTGTCGGGTGAGCGCGGCACGTTCGTCGCCGACACGGTGACCGCCGACCTCACCTACTACGCGAACGGCATCGTGGAGACGACCTGGGAGTCCCTGGCCGGCTTCCGGGGGGTCAGCGAGGGCGATGTCGTGCGCTTCGCCTTGGGCAAGCGCGAGCCGCTGCTCGTCGAGCACGAGGCCTTCCGGGACGCCGTCCTGGGGGTCGGGTCGGACGTCGTCAGCCTCGTGGAGGGTGCACGGACGGTCCGGGTCGCCGAGGCTGTGCTGGAGTCGGCGCGCGCAGGGCAGACCGTGCGGGTGTGACGCCCGCGGCGGCGCGCAGCGCCGCCCACCGATCTGCAGGCCGTGAGCGAACGGGTCTGTCGGAGGATCGCCTCCGGCAGACCCGTTCGCGTCTCGGGGCAGGGGAGCACGAGCTTCGGCGCCCTGAGGCACCTCGCGGTGTGACGAAGCTCGGCAGGTCCTGACGTCGGCGGCTGACGCTGCACCGGTCGGCACGGAGGCTGCCGCGACCGGACGCGGGTGCTGTCACGGAGCCGATGGACCAGAGCCGTCCCTTCCTACCAGTGTCCGGTGCGGACGGGACGGCTCCGGGCCGCCTCAGCGCAGGGCTGGCTCGTGCGCGCTCTCGCGCGGGACCCAGTCGTCCTGCAGGTAGTCGTCCTTCTGCAGCGCGAGGCGCACGATGCCCCGTAGGCCGCGTACGGCGTCGCCGAACGAGAACCGACTCGTGACGGTGTCGTGGCTCTCGGTCAGGCTGACCGGCACCTCCGTCACGGGGATCCCCTGGATCTCCGCCGCCATGACGAGCTCCGTGGTCCACATCAGACCCGGCTCGCGGGAGAAGGCCGCGAACATCCTGGCCCAGGAGCCGTCGACCCAAAAGGTCCCCTGGCTGTCGCCGACGCGGGAGTGCAAGAGGGCCTCGCGCATGTGCCGGAAGACGCGCGACTGGAGGGTCCGCCGGGTGGACCGGTGGACGTCCGAGCCGGGGTGCGCCTTGGACCCGATGGCGACGACGGTGTCGGACGGCAGCCGGCGGAACTCCTCGAGGTCGCCCATCCCGAACGGCAGGTCGTCGGCAGTGAGGAGCAGCCGGTCGCTGCGTGAGGCCAGCACGCCCGTGCGCAGTGCCACACCGAGACCGCGCTCGCTGTGCAGCACCGACAGTCGGCACTCGTGGGACCAGCCTGCGGCGAGCGCGTCGAGGATCTCCGTGGTCCGGTCGTTCGAACCGTTCTCCACGACGACGATCTCGTCCGCATGACCGAGTGCACCGGCGAGCGACTCGACCGTGGCCGCGACGGTCGCTTCCCCGTTGCGCGTGGGGACGACAACTGCCAGCGAGCCGGGCGCGTGCGCAGGCGTGAGCTCGTGGAGCCGGGCCGCGATCTTGCCGCGCTCGGCGGCACGCACCTGCGAGGGCATCGACGTGACGACCCAGGCGAAGCCGCCCAGTCCGACGGCGGTGAGCAGCCCGAGCGCACCCGAGAGCTCGGAGTAGTAATACAGGAGCGGCATCACGAGGACCGCCGGCAGCAAGCCGATGAGGACCGTCGGTACGGTCAGTGCCACGGCGCCCCACAGGCGGCGGCGATGGGGCCCGGAGCGCCGCAGGGCAAGACCGATGCCGATCACGATGACGACGATCATGGCGCCGAAGTGCTTGACCGTGAACAGTGCCTTGTCGACGTACAGGCGGGCGGCGGCGACGGGCATCGACTCGACCTTGTCGAGATAGAGCTGCTTCATGATCTCGTCGTACTCGGTGCTCGCGATCACCACGTCGGGGTCGACCGCCCGAGCCTGCTGCCACCCGAACTCGTCGCTCCACGGGATCCCGAACGGGGACGGCTCGCCGTTGACGGGCTCCGGGTACGAGAGGCCGAGGTAGGCGGAGTGCCACAGCGCGTGCGCGGCAGGAAGGTCGCTCGACGCGATGCCGGTGACTTCCGCCTGCTGGTGCTGGACCGCCTTCATGACCCCGGTGGGGACCACGAACGACAGGGTGACGGCGACGACTGCGCCACCGACTGCCGCCCACCAGCGCCACCGTCGGCGCGTCGCCAGCCACCAGAGCACACCGACCGACAGGGCCACACCGACGCCTGACATCGAGCGCACGAGGTTGCCGACGCCGGCGAGCAGGCCGATGCCCACGGTGGCGAGGACGAGCCCCCGGGTGCGCAACCGGGCGGTGCTCAGGAGCAGGACGAGGGTCAGCGACGCGAAGACGAGCGACCCGGTGACGCCGTAGAGCGCGTACACGCGCAGGGGCGAGGACTCGTCGGAGAGGCCGTACTCCGTGCCGAGCAGGACCGTGCCCCCGTTGACGAGCCAGGTGAGTGCCGGGAGCGCGAGGAGCACGTAGCCCGCGCGAGCCCGGCCGAACACCCGCGCGACCGCGAACGGCAGGACGGTCAGCGGCAGGGCGCAGAGCAGCGCCATCACGACCCGCAGGCCGGGGTACGGCGACTCCGAACCGGTCACGTGCGACATGAACGACGCGATCATGTAGACGCCCGGGTCGTCGTCCCAGGCCGCGGGCGTGTACCCGTCGGGCCCTGCGACCTGCGTGTACCAGGAGCCGGTGCCGTTCTCCTTGACGAGCGGCACGCCCGTCTCGCGGTAGGCGTCGTACGTCGACTGCAGCTCGAAGTCGCGTGCCGGGTGCCACACGAGGTCGGGCATGGACATGACCGCGACGAACGCCACGGTGGCGAGCACGAGCCCGACGACCCCCAGAAGAAAGGTCGTGGACCGCGGCCAGAGTGCGCGACGGTCGTCCACGACCTCTGCGTCGATCGGTTGTGCTTCACCCACGATGGGACGTACCTCTCCTCCGGCAGCCGTCCGCTCAGGTGTGTCGCTGCTGGTCCGTTGTGCGCCGCTGCGCTTGTCTTGTGGCGGTCACACAGGATAACCGGGCCGGCTCGTGCTCATGGACGCGAGGCGGTGGTCACGTGCGCGAGGACGGGTGCTCGGCGACCGGCGTGCCGTCGTCCGACGGTGTCGTCTCGCGTGCGCCTCTGTCGGACGCGAGCGCGGCGACCAGCACCGTGGCTGCGACGAGAGACACCGTGACGATCTCGACGACCGAACCGTGCCAGAACAGTGTGACGCCGAGAGCGAGCGCCACAGTGGTCAACCACACAGGCAGGGCGGCACGCGCCCGACGTGACGCCAGCCGTGTGAGCATCGCGGCCTGGGCCACGGCGAAGATGCTGCCCTGGAGCGCGAACATCCACAGGTGCGGGCGCAACGGCGCGTAGGCGTCCCCGCCAGCGAGGTCGAGCACGATACCGGCCCCGAGCGCGCACACGGCCGTGAACACCAGGCCGATCGCCGCCGTCGCGGTGATCGCGAGACGCCGGTAGCCGTGCGTGGCGCTGGCCGCCATGCGCGGGAAGAGCACGGTGATGACCGACATCGGCAGGAAGAACGCGATCTTCGAGACGAGCGAGCCGACCGCGTACGTCCCCGAGGCGTGAGGAGCGAGGTAGACGCGGGCGAGCACGACGTCGAGGTTGATGAAGACGTACAGGCCGAGCATCGAGCCGACATTGCGTCCCAGCTCCCGGACGGCGTCGCCGGGTGGGCGTCGCCGCGGCGCTGCCCGCCGCCCGCACGCGACCGCGGCCACCGTGCCGACGACCGTACCCGCGAGCATGCCGACGGCTGCCGCCTCGACGGTCGGCGTGACGGCAGCGCCCACGATCGTGCCCACGGCCCGCAGGCCGGCCAGGGCGCTGTAGGCGACACCGAACCGCACGTAGGACTGGCGCCCTTGGAGCACGCCGAGCGCCGTGAACCCGGTCACGGAGACCGCGACGCTGGTGAGCACGGCCCCGGCGGCGAGCCCGGAGACGTGCAGGAGGATGCTCGAGGGGGGCGTGAGCACCAGGGCGACGGCGAGCAGGACGCCGGACGACGCCAGCCCGAGGGTGCGGACCTCGCCCTCGTGCGCGGCTGTCGCGCCCGGGTGGGCGGCCACCCGACGTGCGGCGACGGTCTGGCAGGCGATCGCGACGGTGGACGCGACGATCGACAGCGAGAGCAGTGCACCGAAGCTGCCGAACTCGGCGGGTGGCAGGAGGCGTGCCGCGACGAGCGACATCCCGTACGCCGCGGCGTTCGCGAACATCGTCGCGACGGTGACCACGACCAGCGCGTGGGCCAGCCGCGTGCGCTGCGGGAACGGCGGCGGTTCCGCGTTCAGCGCGGACCCCCGAGCAGGCCGAGCAGATAGGTGCCGTAGCCGGACTTGACGAGCTTCTCGGCGCGGTCGCGCAGCTCGTCGTCGGACAGGAACCCGCGTCGCCAGGCGACCTCCTCCGGCGCCCCGACCTTGAGCCCCTGGCGATGCTCGATCGTCCGCACGTAGTCGGACGCCTCCAGCAGGGAGTCGAACGTGCCGGTGTCGAGCCATGCGGTGCCGCGTGGCAGCACGTCGACCTGGAGGCGTCCCGCACGGAGGTACTCGCGGTTGACGTCCGTGATCTCGTACTCGCCCCGCTCCGACGGCTTGAGGTCGCGGGCGATCGCGACGACGTCGTTGTCGTAGAAGTACAGGCCCGGTACCGCGTAGCTGCTCTTGGGATGCGCCGGCTTCTCCTCGAGGGAGAGAGCCCGTCCGGACTCGTCGAACTCCACGACGCCGTACGCCGTCGGATCGGCCACCCGGTACGCGAACACGGCGCCTCCGTCGATCTGCTCGAAGCGCTGCAGGCGCGCCCCGAGCCCGGGGCCGTAGAAGATGTTGTCGCCCAGGACGAGCGCGACGGGCTCGTCGCCGACGAACTCGGCGCCGAGCACGAACGCCTGGGCGAGCCCGTTCGGCTCGGCCTGGACCGTGTAGCTGATCGAGATGCCGAACTGGGACCCGTCCCCGAGCAGGCGCCGGAACTGGTCGGCGTCGTGCGGTGTCGTGATCACCAGCACGTCGCGGATGCCCGCGAGGATCAGCGTGGACAACGGGTAGTAGATCATCGGCTTGTCGTACACCGGGACCAGCTGCTTGCTGACGCCGAGCGTGATGGGGTGCAGTCGCGTCCCCGAGCCGCCGGCCAGGATGATTCCTCGCATGGCCGACAGTCTGGCCCATCGACATGGCCGGGACGAAAGCGGCCGCGCTCAGGACACCAGGTCGGCCGTGATCCGCTCGGAGTCGACGAGCCGCTGACGGCGTGCGTCGTCGGCACGCAGCGCCTCGGACGTGGCGGGTGACGCGAGGACGGACGACCCGTCGGTCGCGAGGTCACCGAGAGGCTCGAGGAGCGCCCGGCGGTCCCCGCGGGGGCGGGCGGTGCGCAGCGCGCGACCGGTCGTGCCGGAGGCAAGGAGGGCCTCGTCGCGCAGCGAGGCGTGCGGGACGACCGTGCCGTCGTCGAGCCCGGGCTCGTCGGGCTGCACCGCGGGAGCCCACTGCAGCACGTCCGCGTAGGTCATCACGGCACCGGCGGCGTCGAGCGACCCGGCCGGGCGCTCGCCGTCGAAGCTGCGGGCGAGGGCGGGCAGCGCGACCGCGACGACCTGGTGCCCGCGGTCGTGGTGCGCGCCGGGCCGGTCGGTGACGACGACGTCGGACGGGACGTGGTCGGCCGCGTCGTCGGGCAGGACGACGCACGCCCCGACGCGCCACACTGCCAGCGCCCACACCACGGTCCGCCAGTGGCCCGGCAGGTCGAGCAGGACGCGCGTGCCGGGCCCGGCGTCGAACTCCTCGACGAGCAGGTTGGCCGTCTTGTTCACCCAGTTCTCGAGCACCGCGCCGGAGAGCTCCACGCGCTCCCCGTCGTCGCCGTACCAGGTGATCCGGGGCCGCCCCGGCTCGCGGGTCAGCAGGGTGAGCAGGTCGGCGATCGTCGTCTCGGGCACGCCCTCAGGGTAGGGCGACACGCCGTGTTCACCCGTCCGCCGCAAGATCACCCCGACATATCCGGGCAACTACCACGGCTCCGCTTGACGACCGGTAACGACACGCGTGTAATTCCTTAGAACGGATTCACGAGAGCGCGAGCACCACGACGCGTCGGCCGGCTTCCCGGCGGACCGCACCAGCCGAGCCTTGCACCGCAGCTTGATCAGACGAAGGACCCGCACGGAGGCACGCAATGTGGAACCTGCTCGACGACGAGGACGAGGTCTTCCCCTCCGACGCGCAGAGCGCTGCACCGCAGCAGCGCTCGAACGTCCTGCCCCTTTTCGGCGCCCCGGAGGACGACGGTCCGATGGGGTGGCAGGAGCGCGCACTGTGCGCGCAGACCGACCCTGAGGCCTTCTTCCCGGAGAAGGGCGGCTCGACCCGCGAGGCCAAGAAGGTCTGCACGGGCTGCGACGTCCGCTCCGAGTGCCTCGAGTACGCGCTGGCGAACGACGAGCGCTTCGGCATCTGGGGCGGTCTGTCCGAGCGTGAGCGCCGCAAGCTCAAGCGACGCGTCGTCTGACGAGTGTCGGTCCCGGGCCTGGCGATCCCGGACGGCATGATGACGGCAGCATGACTGAGACCCTCCCGCCCGTGGACCTGCCCACGACGACTGCCGCGACACCGGTGACGACACCGGTGACCGCGGTGGTCGTCACCCGCGGCGTCACCCGCTACCTCGGTACGACGCTCGAGGCTCTGGCGGCCTCCCACCGGCGCCCGCTGCGCGTGCTCGTCGTCGACGCCGGCGACCGGCCCGACGCGGGTGTGCCGATCGCGCTCGAACGCGCCTTCGCCGCCGTCGCCGGCTCGCCGCGCCCGCAGCTGCGGAGCGTCGCGGCACCCGGCGCCCGGACGTTCGGCCACGCGGTGCGCACGGCGCTGAGCGACCCGGCGGTCGCCTCCGACGGCCCGGCCACGCCGTGGCTCTGGCTGCTGCACGACGACAGCGCCCCGGCTCCGGCGGCGCTCGGCGAGCTCGTCCGCGTCGTCGGGCACGCCCGGTCCGTCGCGGTCGCGGGCGCCAAGCAGCGGACGTGGACCGACCCGGAGCGGCTGCTCGAGGTCGGCGTGCGGACCTCACCCGCCGGGCGGCGGATGACGGACGTCGAGCCCGGCGAGCTGGACCAGGGTCAGCACGACGGCCGGGTCGACGTGCTCTCCGTCGGGACGGCCGGTGCGCTGGTCCGCCGGGACGTGTGGGACGACCTCGGCGGCCCCGACCCGGTGCTGGGCCCGTTCGGCGACGGTGCCGACCTGTCCCGCCGCGCCAGGCTCGCCGGTCACCGCGTCGTCGTGGTGCCCTCCGCCGTGGTCCGCCACGCCCAGGCGTCGTACCTCGGGCTGCGTCGCGGCACCGCGTCGGGTCCCGGCCCGGACGAGCCGGTGGACCTCGACGGCGACGGCATGGACGACCGCGCCGACCCGCGCCGGTCCTTCCGCGAGCGCCGCCGCGCCGCCGTGCACGCGCGCCTCGTGGCGGCACCGCTGCCGCTGGTCCCCGCCGTCGCGCTGCTCGCGCTCGTGGGTGGCGTCCTGCGGACCTTCGTTCAGCTCGCGGTGAAGCAGCCCGGCCTCGCCGTCGACGAGCTCGTCGCACCGCTCGTCGCGCTGCTGCGGCCGCACGCCGTCGTCGGGGCCCGCGCCCGGGCGCGACGGACCCGCCGGCTGCCGCGCCGGACGCTGCACCCGCTGCAGGCCGGCTGGCGTGAGGTGTGGACGCAGGCGCGCGACCGGCGCCTCGCCCGGGCCGCCGCGCGCAAGGTCGTGCAGGCGCCGAGCGAGCTGGAGCTGCGGGAGCTCGCCGCGCTCGCGACCCGGCGGCGGACGACGCTCGGCGTCGTCGTGGTGCTGCTCGCCGCCGCGACGGCCGTGGCGCTCGGCGCGCTCGTGGGCCCGGTGGCGGGCGGTGCGCGTCTCGTGGGCGGTGCGCTCCTGCCGGCGGTGTCCGAGCTGGGGGACCTGTGGGCGGCGGCGACCTCGGGATGGGTCGCCGGCGAGCTGGGCGGCCCCGGTCCGGCCGACGCGCTCCTGACGGTGCTCGTCGGGCCGACGGCGGTCGCCGCGGGGTCCCTGGGCACCGCGGTCGCGGTGCTCGTCCTGGGTGCGGTCCTGCTGTCCGGGGTCGGTGCGTGGGCGGCCGCCGGGGCCGCGACGCGGTCGACCGTCTCGCGCGCGTGGGCGGCCGTCGTGTGGGCGTCCGCCCCGGTGCTGCTCCTCGGCGTCACCGGGGGGCGGCTGGGACCGGTCGTCGCGCACGCCGCGCTGCCGTGGGTCGCGCTCGGCGTGGCGCGTGCCCTGGGGGTGCAGCGCGTCGACCAGGTGCTCTCGGGGCTCGCGACCGCCCGGCGGATCCACGACGACGAGCCCGACGACGTCCTCGACGACGCCCAGGCGCAGGCCGCCGTGGTGACCCCCGTCCGCGGGGTCCCCACGGTGCCGACGCAGCGCGTGTCGGACGACCTCACCCTGCCGGACGAGGCGACCCCGGTGCTCGTCGGTGCGCCCGACCCGACCGGGTCGATCTCCGCGGCGGCCGGCGCGGCGCTCGCGTTCGCCGTGGTCGTCGCGGGGGCACCGTCGCTGCTGGTCCCCGGCGTGCTCGCTCTGCTCGTCACGGTGCTCGGAGCGCGTCGTCGCCGCGGGCGTCTGCTGCTCGTCGCCGTCCCCGGTCTCGTGCTGCTCGCCCCGACGCTCGTCGAGGCGGCGCGGCGCGGGCTCGGCGGCTGGCGGCTGCTGCTCGCCGGGCCGGGGCTGCCGACCGCCTGGACCGGCTCCGACCCGCTGAGCAGGCTGCTCGGTGTCCCGTCGGACGCGTCCGGCCTCGTCCCCGACGGGATCTCCGGCGTGCTCGCGACCGGGTGGCCGTTCGCGCTCGGCGCTGTCGTGCTCCTCCTCGCCGTACTCGCCCTGCTGCGCGGCGCACCCGTGGCCCGGGCCGTCCGGACCGCCTGGGTCGTGGCGCTGCTCGGCCTCGCGACGGCGACGGTCGCGGTCGCGGTCCCCGTCGGCGTCGCCGACGGCATCGTCGTGCACGGCTGGGCGGGGCCCGGCCTGTCGCTGGCGTGGGCCGGCCTCGTCGCCGCCGCGCTGCTGGGTGCCGACCGGGTCCGGGAGCGTCTGGCGCGACGGTCGTTCGGGTGGCGGCAGCCGCTGGTCGCGCTGCTCACGGCCGTCGCCGTCGTCGTCCCGCTCGCGGGCCTCGGCGCGTGGGCCTGGGAGGCGCGCACGGGCGCCGGCGTCGCGCTGCACACCGTCACCGGGCCGGTCGTGCCGGCGGTCGGGCAGCAGGCGCAGCTCTCCCCGATGCGCTCCCGGATCCTCGCCCTGGCGGTCGGGACCGACGCCGTCTCCTGGCAGCTCATGCGCGGCGACGGCCCGCTCCTCGTCGACGGCGCCGCCGCCGTGAGCACCCGCTCCCTCGGAGGGGACCTCACCGCCCCGACCGTGCGCGGTGCCGACGACGCGACCGGCGAGGTGCAGGAGCTCGTGGCACGCCTCGCCTCCGGGGCGAGCGGCGACGTCGCGGGGCCCCTGGCGGCACTCGCGGTGGCTGACGTGCTGGTGCCCGCGCTGCCCGCCGACACCGCCGACTCGGGTGACGCGGAGGCAGCCCGCGACGAGCTCGTCAGCCGGCTCGACGCGACGGCGGGGCTCGAGCGCGTCACGCAGAACGCGGCCGGGACGCTGTGGCGGGTCCGTGCGACGTCCGCGGACACGGCCGCGGTGCCCGCGTGGGCGCGTGTCGTCGACGGTGCGGCGGACATCACGGACCCGGCCACGGCGGCGCTCGCGCTGCCGTCCGGCGACCGCGCCGTCGACACCACGGTGCCGGCCGGTCCCGGTGTGCGGCACGTCGTCCTGGCGGAGCGCGCCGACGCGCACTGGCACGCCTGGCTGGACGGCCGGCCGTTGCGCGCGGTGGACGCCGGGTGGCGCCAGGGGTTCGAGCTCCCGGAGTCCGGCGGGCGGCTGGTCGTCCGGTTCGACGCCCCCGACACGCGGCTGTGGCTCGGCGCCCAGGGGCTCGTGGCGCTGGTCACGGTGCTGCTCGCGGTGCCCGTCCGACGACGCCGGGCGGCACGCGCATGACGACGACAGGGACGGACGGGATGGACGCGGACGAGGCGCGCGAGGGTGCGCGGACGCCGGGCGTGTGGCGTGGACGCCTCGCCCGCGGCGCCAGCGGGATCGCCGTGCTCGGCGCCGTGGCCGGCGTGGTCGCGCTCGGGCAGTGGCCCGTGCAGGGGAACGCCGCCGCGCAGGCCGTGCCTCCGGCCGAGGTCGCCGTGCCGCCCTCCGCGACGACGCTCGTGTGCGCCGGGCCGCTGATCCTGCCCGACGACACCGGCCGCGGCGACGCGGAGTTCGACCCGACACCCGTCGACCCGGTCACGTCCGTCACGGCGGTCACCTCGGTGCCCGCCGGCGGCGGCGACGGTGTCGCCGCCGGCACGGTGACGACGCTCGACGGGGTGCCGACGGGAGCGACCCTGGAGGCCGGCGGGTCCGGGACGAGCGTGTCGCCGGCCGGTGCGCCGCTCGCGGTGTACGCCCAGCCCGGGACCGAGCCGGCCCGCGTCGGCGCCGTGAGCAGCGGCCTCGTCACCGCCGGGGACCTGCGCGGCCTGGCCGCCGCGTCGTGCGCCCAGCCGGTCGCCGACGCGTGGCTCGTCGGTGGCGCGACGGACCTGACGAGCACCGCGCAGCTCGTGCTCGACAACGCCGGGTCGACCCCGGCGGAGGTCACGCTCGACCTGTGGGGTCCCTCGGGTCGCGTCGACCTGTCCGGCGAGCGGTACCTCGTCGCCCCGGGTGCGGAGCGCGTGGTCGTGCTCGGTGGCATCGCGGCGGAGCAGCGCCGGGTCGCGCTCCACGTCAGCGCGACCGGAGGCCGGGTGGGGGTGCACGTGCAGGACTCGGTCCTCGACGGGTTCACCCCCGCCGGGACCGACCTCGTCGTCCCCGGGGCGGCGCCCTCCCGCCGGCAGGTCGTCCCGGGCGTGTCCGTGGTCGCCTCGACGGTCGACGACCCGCACGCACCGGCGCTCCGACTGCTCGTGCCCGGCGATGTCGGCACCACCGCGCACGTGACGCTGCTCGGGCCGACCGGACCGGCGCAGCTGCCCGGCGCGGAGAGCGTCGACCTCGCTCCCGGCGAGGTCACCGACGTGCCCCTGGGCGGGCTCGCCGCCGGGTCCTACACCGTGCTCGTCAGCGCGTCCGAGCCCGTCGTGGCCTCCTCGGTGGTGAGCCGCCCGGGCAGCCCCGGCGACCTCGACGACACGCCCTCGACCGAGCGCGCGTGGGCCGCGTCCGTCACCCCCGGTCAGGGAGGTGTCGCCGTCCTGCCCTCGGGCGCGCGCGGCACGCTGGTCGTCGGGGCCGTCCCGGACGAGGACGACGACGGCACGGACGGCGAGGCGACCGGGACGCTGCGGCTGCTCGGTGCGGACGGCGAGGTGCTCGCGGAGCGGCCGGTGAGCGTCCCGGCCGGGACGACCGGCGCGTGGTCGCTCGACTCGCTCCTGCAGGGCTCGGGCCCGGTCGTGCCGGTCACGACGGGGGAGCCCGCCGGCGTCGAGCCGCCGACCGCGGGCGGCGTGCGGGCGGTCGACCTCGTGACCGGCTCGGGCGTGACCGTGCGCCTGTCGTGGGCGCTCGTGGCGGAGGTGGACCGTCCCGACGGCGTGCTGGTCTCCGTGCTCGACCCGGTCCCGGTGCGGGCCGGGGCGCCGAGCGTCGCGGTCCGCGAGGACCCCCGGCTCGGCACCCGCTGACCCGTCGTCGCGGGACCGCTCGACCCGCTCAGCGGGCCGCCCGCAGCTCCGCCCGTTCGCGGACGCGCAGGCCGAGCGTCGTGAGCGTGCGGACCGGCCACTGGTACCAGTGCGGGTAGCGCCGTGCGACGTAGCGGGCCGCGCTCGCGTGGTGCGCGGAGATCATCGAGGCGGGCCGCTCGCGCCACGACGTCCCACCGACGTGCGTCACGCGCGCGGACGGCACGTACAGGTTCGTCCAGCCGGCCCGGCCGAGCCGCTCGCCGAGGTCGACGTCCTCGAAGAACATGAAGTAGCTCTCGTCGAAGCCCCCCACCTGGGTGAACGCTTCCCGGCGCAGCAGCAGGCACGCACCGGACAGCCATCCTGCGGCGCGCCGCTCGCCCGTGTGCTGCTGGGCCGCCCGGTAGGCCCGCGTCCACGGGTTGCCGGGCCACACCCGCACGAGCAGCGCGTGCCCGGCACCGTGCGTCAGGGACGGCAGGGCACGGGCCGACGGGTAGACGGTGCCGTCCACGTTGAGCAGCGCGGGGCCGAGCGCGCCCGCCCGGGTCTCGGCCGCCCCGGCCTCCAGGAGGGTGTCCAGCGCGCCGGGCTCCCACTCGATGTCGGAGTTCGCGACGACGACCCACGGCCCGGTCGCGCCGTCGGCGCCGCGGTTGGCCGCACCTCCGTACCCGAGGTTGGCGCCGGGCACGACCAGGCGCGCCCCGTACCGCTGCGCGACGTCCCGCGCGACGGTGTGGTCGTCGCCGTTGTCGACGAGCACCAGCTCGACGGGGGAGCTGGTCGCGGCGGCGAGGGTCTCGGCGAACCGGTCGAGCTCGGGCCCGGGGTGGTAGACGACGCAGACGACGCGGACGTTGGCGGAGGTGGCGGTGCTCATCGTCCGGACAGGTTAGTGGGCCTCGCCGTAGTCCGGGTCCACGTCCTCGGGCGACCGTCCGAGCATGTGCGCGACCTGCTCGACGACCACGTCGCGGACCAGGTCGGCGAGATCGACCGGATCGGACGCCCGGGACTCCACCGGCCGGCGGTACACGACGATCCGTGCGGGCAGGCCCGCGTCCGCGGGGAAGTACCGGCCGAGGGGCACGCCGCCGCGCTCCCACGGTGCGGGGTTCGACGGCGGGACGTCCTCGACCGCGAACTCGGTGCCGTCGAGCTGGCGTGCCCAGCGGCGCTCGAGCCGCTCCACGGCGTCGAGCACGAGGTCGTCGAACCGCTCCGCGCGGGTCCGGTAGGCGGGCATCGTCGTCGGCATGAGCGGGCCCCGCGGACCGCGTCCGCGACGGTCGCGCCGGCGGATCGGCTGCACCACCGCGCCGCCGGCCGTGCGGGCCGCCGCAGCGCCCATCCGCCGGCCCAGCACCGGCCGGTGGCCGTGCGGGGAGGGGTTCGAGGTCACCTCAGCACTGTAATCCGGCGTGGCCGACGCGCGGCGTCGGCACCCCGGGGTACGGTCGCCCCGTGAGATCCGTCCGGCAGTGCTCGCGCACCGCGTGCGGCCGTGCCGCCGTCGCCACCCTGACCTACGTGTACGCCGACTCGACGGCGGTGCTCGGTCCGCTCGCGCAGCACGCCGAGCCTCACTCGTACGACCTGTGCGTCCAGCACGCCGAGCGCCTCACCGCCCCCCGGGGCTGGGAGGTCGTACGGCTGACCCCCGACCTGGGACCGGCCACCCCCAGCCGCGACGACCTGCTCGCGCTGGCCGACGCGGTGCGGGAGGCGGGCCGGGGACGCGCACCGGAGCCGGCACCGGTCCCGGACGCGGTCGGAGCGGCACTCGCCGAGGCGCCGCGACGCGGTCACCTGCGGGTGCTGCGCGGAGAGGGCGGCTGAGACCGTGGCACGCCGGCGGGGGGACGCCGCGCGGGCCCGCGCGGCGCAGAATGCCGAGCCGCTCGGCTCGCTCAGCCAGGCCTCGGGTCCGGTCATCCCCGGCACCGAGGCGTGCCAGCGGTGCGGCGAGCGGGACCTCACGCGGATCCGCATGACGCTGGTCGGTGGCCGGCTCGCCGTGTTCGTGTCGTGCCCGTCGTGCGAGCAGACGAACTGGTTCGCCGTGGACGGTGACGGCTCACCGCTCGGCCGCGGGGACATCGGCGGCGACACCGGCGGGTGACCCTCGCGCGACGCCGGACCGCCGGGTGGACCGATCGTGGGCTCGACCACCGGCCGGGCGCGGTCGAGGTGGCGCGGGCCGATCCCACTACGATGCCCGGGTGACCTCACCTTCTCCCGACCGGGTCGACCTGTCCGCCCTCATCAAGGCCTACGACGTCCGCGGCGTCGTGCCGCAGGAGCTGAACCCGGAGGTCGCGCGCGCCATCGGCGCCGCGTTCGCCGAGGTCGTCGTCGTGCCCGAGGCGCAGGGCCGGCCGCGCGTCGTCGTCGCGCACGACATGCGCCCGTCGGGTCCGGAGCTCGTCGCGGCGTTCGCCGAGGGGCTCACGGGTCGCGGCGTCGACGTGCTCCGCATCGGCCTCGCCTCGACGGACGGGCTCTACTACGCGTCCGGCGCCCTGGACATCCCGGGGGCGATGTTCACCGCCAGCCACAACCCCGCCCAGTACAACGGCATCAAGCTGAGCCGGGCCGGCGCGCGCCCCGTCGGGCAGGACTCTGGCCTCACGCGTGTCCGTGAGCTCGCGGGTGACTACCTCGCCGGCGGGCTGCCGCAGGACGTGGCGCAGGACGAGCGGGGGACGATCAGCGACGCGGACATGCTGGGCGACTACGCCGGGTTCCTGCGCTCGCTGGTCGACCTCTCGGCGATCCGCCCGCTCAAGGTCGTCGTGGACGCGGGCAACGGCATGGGCGGGTACACCGCGCCCGCCGTCCTCGGCACCGAGGCGGGCCTGCCGGCGCTGCCGCTCGACGTCGTCCCGCTGTACTTCGAGCTCGACGGGACGTTCCCCAACCACGAGGCGAACCCGCTCGAGCCGGAGAACCTGCGCGACCTGCAGCGCGCGGTCGTCGAGCACGGCGCGGACATCGGTCTCGCGTTCGACGGCGACGCCGACCGGTGCTTCGTGGTGGACGAGAACGGCGACCCGGTGTCGCCGTCGGCGATCACCGCGCTCGTCGGCCTGCGCGAGGTGGCCCGCGAGCAGGCCGCCGGGCGCACGCCGACGGTGATCCACAACCTCATCACGTCGCAGGTCGTGCCCGACCTGCTGACGGCTGCGGGCGCCCGCACGGTGCGCACCCGTGTGGGGCACTCGTTCATCAAGGCCCAGATGGCCGAGCATGAGGCCGTGTTCGGCGGCGAGCACAGCGCGCACTACTACTTCCGCGAGTTCTTCTTCGCGGACACCGGCATGCTCGCTGCGCTGCACGTCCTCGCCGCGCTCGGGGGTCAGCCGCACCCGCTGTCGGCGCTCGCCGAGCAGTACCAGCCGTACGTCGCGAGCGGGGAGATCAACTCGCGCGTCACGTCCGTCGAGGAGGCGCGCGCCCGCGTCGTCGAGGCGTACGTCACGCAGCAGGGCGCCGGTCCGGTGACCGTCGACGAGCTCGACGGGCTGACCGTGTCGCACTGGGACGGCCAGCCCCAGTGGTGGTTCAACCTGCGGGCCTCGAACACCGAGCCGCTGCTGCGGCTCAACGTCGAGGCGGCCGACCAGGACATCATGGAGAAGGTGCGCGACGACGTGCTCGCGCTCGTGCGTCAGGAGGCGTGATGGACGACGAGACCACACCGGCACACCCGCTCGAGCAGTGGGCACGCGACCTGCTGCGCTGCCCGGTCACGGGTGCGACGCTCGTCGACGGCGTCGGGCCCGACGGGACCCCGGAGCTCGTCTCGACGGACCCGGAGAACCCGCTCGCGTACCCGGTGCGGGACGGCATCCCGGTGCTCCTCGCCGACGAGGCGCGCACGGTCTCGGCCTGACCTCCCGCTGACGCGCTGCGGGCGATTCGTCCCGCCGGTCGCCGCCGTCGCCTAGGCTGCGGCTGCCCGGTGGTGCCGGGCGCAGCCTCACGGACGGGGGACCTGCGGATGGCGCACGGCGGCGGGACGCGCACGATCCTCGCGGCCCTCGCGGCGAACCTCGGGATCGCGGTGACGAAGTTCGTCGCGTACCTGCTGACGCTGTCGAGCTCGATGCTCGCGGAGTCCGTCCACTCGCTCGCCGACTCCGGCAACCAGCTGCTCCTGCTCCTCGGCGGCCGGCGCGCACGGCGTGACGCCGACCCGAGCCACCCGTTCGGCTACGGGCGGGAACGGTACGTCTACGCGTTCATCGTCTCGATCGTGCTGTTCTCCCTCGGCGGCCTGTTCGCGCTGTACGAGGCGTGGCACAAGTGGCAGGAGCCGCACCCGATCGAGGGGCGCTGGTGGTGGGTGCCGCTCGCCGTGCTCGCTGCGTCGATGGTCATGGAGGGTCTCTCCTTCCGGACCGCCGTCGGGGAGGCGAACCACACGCGCGGCGGGCAGTCGTGGGCGCAGTACGTGCGGACCGCCAAGGCGCCCGAGATCCCGGTCGTGCTGCTCGAGGACTTCGGGGCCCTCATCGGCCTCGTCCTGGCGATGTTCGGCGTCGGGCTCACGCTCCTGACGGGCGACGGCCGGTGGGACGCCGCGGGGACCGCCGGGATCGGCGTGCTCCTGGTGCTCATCGCCGCCGTGCTGGCCGTCGAGACGAAGTCGCTCCTGCTGGGGGAGTCGGCGACCGGGGCCGACGTCGCCCGCATCGAGACGGCGCTCGTCGGCGACGGCGTGCCGTCCGTGATCCACCTGCGCACCATGCACCTCGGGCCGGACGAGCTCCTGGTCGGCGCGAAGATCGAGGTCTCGGCGACCGAGAGCGCCGCCGAGGTCGCCGCCGCGATCGACGCCGCCGAGCGGCGCGTCCGGGCCGCCGTCCCGATCGCCACCGTCATCTACCTGGAGCCGGACCTGCGACGGCACACCTGACCCCATCGACCGCCCGGGCACGGGCCCGACCCGCACGACGCACGACGCACCACGAACGAGGCACACCCGACCGTGAGCGAGGAGTGACATGAGCGTGTTCAGCGAGATCCCCGGCCGTCTCAAGGTGCGCGACCTGAGCCTGGCGGAGGCCGGGCGGCATCAGATCCGGCTCGCGGAGCACGAGATGCCTGGACTCATGGCGCTGCGGGCGGAGCTCGGCCCGCAGCAGCCGCTCGCCGGCGCCCGGATCGCCGGCTCGCTGCACATGACCGTGCAGACCGCGGTGCTCATCGAGACGCTCGTGGCGCTCGGCGCCCAGGTGCGGTGGGCGTCGTGCAACATCTTCTCCACGCAGGACGAGGCCGCGGCCGCGGTCGCCGTCGGACCGCACGGCACCGTCGACGCACCCGCGGGGGTCCCGGTGTTCGCGTGGAAGGGCGAGTCGCTCGAGGAGTACTGGGAGTGCACCGAGCAGGTCCTGCTCTGGCCGGACGACGAAGGCCCGAACCTCATCCTCGACGACGGCGGCGACGCGACGCTGCTCGTCCACCAGGGCGTGCAGCACGAGGCGGCGGGTGCGGTCCCGGACGACCCGAAGCCCGGCGACCCCGGGTGGTCCGAGGAGCTCACGGTCGTCCTCGGGGTGCTGCGCCGGTCGCTGGACGCCGACCCGCAGCGGTGGACGCGTGTCGCCAAGGGGATCGTCGGCGTGAGCGAGGAGACGACCACGGGTGTGCACCGGCTCTACCAGCTCGCCGACGCCGGCCGCCTGCTGTTCCCCGCGATCAACGTGAACGACTCGGTCACCAAGTCGAAGTTCGACAACAAGTACGGCATCCGGCACTCGCTTCCCGACGGCATCAACCGTGCGACCGACGTGCTCATGGGCGGCAAGGTCGCGTTCGTGTGCGGGTACGGCGACGTCGGCAAGGGAGCCGCCGAGGCGTTCCGCGGGCAGGGGGCCCGGGTGATCGTCTCCGAGGTCGACCCGATCTGCGCGCTGCAGGCGGCGATGGACGGGTTCCAGGTGACCCGGCTCGCGGACGTCGTCGGCGAGGTCGACTTCGTGATCACGACGACGGGCAACAAGGACGTCGTGACGGTCGCCGACCTCGTCGCGCTCAAGGACAAGGCGGTCGTCGGGAACATCGGGCACTTCGACAACGAGATCGACATGGCCGGTCTCGCCGCGGTGCCGGGTGTCGTGCGGACCGAGATCAAGCCGCAGGTGCACGAGTGGACGTTCCCGGCGGCCGACGACAGGCCGGGGCGGTCGATCATCGTCCTCTCGGAAGGGCGGCTGCTGAACCTCGGCAACGCGACCGGGCACCCGTCGTTCGTCATGAGCAACTCGTTCTCGAACCAGGTGATCGCGCAGGTCGAGCTGTTCACCCGGCAGGACGCCTACGAGCGGCAGGTGTACCGGCTGCCGAAGGTGCTCGACGAGAAGGTCGCCCGCCTGCACCTCGACGCGCTCGGCGTGCGGCTCACCGAGCTCACGAAGAGCCAGGCGGAGTACCTCGGGGTCGACGTCGACGGTCCGTACAAGCCGGACCACTACCGCTACTGAGGTGCTGGGCCCGTCGGGTGCGGCGGGCGCGGGCTCACTGGGCGGGGTCGGGGACCCCGTAGGGGAGCCGGTGCAGCAGGTCGGCCTCGACGGCGTCCCGGTGGGCGGCCGCGAGGCGGGTCCGCAGCTCCCGCTCGCGCCGCTCGGCGAGCACGGCGGCGAGGAACGCCTCCGGGTGGGTGCCCGGCGGTGGCAGGGGGTGCACGTAGCGCTGCACCTCGGAGGTGAGCTGCTCGCCGAGCTGCACCCGGGAGGCCGGGTGCAGCTTCGCAGCCCGGACGAGGAACTGGCGCACCGACAGGGCGAGCCCGTCTGGCAGGCGGGCGACGTCGGCCCGCGCGGCCCAGCCGGCGAGCCACGGCGGCATCGGCGCGGCCGTGCGCAGCGCCGTCGCGCCCCGGACGCGCAGCGCGTACGTGCCGGCCAGGATGTCGCCGACGCGCTTGCCCTGCGGGTGCACGATCGAGCAGATGAGCGCCACCGAGCCGAACGTGGCCCACAGCTCGACGAACCCCACGAGAGCACGGACGAGCGCCTGACGGAGCACGAGCGGACCGCCGTCGTCGCGGACCACCCGGATCCCCACCGCGAGCTTGCCGACCGAGCGTCCGCGGGTCAGGGTCTCGACCGTCGTGGGGACGACGACGGTGATCGTCGCGACGATCACGACGCCCAGGATCGCCGCGCCGTCCTCGGAGTCGGCCGCTCCCGTGAGCCCCACGAGGAAGAGCAGCACGAACACCCCGACCACGATGACCAGCAGGTCCAGGAGAGCGGCCAGGACCCGGGAGATCGGCGACGCGGGCTGCGAGTCGAGCAGCACCCCCTCGCCGATGACGACGCCGGCCATGTGCCCTCCTCCCGTCTCCGCGCGGGGCGCGCGCCCTGCCTGGGGAGACTAGCCGCTGAGCGGCCCGGCGGGATGGCAGGCTGTGCGCATGGATCTCGACGCCTACCAGGCGGCCCGCGCCGGCGCGTGGCAGCGGCTGGACCGCCTGACCCGCACCCGACGGCGGACGGGTGCGGAGGCGGACGAGCTCGTGCGCCTCTACCAGGCGACCGCCACCGACCTCTCCGTGATCCGCTCCGCGGCGCCGGACCCCGAGCTGGTGAGCCGGCTGTCGCAGCAGCTCGGCCGGTCCCGTGCCGCGATCGCCGGGGCGCACGAGCCGAGCTGGCGGGACGTCGCGGTCTTCCTCGGCGTGTCCCTGCCTGCCGCGCTCTACCGGATCCGGTGGTGGACGGTCGCCGTCACGGTGGGGTTCGTGCTCGTCGCCGTGGCGAGCGGCGTCTGGGTCGCGACGCAGCCGGACGCCCAGGCGGCGATGGGCACGCCCAGCCAGCAGCAGCAGTACGTGGAGCACGAGTTCTCCGACTACTACGACCCGGGCGCCGGCTTCGCGCTGCACGTGTGGACGAACAACGCGTGGCTGACCGCGGTCTGCATCGGGTCCGGCATCACCGGCTTCCTCCCCGTCTACTTCCTCGTGGCGAACGCCATCGGCGCCGGTGCGGCGGGCGGGCTCATGGCGGCGCACGGTCGTCTGGACGTGTTCTTCCAGCTCATCGCACCCCACGGGCTCCTGGAGCTCACGTCGGTGTTCGTCGCGGGAGCGGCCGGTCTGCGGATCTTCTGGACGTGGATCGACCCGGGGCCCCGCCCCCGGGGCCGGGCGCTCGCGGAGGAGGCTCGCGCCCTGTTCACCGTCGCGATCGGGCTCGTCGGCACGCTCGCGATCTCCGGGGTGATCGAGGGGTTCCTCAACGGGTCCGACCTGCCGTGGGCCGTGAAGATCGCTGCCGGGGTGATCGCCGTCTCCGCGTTCTGGGCGTACACGCTCGTCCTGGGTCGCCGGGCCGTGCGGGCGGGCGAGACCGGCGACGTGACGGCCGACCGCGGTGGTTACACGCTCGCGACCGCGGGCTGATCTCAGGTCGCGGCGACGACGACCGCATGCTCGGCCGCGTCGTCGGCGAAGAAGCGCACGAATCGCGACCCCTCGTCCTCGAGCGCGCGACGCCGGGCGGTGTCGAGCGGGTCGAGGGACGTGACCTCGAGCGTCGCCAGCTCACGCCGGCTGCGACCACCGTCGTCGAGTCGCGTGCGCCGGACGACCCACGTCGCCCCGACCCGGCCGTCGACCAGGACAGTTCCCGGGATGACGCCGTTGCGGGTCTGCAGGCTGCGTCGGCGCTCGTCGCTCACGATGCGGCTGCGGTCCGCGTGGCTGAGCAGCACGTTGTCGAGGTCGGGCAGGAACCGCACCGGGGCCGGCACGTCACCGGCCGGGCGTGGCGCGTCGGGCACGTCGACGACGGTGCGGGGGCGGACCCCGCCGGGCGGGGGTGGTGCCGAGAACCGCAGCACCCGGTCGCCGAGCCCGTCGACGACCGGCCGCAGACCCGTCAGCCCCGACCACGCCTGCAGGTCGGCGACCGTCGCCGGCCCGAACGCCGCGAGGTAGCGCAGCACCAGTCGCTCGAGCTCGGCGGCGAGCACGTCGGGGTCGGTGACGTCGGGAGCGGCCGCCGTGGCCTGCGGTCCGAGCCAGGACCAGGCCGTCGTCCACGTCGTCGCACCGGACCGCCCCCAGACGCCCCGGGGAGGCACCTGGACCAGCGGGAGCGTGCCCCGCGCGCCGTACGCGAGCGTCGCCGGTGCGACGTCCGGCCAGCGTTCGCCGAGCAGGGCGCCCAGGTCCGTCGTCACCCGCGGCCGCTCCTCGACAAGTGCGCGGGCCCGCGCGGTCAGCTCGTCGACGTCGAGCGTGCGCAGGGCCGCGGCGTGCGCCGCGTTGACGAGCAGGTCCTTGCGGAACAGCGGCGCGATCAGGGCCGGCAGCAGCAGCGCGTCCGGTGCCGTGACGAGGTGGATCGTGCCGCGCATGACGGCGATGCGTGCCGTGGAACGCTCCAGGAGCGTCCCGCCGAGGTCGCCGTGGGAGAACGACGACACGCGGCTCCACAGGCCGACGTACGGCGACCACGCGTTCTGCGCCTGCAGGCCGACCAGGTGGTCCACCATCGCGGTCACCGGGACGTCCGCCCGGTCCAGGAGGTGCTGACGTGCGAGGAGCGCACGGTTGAGCTCGGCGGTGGTCAGCGGCGGGTCCACGGGCACGCTCGCACGGTATCGGCACTGGCCGACACGCGGTGGGCGGGCGATCGTCGCAGGCCGCGGGCGTGCCGCCGGGCACACCCGGCCGGCAGGTGCGTCGGGGCGTCCCGAAGCCGCGGGCGACCCGGCGCACCGGTCCGCCGTCAGAGGCGACCGGCCGCCTTGAGCGCCAGGTACGTGTCGGCCAGCCGCGGCGCGAGCTCGTCGGGCAGCGCCTCGAGCACCTCGACGCCGCGCTGCCGCAGCCGCTGGGCGACCGCGGCACGTTCGAGACCGGCCCGCTCCGCCGCCGCGGCGTCGAAGACCGCCGCGGCGTCGCCGCGGCCCGCGCGCAGGGCGTCCACCTCGGGGTCCTGCACCGACGCGAGGACCACCTGGTGACGCTCCGTGAGCTGGCCGACCACGCCGAGCAGGCCCTGCTCCACCGCCGCCGGCTCGAGCGCGGTGAGCAGCACGACGAGAGCACGCTGGCTCATCCGGCGGCGCACGTCGCCCACCACACCCGCCCAGTCCGTCTCGACGAGCTCGGGATGGACGTTCGCGAGCGCGTCCGCGAGCGCCGGCATGAGACGCGCGCCCGACACCCCCGCCGCCCGGGCACGGACCCGCCGGTCGAAGGCGAGGAGCTCCACCCGGTCGCCCGCCCGGCCCGCGAGCGCCGAGAGCAGCAGCGCCGCCTCGATCGACGCGTCGATCCGGGGCGCGTCGAGCACGCGGACCGCCGAGGTCCGCGCGGAGTCGAGCACGATCATCACGCGACGGTCCCGTTCGGGGCGCCACGTCCGCACGACGACGTCGCCGCGGCGGGCGGTGGCGCGCCAGTCGATGGCCCGCACGTCGTCGCCGATCACGTACTCGCGCAACGAGTCGAACTCCGTGCCCGGCCCGCGCACCTGCACCGCCGCGCGCCCGTCGAGCTCCCGCAGCCGGGCGAGCCTGCTCGGCAGGTGCCGGCGCGACGCGAACTCGGGGAGCACGCGCAGCCGCCCGGGCACCGTCAGGGACGCCTGCCGGCCGGACACCCCGAGCGGACCGGACGTCCGGATCGTCACCCGGTCCGCGTGCGCGTCGCCGCGTCGGGTCGGCACGAGCGTCGTCCGTAGCCGACGGCCCTCACCGGGTGGCACGTCCACCGCGTGCCGGTCGGTCTGCGCCGAGGCCGAGGGAGGCCACGCGTCCCGCACGACCGCGCGCAGCCGGCGGCGACCGACGTTCGTCACGACGAGCGTCGAGTCGGCCGGCTCCGTCAGCCGGACCGAGACCGGCACGTCCCGCTCGACGGCGACCTGCCGGGGTGACGCGGCGAGCGCGGCGTCCACGACGCACACCGCGGCGACGACGAGCGTCCAGACGAGGACCGTGCCCGCCGCCGGCAGCACGAGGACCACCGGGACGCCGAGCGCCGCGAGCACCACCGCCCGCCACGTGAAGGTCACGACGCGCTCAGCGGGGGACGGGGACGGACCCCAGCACCGTGTCGAGGACGACCTCCGCGTTCACGCCCTCGAGCTCGGCCTCGGGCCGCAGCTGCACGCGGTGCCGCAGCGTCGGGTGCGCGAGCGCCTTGACGTCGTCGGGCGTCACGTACCCACGCCCGGACAGCCACGCCCAGGCGCGGGACGTCGCGAGCAGCGCCGTCGCACCACGGGGCGAGACGCCGAGCGACAGGGACGGCGAGCGTCGCGTCGCACGGCACACGTCGACCGCGTACCCGAGCACCTCCCGCGACACCTGCACCTGCGCGACCTCGGCACGTGCGCGGGCGAGCAGCGCCGCGTCCGCGACGGGCCGGATGCCTGCCGCGGCCAGGTCGCGCGGGTCGAAGCCTGCCGCGTGCCTCGCGAGCACCTCGACCTCGTCGTCCCGCTCCGGCAGCGGCAGCGTCAGCTTGAGCAGGAACCGGTCGAGCTGCGCCTCCGGCAGCGGGTAGGTGCCCTCGTACTCGACGGGGTTCTGCGTCGCGATCACGAGGAACGGGTCCGGCAGCGGGCGCGGGGTCCCGTCGACCGACACCTGCCGCTCCTCCATCGCCTCGAGCAGGGACGCCTGCGTCTTGGGGGGCGTCCGGTTGATCTCGTCGGCGAGCAGGAGGTTCGTGAACACCGGTCCCTCGCGGAAGGAGAACTCGGCCGTCCGGGCGTCGTACACGAGCGAGCCGGTGATGTCGCCGGGCATCAGGTCCGGCGTGAACTGGACCCGCTTGGTGCCGAGGTCCAGCGCGGCCGACAGCGAGCGGACGAGGAGGGTCTTCGCGACGCCCGGGACGCCCTCGAGGAGCACGTGGCCCCGGCACAGGAGCGCGATGACGAGACCGCTCACGGCGGCGTCCTGCCCGACGACGGCCTTGGCGACCTCGCTCCGCACGCCGGCGAGCGCCGCGCGCAGCTCGTGCGAGGGCGCGGACGGCTGGTGGGCGGGCGCCGGGAACGGCGCGGGGGCGGCTCCGACGGGCGGTGCGGGTGCAGGGGCGGGCACCTGCGGCGGCGCGGCGTGCTGGGGTGCGGGCGGTCCGGCGGGCGCGGGCGGACCGGCGGGTGCGGGTGGACCGGCGGGCGCGGGGGCGTTCGGCGGCGCGGCAGGCCAGGCCGGCGCAGGGGAGCTCGTGGGCGGCGCGGGCGGTCCGGCAGGAGCCGGGGAGCCGGTGGGCGCGGGCGCAGCAGCAGGGACCCCGGGCCAGGCCGGTGCCGTGGGCGCGGAGGGCGCAGGGGGCGCGGAGGGCGCGGGGGCGGGTGCCGGTGCGCCGCCGGGCGGGGTCGCCGGTGCGGGGACGTGCTCGGGCGTGGGCATGCCGGGGGTCTCCTCGGTCACGTTCGGTGAACCTCGCTCTCCAGGTGGTCCAGGTCCAGGGCCAGCCGTGCCAGGCCGGCGTCGTCCCGCGGTGGGGGACCGTACAACAGGTGCTCGACGGCAGCGGCGTCCCGTCCGGTGGCACGCGACACGGCGTCGACGAGCTGGACCGCGCCGGCGGACCGGGGCAGGCCGAGCCGGGTCGCGCACCGGCTCGCCGCACCGGCGCGCAGGGCTGCGGCGGCGTGCCCGTAGGCGCGGGAGCGTCGGTACAGGCGTCCGCGACCACGGGTGGTCTCGCCGGCCCGGACCACGACGGGCAGCGGCTCGGTCACGAGACGTCCGAGGCGTCGCCCGCGCCAGAGCGCGGCGACCACGACGACGAGGACGAGCATGAGGCCGACGAGCCGGACGCGTGGCGGCACCAGGTCGCCGAGCGCGGGCCCGCCGTCGCCGCCGGTCGTGCTGAGGTCGTCGAGCGACGGGACGAACCAGACGAGCCGCTCGTTCTTGCCGAGCATCCGCAGCACGAGCGCGGCGTTGCCCTCCTCGGCGAGGTGCTCGTTCGTCAGGGGCGCGGTGTCGGTCAGCGCGGTCAGCGGCCGTTGCCCACCGACCACGGCGTACGCGCCGCTCTCGGGGTCGTCGCCCGCGAAGCAGACGGTCGCACCGGGGCCGGTCGCACGCAGCGATCCCGACACGGTGGCCGTGCCCGCCGCGACGGCGTCGGGGTCGTCGCACCCCGCGTCCCGCACGGCGGGCCCCCCGTCGGTGCCGCCCACCAGCAGGCCGTCGCTGAGCTGCTCGGCGATCCCGGTGTAGCCGACCAGCACGAGGTCCGCGCCGGTGCCGTCGAGGGCGTCGAGCTGCTCGCCGTCGAGGAACATCCCCCCGACCACGAGCAGCGTGCTGTCCGGCGCCGCCTGTGCGACGGCGTCGGCGACCCGCCGCACGTACCGGACGTCGACGCCCTGGTCCTCGAGGATCCGCGCCGCGGCCCGCGCACCGGTCGGTCCGGGGTTGTCGGGCGCCACCGCGGTGGTCGACGTGCGGGGCTCGGGCAGGGCCGCGAGGAGCCCGACGAGCGCGAGCAGCCCGAGGATCGCGAGCGGCGCCCGGAACCGGCGCCACCGCGCTGACGCGCGGGTGCGGGTCGACGTGCCGTCGCCGACGACGGGCTGGGCGGCCACGGTGGGCGCGGTGGTCGCGGTCATCGGGGGGCCGCCACGGCCTGCTCGGAGCGGTCACCGGGGGCGACCGGGCGCGTCTCGCGCACACGCCGGTCGAGGTCCCGCAGCGCGCGGTCGTCGTCGCTCGTCGCGGTGACGTGCCCGTACGCGACGTCGTCGAAGAGCCGTCCGCCGACGCCGAGCGCGGCGCCCAGGGACGGCAGGCGGACGCTCGCGTCGACCGTCGCCTCGTGCGCGGTGCGGCCGAGGCGCGCGTCGAGGACGGTCCGCTCCTCCAGCCCCCGCACGACGGCGCGGAACCGCTCGACGACGGCCAGCGACCAGTCACCCGTCGACGCGGCGGCGTCGGCCGCGGACCGCAGCTGGTCGGCGGTCCGTTGGTCGTCGTCACCCAGCACCGACCGTCCGTCCCGACCGGCGGCGGCACGCGACCGCCGGATCGGCCCCGCGGCCCACAGCACGACGGCTGCGACCAGGACGACCACGCCGATCACGACGGCGAGGGAGACGCCGGGGGAGACGACGGGCGCGGGGATGCCGTCCAGCAGGTCGAGCACCCAGTCCAGCAGCCGGTCGAGGAGCGAGCGCGACTGGTGGTAGACCGGGTCGGCCAGCTCCTGCTCCGCCCAGCGCCGGGCGGTCGCCGCGTCGGGCTCGACAGGGACCTCGAGCCGGAGCCCGCTCGTCCGGGCGCCGAGGTGCGCCGCCCACACCGCGTGGGTCACCCGTCGGCCTGGGCGGCCCGAGCAAGCTCGATGTCGAGTCCTTCGCGGCGCATGCGGACGTCGATGTAGAGGAGCGCGACGACGGCGGCGAGGTAGGTGGTCGCGAGAGTGAGCGCGACGACGTTGGCGATGCCGACGAGCACGATGCTCGCGAACGACGTCCCGGCCGGGTCCTGCAGGACCAGCGCGGTGAACATCGAGACCGGGAACACGATCACGTTGCTGACGAAGCCCACGATGAAGCTGACCAGGAGGTACGTGCCGAGCAGCCGCCAGAAGCTTCCCCGCGTGAGGCGCCAGGCGCGGCCGACCGACCGCCAGAAGGCCTTCCCCTCGAGCATCAGCGCGGGCGGCACCAGCAGCGTCCGCACCGCGAACCACACGAGAGCCACGAACAGCGCGACGGCGCCCAGCAGACCCACGACGACGGCGGCGGCGACCTGGTCCTGCGACACCAGCAGCACGACACCGCCGGCCAGGGCCGCGGCGACGGCCAGCTGAGCCGCTCCCGCGAGCACGGTGAAGCCCAGGACCCACCAGACGCGGGACGTGCGCAGCGCCTGGCCGATCGTGATGCTCTGCCCGAGCACCGACCGGCTCACCGACAGGATCACCAGACCCGTGAGGACGGTCGTCGCGATCTGCGTGAAGGGCAGGCTCACGACGCTGCCGACGAGCGCGCCCATCTGGTCGGCCATCCCGAGCTCACCGGTCGGGTCGGACTCCTGGAGCAGGCGGTTCATGGAGTCGGTGAGCAGCCCCTGCACGTACCACCGGGTGACCTGCTGGAGGGCGACGGCGACCGTCACGACCGCGGCGGCCAGCCCGAACATGACGCGCGGGTTCGCCCGGACCGCGCGGAACGCGCCGTCGAGGATCTCGCCGAGGCCGAGCGGGCGCAGCGGGATGATGCCCGGCTGGAGGGCGGGCGGTCGCCACGGGCCCCCGGACGGGGCGACGGGCGGCGGCACGGCCGGCCCCCACCCGGTGCCCGACTGACCGACGGGCGGACCCACGGGCTGGCCCCACGAGCTGGGCGGCACAGGGCCGGTGGGGGGTGGCGGGGCGGCGGGCGGCGCCCCCGTCGGGGACACCCACGCGGGTGGGCGGGGCGCGTCGTCGTGCGGGCTCGTCATGCGAGCGCGGCTCCCTCGGCTGTCGTCGTGCTGTCGTCGTGCCTGTCGTCCCAGGTCCGCGCGCACGTCACCGTGCTGCCATCGTGCTGCCAGCGTGCTCGGCCGGGGAGATGCCCATCGTGCCACGGGGCCTCGCGCCGGAGGCGCCGTCCGTCCACAGACGCGGGACGCGTCGCAGGCTCCGCCGGGTGATCTGTGGACGAGGGGGCCGAACCTGGACGGACTGCCAGGGTGACGGTGCGAGAATGCGCCCATGAGAGGACGCGTGCTGGTGGTCGACGACGACACCGCGCTGGCCGAGATGATCGGGATCGTGCTGCGGTCCGAGGGCTTCGACCCGGTGTTCTGCGAGGACGGCGACGAGGCGCTCGGGGCGTTCCGGGCGACGCAGCCCGACCTCGTGCTGCTCGACCTCATGCTGCCCGGCAGGGACGGCACCGAGGTGTGCCGGCAGATCCGCGCCGAGTCGGGCGTGCCCATCGTGATGCTCACCGCCAAGAGCGACACGGTCGACGTCGTGCTGGGCCTCGAGTCCGGCGCCGACGACTACATCTCCAAGCCGTTCAAGCCGAAGGAGCTCGTCGCGCGCGTCCGCGCCCGGCTGCGCCGCAGCGACGAGCCCGCGCCCGAGCACCTGTCCATCGGCGACGTCACGATCGACGTGCCCGGGCACCGGGTCGCCCGGGCCGGCCGACCCGTCTCGCTGACGCCGCTCGAGTTCGACCTGCTCGTCGCCCTCGCCCGCAAGCCGTGGCAGGTGTTCACCCGCGAGGTCCTGCTCGAGAAGGTCTGGGGCTACCGGCACGCCGCCGACACCCGCCTCGTCAACGTCCACGTGCAGCGGCTGCGGTCGAAGATCGAGAACGACCCGGAGCAGCCCGAGATCGTCGTGACCGTGCGTGGCGTCGGCTACAAGGCGGGCGTGACCTCGACGTGACGGACGACGGGACCGTGCCGTGGTGCGGGTGAGCAGCGCCTGGCGGCTGGTCCGGGCGCGGACCCGGCGACGGCTGCGGGAGTGGCCGCGGCTGTGGCGCTCCTCCCTGCAGGTCCGTGTCATCGCGTCGACCCTCGCGATCGGTCTGGTCGCCCTCGGGGTCGTCGGGCTCTACGTGGGCGAGCGGATGCGGGACGGCCTGTTCAACGCCCGCATCGAGCAGGTGCTCCAGGAGAGCGCCCGCAGCACACGCCAGGCCCAGGACACGTTCAAGTCGTCGGACGCGTCGACGGGCAACCAGGTCCAGCAGCTGCTGAAGGACGTCGTGTCCGCGCAGCGCACCGGGGGCCTCGGCGAGCGGGAGGTGTTCCTGCTCCGGGCTCCCGGCCAGAAGTCGGCCGTCTCCGTCGCGCCGCCCGCGTCCGACCCGTCGCTCGTCCCGCTCGTCAGCGCCGAGCTGCGGAACGCGACGGTGGACGGCGGCCAGCACTGGCAGTCCGTGGCGCTCCCGCTGGACGGGGGCGGCGTCGTCCCCGCGGTGCTCGTCGGCCAGGACGTCGAGGTGCCCGTCGTCGGCACGTTCCAGCTCTTCTTCCTCTACACCTTGCAGTCCGAGCAGGACCGTCTCGACTTCCTCCAGCGCACGCTCGCGCTCGCGGGGGTGGCGCTCGTGATCCTGCTCGGCAGCATGACGTGGCTCGTGACGCGGCAGACCGTCAACCCGGTCCGCCGGGCCGCCGAGGTGGCGGAGCGGCTCGCGGACGGGCACCTCGCCGAGCGCATGCCGGAGCGCGGCGAGGACGAGATGGCCACGCTGGCACGCTCGTTCAACGAGATGGCCGCGAGCCTGCAGGACCAGATCCGGCGCATGGAGGAGCTCTCGGCCGTGCAGCGCCGGTTCGTCTCCGACGTGTCGCACGAGCTGCGCACCCCGCTCACCACGATCCGGATGGCCGGCGAGGTCATCCACGCGTCACGGGAGGACTTCGACCCGGCCGCGAAGCGCTCGGCGGAGCTCCTGCAGACCCAGCTCGACCGGTTCGAGGACCTGCTCGCGGACCTGCTCGAGATCAGCCGGTTCGACGCGGGGGCCGCGGTGCTCGACGCCGAGGGGCGCGACCTGCGCGACGTCGTCACGAACGCCGTCGACCACACCGCGCCGCTCGCCGAGCGCCGGGGCTCCTGGCTGAGCGTGCGGCTGCCGGAGACCCGGTGCGTCGCCGACGTGGACCCGCGCCGGGTCGAGCGCGTGCTGCGCAACCTGCTGGTCAACGCGGTGGAGCACGCCGACGGCAGCGCCGTCGAGGTGACCGTCGCCGCCGACGACCAGGCCGTCGCGGTGACCGTCCGGGACTACGGCGTGGGCATGACGCCCGACGAGGTCGCGCACGTGTTCGACCGCTTCTGGCGTGCCGACCCGGCGCGCGCCCGGACCACGGGCGGCACGGGTCTCGGCCTGGCGATCTCGCTCGAGGACGCGCACCTGCACGGTGGGTGGCTCGAGGCGTGGGGCCGCCCGGGACGGGGCGCGAGCTTCCGCCTGACGCTGCCGCGCCGCGCGGGCATCAGGCTCACCGGCTCACCCCTGCCGCTCGTCCCCGACGAGCCCCCGCCGCCCGACCCCGTCCGCTTCCCCGTGACCCGCCCGCGGACGGATCCCGCGGCGCTGCCCGACCTCGAGGGAGGGCACGACGACCACGACACCGACCCGGACGAGCAGCCCCGCACGCCCGCCGACCAGCCGCAGGAGGTCCGATGACGACCGTCCGTGGTCGCGCGCGCGCCCTCCTCGTCGGCGCGCTGACGGTGCTCGCGCTCGCGGGGTGCGTCGCGATCCCGACCTCGGGCCCCGTGCAGGAGGGCCACTCGGAGGTCGTCGAACCGGCGGGGATCGTCGCGCTCGCGGAGGGCCCGCGTCCCGGCGCGAAGCCCGTCGAGCTCGTCGAGAGCTTCCTCATCAACGCGCCGCTGGACTTCCGTGAGCAGTTCGCGGTCGGCCGGCTCTACCTCGCGGGGGAGGCCAGCGACTCGTGGAACCCGCTCGCGGGTGTCGTCGTCGCCGGGTCGCCGGCCATCACCGCGATCGGCGACTCCACGGTCCAGGTCGACGTCCCGGTGGTCGCCCGCGTCGACGCGGACGGCCGGTACTCGGAGTCGGCCGCGGGCGCGCGGGAGTCGATGACGTTCCAGCTCGTGCAGGACGACGAGGGCCAGTGGCGCATCTCGAGCGCGCCGCCCGGGCTGATCGTGTCCGAGCTCGACTTCGCGAGCCTGTTCCGGGCGACGTCGTTGTACTTCCTGTCGCCGGACAGCCAGTACCTCGTGCCCGAGGTGCGCTGGCTCCCGGCGTGGAACCTCGCAACGTCGGCGGTGCGGGCGCTGCTCGCCGGCCCGTCGCCGTGGCTGCGCGACGCGGTCCGCACGGCGGTGCCCGAGGGCGTCCAGCTGAAGCCGCAGTCGGTGACCGTCGACGACAGCGGGGTGGCGACGGTCGGGCTCGACGCGGCGAGGGCGTCGGCGGTGCTCGACGCCGACCGGCCCCTGCTCCTCGCCCAGATCGAGGCGACGCTGCGGCAGGTGCCGGAGGTCGGCAAGGTGCAGCTGCAGGTGGGCGGTGTGCCGCTCGACGCCGACGAGGGTGCGGCGACCCTGCAGAGGGCCGCGCCGCCGGGCGGTGCCGTCGAGATGCTGCAGGCCGGCCGGCTCGTGCAGCTCGGCACCAACGACGTGGTCCCGGTGCAGGGCGTCGCCCCGCTCACCGACCTCGACCCGCGCAGCCCGGCGCGCAACGACGACGGCTCCGTGCGGGTGCTGCTCTCGGGGAGCGGCGCGCTGGTGACGATGCCGACCGGCGAGACCCCGGCCGAGACGCTCCTGACCGGGGCGAACCTCGCGGCGCCGTCCGTCGACCGGTTCGGCTGGGCGTGGACCGGCGACGCGGCCGGTGAGCTGCTCGCGGGCAAGGCCGGCGAGCAGGCCGTCAGGCTGTCGCCCGAGTGGGCGGAGGGGCGTGCGCTCACCGCGGTGCGGGTGTCGCGCGACGGCGCCCGGGTCGCGGTCGTGTCGCACGGCGCGGACGGCGTGGCGGTCGAGGTCGTGGCCGTCAACCGCGACGCGTCGGGCATCCCGCAGCGGGTGGGGGCACCGGTGCGGGTCGGTGTGCCGCTCGTCGACGCGTCGGCGGTGGTGTGGCTCGACGAGTCGACGCTCGGTGTCCTGGGTTCGAGCGCGGGGACCACGGCTCTGCACCTGGTTCCGGTCGCCGGGCCGACGGAGGCGCTCCCCGAGGTGGTGGGCGACCTCGTCGACGTCGCGGGCGGGAAGGTGCCGTACGTGAGCACGGCCGACGGTGAGCTGTGGCGCCTCGTCGGGCAGTCGTCGTGGGTGCGCGTCCCGGGCGTCGAGGGCGTCTCCGACCCGTCCTACCCGGGCTGACGAGCCGCCCACAGACTGCGCGGCACGCGACGCTGTCCACCATCCGGCCGACGATCGTCCGACGGGCGGGCAGGCCGGGTGGAGGATCCGCGGATGGGACCTGACCTCGCCCGGGCGCTGCTCGCGCTCGTCCTGCCGGTCGAGTGCGCCGGCTGCGGCACCGACGACGTGCCGTGGTGCGCCGCGTGCGCACACCTCGTCGCCGGTACGCCGTGGCGGTGCGAGCACCGCGCCGGGCGCCTCGACCGGCTCGACGGGCGGGCAGTGCTCCCGGTCTGGACGCTCGCGGACTTCGCGGGTCCGGTGCGGCGCGCGGTCGTGGCCTGGAAGGACCGGGGGCGGACGGACCTGACGCCGTGGTTCCGGTCGGCCCTGGCGGCCGCGGCGTTCTCGACCGGCCCGACCTGGCCTCGGCGACCGGGGACGCCGCTGCTGGTCGTGCCCGCTCCGTCGACCGCGGCCGCACGGCGCCACCGTGGCGCGGACCTCGTCGCCGACCTGGCCAGGGGCGTCGTCGACGGGACGGGAGCCGCCGGTGCGGACGTCCGGCTCGCGGCTGTCCTCGCCCGACGTCGCGGCGGCGACCAGGTGGGGCTCGGTGTCCGGGAGCGTGCCCGGAACCTGCACGGTCAGGTCGTCGTGCGCACGCGCGACCGCCCGAGGGTCGACGGCGCCACGGTGCTGCTCGTCGACGACGTGCTGACCACCGGGGCGACCGTCGCCGCGTGCCGGACGGCCCTGGAGGACGCCGGTGCCGAGGTCGTCGGGTGCCTGACGCTCTCCTCGACCCCCGCGCCGGGGCCGGGGGGACGTCCCGGTGACGATGCGGCCGGGTGACTCCGCCGCGTTGATTGGATTCTGTGCGACGGCCGGGCTTACCGTGGTGGTCAGAGCCGACGGTGTCGGGCAGCGCCCCTCCGGGGGTCGCACGGCCCGGCCTGCGGAGGAGGTGGTGCCGCCTGATTGCCCCGTCGGGGCAATACACAGTGCATGTCGTCCGGGCGGCGCTGACGCCGCCCCTGACCTCCCCAGGAGGCTCACATGGAGATCGTGGTTGCAGGCCGGCACACCGAGGTGCTCCCGAAGTACCGGGTCCATCTCGAGCAGAAGCTCGCGAAGGTCGAGCAGCTGGCCCCCCGCGCCCAGCGGATCGACGTCCTCGTGTCGCACGAGACGAACCCTCGCCAGTCGGGCAGCCGTGAGCGCGTCGAGCTCACGGTCGTCGACAAGGGTCCCGTGATCCGCGCAGAGGCGTGTGCCGACGACCGGTACGCCGCGCTCGACCTCGCACTGGCGAAGCTGCTCGAGCGCCTGCGTCGCACCCGTGACCGGCGCAAGGACCACCGCAACCACACTCCGATCGCGCCCGTGGACGTGCGTCCGCCCGACGACCTGTCCGACACCGTCGCCGACGTACCGACGGTCGGCGAGGACGGTGCCGTCGAGACCACGCTGGGTGACTCGCCCGTCGTGATCCGCGAGAAGGTCCACGAGGCGTCGCCGATGACGGTGGACGACGCGCTCTACGAGATGGAGCTCGTCGGCCACGACTTCTACCTGTTCGTCGACGTGGAGACGGCGCAGCCGGCGGTCGCGTACCGGCGACGGGGCTGGAGCTACGGCGTGATCAAGCTCGACATGCCCGTCGCGGGCGCCGCGGTCGGCCAGGGAGCGGCCGTCGCCGGCTGACAGGCACCGACCGGCACGCACGACGACGCCCGGCCCCTCGGGGTCGGGCGTCGTCGTGTCGGCGGTGCACGGCAGGATGTCGTCATGGCCAGTGCTCCCGAGCAGCTCTCCCTGTCGCAGGCACGCCGTGTCGCGCTGCGCGCCCAGGGCCTGGACCGTCCCCGCCGGGAGGTGCGCGGTCCCGTCGACGCCCGCGGGCTCCAGCAGGTCGTCGACCGGTTGGGGCTGCTGCAGATCGACTCCGTGAACGTCCTGGCGCGCGCGCACCTCATGCCCGTGTTCAGCAGGGTCGGGCCGTACGACACGACGCTCCTGGACCGTGCGGCGGGGCAGCGTCCCCGTCGGCTGGTCGAGGCGTGGGCGCACATGGCGTCGTTCGTCCCGCCGGAGACGTTCCGGCTGCTCGAGTGGCGCCAGCGCGACTACCTCAACGAGGCGTGGGGCGCGATCGCCGAGGTGCCGCTGCAGCACGCGCCCGTGGTCGACGAGGTGCGCCAGCTCATCGCCGAGCAGGGTCCGCTCACCGCGCGCGAGGTGCAGGTCCGGTTCGAGGCCGAGCACCCGACGACGCGGACCGAGTGGGGCTGGAACTGGACGGTCGCGAAGCGCGTCCTGGAGTTCCTCTTCTTCACCGGCGAGGTCACCTCCGCGGGACGCAACCCGGCGTTCGAGCGCCGGTACGACCTCACGTCGCGGGTGCTCCCGGCGGACGTCCTGGCGCAGCCGGCGCAGTCCGACGAGGACGCGGTGCGCGCGCTCGTCGAGATCTCGGCACGCGCGCACGGCGTCGGCACCGTGCGCGGCCTCGCCGACTACTTCCGCATCCCGCAGCGCCGGGTGCTGCCCGCGATCGCCTCGCTCGTCGAGGACGGCGTGCTGGTGCCCGTCGACGTCGAGGGGTGGGGTGGTCGGCCCGCGTACCGGCACCGCGACGCGACGATGCCCCGGTGGGCGACGGGCGCCGCCCTGCTCAGCCCGTTCGACCCGCTGGTGTTCGAGCGGCAACGGCTCGAGGCGGTGTTCGGGCTGCGCTACCGGATCGAGATCTACGTGCCCGAGCCGAAGCGCGTATGGGGCTACTACGTGCTGCCGTTCCTGCTGGGGGAGTCGGTCCCGGCGCTGCTGGACCTCAAGGCGGACCGACGCGCCGGGGTGCTGCGGGTGCACGCGGCGCACCGGACGGCGGTCCCGGGCGTGCCGGCGGACGACGTCCTGCTCCCCGCGCTCACCGCCGAGCTCGACCTGCTGGCCCGGTGGCTGGGTCTCGACAAGGTGGCCGTGGGGGCGGCCGACGGGTCGCTGCGCGGGGACCTGGCGTCGCCGCTGCAGGCTGCGACGGCCGCCGCGTGACCGCACGACGCGACTTCGCGCTCGTCGCCCTCGCCGGGGTGCTGTGGGGCACCGGCGGGCTCGCCGGGGCGGCGCTGGCCGATGCCGAGCACCTGCCCGCCTCGGCGGTCGCCGCGTGGCGCCTGCTGGGTGGTGGCGGCCTGCTGCTCGTCGCGCTGGTGCTGACCGGTGCGCTGCGACGGGTGCCTCGGACGCGCGTCGTGCTCGGTCGGGTCGTGGTGACCGGGCTGCTGGCCGCGGCGTACCAGGCCGCCTACTTCTCCGCGGTGGCGCGCGCCGGGGTCGCGACCGCGACGCTCGTCGCGCTCGGTGCGGCGCCCGTGCTCGTGGCGGTGGGCGCCGCGGTGCTGGGCCGCCGGCTCCCGTCGGGCCGGACCGTCCTCGCGCTGGTGCTCGCCCTGACGGGTCTGGTGTGTCTCGTGGGCACCTCGACGGCCGCGGGGACGGGCTCGGGCTCGGGCCGCACGGGTGGCGTCCTCCTCGCCCTGGTGGCCGCCGGGGCGTTCGCGACGATGACCGCGATCAACCGCGGCGGCACGCCCGGGCTGGGTGCGCTGCCGCTGACGGCGCTCGCGTTCACGCTCGGCGGAATCGTGCTCGTGGCGGTGTCCGCGGTCGTCGGCCCGGGGGTCCAGGTCCCCGGCACGACCCGCGGCTGGGCGTTGGTCACGTACCTGGCGCTCGTCCCCACCGCGGCCGCGTACGGGGCGTACTTCCGCGGTCTGCACACCGTTCCCGCGACCAGCGCTGCTCTCCTCGCGCTCCTCGAGCCGCTCACCGCGACGGTCGGCGCGGTGCTGCTGCTCGACGAGCGGCTCGGCCTGGCCGGGCTGGTGGGGGCGGTGCTGCTCGCAGCTGCCGTGGTCGTTCTTCGCCCACGCACCCGCCGCTCGCCTACGATGGTCGGGCCCGGCCGCGCGGCCGGTGACACCAGCCGCTCCGACGCCGTGCGCGCCCGGGGTGCGAACACGTCGGGAGTCATGCGTGCCAGCGATCCTCGAGAAGGTCCTGCGCCTCGGTGAAGGCCGGATCGTCAAGAAGCTGTCGGGCATCGCCCAGCAGGTCAACGCCCTGGAGGACAGCTTCGAGTCGCTGTCCGACGCGGAGCTGCGGGAGGAGACCGACCGGTTCCGCGCCCGGCTGGCCGACGGGGAGTCGCTCGACGACCTGCTGCCGGAGGCGTTCGCCGCCGTCCGCGAGGCGTCCCGCCGCACCCTCGGGCAGCGGCACTTCGACGTGCAGCTCATGGGCGGCGCCGCGCTGCACCTCGGCAACATCGCCGAGATGAAGACCGGTGAGGGCAAGACCCTCGTCGCCACGGCACCGGCCTACCTCAACGCGCTGTCCGGCAAGGGCGTGCACGTCGTCACGGTCAACGACTACCTGGCCGGGTACCAGGCCGAGCTGATGGGCCGGGTCTACCGGTTCCTCGGTCTGTCGAGCGGCGTCATCCTGAGCAACCAGACCCCCGCCGAGCGGCGGCAGCAGTACGCCGCCGACATCACGTACGGCACGAACAACGAGTTCGGGTTCGACTACCTGCGCGACAACATGGCGTGGAGCACCGACGAGCTCGTCCAGCGGGGCCACAACTTCGCGATCGTCGACGAGGTCGACTCGATCCTCATCGACGAGGCGCGCACGCCGCTCATCATCTCCGGCCCCGCGTCGGGTGACACGAACCGGTGGTACGCCGAGTTCGCGAAGGTCGTCCGCCGGCTGCAGCCCGAGCGTGACTACGAGGTCGACGAGAAGAAGCGCACCGTCGGCGTCCTGGAGCCGGGCATCGAGCGGGTCGAGGACTACCTCGGCATCGACAACCTGTACGAGTCCCTCAACACCCCGCTCATCGGGTTCCTCAACAACGCCATCAAGGCGAAGGAGCTGTTCAAGCGGGACAAGGACTACGTCGTGATGCAGGGCGAGGTCCTCATCGTCGACGAGCACACCGGCCGCATCCTGCCGGGCCGTCGCTACAACGAGGGCATGCACCAGGCGATCGAGGCGAAGGAGGGTGTCGCGATCAAGGCGGAGAATCAGACGCTCGCCACGATCACGCTGCAGAACTACTTCCGCCTCTACGAGAAGCTCGCCGGGATGACGGGTACGGCCGAGACCGAGGCCGCCGAGTTCCAGGGCACGTACAAGCTCGGCGTCGTCCCGATCCCCACCAACCGGCCGATGCAGCGCATCGACCAGCGCGACTTCGTCTACAAGAGCGAGGACGGCAAGTTCGACGCGGTCGTCGCCGACATCGTCGAGCGGCACGCGAAGGGCCAGCCCGTCCTGGTCGGCACCACCAGCGTCGAGAAGAGCGAGCTGCTCAGCTCGAAGCTCAAGAAGCAGGGCGTCCCGCACGAGGTCCTGAACGCCAAGCAGCACGCGCGTGAGGCGTCGATCGTCGCGCAGGCCGGACGCAAGGGTGCGGTCACGGTCGCGACGAACATGGCCGGCCGTGGCACGGACATCATGCTCGGCGGCAACGCCGAGTTCATGGCGGTCGCCGACCTCGCCGCGCGGGGCCTGGACCCCGCGGAGAACGCCGAGGAGTACGAGGCCGCATGGCCGTCGGCGCTCGACAAGGCCAAGGCCGCGGTGGCGGCCGAGCACGACGAGGTGACCGAGCTGGGCGGCCTGTACGTGCTCGGCACGGAGCGTCACGAGTCGCGGCGCATCGACAACCAGCTGCGCGGTCGGTCCGGCCGGCAGGGTGACCCGGGCGAGTCCCGTTTCTACCTGTCGATGCAGGACGACCTCATGCGCCTGTTCAACTCCGGCCTGGCCGAGTCGATGATGACGCGCGCCGGGTTCCCGGAGGACATGCCGCTCGAGTCGAAGATCGTCACGCGCGGCATCCAGTCGGCGCAGGCGCAGGTCGAGTCCCGCAACTTCGAGATCCGCAAGAACGTCCTGAAGTACGACGACGTGATGTCCCGTCAGCGCGAGGTCATCTACGAGCAGCGGCGCCGCGTCCTGGAGGGGGAGGACCTGCACGAGCAGGTCGGCCACTTCCGCCGGGACGTGCTGACCGCGTACATCACGGGTGCGGCCGCCGAGGGGCGCCCGGAGGACTGGGACCTCGACGCCCTGTGGACCGCGCTCAAGGCGGTGTACCCGGTGACGATCACGCCCGACGAGGTCGTCGAGCAGGCCGGCGGCGCGACGCGGCTGTCGGCGGAGCTGATCGAGCGCGAGATCCTCTCCGACGCCGAGCACGCGTACGCGGAGCGCGAGGAGACGATCGGGTCGGACAACATGCGCCAGCTCGAGCGGCGCGTCACGCTCTCGGTGCTGGACCGCAAGTGGCGTGAGCACCTCTACGAGATGGACTACCTCAAGGAGGGCATCGGTCTGCGGGCGATGGCCCAGCGTGACCCGCTCATCGAGTACCAGCGCGAGGGCTACCAGCTGTTCAACGCCATGACCGACGCCATCAAGGAGGAGACGGTCGGCTACCTGTACAACCTCGAGGTCCAGGTCGCGGAGCCCGAGGCGCCTGCGGTCACGGCCGACTCGGCCGCCGCGGCCGCGGCGAGCGCGGGTGCCACGGCAGCCGCGCCGCGCGGGGTCCAGGACGGACCGCGGCTGGTGGCCAAGGGCATCGACGGGCCGCAGGAGCGCGTGCCGCTCCAGTACTCGGCACCGTCCGTCGACGGGGATGCGTCCCGCGTGACGGGTCCGGCGGACGGGGCGGCCGAGGACGCGCCTGTCGACGGTGCGAACCGTGAGGCCCGCCGCAGGGCAGCCAAGCAGCAGCGCAAGCACTGACGCCCCGCCCCGCCGTCGAGGTCGCCGATCAGCCGACCTCGACGGCGGTGGCGCGCCAGGCGCCACGGTGCGACTCGATGCGCAGCGCGACGGCGCGGACCTGCGCGCCGTCCTCGACGACGACGGACGCCTCGTGGACGTGCGGGTCGATCGTGCAGACCCGCACGCGCCGCACCACCGGAGGTCGAGCGGCCCCCCGGGGTCCGAGGACGCGGACCGTCAGCGCGGCGCGCTGGTGCACGGACTCGTAGACGCCCGGTGTGACCCAGCGTGCGAGCTGCCCGGGGGAGCGGCGACCGCCCAGGACCTCGACGGTGGCCTGCGCGATCAGTCCGGCGAGGGCCGTGACGTCGCCGCGCGGGCTCGCGCCGCGTTCCTCGTCGGCCGCGTCGAGCACGGGTGACCGGTCGGTCGCGCGGAGGATCCGCAGACGTCGGCCGAGCGACGGCGGGACGGTGTGCGCCGGGCCGTCCGCCTCGAGCCCGGACGCCGCGGGCGGGAGCGGCACGAGCCGGACCGTCGGGCTGGGGACCGGGGCGGGGCGCGTGGCGGTGCAGACGTCGTCGACCGCGTCGACGGCGACGGGCGCGAGCAGGCCGACCCTGGCGAAGAGCTCCTCGGCGGCGGTCTCGGGCTCGAGCACGAGGGCGGTCATGCGTGCGCCCCGTCCGCCGTGGGGGTCGCCGGCACGACGAGGACCTGGCCGGGGAGCAGCGCCCCGGGGTCGGGGCCGATGACGTCGGCGTTGGCCGCGTACCACGTGGGCCAGGCGGCGGCGACCTGCGCGTCGTCCGCTCCGGGCGACAGGTGCCGTGCGGCGATCCGCCAGAGGCTGTCCCCCCGGACGACGACGACCGTGCCGGGCCCCGCGTCGGCGGTCGGGCGGACGGGCGTCGTGAGCAGGTGCGTGGTGGGGGTCGGCGCGGGCGCCGGTGCGCCGGCGGCGGCCGATGCCGACGGGGCCGAGGGCGGCTCGACGTCGCGGGCGGGCTCGGGAGAGGGCTGGTCGGGCGCGCCGGTCGGCGAGGGAGCAGCGGTGCCGCTGTCGACGGCGGCCGGCGCGGCCCCGGACCGGGCCCCGGCAGGCTCGGAGGAGCCCGTGGCGGTCGGCCCGGCTGCGCCGTCCGGGGCGGTGACGGTCCAGCCGAGGTCGAGATCGGTCCCTGCGGACGCCGAGACGGATGTCGCGGTCGGGGGCCCCGAGGTCGGCTCGGCCGCCATGGCGGTCGTGCTGACGCCGAGCCCGAGACCTGCGCCGACCGCGAGGACGAGCGCACGGCGGACGACGGTCGGCGCGCACCGCAGGACGACCCGCTCGCCGGAGCGCCACGTCGCACCCGCTGCCCGCGCCGTGAGGCACGCCAGCGCGAGGAGCGTGGATCCCCCGAGCCAGACGACCACGACGGCCCCTGTCGCGGACACGCCCAGGTCGACGAGCGTGTCGACGCGCCAGGGCCCGCGGGCCGCGGACAGGACCTCGGTCAGGTGCGCCACGAGCACGACCGCGAGGGCGCCGCACAGGCCGACCGCGGTGGTGAGGAGGCCCACGGATCGCCAGGAGGACCTCGCTGGCGTCCGAACCGCCTCGTGGTGCTGTTGGCGCATTTCGATGGCCCCCTGTGTCGTTTGATGCAGTTTGATGAAACTTGGCGTTGCTAGGTGTACCGGAATGTCCGGTTCGATGTCCACCCCGTCCCAGCCGTGGAGGGAGACCCGGCACGCGCCGGCGCCCCACGGGGCGTCTGTGGACGCCTCCGCCTCCGGCCCTGCCAGCCCCTACGGTGTCGGGGTGCGGTGGGAGGCGGTGTTCGCGGACATGGAGGCCCAGCTCGACGCGGCTCGCGCCGCGGAGCGGCACGTCCAGGTCGCCGAGCTCACGCGGGCCGAGCGAGCGACGGTCGGGCTCGCCGATCGCGTCCGGGCCTCACGCGGATCCCGGGTCCGGCTGCTCGTGCAGACGGGCGAGGGCATCGAGGGCGAGCTCGTCGACAGCGCAACCGAGTGGCTGCTGGTCGCTCCCTCGCCTGTCCAGCAGGTGCTGGTGCCGGTCGGCGCGGTCGCTGCCGTGAGCGGCCTCGTCGCGCACGGGGCACCACCGGTGGGCGCCGCGGAGCGCAGGCTCGGGCTCGGTCACGCGCTCCGGGCGCTCGCGCGGGACCGGGTGACGGTGCGCGTCAGCGCGCGGGGGGCCGAGGTCGTCGGCCGGATCGAGCGCGTCTGGTCGGACCACCTGGAGGTCGGCGCGACGCAGGAGCACGCCGGGCGGCTGTGGACGATGCCGTTCGCGACGCTCGCCGCCGTCCGCTCAGGCTGACCCGCGCCGCATCGCGCCGGATCATGCGACGCGCCTCAGGACGCGTGGTCCCGTGCGTCCGTCTGCGACGCCGCGCGCTCCCGGGTCTGCTCGTACATCCGCTGGATGTAGTTCTCCAGCTCGGCCGACTCGACGCGCCAGATGCCGCGGCCGCCGATCTGGATCGCGGGCAGCTCGCCCGAGCGCACGAGCGCGTACGCCTGCGGTGCCGAGATGTTGAGGATCTCGGTGACGTCGGCGAGCGTGAGGAACCTCGAGGCCATGCCCGCAGTGTGGCACGCGATGGCGCGGTGCCCGGGTTGTCCACAATGCTTCCGCAGCGCCCCGGTTCGTCCGGGCAGGATGGCGCACGTCGCGGGACTCTGCGGCGGTGCTCGGGACGACGGGGGACCAGATGAACACCAGCGTGCTCGACCTGCCGGCGCCGGTCGCGCCCCGGCTGCGCCGACCCGGCTGGCGAGACCCGCGCCTGCTCGCGGGCGTCGCCATGGTGGCCGCGTCGGTGGTGCTGGGTTCCTGGGCGGTACGGACGGCGCAGCGGACGGTACCGGTGTACGTGGCCCGCGACGCGATCGTGGCGGGCCAGCGGGTCGAGGCCGGTGCGCTCGCGGTCGTCGACGTGCGGCTGGGCTCGGTCGACGTCGGGCGCTACCTGTCCGCCGAGGAGCCCCTGCCCACCGACGGCACCGCCCTGCGGACGGTCGGCGCGGGGGAGCTCGTCCCGCGGGCGGCGATCGGTGACGCGGCGGACGTCGACGTCAGGCCGGTCGCGATCGGTCTCGTGCGGCCCCCGGCGAAGGCGGTGACGGTGGGGGCGCTCGTCGACCTGTGGTTCACGCCGTCGGACTCCGCCGGGGCGGGCGACGAGCCGGTGGACGACGCAGCGGTGGACGCCGCCGACGCCGAGGCGGCCGACAGCGCACGACCGCACCCGCTCGCGACAGGGCTCACGGTCGCCGAGGTCACGCGTCCCGACGGAGGCTTCGCCGCGACCGGTGCCGCGACGGTGCAGGTCCTGGTCCCGACGGACGCGCTGCCCGGGGTGCTCGCGGCGCTGTCCGCGGACGGTACCGTCGACGTCGTCCCGCTGCCCGGGTCGGGCGGCTGACGTGGCCGTCGGGGTGCTGTGCGCCGTCCAGGGCGTCGCGGAGTCGATCCTGGTCCAGGCGATGGAAGGCTCGGGAGGGCGGCTGAGCGTCACGCGACGCTGCGCCGACCTCACCGAGCTCCTTGCGGCGGCGGAGGCCGGTCTCGGCACGCTGGCGGTCGTCTCCGTGGACCTCGACGAGCTCGACCGCGAGTCGGTCGAGCTGCTGCACCGTGCCGGCGTGCGGGTCGTGGGCGTGGCGGACCCGGCCAGGCCGTGGCTCGCCGAGCGGCTGACGTCGTTCGGCGCGGACCTCGTCGTCGATGCGCCGGGTGACGAGGTGGGTGCGTCGGGGGTCGTCCGCGACGCCCTGCGGGTCCTGGACGCGGCCGTCGACGACCGCACCCGTGAGCTGCCGGTGCTGCAGGCTGCAGGCCCGGCCGCCGCCCCCGTGCCCTTGCCGGAGCGGGGCTCGGTCGTCGCCGTGTGGGGTCCCACGGGAGCGCCGGGCCGGACGACCGTCGCGGTGAACGTGGCGACGGAGCTCGCGGCGGGGGCGCCGACGCTCCTTGTGGACGCCGACACGTACGGCGGCTGCGTCGCCCAGGTGGTGGGGATGCTCGACGAGGCTCCCGGGCTCGCGGCGGCCGCCCGCGCCGCCGGTCAGGGCACGCTCGACCTGACGACCCTGGCCCGGCTCTCGCCGTCGATCGCACCCGGGCTGCGCGTCCTGTCGGGCATCTCGCGTGCCGACCGCTGGCCGGAGCTGCCGTCGTCGTCGCTCGAGCCCGTGTGGTCGGTGGCCCGGTCGCTCGCCCGGTGGACGGTCGTCGACTGCGGCTTCTGCCTGGAGCAGGACGAGGTCCTCAGCTACGACACCCGCGCGCCCCGGCGGAACGCCGCGACCCTCAGCGCCCTGGAGGCGGCGGACCTGGTCGTGGTGGTCGGGACGGGCGATCCCGTCGGGATCCAGCGGCTCGTCCGCGGCCTGGGGGAGCTCACCGACCTGGGGCTCGGCACGTCGCGGCTCGTGGTCGTCAACCGGGTCCGTGCGTCGGTCGCGGGACCGCGCCCCGCGGAGGCCGTCGCGCAGGCGCTCGCCCGGTACGCGGGGGTGACGGACGCGTGCCTGGTGGCCGAGGACCGCCCAGCGCTGGACGCGGCCCTGCTGGAGGCGCGGACGCTGCGTGAGGCGGTCCCCGGGTCGCCGGCGCGGCGTGCACTGGCCGTCGTGGCGGCGCGTGTCGAGCATGCGCTGGCACCGGTGGGTGCGCCGGCAGGATGACGACGGCCGCCACGGTGCGGCTCCGACCGGCTGCGCGGCGCGTCCGGCGGGGTCCCGACGTCGCGGGCGTGCTCGACCGGGCAGACTGGGGACCGTGCGCATCTACCTCCCCGCCACGCTCGACGAGCTCGGGTCCGCGACGTTCACGCTGGCTGCCCGTCGTGCGCACGCCGTGACACCCGCCTTGCGTGCGGCGATACCCGACGAGGACGACGAGGGCCTGGAGTTCCTCGCGCAGCTGGCGGCGGCGGACGACTCGCTGGTGCTGCTCGCGGACCGCCCGGACGCACCGCGACTGCGGGTCGTCGTCTCGGTGGACGTGCCCGAGCGCGCGGTGGTCACGGTCGTGGACGAGGACGTGGTCCCGAGTGCGGTGGACCTGCTCGACGATCTCGGCCGCGACGACGTGGCGTGCGTGCACGTCGACGAGCCCGCGGCTCGGGAGGACGTGCGCCGTGCCGCGGACGGCGACGAGGCGGCCCTGGACGCTCTCGACGAGCGTGACCTGCTCTGGTACGACGCGTCGGAGCTCGGCCGGATCCCGCGCTGACGTGAGCGCCGCACGGGTGCCCGGCTGCTCGGGGACGTGCGGGAGCGGGTGGTGTTCGTCACGAATGGCGGCCGTGGGCGCTCCCAGTTGGACCGCTGCCGTCACGCTCGGGTAGTGTTCACCGCCGGTACGACGTCCGGGTGGGCGGCGGATGGCCTCGTGAGGCGTCCGACGAGCACCGGAGGTCATACCCCCATGGGGTATGGTGTAATTGGCAGCACGACTGATTCTGGTTCAGTTAGTCTAGGTTCGAGTCCTGGTACCCCAGCGCGAGCACCGCTGACCCGCGGTCCGAGTCCCTCGGAGCATCGGGTAAAGTGTTCACTCGGTAAGCGAGGCCTACGGGTCTCGCGGCTGATAGGCCCCCGTTGTGTAGCGGCCTAGCACGCCGCCCTCTCACGGCGGTAGCGCCGGTTCGAATCCGGTCGGGGGTACAGAAGAAGGCCCGGTCACCACGGTGACCGGGCCTTCGTCGTTCCTCCGTGCATGTCGTGCGGCCAGTGCGTTCCATGCCGCCCGCGCGGCCCGTGCCGATGTGCCCGGTGCCGCGCCGGTTCCGGGCCCCATGCCCCGGGTGAACCACGGGCCGGCGCGGAGGCCGGCCCGTAGGCCGGACGGGTGAAGCGTGTCGACCGGCGCCCACGGCGAGACGACGGCCCGCCGCCGCCGCGGTCGCCGCCGACTGGACCGGCAGGCGACCGCGGCGCGGGACGAGATCAGTCCGCGGTGCGGCGCAGGACCTCGGTGAGCCGGTTCGCGGCGGACACGACGGCGGACGCGTGCAGGCGGCCGGGCTGCCGCGAGAGGCGCTCGAGCGGTCCGGAGACCGAGACGGCGGCGACGACGCGTCCCGACGGCCCACGCACGGGCGCGGACACGGACGCGACGCCGACCTCGCGCTCCGACACGGACTGCGCCCAGCCCCGGCGACGGACGCCGGACAGGATCGTCGCCGTGAACTTGGCGCCCTGCAGGCCGCGGTGGAGCCGGTCGGGCTCCTCCCAGGCGAGCAGGATCTGCGCGGCGGAGCCGGCCTGCATGGTCAGGGTCGCGCCCACCGGGATGGAGTCGCGCAGACCGATCGGCCGCTCCGCCGCGGCCACACAGATGCGCAGGTCACCCTGGCGGCGGTAGAGCTGGGCGCTCTCGCCGGTGTGGTCGCGCAGCGCCGCGAGCACGGGCCCGGCGGCGGCGAGGAGACGGTCCTCGCCGGCGGCGGTCGCGAGCTCCGACAGGCGGGGCCCGAGCACGAACCGGCCCTGCATGTCGCGGGCGACGAGACGGTGGTGCTCGAGCGCGACCGCCAGCCGATGGGCTGTCGGGCGAGCAAGATGGGTGGCGGTGACGAGCTGCGCAAGCGTGGCCGGACCGGCCTCGAGCGCACTGAGAACCGACGCGGCCTTGTCCAGGACGCCGACTCCGCTAGAGTTGTCCATAGGTCGATATTGGCGTCTCGAAGGCTGAGATGCAAGCAGGTCGGCCTACGAACCCGGGAACTACCCCCTCCCGGACTAGGAGAACAGGACCGAGAACATGGCCGGCACGTTGGCGGAGAAGGTCTGGGACGCACATGTCGTGCGCCGTGGCACGGACGGTGTGCCGGACCTTCTCTACATCGATCTCCACCTCGTCCACGAGGTGACGAGCCCGCAGGCGTTCGAGGGTCTGCGGCTCGCGGGCCGCCCCGTGCGCCGCCCGGACCTCACGCTCGCGACCGAGGACCACAACACCCCCACGCTCGACATCGACCGGCCGATCGCCGACACGACGAGCCGCACCCAGATCGAGACGCTGCGCCGCAACGCCGCGGAGTTCGGCGTCCGGATCCACTCGCTCGGCGACGCCGACCAGGGCATCGTCCACCAGGTCGGCCCGCAGCTCGGCCTGACCCAGCCGGGCCTGACGGTCGTCTGCGGCGACTCGCACACGTCGACCCACGGCGCGTTCGGTGCGCTCGCGTTCGGCATCGGCACCAGCGAGGTCGAGCACGTGCTCGCCACCCAGACGCTGCCGCTCGCGCCGTTCAAGACGATGGCGATCACCGTGGACGGCGAGCTGCCCTCGGGTGCGACCAGCAAGGACATCATCCTGGCGATCATCGCCAAGATCGGCACCGGGGGCGGCCAGGGCTACGTGCTCGAGTACCGCGGCGAGGCCATCCGGGCGCTGTCCATGGAAGCCCGCATGACGGTCTGCAACATGTCGATCGAGGCGGGCGCGCGCGCCGGCATGATCGCGCCGGACCAGACCACGTTCGACTACCTGAAGGGCCGCCCGCACGCGCCCGAGGGTGCCGACTGGGACGCCGCCGTCGAGTACTGGAAGACGCTGCGCTCCGACGACGACGCGCAGTTCGACGTCGAGGTCGTCCTCGAGGCGTCGGACCTCGAGCCGTTCGTCACGTGGGGCACCAACCCGGGCCAGGGCCTGCCGCTGTCCGGGTCCGTCCCGGTGCCCGAGGAGATCGCCGACGCGAACGAGCGCGTCGCCGCCGAGCGCGCCATCGAGTACATGGGCCTCACGCCCGGCCAGCCGCTGCGCGAGATCAAGGTCGACACGGTCTTCATCGGCTCGTGCACCAACGGCCGCATCGAGGACCTGCGCTCGGTCGCCAAGCTCGTCCAGGGCAAGCACAAGGCCGACGAGGTGCGCGTGCTCGTGGTGCCCGCGTCCGCGCGGGTCCGCCTGCAGGCCGAGGCCGAGGGGCTCGACAAGATCTTCCTCGACTTCGGTGCCGAGTGGCGCAACGCCGGCTGCTCGATGTGTCTGGGCATGAACCCCGACCAGCTCGCGCCGGGGGAGCGGTCCGCCTCGACGTCGAACCGCAACTTCGAGGGCCGGCAGGGCAAGGGCGGACGCACGCACCTCGTCTCGCCGCTCGTCGCGGCCGCGACGGCCATCCGCGGCACGCTCTCGTCGGTCGCCGACCTGGGCCCCGACGTCGTCGCCCCCGACGGCAGCCCGCTCACCGACCTCCAGACGGTCTGACCAAGGAAGCGAGAAGACTGATGGAGAAGTTCACCCAGCACACCGGCGTCGGCGTCCCGCTGCGGCGCAGCAACGTCGACACGGACCAGATCATCCCGGCCGTCTACCTCAAGCGCGTGACGCGCACCGGGTTCGAGGACGCGCTGTTCGCCGCCTGGCGCGGTGACCCGACGTTCGTCCTCAACCAGGAGGCGTACTCGGCGGGCTCCGTCCTCGTGGCCGGCCCCGACTTCGGCACCGGCTCGTCGCGCGAGCACGCCGTGTGGGCGCTCAAGGACTACGGGTTCAAGGTCGTCATCTCGGCGCGGTTCGCGGACATCTTCCGCGGCAACTCCGGCAAGCAGGGGCTGCTCGCCGCGCAGGCGTCGCAGGAGGACATCGAGCTCATCTGGAAGATCCTCGAGACCCGGCCGGGCACCGAGGTCACGGTCGACCTCGAGGCGCGCACGATCACGTGCGACGACGTGGTCGTGCCGTTCCAGGTCGACGACTACACGCGCTGGCGCCTGCTCGAGGGGCTCGACGACATCGGCCTGACGCTGCAGCACGCCGACGAGATCTCGCAGTTCGAGGAGACGCGCGAGCCGTGGCGTCCGCGCACGCTGCCGGCCAAGCACCTCCCGCCGGTCGAGATCCAGGCCGCGCGCCCGGTGCACGTCGAGATCCAGACCTCTCGCTGAGCGGCGACGGCGGGGTCGTGCCGCGGCGCGACCCCGCCGATTCCGCCCGCTCGCCCGTCCGGGTGACTACGGTGAGGCGCGGAACGTGTCGCGGGTGCCAGCGAGAGGGGTCAGCATGGTCGGCAAGACGCAGATCGTCGATCGGGTCGTCGCACGCGGCGCCGAGCGGGTGCAGGCGGCGGCCGCCGTCGACGCCGTGCTGGAGGAGATCACCGCGGCGCTCGTCGCCGGCGAACGTGTGACGCTCGTCGGGTTCGGCACGTTCGAGCCGGCGACGCGTGGCGCGCGCAGCGCGCGCAACCCGCGCACCGGGGCCGTCGTCGACGTGCCGGAGACCACCGTCGCGCGGTTCCGTCCGGGGACCTCCCTGCGCGCGGCCGTCGCCGGTGGCACCGGCGTCCCGGCCACCGGTGGCAACGGCGTCCCGACGGCACCGGCCGGACGGACGGCGAAGGGTGCACCCGCGACGAAGGCCGCACCCAAGGCCGCGCCGAAGTCCAAGAGCGCACCCAAGGCCTCCGAGGTCGTGCCGACGGTCGTGGCCGCCTCGCCGGCGCCCGCGCCCCGCGTGGACGAGCCGAAGAAGGGCTCGAAGGGCAAGAAGTCGACGTCGGTGGCCCCGGCGGGCAGGAAGAAGGACGTGGCGAAGGCCAAGGCCAAGCCGAAGCCCGCGAAGGCGAAGGCCACGGCCGGGAAGTCGTCCGGTCGGAAGGCCCCCAAGGGCAAGCACGGCCACAAGAAGTAGGAGCCGACGGAACGTCCGGACTTGTGAAGGTTTCGCGCCGGGGACGGCGCGCCGGACGCGGTGCGGTCAGGAGCACCCCTGCGCGTGGGAGACGATGAGTTCATGAGCGACCTGCTGTACGTCAACGGTGGCAACCCCCTGTCGGGCGAGATCACCGTGCGCGGAGCCAAGAACTTCGTCTCCAAGGCCATGGTGGCCGCCCTCCTGGGCGAGACCCCGAGCGTCCTGCGCAACGTCCCGCAGATCCGCGACGTCGCCGTGGTGACCGGTCTGCTGGAGCTGCACGGCGTGCGCGTGGACGCCGACGCGGACGCGGGCGTGCTGCACCTGGACCCGACCGACGTCGAGTCGGCGCACGTCGCGGACATCGACGCGCACGCCGGGTCGAGCCGCATCCCGATCCTGTTCTGCGGGCCGCTGCTGCACCGGCTGGGCGAGGCGTTCATCCCCGACCTGGGCGGCTGCCGCATCGGCGACCGGCCCATCAACTACCACCTCGACATCCTGCGGCAGTTCGGCGCGGTCGTGGAGAAGCACGACAACGGCATCCACATCCGTGCCCCGCGCAGGCTGCAGGGCACGAAGATCGCGCTGCCGTACCCCAGCGTCGGCGCGACCGAGCAGCTGCTGCTCACGGCCGTGCGGGCCGAGGGCATCACCGAGCTCGCCGGTGCCGCGATCGAGCCCGAGATCATGGATCTGATCAACGTCCTGCAGAAGATGGGCGCGATCATCTCGGTCGACACCGACCGCGTGATCCGCATCGAGGGCGTCGACCGGCTCGTCGGGTTCCAGCACACCGCGCTCGCCGACCGCATCGAGGCGGCGTCGTGGGCCGCGGCGGCGCTCGCCACGGGCGGTGACGTGTACGTGCGGGGCGCGACGCAGCCCGAGATGACGACGTTCCTCAACACGTTCCGCAAGGTCGGCGGCGAGTTCGCCGTGGACGACGCCGGCATCCGGTTCTTCCACCCGGGCGGCGACCTGCGGTCGATCCAGCTCGAGACGGACGTCCACCCCGGGTTCATGACGGACTGGCAGCAGCCGCTCGTCGTCGCCCTGACGCAGGCCAAGGGCCTGTCGATCGTGCACGAGACGGTGTACGAGAACCGGTTCGGGTTCGTCGACGCGCTCGTCGGCATGGGCGCGACGATCCAGGTGTACAAGGAGTGCCTCGGCGGCCGGCCGTGCCGGTTCGGGCAGCGCAACTTCTACCACTCGGCCGTCATCAGCGGCCCGACGCCGCTGTCCGCCGCCGACATCGAGGTGCCGGACCTGCGCGGCGGGTTCAGCCACCTCATCGCCGCGCTGACGGCGAAGGGCACCTCGGCCGTGCGGGGCATCAGCCTCATCGACCGGGGGTACGAGCGGTTCACCGGCAAGCTCGAGGCGCTCGGCGCCGAGTTCAGCCGCGACTGAGCCCGGTAGCATCGGCTCCCGTGCAACCACCGGCTCGTTCCAACCGCGCGTACCGCGTGGTCGCCCACATCGTCCGCCCGCCGCTGCGGGCGATGACCCGTCGCGAGTGGAGCGGTGCGGAGAACATGCCCACCGACCGTGGGTTCATCGCCGCGAGCAACCACATGACGAACATCGACCCGCTGACCTTCGCGCACTACCTGTGGGACAACGGCTTCGCCCCGAAGATCCTGGCGAAGGCCTCGCTGTTCGAGGTCCCCGTGATGCGAGGCGTGCTCCACGCGACGGGCCAGATCCCGGTGCACCGCAACACGGCCGCCGCCGGCGAGTCCCTCGACGCCGCGGTCGCGGCCGTCGCGGCAGGGGAGTGCGTCGCGGTGTTCCCGGAGGGCACGCTCACGCGTGACCCGGACCTGTGGCCGATGACGGCGAAGACCGGGGTGGCCCGGCTGGCGCTCGCGACGCGCGCCCCGGTGGTCCCGGTCGCGCAGTGGGGCCCGCAGAACCTCCTGGGCCGCTACAAGAAGCTCCTCAAGCCGTTCCCGCGCAAGAAGGTGACGGTGGTCGCGGGCCCGCCCGTGGTGCTCGACGACCTGTACGACCGGCCGCAGGACACGGCGACGCTCCGGGAGGCGACGGACCGCGTCATGGACGCCATCACGGCACTCCTCGAGGACGTGCGGGGCGAGAAGGCCCCGACCGTCCGGTACGACATGCGCAAGGCGCGGGCCGCCGGCGAGAAGCAGGCGGGCGGCGACCACGCGACGAGGCCGGAGCAGTGACGGCGGACGTCATGCCGCCCGAGGACGCGTCCCGCCACACCCTTCGGGCCGCCGTGCTGGGCGCCGGGAGCTGGGGCACCACGTTCGCCGCGGTGATGGCGGACGCGGGCTGCACGGTGACGGTGTGGGGCCGCGACGAGAAGACCTGCCGCCAGATCACCGAGGACCACCGCAACGAGGGCTACCTGCCGGGCGTCGAGCTGCCCGCGGGCGTCACCGCGACCACGGACGTCAGGGCGGCGCTCGCCGGGGCGGACATCGTGGCGGTCGCGGTCCCGTCCCAGGTGGCACGGCGGACGCTGGAGCCGTTGCGCGACGCGATCGGTCCGAGCACGGTGGCCGTGTCGCTGATGAAGGGCGTCGAGCTGTCGACGGACCGGCGGATGAGCGAGGTCGTCGCCGAGGCGCTCGCGATCCCGCAGGACCGTGTCGCGGTCGTCTCCGGGCCGAACCTGGCGCGCGAGATCGCCCGCCGGCAGCCCACCGCCACGGTCATCGCCTCGACGAGCGACGCCACCGCCCAGCTCGTGGCCCGTGCGTGCGCCTCGTCGTACTTCCGCCCGTACACGAACCGCGACGTCGTCGGGGTCGAGCTGTGCGGCGCCGTGAAGAACGTCATCGCCCTCGCGGTGGGGATCTCGCAGGGGCGCGGGCTCGGGTACAACACGATGGCCACCGTCATCACGCGCGGCCTCGTGGAGATCACGCGGCTCGGGCTCGCGCTCGGCGCCGACGCCGACACGTTCCCGGGGCTGGCGGGCATGGGCGACCTGATGGCGACGTGCGCGTCGCCGGACTCGCGCAACCACACGCTCGGCGGCCACATCGGCCGGGGCATGTCGCTCGACGAGGCGATCGCCGCCACCGGCGGGACGGCCGAGGGCGTGAAGTCGTGCCGGTCCGTGCTGGAGCTCGCGACGTCCCTCGGTGTCGAGATGCCGATCACGCACGCCGTCGTGCGGGTGCTGCACGAGGGGCTGCCCGTCGACCAGCTCGCCCCGCTGCTGCTCGCCCGCCCGCACAAGGCCGAGGGCGCCTGAGCCGACCCCGCCAGGTCGGGCCCGCCGGAGCCGACCGCCGCCGGGCCGTCAGACGCCGCTGACGGATCGCAGCGCCTGGTCGAGGTCCGCCCACAGGTCCTCGACGTCCTCGACGCCGACGGACAGCCGCAGCAGGTCCTCGGGCACGGTCGCCGACTCGAGCGGGAACCGCCGCCGCCGCTCCAGGCTCGACTCGACGCCCCCGAGGCTCGTGGCAGGCACCCACAGCTCCAGCGCGGCGACGACGGCATCGGCCGCCGCGACCCCGCCGTGCGGGCGCAGTCCGATGATCGACCCGAAGCCGTCCATGAGGCGCGCCGCCCGCTCGTGCCCGGGGTCGGTCGGCAGGCTCGGGTGCCGGACCTCGGCGACGGCCGGGTGCTCGGCGAGGCGCCGTGCGAGCTCGGCGGCGTTGGACTGCGACCGCTCGACGCGCAGCGCGAGGGTCCGGACGCCGCGCAGCGCGAGCCAGGCCTCCGTGGGGCCGGCGACGGCGCCGTGCATCGTCCGGTAGGACGCCAGGCGCTCGTGCAGCCCGGGGTCGTCGGAGAGGGCCGCGCCGAGGATGACGTCCGAGTGGCCGGCCAGGTACTTCGTGACGGAGTGCACGACGACGTCGGTGCCGAACGACAGCGGTCGCTGCCCGAGCGGGGTCGCGAACGTGTTGTCGGCCGCCACGAGGGCGCCGACGGCGTGCGCCTCCTCGACGAGCACGGGCAGGTCGGCGACCTCGAGCATCGGGTTCGTTGGCGTCTCGACCCAGAGCATCGACGCGGGCCGGTCGGTCCCGCGCACCGCGGCGACGACCTCGTCGGTGTCGGCGATGTCCACGAGCGTCAGCTCGACCCCGGAGCGCTCGCCGAGGTCGCGGGCGTACGCGATCGTCACGTTGTAGGCGTGCCGGGGGACGACGATGCGGCCGCCCGGCGGCACGAGCGACATCGCCGCGGCGATGGCGGCCATGCCGGACGCGAACAGCAGCGCCGGGTGGGCGGAGCCCTCGAGGACGCCCAGCGTCTGCTCGAGCGGGTGCCACGTCTCGGTGCCGGCGCGGGCGTAGAAGTGCTCGCCCGTGGGCACCTTGCCCTGCGACACGTACGTCGACGACAGCACGATGGCGGGGTTGACGGGGGTGCCCTGCCGACGCTCCGGGCGGCCTGCGGCGACGACGGACGTGGCGGGGGACAGGGGGCGACGCTCGGGCATGCGTGCAGGTTACGCGCCGAGCGGGCGAGGACGGTGTCGAGGCTCGTCGGGCCGTGGCGCCGCAGGAACGGCCGGGACGGCGGTCCAGGACGCCGTGGCCGCTGCCCGCGCCCGGTAGGGTCGTCCGCGATGAACGACGCGCCCGACCCCCAGCAGCCCGCCCCCGCCGCCCCCCGGTCCGCCCGGCCGAGGGTCATGGTGCTCTTCGGCGGACGGTCGGGCGAGCACTCCATCAGCTGTGCGACCGCCGGCGGCGTGCTCCGGGCCATCGACCGCGAGCGGTACGACGTCCTCGCCGTCGGCATCACGCCGTCGGGGCGCTGGGTGCTCGCCGACGACGACCCCGACCGGTGGGCGATCGTCGACGGACGGCTCCCGCAGGTCGAGGACACCGCCGCGCACGTGCTGCTCCCGCAGGCGACCGACGACCGCGACGTTCAGGTGCTGGAGCGTGGCCTGCTGCCCCGGACGGTCGGCGAGGTCGACGTCGTGTTCCCGCTGCTGCACGGCCCGTTCGGTGAAGACGGCACGCTGCAGGGGCTCCTGGAGCTCGCGGACGTCCGGTACGTCGGAGCCGGGGTGCTCGCGTCGGCGGTCGGCATGGACAAGCACATGATGAAGCTCGTGCTCGCCGGTCACGGGCTGCCCGTCGGCCCGTTCGAGGTGATCCGCCCGGGCGAGCTCGAGCGTGACCCCGAGGCCGTGGTCGCACGGATCAAGGCGCTCGGCCTGCCGCTGTTCGTCAAGCCGGCCCGGGCGGGCTCGAGCCTCGGCATCTCGCGGGTCGACGACCTCGCCGACCTCGCGGCGGCGGTCGAGGTCGCGCGCGCGCACGACCCCAAGGTCGTCGTCGAGGCGGCGATCACCGGCCGCGAGATCGAGTGCGGGGTGCTCGGCGGCCACGCCGGCGAACGTCCCCGGGCGTCGCTGCCCGGCGAGATCGTCGTGACCGACCCGCGGCACGCCTTCTACGACTTCGAGGCGAAGTACCTGGACGAGGGCGGTGTCACGCTCGCCTGCCCGGCGGACCTGCCGCCCGACGTCGTCGCGGAGGTGCAGGAGGTCGCGGTCCGCAGCTTCGAGGCCGTCGGGTGCGAGGGGATCGCCCGCGTCGACGTGTTCGTCACGCCCGAGGGGCGCGTCGTGGTGAACGAGATCAACACGATGCCCGGCTTCACGCCGTTCTCGATGTACCCGCGGATGTGGCAGGCGAGCGGCGTGACGTACGCGGAGCTGGTCGACGAGCTCATCGCGCTGGCGCTCGCACGGCCCACCGGCCTGCGCTGAGCGACCGCTGAGCGACCGCTGACCGACCGGGGTCAGAGGCAGGCCCGCGTCTTCGTCGTGCGGTCCACGGCCGGGCCGAGCGCGTCCATGAACGCCGTCGACCGCTCCTGGGCGACCTCGGCGGGCACCTGGACCTCCACGGCCGGCTCACGGCCGTACGTCGTGAACGTCCAGGCGCTGGTGTCCTCGTGCTCCGGGTCGCTGGCCACGGCCACCCAGTCGACCGTCGCCCCGCCGGGCGTCGCGACCGTGACGCAGTGCTCCGTCGTCGGGCCCAGCAGCTCGACGCCGCACCGCAGCACGACCGGGTGCGCCGGGTCGCCCCACGCAGTCGTGGCCTGGCTCGTGGTGTCCCGCCGGGTCAGGCCGTCACCGAGGGAGTCGGGGGTGGCGAGCACGACGCTCGCGCACACCGGGTCCGTGGCGTGCGGCGCGACCGGCACCGGGACGGCGCTCGTGCACCCGGCGAGCAGGGCCGCGGACGCCACCACGCCGAGCAGCACGCGGCTCCGCGCGCGGGTCGGGCGGGGGCTGGTCGCGGGCACAGGTCACCGTAACGCGGCCGACCGTGCCTCCCGGCCACGCACGACGCCGCACGGACGTGAGACGGGCCACCGTGCACGGCCCGGCGGCGCCGCGGCGTCTACGGTGGCGGCGTGAACGACGACCTGCGCGTGTCCGACCTCTCCGAGGAGCAGCTCCTCGCGCGGATCTTCCCGCACCTGCCCGTGGGTGCCGGCACGCTCGTGCCGCCGGGCGACGACGCGGCGGTCGTCGCGGCCCCGGACGGCCGGGTGGTCGTCACGACCGACGTCCTCGTCGAGGACCGGCACTTCCGTCGCGCCTGGTCCTCGGGCCAGGACGTCGGGTGGCGGGCGGCGGTGCAGAACCTCGCCGACGTGGCGGCGATGGGTGCGCGCCCGACGAGCCTCGTCGTGGCGCTCGCTGTCCCGGGCGACCTGCCCGTCGCGTGGGTCGAGGGCCTCGCGCGGGGGCTCGGCGCCGTGTGCGGGCCGCTCGGCGTCGGGGTCGTCGGGGGAGACCTGTCCGGCGGCCCGGTCGTCGTGGTGGCGGTCGCGGCGCACGGTGACCTCGAAGGTCGCGCACCCGTGCTGCGCTCGGGGGCCCGGCCGGGGGACGTGGTCGCGCACGCCGGCCGGTGCGGCTGGTCCGCCGCGGGCCTCGCGCTCCTCGACGCCGACCGGGCCGACGCCGGGGCCGACGCGGTGTCGGCCCACCTGCGGCCCACGTCGCCGCTCGACGCCGGGCCCGCGGCCGCGGACGCGGGTGCCACCGCGATGCTCGACATCTCGGACGGTCTGCTGCGTGACGCGGGCCGGATGGCGCGCGCCAGCGGTGTCCAGGTCGACCTCGACGAGCCCGGGGACGCCTTCGCGGCAGACCTCGCCGGGCTCGCACCGGCCGCCGCGGCCGTGGGGGTGGACCCGGTGGCGTGGGTGCTGGGCGGTGGGGAGGACCACGGGCTGCTGGCGACGTTCCCGGCGGGGACCGTCCTGCCGGCGCCGTTCCGGCGGGTCGGCACGGTCCGGGCCGGGACCGGCGTGCTGGTGGCGGGTCAGATGCCGACCGTCGCGCCGGGGTGGGACCACTTCGGCGGCTGACCGGCTGACCGGCAGCGCCGGCCCCCCGGGGGCGTCAGCCCATGCGGTCGGGGTCAGCCTCTGCGGTACCGCACCTCGAGCAGGTCCGTGCCGCCGAGCTCCTCGTACCGCTCGACACCGTCGGCCTGGAAGCCGTGGCGACGGTAGAAGTGCCGGGCCCGTTCGTTCGCCGCGAGGACCCACAGGGACAGGCGGGTGCGTTCGCCGGTCTCGCCGATGACCGTGCGCATCAGGTCGCGGGCCACCCCGTGCCCCCAGATGCCGGGGTCGAGGTAGATGGAGTAGATCTCACGGTCGCCGCGCGCGGCGTCCTCGTCGCGGCTCGGCCCGAGGCTCACGAAGCCGACGATCTGGGGCCCGGCCTGGGCGACCCACGTGCTCACGTTGTCGGCGGGCCCGGAGCGCAGGAACCGCGTCCAGTCGGCGGTCCGTGCCTGCGGGTCGAGGGAGGCCAGGTAGCTGTCGGGGACGATGCCGGCGTAGGCCTCACGCCACGACCGGACGTGCACCCCGGCGATCCCCGCGGCGTCGGCCTCGGCGGCCGGCCGGATCGTGACGTCGTCGAGCTGCTCGATCATGACGTCACCCTGCCACATGGCCCGGGCAGCGCGAAGGCCCGTGAGGCGAATACCTCACGGGCCTTCGGGAAACGCTTCGACGTGCGTCAGACGGCGCGCTGGACCTTGCCGGCCTTGAGGCACGAGGTGCACACGTTGAGACGCTTGGGGGTCCCCGCCACCACGGCGCGCACGCGCTGGATGTTCGGGTTCCAGCGGCGCTTGGTGCGCACGTGCGAGTGCGAGATGCTGTGCCCGAAGCTCGGGCCCTTGGCGCAGACGTCGCAGTTGGCAGCCACGGTCTTCTCCTGTGTTCTTGCGGTTCGGCCGGGGCCGACGGGTCGGTCCCGATGCTGTGCGGGCACGCCGCGGGTCGCGGCGAAGTCGGGGGTGGGGCGCTGACCGTGCCGTTTCCGGCTCCGTCGTGCGCCACCTGTGCCCGAAGACCTCCGGGCAACCGGTCAAGACTAGCCCATGCCCCGACGGCCCCCCAAATGGGCGCATCCGGCGAGCCTGCGAGCACCACCGCCGACCGGGTGCGGTGCGGACGCGGGGTAGGTGGGTGTCGGAGACATCGGGCAGGGTATCCGCAGAGGCGGGAGCCTCGGTGTGACGACGGAGGTGCGGTGGAGGAGCTCGACGCGGCGGTCGTGCGCGCGTGGGCGCTCGGTGCCCGGGCGTCGCTCGACCTCGCACGCCCGCACATCGACGCCGTGAACGTGTTCCCGGTGGCGGACGGCGACACGGGGACCAACGTGCTGCTCACGGTCGACGGCGGCGTGACCGCCCTGGCCGCCCTCCCGGTCGACGCCTCCACCGCCGCGGCCGCACGTGCGTTCGCGCACGGGGCCATGCTGGCGGCCCGCGGCAACTCCGGGGTCATCGTGAGCCAGTACCTCGCGGGGTTCGCGGCGTCGCTGCCGGAGGCACCGGGGCCCACGCAGGTCGCCGAGGCGCTCGCGGCCGCCGCCCGGGAGGCCCGGGGGGCGGTCGCCGACCCGCAGGAGGGCACGGTCCTCACGCTCGCGGACGCCGTCGGCACGCGCGCCGCCCGCGCCGCGGCCGACGGCGCGTCCACGACCGTCCTGCTCACGGCGGCCGTCGCCGACGCGCACCGTGCGCTCGCGCGGATCAGCGCGGAGCACCCGGTCCTGCGCCGGGCGCACGTCCTCGACGCGGGTGCCTGCGCGCTGCTCGTCGTCCTGGACGCGCTCGTCGCGGCCGTCCGCGGCGAGGCACCGGCGGCAGGCGCGCCGGACTGGCTCCCCAGCCGCCCGGCGACCCTCGACGGGGTGCCGGAGCCGACCGGCGCCTTCGAGGTGATGCTCCTGGTGCACGAGCCGGAGGGGGCCGGCGGCGACCTCGGTGCCGAGCTGCGCTCGCGGATGCACGCGCTCGGCGACTCCGTCGCGGTCGTCGGCGCGGACGGGTGGTGGCACGTGCACGTGCACACGGACGACCCCGAGCGGGCCGTCGCCGAGGCGGCGCTCGGGCCGCGGGAGCAGGCCGTGGTGCGGCTCGTCGACTCCCCGCACGCGGCCTCGGCGTCGGAGGAGGACCCCGGGCGCTGGGGGCTCGTCGCGTGCACGTCCTCGCCCGCGCTCGCCGCCTGGTACGCCACCGCCGGAGCAGTCACCGTGGTGCGGTGCCCCGAGGCGCCCGTCTCGACGGCGCACCTGGTCCGCGCCGTGGCGGACACCGGCGCCAGGAGCGTCGCCGTGCTGCCCGGCGGGGCGGTCGAGGGCGACGTGCTCGCCGAGCTCCTCGCGACCGAGCGCGGCCCCGTGGTCGAGGTCCTCGACGCCGCCGACGAGCTGCGGACCGTCGTCGCCACGCTCGCGTTCGCCGGGGCGGTGTCGTCGTCCGCGACGCACGCGGCCGTGCTGGCCCTCGGGCGGGTCCGTGCCGCCGCCGTCGACGGTGACCTGGTGGCCGGTGTCGACGCGCTGCTCGGAGCGGTCGGCACCCCTGGCGACCTGAGCCTGACCGTGCTGCACCGGGACGACGTCGAGCCCGGCACGGCGGACCGGCTCGCGGAGCTGCTGGGAGCGCGGACCGACGGCGTCGAGCCGGTGCTCGTCGGCCCCACCGGAAGCGGGCCCCGGTTCGTCGTGGGGATCGACTGATGGCCGCGCGCTCCTCGGGGCCGGGTGTCCGCTACGCCGACGGCGTCGAGCCCGCCCGCGGCTACCTCGACGAGGCGGTGACGACCCTCGTGCCGCGGTCGGGCAAGCCGTTCGCGTCCCTCGGCATCCGGACGGTCGGCGACCTCCTGCGGCACTACCCGTGGCGGTACGCGGACGCCAGCACCCTGACGGACATCGCGGGTCTCGCCGTGGGCGAGGACGTCGCGATCGTCGCCGAGGTGCGCCAGGCCGTGGTGCGACGGGCGCGCACGACCCACCAGGCCCGGCTCGAGGTCCAGATCACCGACGGCACGCGCACGCTCCAGCTCATCTTCTTCGGGGCGACCCGGCACCACGAGAACCTCCTGCGCCCGGGCCGGCGGGGCCTGTTCTCCGGCCAGATCGGCGAGTTCGGCGGCCGGCCGCAGCTCGCCCACCCGACGTACGAGATGTTCGACGACGACACCGAGGGGGAGCGGCAGGCCGTCGAGCGGGCCGAGTGGCCGCGACCGGTGTACCGCTCGGTCGCGGGCCTGGACACCGCGAAGATCGGCCGGGCTGTCCGGACGGCGCTCGGTCCCCTCACCGAGGGCGACGTCGACGACCCGCTCCCCCCGGCGGTCCGCGAGGCCCGACGCCTCGGCTCGCGCCGCCAGGCGCTGCAGGACGTGCACGAGCCGCACACCGAGGCCGACTGGCGGCGAGGTCGTGCGCGCCTGCGGTTCGAGGAGGCGTTCGTGCTGCAGGCCGAGCTGGCCCGCCGCCGGGCCCGGGCCGCCGCCGAGCCGGCCACGGCCCGTCCGCGCGTCGCCGGCGGGCTCCTCGACGCGTTCGACGCCCGCCTGCCGTTCGCGCTCACCGCCGGCCAGCGCGAGGTCGGCGAGCAGGTGGCCGCCGAGCTCGCGGGAGCGGTGCCGATGCAGCGGCTGCTGCAGGGCGAGGTCGGCTCCGGCAAGACGGTCGTGGCGCTGCGCGCGATGCTCCAGGTCGTCGACGGTGGTGGGCAGGCCGCCCTGCTCGCCCCGACGGAGGTCCTCGCCGCCCAGCACGCCCGCTCGCTGCGCGCGCTGCTCGGCGACCTCGCGGAGGGCGGCATGCTCGGCGGGTCCGAGATCGGCACGCGGGTGGCGCTGCTCACGGGGTCGCAGCCTGCCGCGGCCCGGAAGGCTGCCCTGCTCGACGCCGCGGGCGGCGCCGCCGGCATCGTCGTCGGCACGCACGCGCTGCTGTCCGCGACGGTGCAGTTCGCCGACCTCGGGCTCGTGGTCGTCGACGAGCAGCACAAGTTCGGCGTCGAGCAGCGCGACACCCTGCGCGCCAAGGCGGCGACGTCCCCGCACCTGCTCGTCATGACCGCGACCCCGATCCCACGCACCGTCGCGATGACCGTGTTCGGGGACCTGGAGACCTCCGTCCTGCGGGAGGTGCCCGCGGGACGCAGCGGCGTCACGACGCACGTCGTCCCCGCCGACCGCCCCGGGTGGCTCGACCGCACGTGGAAGCGGGTCCGCGAGGAGGTGGACCGCGGCGGGCGCGCGTACGTCGTGTGCGCGCGCATCGACGGTGACGAGCCGGCGGCGGTCGACGACGACGTCGACCTGCTCGACGACGACCAGGCCGGGCCCGCCAGGCCGCCGCTGCGGGCCGTGCTCGAGGTGGCGGACCGGCTGCGTGAGCTCCCGGCGCTCGCGGGGGTCGAGGTCGGCATCCTGCACGGCCGGATGGCCCCCGAGGACAAGGACCGGGCCCTGGCGGAGTTCTCGCGCGGCGACGTGCCGGTGCTGGTGTCCACGACCGTCGTCGAGGTCGGCGTCGACGTCCCCGAGGCGACCGTGATGGTCGTGCTCGACGCCGACCGGTTCGGCGTGTCCCAGCTCCACCAGCTGCGCGGACGCATCGGACGTGGAGCGGCCCCGGGGGTGTGCCTGCTGGTGTCGTCGGCACCCGAGGGCACCCCGGCCGCGGCGCGCGTGGAGATGCTCGCCCGCACGTCCGACGGGTTCGAGCTCGCGACGTTCGACCTGGAGCAGCGCGGCGAGGGCGACGTGCTCGGGGCCTCGCAGTGGGGCGGGTCGTCGTCGCTGCGGCTGCTGCGCGTGACGCGGGACGGGGAGGTCATCGAACGGGCCCGGCAGGACGCACGGGCGCTGGTCGAGGACGACCCGGAGCTCGCGGGCTGGCCGCCGTTGCGGGCGGCCATCGACGCGATGCTCACGGGCGACCGGGAGGAGTTCCTCGACCGCGCGTGACGGGGCCTGCGGCGGCCGGTCGCGTCCGGTGCGTGCGGCACATCGGGCGCGGCTACCCTGACGGACGTGTCGAAGCCCGTCGTGCGCGCCCAGGACCTGCTCGTCGGCTACGGCGGGGCACCCGTGTGCGCTCCCGTGTCGTTCACCCTGGCCCCCGGCAGGGCCGTCGCGCTCGTCGGCGCGAACGGCTCGGGCAAGTCCACGGTGCTGCGCGCCGTGATCGGCCTGCTGGAGCCCCAGTCGGGGTCGCTGCAGGTGCTCGGCGGTGACGTCGACGAGCGGGACGTCGGGTTCCGGCGGCAGGTGGCGAGCGTGCTGGACGACGACGCGTACTTCCCGGCGCTCACCGTCTCCGAGCACCTGTACCTGACGGCGCGCGGCCACGGTGTCCGCGGGGCCGACGACGTCGTCGCCGAGCTGCTCGCCGAGTTCGGGCTCACCGACCACGCACGGTCGCTGCCGGTCTCGCTCTCCTCGGGCCAGCGTCGCCGCCTGCTGCTCGCCGCGGGCTTCGTCCGGCCGCGTTCGCTGCTGGTGCTCGACGAGCCCGAGCAGCGGCTCGACAAGGCCATGCGCGACCGGCTCGCCGCCCGTCTCGTCGAGGAGAAGCGCTCCGGCGGTTCCGTGCTGCTCGCGACCCACGACGCGGACCTGCTGCGCGCCGTCGCCGACCGGGCGGTGGTCGTCGCCGACGACGCCTCGCGCGTCATGTCGGCCGCCGACGCGGCCCAGGTGATCAGCAGGGAGAACCCGTGACCGACGGCCAGGGCGACGTCCCGGTGGCGCAGGAGCCGGCCGTCCAGCCGTTCGACGTCGGGACGATCCCGCCCGCGCGCTCGATCCGGAAGTTCACCGCCCAGGCCGGCAACGCGCGCGGCGGGGCGAGCCTCGGCTCGCTGATGTCGGACGTCTACTACGCGGTGATCTCGCTGGCGATCGGCATCGGCATCGCGCTCGGCTTCGCGCAGGCCATGCGGGTGTCGCTGCCGCCCGCGCCGGACGTCGCGCCGCCCCAGGGCCTGAGCCTCGCGGCGCTGGTCGTGGTGATCCTCGTCGCGCTTGCCGGGGTGCTGCTGTCCCTGGCCGGACGGCTCGGTCCCGTCGGGGCCGGGGGCGCCGAGGCGGCCTGGTGGCTGAGCCTGCCCGTCGACCGCCGTGGGCTGCTGCGCCCCGCCGCACGCCGGCTGCCCGTCGTGGCGGCGCTCGTCGGGGCGGTCGTGGTCACGCTGCTCGACGCGGGACTCCTGAGCGACACCGGGGACCGCCTCCTGCGGGTGGGTCTGGCGTCCGCCTTCGGCGCAGCCGCGATCGTGCTCGTCGCGGGCGTGCTGCAGTCGGCGGGCGTGCCGCGCCGCACGACCGCCCTGGTCGGCGACCTGCTCCTCGCCGCCGCGCCCGTCTCCGCGGTCGTGCTCGCGGCGCTCGGCTGGGACCTCGACGCCCTGCCCGGACCTCCGTGGGCGCTCGTCGTCGGCCTGGTCGTGGTCGTCGTGGGGCTCGTGCTGCTCGTCGACCGCCGCCTCGGCCGGATGCCCGAGCGGTCGCTGCGGGAGAGCGGCTCCGTCGCGTCCCAGGCCGTCGGCGCCGTCGTGTCGATGGACTCGCGCGAGCTCGGACGTGCGCTGACCGACGGCGCGGCACCGTCCGCCCGCCGGTGGGTCTCGCGGCTGCGTACCGCCCGCGGCCCGGCGTCGGCCCTGGTCACGGCCGACCTGGTGGTGCTGCGCCGCTCTGCCCGGCACATGGTGCAGCTCGTCGTCGCCGCGCTGGTCCCGGTCCTCGCGAGCACCGTCCCGCCGCTCGCCAGCCCCGCGGGAGTGCTGCTCGCGGTGCTCGTCTCGGGCTACGTCGCGATGAGCGCGACGGGCGAGGGTGCGCGCCGGGCCGAGATGGCGCCCGTGCTGGACCGTCTGCTGCCGCTCGAGGCGAAGGAGGTCCGGCGGCTGCGCATGGTCGTCCCGGCCGTCGCGATGCTGCTCTGGTCGGTCGTCGCGTTCGCCGCGATCGGCCGCTGGGCGGGAGACGTCCCCGGGTGGCTCGCGCTCGGGCTGGCGTCCACACCGGTCTGGGCGGCCGGCGCCGTGCGCTCGTCGTACCGGCCGGCACCGGACTGGGGCGGCGCGCTCGTGTCGACGCCGTTCGGGGCGCTCCCGACGGGCGTGGGCAGCGTGCTCGCGCGCGGGCCGGACGTCGTGGTGCTCGGGCTGCTGCCCGTCTGGATCGCGATCCTGCTGCGGACGGTCAGCACGCCGCTGCTGTTCGTGCAGGTCGCGCTGTCGGTGATCGCGGTCGCGGTCGCGTCGTCGGTCCGCACCGGGTCGTTCCTCGAGCGGCTCATGGACCAGGCCGACCAGCAGGGCGCGTCCGGCTCGACCGGCGCACGCCGATGACGCGCATCGTGGCGGGCACGGCCGGCGGACGCACGCTCGAGGTGCCGCGGCGGGGCACGCGGCCGACGAGCGAGCGGGTCCGGGAGGCCCTGTTCTCGCGCCTGGAGCACCTCGACGTGGTCGACGGCGTGCGGGTGCTCGACCTGTACGCGGGCTCGGGGGCGCTGGGCCTGGAGGCGGCGAGCCGAGGAGCCGCGCACGTGACGCTCGTCGAGTCGGGCCGCGACGCGGCCGGCGTGTGCCGGCGCAACGTCACGACGCTCGGCCTGGAGGACGTGGTCACCGTCTCGGCGGAGGCGGCCGAGCGCTTCGTGCAGCGCGGGGTCGTCGCGCCGTGGGGCCTCGTCCTCGTGGACCCGCCGTACGACCTCGCGGACGACGACCTCGCCACGGTGCTCGCCGGGCTCGCCGTGCCGGGCGCGCTCGACGATGGCGCCGTGGTGGCCGTCGAGCGGTCGACCCGGGGGCCCGAGCCCCGGTGGCCCGACGGGATCGTGCGGTTCGACCGCCGGGCCTACGGCGAGACGGTGGTCTGGTTCGCCGAGCCAGGCCCCGCCCCCGCCGCCGACTGACGACGCCGCGCGAGCGCGACGAGCCCAGGCCCCCCGGGCCCCAGCTCGTGCCTGCCGAGCTCGACGTAGCCCAGACGCGCGTAGAACGCGTGGTTGCGCGGGTCGGTGGTGCACAGCCACGTGTCGCGCGCCCGCGCGTCGGCCGCGCCGATGCCCGCGAGGACGAGGTCGCGGCCGATCCCGTGCCCCTGCTCGCCCGGGACCACGACGAGGTAGTTGAGGTAGTCGGCGGGCTCCGTGGGCGCCGACGCCGTCGACGCGCCGCCCAGCGCCGTGAGGACCGCCGCGGCCCGGTCCGCGCCGAGGATCAGCGCCAGGGCTCCCGCAGGAGTCGGGAGGGACGACGCGACCGGGTGCGCCCCGACGTCGACGCCGTGCAGCCGCCACGCCGCCGCGCCCACCACGCGCCCGTCCCGCTCGGCGACGTGCACGAGGCCGAGCGCGAGGTACCGGTCCACCGACGGGCCGAGCCAGGCCGCGCACGCCTCCAGGCGCGTGCCGTCGTCCGGCAGCGCCCACCGCATCATCGGGTTGTCGTGGAACGCGAGCGACAGGGCGGTGCGGATCGCGGCGGCGTCGCCCGCGGTGGCCGTGCGGACGTGGGCGCGGACGCGCAGGCTGCGGGCGGCGGGGCTCGGCGCGGGCTCGGGAAGGTCGTCGGGCAGGTCGTCGGGCATGTGCCCGAGCATGGCGCGGCGACATGGTGCACGGCCAGCGCACGGCCAGCGCACGGCCAGCGCACGACCGGAGTCCGGGCGGCGCACGACCGGCGCACGACCGGCGCACGCGCGGCGTCCGCAGGCGCTCGGCAGCGCCTGGCCTACCCTGGCGACGTGACCATCGCCGTCTGCCCGGGGTCCTTCGACCCGATCACCCTCGGCCACGTGGACGTCGTGCGACGTGCGGCGTCGATGTTCGACGAGGTCGTCGTCGGCGTCGCCCGCAACTCCGCGAAGACCGCGCTGCTGACCTCCGACGAGCGGGTCGCGCTGGCCCGCAAGGCGCTCGCGGACCTGCCGGGCGTGCGGGTCGAGGCGGTCGACGGGCTGCTCGCGGACTTCGTCCGGCGGGTCGGCGCGGCGGCCGTCGTCAAGGGGCTGCGCAGCGGCGCGGACTTCGACGCGGAGCTGCCGATGGCCCTGATGAACCGCCACCTGTCGACCGTCGAGACGGTATTCGTGGTGGGGGACCCGGCGCTCGCGCACGTCGCGTCGTCGCTGGTCAAGGACGTGGCCCGGTACGGCGGGCCGATCGACGACCTCGTGCCGGCAGGTGTCGCCGAGGCCGTGCGGGACGCGCTCGCGCGCGCGACGACGAGGAGCTGACGATGACCGACCAGGAACCCACGACCCGTCCCGAGGGGTTGACCGGCGTGCTCGACGCGATCGGCTCGGCCGTGGCGCACGCGCGTGCCATGCCGATGTCGTCGTCCGTGCTCGTCAACCGCGCCGAGCTGCTGGACCTCGTGGACCAGGCGCGCGACGTGCTGCCGACGCAGATCACGCAGGCGGACGCCGTGCTGGCCGACGCGGACGCGGCCCGGGCCGCCGCGCAGGCCGAGGCCGACGGGATCCTCGCGGACGCCCGGGAGCGGGCAGCGGCCCTCGTGGACGCCGAGCAGGTCGTCGTGGACGCCCGCCTGCGGGCCCAGGAGATCGTCGCGGAGGCCGAGCAGGTCGCGGACGGGCTGCGGCGCGACGCGGACGACTACTGCGACCGTCGGCTGGCGGACTTCGAGATCGACCTCGGCAAGGTGCTCAGCCAGGTGCAGGCCGGTCGGGCGAAGCTCGCGGGCCGGCTGGAGGACGCGTCCGGCGTGTGACCGGAGCGACGTGGCACGATTTTGGGTGGCACCCGAGGGTGTCGTAGAGTTGGCGGTTGGTCCTGCTGGTCATGGCGTGGACCGAGATCTGATGAGGGGACCGGCCGTGCATCGCCCTGTTCACCTCGATCCCCGTTCGCCGTTCGTGCTCGACACACACGAGCTCGGCCGACGTCCGGGATCGACGCGGACCGTGCAGCTCACGGAAGGCGCCCCCGAGGATCTCGGTACCGACGTGATCGGCATCCCCACCGGCACCGACGTCGAGCTGGATCTGCGGCTCGAGGCGGTCATGGAGGGGGTCCTGGTGTCCGGATCCGTCCGGGGCCAGGCGGTCGGGGAGTGCGTGCGCTGCTTGGGTGAGGTCGTCGAGAACGTCGACGTCCACCTCACGGAGCTCTACGTCTACCCCGAGCGCGCGGCCGTCGCCGTCGAGGACGGCGACGACGAGGAGGACGTGCGCGAGCTGGAGGGCGACCTGGTCGACCTCGAGCCCGCGCTGCGGGACGCGGTCGTGCCGGCTCTGCCGTTCCAGCCGTTGTGCCGCCCCGACTGCCCGGGTCTGTGCTCCGAGTGCGGAGCTCGCCTGGCGGACGACCCTGACCATTCGCATGAGACGCTTGACCCCCGCTGGGCCGCTCTGGGCAGCCTCGCGAGCCAGGTCGACGAGACGAAAGAGAGCTAGCCGTGGCGGTTCCGAAGCGCAAGATGTCGCGCAGCAACACCCGTGCGCGTCGGTCGCAGTGGAAGACCACTGCCACGACGCTCAGCGCGTGCCCGCAGTGCAAGGCCGACAAGAAGCCCCACACGGCGTGCCCGTCGTGCGGTGCCTACAACGGTCGTCGCTACGCCGAGGCCGTGCGCAGCGAGCACGAGGCCTGAGCAGCACCTCCGACGCCGTGACGCACCCGTGCACCGGAACGCCGGCATGAGTGCCGCGGCGGAACAGCTCGTCGAGAAGCTCGGGGTCCACCTGGACCCCGAGCTTCTCGTGCTTGCCCTGACCCACCGGTCGTTCGCGCACGAGGCCGGTGGCATCCCGACGAACGAGCGGCTCGAGTTCCTCGGCGACACCGTGCTCGGGCTGGTCGTCACGGAGTCGCTGTACCGGACCCACCCCGACCTGCCGGAGGGCGACCTCGCGAAGATGCGGGCCGCGACCGTGTCGCAGCGGGCGCTCGCCGAGGTGGCCCGCACGCTCGACCTCGGCCAGTACGTGCTCCTCGGCAAGGGCGAGCTCAGCACGGGCGGCCGGGACAAGGACTCGATCCTGTCGGACACGCTCGAGGCGTTGTTCGGCGCGGTGTACCTGTGCCACGGGCTCGAGCCCGCCCGGGGGGTCGTGGCCCGGCTCGTCGGCCCGACGCTCACGGCGGCGGCCGACCTCGGTGCGGGTCTCGACTGGAAGACGTCGCTGCAGGAGCTGTCCGCGGCGCTCGGGCTCGGCGCGCCGAGCTACGAGGTCATCGGCGAGGGTCCGGACCACGCCCGGACGTTCACCGCGCACGCCGTCATCGCCGCCGAACGGCGGGGGACGGGTGTCGGGCCGGCGAAGAAGCTCGCCGAGCAGAAGGCCGCGGCCGACGCCTACCGGTCGCTCGAGGCGCAGCACGCCGACGCCGCGTCCTGATGCCCGAGCTCCCCGAGGTGGAGACCGTCCGTGACGGGCTCGCCCGGCACGTGCTGGGTCGTCGCGTCACCAGGGTGGACGTGCACCGGGAGTACAGCGTGCGCCGGCACGTCGAGGGGCCGCTCGACTTCGTGGGGCGGCTGACGGGACGGCGGTTCGACGCGGCGGTGCGGCGCGGCAAGTTCGTGTGGCTGCTGCTCGACGACGGCGACGACGCCCTGCTCGCGCACCTGGGCATGAGCGGGCAGCTGCTCGTGCGGCAGAGCCCCGACGAGCTCGTCGACCACCCGCACCTGCGGGTCCGGATCGCGCTCGACGACGGGTCGTCGCTGGACTTCGTCGACCAGCGCACGTTCGGCCACCTGTCCGTGCCCGACCTGGTGCCGACCGCGGACGGGCTGCCCGGTGGGCTCGGCGCGGACGTCCCGGCGGTCCCCGCGCCCGTCGCGCACATCGCCCGCGATCTCCTCGACCCGGTCCTCGACCGCGAGGCCGTCGTCGCCGCGCTGCGGGCCAGGAGGACCGGCGTCAAGCGTGCACTGCTCGACCAGACGCTGGTCTCCGGGATCGGCAACATCTACGCCGACGAGGGCCTGTGGCGTGCCCGGCTGCACTACGCCCGCCCCACGGAGACGCTGCGACGCGCCGAGGCCGAGCGGGCGCTCGACGGCGCGCACGACGTCATGGCGGAGGCGCTCGTGCAGGGCGGCACGAGCTTCGACGCCCTGTACGTGAACGTCAACGGCGCCTCCGGGTACTTCGACCGGTCGCTCGCCGTCTACGGGCAGGAGGGCCGGCCGTGCCCCCGCTGCGGGGCGCCCGTGCGGCGGGACGAGTTCATGAACCGCTCGTCGTACACGTGCCCGGTGTGCCAGCCGCGGCCCCGCAGGGGCCACTGGTGACGCTCAGCGCGCGACGACGTTCCGCAGCGGGCGACCGTCGAGGAACGCTGCGACGTTCTCCGCGAGCAGCGCACCCGCACCGAGCGGCCGCCCGCCCGCCGCGTGCGGGCTGACCAGGATCCGCGGCTCGTCCCACAGCGGTGAGCCGGCGGGCAGCGGCTCGTCCTCGAACACGTCGAGGGCGGCGCCGGCCAGCCGGCCGGCGCGCACCGCGTCGAGCAGGGCCGCTTCGTCGAGCGTGGCGCCGCGGCCGACGTTGACGACCCAGGCGTGCGCGGGCAGCGCGTCGAGCACGGCGGCGTCGACCGCGTGGCGGGTCTGCGGCGTCGCGGGCAGGAGGTTGATCAGCACGTCCGTGCCGGGCAGCACCGAGGCGACGTCCTGCGCCGCGACGACCGGGCGACCGTGCCGTTCGCCGGACCGGGTCGCGACCCCCGTGACCTGCGCGCCGAGCGCCGAGAGCAGCGGGGTCAGCCTGCCGGCGATCGACCCGAACCCCCAGATCAGCACGTGGGCGCCGGCGAGCGACCGGAACTCGTCGGCCCGGACCTGCTGGATGCCGCCGAGCTCGGCGGCCCACCGGTGCTCCTGCTGCGCGCGCACGAGGTCGGGCAGGCGGCGGGCGCACGCGAGGACGAGGGCGAGGGTGTGCTCGGCGACCGGCCCGTCGTGCAGCCCGCGCCCGGAGGTGACGACGACGTCGGGGCCGAAGCCGGCGTCGAGCACGGTGTCGGGCCCGGCGGCGAGCGTCTGCACCCAGCGCAGGCGGGTCAGCCGGGTCGCGGCGTCGCGGAGGTTGCGCCGCCCGTTGCCCCACGTCACGAGCACGTCCGCGTCGAGGGCGTCGTCGGGGAAGGGTCCGTCGACCCGGTAGCGCAGCGTCCGGACGCCGTCGGGCAGCGCGGGGTCCTCGTCGAGGGTGGTGGGCAGCAGCACGAGAGTCACCCGAGCACGATGCCACGACCCGCCGGGCACGGCTCCCGCGCGCTGAGCAGGGCGGAGACACCGGCCCCGGATACGATGCGAACGTGCCAGCGCTCAGCTCGTCCGCGAAGAACGGCCCCATCACGGTGATGATCGTCGACGACCACGAGGTCGTGCGACGGGGGATCGCCGAGGTGATCGAACGTGCCGACGGGATGACCGTCGTCGCGGAGGCGGGGTCCGTCGGTGACGGGGTGCGCCGCGCCGGCCTGGTCCGGCCGCAGGTCCTCCTCGCGGACCTCCAGCTTCCCGACGGCACGGGCATCGACCTGATCCGCGGGGTCCGCGAGACCCTGCCGGACGTCCGCGCGATCGTCCTGACGTCCTTCGACGACGACGACGCCGTGGCCGCCGCGCTCGACGTCGGGGCGGCGGCCTACCTGCTGAAGACGGTGCGCGGTGCGGAGATCACCGACGTGGTGCGTGCCGTCGCCGCCGGTCGGACCCTCCTCGACGACCGCACGGTGACCCGTCGCCGGGCCGGGCACGAGGACCCCACGGAGAACCTGACCCCCAGCGAGCTCCGGGTGCTGGACCTGATCGGCGAGGGCCTGTCGAACAGGGAGATCGCCGAGCGCCTCGGGGTCGCCGAGAAGACCGTGAAGAACCACATCACGTCGCTGCTCGCGAAGATGGGCCTGCAGCGTCGCACCCAGGTCGCGGCGTGGGTCGCGTCCCGCAAGCACAGCAGCTGGCGGGCCGAGCCCGGCCACTGACCCGCCGTCGCAGCGGGGCTCAGCCCAGGGGTGCGGTCCAGCGCAGGTGGGTGCCCGTCCCCGTGGCGGGCGCGCCGAGGGAGAACGAGCCGCTGTGCTGGCGCGCGCGTGAGGCGAGGTTCCCGGTGCCCGACGCGCGGTCCCGGGTCGCCGGCATGCCGACGCCGTCGTCGATGACGTCGACGACGACGGAGCCGTCGGCGCCCACGCCGTCGACCGCGACGTGCACGGTCACAGAGCTCGCGTGCGCGTGGCGGGCGGCGTTGGCGAGCCCCTCGCGGACGACGGCGACGACGTCGTCCGTGAGCGCGTGACCCACCCGGTCGTCCATCCGGTCCTCGTCGAGCCCGTCGTCGTCCTCGGCGCCGGTGTCGAGGAGCGCGCCGTCGAGGGTGAGCACCACCGACGGCGCGAAGCCCAGGCCGGTGCGGGCGAGCGACGACTCGCGGCGCAGCCGCTCGACGAGGCCCGTCGCGGCGTCGGGGTCGCGGAGCTTGAAGACGATCTCGCGGATCTGCCGGACGGAGCCGTCGACGTTGTCGAGGGCCTCGTCGACGATGCTGAGCAGCTCGCTCGGGTCGACGCCGCGGGCGGCGCGGCGCCGGACGGTTTCGAGCTGCATGCCGGTCGCGAAGAGCTGCTGGATGGCGAGGTCGTGCAGGTCGCGGGCGATCCGCTCGCGCTCGTCGAGGAGCGACGCGATGTCCTGCGCGTGCCGGGCCTCGGCGAGCACGTACGCGAGAGCGGCCTGCGCGGCGAACGACTCCGCGGTCGCGAGGTCCCGGTCCTCGAAGAGCGGCTTGCCGGCCAGCCGGAGGAGCAGGAGCACGCCGACGCCCCGGCCGGAGGTCTGCAGCGGCGCGAAGATCGCGGAGGTGAACGCGGACAGCTCCGGGACGACCGTGCGGATGGACTGCGACGGCTCGAAGACGATCATGCCCTTGTTGTCGAGCATCACCTGCTCGGCGCGACCGCCCGCGGGCATCATCGTGCCGACCAGGTCGGGCGCCAGGTGGCCCACGGCCATCTCGATGAGGAGCGTCCCGCCGAGGCCCGGCAGAGCGAGCGCCGCGGTGTCCGCACGCGACACCTCGCGTGCCGTGGCGGCGACGTGCTCGAGCGCCTCCTCCTCGTCGACGCCCTCGAGCAGCATCGTCGTGACGTCCTGACCGGCCCGCAGCCAGTGCTCGCGCTGCGCGGCCTCGGCGTAGAGCTGGGCGTTCGAGACGGCGACCCCGGCGGCGGCGGCGAGCGCGACGACGACCTGCTCGTCGGCGTCGGTGAATCCGCCGTCCTTCTCGGACAGGTACAGCTGGCCGTACACGTGCTTCCCGACGCGGACGGACGCACCGAGGAACGACCCCATGGGCGGATGGTTCGCGGGGAAGCCGCCGAAGGCGGGGTGCTGCGTGAGGTCCTCGAGCCGGAGCACGCCCTCGGGCGGGATGCGGCCGAGCACGCCGTGCGCGTGGGGGGCGGTCGCGAGCATCCGGGCGACCGCGTTGGGGATGCCGGTGTAGACGAACGTCGTGGAGGCACCGTGCGAGTCGAGGACGTTGATCGCGCCGTACCGGGCGCCGGTCAGCCGGGCGCTGACCTGCACGAACCGGTCGAGCACCGCGGGCAGGTCGAGCTCGCTGGCGACGGCGAGGATCGCGTCGAGCAGCTCCGTGACCCCGGCGCCGGCCTCGCGCGACGGCTCCGGCTGGACCTCAGACAAGACGCCCTCCGCCCACGGGGTCCCGATCTGCCGGCTCTGCGGCGTCGGCGTCTCCCGCACGCGTGTCTCCTTCGTCCGTGCCGAGCGGCGGACCCGGCCGGGTGGCCGTCTCACGCTCGATGGCTTCACGGTAACCCGGGACGCGGGCCAGGAGATCGGTGTGCGTGCCGCGTGCCATGACGTGCCCGCCACCGAGGAGGACGACCTCGTCGGCGGCGGCGAGCGCGGACAGCCGGTGGGTGACGACGAGGACCGCGCGGCGGCCGGAGCGGGCGGCGTCGAACAGCTCGCCGACCACGGCGTCGGCCGTCTGCGGGTCGAGGTGCTCGGCGGGCTCGTCGACGAGGAGCACCGGGGCGGGGGACAGCAGGGCGCGCGCGAGCAGCAGGCGTCGGCGCTCGCCGCCCGAGACGGTCCTCGCGTCGGGTCCGAGGAGCGTGTCGAGCCCGTCGGGCAGGCCTGCGAGCCAGCGGTCGAGGCCGACGCGGCCCAGCGTCGCGCGCGCCTCGGTCGGCGTGACGTCGCCGCGTGCCACGCGCAGGTTCTCCAGGACGGTCGTGCCGAACACGTGACCGTCCTCGAGCGCCGCGACGACGACGTCGGGGGACGGCGGGCCCTCGTCGTCGTCGCGTCCCACCGTGCCGGACACCGCCGGCAGCAGCCCGGCGAGCGTCAGCAGGGTCGTCGTCTTGCCCGCGCCGCTCGACCCGACGAGCGCGACGGCGCGCCCGGGTCGCAGGTCGAGGTCCAGGCCGGTGACGACGGGTGGGCGACCGGGCCACCCGCAGGCGAGGTCCCGGGCGACCAGACCGGCTCCCGGTGCGGGGCGGCGGGGCAGCTCGGGCGCCGGGTCGCCGGAGGCGTCGAGGAGCGCGAGGATGCGGGCGGCCGCGGCGCGGGACCGCTGCACCTGGAGCGCCGCGGCCGGGAGCATCCCGGTGGCCTCGAACGCGGCGAGCGGCGTCAGGACGATCACGGCGAGCTCGACGGGCGCGAGCGCACCCCGGGCGACCGCGGGGATACCCGTGACGAGCGCGGCGAGCACCGCCACGCCGACGGCGACCTGCCCGAGCCCGGCCGCGAGCGCCGCGGGTCGTGCGCCGGCGTCGGTGGCGGCGGCGATCCGTGCGTCGGCGTCCCGCAGCGCCGTGAGCTCGGTGCCGACCCGCCCGGCGACGGACAGCGGACCGGCGTCGTCGAGCAGCCCGAGTGCCGTGGCGGTCATGTCGGCCCTGGCCTGCACCGCCCTCCGCTCGGCGGTGCGTGCACCGCGGGCGGCGAGCGCCGGAGCAGCGACGCCGGCGAGGAGGAGGCAGCCGGCGAGCGCGAGCCCGGCGGGGACCCAGAACGCGCACATCGCGGCGACCGTGCCGACGCCCAGCACGGCGGCCACGGCGGCGGGCAGGAGGCCCCGGACGACCACGTCGCCGACGGCGTCCACGTCGGCCCCGACCCGGGCGAGCAGGTCGCCGTGGCGCAGGCGGACGAGCGCGTCGGGCCGGCCGGCCGCGAGCCGCTCGTACAGCGTGGTGCGCAGCGTCGTCATGCCGCGCAGCGCGAGGTCGTGCGACACGAGCCGCTCGCAGTACCGCAGCACGCCGCGACCGATGCCGAACGCCCGCACGGCGACCGTCGCGACCGTCAGGTACATCACGGGCGGCATCTGGGAGGCGCGCGCGATGAGCCAGGCCGCCGTGCCGGCGAGGGCGACGGCGCAGCCGAGGGCGAGCGTGCCGAGCAGCACGGCCAGCGCCAGGCGGCGCCGGTCGACGTCGAGCAGGCGCACCGCGCGGAGCAGGGTGCCGCGGGGTGCGCCCGTCGCGCCCGCCGGGGCCACGCCGGGCGAGCTCATGCGGGCACCGCCGCACCGGTCCGGACCGTGACGACGGTGTCCGCGCAGGCCGCGAGCGACGCCCGGTGCGCGACGAGCAGCACGGTGCGGCCGTCCTCCCGCAGCCGCCGCACCGCATCGAGCACGACCTGCTCGCCGGCGGCGTCGAGGTGGGCGGTCGGCTCGTCGAGCACCACGAGCGGTGCGTCCGACAGCAGGGCGCGGGTGAGGGCCACGCGCTGCCGCTGCCCGAGGCTCAGGCCCGCGCCGCCCCGACCGAGCTCCGTCCGCCACCCGTCGGGTGCGGCTGCGACGACGGCGTCGAGCCCGGTGAGCGTGGCCGCCGCGTCCCGGTCCTGGTCGGACGCACCGCCCACGACGTCCGCGATCGTGCCCGGCTCGAGGACCGGGCGTTGCGGCAACCACGTGACCTGGCGCCAGTACGACGGCAGGTCGACGTCGCCGAGGGGGACCGGTGGCGCGCCGGGGGAGTCGAGCACGACGGTGCCCGCGTCGGGCCGCAGCAGGCCGAGGACCAGCTCGACGGCGGTGCTCTTCCCGGCACCGCTCGGACCGACGAGCGCGACGACGGACCCGGGTGCGAGCGTCACGTCGAGCCCGGCGGGCGTCAGGGCGTCGCCGGTGCGCACCCCGACCTCGCGCAGGTGCACCGTCGTCGTCGCCAGGTCGGGAGCGGGCAGCGACCCGGTCGGGGGAGCGGGCGCGTCGAGCACCGCGAAGGCCTGCTCGGCGGCGGCGACCCCGTCCGCCGCGGCGTGGAACTGCGCACCGACCTGCCGCAGCGGCCAGAAGACCTCGGGTGCGAGCACGAGGACCGCGAGCCCGGTGACCAGGTCGAGGTCGCCGTCCACGAGCCGCAGCCCGATCGCGACGGCGACGAGCGCGACGGCCAGCGTGGTGAGGAGCTCGAGCACCATCCCCGACAGGAACGCGATCCGCAGCGTGCCCATCGTGGCGCGCCGGTGCGCGTCGCCGAGCGCGTGCACACGGGCGGCGGGACCGCGCTCGCGGCCGAACGCCCGCAAGGTGGGCAGGCCCGCGAGCAGGTCCAGGACCTGCGCGCCGAGCCGCTGCATGGTCGCGAGGCCCGCCTCGGAGCGCCCCTCCGTGAGGCGGCCGACGAGCACCATGAACAGGGGGACGAGCGGCAGGGTGCCGACCAGGATCGCGGCGGACACCCAGTCGAGCCCGAGCACCACGAGGAGCGTCCCCGGCGTGACCGTCGCCGCCAGGAGCAGCTGCGGCAGGTAGCGGACGAAGTACGGCTCGAGCGCGTCGAGTCCGCGCGTCGCGAGCGTGACGGTCGCGGCGCCGCCGGTCGCGGCGAGCCGGCGGGGGCCCAGCGCCACCGTGCGGGCCACCACGGCCTCCCGCAGCTCGCCCACGGCGCGGGTGGCGGACCGGTGCGCCCAGCGCTCCTGCGCCGACGTCACGACCGCGCGTGCCAGCACGACGACGGCGAGCCAGCCGACGAGCGGAGCGAGCGTGTCGAGCGTCGCGCCGTCGTGCACGGCCCGGCCGAGCGCCCGCGCGAGGAGCAGCGCCTGCGCGACGACGAGCGCGGCCGTGAGGATGCCGAGCGCCGCGGTGAGGCCGACGTACCCGCGCGCCGAGCGGGCGTGCCGCAGCAGGCGCGGGTCGAGCGGCCTCACGCGGCGGCGCCCGTCATCGCGCGTCGGTGCCCGACCGGGCGAACGTCAGCCCGACGCTGTCGGGGATGTGCTCCGCGGAGATGCGCTTGCGGAACACCCAGTACGTCCAGCCCTGGTAGAGCAGCACGAGCGGTGTGAGGACCACGGCGACCCACGTCATCACGGTGAGCGTGTAGTGCGTGGACGAGGCGTTGTCGACCGTCAGCGAGTTCGCGGGGTCGAGCGCGGGCATCACGTCGGGCCACATCGACCCGAAGATCAGCACCACGGCGGCGACGATGGTGACGGCCGACGCGACGAACGCGAGGCCCTCGCGGCGTGCACGGGTGGCCACGACCAGCACGACGAGCGCGCCGGCGGCGACGACGACGGCCGCCCAGGTCCACGCGACGGAGTACGCGACCTGCGCCCACACGGCCCACGCCCCCGCCACGACGAGCGTGACGACCGACCAGCGGGCTGCGAACCGCCCGGCCTTCTCCCGGACCTCGCCGCCGGACTTGAGCGCGAGGAACACCGCACCGTGCGTGAGGAACAGCAGCGCCGTCGTCGCGCCGCCGAGCAGGGCGAACGGGTTGAGCAGCGCCCAGAACCCGCCGACGTACTGGTGCGACGCGTCCAGCTCGACGCCGCGCACGAGGTTGCCGAACGCGACCCCCCACAGCACCGCGGGCACCCACGAGCCGACGATGAGCCCGCGGTCCGCCCAGCCGCGCCACCTCGGGTCGTCGATCTTGCCGCGCCACTCGAACGACACGACCCGCACGATGAGGGCCAGCAGGATGAGCAGCAGGGGCAGGTAGAAGCCGGAGAACATGGTGGCGTACCACTCGGGGAACGCCGCGAACGTCGCGCCGCCGGCGGTCAGCAGCCACACCTCGTTGCCGTCCCAGACGGGCCCGATGGTGTTGATCATGACGCGGCGTTCCTTGTCGCGGTCCGGACCCCGCCCGAAGATGCCGAGCAGCATCCCGACCCCGAAGTCGAACCCCTCGAGGACCAGGTACCCGGTCCACAGCACGGCGATCAGCACGAACCAGACGGTCGTGAGCTCCATGGTCGTCGCCTCCGTTCTCAGTACGCGAAGGACAGGGGGCGGTCGGCCGACGTGGGGTCGTCCGGGTCCGGCCGGTTGGCGGGGTTGTCGGGGCTCGGGTCCTTCTCGGTGTCCGCGACGCCCTCGACGGTGTAGCGGTGCATGAGCCGGTACCAGACGACGGCCAGCGCCGCGTACAGGGCGGTGAACGCGATCAGCGACGTGAGGATCGTGCCGGGGCCGGCGACCGTCGAGACGCCGCGAGCGGTCAGGAGCCACACCCCGTCGACGCCCGACGGGTTCGGGTTCGGGGCGACGACCCACGGCTGGCGGCCCATCTCGGTGAAGATCCAGCCGAACGAGGACGCGAGGAACGGCGTCGCCAGCGCCACGATCGCGAGGCGGCTGACCCACACGCTGCTGCTGACGCGGCCCTTGCGGGTCACCCACAGGGCGACGAGCGCGAGCGCGGCCGAGCCGACGCCGAACCCGATCATGAGCCGGAACGACCAGTACGTGACGGCGAGGTTCGGCTGGTACGAGATCGGCTCGCCGTTCGCGTCCGTGAAGCCGTACTTCTCCTCGTACTGCCGCTGCAGGTCCTCGACGCCGGGCAGCGGGGAGGTGAAGTCGCCGGTCGCGAGGAACGACGTGAGGCCCGGGATCTGGATGACGTGGCTGACGCCCTCGCACGAGTCCGTCAGGTCGCCGATCGCGAGGATCGAGAACGGCGCGCCGCCGTCGGTCGTCTCGCACAGCGCCTCGGCGGCCGACATCTTCATCGGCTGCTGGTCGAACATCAGCTTGGCCTGCTGGTCGCCCGACAGTGCGACGCCGACACCCGAGACGAGCATGACGATCACGCCGAGGGTGATCGCCGGCCGGTACACGTCGCGGGCCTTCTCGCCCTCACCCCGCCGGGCGAGCTTGACCATCCACCAGGCGGCGATCGCCGCGACGAAGGTGCCGGCCGTGAGGAACGCCGCCGAGATGGTGTGCGGGAACGCCGCCCAGAGCGTGGAGTTGGTCAGCACGGCGCCGATGTCGGCCATCTCGGCCCGGCCGCGCTCCTCGTTGAGGATCGTGCCGACCGGGTGCTGCATCCAGGAGTTCGCGGCGAGGATGAAGAACGCGGACAGGTTCGTCGCGATCGCGACCGCCCAGATGCACGCGAGGTGGATCTTCTTCGGCAGCTTGTCCCAGCCGAAGATCCACAGGCCGAGGAACGTCGACTCGACGAAGAAGGCGGCCAGCGCCTCCATCGCGAGCGGGGCACCGAACACGTCCCCGACGAAGCGCGAGTACTCGGACCACGCCATGCCGAACTGGAACTCCTGCACGATGCCGGTGGCGACGCCGATCGCGAAGTTGATCAGCAGGAGCTTCCCGAAGAACTTCGTCAGGCGGAGCCATCGCTCGTTGCCCGTGCGGACCCAGGCGGTCTGCATGATCGCGACGAGGGGGGCGAGCCCGATCGTCAGCGGCACGAAGATGAAGTGGTAGACGGTCGTGATGCCGAACTGCCAGCGGGCCAGAGCGAGGGCGTCCACGTGCGTCTCCCGTGGGTCGTGCGAGCGGTTCGGTCAGGGTGCCGCGATCGGTCGGGTCGGTCGCGGACCTGGGGGAACGCTAGGACCGAGACCAGTCTGCTCCTGGGACCAAGGTCCCGCGTACTGACGGGGCGTCGTCATCCCACGACGTTCGTCACACCCGCCCGACGACCCCCGTGACGGCACGCCGGTGTGCGCGTCGCACCCCGGCGGCGAGGCCCTGTGCGATACTGACTGCGGTCATCGGAGCGCCCCACACCGCCCCGGAGACCCTTGAGCTCGCAGCATCAACGCGTCGTGCGCGCCAGACCGCCGCCCGGTCGTCCGAGGGGTTCCTCCAGAACCCGCCTCGGAGCAGACTCGGCAGGCGATGGCGCCGACCCGGGTGCAGCAGCCACGACCGACGACTTCCGTCACCGCGCCGAGGGCGCGAGTGACGACCGACCGACCGAGGACCACCGCGTGTGGGCGGGGCTCCCCGGTACCCAGGAGCACCCCGCGTGACCCACGAGAACACCCCTGAGACCGCTGCAACGACGACGACGGTCGGGGGTGAGGCTGCGCCGGCACCCGCACGGCGCCGCCGGGCCTCGCGGAGCGCCGCCGCTCCCGCGCCCGTCGTCACCGAGACGGCCACCGAGGCCGCTCCGGCCGTGCCCGACGCGGCCCCCGAGCCCGTCGTGAGCCCGCCCGTCGTGAGCGAGCCCGTCGCGACCCAGACGGCCGCGCCAGAGGCTGCTGCCCCGCAGCAGGAGACCGCCCCCGAGGCGCCCCGGGCGCGCAAGTCCCGCCGCGTGACCCGCACCGTGGTGGTCGAGCCCGCCCCCGAGGCCGCGGCGCAGGCCGCGCCTGCCGAGCCGGTCACCGAGCCTGAGGCGGCCGAGCCCGAGGCGGCCGAGCCCGCCAAGGCCCCGCGGCGTCGCCGCGCCGGCACGCGCGCCGCCGCGGCCCCGGTCGAGCCCGTCGTGGAGCCGGTCGTCGAGCTTGCCGCCGACGAGGCCACGGACGAGGAGACGGTCGAGGACGAGACGACCGAGGACGCCGGCACGGCGACCACGCTCGACGTGCGCGCGGCCCTCGCGACCACCACGCCGTCGACCACCACCGACGCCCCCTCGGGCACCGGGATGCCCCGACTCGCCACGACCGCGCTGCTGTTCCAGGCGCCGGACCCGGCGGCAGCCCGTCCGCGGCGCCGTCGTGCGCAGGCCAGCGCCGGCTCCCCGGAGGCGATCTCCGAGGAGGCGCGCCGGATCGAGCGCGAGCAGCAGGAGGCCGCGGCCCGCGAGCAGGAGCAGCCCGCCGAGCCCGAGCAGGACGAGGCCGCCCAGCCGGCGCAGCGCCCGTCGCGTCGCCGGGGCCGTCGTGGTCGCGGCGCGGACAGCGCCCCGGTCGACGAGGCGGTGGCCGACGAGCTCGTCGCGCCGACGTCGGACGACGAGGAGGCGGACGACGTCGACCTCGCGGCCATCGACGAGGGCGAGGGCGAGGAGACGGCCGAGGGCCAGGGAGCGCCGCGTCGCCGTCGTCGTCGTGGCGGCCGTGGCCGTCGGACCCGCGCGGACCAGGCGGGCGACGAGACCGCCGAGGCCGAGGAGTCCGACGAGGACGCCGAGGACGAGCCGGACGACGAGGGCGCCGAGGGCGACACCGACGGTGACGCCGCAGAGGGCACGGGTTCGAGCCGTCGCCGTCGCCGCCGTCGTCGGGGGACGCGCGCGGACTCGGGCGAGGGCGGCGGCGACCGGCCGCGCACCCGCTCGGCGAGCGACGAGGTCACCGCGCTGCGCGGCTCGACCCGTCTCGAGGCCAAGCGTCAGCGCCGCCGTGAGGGCCGCGACGCGGGCCGCCGCCGTCAGATCATCAGCGAGGCCGAGTTCCTGGCCCGCCGCGAGTCGGTCGAGCGGTCGATGGTGGTCCGCGAGAAGAACGGCCGCATGCAGATCGCCGTGCTGGAGGACGGGGTGCTCGTCGAGCACTACGTGTCGAACCAGGCGCAGTCGTCGATGGTCGGCAACGTCTACCTCGGCCGGGTGCAGAACGTGCTGCCCAGCATGGAGGCCGCGTTCGTCGACGTCGGCAAGGGCCGCAACGCGGTGCTGTACGCCGGTGAGGTCAACTGGGACGCGGCGGGCCTCGACGGCGGTCAGCCGCGTCGCATCGAGCAGGCGCTGAAGTCCGGCGACTCCGTGCTCGTGCAGGTCACGAAGGACCCGATCGGCCACAAGGGCGCCCGCCTGACGTCGCAGGTCACGCTCGCCGGGCGGTACCTCGTGTACGTGCCGGGCGGCGGCATGACGGGCATCAGCCGCAAGCTCCCCGACACCGAGCGCAACCGCCTGAAGAAGATCCTGCGCGAGGTCGTCCCCGAGTCGGCCGGCGTCATCGTCCGGACCGCCGCCGAGGGCGCGAGCGAGGACGAGCTGCGCGCCGACATCGCCCGCCTGCAGGGCCAGTGGGAGGCGATCGAGAAGAAGTCGAAGACCGCGTCGTCGCCGGCCCTGCTGCAGGGCGAGCCGGACATGGCGATCCGGGTGGTCCGCGACATCTTCAACGACGACTTCAGCTCGCTCGTCGTGCAGGGGCAGGACGCCTGGTCGACGATCTCGTCGTACATCGACGAGCTCGCGCCGGACCTCGCGCAGAAGGTCTCGAAGTGGACGTCGGAGACGGACGTGTTCTCCGTGCACCGCATCGACGAGCAGCTCGCCAAGGGCATGGACCGCAAGGTCTGGCTGCCGTCCGGCGGCTCGCTGGTCATCGACCGCACCGAGGCCATGACGGTCGTCGACGTCAACACCGGCAAGTTCACGGGCTCGGGCGGCACGCTCGAGGAGACCGTGACCCGGAACAACCTCGAGGCCGCCGAGGAGATCGTCCGCCAGCTCCGGCTGCGGGACATCGGCGGGATCATCGTCATCGACTTCATCGACATGGTGCTCGAGTCCAACCGTGACCTCGTGCTGCGCCGGCTCGTGGAGTGCCTGGGCCGCGACCGGACCAAGCACCAGGTCGCCGAGGTGACGTCGCTGGGCCTCGTGCAGATGACCCGCAAGCGGGTCGGCCAGGGCCTCGTGGAGGCGTTCAGCGAGACGTGCGAGCACTGCCACGGGCGCGGCTTCATCGTGCACGAGGAGCCCATCGAGAAGAACCGTCCCGACGCGGGGGCCGCGCAGCAGCCGGCGCCCGTCGCCGACGGCGAGGCCAAGCGGTCGCGTCGCAAGCGCGGCGGGGCCAAGGAGCCCGTGGCGCTGGTGCCGCACGCCGGCGTGCCGGTCCTGCCCGAGGCGCGCGAGGCCGTCAAGGCCACGCTCGCGACGATCGCGGCGGCCGCAGCACACGCGCACGAGCACGAGCACCACGCGACGGCCGCTCCGGCTGCCGTCGAGGACGCCACGCCGGTCGAGGCCGAGGCTCCCGTGCTCGTGACGGCGCCGGACGTCGCCGCGCCGGCGGTCGTCGAGGAGAGCGCTCCGGCAGCGCCCAAGCTCGACGTGCTCGCCGCGTTCGCCGGCTTCCACGTCACGGACGAGGCCGACGGGCCGGTCGAGGAGCTCGAGCTGACGCCGGTCCCGGCCGACGTCTTCGAGGCAGCGGCCGACGACGAGGCCGACGCCGGGCCTGACGCCGACCCGGCCGAGGGGCACTCGACCGGCGGCGACGAGCAGGACCCCGAGCAGGGCTGACGGCGTAGGCGCGTGCCGGTCGACCGGCCGGCACGCGCCTGCGCCGGCGACCGGCTCCCTCCTGGACGTGCGTTCCGTCACGTCGCACCGGGAGCGGGCCGCCAGGTTTGACCGTGCGCCACGGGGTCCGTACCCTAGAACGTCGGCGCGTCGTGTGCGCGCTGATCGTGCGTGCCGCCGCTTTCGGTGCCGACGCGAACTCCCGAAGGAACCGGCGAGAGCCGGCTGAAGAGGGATGTGCGCGGGTACGGGCAGGGCACCAGACGAGATTTTCGACCTGAGAAGTTCGACGAGCAGAGATGAGCAGCAACGTGGTGTACGCGATCGTGAAGGCTGGCGGCCGCCAGGAGAAGGTCGCGGTGGGCGACGTCGTCGTCGTCGACCGCCTCGCCGCGCAGGCCGGCTCGACCGTCGAGCTCTCGGCCCTGCTGCTCGTCGACGGTGAGAAGGTCACCACCGACGCCGCGGCCCTGGCCAAGGTGAAGGTGACGGCGGAGGTCGTGCGGGACGAGAAGGGCCCGAAGATCGACATCCTCAAGTACAAGAACAAGACCGGTTACCGCAAGCGCCAGGGTCACCGCCAGAAGCTGACCCGCCTCAAGGTCACCGGCATCAACTGAACTCGCTCCGCGGGCCACCCGCGGTTGCACCCCACGTACAGCTAGAGAGCAGGTTCGTCATGGCACACAAGAAGGGCGCGAGCTCCTCGCGCAACGGCCGCGACTCGAACGCCCAGCGCCTGGGCGTCAAGCGCTTCGGTGGCCAGGTCGTCAAGGCCGGCGAGATCATCGTCCGCCAGCGCGGCACCCACTTCCACCCCGGCAACAACGTCGGCCGCGGTGGGGACGACACGCTGTTCGCGCTGACCGCCGGTGCCGTCGAGTTCGGCACCCGTCGTGGCCGCAAGGTCATCGACATCGTCGCAGTCGAGGGCTGACGACCACAGACCAGCAGTAGACGAAGGGGCGCACCGGTGCGGTGCGCCCCTTCGTCGTGTGACGATCGGCCGTGAGCTCACGGACGATCGACCGATCTTTCAGGAGGCTATGCCGTGGCGACGTTCGTCGACCGGGTCGTGCTGCACGCGACCGGTGGTGACGGTGGGCACGGGTGTGCGTCCATCCACCGCGAGAAGTTCAAGCCCCTCGCCGGGCCGGACGGCGGCAACGGCGGCAACGGCGGGTCGGTGATCATCCAGGTCGACCCGCAGGTCACGACGCTGCTCGACTTCCACCACCTGCCGCACCGGCACGCCCCGTCGGGCTCGCAGGGCATGGGCGACCACCGCTCCGGCTCCACCGGCGCCGACCTGGTCCTGGGCGTGCCTGACGGCACGGTCGTCAAGGCTCCCGACGGCGAGGTGCTCGCCGACCTGGTGGGCGTCGGCGCGCAGTACGTGGCGGCCCCCGGCGGACGTGGTGGGCTCGGCAACGCCGCCCTCGCGTCGCCGCGGCGCAAGGCCCCCGGGTTCGCGCTGCTCGGCGAGCCCGGCGAGTCGCACGACGTGATCCTCGAGCTCAAGACGATCGCCGACGTGGCGCTCGTCGGCTTCCCCAGCGCCGGCAAGTCCAGCCTCGTCGCCGCGATCTCCGCGGCACGCCCCAAGATCGCCGACTACCCGTTCACGACCCTCGTGCCGAACCTCGGTGTCGTGCAGGCAGGGTCCGCCCGGTACACCGTCGCGGACGTCCCCGGCCTCATCCCCGGCGCGTCCGAAGGTCGCGGGCTCGGGCTGGAGTTCCTGCGGCACGTCGAGCGGTGCGCGGTGCTCGTGCACGTGCTCGACTGCGCGACCCTGGAGCCGGACCGCGACCCGCTGTCCGACCTCGACGTCATCGAGGCCGAGCTCGCGCAGTACGCGGGCGACATCGGCATCGAGGGCGGCCGTACGCCGCTCGCCGAGCGGCCCCGGATCGTCGTCCTCAACAAGATCGACGTGCCCGAGGCGCGTGACCTCGCCGAGCTCGTCCGGCCGGAGCTCGAGGCCCGCGGGCTGCGGGTGTTCGAGGTCTCGACCGCGAGCCACGAGGGGCTGCGGCCGCTCACGTTCGCGCTCGCCGAGATCGTCGCGCAGGCCCGTCGTGACGCACCGCAGCCGGAGAACACCCGGGTGATCCTGCGGCCGAAGGCGGTCGACGACGCCGGGTTCACCGTCACCAAGCGGGAGTCCGGCGGCCAGGTGTACTACTCGGTGCGCGGCGAGAAGCCCGAGCGCTGGGTGCGGCAGACCGACTTCTCCAACGACGAGGCCGTCGGGTACCTCGCCGACCGGCTCGCGCGGCTCGGGGTCGAGGAGCGGCTGTTCGCGACCGGTGCGGTCGCGGGCGACGAGGTCCGGATCGGGCCCGACCACAACGCGGTCGTCTTCGACTGGGAGCCGACGCTGATCACCGGGTCCGAGCTCCTCGGCGGCCCGCGCGGCACCGACGTGCGCCTCGAGAACCACGACCGCCGCCCGACGCGTGGCGAGAAGCGGCACGAGCACAAGGAGCGCATGGACGCGAAGGCTGCGGCCCGCGACGAGCTGTGGACCGAGCGCGAGTCGGGCGTCTGGACGGACCCCGACCGCGACTGAGCACCACCCGACGCCGCGCCGGTTCGAGGACCGGCGCGGCGTCGTCGTCTCCGGACGACGTCCCGCGGACCCTCACCGCTGAGATCGATGCCGGGGCTCCGCGGCGACGGCATGGACGTCCGCGCAACGGATGGTGCCGTGGTTCGGGGCTCACGCGGGGCAGAATGCCGGTCGTGACCGCCGCCGCCCTGCACTCGCGTGAGCAGCTCCCGTCGGCTGCCCGCGTGGTGGTGAAGGTCGGGTCGTCGTCGCTCACCAGCGCCGACGGGCGGCTCGACCCGGACCGTCTGCGCGCGCTCGTCGACGTGCTCGCCGCACGTCGAGCCGCAGGCGGGCAGGTCGTGCTCGTCTCGTCCGGAGCGATCGCCGCCGCGATCGGCCCGCTCGGTCTCGCCACCCGGCCCCGCGACCTCGCGACGCAGCAGGCCGCCGCGTCCGTCGGGCAGGGCCTGCTCGTCGCGCACTACACGAAGGCGTTCGCCGACCACGGCCTGCGGGTCGGTCAGGTGCTCCTCACCGCCGAGGACACCGTCCGCCGCGGCCACTACCGCAACGCGCACCGGGCCCTGACACGGCTGCTCGATCTCGGTGTGGTGCCGATCATCAACGAGAACGACGCCGTCGCCACCGACGAGATCCGGTTCGGCGACAACGACCGGCTCGCCGCGCTCGTCTCGCACCTGGTGCACGCCGACGCGCTCGTGCTCCTCACCGACGTCGACGCCCTCTACACCGGCCCGCCGTCCCGCCCAGGTTCCCAGCGCATCACGCGGGTCGACGGGCCGCGGGACCTCGACGGCATCGACGTGTCGTCCCGGGGGAGCGCCGTCGGGACCGGCGGCATGGTCACCAAGCTGGAGTCCGTCGCGATCGCCACCCACTCCGGTGTGCCGGTGGTGCTGACGTCCGCCGCGCAGGCCGCCGCCGCCCTCGACGGCGACGACGTCGGCACGTGGTTCGCGGCGACCGGTCGGCGCACCTCCATCCGGCTGCTGTGGCTCGCGCACGCCGCGAAGGCGCACGGGCGCCTGGTGCTCGACGAAGGTGCCGTCAGAGCCGTGGTCGACCGGCGCACCTCCTTGCTCCCCGCCGGGGTCACGGCCTCCGAAGGGTCGTTCGAGGCGGGCGACCCGGTCGAGCTCGTCGGGCCGGACGGTGTCGTCGTCGCGCGTGGTCTCGTCGCGTACGCGTCCGACGAGGTGCCCGGGCTGCTGGGCCGGACCACGTCCGACCTGCGTGCCGACCTCGGCCCCGGCTACGACCGCGAGCTCGTCCACCGTGACGACCTGGTGCTGGTGCGTCGACGGAAGGCCGCCGTCCGCGCGTGAACACCCCGGCCCGGTGATCGGTCCGACTCCCCGTGCTCAGCAGCTCTCCCTGCAAAGCCCACGGCCGCGCACACCACCAAGCGTGTCGTGATCAGCGGGATCGGTGTTGGAGACCGGCTTCCCGTGAGCGTGGGCACAGGCGATCTCTCTGTTCCCCCTAGAGGGGGTTCGAGCCGTCGAGGTTCAAGGCGTGCCCCTGGGCGAAGAACCGCTTGGCGGCGAGGTGCCCCCGTTCGGCGGCCATCCGGAACCACGGCTCGGACGCCGCGAGACCGTCACGCTCCTCGACGAGTCGGCCCATGTCCCACATCGACTCGCGGTCGCCCGCGTCGACCGCGGCGCGCAGCAGCCGCTCCGCCTCGTCGACCTCGCCGTTGAGCTTGTGCAGCGACGCCCGCGCGCGCATCGCCCGCGGGACACCGGCCCGCGACGCGGCGTCGAGCTCCTCGAGGTTCCGGTACTTGCCCCGGTTGCCCATCCAGCGCACGACCAGCCCCGCGACACCGATGCCCCACAGCCACCAGACGGTCGTCATGAGGCCGCCGTTGCCCGTGATCAAGGCGACGATGCTGAGGATCGCCGCGACCGTCACGAGCATGGGCGACAGCGCCCGCCAGATGCTGACGAGAAAGCTCACGACGAGGACGACATAGATCACGGGCGAGCTCCAAGAGTCCGTGGTGCACGGTCGGTCGCCGCATCATGGCATCTCACAGGGTGTCCGAGAAGTCACGTTTCAGCAGGTCGGCGCTGCAGTCGCACGCCGTCGTCCGTGAGGTCAGCAGTCGGCCTGCGTCGGGTCGGTGAGGCAGTCGGTGGCGACCAGGTGGGCCCGGCGCTCGACGATGTCGAACGGGGCCGACGTCGCGGTGGTCTCGGCCGTGCCGAGGATGTCGTGCCACTGGGTGTCGCCGTCGACCCGGTACCGGCCCGACCAGATCGTCGTGGCCGTGATCGTGCCCGTGCCGGCCTGCTCGTAGACGTGGAACAGGTCGAAGCCCGGCCACGGGTGACCCTGGCGGTGGGTGGACAGGGGCTTGCTGTCGTCGCCGAAGTCCCAGACGTAGCGCTCGGGGGTCGCGATCACGTCGACGCCGTACCCGAGCAGGTCGGTGCGTAGCTGTTGGGGTGTGTCGGTCGAGTAGACGATCGTCTCCATGTTGACCAGGACCCAGTCCTTGTTCGGCTGCATGTGCCAAGCCGGTGCCGGCAGCGGGAGGCGTCGGAAGTCCTCGACCGACATGGTCGGCAGCAGGTCTGCGGGGCACCCGCCGTAGGCGGCCAGGACCCACGGGTTCCACGGGTCGGCGGGGGTCGCACGAGTACGTCGCCACAGCGGGAGGACCGGTTCGGCGCCGTCGCAGTAGTTCAGCCCGACCGTCCCGGATGCCTCCGGGCACGGGCCGTTCAGCGGCGTGGTCGGAATGGCGGAGTTCGTGTCACACATCAGCGCCCGCTGAACCTGCACGACCTTCAGCTCCGGTGGGATGGAGGCGGACTCGGCCTCGACATGCCGTCTGTTCTGCTCGCCCGCGAAGGCGTCCAGGTATGCCGCGTTGTCCTTCAGGTTCGACCACATGGCGCCGGTCGGGCCGACCGGCACGGGTTTTGCAGTCTCGCCATGGGCCGCGGTCTGCGCACCACCGACAGACAGGATGCCCGCGAGCATGGCGATGACGAGCAGCCTTGCTCTCACGACGCCTGCGTCGGCGTCACGCCGCGGACTACCCACGTGCCGTCCTCCCAGATCACGATCGTGTCGATCGTGCCTACGGACGCGGGATTGCTCTGGATCACGGCACCTGTCGTGTCGAGAAGTTCAGTCGGCTCGACCTCGACGTGGAATGTCACGTGGAAGACATGGCCGGGGTCCGGCTCCAGCGCTGTCACATCGGACGCGGTGATGAGCCCACCACGCATCCGCTGCCCGACCTGCTCGAGCTGGGCGACCTCTGACAGGACGCTGTGGCAGAAGATGCAATCTGGGTCGGTGAGGGTCTTCCACTCGGAGATATCGCCGGTCGCGTACACGTACGGGTAGAGGCGCTGGAAGTACACCGCTACGGTTTCGGCGTTCTCGACGGTGGCAGGCCCGTCGAGCGCGGTCGGTCGGTCAGGTGGGATTGCCGCGTCGGCATCGGCATCGGCACTCGCGGTGGGCGTCGGGACTGACGTCGGCGTGGACGACGCGGCCCCAGTCGGCGCGATAGATGGATCGGACGCAGGGGCGTTCGTGCAGCCGGCGAGCAGAAACCCGACAACCAGTGCAGCACTCGTCCTCGGGAGACGAATGGCCGTCACGATGCGCAGCATGCGGGCGAACCTATCCAATGCGGACATCGGGCCGGGCGGGTCGTCCACAGGTGTGCCCGTCCGGGCACGGGTGAGGGTGGGACCGTCCGCGCAGACGGCGACGGGGCGCCCGGCATGCCTGCCGGACGCCCCGTCGGGCGGTCACTTCGTGAGCCACGCCCCCGTGAGCTGGCCCAGGCGGGAGTCGGCGCCGAGGACCACGCCGTGCACGTCGGTGGAGAGCCCGAGGAACGTGGTGAGCTCGTGGACGGGCACGACGTGGTGCTCGGTGACGAGCCGTTCCTGGGCGTCGGCGAGGATCGTCGAGCGCTTCGCGGGGTCGCCCTCGGCGAGCTGTGCCTGGAGGAGGGACTCGAGCTCGGGGTCGGCGATCCGGTAGAAGTTCGTCGCGGTCGTCGAGTACTGGGTGCGCAGGACGTCGCCGTCGGCGCGCGACAGGTTGCCCCAGACGAGGTCGAACGCGCCGGTCTTCAGCTTGTCCTGGAACTCGGGGACGGTGCCGCTCCAGAGGGTGACGTCGATGCCGACGGCCTTGAGCTCCTGCTGGATGAGCTGCACGGACGTCTCGTTGGGGCTGAAGTTGGTGATCCAGACGAGGGTCGGTGCGAGGCGCTGGCCGTCCTTGGCGTAGATGCCGTCGGAGCCCTTCGCCCATCCGTCGGCCTCCAGCACCGACGCGGCCTTCTTCGGGTCGGTGACGAGGTCCTTGCTGAGGTCGACGACGTCCGGGGTGGTGCTGGCGAGGGGGCTCTCCGCGACGGCGAACCCGTCGACGAGGGCGGTGTCGCGGATCTCGGTCGGGTTGACGGCGAGCGAGATGGCCTCGCGCACCGCCGGGTCGCTGCCGACCGGGCTGGACTCGTTGAACGTCACGCCGAACACGATGCCCGGGTTGGCGCGGCTGACGACGGGGAAGCCGGCCTGGTCGAGCGTGGCGATGTCGGTGGGCTGCACGCCGCCGATGACGTCGACCTGCTCCGAGGTGAGGGCGCCGGTGCGGACGCCGGCCTCGGGGATGACCTGGAACGTCACGGAGTCGAGGTGCGGGGCGTCGGACGCGCCGTCCGGGCCCCACGCGTAGTCGTCGCGGGCCTTGAGGACGGTCTCGACGTCCTTGGTGTAGTGGTCGATCGTGAACGGGCCGGTGCCGACGACGCCGACGCCCGTCGAGCGCTGGTCGTACGGGATCGCGAGCGTGGAGGCTGCGACGATGCCGAGAGCGGCGGCGGACGTGGCCTGCGGGAACGGGGCGTTCGGGGTGGAGAAGGCGACGGTGACCGTGTGGTCGTCGACGACCGTCGTGCCGGTGTAGCCGATGAACGACGGGGCGGCGCTGCTCTTGGCGCCGGCGGCGACGATGTCGTCGAACGTCGCCTTGACGGACGCCGCGTCGAACGGGGTGCCGTCGGAGAACGTCACGCCGTCGCGCAGCGTGAACGTGAACTCGGTCGAGTCGTCGTTCACGGTCCAGTCGGTGGCGAGCCACGGCTTGAGGCTGCCGTCCTCGGGGTCCTGCCAGATCAGGGAGTCGACGACCTGGCGGGTCACGTACAGCGTGTCGTTGCCGGAGCCGATGCCGCTCGGGTTGACGGAGATCGGGTCGTTGCCGATGGCGAACGTGAGGTCGCCGCCGTCGACGGGGGCGTCGGCCGACGCCGAGGCGGACGGGTCGGTGCCGGCGGAGTCGGAGCCTGCGGAGCAGGCGGCGAGCGCGAGGCCGGCGGCGGTGAGGAGGGCGAGCGCGCGCAAGGGGCGGGCGTAGGACATGGGTGCTCCTGGGTGTGACGGGGGCAGGCGGGACGTGCGGGGCCGGCCGGCGTGGGCCGACGCGCGCCCGGGGTCAGGCGTTCGTCGGGGTGCGACGCAGGCCGCAACGACACGAGGTGCTCATCGCGCACCTCCGGTGGTGGCGCGGACGCGGGCCCCGGGGATCGCGGACAGCAGCTCGGCCGTGTACTCCGCCCGGGGGTCCGCGAAGACGGCCTCGACGGCCCCCTGCTCGACGACCCGGCCGTGCTGCAGCACCGCGACCTCGTGGGCCACCTGACGGACCACCGCGAGGTCGTGCGAGATGAACAGGTAGCTGAGCCCGAGCCCTTCCTGCAGGCCGGCGAGCAGGTCCAGGACCTGCGCCTGGACCGAGACGTCGAGCGCGGAGACCGGCTCGTCGAGCACGACGACCTCCGGCTGGAGCGCGAGCGCGCGGGCGATGGCGACGCGCTGCCGCTGGCCGCCCGACAGCTCGGCCGGCCGGCGCTGCAGCGCCGTGGCGGGCAGCGCGACGACGTCGAGGAGCTCGGCCGCACGGGCGGCGCGGGTGCGCCGGTCGCCGACGCGGAAGGCTCGCAGCGGCTCGGTGACGATGCGCTCGACGGACCAGCGCGGGTCGAGCGACGCGTACGGGTTCTGGTACACGACCTGCATGCGCCGCCGCAGCGCACGCAGGTGCTCGCCGTGCGTGCCGGTGACGTCCTGACCGTCGACGAGGACCGTGCCGGACGTCGGGTCGGTGAGGCGCAGCGCGAGGCGCGCGGTCGTCGACTTGCCGGACCCGGACTCGCCGACGAGGGCGAGCGTGCGTCCTCGGGGCAGCGCGAACGACACGTCGTCGACGGCGCGCAGCCGGCCGCCACCCGCCGACCGGGGGAGCGCGAAGTCCTTGACGAGGTGCCGGACCTCGAGCACGGGGCCGACCGCGGGGTCGACCGTGGGCGGTCCGGTCGTGCTGCTCGCCGAGGCGACCCGCGGCCGGACCCGTGCGCCGCGCAGGCTCGGCGCGGCGGCGAGCAGCGCCCGCGTGTACGCGTCCTGCGGCGACCCGAGGACGGCGTCCGGGGTGCCGTGCTCGACGACGCGTCCCTGCGACATCACGACGATGCGGTCGGCCCGGTCGGCGGCGACCCCGAGGTCGTGCGTGATGAGCAGGATGCCGGTCCCGGTCCCCGACGTGAGGGTCTCGAGGTGGTCGAGGATCTGGCGCTGCACGGTGACGTCGAGCGCGCTGGTCGGTTCGTCGGCCACGAGCAGGCGCGGCTTCGCGACGAGCGCGATCGCGATGAGGACTCGCTGCCGCATGCCTCCGGACAGCTCGTGCGGGTACTGCCGTGCGCGGACCTCCGGGTCGGGCAGGCCGGCGGCCCGGAGCGCCTCGACGGCGGCGACCACGGCGCCGCGACGGCCCACGAGCCCGTGGATCCGCAGGACCTCGGCGACCTGGTCGCCGATCCGCTGGACCGGGTTGAGCGACACGGTCGGGTCCTGCGGCACGAGCCCGACGAGCCGGCCACGGACGGCCTGCAGCGTGCGGGGGGAGGCGTGCGCGACGTCGTGCCCGAGCAGGTCGACGGTGCCGCGCTCGATGCGGGCGCCGTCCGCGAGCAGCCGGACGACGGCCGCGGCCGTCGTGGACTTGCCGGAGCCCGACTCGCCGACGAGCGCGACGGTCTCGCCGGCGTCGACGTGCAGGGACACGTCCTTGACCGCGCGGACGTCGCCGTGCCGCGTGCGGTACGTGACCGCGAGGTCCGCGACGGTGAGCAGGCGTTCGCTCATCGGGCACCTGCCCGGTCGCCGTCGAGGGCGCGTGAGATGCGACCGGCGGCGAGCACGCTCGCGGCGATCGTCAGGCCCGGCAGCGTCGTGAGCCACCAGGACGTGCGCAGGTAGTCGCGCCCGCCGGAGACCAGCGCGCCCCACTCGGGGGCGGGCGGCGGCTCGCCGTACCCGAGGAAGCTCAGGGCGGACACGGCGAGGATCGCGGCGCCGAGCTCCAGCGCGGCGAGCACGACGACGGGACCGGCCGAGTTCGGCAGCACGTGCTGGAACAGCACCGACCACCACCGGCTGCCGCCGGCGTGCGCGGCCTCGACGTACACGGACGTGCGGACCCGGAGCACCTCGGAGCGCATGATCCGGGCGACGGACGCGACGCTCGCGAGGCCGACGGCGACCGCGACGTTGATCGTGCCGAACCCGAGCGCGGTGATGAGCGCGAGGGACAGCAGGAGCGACGGGATGGAGAGCAGCACGTCGACCGTGCGCATGACCACGTCGTCGAGCACGCCGCCGACGAAGCCGGCGAGCAGCCCGAGCAAGGAGCCGACCACGAGCCCGACGCCCACGGCGACCAGGGCCGCCTCGAGCGTCAGGTGCGTGCCGTGCACGACCCGCGTGAACAGGTCGCGGCCGAGCTGGTCGGTACCGAACCAGTGCGAGCCCGACGGGCCCTGCAGCTTGTCGGCCGGGACGCCCGTGAGCGGGTCGCCGGACGCGAGGACGTGCGGCGCGAACGCGGCGACCAGCACGAGCCCGGCCCACACGAGCGCGACGAGGAGCCCGGGGCGCCGCAGGACGTCGGCGAGCCGGCCGCGCCAGACGTGGCGGGCGACGAGGTCCTCGTCCCGGCCACGGACCCCGGCGTCGCCGGGTGCGCTCCGGTCCGCGGTCGGGTCGGCGAGCGGGGTGAGCGCGTCGACGGCGGTCATGCGGCACCCACCAGCGCCGGCTCACCGGCTGGGCCAGTCGGCGCGGCGGCCGCGCGTGGCCGCCGCACCCGCACGATCCGCGGGTCCAGCAGCGGGTACAGCACGTCCACGAGGAGGTTGACCAGCACGTACACGGTCGCGGCGAAGAGCACGATGCCCTGCACCACCGGGACGTCCTGGGCTCCGACCGACGTCGCGGTGAGCCGGCCGAGTCCCGCGCGTGAGAACACGGTCTCGGTGACGACCGCGCCGGACAGCAGACCGCCGATCACGAGTCCCGTGACGGTGAGCGTGGGGAGGGCGGCGTTGCGCAGCGCGTGCCGCAGGTGGACGCGGACCCGGCCGGCGCCCTTCGCCCGCGCGGTGTCCGCCCAGGGCTCGTGCAGGGTGCCGAGCAGGCTGCGCGACAGCATCTGCGCGACGAGCGCCCCGGTGGGCAGCGCGAGCGTGATCGCCGGGAGCACGAGCGACGCGAACCCCTTGTTCCCGACCGCGGGGAACACCGGGAACGTGAAGGAGAACCACTGCACGAGCGTGAGGCCGAACCAGAACGACGGGATCGCGACCCCGAGCGGGGGCAGCGACAGCAGCGTGTGCGAGAGCGCCCGGCTGCGTACGTACGTCGCGACGATGGCGAGCCCGCCGCCGAGGACGAGCGCGAGGACCAGTCCGAGCGCGGCGATCTGCGCCGTGGGCGGGACGGCCTCCGCGACGAGGTCCGTGACCGGCCGGCCGTTCACCACGGACGTCCCCAGGTCGCCCTGCAGGACGTGCCCGAGCTGGGTCAGGTACTGCACGGGCAGCGGCCGGTCGAGCCCGTACTCCGCACGCACCGCGGCGAGCTGCTCGGGGGAGATGTCGCTCGAGTCGCCGCCGTACAGCAGGGACACGGGGTCGCCGGGCAGGGCGTACAGGACCACGAACGAGACCGTGTACGCCGCCCACAGGACGCCGAGCGCCTGGGCCAGGCGGACGGCCAGGTAGCGGGTCATGGTGCTCCAGGGTTCGGGGGTGCGGTTCCTCGGGGACGCCGGAAAGTAGGGCGGACGTGCAGGCCGGTCAAGGCATCGCCTCGGGCGTCTCGCCATGTGGCGCCGCATGAAATCCGTCGGCTCAGGCACCGGATCCCGGATGGCGAGACGCCCTCTCGGGGCCGTTGACCTTCCCGTCCGGCCCACCTAACTTCCGGCACCGCGTCACCGTCAGCGCTCGGCTGGTGGCGCAGCACCCCACGGGGTGCCCCCGGGCACACCAGACCCGCGGCACTCGTCGCCGCAGGCTGAGCCGCCCCTCCGGAGGCGTTCCATGTCGACGCACACCCGCACGGCCCTGCCGCTGCTCCGCGCACGCCGTGCGCACCCCGCGCACTGCGCGCCGTGTTGCCGCTGACGCCTCGTCGCGACGCATCCGCCCTCGGCTGACCGAGGGCCGCAGCGTTCGTCCCCGCGGTCCCGCGCCGCCGCCCGCTCCCGCACGACCGCGGAGCCGTGCGCGCTCCCTCTCCCGACCTCGCTCGGGCCTGCCTCCAAGGACCTCCCGTGGCACTTCTCGACGCCCGACCCGCGGCTCCGCCGACGCTCACCGCGCTCGTCGCGTGGCTGCGCGGCCTGCGCCTCCCGCTCAGCCCGCGCTACCTCGGCGGCCGGCTGCTCACCGGCCTCGTCGCCGTGTGGGGCGCCGTCACCCTGGTGTTCTTCGCCCTCTACTCGACGGGCAACCCCGCCCTGCTGCTCGTCGCGCCCGACGCCCCGCCGGAGGAGGCCGAACGGCTCACCCGGCTCATGGGCTTCGACCGCCCGGTGCCGGAGCAGTACGTCACGTTCCTCGGCCAGGTGCTGCGCGGGAACTTCCCCGACTCGATCCGGTACGGCGCCGACCCGGTGCCCATCGCCCTGGAGCGGCTCGGCGCCAGCCTGGAGCTCGGCGCGGTCGGTCTCACGCTCGGCGTGCTGGTGGGAGGCACGATCGGGTACCTGTCCGCGACCGGGCGGTCCGTGTGGACGCGACGGGTGCCGCTGAGCATCGCCGTCGCGCTCGACGGCATCCCCACGTTCTTCTTCGGCATCCTCGCCACCCTCGTGCTCGCCGTCTGGCTCGGCTGGCTCCCGGCCACGGGGTCCACCGGTCCGCTCGGACTGGTCCTGCCCGGGCTCACCCTGGCGGTCGCGTTCGTGCCGGCCGTGGCGCGCGTGTTCCGCACCGCGCTGGTCGACGTGCTGCACGCCGACCACGTGCGCACCGCGCGGGCCACCGGGATCGGACGGGGGCGTCTGCTGCGCCGGCACGTGGTCGGCAACTCGCTCGGCACCACGCTCAACGTCGTCGGCATCCAGGCCGGCGTGCTGCTCGGCGGCGCCGTCGTCACCGAGTCGATCTTCGGCTGGCCCGGGATCGGCCAGCTCTCCATCAACGCCGTGCAGAACCGCGACTACCCGCTCGTCATCGTCTGCGTGCTCGTGATCGCCGTCGGCTTCGTGCTGATCAACCTGCTCGTCGACGTCCTCGCCGCCGTCATCGAACCGAGGTTGCGCTCATGACCACCGAGATCGCCGCGATCCTCGTCGAGGACGCGCCCACCGCGACGCACCCCGCCGCCTCCGACGTCGGCCTGTCGCGCCGCCGGCGGACACTCGGGGCCGCGGGCGTCGCCGGGGCGGTCGTGCTCGGCGTCGTCGTGCTCGTGACCATCGCCGCTCCCGTGCTCGTCGGGGACCCGCTCGCGCAGGACTTCACCGCGATCCTGCAGGCACCGTCGGCCGCGCACCCGTTCGGCACCGACGAGCTCGGCCGCGACCTGCTCACCCGCGTCGTGTTCGGCGGGCGGTCCGCGCTCGCGATCACCGCCGTCGCGAGCCTCGTCGCCGCCGTCCTCGGGCTCGGGCTCGCCGTCGCCGGGGCGCTGTTCGGCGGGGCCGTCGACGCCGTCGCCGGGCGCCTCGCGGACGTTCAGCTCGCCGTCCCGACCATCGTGCTCGCGATCGTCATCCTCTCGTTCGTCGGGAACTCGTTCGTGCCGCTCGTCGCGGTGCTCGTGCTCGGCGCGTGGGTGCTCACGTTCCGGGTGATCCGCGGGCACGCACGGGCCGTCGTCCGGCAGCCGTACGTGGAGGCCGCCCGTGTCGCCGGGGCCGGGCGGTGGGACGTCGGGCGCCGGCACCTGCTGCCCAGCGTGCTGCCGCTGTTCTTCGTCGCCGTGACCCTCAGTGCGTCCGCGGTGCTGCTGCTCGAGTCGAGCCTCGGCTTCCTCGGCCTCGGCGTGCAGCCGCCGCAGCCGGACTGGGGGCAGATGGTCGCCGCCGGCCAGGCCCGGCTGTCCACCGCCGCGTGGCTCGCGCTGTTCCCGGGCCTCGCACTGATCGTCACCATCGTCGGCCTGCAGCTGCTGGGCGACGGACTCGCGGAGCGGTTCGGCACGGGCCGCCCCGGCAACCACGGAGCCGCCCGATGAGCACTGACACGAGCACAGCCCTCACCGAGCGGACCGCTCCCGGGACCGCAGCACCGACGCTCGTCGTCCGCGACCTCGTCGTCGGCCTGCGTCCCCAGCGGCACGAGCCGCCGGACGCGCTGCCGCTCGTGCGCGGCGTCGACCTCACCGTGCGACCGGGGCAGAGCGTCGGGCTCGTCGGGGAGTCCGGGTCGGGCAAGACCCTGACGGCGCTCGCGGTCGCCGGGCTCCTGCCGGCCGCCGTGCACGTGCAGGGCGGCACCGTGGACGTCGCCGGGCGTGAGGTGCTCGGGCTGCCCGAACGGGAGGCGCGCGCCCACCTGAGCGGGCACCTCGGCGTCGTCTTCCAGAACCCGACGCCGTCGCTCAACCCGCGGCTGCGCATCCGGACGCAGCTCCGGGACGCGCTGCCGGCCGGGACGGCCCGTCGCGACGCAGCGGACCGTGCGGCCGAGCTGGTGCGGCTCGTCGGGATCGACGACGTCGACAAGACGCTCGCCGCGTTCCCGCACGAGCTCTCGGGCGGCCTGAACCAGCGGGTCGTCATCGCGATCGCGCTGGCCCGCTCGCCCCAGCTCCTGATCGCCGACGAGCCGACCACCGCGCTCGACGTGTCCGTGCAGGCCCAGGTGCTCGACCTCATCGACGACCTGCGGGCGCGGCTCGGCCTCGGCGTGCTGCTCGTCAGCCACGACATCGGCGTCATCGCCGACCGGACCGAGCACGTGCACGTGATGTCGGGCGGCGTCGTCGTCGAGTCCGGCCCGACGCACGACGTGCTCGCGGACCCGCAGCACGAGTACACGCGGCGGCTCCTCGCCGCGGTGCCGAGCCGGCTGACCCGGACGCCGGTCGCGGTGGCGGCCGATGAGTCCCCGCAGCTCGTCGTCCGCGACCTGCGCCGGTCGTTCGCGGTGCGGGGACCGGGCGGACGGGTGCGGCACGCCGCGCTCGACGGCGTCGACCTCACCGTCGCACGCGGCCAGGCGCTCGGCATCGTGGGGGAGTCCGGGTCCGGGAAGACGACGCTCGCCCGCATCGTCACCGGCCTGGAGACCGCCGACCACGGGTCCGTCGAGTTCGAGGGCACGGACCTGCGGGCGCAGAACCGGGGGCAGCGCCGCGACTGGCGGCGGCACGTGCAGTACGTGTTCCAGGACCCCTACGCGTCGCTGGACCCCCGGCTGACCGTCGCGCAGACCCTCCGCGAGCCGCTCGAGCTCAACCACGTCGACCTCCCGCGCGGCGGGGTCGACCGGCGTGTCGACGAGCTGCTCGACGAGGTCGAGCTGCCCCGCGCGTTCCGGCACCGCCGGCCCGACGAGCTGTCCGGCGGCCAGCGGCAGCGCGTCGGCATCGCCCGGGCCCTGGCCAGCGAGCCGACGCTCGTCGTCGCGGACGAGCCGGTCTCGGCGCTCGACCTGTCCGTGCAGGCCCGGATCCTCGCGCTGCTCGCGCGGCTGCGCGCCGAACGCGGCCTGACCTACCTGTTCATCTCCCACGACCTCGGCGTCGTGCGGTTCCTCTGCGACGACGTCGTGGTGCTGCGCCACGGCCGCGTCGTCGAGCGGGGCCGCACCGAGGCCGTCCTGGAGGACCCGCAGCACCCCTACACGCGTGCGCTCGTGGACGCCGTCCCCGGTCGCGCCTTCGCCTGACCCGTCCCCGTCCCCGTCACCCGGGTCGCCGACCGGCGACCCGCCGCACCCCGAGAGCAGGAATCCCGTGAACAACCCCCTCCGCCGCCGACGATCCCTCGCCGCAGCACTCACCGCCGCGCTCGCGGTCGCCCTCGCCGCGACCCTCGCGGCGTGCGCCGCCGACTCGTCCGGCTCGCCGTCCGCCTCGCAGGAGGCCACCGGCCCGCGCCCGACGGCCGGCGACCAGCTCCGCCTGGTGCTGTCCCGGCAGCTCACGAGCGTCAACCCGCACAAGGGCGGCTCGCCCGACAGCCAGGGCGCGGTCGTCGGGTCGGTGTACGAGGCCCTGACGGCGATCTCGCCGGAGACCGAGGTCGTCCCGTCGCTCGCGACCTCGTGGAAGCAGCTCTCCGACCTGGAGTGGTCGTTCACGATCCGGACCGACGCGGTGTTCTCGGACGGGACGCCGCTCACCGCCGACACGATCGTCTGGAACTTCCAGCAGCTCCTCGACCCGAACTACAAGGGGACGTCGGGCGCTCCGCTGCGCAAGTTCGTCGGGTCCGTGACCTCGCCCGACCCGACGACGATCCTGTTCCACCTCACGGCCCCCGCGATCGACCTGCCGGGCCGCCTGTGGAACGACTACATCGTCGACCCGACGTTCGCGCAGTCCCACAACATCGACACCGAGTCCCTCGGCAGCGGCCCGTACAAGATCGACCAGCTCGACCTCGAGAACGGCGCGACCCTCTCGCTCAACCCGCACTACGCCGGCCCGAAGCCGCAGTTCAGCAGCGTGAAGTACACGGTGCTCGCGTCCGAGGCGCAGCGCGTCGCGGCGATCCAGGCCGGTGAGGCGGACATCGTCCTCAACGTCGAGCCGCTCAGCCTCGACGCGTTCGAGGACTCGACGACGTACGACACGATCCTCGGCGTCGGGCCCCAGCCGCTCGTCCTCGCGATCAACGAGGAGAAGACCGGCACGCCGCTGGCCGACGTCCGCGTGCGGCAGGCCCTGAACTACGCGACGGACAAGAAGACGATCATCCACGGCCTCTTCAAGGACGCCGTCGAGCCGCTGCCCGGGCAGGTGCTCTTCGAGCCGTACCAGCAGGAGGACCCGGACGTGAAGGCGTACCCGTACGACCCGAAGAAGGCGAAGAAGCTGCTCACGGAGGCGGGCTACGCCGACGGGTTCAGCCTCGAGGTCGACGTGCCGTCCGGCACGTACGTCTCCGCGGACCTGGCGTCGCAGGCGATCGCCGCGCAGTGGGCCGAGGTCGGCGTGAAGCTCACGATCACGCAGACGCCGTTCCCGGCGTGGATCGACCGGCAGTACGGCGACGTGCAGAAGGGCGCCGACCTCGTCTACATCATGTGGGGCGGCCAGTACCGCGACGGGTTCCAGCTGTTCGACCCGTTCACGAGCGACCACATCCAGAGCGACGTCGTCGCCCCGACGTTCGACGACCTCGTGCGCCGGCTCCAGGCCGCGACGGACGAGAAGGCGCAGCGCGAGCTCGTCGACGAGGCCGTGCAGAACTACTACGACGAGGCGCACACGGTGTTCCTGTACCCGTCGCCGTTCACGGCCGTCATCTCCCGCGCCGTGACGTGGGAGCCGCGCCCGTCCCGCTACCTCTACGCGCAGGAAGTCGGCCGGGCCTGACCCGCTACCCATCGATCGGAGCACAGACATGACCCAGCGGCAGCTCTTCCTCGGCGGCTACGTGCTGTTCCCCGGCGGGCACTTCGCCGGCGCGTGGCGCCACCCCTACTCGACGCGGGACTGGCTCGGCCCGCAGACGTTCCACGACCTGGCCCGCACGCTCGAGGCCGCGAAGTTCGACCTCGCGTTCATCCCGGAGACGGTGAGCTTCCGGGCCGGGTTCGCCCGGCACGGCCTCAGCAACGCGATCAAGCACGACCCCGCGCAGATCGCCGCGCAGATCGCCGCCGTCACCACGCACCTCGGTATCGGCGTGACGCTGTCGACGAGCTTCAACCCGCCGTACAACCTGGCCCGGACGCTCGCGAGCCTCGACCACCTGTCGGGCGGCCGGGTCGCGTGGAACGTCATCCAGTCCAACGGCCCGGCGAACTACGCGAACTTCCCGGAGGTCGAGCAGCTCGACCGGGACCAGCTGTACGACCGCGGCGACGAGGTCGTCGAGGCCGTCACGGTGCTGTGGGACTCGTGGGGTCAGGACGCGCTGGTCGCGGACCAGCAGACCGGCCTGTTCGCCGACCCGGCCCGCATCACGGTGCCCGACTACAAGGGCACCTACGTCGCGACGCGCGGCCCGCTCAACCTGCCGCCCACCCCGCAGGGCCGGCCGGTCATCATCCAGGCCGGCGACTCGCCTCGTGGTCGTGCGTTCGGCGCGCGCTGGGGCGAGGTGATCTTCGCGATCGAGCGGACCCAGGCGGACCTGCAGGCGAAGAAGGACGACCTGCGGGCCAAGGCCACGGCGGTCGGCCGCGACCCGGAGAAGATCAAGCTGTTCGCCGCCGTGCAGCCGATCGTCGGCGAGACGACGGAGATCGCCCGCGCGCGGCGCGACCACCTGCGCACGCTCGTCACGCCGGAGGCCGGCGTCGAGTTCTTCAGCCAGTTCTCCCGGCTCGACCTCGGCGACGTCTCCCTCGACGAGCCCTACGTGAAGGTGCTCGAGGAGCGCGCCACGCAGGGCCAGGCCGAGGGCCGGGCCGTCGTGGCGCTCAACGAGCTGCTCGGGTCGCGGCTGCGGACCGCCACGATCGCGGAGGCCGCGATCGAGTTCTCGACGAGCGAGCTCACCCCGCAGCTCGTCGGCACGGGTGCCGAGATCGCCGACCAGCTCGCGGAGCTGTTCCTGTCCGGCGCGGCCGACGGGTTCCTCGTCACGCCGACGCACTTCCCGGGCTCGTTCGACGAGTTCGGCCGGGCCGTCGTGCCGCACCTGCAGCGGCTCGGCGTCTACAAGACCGAGTACGCGGGCACGACGCTCCGCGGGAACCTGGGGGTCTGATGACGGCGACCACCGTCGACGACGAGCTGCGGCTGCGGTCCCGCAGCGGCGCGGCGCTCGCGGTGACGTTCACCCCGGGCGCGGGGGACAGCGTCGTCGTACTGTCCCACGGGTTCCTGTCCGACCGCCGTGCGGGAGGCCGGTTCGACCGGCTCGCCGCCGAGTACGCCGCCCTCGGCCACGCCGTGCTGCGGTACGACTTCAGCGGCTTCGGCGAGTCGGAGGGCGACGTCGTCGTCGGCGACCACCTGCTCGACGACCTGCGGTCCGTGCTCGACCACCTCGACGGTCTCGGCTACACCCGGCAGGTCCTGCACGGGCACAGCCTCGGGTCGGCGGTGTCGTTGCGCGTCGCGCCCGAACGGCCCGCGGTCGCGACGCTCGTGCTCACGGGTGCGCTCACGGGCGCCGGGTCGGGGGTGACCCCGTACCCGTTCCTCACCACCGAGCAGGTCGAGGCGTGGCACCGCGGGGACGATGTGCACCTGCCCGTCACGACCCCGGGGGCGCGGACGCACGTCACGGTGTCCCGGCTGCGGCCCAAGGTCGGCGCGACGGGCACCCAGGAGGAGCTGCTCGGCGCGCTGCGCGTGCCGGTGCTCGTCGTGCACGGCGACCGGGGCTCCGAGACCCGGCTGGCGGCGACGACCGCGGCCGGTGCGCACCTGCTGCCCGCAGGTTCGCGGGTCGAGGTCGTCGCCGGCGCCGAGCACACGTTCGTCGAGCACCAGGACGAGGTCGCCGCGCTCGCGACGGCCTGGGTCGGGCGGTGGGTGCCCGCCTGACCCGTGTGCGCGAAGGGGCGGGGCCGATCGAACGGCCCCGCCCCTTCGTCGTGCGGTGTCAGACCTGCGCGGCGGCAGCCACGCGGTGGGTCAGCGGCGCCCGCAGGCCCAGGTGCTCCCGCAGGGTCGTGCCGGTGTACGCCGTGCGGTACGCGCCGCGCTCCTGCAGCGCGGGGACGAGCAGGTCGACGACGTCGTCCAGCCCGCTCGGCACGAGCCACGGCGTGATGTTGAACCCGTCGGACGCGCCGTGGCGCACCCACCGCACGAGCTCGTCGGCGACGGTCGACGGCGACCCGACGAACCCGCGCTCGCGCTCCTGGGCGATGACGAGCTGGCGGATCGTCAGGTGCTCCGCCTCGGCCCGCGCCCGCCACGCCTGCGCGATCTCGTGCGGCCGCTTGCCGCGGCGCGGTGAGCCGCGGGTCTCGCCGATCACCTCGATGACGGGGTCGTGCGCCGGGAGCGGCCCGTCCGGGTCGTAGTGCGACAGGTCCTCGCCCCAGACCTGCCCGAGCAGCGACAGGGCGGTGGCCGGCGTGACCTGCTGCTCCTTGACCCAGCGGGCCTTGTCGCGGGCCTCGGCGTCCGTGGCGGCGAGCACGAACTGCGTGCCCGGGAGGATCTTGAGGTCGTCCTCCGGGCGTCCGGCGGCCACGGTCCTCGCGCGGACGTCGGTCGCGAACGCGAGGGCGTCGTCGAAGTCCGTTCCGTGCGCGGAGAAGATCACCTCGGCGTGCCCGGCGGCGAAGTCGCGGCCGTCGGGGGAGTCGCCCGCCTGGAACAGCACGGGATGGCCCTGTGCGGTGCGCGGGACGGTCGGGGTGACCTCGATGTCGAGCGTGCCACCCGTGGCGCGGACCGGCTCCGGCGCGTCCCAGCCGTCCCAGATCGCCTGCACCGCCCGCACGAACTCGGCGGCCCGCGTGTACCGCTGGGAGTGGTCGAGCCACCCGCCGCGGCGGAAGTTCTCACCCGTCCACGCGTTGTCGGTCGTGACGATGTTCCACGCGGCCCGGCCGCCGGACAGCACGTCCAGGCTGGCGAGCCGGCGGGCCAGGTCGGCCGGGTCGTTGTACGTGACGTTCTGCGTCGCGACGAGACCGATGTGCGTCGTGACCGCGGCGAGCGCCGCGAGCTGGGTGATGGCGTCCGGGCGGCCCACGACGTCGAGGTCGTGCAGCCGGCCGTTCTGCTCGCGCAGCCGCAGGCCCTCGCCGAGGAAGAACGCGTCGAACAGGCCGCGCTCGGCGGTCTGCGCGACGCGGCGGAACGTCTCGAAGTCGGTCTGCGACCCGCTCGCGGGGTCCGACCAGATGGTCGTGTGGTTGACGCCCTGGAAGAAGACGCCGAGGTGGACGTGCGCGTGCGGGCGGGGCACGTCGGGGGTGTCGGGCACGGGAGCTCCTCAGACGGTCGCCGCAGCGGCGACGTGGCGGTTCGTGGGGCGGGGCAGGCCGAGCGTGTCGCGCAGGGTCGCGCCCGGGCGGGGCGTGGGCACGGCGCGCGCGACGCGCAGGGCGGGGAGCACGTCGCGGACCAGCACGGGCAGGTCCACGTCGAGCTCGGACGGCAGGAGGCGGACGCCGTCGACGACGCCGCGCAGGCCGAGCAGCACGTCGACGAGGTCGACGGCCGACCCGGTCCAGGTCGCGGGGACCGGGACGCCGGCGAGGCCGTCGAGCTCCGCCCGGCGGTCCGCGCCGAGGCGCCCGGCGGCGTCGAGGGTCACGGCGAGGTCGACGACGACGAGCGGGGCACCGTCCTCGCGCGCCCGGGCCGCGGCGTCCGTCGTGGCCACGAGCGCGACGTCGAGGAGCCCACCCGGGACGGTCCCGGCGCGGCCCACGACGACGAGCTGCCCCTGCGGGCTGCGGGGGACGATCGACGGCCCCTTGACGGTGAACGGCGCACGGACGCCGTCGGCGGTGCCGCGCGACGACGGCCCGGCGGGCAGCCCCTCGCCACCGCTCGCGAAGTCCACGTAGTGCAGCCGGTCGCGGTCGACGTACCGCCCGGTCGCGCTGTCCCGGACGACGGCGTCGTCCTCCCACGAGTCCCACAGGTCGCGCACGACCGTGACGACGTCCGCGGTCTCGTCGAGCAGGTCCGCACCGGCGGCGACGGGCCGGTCGAGCGCCCGCCGGGCACCCGGGACGTCGCCCGCGCCGACGAACCAGCCGCCCCGCCCGAGGCTCGCGTGGTCGAGCGCCGCGAGCTGGCTCGCGACGTGGAACGGCTCGGTCACGGCCGGGTGCACGAGCGGCACCAGGCCGATCCGGGACGTGAGCGGCGCGACGTACGCGGCCCGCGTCACGGCGTCGAGCCGACCGGCGGGTCCCGCGGCGGGCGGGACGAGCGAGTCGTCGAACGTCACGAACGTGACGCCCGCGTTCTCGGCCGCCGCGACCACGTCGCGCAGCCGCGCGGGGCCGAGCGCGTCGCTCGACGACCGGGCGGCCGCGCGCCACGCGGCGGGATGCGCTCCGGCACCGTCGACCTCGAGGCCGACGTGCAGGACGGAGGAGGTGCTCATGCAGGGTGCTCCCAGGGGGTGTCGGGGTGTCAGCGGAGGGACTCGACCGCGGACCCGAGCCGGTCGACGAAGGTCCGCAGCGTCTCGGGGGTGTGGTTGCCGTAGGCGAGGCGCAGGTGGTCGGCGAACTCGCGCCGGCCGCTCGACGCGAAGAACTCGCCCTGCTGGTAGGTCGCGCCACGCTCGGCGGCCGCCGCGTACAGCGCGGCGGGGTCGATCGCCGAGTCGGTGAGCCGCGGCCACAGGAAGAACCCGCCCTCGGGCCGCACGGCCTCGACGAGCCCGGGCAGACGCTCGTGCAGCGCGTCCACGAGCACGTCGGCGCGCTCGCGGTACAGCGCGTTGGCGCGGGTCAGCGTCGCGTCGAACCAGGTCGGGTCGTGCGTGAGCAGGTCGATGACGACCTCCTGCTCGAGCGTCGACGTGTGGGAGTCCTGCCGGTTGCGCACCTTGACCAGCGCCGACGCGATGCGCGGCGACGCGACGACCCAGCCGAGCCGCAGCCCCGGGCCGAGGGTCTTGGAGAACGTGTTCACGTGCACGACGTGGTCGGACGTGCTGAACGCCGAGGAGTCCACGGCGGTGCCGCGGAAGCGCAGCTCGCGGTACGGGTTGTCGGCCAGCACGAGGAAGCCGTGGCGCTCGGCGAGCTCGACGAGCCGCGTGCGCTGGTCGGCGGGCAGCGTGCCCTGCGTCGGGTTGTGGAAGTCCGGCACGGTGTAGACGGCGGCGGGCCGCGCGCCCCCGCGCAGCCGGTGCTCGAGCTCGTCGACGTCGAGCCCCTGGGTGCCGACGCCGATGGGCAGCGGCCGGCCGTCGGAGAGCTCCAGCGCCCGCAGGAACAGCGGGAAGATCGGGTTGTCGACGGCCACGGTGGCACCGCGCTCGACCAGTGCCAGCACGGCGAGCGACAGGCCGTGGAAGCCGCCGTTCGTGATGATGACCCGGGCCGGGTCCACGCCCTCACGGGCCGCCACCCACTCGCGCAGGCCGTCGAGCCCGGCCGACTGCGAGTACTGGAACGCGGCCGGGCCGGACCGCTCGCCGGTCAGGACGCGTCCCGCGGCCTCGCGCAGCGCGTCGACGGGCAGCGCGGTGTCGTCGGGGATCCCACCGAGCAGCTCGATGTCGCCGGGGCGCCGACGTCGCAGGCTGGCGTCGCCGAAGCCCTTCGGCTCGCTGAGCGCGCGGGCGAGCGCGGTGAGGGGCAGTGCGGTCGGTGCGAGGAGCTCGGGCGAGGTGGTCATCGGCTGGACGCCTTCCTGGGAGCGCACGTGCGGCCGGAGGTCGGTGGTCGCACGGGTCGTGCCCGGGAGCCCCCGCAGGTGCGGGCTGCCGTCCCACCTGCCGAGCCAGACGGCGGGACTCGTCGACCGGCCGCGGACCGTAGGTGGCGTCCCGGGGCAAGTCAACGGATCGTCCGGGTCGTCTCACGGCCGGGGTGTCCCCAGGGGTGGCAGGGCGAGCTGCTCCCGCAGCGTGCGGCCCTCGCGGGACGTCCGGAACACCCCCGCACGCTGCAGCAGCGGGACGACGTCACGGACGAACCGGCGCAGGCCCGACGGCATCACGGCGGGCCCGACGAGGAAGCCGTCCGCGGCCTCGTCGGCGTGCCACGCGAGGAGCTCGTCGGCGACGTCCTGCGCGGTGCCCACGAGCAGCAGGTGACCTCGGGTGGCGGCCGTGACCCGGGCGAGCTGCCCGATGCTCAGGCCGTCCCGGACCGCGCGGGCGTGCAGCAGGCGGGCCCGGGCGCGGTTGCCCTCGGTCGTCGCGGGAGCCGGCTCGACGGGGGCGTCGTACGGCAGCGCCGACGTGTCCCAGCCGAGGATCCCCGACAGGCGCCGCCGGGCCTGGTCGTCGTCGACCTGCTCCAGCAGGCGGTCGTGCACGTCCTGCGCCTGGGACCGGCTGGACCCGATCACGGTGATGACGCCGGGCAGCACGAGCACGCCGTCGGGGTCACGGCCCTCGTGCGCGACGCGCTCCTTGACGTCCCGGTACAGCCGGCGGGCGTCGGGCAGGTGGTCCTGGCTGGTGAGGACGACGTCCGCGTGGCGGGCGGCCAGCGCCAGGCCTGCGTCCGACCCGCCGCCCTGGAACAGCACCGGGCGCCCCTGCGGCGACCGGGAGGCGGGCAGCACGCCGCGGACCTCGTGGAACCGGGACGTGTGCTCGGTGCGGTGCACGCGGTCCGGGTCCACGTACGTCGCGGTCCGCCGGTCCCGCACCACCGCGTCGGGCTCCCACGCGTCCCACAGCGCGAGCGCCGCCTCGACGACATCGTGCGCCTTCGCGTACCGCTCGACGTGGTCGGGCAGGTCGCTGGACCCGAACCCGTCACCGGCGCCCGCCCGGAACGACGTGACGACGTTCCAGCCCGCCCGTCCGCCCGAGACGTGGTCGAGGCTCGAGAGCTGCCGGGCGAGCTGGAACGGGCCGCTGAACGTGGTCGAGAAGGAGCCGACGAGGCCGATGTGCTCGGTCGACGCGGCGAGCGCGGCGAGCAGCACGGCGGGCTCGAGCCGGGGCTGGAACCCGGGGGAGACGGGGTCGCCCTGCTCGCCGAGCACGTCGGTGGCGAGCAGGAAGTGCAGCAGCCCGTCCTGCGCGGCGCGGGCCGCCGCCTGGTGCTGCGCGAGCGACTCGGTGTCGTTGACCTGCGTGCTCACGCGCCATGCCGCCGCGTGGTGGCCGCTGACCGTGTGGTACGCACCGAGCCTCATCTGCCGTGCCGACATGTGCCGCCCCCTCTCGAAGAGGCGCGAGTGTGCAGCGCCCGGGCGCCCTGACCAGCGCACGGGCCGGACTTCCCGCGATGTGAGACGTGGGCGCCGGACCGTTGACACGACGGGGTCCGCCACCGAATGTGCGGCCCGCATCTGAGCACCGCCGTCTGACCCGGCAGGCGGGCCGGCGCTCCCGTGAGTCGCGGGGACGCCCCCGGGACGAGCCGGACGGTCCCCGCCGCCCGGCTCCGACGCCGACCTGGAGCCACCATGACCGTCGACCTCGACGACGCGCAGCGCACCGCCGCCGCCTCCGACGTCCCCGCGCTCGCCGACCTGCGCTACGGCGCGGACTCCGCACCCGCGGGCCTGGCCGCGACCGACGTCGTCGCGCTCCAGCTCGCGCACCGGTCCGTGCGCCGCTACCTGCCCGACGCGGTCGACGACGAGCAGATCGCGACGATCGTCGCCGCCGCGCAGTCCGCCGCGACGAGCTCCAACCTGCAGCTGTGGAGCGTCGTCGCGGTCCGGGACGACGAGCGTCGCGCCGCCCTGTCGTCGCTCGCCGGGGACCAGGCGCACATCACGCAGGCGCCGCTGCTGCTCGTCTGGCTCGTGGACCTGGCCCGCGCGCACGCGATCGCGGACCGGCACGACGCCCCGACCGCCGGTGCGGGCTACCTCGAGACGGCCGTCGTCGGGTTCGTCGACGCCGCGCTCGCCGCGCAGAACGCGGTGCTCGCCGCCGAGTCGCTCGGCCTCGGCACCGTCTACATCGGCGCCCTGCGCAACCGGCCGGGGGAGGTCGCGGCGCTGCTCGGCCTGCCGAAGCACGTGTTCGCCGCGTTCGGCCTCGTGGTCGGCCGGCCCGACCCGGCGGAGGGGGCCCGGGTCAAGCCGCGCCTCCCGCAGTCGGCGGTGCTGCACCACGAGACGTACGACGACGGCGTGCACCACGCCGCCGTCGACGACTACGAGCGGACGATCGGCGAGTTCTACGCGCACGAGGGGCTCGCGCACTCGTGGGTGGAGCGGATCCTCGCCCGGCTGTCGGGGCCGCGCGCCCTGAACGGCCGCGACCGGCTGCGCGACGCGCTCGAGGCGCAGGGGTTCGAGCTGCGATGACCACGACGACGACGGTCGTGCGGGTCGAGGCCGTGCCGTGGACGCACGCCGACGCGACCGCGCTGCGCGAGCAGATGACCGCCGAGCTGCGCCCCCGGTACGCGGACGCGGTGCGGACCCGCGGTCCGTTCCCGGAGTCCGACCCGGCGACCGTCGTCGTGACCCTCGTCGCGTACGCGGGCACCGACCCGGTCGGCACGGCAGCGCTGCGGCTCGTCGACGGGCTGCACGAGGTCAAGCGCGTGTACGTGGCGCCGAGCCACCGCCGCACGGGTCTCGCCGCCCGGCTCCTCGCGGAGCTCGAGGCGCACGCCCGGGCGCGGGAAGTCCGGACGCTCGTGCTGCAGACCGGGGTGCGCCAGCCCGAGGCGGTCGCCCTCTACACGCGGGAGGGCTGGCAGCCCGTGCCGCCGTTCGGGCAGTACGTCGGCGACCCGTACAGCCTGTGCTTCGCCAAGGACCTCGCATGACACGCCCACACCCGAAGGAGTCACCATGACCGTCTCGACCGCTCCCGCCGAGGACCTCACGCTCGAGGAGGCCGGTGCGCTGGCCCCGCTCGTCGAGCCCGCGGAGGCCGCGGCCCGCGTGAGCGACGGCGCGTTCCTCGTCGACGTCCGCAGCGAGGCCGGCCGTGCGCGCACCGGGGCGATCCCGGGCGCGACCGTCGTGGACCGCTACGACGTCGACGCCGACTTCGACCTCACGTCGTCGCTGCGGCTCACGCCCGTCGTCTCGCTCGACACCCCGATCGTCGTGGTGTGCGGCTCGGTCCGCGGCTCCGGCCCGGTCGCCGCGGCCCTGCGCGAGAAGGGGTTCACGAACGTCGTGCACGTCGAGGGCGGCGCCGCCGCGTGGAAGGAGGCCGGTCTGCCGATCGAGGAGCCGGCCGCCGAGCCGGTCGACCGGTGACGGGCCAGCCACCACCGGCCGGGGTGCGGGTCCGGCTCGTCGCCCCGCACGAGCACGACGACGTCGCCCGGCTGTCGGTCACCGCGTACGAGCACGACTACGACATCAGCGACCAGTACCGGGCGTCCCTCGCGGACGTCGCGACCCGGGCGCGCGACGCCCAGGTGTGGGTCGCCGAGGACCTGGCGACCGGGACGCTGCTCGGCACCGTCGCGACCCCGCGGCCGGGCGAGCACATCTCGCTGCTCGGCCGCGACGGCGAGCTCGACTTCCGGCTCCTCGCGGTCGCGCCGCACGCCCGCGGCCAGGGCGTCGGCGCGCTGCTGACCCGGTTCGTCGTCGAGCTCGCCCGTCAGCGCGGCCTGCACCGCGTCGTCATGAACTCAGGCCCGCGCATGACCGGCGCGCACCGCCTGTACCACCGGCTCGGGTTCGTCCGGCTGACCGACCGCGAGACCCGCGTCGTCGAGGGCGGCACGCTGCTCGCCTTCGGCCTCGACGTCGCCCAGCCGGCCCGCACCGTCCCCCTCGAAGAAGGAGCACGTCCGTGAGGTTCCAGGTCCTCGACATCGTCCCGCACGCCCCGCACCCCGTGACGGGCGAGCTGGTCGACCCGTCGACCCGGTTGGAGCGCGTCGTGGAGACGGCCGTGCTCGCCGAGGAGCTCGGGCTCGACTCGTTCGCGGTGGGGGAGCGCCACGCGGGCGACTTCCTCTCCTCGGCACCCACCGTCCTGCTGGGTGCGCTCGCGCAGGCCACCGACCGGATCCTGCTGAGCACCGGCGTCACCGTGCTGTCCCTGCTCGACCCCGTGCGCGTCGCCGAGGACTACGCGACGATCGACCTCCTGTCGCGCGGCCGGCTCGAGATCGTCATCGGCAAGGGCAACGAGGACAAGCACTTCCCGCTGTTCGGCCTCGACATCGCCCACCAGTACGACTACCTCGAGGAGAACTACGGGCTGCTGCGCCGGCTCCTGCGCGAGGAGCACGTCGACTGGGAGGGCCGCTTCCACGCCCCGCTGCACGACGCCACGACGCTCCCGCGCCCGTTCGACGGGCCGTTCCGGGTGTGGCACGGCTCCGCGACGAGCCGGTTCGCCGTCGAGCTCGCCGCCCGGTACGGCGACCCGATCTTCACCGCGAACGCCCTGCAGCCGCGCGAGAACTACCAGGTGCTCATCGACCACTACCGCGAGCAGCTCGTGGCCCACGGGCACGACCCGTCGGTCGGCTACGTCGGCTCCGGGTCGGGCGGCCTGTTCCTCGCCGACACCACCGAGCGGGCCACCGACGAGTACCGCGCGGTCTACGAGGGTTTCGCGGCCCGGGCCGCCGCCCGGCACGTCGGCGACAGCCGCCCGGGGAAGGTGTCGTCGTTCGCGACGATCGAGGACGCCGTCGAGCGCGGACCGGCACTGGTCGGCTCGCCCGAGCGCGTCGCGGAGAAGATCCTCGACTACCACGCCTCCTACGGGCACGACGTGCAGTCCGTCTCCCTCAACCCGGCGCTGCCCTACGAGCAGCAGCACGACGTGCTGCGCCGGTTCGCGCAGGAGGTCGTGCCGCTGGTGCGCCGCGAGCTGTCGACGACCCTGTGGGGGCCGGACGACCCGGGCCGTGCCCGTGGGCTCGCGGTGCCGGAGGCCGTGACCCTGTGACCGTCGAGTTCCTGGGCGCCGGGTACGGCAACCCGTCGACGGAGACGACGCCGCTCGCCGGTAACGTCTTCGACCCCGGGTACACGCGGGAGATCGTCCGCGCGCACGAGGACCACGGGTGGGACCACGTGCTGTTCCCGTACGCGTCGGACGGGCCCGACCCCGCCCAGGCGGCCGCGTGGGCGGCCGTGCACACCGACCGGATCCGGCTGCGCGTCGCGCACCGGCCCAACGTCTCGGCGCCCACCTTCGCGGCGAAGACGTTCGCGACCCTGGACGCGGTGTCCGGGGGACGGGTCACGGTGCACCTCATCGCAGGTGGCCTCACGTCCGACCAGCGCGCCGAGGGCGACGACCTCGACAAGGACGCCCGCTACGACCGGCTGGCCGAGTACGCGGACGTCCTGCTGCGCGCCTGGACGTCGACGGAGCCGTTCACGCACCACGGACGCCACTACGACCTCGAGGAGTTCGTGCTGCGGGCGCGGACCCCGGACCGGGCGCGGCCGGGCCTGTCCGCCGGTGGCGCGTCTCTGCCGGCACTGCGGGTCGGGGCGCAGGTCGCCGACGTGTTCGCGTTCTTCGGCGAGCCGCTCGCGGCGACCGCGGCGCAGGTCGAGCTCCTGAGGGCGTTCGCCGCCGCGGCAGGCCGGCCGACGCCGCGGCTGCAGATCGCGTTCCGGCCGATCGTCGCACCGACGGACGAGGAGGCGTGGGCCCGGGCGCACGCCGTGCGCGCGCGCATCGACGAGCTCGCCGGGCCGGCGGCCGCACCCGTCGCGACCGTGGCGCCCGCCGGGGCCCGGCGGGCGCCCGGCGCGCTGCCGGAGAACACCGCGAACCTCCGGCTGGCCGAGCTCGCGGCGTCGGGCGAGCGGCACGACCGCGCCCTGTGGACCCCCACGGTGGCGGGCGCGGGCGGCCTGCCGACGAGCGCGACGGCACTCGTCGGCTCGTACCGGACCGTCGCCGACGCGCTGCTCGACTACGTCGACCTCGGGTTCGAGATCTTCGGCCTGCGCGGGTACGACCTCGTCGCCGACGCGGTGGAGTTCGGCGACCAGGTGATCCCCCTCGTCCGGGAAGGTGCGGCTCGACGCTCGGAGACCTCGCACCGCAGGTCGGGCGCCGGGACTACCCTGACGGGATGACCGCCTCCCTCGACACCCAGGTGCAGGACACGGCCGCAGCAGCACAGGTCGACGTCGCGTCCGAGGTCCGTGCCGTCGCGCAGCGCGCCAAGGTCGCGTCCCGGGCGCTGGCGACGGCGACGCGCGCGACGAAGGACGCGGCCCTGCAGGCGCTCGCGGACGCGCTCGTCGCGGCGACCGACGAGATCGTCGCGGCGAACGCGCTCGACCTGGCGCGCGGCCGGGAGAACGGCACGTCCGCCGGCCTGCTGGACCGGCTGGCCCTCACGCCGGAGCGCATCGTGGGGATCGCGGACGCGCTGCGGGAGCTCGCCGGCTTGCCCGACCCGGTCGGTGAGGTCGTGCGCGGCTCGACGCTGCCGAACGGGCTGCGGCTGCGTCAGGTCCGGGTGCCGATGGGCGTCGTCGGGATGATCTACGAGGCCCGCCCCAACGTCACGGTCGACGCCGCCGGGCTCGCGCTCAAGAGCGGCAACGCGGTGATCCTGCGGGGCGGCACCGCGGCCGCGGAGTCGAACGCGGTGATCGTCGACGTGCTGTCCCGCGCCCTCGTCGCGCAGCGCCTGCCCGGCGACCTCGTCCAGTCGATCGACGCGTACGGGCGCGAGGGGGCCGTCGCGCTCATGCACGCCCGCGGGCTCGTCGACGTGCTCGTGCCGCGCGGGGGAGCGGACCTCATCCGCACCGTCGTGCGCGAGTCCACGGTGCCGGTCGTCGAGACGGGCGTCGGCAACGTGCACCTGTACGTGGACGAGAGCGCCGACCTGGCCGTCGCCATGCCCATCCTGCTCAACGCGAAGACGCAGCGCGTCGGCGTCTGCAACGCCCTCGAGACGCTGCTCGTGCACCAGGCGGTCGCCGACGAGTTCCTGCCCGTCGCGATCGCCGCGCTCGCCGACGAGGGCGTGACGATCCACGGCGACGAGACGACCCTGGCCCTCGCCCCCGACGAGGCCGACGCAGTGCCGGCGACCGACGAGGACTGGGCGACCGAGTACCTCTCGCTCGACCTCGCCGTCCGCGTCGTCGAGGACCTCGACGAGGCCCTCGAGCACATCCGCACGTGGAGCAGCGGGCACACCGAGGCGATCGTCACCCGCGACCTCGCGGCGTCCGAGCGGTTCGTCGCCGAGGTGGACTCCGCGGCCGTCATGGTGAACGCGTCGACACGGTTCACGGACGGCGGACAGCTCGGCCTGGGCGCCGAGATCGGCATCTCCACGCAGAAGCTGCACGCGCGCGGCCCGATGGGTCTCGCCGAGCTCACCACCACCAAGTGGATCGTCCACGGAGACGGACACGTCCGGCCCTGACGGCCCAGCTCACCGTGCGACACTTGTCGCTCCCGACCCCAGGAGGATTGACGTGCACGCTGCCCTGATCGCCGCCGCCGAAGAGGCCGCCGAGCACACGCGCGAGCTGCCGTTCTCACCGGTCGTCTTCGGCGTCGGAGCGTTCGTCGGCCTCGTCGCGATGCTGCTCGTCACCTACGCCTTCCGGAGCGTCGGGACCCGTCACTGACCGGGGCTCGGTCAGGTGTCGGCAACCGCTGAGATGACAGGTCGACCTCGCGTCGGGGTGATGGGTGGCACGTTCGACCCCGTGCACCACGGCCACCTCGTGGCCGCGAGCGAGGTGGCCGCCCGCTTCGAGCTCGACGAGGTCGTGTTCGTGCCGACGGGTCACCCGACCTTCAAGCAGGAGCAGGAAGTCACGGTCGCCGAGCACCGCTACCTGATGACGGTCATCGCGACCGCGTCGAACCCGCGTTTCACCGTGAGCCGCGTCGACGTGGACCGCGAAGGGCTGACGTTCACGGTGGACACCCTGCGCGACCTCAAGGCGCAGCGTCCCGACGCCGAACTCTTCTTCATCACCGGAGCGGACGCGATCGAGCAGATCCTCACGTGGAAAGATGCCGAGGAGCTGTTCACGATGGCGCAGTTCGTGGCGGTCACCCGCCCCGGGCACGCGCTGTCCGTGGACGGTCTTCCCGGTGACCGGGTGCACGTCCTCGAGATCCCCGCGCTGGCGATCTCGTCGACCGACGTCCGGGAGCGTGCCCGAGCCGGGCAGCCCGTCTGGTACCTGGTGCCGGACGGGGTGGTCCAGTACATCGCGAAACACAGGTTGTATCGAGGTCAGTCATGAGTGAACCCGGAGAGCGGCGCCGACGTCGCGAGCTCGAGCGCGCCGCCGACGAGGGCGGCAACCCCACGTGGGCCGACGGCGGCGCGGGGGCCTCCGGCGACCCCGCGGGCCCCGTCTCCCGTCGCGCCATGCGCGCCCCGACCGACGCCCCGCAGGTGCCGTCCTGGTCCGCACCGCAGGCGCCCGAGGCGCCCGCCCGGTCACGCCGCTCGATCCGTGACACCGCCCTCGACCCGACCAGCACGTCGCGCATCCCGCCCGTGCCCGGCGGCTCCGGCACACCCACCTGGTCGGCCCAGCCGAGCCAGCCTGCCCCGACGGCGTCGCGTCCTGCCCCGGCACCGTCGCCGGCGCGACCGGCTCCCACGGCTCAGCCGGCGCGCCCCGCGGCGGCACCGCAGCAGACCCGTCCCGCGTCGCCGCCGCAGCCCACGGGGATGCCCCCGCAGCAGCCGCGCGCCGCGTCGGCGCCCCCCTCGCAGCGTCCCCAGGCACCCGCTCCCGTGCCGTGGGGCCAGCCCCCCGCGGGGTCCTCGCCCGCAGGGTGGGGTGGTACCGCGACCACGAACCAGCCGAACGGTGCCGCACCCGCGGCGCCGGCTGCCCCGCCTCGCCGGACCTCGTCGTCCGGCCCGGCCGGAGCGCCGGCGACGTCCCGGCCGGGCGAGCCGACCTGGCCGGGGACGTCCCAGCCCGCGGCGCCCCAGCCCGGGTCGCACCCGGCGTCGCAGCAGGGTCCGCAGCCGTGGGCGGCGGCCCAGTCCGCCGCGCCCGCCCCGTCGACGTCCGCTCCGGCGTCGCCGTCCTGGCAGGCCACGCCGACCCGGGCGCCGTCCCCGGACGCCCGACCGGGGTCGTGGCAGCCCGGTACCGGGTCGCCGTCCGTGCCGGGCTCGTCCGCTGCCACGTCGGCCCCCTGGCAGGCATCGCCCGCAGCGGCCTCGGCAGCGTCCACCGCGGAGGCCGCGCCGGCCGCGTGGGTGCCCACGCCGTCGGCCGCGTCGAGCCCGCCGTCCGTCGAGCCCACGGTTCCCGCGCCCCGCTGGGGCGAGTCCTCCGCACCGGCCACGGGCCTCGGCGCCGCACCGTTCGGCGAACCCGCCGCTGCCGGCGCCGCGCGGCCCGTCGACGACTTCGACGACGAGGACGACGAGGACGACGACGACCTCCGTCCGAAGCACCCGTACACGTGGCTGCACCTCATCGTGCTGGCACTCGTCGCGTTCGTGCTCGGGTTCCTCATCACGCTGCTGCTCACCAAGGAGGAGCCGACCGACGGCTCCCAGGGTGCCGCGGCGGTCGCCCCCGTCACCACCACGAGCAGTCCGGCCTCCGGGCCCCTCTGACCCCCACCACCCGAGGAGACCTGTGCCCGCCACAGAACGTGCCGTCGAGCTGGCGATCGCCGCGGCCCGCGCCGCAGCCGACCGCAAGGCCGAGGAGATCATCGCCCTCGACGTGAGCGAGCAGCTCGTCCTCACGGACGTGTTCCTCATCGCGTCGGGCACGAACGAGCGGCAGGTCGGGGCGATCGTCGACGCCGTCGAGGAGGCCCTGTTCCACCTCGGCGCCAAGCCGGTCCGCCGGGAGGGCAAGGCCGCCGGTCGCTGGGTCCTCGTCGACTTCGGCGACGTCGTGGTGCACGTCCAGCACCAGGAGGACCGCGTGTACTACGCGCTCGAACGGCTCTGGAAGGACTGCCCGCTCATCGAGCTCCCCGCCGACGCGCGCGGCGCCGACCAGGGCCCGGAGGCGTGACCGCCCCTCGGCTCCTGCTCGTCCGGCACGGCCGCACCGCGTACAACGCCGGCGCACGCCTGCAGGGCCAGGTCGACATCCCGCTCGACGACGTCGGGCGCTGGCAGGCCCGCACCGCCTCCGCGCTCCTGCTCGCCCGGCACACCCCGACGCGCATCGTCGCCTCGGACCTCAGCCGCGCGCTCGAGACGGCGCAGACCCTCGGGCGGGCCGCCGGCGTCGACGTCGAGACGGACGTCCGGATGCGCGAGCGCGGCTTCGGGATCTGGGAAGGCCTCACGGGCGACGAGATCAGCGCGCAGTGGCCCGACGAGTTCGCGATCTGGCGCAGCGGGGGAGAACCTGCGGGCGTCGGCGCCGAGACACGGTCCGAGGTCTCTGCCCGGGCCGGTTCCGCGCTGGTCGAGCTCACGGCCGACCTGGCCCGCGACGAAACCCTCGTGGTCGTCTCGCACGGTTCCGCCATCACGTCGATGGTCGCCGTCCTCCTCGGGCTCGAACCCGGGTCGCACGCGTTCGCCGGCATGCACAACGTGCACTGGGCCGAGCTCGTCCGCTCCGCGCCCGGGCGCGACCCGTCCTGGCGGCTCCTCGGCTACAACCTCGGCCCCACCGACGCGTCGTCCGACTGGAACGCCGGACCGGACATCCGGCACGAGTCCGACCAGGACGCCGAGACCCGGGACCCCGATTAGCGTTTCGGCCGCCAGTCGTCCTAGACTCTCCGAGCGCCCACGGGCGTGGGGATCCGCTCCGGTGGGTTCTCGAGCAAGGACAACGGGGCTGTGGCGCAGCTGGTAGCGCACCTGCATGGCATGCAGGGGGTCAGGGGTTCGAGTCCCCTCAGCTCCACCGAAGTAGCAGGTCAGAGGCCGTTTCTCCTCACGGAGAGACGGCCTCTTCGCCGTTGGTGGACAGAAATTGGACACTTTCGGCGGCGGTCGAGAGGCGCATCGGTGCTGGTCACGTCCGAGATCTGGGGACTCGAACCGCCATGCGGTGCCAGGGGGTCGAGTCTCGCCGCCAGATGTGACCGCCCCGCCCGAGGTTCGCCACTCAGGTGACCTCCCGTGTCGCTGCTCCACCAGGGTGAACGTCGTCAGTTCCGGTCATAGGAGTGCTAGGGGTCTGTCGCGCTGCGGTCGGCCGCGACCCCAGAGGGGGAGGGCGCACGACCGAAGGAACGCCGCCTTGACGCTGTCTGCTTTGAAGCCAGTGCCTCGCCTGTCCCTCCGCGGCGGTCGCGCCGACATGCGACGAGTCGCGGTCGTGGTGTGCATCGCCTTCGCGGCCACGGTGGTCCCGGCAGGGAGCTCGCAGGCGTCCGGGTCGACCGCCGACGTCGACGTATCGCCAGGCGACGTTGCTGTCGGACGCGTGGACTCCGCTCCAGGGACGGCCGCTTTCACGCCGGCACAGCAGTCCACCGGCTCGGGCTCGGATCGTTCGGAGTCGTGGACGCCGACGACGCACACGGTCTCCGAGCACGGTCGGACGAAGGTCGACATCTTCGCGGATCCGGTGTTCAAGCGGGACAGCGCAGGGTGGACGAGTGTCGACGAGACCATCACCGCCGGTGGGGGCCGGTACCCGTTCGAGGCGCTCGGGCTGATCAACCCCGTGCACTTCGGGACGTCGGCGGACGCACTCGTCGTGCTCGACACGGCCCGCGGCCCGGTCAGCATCGGCCTGAAGGGCGCGCACGTCGAGCCACCGACGCTCGCCGAGCAGGTGGTGACCTACGCCAACGTGTTCCCGGGTGTGGACCTCGAGTTCCGCACCGATGGTGGCCGTGTCGGTAAGCACCTCGTCATTGCGGATGCCGCGGCCTCGCGGACCTTCACCTTCTCGATCGCCGACCCTGGCCACCTGCTCGGCACGCCGACGAAGCGCGACGACGAGTCCTGGGTGTTCGACGAGCCGATCGCGTTCGACACCCTGCTCCAGCTTCCGGCGCCGGCCGCCTGGTCGACCACGGACGCAGGCGCTCCGACCGATGGCACCGCGCATCAGCAGGTCACGAGGACGCGCCAGGGGTACGACGTCGAGCTCACGCTCGATGCCCGTTGGTCGGCTGGCGCTGCATTCCCGGTGGTGCTCGACCCCGCTGTGGAGTGGGTGGAACCGACTGACGAGAGGTGGTTCGACGGCGAGGGGCTCCAGGTCGCGTTCGGTCCCTCTGGTGCGACGGACTGCTCCGGCTCGCCATGTCGGCTTGCGGCGCCTGTGGACGGCGTCACGAAGATCGGGCCGTTCGGTGCGTCCGACGGAGGTGTCGATGCGCACTACCTGACCTATGTCGGTGCCGACGTCGCGACTCTTCGGGGTCGGCTCGTCACGCGCGCCACCATCGGCAGCACGCAGGACTACAACATCCTGCCGATGGCGTACGCGGTGTGCACCGTGATGCGCCCACGCAATACGGGTGCCGACCTCGCCGCGGCCCGGTGCGGCGATCGGTTGGCGAGCCGCCGGTGGACGTCCGACGGGTGGAGCGTGGACGTCCTGGACCAGGTCCGGGCGGCCATCCGCCCGGGAGGGCCTTCGGGCACGAGGATCGGCGTCGCACTGGGCCCCGAGCTGTTCAACGGGATCATCTTGGATGATGCGACGCCGATCCCGGAGGGCGACTACGGCGCACGGCTGCACCGGCCGTACCTGCACCTGGAGTACCTCGGGTACCCGGTCCCTCGTCCGTTGAGCTTGGGGCAGACCTTCGGGTGCGCATGCTGGGCCGGTGGATCGACGGGCAACCAGAGGCTGGCGGCCGATCCGGTCAACACCGCCACCGGTGCGCTGATGGAGCACTTCTCCGACCTGTCGGTCCCGGGTCTGGGAGTGCCGGGGTACACCTACGACGAGGACGGGCTGCTCGTCGAGCAGAGCAATCCCGACGGGGGGACCCAGCGGTTCACCTACACGGACGGCACGGGCGGCACGCCGGCACGCCTGCTCGCCACCAGCACCGACCCGCTCGGACGCACGACGACCTACACCTACGACGCAGCAGGCGATCTCGTCGCGGTGCGACAGCCCTCGGGCCGGACCACGACGTCCACCTACGACCAGGCGCACCGGCGACTCTCGTCGACCTCGCCCGGTGGGCTGGTCACGTCCTGGACGTATGACGCGGCGGGGCGGGTGCTGACGTCGACCGACCCGGGCGGTGCGGTGTCGGCCAACACCTATGACGACGGCGGGCGGCTCGTCGCGACAACCGACCCGGCGGGCCATGTCACCCGGTACGTCTACGACCGCGCCGACCGGCTGCTGCGCACGACCAGGGCCGGACGAACCTCCAGTGCGACCTACGACGACGCCGGCCGGATGACCAGGTCGACCGACCCCACCGGTGCCACCACGCAGTACAGCTACGACGAGCTCGGCAGGGTCAGCACCGAGACCGACGCCACCGGCGCCGTCACGACGTTCGCCTACGACGCCGCAGGCAACCTGCTGACCTCGACCAACCCTGCCGGGGCGATCACTTCGTACGAGTACGACCTGCTCGGACGGCAGACGCAGGTCACCGACCCGGACGGCATCACGACCCAGACCTCCTACAACCGCCGCGGTGACGTCACCACGGTCGGCCCACAAGGAGGCGCCGTCGAGTGGTTCGGCTACGACGCGATGGGGCGTCCGACCGTGCACGTCGACCAGGACTACGTCGCCACCCAGTACGAGTACGACGCCGCCGGGCAGCTGACCGCGACCGTCACACCCCGCGGCGCCTCCTACTTCGACCCCGACTACGACCCGAACTACCTGTCCGAGCGCACGACCTACACCTACGACCTCGACGGCAACCTGACCGCCACCACCGACCCCCGCGGCAACGCCCCAGGGGCCGAGCCGGAGGCGTTCACCTCGCGGACCCGGTACGACACCGAGGGGCGCCCGGTCGCGACGACCGACGCCCTGGGTCGCACGACCACCACCCGCTACGACGCGATGTCTCGACCGACCAGGGTCGTCGACCCGTCCGGCGCGATCTCCAGGACGAGGTACGACATCCTCGGCCGGGTGCGGTCCGTGACGGACCCCACCGGCGCCATCACCAGGTATGCGTACGACGCCGCCGGCGACATGGTCCGGCGCACGGACGCGCTCGGGCACGTCACGAGCTACGAGTACGACGCCGCCGGGCGCGAGGTTCGCCAGAGCGACCCGCTCGGACACGTCACGACGACGGTCTACGACCCGGCGGGCCGGGTCGTCCAGGTCGTGAAGCCGTCGGGGAACACCACCGACACGGCGGGCGACGGCACCACCGACCTCGCCTACGACGCCGCGGGCCGGCTCACGACGATGTCGTTCAGCGACGCGACACCGGACTACACCTACGTGTACTCCCCGGGCGGTCGCACCCTACGCGCCGCACGGTCGCTCGCCGGGACTGAGACGTTCGCGGAGTCGTACACCTACGACTACCTCGGGCACATCTCCACGGCGACCCGGTCCGGCTACGCCGCCGGGAAGACGACGTACGGATTCACGTTCGCCGGCCGGCTCTCGCGCGTGCGCTGGCCGAACGGGACCGAGCTGCGCTACGGCTACAACGACGCCGGACTTCTCGCGTCCACCCAGCCGTACGGCATCGGCCTGAACGCCGTCGACTACCGGTACGACGCGCTCGGTAACGTCACCGCCGTCACGCGCCAGGGCTCCTCCCCGGTCACGACGACCTCTACGTACGACGCCGCCAGCCAGCTGACCTCGCTGACCCACTCGATCGGCGGCGCGCCGGCGCTGTCCTACACGATCGACCGTGACGCCCGGCGTCTGCCCACCCAGGTCCACACGACACGGGGGGATTCCGCGGTCGACACCGGCGTCTTCGGGTACGACCAGGCCGGTCGTCTGTCTACGGAGTGCTATCCGACGACCGGCACGACCTGCGCATCCAGCGACCCCCAGAAGGCGTACACCTACGACGCCGTCGGAAACCGGACCGCGCTGACGTCCACCTCGAGCGTCGACGGTGCGACGAGCACCAGCGCCACCGAGTACACGTACAACGCCGCCGACCAGCTCACCTCGCAGAGGACCGACGCCGGACCGGAGATCTCCAGCACCTGGACCGTCGACGGCCAGCTCGCCAGCTCGACCGATCCCGACGGCACACGGACCATGTCGTACGACCTGGCAGGCGAGCTCACGCAGCTCACCCTCGAGACCGGTGACAAGGTCGGCTACGAGGTCGACACCTCCGGCAACCGGATCACCCGCACGTGGAACGGAGCGACCGACGCGTCCTGGACCTGGGACGACGTCATCGGCCTGCCGTTCCGCACCAACGAGTACGGACCCGAGGGCCAGTTCGTCAACCAGTGGGTCCCCGACCCGACCTCATCGGTCGTCGGCTCCATCGCGGCTGGTGAAGACGGCGCCGACCTGTCCTGGACCCTCACTGACCCGTTCTCGAGCGTCACCGGGGCCGTCGCGGTCGGTGCGGACGAGCTCACCGGCTCCCAGCGCCTCGACCCTTTCGGTGAGGCCGACGGCCCAGGCACCGTCCCGGCGACCGGGTTCTTCACCGACGAACCCACCGGCTTCCACAGCCAGTACCTGGATGCCCGCACCGGGATGTACGACATGCGCGCCCGTGACTACCTCGCGTCCTCCGGGCAGTTCACGTCGATCGACCCGCTCGTCGACCAGACCCGAAAGCCGTACCAGTACGGCAACAACAACCCCCTTGCCTTCGTCGACCCCACCGGGCTGGTCTCGTGCGGCCCGATGGACAGCGGCGACTGCAACGGCCGCAACTTGCTCCCCCTGCTCAATCACATGTCCAAGGTGTACGACGACGCCGGGTACATCGCCGTCGTCAACGGCATGTCGAAGGAGCAAAGGGACGAGATCGGCTACGACGAGATGACCTACGTCAACCGTGAGGTCGTCAATCGGCAGACGCACATGCAGGTCTGCTCAGACCAAGGCGGATGCTGGGCACCATGTCCCGAGCAGGGGTACAACAGGTGCCAGCTGGGGCGCGGCGCGATCATGCTTGTCGGTTTCGTCGGTGAGCAGCTTGGCGGAATGGTGTTCGCATCGTTGCTGAGTCGAGCGTGCGCCACGAACACCGCTCGGGTCGACATTGCCGGGGCGAGGTTCGCACAGAAGGATTTTCGTGAGTCGTTCAGTAACGGTGACGGCGCTCTCTTCTGGGGGCGTACGATCGACGAGGTCGCGGAATCACTGCGTTCGGGCGCCATGTCTCCGAAGGACGTCCCGATCGATGTCATCGTGCGTGAGGGGAACACTCTAATTCTCAACACCCGCTCCTCCCAGGCGCTCATCCGAGCGGGGATTCCACGCTCGTCGTGGAACGTGATCAATCGCACGGGCCAAGCGGCATTCGAAGCCCGGCTCGACGGCCAGCTGAGCAGAAACGGGCTGACGAGCTACGGGACGGACCTTCCGTGAACGGCGCAGGCGCTAAGCGGGTCATCGGACCGCTCTCCCCGCCACCGTCGGCCTACACCGAGGATGCCGTGTTCACCCACTCCGGGGGGGACGCCGAGCTGCGATGCACCTACGAGCGGACCGGCTCAATGTATGCGGGTGGCCTTCGATTCCATCGAGTGCGTGCCTTTAGATTCCGTGCGGACAGCCACTGCACCGCTTGGCATATCGAAGGCGCCTACGACACGCTGGTCGAGGTTGAGCAGTCGGATTGGGTCATTGAGCTGGTGGACGCCGAGCCGAGCGAGGCGTGGGGTCAGTGGAAGATTCGGCACTTCCTGATCTATATCGACGACGCGGGCGCCTACGAGATTGCTGCCGAGGACTGTGAGTGGCTTCCGGAGGAGAGAGTGTCGTGACCTCGAGCGACGCCGATCTGAGTCGCGCAGTCTCGCATGCTTTGCGGCATGAGCCGTGGCTGTATGAGCTCGAGTTGGACGAGGCGGGCTGGGTGTCGGTGCGGTCGCTGGTCGAGGCGTTGCGGCAGGGGCACGACTGGTCGTCATTGACGGTCGGTGACGTGGAGGCGATGGTGGTCGGCGCGAGCAAGCAGCGTCACGAGATTCGGGCTGGTCGCATCCGTGCTCTCTATGGTCATTCGCTGCCGGGCAGGGTCGAACGGGTTCCAGCGTCGCCGCCGGATGAGATGTTTCATGGGACGTCGCCTGCAGCGGCGGAAGCAATCCGGGTCGAGGGGTTGCACCCGATGGGGCGACAGTTTGTGCACTTGTCGGTGGATCGGGACATGGCGCGAGAGGTGGGCGCCCGCAAAGCACTGGAGCCGGTGATCTTGGCTGTCGCCGCCCGCGAGGCCGCCACGGCAGGGGTGATGTTCTATGCCGGCAACCGGAAGGTCTGGTTAGCCGACAGCGTTCCGGCCCGGTTCATCGAGGTCGACCGGTAGTTGCATTGCGCACCCACCTAGCGCTCAGCGCGCTGAACACGGCCCCTCCTGGGCCCGCGGGCGCGCCGGCGGCGCGGCTCTTGCCTCGGCGGGTGATCCGCCGCGGTGTGGGCTGTGGCGCTTCGCATCGCCGATGTGTGCCCAGCCGAGGGGCGGCGCGCGTGGAGGCCTCGCATGTCGGGGCGCCATCCCCCTCGGCTACGAGGGGAGGCCGTCCCAAGCCGGAACCCTGTTGGGCCTCGTGCTGGACAGAAAGTCGGCAGACGCACATGCAGGTCTGCTCAGACCAAGGCGGATGCTGGGCACCAAGTCCCGAGCAGGGATACAACAAGTGCCCGCTAGGGCGCGGCGCGTTGATTCTTGGTGGCTACGTCGCAGGTGAGGCCATGGGGATCGGACTCGCGGTGGCGTTGAGCCGCGCGTGCACCGCTGACGCCGCAGCGACTGTCGCGCACGGAGCAAGCAATTCTGCCAATGGCGCGCGTCTCGGGCAGCAGCTCGCCCGAGAGTCGGCTGACTCAGTGTTTACGCCTTCTGGCGAGTTGACTTCTGGCGCGATTGCGGAATCTCGACTGATCATCCCCGGCAGCCGGTTGGGGAACAAGGATCTAGGGCGTGTCTCCCAACGTGCGCCGCTTCGTCATGCCGGCGGCCCCTACAGTTCACGTCGTGGTCACAGGGTTATCGCACGGGGCATCGGGCGCGCTGCGGCGCTTCGCCGGCTGGGTCGCTCGTGGGTCGGTCGGGCATCCACTCCTCGACGGCATCGACTACTGGGACGACCTGCGCGATTCGCCGAGCCAGATGGAGACATTGTTCGCGATCTTCGCCAACGTCCTCGAGCTCGATGACGAAGGCGAGCCCGTGAACGAGAAGTACGCGGAGCACCGGGCGGCGGTGTGGCTCTACCAGTACTGCACCGGCAGCGCGCCGGATGGAGAACCCTCACTGGAGAGCTGGGAGGTCGAGCTGTACTAGGACCGCGTGTCGCCGAACCGCTTGAGCCACAGGACGATGGCCCGAAGGATGGCGGCCCCGCGGTAGACAAGTGCGAGCTTGTCGTATCAGGTGGCCAAGCCGCGCCACTGCTTGGTGTCGTTGAAGCCGCGCTCGATGACGTTTCGACCGCGATAGTCGTCGCGGTCGAAGGCCGGCGGACGACCGCCGCGTGAGCCGCGGCGCCTGCGATGGGCGATCTGATCGGACGGCTGCGGGATGACCGCGACGATGCCCCGTGAGCGCAGCAGCGCCCGGTTGCCGCGCGAGGAGTACGCCTTGTCCGCACGAAGCCGGTCCGGGCGCGTCCGCGGGCGCCCCGGTCCCAGGCGGGCCACGTGCAGGTGGCCCAGCAGCGCGCCGAAGACCGGTGAGTCGTTGGCATGTCCGGGTCCGACCAGGACGACGAGCGGCAGGCCGCGTCCGTCGACGAGTTGGTGGATCTTCGTTGACAGTCCGCCGCGACCGCGCCCGACGCCGTGATCAGCCGGCTCAAGAAGCAGATTCATGTGATTCGACCGCGCCCCCTGTGTCGCGGGGCAGGGTCGTCGCGTGCTGATGGGCGCGGTTGATCGTGGAGTCCACGCTGACTGCCCAGTCGATCAGCCCTCTGGCGTCTGCCTGCGCGAGCAGCGCTGCCAGGATCTTGTCCCACGTCCCGTCCTTGGAGAAGCGGGCGTGCCGCTTCCAGATCGTCTGCCACGGACCGAACTCCACCGGCAGGTCCCGCCAGGGCACCCCGGTCCGGTACCGCCAAATGATCGCCTCGACGACCCGACGATGATCCGCGAACGGCCGACCACCCTTGGCCGACATCACGGGCATCAAGGGCTCAACCCGAGCCCACGCAGCATCCGAGAGCACCCCTGCACGCGACACCCGGCGAGCCTGGCATCACAGGCCCGTCGGGGTTAGGAGACACGCCCTAGTCCAGCGCCCAACATCGGACGGGAGCGACATCGCTGACTGGGGGAAGTACTCGACCCGCACTCATCGGAGTCCGTCGGGGGACTTCCAGGTCCGCTTCTAAATGAACCGTAGCGGTAGGGTCGACTACGGCTATGACTACAAGGTCGTCTTCAATGGAGCGCGATGAGGGTCATCTGCACGAAGGTTCCACCGTCCCCGACCGGCGAGGCGCTGGCTGCCGGCCCGTGGGTCACGATTGACACCGAATACTGGGTGGTCTCTGTGCTCGCTGAGCCTGCCGGTCAGGTCCAGGTACAGATCGTGACCGACGACGGCCGCAGCCTGGCTTGGTTCGACTCGACGAGCTTCATGACGATCGACGGCGCTGTCCCTGAGCGGTGGACTGTGCGGATCGGAGAGGGTGGCGTCCTGGAAATCGCGCCCACAGCATGGCTTGCTCCGGGTTTCTGGGAGGCCTACTACGACGGGGACCCTTCAGTCGTCGACGCGGTGGAGTCGGAGCTTCAGGCGCTCCGGTGAGCGCCCCGGCAGGTGGCCCCGAGCGAGGCAGCGCCGCCGGTGATCAGCCTGCGCTTGGCCATGGCGCTTCGCATCACAAAGGTGTGCTCCGGCGTCGGGCGGCGAGCGTGGATGCCTCGCGCATCTGGGCCCCACCCGCCTCGGTTTCGAAGTCGGCCAGCCGGTGGCGGGTCGGTACGGTGATCGATGATCGCTGCCGGTGGACAGAAAATGGACACTTTGCGGCATCGAACGGCCCCGAAAGCGGCCGAACCGCACCCATAGGATGGGTGCACGACGCCCCTCCGATCCCAGCGCTCGCCCAGGTCATGCCGAAGTTCTCGGAGAATCGCCGAGGTCCGCATGACCATCCGATACACCGCGGTACTTCAGGGGGTCAGGGGTTCGAGTCCCCTCAGCTCCACCGAAGTCGCAGGTCAGAGGCCACGTCGGGATCCTGAACACAGGAGCCTGACGTGGCCGCTGGTCATTAAATAGACACGTATCGACCGCGACTCGGCCGGTCTCGCCCGCCTCTGGGACCCCCTCGTCGCGTCCTGGGAACCTGCCGCACCCCTGGTGGCATGGACACCAACCTCGTGACGTCGGCCACCGAGCCGGCGATGACCCTGTCCGAGCTCGCCGCGCATCTGTCGGTCAGCCCCCAAGCTCCGTACGACCTGCGCAGTCCAGCGGTGCGTGCGTCCAGGTCGCGGATGTCGCGGCTGGATCGGGGTCGACGGAGCGGTCGCAGATGTGTGCCGGCGAGCGTTCACCCGATGCTCCTGCCTGGCGTCTCGGGGTACAGGAACTGGAACAGCGCTAGAGCCGGGGTCGTGGCAGGCCGTGCCATCATGTGCCGCGTGCGCTTTGCCTCCGTGATCCTTTCCGCTGCCGTCATGGTCGTCGTGGCGGGTTGCTCAGCTCACGTCGACACCCGGTTCGTGCCGACCGACGAGCTCGAGAGCGAGGCTTCGGCAGCGTTGGAGAAGGAGTACGGCCGTGCGCCGGACGCCATGGACTGCCCCGACGAGCTTCCCGTGCGGGTCGGTGCCGAGGTCCGCTGCGTCCTGACCGACGGCGACGAGCGCTACGGACTCACCATCACGCTCACGGAGAAGCGCGGGAACGGCAAGAACGGCTTCAGCATCGCGGTCGACGAGGACCCGCTGGACGCGGGCTCGTGAGCACGCCGGCCGAGGAACTCATCGAAGCGGTGAGCGCGGCGGCCGCCGAGACGCCCTACCGGGTGAATGCCACGGAACACGGATTCGACCTGCGCATCGACCTGCAGGACGTGCGCTGGCATGGGTTCCTCGAGAGGGTCGGGCGCCGCGGGGTCGTCGAGAACCACGTGGTACTGGACTGCGAGCGGCGCACCATGCGCATCACCGACGAGCACTACGACGTGCGGTGGGTCTCCGGCGAGTCGGGCGCCCGCGCGCCACACCTGGCCGCCCGGATCGAGGCCACGCGCACCCTCGGGCGAACCTGGGAGGTGCAGTACGAGGTGCCTCTGGGAGGCCATGCGCGCACCGGTGAGCCCGCTGAACAGCAGTTCACGACGGCCGACGGGCACCGGATGATCCGCGAGGCCGCGGCCGAGCTGGGATGGTCGGAGAAGGCCGGAATCTACCAGCGCATCGGGATCGCGTTCGCGATCGTCGGCGCCCTGACCGCCGTCGCTGTAGGCGCGCTCCTGATCTACTACGCGGTCACCGGTCAGTTCTGAGCGCTGACCGTTCCCACGGTGTCGCGCTGCAGCGGCGCGGTGCCGGAGCGCTTCGCCTCCCCACGTCCGAGCCCGGTTCTTCACGCCTGTGCATCACCCGGACGAGGAGACACACATTCCCCTAGAGTCTGCGCCGCACCGTGATCACCAGGAGAGGGGCAACCTCATGGCAGCGCCGGGGTTCGACGTCGACTTCGCGGAGCTGGATGCGGCGGGGACGTCGATCCAGCGGGTCGCCGAGACCGGCTCGCGCCAGGACGCATGCTTCGCCTGGGGGATGAACTACGGGCACGACGCCCTGGCCGCAGCAATGCGACTGTTCGCCTCCGACGTCGACCTCGCGGTCGAGGGACACGCCGCCCGAACAAACGCGCTCGCCGCTGACCTCGACAACCAGGTCGAGCAGTACCGGTCCTCCGACGAGACGACCAGCACCGGCTTCGACGCGCTCGCCGCGCGTCTGTCGGCTCCCGCCGCCGACCCGTCGGCCCGTCCGACCCCGTTCGTCGGACCGAACGGCGGTCCGTCACCCCTCCTGGTGAACGCGAACACGGCCGGTCACTGATGGCAGCCGATCTCGGCACCACCACTGACCCGCTCGACCTGGTCCCGGGCCGGGCCGCCTCGGTGCACACCGAAGCCGACACCCTGCGCCGGCGTGCCGCCCAGCTCGAGGATGCCGCCGACGCACTTGCCGCCATCCGGGTTCCAGGCTGGCAAGGTGACGCCGCCGACCACTTCTCGGACAAGCTTGCCGCCCGCCCCAAAGGCTGGCGGATCACGGCCGACGCGCTGACCCAGGCGTCGACGGCGCTGGGCACCTACGCCGACGTGCTGACATCAGCGCAAACCAACGCCGCACACGCCATCGCTCTGTGGCAGCGTGCCGAGCACCTGAGCGCAGCGGCCGCCTACGCGCACTCGATCGCGGTGGACACCTACACCCACACCGTGTCCCGAGGACTTCCTGCCACCCGCCCGGTCGCCGCCCCGGACCCCGGCGAGCACCTGCGCCGAGAGGCACGCGAGGTGCTCAAGGACGCCCGCGACGCCGTTCGCCGCGCAGGCGACGACGCCACCGACACCCTGCGCCACCTCGTGGTCAGTGACGTCCCCATCGTGCGCACCGAAACGCACCGGGACGGCCGCAACGTGACCGGAGACGTCTCCGGATCCGTGATCAAGATCGACCCATCCACCGGCGCGGCGAGCCTCGGACTCGCCAAGGCGGAAGGGCAGGCGATCCTGGGCGGCTGGGGTGCCTCGGCGAGTTCCACGTACGGGAGCCTCAACGCCAACGCGAGCGCCGGCTTCAAGATCGGCGCCCAAGGGAGTGCCGAGGCTGGACTCAGCAGCGGTCAGCTGCACGCGTCCGCGTCAGGCCGAGCGGGCCTCATGGGCGAGGCGTCCGCCGGCGTCAGCGCGGATCACGCCTCCGCCAACGTGAAGGCCACCGGACTGGCCGGCGCGTACGCCGAAGCAGGGGTCGGCATCGGAAAGCAGGGCGTCGAAGCCCGCGCCGGCGGCTTCGCCGGTGCTCAGGTCGCTGGTGAGTTCGACGTCGAGGCCGGCGGCGTGGGCGGCCAGGTCGGGGCCGAAGGCTGGGCGGGCATCGGCGCCGAGGCCGGCGCCGTCGTCGGCCCCGACGAGCACGGCATCTGGAGGGCCACGGGCCACGCCGGTGCGGCCGTCGGCATCGGTGGATCGCTGTCGAGCGGAATCAGCGTCGACCCCAAGGAAGTGCTCGAGTCCATCCTCGACGCCGTTGAATTCCTCAACGAGGCCTACCACTGAGCGGCCATCGCGCCATCCAGCAGCGACACCCAGGAGCGACATCATCATGGCTTCAGAACCACCAGTGGTGGCCTTTCGCCTGCCGTCTGGCTGGACGCGAGCAGAACCTGCACCAACACAGGGCGGTGCGCCCGACTTCATCGCCGTTCACGCGCGCACCGACGACGGGTTCACCCCCAACATCACGGTCGGCACGCGCGCGGCCGAAGCGTCGCTCGATCAACTCGCCGACGATGCCGTCGCGCAGCTCACGGCCACCCAGACCGACGTCGTCGTGCGACGGCGGCAGCCGCTCGGTCACGAGCCCGCGCCCGGCCTGGCTCAAGAGCTGACCTTCACCACCACGCTCGACGGTCACGACGTGGCGATCACCCAGCAGCAGGTCCTGCTCACGCTCACCGCACCTGCTGACGGGGAAGGGCGTGTCCTGTACGTAGCGACCTTCACCACCACCACCCGCACCGTCAGCAAGCTTGCACCCGACTTCCTCGCCATGGTGCGCAGCTTGCGGCCGGAGCCGTCACCGCACCGCTGACTGCGACGCGCGAGGGTCGCGGCTGGACGGGACGCACTACCAGTCCTGCTCCCACTCGAGGATTGCGACAGATGCAGCCTCGGCCTCACCCAGCAGCCTCGACGTCGGGAACGGCGGCGACTCCTGCCGCCGGGACCACGTCGGATGTACGAGTGCGAATGTGCCATCCGTCAGCAGAACGATCACCTCGTCGCTGGCCTCGAAAGGCTGTGACGAAGGCGTCGCCTCTGGTAGTCCTGACGGGCGTGAGCACCCTCGTCCTGACCCGTGTGCGCCCGTGGGGCGCCCCCTCGACCGACCTCGTCCTGCGTGACGGGGTGATCGCCTCCGTGGCCCCCGTGGGCGGTCGCCTGCCGGACGGTGCCGAGGTCGTCGACGGCGCCGGGCTGCTCGCGCTGCCGGGTTTCGTGAACGCGCACGCCCACGTCGACAAGAGCTGGTGGGGCCAGCCGTGGGTCTCCTACGGCGGCGAGGCCACCACGCAGGGGCGGATCGCGCACGAGCGCGCGGAGCGCGACCGGTACGGCATCCCCAGCACCGCCGGCGCGGTCGCCGTGCTGCGCGAGTTCGTCCGGCACGGCACCACCGCCACGCGCACGCACGTCGACGTCGACCTGGGCGTCGGCCTGCGGGGCGTCGCGCACGTGCGGGAGGCCGCGCAGGAGCTCGGCGGCGCGATCGACGTCAGCATCGTGGCCTTCCCGCAGGACGGCGTCGTCCGACGCCCGGGCGTGCTCGACCTGCTCGACCAGGCCGCCGCCGCGGGTGCCACGCACGTCGGCGGCATCGACCCCGCGTCCATCGACCGCGACCCCGTGGCGCAGCTCGACGGCCTGTTCGCGATCGCCGAGCGGCGCGGTGTCGGTCTCGACATCCACCTGCACGACCGCGGCGAGCTCGGGGCGTTCCAGGTCGAGCTCATCGTCGAGCGCACCCGCCGTGCCGGGCTCGGGGGCCGCGTCACCATCGCGCACGGCTTCGCGCTCGGCGAGCTCCCGCCCGCGCGGCAGGACGACCTGCTCGACGACCTGCGGGACGCGGGTGTCTCCTGGGCGACCGTCGCGCCCGTCGGCACCGCCCCGCTGCCGTGGCGGGGGATGCGGTCGCGCGGCATCCCCGTGGGCCTCGGGACCGACGGCATCCGTGACCTGTGGTCCCCGTTCGGCGACGGCGACGTGCTGCGGGTCGCCCTCGGCTTCGCGCGGCTGCACGGGCTGCGCACCGACGACGACCTCACCGACGCCGTCCGCCTCGCGACGTCGTCCGCGGCAGGGTTCGTCGGGCGAGCCGTGCACGACCTGGTCGAGGGCGCCCCGGCGGACGTCGTCCTCGTCGACGCCGAGAACGCCCCCGACGCCCTCGTCCGCGTCCCACCGCGCAGCCTGGTGGTCTCGGGCGGCCGGATCGTGACCCGCGACGGCAAGGTCCTGGTCTAGCGGCGGCTGCGCCGCACGTGGTGCCTCGATCTCGACCGACGGCGACTCAGCCGAGCAACGCCAGGAACTCCTCGGGTGTCACGATCCGCACGCCGAGCTCCGCGGCCTTCACGTACTTGCTCGACGTCGACGGCTCCGACACCAGCAGGCTCGTGGTCGACGAGACGGACGAGGACGCCTTGCCGCCCTGGGCCTCGATGAGCTCGGCGACGGTCGTGCGTGAGTAGCCGGGGACCGAGCCGGACACGACCACGGTCATCCCCGCCAGGGGCAGGGCCGCGGACGCAGCCTCGTCAGGCTCGGTGCCGGTGTGCACGCCCGCCGCGACGAGCCGGTCGAGGACGCCGCGCGCCTCCAGGTCGTCCAGGCCCGCGCGGATGACCTCGGCCTTCTTGGGACCGATGCCGTCGATGCCCGCCAGGGTCTCCACGGACGCGGCACGCAGCGCGTCGAGCGTGGGCAGGGCTGCGGCGATGCGTCGTCCCATCGTGCGGCCGGTCATCCGGATGCCCAGCGCGGTGATGACGCGGTTCCAGGCGGCGCCCTTGGCGCGGTCGAGCTCGGCGACGATCTTGACGGCGTTCTTCGAGCCGAGCGTGCGCCCCTCACCGAGCGGCAGGGTCGTCAGCGTCTCGACGGTCAGGCCGAACAGGTCCGCGATGTCAGCGACCAGACCCTGCTCGACGAGCGACTCGACGATCTCGGTGCCGACGCCTTCGACGTCGAGCGCGTCGCGGCTGACGGCGTACCGGACGAGGGCACCGACGGACAGGGACGGGTCGGTCGAGCGCCACAGCAGGGTGGACTTGTCCCACTCACCGCCGTTCGGGTCGGTCGCCGGTGCGGTCCACGGCTCGGAGTCGGTGGGCCGCTCGTCGAGCACGACCGACTCGATGTACGGGATCACGTCGTTGGCGCGCTTGATGACGACGGTGTCGCCGACGCGCACGTCTCGCTCGAACATCCACGTGACGTTGTGCCCGGTGGCGAACGTGATCGTGGTGCCGCCGACGAAGACCGGGGCCACCTCGACGCGGATCGCGAGACGGCCGGTGCGGCCCACCGCGGTGGTGATGCCCACGACGCGGGTCAGGGCGGTCTCGGCCTCGTACTTGTACGCGACGGACCAGCGCGGCGTGCGCGAGCCGGACCCGAGCCGGGCACGGTCGACGTCGGCGTCCGCCTTGACGACGATGCCGTCGATGGGGAAGCCGAGCACGGCTCGGCGAGCGGCCAGCGCGTCCACGGCCGCGCGCACCGCCGTCGTCGTCGTGACGGGTGCGCCCCCGGCGAGCCACGGAGCCAGCGCGCGTGCGGTGCCCACACCGGCGTGCTCGGCGAGGGTGAGGCGGTTGCTGTAGGACTCGTCGGCGGCGGCGGTCTCGTCGGCGACCGGGGAGACGTCGTACGCGGCGAAGGACAGCAGCCCGGCGTAGGCGGCGTCGCCCTTGCGCAGGATGCCCGCCGCCGCGTTGCGCGAGTTCACGAAGGGTGCCCCACCGAGCGAGGCCCGGGCTTCCTGGGCGTCCGGGAAGCGGCTGTCGGCCATGAACACCTCCCCGCGCACCTCGACGGACAGGTCCGCCCCGGTCAGGCGGGCCGGGAGGCCGTCGAGCGCGAGCGTGCGCACCTTGTCGGTCACGTCCTCGCCGGAGCGGCCGTCACCGCGCGTGGCGACCAGCTCGAGGCGACCGCGACGGTAGACGGCGCGGATCGCGAGCCCGTCCAGCTTCGGTTCGACCACGACCGGACCGTCGATCGCGTGCACGAGCGCGTCCAGCGCGTCGAGCGTGGGGGCCTTGTCGAGTGAGCCCATCATCGTGGGGTGCTCGACGTCGCCGCCGGCGGACTGACCCGCCGCGACGGCGCCCAGCAGGTCTGCCACCGCCGGCGCGAAGTAGGGGTCCACGGCGACCGCGATGCGCAGCTGCTCGATGCCCGCGTCGTACTCGGCGTCCGACATCGCGAGGGTGTCGGTGTCGTAGTAGGCCGCGGCAGCGGCGCGCAGGCGGTCGGCCAGGTCGGCGACGTCCTGCTCGGTCATCTGGGCGGGGTCGCTCATCGGCGTCGTGTCCTTCAGGTCGGTCGAGGGCGCGGCGACGGCCCGATCAGGTGGCCGTCGTCCGGCGCACGCACCTCGGCTGTCGGCCGCCTCGGTGGCGCAGCGGGCGCGACCCGCACGGTGGTCATCATGCCTCGGCGACGAGTCGGCATCGGGGAACCCGGGCACGGGCGCTGCGCCACTCACACTCGCATCTGCCTGGTCCGACCAGGGCCGGACGAGGAGACGACGGCAGGTCTCGAACGACGGCAGGACGACGGCACCCGGGCTCGACGTCGGCCCGTGGCCCCTCAGGCCCGGGCGGCGGTCGTCGCGTGGGCCCCGACGGACAGGCGCGGGTCGCCGGCGTCGCGGTGGGCGTGACCTCCCACGATCGTCAGGGTGATCCCCCGGGCAGTGGCGCGCCGCAGCGCCGCGCACAGCACGTCCGACAGCGCGGTGCTGACGGGGCGTACCGCGCGCACGTCGAGCAGCATGCGGCCCTGGTCCTTGGCGCTGTCCAGCATCAGGGCGACCGCGTCGCCCAGACCGTCCTTCGTGGCGAGGTCGACGCGCCCGGCGACGCGCAGGAGGACGACACCCGCGTGGCTGTCGCGCGCCAGCCGCAGAGGTGCGTCGTCCGCCACCGGGGGCGGGATGGCGGCTTGCGCGAGCGCCGAGCTGACGAGCCCGTCCAGCCGCTCGCGGGTCTCGGGTTCCGTCCCGCGCTGCGCGGACTCCACCACCCGTTCGGCGAGCGCCCGCAGCCGCACGTTGCGCTCCTGGGACGTCGACCGCAGCAGCTCGAACGCCGAGCCCGCGTCCACGCCGTAGGTCAGCATCAGCACGCCCTTGGCCTGGTCGATGACCGCGTGCGACTCGAGGGCCGCCATGAGCTGGGCGTCGACACGCTGCGCCACCGCTGCCGCGAGTGCGGCCGTCCGGTCGACCAAGAAGCCGGTCACCGACGGGCCGTCGGGGCCGGAGTCGTCGTACGCCAACGTCATGAGCACGGTGCGTTCCTGGTCCTGCAGGTCCCGGAGCCGGTACTCGCAGGTGCTCGGCGTGGCCGACCCGGCGCAGGAGTCGAGGGCGCTCGCGACGCGCTCGCGGTCCTCGGGGACGGCGTGGGCGAGGACGACGGCGCGCGTCGGCACCACATCGCCGGGGTCCATGCCATGGATCGCGTAGACGTCGTCGGACCACCACCACCGATCCGTGGCGGTCGTGAACCGGAACCGACCTGTGGGCGTCGTCGAGCTGGCCATCGCACACTCCTGGGGGACCGGTGACACGGCCGTCCCGCGGGGGGCTCACGTCCGAACCCTTGGGCTGACCACGTCTGTCACCGGTGGACTGCGTGCAGTGAGATTAATCCTGACTCGGGCCGGGCGCTCGCCGGTCGGGGGCCGCCTGCGGCCCGCGCGCCGACGGGGTGACCGGTCCCGCACCCCGTGTCGTGTCCGGGGGACTGCCGCATCCCTGGCGTGTCGGGCACACTGGGGCATGGCCACTGCACGCGCACCCCGCCTCACGGGTTCGCTGCGCGCTGTCGTCGTACGTTAGCCCCCGCCTGTCCGCAGGACCTGGCGGGGGCCCCTGTGCTCGTCGAGCAGATCTCGACTCGAGCGTCGACCTTCCAGGACCCGTACGAACGGACAGACGACCATGCACACCCTCACGACCTCCAGCGACCGCTACCAGCGGTGGGAGGACTCCGGCGCCTTCACCACCCCCGACGCTGCCGGCACGCCCCGCTGGGCGATGATCCTTCCCCCTCCGAACATCACCGGCGACCTGCACATGGGGCACGCCTACGAGCACACCCTGTCCGACGCCATGACGCGGTGGCGGCGGATGCAGGGCGCCGAGACCCTGTGGCTGCCCGGCCTGGACCACGCCGCCATCGCCACGAACGCGCTCCTGGAGCGTCGGCTGCGGGCGGAAGGCACGAGCCGTGACGAGATCGGGCGGGAGGAGTTCGCACGCCGCGCCTGGGACTGGAAGGCGCAGTGCTCCGCGGGCATCACCACCCAGATGCGCGAGCTCGGTGCCAGCCCTGACTGGGACCGGCTGACGTTCACCCTCGACGACGGTCCGAGCCGTGCGACCCGGACGGCGTTCACCCGGCTGTTCGACGAGGGCCTCGTCTACCGCGCCGAGCGGGAGACCCTGTGGTGCCCCGGATGCGCGACCACCCTGTCGGACGTCGAGGCCGACGGGACACCGGACGGGTGGGCGTGCTCGCGGTGCGGCACGGCACTGGAGACCCGCAGCACCCCGCAGTGGTACCTGCGGACCAGCGACCTGGCGGCCGCGGCGACCGACGCGATCACGAGCGGAGCGACGACCATCTCGCCTGCCGAGGGCCGGCGGGACTACCTGCGATGGGCCGAGAACCTGGGCGACTGGTGCCTGTCGCGGCAGCTGTGGTGGGGTCACCGCATCCCCGTCTGGTACGGCCCGGCCGGGCAGGCTCGCGCGTGCGCGTCCGACGAGGACGTCCCTGCCGGGTGGACGCAGGACGAGGACACCCTGGACACCTGGTTCTCGTCGGCGCTGTGGCCCCTGTCGACCCTGGGATGGCCTCACGACACCGCCGACCTTCGTCGGTTCTACCCGAACGACCTGCTCGTCACGGGCAACGACCTGATCTTCTTCTGGGCGCTGCGGATGAACCTGCTCTGCACTCATCTCACGGGCCAGGCGCCGTTCCGTCGGATGCTGTTCCACGGCATGATCCGCGACGAGCACGGCAAGAAGATGTCCAAGAGCTTCGGGAACACGATCGACCCGTTGCCCCTCATCGCCGAGCACGGACCCGACACGCTGCGTCTCGCCCTGGCACGCAAGGCTCGCCCGGGCGCGGACATCCCGTTCGGTGCCGACGACCTGACGATCGCTCGCGGCTTCCTGACCAAGCTGCGCAGCGTCGCCGGGCTGGCCGGACGGTTCGGGTGCGCGTGGCAGCCGTCCCGGCCGGCGCCGGCGCACCTGCTCGACCGGTGGCTGCTCACCCGCCTCGACGACGCGCTCACGGAGGCCGCCGCGGGGTACGACGGCGGCGACCTGGCTCGTGCGTCGGGTGCGCTGATGCGCTTCGCGGAGGACGACCTGTCGGGCCTGTACCTGGAGGCCCGCAAGGACGCGCTGTACGCGGGTGATGCCGAGGCCCGTGCTGCGCTGGAGTTCGCGTGGACCGCGCTGCTGCTGGCGCTGCACCCGATGCTGCCGTTCGCCACCGAGGAGCTCGCCGAGGACCTCGGGTGGTCCGGGATCATGGACCGGTCCTCGTGCCCCGCACCGCTGGCGCCTGACGAGGAGGCCGAGGCGGCGGGTGCCCAGCTGCGAGCGCTGCGCGACGCCGCGCGGGCCCACCGGGGCCGGCAGGGCTTCGCGGCCGGGGCGATGCTGCCGGCGACCGGGGACGGCGTCGTCCTGTGGGCGGAGCTGTGCCGCATCGCGCGGCTCGTCGACGCCGACACCGGACCGGGCACGTGCCTCAGCCGGATGGGTGCGACGTTGACCCTCCCGGCGGCGCCGGCGCTCGACGACCGGCAGCGGCGCACTCTGGCGCGCAGGCAGCAGGACGCCCGAGGGCTGGTCGCCGGGCTGACTGCGCGACTGAACAACCCGACGTTCCTGGAGCGGGCGCCGGCAGCGGCCCAGGCGAAAGCGCGGGCCGACCTGGAGGCGAACATCCTCGAGCTCGACCGTCTGACGGACCTGCTCGAGCTCGCCGGGTAGGCCGGGTCACGTGTGGTCGTCGGCTCTCCTCGGGCGAGCCGGGCTGGCGGTTCGAGTGCGCTGGACACGCCGCTGGTAGCTTCGGGCACGTGAGCCGGGGCAAGGTCGAACCCACCCAAGAGCTCGCGGCTGACGTGGGCCAGGCGCTGCTGGCCGCGGCATTCCAGGCTTTCCAGCGTGGCCAACGGTTCTGGTCGTGCTCGGTGACTGTCGCGACGTTCGTCGGTGCGCCGATCAAGGCGACACACGGGCCCACGTCGGTGACCAGAGTGTCGACCGACACCCTGCTCGAAGCCGTGGAGAAGGTCGGGTGGCACGTCGAGGACGTCGACCATGTCTACGTGCAGACAACGACATCGACGAACACCGGGTTCGCGGGGATGTCTGTCGCGGGGATCTCGGGACAGATCGAGGCGCACTACTTGTTCCGCCGCGCCACCTGAGGCAGACGACGGGCTTCGGCGCGCGTCGAGCGAGGGCGTTCGGCTCCTCAGGCACTCTTCAGGATGGCGCGCGGATCCTGTCCCCTGTGCGAGTGCTGGTGGCGGAGGACAACGACCGGCTCCGGCGTGTGCTCGTCCAGGCGCTGTCGGAGTCGGGGTACGCGACCGACGCCGCCGCGACCGGCGACGAGGCGCTGGAAGCCTTACAGGTGGAGGCGTACGACGCCGCGGTCCTCGACGTGATGCTGCCGGGGATCAGCGGGATCGAGGTCTGCCGGGTGGTGCGCGCCGACGGGTCGGCGGTGCCGATCCTCCTGCTGACCGCGCTGGATGCCACCCGGCACCGGGTGGCCGGGCTGGACGCCGGCGCCGACGACTACCTGGTCAAGCCGTTCCACCTGGCCGAGCTGACCGCACGCGTCCGCGCGCTGCTCAGGCGTTCCCCGCGCACCGACCCGCCCCAGCTGCAGGTCGGTGCCCTGCGGCTCGACCCCGCCACCCGGGTCGTGGCGTACGCCGGAGACGCCGTCGAGCTGACGGCGAAGGAGTTCTCGGTGCTGGAGTACCTGATGCGGCACCCGGGTCGCGTCGTCGCCGTGTCGGAGCTGATCGACCACGCCTGGGACCGCAACTACGACGGGGGCAGCAACGTCGTCGCCAGCACCGTCCGGCACCTGCGGGGCAAGCTGCGGACGAGCGGCCCGGACCCGATCGTCACGGTCCGCGGGGTGGGCTACCGCGTCGGAGCGGCCACGTGATCGTGCGCAGGGCCCAGCTGGTCCTTGCGGCGGGGTTCGCCGCGGTGACGCTCGCGTTCCTGGGCCTATTCGCCGTCGGTGTCTACCTGTACGCGGCGACGGCGTTCGACTTCGACGTCGTGGGTGGCGAGGAGGTCGCGGCGGACGCTGCCGAGCGGGGCCTCGCGACGCTGAGGCAGGGCATGTCCGTCGCCTTCGCCGTGCTGCTCGTGGTCCTGCCGGTCGTCAGCTACGCGGTCGCGGGCCGGGCGCTGGCCCCGGTCAGGGACGCCTACGCGCGGGAGCGACGGCTGTCCGACGACGCGGCGCACGAGCTGCGGACACCGCTGAGCGTCCTGCGGGCGGTCCTGGAGCTGGCGCTCAGCCGGGAGCGCACCCAGCAGGAGTACCGCTCCGCGATCGGCACCTCGCTCGAGGTCGTCTCCGGGTTGGAGCGGCTGACCGGGCAGCTCCTCGAGCTGGCTCGGCTCGGTGACCATCAGGTGCGGGGCGAGTTCGTCCCCGTCGACCTGGGCGGTGTCGTCCACGACGCGATCGGCCGCACGGTCAGCACGGAGGTCCGGGCCAGCGTGCACGCACAGGGTGCGGTGTCGACAACCGGGTCCCGCGATCTCCTCGTGACGGCAGTGGCGAACCTGCTGAGCAACGCCGTGGCCGCCATCTCCGGCCGCGGCGACGTGCACGTCACGGTGACCTCCACCGGGGGCCGCGCGCAGGTGGCCGTGCGCGACGACGGCGTCGGGATGAGCCCCGAGGAGGTCGCGCGGGCGACGGAGCGGTTCTGGCGGGGCCGTGCGGACGCCGACGGGCACGGGATCGGCCTCGCGCTCGTGCAGCAGATCGCCGAGCTGCACGCAGGGACGCTCCAGCTCGAGTCCCGGACGGGGGTCGGCACGACGGCGACGCTGTCCCTCCCGATGGATCTGCACCGTCACGGTCCTGTCATCGACCGGCTCCTAGCGTGGCGGAAGCCCCGCTCGGGGCGACGACGAAGGAGCTGAAGGACATGCAGACGACCAAGAAGCGGATCGTGGCCCTGACCGCGGGCGGTGCGCTGGCTGCGGCCGGCATCGTCGCCGCACTCGTCCTGCCCGCGCAGGCCGGCACGACCACCCCGACCACGGTCACGCAGACCGGCGTGGAGGACGGCACGAACGACGGCGAGACCGCGGACGACGCGACCGAGGTGGAGGGCGACGCCGCCGACGGCGAGACGGACGACGACGCCACCGAGGTCGAGGACGGCACGAGCGACGGCGAGACCGCGGACGACGCCCCGGCCACGCCCTGACTGCCGCCCCCGGGACCGGGTGTCGTGCGACGGCACCCGGTCACCGGAGCGCGCAACCGTCACCGACACGTCATCCCCGCGTCGCTGACCGGACACCACCGCTCCCTACCGTCGGCCACACCGACGACAGAGAGCAGGGCAACGATGACCCTCACGATGACGCTCGTCCGACACGGGCGCACCCACTTCAACGCTCGCCGCATCCTGCAGGGCCGCTGCGACTCCCCGCTGACGCGCGACGGCCGCGCCGGGGTCCGCAGGACCGCGCAGCACCTCGCCACGACACCGTTCACGGCCGCCTGGTCCTCGCCGTCGGGCCGGGCGGTCTCGACGGCCGTCGAGCTGCTGCGACCGCACGACGACGTCCCGCTGCGCACCGACCGCGGCCTGCTGGAGTTCGCGTTCGGCGACTACGAGCAGCGACCGGAGAGCGCGCTCGACGACGTCATCTCGTGGCCGGAGCTCGTGACCGAGGTCCTCGCCGGTCGCCACCCCGGCCTTCCCGGGGGCGAGCACGCCGCCGAGTTCATGGCCCGCACCCGCGACGTGTTCGCCCGCATCGCGACCCAGCACGACGACGGTCACGTGCTCGTCGTCGGGCACGGCCTGGCCCTCGGTGCCTACCTGGCGACCGTCGACGACGCCGGCCGCGTGCCGCTGCCGAACGCGTCGGTGTCCACCGTCGAGGTCGACGCCGACGGCACGACGCGTCTCACCAGCGTCGCCGTCGACGCGGCGCACCAGGGGCACGTCGCCGCCCGCCCGATGAGCAGCGTCACCCGCGTCCCGTCGGTCGCCTGAGCGTGCCGATCGCCTGAGCGTGCGGCGTCAGTCGTCGACGTCGGCCAGCGGCCAGCCGACGGCGGCGAGCCGGGCACTGACGCGCGCGATGTCGCTCTCGTGGGGCTCGTCGCTGAGCAGCGCGCCGATCTGCTCGCCGACGGCGTCCTCGGTGGCGCCGTCGGGGTGCAGCAGGATGATCCGGTCGGCGACCTCGCTGACCTCGTCCTCGGTGAGCTTGCGGCGCAGCAGCGCGAGCAGCGCGACGTAGTCGTTCTCGGGGACGCCGACGGGGTAGCCCGCGCGGAGCCACCCGGCGACGCGACGTACCGCGTTCTGTCGGTTCATCCCTTGGCCTTCACGATGCTGTAGATGCCCAGGAGCACGGCGACGACGACGAGCGCGAAGCACGCGAACCCGGCGACGGTGCGGATCACCGGTCGGGTGCCCGACGGTGCGTCCGTGGCGAGCGCCCGCACCCCGAGGGCGAAGATCGCGGGGATGCTCGCGCCGAGCAGGAGGCTGACCACGACGACCCTGAGCAGGGCGCCGGCGTCGAAGTACTCGCTCATGTGTCCTCCGGGTCAGACCGTGGCCGGGCGGCGGGCAGGGCGTGCGGGTTCGGCCCACTCCTCGTTGACGTTCTCGTGGTTGACGGAGCTGCGTCGAGCGGCGACGAAGATCGCGGTCGACGCCCCGACGAGCAGCACGAGGACGACGAGGTTGCCGAGGGTGCCGCCGAGCCGGCTCTGCAGCACCTCCGCGGAGAAGCCCACGACCGCCGCGGCAGGCAGGGTGACCAGCCACGCGACGGCCATCCGGCGGGCGGTCGACCAGCGGACCTGGCTGCCGCGCCCGACGCCCGAGCCCATGATCGAGCCGCTCGCGACGTGGGTGGTGGACAGCGGGAAGCCCAGGTTGCTGGACACGAGGATGACGACGGCCGACGAGGTCTCGGCGGCGAGGCCCTGCGGCGACTCGATGTCCACGAGCCCCTTGCCGAGCGTGCGGATGACGCGCCACCCGCCCAGGTAGGTGCCGAGCCCGATGGCCAGGGCGCAGGCGATGATCACCCACGTCGGCACGGCGGCGTCGTCCGGCAGCGCCCCTCCGGCGATGAGGGCGAGCAGGATGATGCCCATCGTCTTCTGCGCGTCGTTCGTGCCGTGCGCGAGCGAGACCATCGACGCCGAGCCGATCTGCCCCCACCGGAACTCCTGGGTGCGTTCCCTGCCCGGCACGTCGCGGGTGATGCGGTACACGAGCCAGGTGCCGATGAGGGCCACGACGCCCGCGGCGACCGGCGCGACGACGGCGGGGACGACGACCTTGCCGATCAGCCCTGCCCAGATGACTCCCGACGGCCCGGCGGCGGCGAGGACCGCTCCGACCAGGCCGCCGATGATCGCGTGCGACGAGCTCGACGGCAGGCCGAAGTACCACGTGACCAGGTTCCACAGGATGCCGCCGGCGAGCCCCGCGAACACGACGGACAGCGTGGCGTCGTCCTGCTCGACGATCCCGGACGCGATCGTCGCGGCCACCGCCAGCGACAGGAACGCGCCCACGACGTTGAGGACCGCCGAGAGCAGCACGGCGGCCTTCGGCCTGAGCGCGCCGGTCGCGATCGACGTCGCCATGGCGTTGGCCGTGTCGTGGAAGCCGTTGGTGAAGTCGAACACGAGCGCCGTCACGACCACCAGGACGAGCAACGGGACATCGGTCATGTCAACGACGGTGTGCCGCCTCGGGAGGACCGGCAACCCCGGGAGGCGGAGTTGGCCGAGTGTTCACGCGGAGGTCACCGGCGGGCGCGACCAGTGTGAGACGGGGACTGCTCGACGCGGACGTGCCGCCGCACCCGAGCGACTGCGGGTGCGTCACCGCGAGGTCATCATGGGCACAGTCCCGTCCGTCGCAGCCGGCCCGGTCGGGCCCGTCAGGAGGACCCATGGACACCCCGTTCGACCTCGAGCGGATCGAGCCCGAGGCCGAGGACAACCTGCGCGAGTACATCGACCGCCTCGTGGCCGAGGGCTACAGCGTCGCCGGCGGCGAGGGCGCGGACCCGGTGCTCATCGACCCGGGAGGCAAGGCGGTCGAGACGTGGCGCGAGGACTACCCGTACGACGAGCTGATGGACCGCGATGAGTACGAGGCGGAGAAGTACCGGCTGCAGATCGAGCTGCTCAAGCTGCAGTACTCCGCGGAGGACACCGGCGAGCGCCACATCATCGTGTTCGAGGGCCGGGACGCCGCCGGCAAGGGCGGCACGATCAAGCGCTTCGCCGAGCACCTCAACCCGCGGGCGGCGCGCGTGGTGGCGCTGGGGAGGCCGACGACCACGGAGCAGGGCCAGTGGTACTTCCAGCGCTACGTCCAGCACTTCCCCACGCAGGGCGAGATCGTGATGTTCGACCGGTCCTGGTACAACCGCGCGGGAGTGGAGCGCGTGATGGGCTTCTGCTCCGACGACGACTACGCGGCGTTCATGCGGCAGGCCCCCGACTTCGAGAAGCTCATCGTGGACGACGGCACGCACCTGACGAAGTTCTGGTTCTCGGTCACCCGCCGCGAGCAGCGCACCCGGTTCGCGATCCGGCAGATCGACCCCGTCCGCCGCTGGAAGCTGTCACCGATGGACCTAGAGTCGCTGGGCCGGTGGGAGGAGTACTCCGCGGCGAAGGAGGCGATGTTCGCGGGCACGGACACCGACCACGCGCCGTGGATCTGGGTCCGCAGCAACGACAAGAAGCGCGCCCGGCTCAACGCGATGCGCCACTTCCTCAGCCAGTTCTCCTACGAGGGGAAGAACGAGGACGTCATCGGCGAGGTCGACCCGCTCATCGTGCAGCGCGGCCGGGTCACGGCCGGCGACTGACGTCGTCGCGGGAGGTTCATGCGGGCGACGTCCGGTTCTCGCCGGGTCGTCGGGCACCGGTCGTGCACGGCCGGTTGGGTCGCGTGCATGAGACGCACGTCGGTACTCCCTGTCCTCGCGGCGGCCCTGACCGTCGCCCTCCTCGCCCCGGCACCCGCCCTCGCCGGAGGCCGCGACGACGCGCCGGCCGGCCAGGGTCGCCACCAGGTCACCGTGCCGACGCTCGTCGGCCGCGCGACGCTGTCCGCCGACTTCCTCGCGCCCGGACCGCCCTCGGGGGCGCTGGCCACCGCCGCCAACGGACGGCAGGGGCCCTTCGCGGGCCAGGTGGTCCCCGGCTTCTCGGGGATGGTCGACGCCGGCGACGGCACGTTCTGGGCGTTGCCGGACAACGGCTTCGGGTCCAAGGCCAACTCCGCCGACTTCCTGCTGCGGATCTACCACGTGACACCCCGGTGGCAGACCGCCGGCGGGGGAGAAGGTGCCATCGCGGTCGGGGACTTCCTGTCGTTGAGCGACCCGGACCACCGGATCGACTTCCCGATCGTCAACGACGCGACGCCTGACCGCCTCCTCACGGGCGCCGACTTCGACGTCGAGTCGATCGTGCGGGCGAAGGACGGCAGCTTCTGGATCGGGGAGGAGTTCGGCCCGTTCCTCCTGCACGTCGACCGGACGGGCAGGCTGCTCGCGGCACCCGTGCCGTTCCCGGACGGGAAGTCCCCGCAGAACCCGTACCTGCAGCCGGGGGAGACGCCGCGGGTCCGTGCGAGCCGCGGGTTCGAGGCGATGGCCGGCTCCCGTGACGGGCGGTTCCTGTACCCGATCACCGAGGGCGCGTTCGTCGACGACCCGGTGCAGCGGCGCCGCACGATCTACGAGTACGACACGACCGCGGGGGCGTACACCGGGCGCACCTGGGCGTACCAGACGCACCAGGACGCGAACGTCGTCGGCGACGCGTTCATGACCGGCCGGCACGAGCTGCTGCTCATCGAACGGGACGACTTCCAGGGTGCCGCGTCCGTCATGAAGCGCGTCTACCGGGTCGACCTCGACACGACCGGCACCGACGGGTTCGTCGAGAAGACGCTGGTCATGGACGCCCTGAAGATCGCCAACCCGGACCACCTCGGTGCCGGTGACGGGTACGGCACCGACGACCCGTTCTCGCTGCCGGTGCAGTCGTTCGAGACGGTGGTGCAGCTGCGCGACGGCCGGCTGCTGATCGCCAACGACAACAACTACCCCGGCAACGCCGCACGCGTCGCCGGGACCCCCGACGACACGGAGATGGACCTCGTCGACCTGCGACAGGTCCGCGCACCCCGGGCCGGCGACGTCACCGTCATCGGGCACCGCGGTGCGAGCGGGTACCGGCCCGAGCACACCCTCGCGTCCTACGAGACGGCGATCCTGCAGTGCGCCGACTACATCGAGCCGGACCTCGTCTCGACGAAGGACGGCGTGCTCGTCGCCCGGCACGAGAACGAGATCAGCGGGACGACCGACGTCGCCGACCACCCCGAGTTCGCCGCGCGCAAGGCGACCAAGGTCGTCGACGGGCACAGCGTGACCGGCTGGTTCACCGAGGACTTCACGCTCGCCGAGCTCAAGACGCTGCGCGCGAAGGAGCGGCTGCCCGCGGTGCGGCCGGCCAACACGGCCTTCGACGGTCTCTACGAGATCCCGACCTTCGACGAGGTGCTCGACCTGGCCCGCCACTCGACGACCTGCGACGGCCAGCCCGTCGGGGTCTACCCGGAGACCAAGCACCCGACGTACTTCGACTCGGTCGGGCTGTCCCTCGAGGAGCCGCTGCTCGCGCAGCTGCGGGCGAACGGCTTGGACGACCGCCGGTCGCCGGTGATCATCCAGAGCTTCGAGACGGGCAACCTGCGCCAGCTCGACCGGCTGACCAGGGTCCGCCTCGTCCAGCTCGTCGACTGCTCGGGCGCACCGTACGACCTGGTGGCCGCCGGCGACCCGCGCACCTACCGCGACCTGGTGACCCGCGCGGGCCTGGCGCAGGTCGCCGGGTACGCGGACGGCGTCGGCCTGTGCAAGGACCTGATGATCCCGCGCAACGCGGACGCCACGCTGAGCACCCCCACGCCGGTCATCCGCGACGCCCACCGCGTGGGCCTCGAGGTGCACGGCTGGACGTTCCGGCGGGAGAACCAGTTCCTCCCGGCGGACTTCCGCAGCAGCACCGACCCGAACGCGGTCGGTGACCTGGCCGGGGAGATCCGCGTGTTCGTGCGGGCGGGCATGGACGGCCTGTTCAGCGACAACCCGGACGTGGCCGCCGCCACCGTCGGCTGACCGAGGACGACGGGGCCCTCTCCTGGGGGACGGGCCCTGTCGCCGTCACCGGGGCAGCTCGGCGCCGCTCTGCTCCGCGACGAGGTACGCCGCGTACCAGGCGGGCCACTGCTCGTCGTACGCGCCCCCGTTGCGCTTCTCGTGCTCGCCGTGGGCCGTGGCCGCCCGGACCAACGCCTGCTCGAGGTCGTGCACGGACGTGAACGACGTGGCCGCGGCGTCGACCCGACCCGGCAGCCGGGTCGTGACCTCCTGCAGCAGCCAGGTGTTGCCGTCGGGGTCGGCGAACGTCGCGAACGAGCTGTAGCTGGCTCCCTCCGGCGCACGACCCGTCGCACGTCCCGCACCGTCCCCGGGCACGAACTGCGCGCCCGGCACGACGGGATGGAACACCGCGCTGATCTCGACCCCGCGTGCCGCGATCAGGTCGCGGGCCGTCTCGATGTCGGAGACGACGAGGTAGAGGCCCTGCGCCGAGCCCGCCGGGGCGGTGGTGATCCGGTCGCCGAACTGCACCGAGGCCGACGACCCCGGCGGCGTGAGCTGGACGACCCGGAAGCCGTCGTCGAACGCGAAGTCGGCGTCGAGTCGCCAGCCGAGGCCGACGTAGAACGCCTTCGCACGGTCGACGTCGGCGACGGGGACGACGACCGCCTCGAGCCTCAGGTCCTCGACCAGGCGCCATCAGCGGGGTGGGTGCTGTCCGTGGTGCTCATGTCCGGCCTTTCTCGAGCGGTGACGGGGACACGACGAGCCTCCTCCTGCCACCTGCCCCGCGCTCGACCCGACGTCGGCGCGCGTGACCGAGGAGACGGGCTGCGGCCCCGCGCACTCGAACGAGTGAAACCGCTAGCCCGAAATGCCGGATTCGGGGCCCCGCGGCTCGGAGGGGTCGTTCTCGGTGCCAGAGTTCGCGCGACACTCGAGGAGGGCCGCATGACCGCTGCCAGCAACGACGCCGACGCCGCCGCCCTCGGCGAGCCCGTGCCCGCGCCCGACCCGGTGTCGTCGAGGCGGTCCCGACGTGGACTGGTGCGGGCGTTGGTCGTCGTGGGCGTGCTGGCCGCGCTCGTGGTCGGTGACTGGTTCTGGCGCAACGTCGAGATGAGCCACCTGCTGGCAGACGTGCGGGCCAGTGAGGTGCCGATGGAGGGCTTCAACGCCCGAGCCAGCAGCGCGTCGAAGACCCTGGACCAGAAGGGGAACGCGACGACCGATGACGACCGTGCCGAGTTCCGGAAGACGGTCAACGACGCCGCGGACTTCAACGGCGCCTCGCTCATCGCGGCGACGGGCGCACTGGAGGACGAGTGGTTCGCGCCCTGGCACGTCGCCCAGCGGCGGGCCCGCGACCGGTACCTCGACCACGCACGGGTCTGGACCACCGCGCTGCACGAGTACGGCGCCGAGCCGGAGCACTGGGGCGACTCGCACGCCGAGATCAGCGGCACGTTCCAGTACGCCGAGCGCACCATGCGCGCAGCGCTCGGGCCTGTGCCTCTGTTCGGGAACGCCCAGAAGGTCGACGACATCTTCGCCCACTGACCGGGGCGGCGAGGGGACCGCCGCCGACGTCGAGGGTCGCCGCCGTCCGTCGTGTCACCCGCTGGTCAGCACCCTGTCGTGGTGGGTGGTGGCAGGGATCGGCCCGGTGAGGTACGCCTGGATGGCGGGACCCACGACGGCGCCCAGCTCGTCGGGGGTGGCCGTGGTGAGAGCCGGTGTCCTCATGACGTACCGGGTCAGCAGCAGGCCCTGGAGCTGGGCGCCGACGAGCCCGACGCGAAGGTCGCGGTGGTCGGGCTCGACGACGTCGGCGATCATCGCGGCCACGTAGGAGCGGTGGGTCCGGCTGAGCTGCGGGCGCACGCCGGCGTCGCCGAGCGCGACGCGCGCGATCGCGATGCCCTGCTCGCGCAGCTCGTCGTTCTCGTCCCACACGTGCACGAACCGGCGGACGAGCTCCTCTCCGGCCCGCTCGCGCGGTCCTTCGATGCCGCCGAGCATGAGCACCGCCGCGGCGGGGGGTGCGAGCGCTGCGTCGAGGAGGCCGGCCTTGTTCCGGAAGTAGTAGCCGACGAGCTTGACGTCGACGTCGGCCAGGTCCGCGACGGCACGCATGGTCGTGCCGTGGAACCCGCGCTCGGCGAACAGCCGACGGGCGCTGGACAGCACGGCGGCCCGCCGGTCGGTGGTGTCGGTCGTCCGCGGGCGCCCGCGCCCTGCGCTCATCCGGCTGTCCCGCGGGCGAGCACGAGCATGCGCTCCTCGATCGTCGCGGGGACCGGGGTGACGGTCGCGGGCAGCCGGGCGTCGGCCAGGATGCGGCGGATCTCGTCGAGGTCGACGTCGGCGACGCGGACGTCGCGGCCGTCGAGGATCACCGGGACACCGGCGGCGTTGAGCGTGGCGAACGCGGTGGCCCAGTCGTCGGTGCGGACGGCGGCGGCGCTGGTCGAGCCGATGATGTCGGCCTCGCTGCCCTGCCCGACGAGCAGCCCGTCGGACATCAGCAGGAGCCGGTCGCACTGCTGCGCCTCCTGCATGTAGTGCGTGGTGACGAGCACACCGGTGCCGGTGCCGGCCTGCTCCCGGATGGTGTCCCACAGCGCCGCCCGCGACAGCGCGTCGACGCCCGACGTCGGCTCGTCGAGCAGCAGCACCTCCGGGTCGTGCGAGAGGGCGACGACGAACGCGAGCTGCCGCTGCGCGCCGAGCGGCAGGGCGCCGACCAGGGTGCCGGCGTAGCGGGCGAGGTCGGTCGGCAGGGCCGGCACGGGGGTGCCGTAGGAGTCGGCGGCGAAGCGCAGGTTCTCCGCGGCGGTCAGGTCGGGGTAGAGGCCGAGGTTCTGCGGCACGTAGCCGATGCGACGGCGCCGTTCGCGGTCCGGCGGCCCGCCGAGGACCTCGACGGTGCCGTCGCTCGTCTCGAGCAGGCCGAGCAGCATCCGCATGAGGGTGGTCTTGCCGGCGCCGTTCGCGCCGAGCAGGCCGACGACCTCGCCCCGACCGACGTGCATCGAGACGTCGGACACGGCGGTGACGCTCCCGAACCTGCGGGTGACCGACGCGGCTCGCAGGAGCACGCCGCTCACGAGCGCACCCCCGCCGTGGACCGTCGCACGAGGGACAGGGCGATGACGATGTCCTCGAGGTCGGGCTCGACGACCTGGCTGCCGGGTGGGGCCTGCCCGGCGGGCCAGTACTCGTGGCGCTCGGGTCCGCGGCGCCACGACCACGCGGGCCGGGCCGCGGCGGCCACCCGCGTGACGGTCCCGGAGAAGTGGGCGCGCACGTCGTCGTACGACCCCTGGACGAGGACCTGGCCGGCGTCCATCACGACGAGGTGCCCGGCGCGCTCGGCCTCGTCGAGGTAGGTGGTGGACATGATGACCGCGGCGCCGTCGGCGGCGGCCTGCGAGATCATCCGCCACAGGTCGATGCGGCTGACGGGGTCGACGCCGGTGCTCGGCTCGTCGAGCACCAGCAGCCCGGGCCGGTGCACGGACGCCAGGCAGAAGCCGAGCTTGCGGCGCATCCCGCCGGACAGCTGCGAGGCGAGACGGTCGGACGCCCTGGCCAGGCCGGCGCCTGCCAGGAGCTCGGTGCGGCGGGTGTCGAGCGCGGCCCCCGACAGGCCGTAGATGCCCGCGACGAAGTCGAGGTTCTGCGTGACCGACAGCGAGGCCCAGCTGCCCGACGACGCCGGCAGGAACCCGATGTGCTGCTTGCCGGGCGCCTCGACCTCACCGGCGACCAGCCGCTGCTCGCGCACCAGGGCCCGCAGCAGCGTCGTCTTGCCGGCACCGTCGCCGCCCACGACGGCCACGACCGTGCCGGCGGGGACGTCCACGGTGACGTCGTCGAGCGCGACCGTGTCCCCGAACCGCACGACGGCGGACCGCACCCCGTAGCTCACGCGCGCTCCCCGACGGGCGCGGGGCCGGCGGCCTGCTCCGCGCGCTTCCGGCCGCCGGGCGCGAGATCTCGACGGAACCGCAGGGTCGCCGCGGTGAACACCACGGCCGCCATGACCGCGAGGACGACGAACGCGAGCCACAGCGAGCTCAGCGAGGCGCCGCGCAGCATGACGCCCTGCGAGATCATCGTGAAGTACGTCAGGGGGAGCAGGTACCCGATCCAGCGCACGCCCGCGGCCATCGCGTCGAGCGGGAAGATCATCCCGGACAGCAGGATCGACGGCATCATCACGAGGAACGCCGTCTGGATGGCCTGTCCCGTCGTCCTCGAGATCGTCGAGATGAACACCCCGATCCCGAGCACGACGAACAGGAACAGCGCCGCGCCGAGGGCGAACACCAGCACGTTGCCGTTGAACGGGACGTCGAACAGCACCATCCCCAGCACGGTCACGACGACCATGTCGAACGACGCCAGCAGGAAGTACGGCACGATCTTGCCGAGGATCACCGAGCTCGGCTTGATGGGCATGACCGCGAGCTGCTCCAGCGTCCCGGCCTCGCGCTCCCGCACCAGGCCGATGCTCGTGACGATCGTGCCGATGAAGGTGAGGATCAGGCCGATGATCGCCGGGATCATCACCCACGACGTCGTCAGGTCGGGGTTGTAGAGCACCTCGGTGTGCACGGCGTCGCCGAACGCGTTCAGGGTGCCGACGATCGACTGCGCGGCGAACAGGTTCGACCCGTCGACCAGGGCGGTCACCGGTGCCGCGTCCGCGACGAACGCGACGTCCACCTTGTTGTCCTGCAGCAGCTGCTCCGCGTCCGCCCGGGTGCCCGACGGCTCCGTGACGGTCACGTCGAAGAAGTCGGGCAGCTGGGAGGCGAGCTCCTCGGCCTGCGGCCCGACGACCGCCGTCTCGACGGACGACACGTAGAAGTTCGCGGCGTACCCGAAGATCACCAGCAGCAGCAGCGGCAGGACGACGATCATCGCGAGCGTGCGGTGGTCGCGGACGAGCTCGCGGAACTCCTTGACGATCATCGCCTTCATCTTCGGAACGTAACGGACGCCCCGAAGGCCTTCAACAGGTGAGGAATAGCCGGACGGACGTCCGGAGGAGCGCGCCCGGGGCAGGACGTCGACCCGTCCGCCCGGTCGACCTTGTGGGCCGGTGAGGTCGCGACCTAGTGTCGAACGGACGGATGGCGGGGGCCCGAGATGACATCCACGACCAGAGCTCGGCCCGCGCACGCCGGTCTGGTCCTCGGGATCGCGATGCTCGTCACGGGCTGCGCGTCGACCGTCGGCGCCGAGCCTCTCGACGGCCCCGGCGCGCGACGGGTCGACGGCGACCCGTTCGCGGGCCTCGCCCCCTGCGACGACCAGCCGTTCGTCGCCGTGTTCCGGGGCTTCACGGCCGAGGGCGAGCAGGCGGAGCAGCCCGGGTCGTCACCGTCGTCCGACATCTACGGGGTGCGTCCGGACGGATCGGTGTCCCCGGTGACCACGGATCTCGGCTCGTACGAGTTCGGCATCGCCGACGACGCCGCGACCGTCTACGCGTCGCCGACCTCGGTCGTCGGGCCGACGGCGGCGCTCGCACCGACGGCGGACCGTGTGGTGGCGATCTACCCGGCCACCGGGCGGTGGACGGTCGTGCTGGAAGCGTCGGACGTCGGCGGGGTGTCGCCCGCCCCGGACGGCTCCCGGCTGGGGCTGACCGTCTTCACGGCAGGGGGGCCGACGGGCGCCGGAGCCTCGGTGCCCGCCGTCGTCGACCTGCCCGCCGAGGCGGCCCCGCGCAGCCTGCCCCCGGCTGCGGCGACGAGCCGGGCCGAGCCGGTCGCCGTCGCGACGCGTGAGCTGGCGTGGAGCCCTGACGGGCGGCGGCTGGCGTTCGTCACGACCTTGCCCGACGCGACGCAGGAGGTCCGGGTCACGGACCTGGCGAGCGGCGCGAGCACCGCGGTCCACCGGTCCGACGCGACGGTCGCCCTGCTCTCGCTGGACTGGTCGCCCGACGGGACCACACTGCTGACCGTCGAGGGGGGCGCGCCCACCGGCTCCGGTGGCGCGCGGGACAGGGCCGTCGAGATCGACGTCGCGACCGGGCGGTCGGCGACCGTGCTGCGGGGCGTCCACGGTGACCTGGTGTACTCGGCCGCCGACGGCTCCCGGTTGACGGCGCTCGACAACGGCCCGGAGGGGTCGGCCGTCGCCCGCACGTGGTCGCGCACCGCGGGCGGGCGGTTCGTGACGACGTCCGAGGCGCCGATCGGGACCGAGGTGGGCGTGGTGAGCGCCGACCGGCTCGACATCCCGCGGTGCGCACTGCGATGAGCGTCCGACGCCGTCGGCAGGGATACGTGCCGTGCCTCCTCGCGATCCTCGTGCTGCTCGTCGGGTCGCTGGCGGCCCACCCGGACGCCGCCCAGGCCGCCACGCTGCGGACGAAGGTCTTCGACTTCAACGCGTGCGACCAGTACGGGCGCGACCCCGAGTGCGACGCCACGGCCGCCCAGCGGGCGGACGTCATCGCGAGCGGCGTGCTGTTCGCCGGCAGCAACGTGGTCACGCTCCAGGAGGTGTGCCGCTACACCTTCGACCGGCTGCTCCAGCGGCTCGGCTCCGCGTGGCACGGCACGTTCTTCCAGACCGTCGCGATCGGCGACGACCGCTGCGCGCCCGGTGCACGGAGCTGGGGGATCGCGCTGCTGGCGCGCGCCCCGGCGCCGACCGGCGTCACCGCGACCCTGCTGCCGAACCCGCTCGGCGAGACCGAGCGGCGGTACCTGCTCTGCGGGGACGTCGTCATCGGTGCGACGTTCCGGGTGTGCAGCTCGCACTTCTCGGTCAAGGCTGTGGCGAACGGCGAGCAGGCCACCGCGGTCGGGAGCGTGCTCTCGACGCACGCGGGCGGCGGTGGTGCCGCCCTGCTCGGGGTCGACACCAACATCGACGTGCGCAGCTGCCCGGCGGCGGCGGCGCTCCGGCCGCTCTACGAGGGCGGGTTCGCAGGGACGTCCAGCAGCACCTGCCAGACGGGGACCGGCGTCATGGTGGAGGCCGACCAGTGGCGCACCGGCGGTGACGGCACGTACAACGCCCCGACCTGCGGGACGAGCAAGTGCGACTACGTCTTCTTCGTCGCCCGACGGTGGGGCACGGACTACCGGGGTGTGTCGACGGCCCTGTGGGTGTCCGACCACGCCGTGCTCCGCGGAGACGGCACGCTCACCTGGTAGCCGGGACCGCGTCCGTGCGGGGCGGTGACGATGTGCGCAAAGCGTGGGCGACCGTCGACGATCCGGGGCGATCCCCCCGCGCGCGACCTGGCCGGGTTACCGTGGCTGCAGCGATCGGCATCCGCCTTTGGCGCCCAAGCCCCGCACGCAGCGCGTGCCGGCACCGATCGGTCAGGTGTGTCATCACCCCTTCATCCGGTACCTCCGCGCCCACCCTCCCTCCAGGCTTCCGACCGACCCGTCCTCGCGGGGAGTCGTTCCCGCAGCTCACGCACGCGTACACCGAGGTCGCGCAGCAGGTGCGCGAGCAGGGCCTGCTGCGGCGGGCCTACGCGTTCTACGCGGCCGTCGGCGCCGGGCTCGTGCTCGCGCTCGCCGGGTGCGTCACCGGGTTCGTGCTGCTCGGGGACAGCTGGTTCCAGCTGCTGATCGCCGGTGCGCTCGGGATCGTGCTGACCCAGACGGCGTTCCTCACGCACGAGGCCGCGCACAAGCAGGTGCTGGCCTCCGGGCCGGCGAACGAGCGCCTCGGTCGCTGGCTCGCGTGCGGCGTCGTCGGGGTGAGCTACTCCTGGTGGACGTCCAAGCACAACCGGCACCACGCCAACCCGAACCAGGTCGGACGGGACCCCGACATCGACGTCGACACGATCTCGTTCCTCGAGGAGGACGCGGCGAAGGCGACAGGGCTGCTCGCGACGATCACCCGTCGTCAGGGGTGGCTGTTCTTCCCGCTCCTGACGTTCGAAGGCCTCAACCTGCACCGGCTCGGTGTGCAGCACCTGCTCGGCCGCGGGCCGGTCAAGGCTCGCCGCACCGAGCTGACGCTCACGCTGGTGCGGTTCGCGGTCGTGCTCGGAGCACTGTTCCTGGTGCTGCCGGTCGGCATGGCGTTCGCCTTCCTCGGCGTCCAGCTCGCCGTGTTCGGCGTGTACATGGGTGCGTCGTTCGCCCCGAACCACAAGGGCATGCCCGTCATCGCACGTGACGTGAAGCTCGACTTCTTCTCCAAGCAGGTCCGCACGTCCCGGAACGTGCGGGGCGGCTGGTGGGCCACCTGGCTCATGGGCGGGCTGAACTACCAGGTCGAGCACCACCTGTTCCCGAGCATGCCGCGCTCCCACCTCGCCCGGGCCCGCACGCTGGTGCGTGAGCAGTGCCGGACGCTGGACGTGCCCTACACGGAGACGAGCCTGTGGCGGTCGTACGTCACGGTCGTGCGCTACCTGAACGAGGTCGGGCTGGCCGCTCGCGACCCGTTCGAGTGCCACGTCCTCGCCAGGTTCCGCCCCGTCTGAGCCCCGACGACGGCGGGACCCTGACGCACGTTCGGGGTGGGGTTCAGGTGGTTCCCCGATGTGGCGGCGCCGTCCGGGGTGCGAGTCTCGGGCCATGACCGAGAGCGTTGTCGTGCCCGTGGCGCCCGAGCCGGCACCGGACCGACCCGGGCCGACGCGGCGGAGGCGGTGGACGAGGCGCCTGCGACGCATCGCCGTCGCGGTCGTCGCCGTCGTGGTCGCGGTGCTCGCCCTCTCGACGGGCGTCAACCAGGCGGCGAACGCCGTCGGCCTGGCGCGGCTCGACGTCCCGGGGGAGCTGGTCGAGGTGCCCGGCGGCGCCCGGATGCACGTCTACTCGCAGGCGGAGCACCCTGACGGGCCCACCCTGGTGTTCCTGACCGGCCTGGGCCTGGGCAGCGCGTACTACGAGCTCAAGAGCGTCTGGGAGCCCCTCGCCGAGGACGTGAACATCGCGACCGTCGACTACCTGGGCTACGGCTTCTCCGGCTCGACGACGAGGGATCGGTCGAGCCGGAACGTCGCCACCGAGATCCATGCCGCGCTGCACGGGGCGGGCGTCGACGGCCCGTACGTGCTGGTGGCCCACTCGATCGCCGGCCTGTACGGGATGGAGTTCGCGGAGCTGTACCCGGACGAGGTGGCGGGGTTCGTCGGGCTGGACAGCACGGCACCCGGTCAGCAGGCCGCGGCGGACTACGAGGGCGACCTCGCCCAGGACGGCGGCCTCCACCCCACCATGACGGTGCTGCGGTTCCTGGGCTTCGTCCGCGTCGACCGGTGGATCAACGGCGACGACTCCTCCCTCCTCCCGGCCAACCCGCTGCTCGACGACGCCGAGCAGGACGAGGACTGGCTGCTCGACAACACCCACCTGGACCTGCGCCTGCTCGACGACGAGGTGAGCTGGTCCCTGCGCAACGACGTCGCGCTCCAGGGGCACCGCTTCGACCCGGCGATCCCCACCCTGATGCTCCTCGCGCAGGACACCATCGACGCGACGCACGAGTACGGCATGCCCGACTGGGTGCATGTCCACGAAGCCGTCGCAAGCGAGCACCCGCAGAGCCGGATCGTGACCCTCGACGGCGGGCACCTGATCTACCTGGACGCCCCCGACGAGGTGGTGGACCAGATCCGGCGGCTCCTCGCCACGACGACGTGAGGTCGGATCGTCAGCCCGGGTACTCGTCGTCGGTGACGTGCTCGAGCCAGGTCACCACGCGGCCGTCGTCGTCCGCCTCCTGGATGGCGACGTGCGCCATGAACCGCTGCGGGGTGGCGCCGTGCCAGTGCTCCTCGCCGGGCTCGATGTAGACGACGTCGCCGGGTCGGATCTCCTGCACGGGGCCGCCGCGCCGTGCGACGTACCCGACGCCGTCCGTGACGTAGAGGGTCTGCCCGTGCGGGTGGTGGTGCCAGGCGGTCCGGGCGCCGGGGGTGAACCGGACGTGCGCGGCGCCGACCGCGGACTGGGAGTCCGGCGTGCGGATCGCGTCGAGGTGGACGGTGCCGGTGAACCACTCGGCCGGTCCTCGGGCGGTGGGCGGCTGCGGGTCGACGCGCATGGTTCTCCTCTGATGGGTGGGAACGTCGGTACCGACCACACAAGCGGAACCGGCGCGATGTCGGGAGTCCCTGCCGTGACCGGTACCAGCAGAGCCCCTCGCGGCTCAGTACACCCGAACGGGTGAACCGGCGCGCGTGGTTGATGACTGTGCAAAACCGCAGGTCATGAGGTGCGTGACTCCGATAGTTTCCGGCTGCCGGCAGGAGCTCAGCCTCGTCCCGGCGTGATCCTGGGGGCTCTGTGCAGCTGCTTCCGTGGAACCGCGACGTCTCGTACCCCCTCGGTTGGAGAGCACATGCCCGGTCTGCAGCGCTGGTTCGGCACCCCCCGATCGTGGCGCCCGGGGGTGCGGGGCGCAGCGGTGGCGGCGGCGCTGGCCGTGGCGGCCGTCGGTGCTCCGGCGGCCGGCGCGACGGCGACCGCGGACGTCGTGCCCGACGAGCAGGCTCAGGCCGCGGCGGTCGCCGACGAGCCGTTGACCGCACCGGACGTGGTGTCAGCGCGCGCGATCGCGCGGCTGGAGGGCAAGCCGGTCGAGGTCGTCGGTGAGCGCAGCGAGCTCGGCTCGGTCTTCGCCTTGCCGGACGGGACGATGGCGGCCGGGCTGGGGTCCGGCCCGGTGTGGGTCCGCGAGGGAGGCGACGGGACCCACGTCGAGGACTGGGCACCGGTCGACCTGACTCTTGTTGCGCAGCCCGACGGCACGGTCCGTCCAGTCGCCCAGAGTGGTGACCTGACCTTGTCCGGGGGGACGGGGGCCGGTCCGACATCGTCCGACGCGCCCGTCGCGATCGCGACGATGACCGAGCCGGCGACCGAGGTCACGACGCGTGTGCTGTGGGAAGGGCCCCTGCCCGCGCCGCGCCTGGAGGGCCGCAGGGCGGTCTACCCGGACGTCCGGCCCGGTGTCGACCTGGTCATGGAGGCCACGAGCACGGGGTACGAGCAGTTCTTCGTGATCAACGAGCGTCCCGCCGTCGACGAGGCGCTGGATCTGTCCCTGACGGTCGAGACCGACGGCGCGGAGCTCGCCGCGGCCGCCGACGGCGGGCTGCAGGTCGTCGACGACGGAGCCGTGGTCGCGACGGCCCCACCCGCGCAGATGTGGGACGCCACGAGCGACGAGGGCCGGGCGTTCCCGATCACCCAGGCCCGTCCGGTCGAAGCGGCCGCCGGGGAGCGGCTGTCCCCGATGCCGGCGTGGGTGACGGCGAAGGACCACGGTGCGACGACGGCCACGGATGGGAGCGCCGCGCCGCCCGACGCGGACAGCGAGGCTGCCCCCGCGCCGGTGGTCGGCGACGGCTCGGTGGACTCTGTCGCCGGGGTCGTCGAGGTCGAGCGTGAGGCCGTCCAGCCTGATGCGGAGACGGCGACGGTGACCTTGTCGCCACAGGCTGACTTCCTCCAGGACCCCGCCACGACGTACCCGGTCGTGGTCGACCCCGACGTCAGCTTCGCCCTGGGATTCGACACCTACGTGCTCAAGGGCACGAGCGGTGACCGTTCCGGCGAGGCCGAGCTCGACGTGGGTACCTACGACGGTGGCGCGCACGTCGGCCGCGCGTTCCTGACGTTCGACACGTCGGCGATCGCCGGCAAGGCGGTGACCGCCGCGTACCTCGACCTGGCGAACTTCTACTCGTGGTCGTGCCAGCCCCGCAACTGGCAGGTCTGGTCCGCCTGGCCCGCCGGACCTGGCACCGTCTGGGACAACCAGCCGGCCTGGGGCGGCCTGTACGCGACCGTGTCTGACACGCACGGGTACTCCTCGAGCTGCGCCGGGGCATGGACCAGCGTCGACATCACCCGGTTGGCCCAGGACTGGGCCGTCGGTGAGGGCTCCGAGGGGAACGTCGGCCTCAAGGCGGAGAACGAAGCCGACAACTTCGGGTGGAAGAAGTTCTTCTCGGCCAACCACGGGAGGGACATTCCCTCGATCTGGGTGACGTACAACTCCACGCCGAACGTGCCGACCGGTGTCCAGGTCACGCCGTCGTCGACGCCCTCGACTCAGCGGACCTGGGCGACGACTGCGACCCCGCGGATCTCGGCGACGCTGTCCGACCCGGACGGTGGGTACCTGCGCGGCGCGTTCACGTTCGTGGACGTCGCCGCCCAGGTCGTCGTCTACGGGTCCTACACCGGCGAGGTGCCGAGCGGCAGCGTCGCGTCGCTCGACGTCCCCGCGGGGGTGCTTCACGAGGGCACGCAGTACGCGGTGGCCGTCCAGGCCCACGACGGAGCTGTGCTCGGTCCACAGGCCGAGTGGTTCTGGTTCGGCGTCGACCTGACCCCACCACCGGCACCGAACGTCACGTCCGCGACCTTCCCCAGCGACGACGCCTGGCACGGCGCACCAGGACAGGCCGGTACGTTCACCCTCTCGCTGCCGACGTCCGACTCGACGGTCACGGCGTACCGGTGGGGCCTGGACAAGGCACCCGACCCGGCGCAGCAGGTGACGACCGAAGCCGGCGCGGCGGCGAGCCTCAGCATCACGCCGGCGGACGCAGGGCGCCACACGCTGCAGGTCCAGTCGGTCGACCGTGCAGGGAACGTCTCGGGTGTCTCGAAGTACACGTTCCGCGTCGGGAAGGTCGGCATCGTCAGCCCCACCGAGGCGACGAAGGTCGTGCGCCGGGTCCGGCTGACGGTCGAGGCCATGCCCGACATGGCGTACATGCACTTCCAGTGGCGCCGTGGCCCGGACTCACCCGAGTCGGAGATCCAGGACGTGCCGGCCTCGCTGCTGGCGACCTCGGACGGGACGACGTGGGATACGTCGTGGCGGGCCCTGCCGACCGGGTCGGGCTACACGACCTGGGACGTGGGCGCGGCCCTGGGGTACCAGGGCGGACCGGCGCAGGTGCGCGCGCAGGTGTCCGCCAGCGCCGACGGGTCGTCCCCGGAGAACGGGCAGTGGGTGACGGTCGTCGTCGACCCGGACGCCGGCGGTGCGGCGACGTCCGCGATCGGCCCGGGCTCGGTCAACCTCTTGACGGGCGACCACACGCTGTCGGTCACCGACGCGGAGGAGTTCGGCCTGTCCCTGGTGCGCACGACGTCCTCGCGGGACGTCGACAGCGGGTTCGAGCTGCAGCCCAACGCCCTCACCAAGGCGCAGGAGGAGGCGACCACGGTCGCCGGTCACACCGGCAGCGCAGCCGTCGGCGTGGACAGCACCCGTTTCCACTCCGGGACGACGTCCTCCAAGATCACCCCGCGGGACTGGTCCGACTCCTACGTCGGGATCGCGGGAGACGCCGGCGGGTTGCGGTTGTCGATGCGGCCGGGGCGCACCTACCGGGTCTCGGGGTGGATCTACGTGCCCGCCGCGACCGGTCTGTCGCCGGAGGACCCGCGCGGGCTGCGGCTGGTGACCTATGTCCGCGACGGCGCGTACGCCGTCGCTGGTCAGAGCCCCCGTCCGACGGTCGTGGACGCCTGGCAGCAGATCAGCGTCGACGTCACCATCCCCGCCGGAGCGACCGAGGCGTTCGTGCGGATGTACGACGGGTTCTCGTCCAGCTCGAAGGTCGTCTACTTCGACGATGTCACCGTGCAGGAGCTGTGGTCCCCGTTCGGGCCCGAGTGGTCGCTGGGCACGGTCGACGGCGCTTCGGGCACCGCGTACACCCGCATCACCCGGGCGTACGACGACGTCGTCTCACTCGAGCTCACCGGTGGCGGCGAGGTGTGGTTCACCGCCGGTTCCGGGGGCAAGTGGTGGCCCGAACCCGGCGCGGAGTCGCTGACACTGACCGAGACGTCGGCCACGACGTGGCGTGTCACCGAGCTCGACGGCACGGTCACCGACTTCCGCCAGAACGCGGCCCGCGGTGACTTCCCGATCGAGGTGACCTCGGCCCCGGGCGCGGCGGGGGCTGCGCGGTACGTCTACGACGTCGCGGCGGTTCCCGGAGTGGCCCGGCTCGCGCGGATCATCGCGCCCGTCGAACCGGGCGTGGACGGCTGGCCGACCAACACCACAGCGTGCACGACCCCTGTCCCGGCGCGCGGGTGCGAGGTCATGGACCTCGACTACGCAGCCACCACGACCGCCGTGGGCGCCGCTGTCGGCTCCTATGCCGGTCGGGTCTCGACGGCATCGGTGTGGACCCCCGACTCCGGCACCGGGATGGTCAGGATCCCGGTGGCGTCCTACGCCTACACCGCAGCGGGGCGGCTCGCCCAGGTGCACGACCCGCGGATCGTGGCCTCGGGCGCTCCTGCCTTGGTCACCGTGTACGACTACGACACGGCGGGTCGCCTCACCTCGGTCACGGCACCAGGTGATGCTCCCTACCGGTACACGTACGGTGTCGGCGGCACGATGAAGACGGGGGCCGGCGACTGGATCGACCCGCTGCCCGGGCGTCTGCTCAAGGTCACCCGGGCGTCCCTGGTGCCCGGCACAACCGCCACCTGGGGCCCGGACAACACCACCACCGTGGTGTACGGGGTCCCGCTGACCCGCGCCGCCGGTGGCCCCTACGACCTGGACGCGACCGCGATCGGCACGTGGGCCCAGAGCGACGGCCCGACCGACGCGACCGCGATCTTCGGTCCGCTCGACGTCCCGGCGGTCACCTCGGCCACGTCCACCAGTCCCGGCGAGGACGGGTACGGGCCTGCGACCGTGTCGTACCTGAACGCCTCCGGGCTCGAGGTCGACACAGCCTCGCCGGCCGCGAAGGGCGCACCGGTCGAAGGGTTCATCGACACAGCCGAGTACGACATGCGCGGCAACGTGGTGCGCACCCTGGACGCGACCAACCGGCTGCTGGCCCTCAAGAAGCTGCCCAACGCCCAGCCCATGCTCGCCGCGTGGGGCCTGCAGGCAAAGGGCTCCGTCGAGCTGTCCCAGCTGCTCGACTCACGCTCGACGTACAGCGAGGACGGGCTGGACCTGCTCACGTCGATCGGCCCCGTCCAGCGTCTGGCCGTGGGCAACGACCCGGCCGACGTGCGGACCCTGCGTCCCCGAACCGTGAACGTCTACGACGAGGGCAAGCCCGACGGGGCGAGCTACCACCTGCTGACCACGGCCACGACGACCGGCCTCGACCCGACCACCGGCGAGAACCTCGACCCGTTGGTCACGACGAACGGGTACGCGCCGATCGACGGCGCTCCCGCGCTCGGGGCCACCTCGGGGTGGGTGCACAAGCAGCCCACCGCGGTGACGGTCGACGCGGGCCAGCCCGACGCGTTGACCTCGACCGTCGTCTACGACGCGCGCGGCCGGGCGATCCGGTCCTCCAAGCCGGGCTCGACGGGGACGGACGCCGGCACGACGACGTCCGTGTTCTACACCGCCGGCTCCAACGCTGACGACGCGTCGTGCGCAAACAAGCCGGAATGGGCCGGACAACCCTGCCTGACCCGTGCCGCCGGTGCGGTGACCGGGCACGACGCGGCGCGCATGAGCTCGGACCTGCCGGTCAAGCGGGTCGAGGCATACAACGGGTACGGGTCACCGACGGTCGTCACGGACTCGGTCGGGTCGGGCTCCGGGCTGGTCAAGCGGACCGCGACCACCACCTACGACGCTGCCGACCGGGTCACCTCGGTGTCCCTCACGGGTACCGGCACCGGCGTGGGCGCGTCGATCGCGAAGACGACCACGACCTACGAGCCGACCACCGGTGACGTCGTGCGCAACGCCTCGGTCGACTCGACTGGTGCGGTGACCGCAGCGGTCAGCAAGGAGTACGACAAGCTCGGCCGGCTCACCAAGTACACCGACGCCGCGGGGGCGTGGACTGCTACGACGTACGACCGGCTGGGCCAGCCGCTGACCGTGACCGACTCGATCGGGGCCACCCGCACGTACGAGTACGACCGGACGGTCGAGTCGCGCGGGTTCGTCACCAAGATGACCGACTCCGTGGCCGGGGCGATCACTCCGACCTGGGGACCGGACGGGCAGCTGGAGTCCCAGGCGTTGCCCGGCGGGGTGCGCCTGACCCTGACCTACGACACCGCCCGGGTGCCGACAGCACGCACCTACACCCGGATCTCCGACGGCGTCGTCATCGCCTCGGACTCCGTCGTAGAGAACCAACGCGGGCAGTGGATCGCGCACACCTCCGACGCCGGGGCCCGCACCTACACGTACGACCGTCTCGGACGCCTGACGGCAGTGGACGACACCTCGATGGCGACCGGGGCGTGCACGTCGCGGCGGTACGGGTTCGACACCCACACCAACCGCACGTCGCTGTCCTCGGCGGCCGCGTCCAGCTGCCCGGGCACGACCGGGGCGATGTCGACGACCTCGACGTACGACAGCGCGGACCGGCTGGTGACCACCAGCGGCGCGAACGGGTCGGCGTGGACGTACGACAAGCTCGGCCGGATCGTCGCGATGCCCACTGCCGACGGTGCCGCGGTCGCGTCGACCGGATACTTCGTCAACGACCTGGTCGCCTCCCAGGAGGTGCCGGGCGTCCAGCGTTCGACGTGGACCTTGGACCCGCTGCAGCGGTTCGCTCAACAGTCCACGTTCGCGTGGGTCAACGACGCCTGGGCCAACTCGACGGAGTCGCTGAACCACTACGACGGGGACAGCGACGAACCATCGTGGATCGCCGAAGACCTGACCCAGCCGGACAAGGTCTCCCGGTACGTCGAAGGCATGGACGGCGCCGTCGCGGTCCAGACCGGCAAGGCCGGCAGCCTTGTCTTGCAGCTGGTTGACCTGCACGGCGACATCACCGCCACCCTGCCCATCGCCGACGGCGCTCCGGACGCGACCTGGGCCGCGCTGCAGTTCACCTCGTTCGACGAGTTCGGCGTCCCCCAGCCCATGACCTCAGGGCAGACCGGCAACGCACCACCCGCTCGCTACGGGTGGCTCGGCGCCGCCCAACGGTCCGCCGACACCCCCACCGGCACCATCCTCATGGGCGTCCGGCTCTACGCGCCCGCCCTTGGACGATTCTTGCAGACCGACCCCGTCGCGGGCGGGTCCGCCAACGCCTACGACTACTGCAACGCCGACCCGGTTAACTGCACCGACCTGGCAGGCACGTTCTCGTGGAAGGGCGCCCTCAAAGTCGTCGCTGTCGTTGCGGACCTGTCATCTAGCTTTATCCCCGGACCAGCAGGCGCCGCCGTCGGGGCCATCGCCGCCGGTGCCTACCTCGCCGTCGGTGACAAGCAAGCCGCCAAGATGGCCGCAATCGGCGCCGCCGCCACCCTCGTCGGACTCGGCGTCGCCGCCGGAGCCGTCAAGGTCGCCAGGCTGGTCAAGACCAGCCAGACCGTTGGCAAGCTCGCCACCCGTGCCGCACCCAAGATCGAGCGAGCTGTCGGTCAGCTAAAGAGGTCGAAGTGCTCGTTCGTGGCCGGCACGTTGGTCCGCATGGCTGACGGGTCGCTCAAGCCGATCGAGTCACTCAAGCTCGGTGATGCAATCCTCGGGGCAGACCCCGCCAGCGGAGAGACTTTCGCCGAGGTGGTGATCGAGCCTTTGTCGAGTATTGGAGACAAGCGTCTCGTCGCGCTGACGTTCGACGGCAGCGACTCGGCGGTCGTGGCAACCGACAATCACCCGTACTGGATCGAGAGCAAAGGCTGGGTCGCGGCCGGAAACCTGGAAGTCGGCGACGTCACGCTTGGTTCGGACGGCGAGCGGCACGAGCTCGAGTCTGCTGTCGACCTCGGATGGTTCGCCAGGCAGGATGTTTACAACCTGCACGCGTCGGGCGACCACACGTACTTCGTCACAGCGTCGCCGGACGATGCGGATCAATTGGTCCACAACGCCGGAGATGCGTGCGAGATCGCTCAGGGCGCTCTTAACAAGCACATCCGAGGTACGAACGAGCATTCGGTGGCGTCGAAGGCCGACACGCTAGGAAAGAGTCTGTTCGTTGGCCCCCAGAGTGCCCGGAGAGCCGTGGAACTCGCAGTCAGGCGGGGCACTAGTGTGGGCAGAGGTGGCCGGAAAATCTGGGACGCAGGGGTGACCGTCGGAACGTCCCCGCAAGGTGAGCGGCTGACCCGCGTGATGGTCCAAGAGTCGAAGAAGGGATGGCATGGCTGGCCTGTCAAATGAAGCCTACGTTTTGAACACGTTCATCGAGTCTGCAGCCGGTTCGCATCGCGTTCCCGGATGGAGTTTTGGGCGTGCTCGAGAAGTTGCGATGAGAAACGTCTGGGACCGATTTGTGCTCGTCGGGGACGGGATTGAACGATACGCACGTGAGACCGATTCGAACATCAACAACGCCTGCGTCTATTCGATCCGGGACGCTGCGGGGCGTGTGAGCGTGTTTTTGTCCACACTCTTTCCCTCCATGACGGTCTACGATGCGACGGAAGGACACGCGATTAGTCTGGACGCACTTGAATTGCCCGAAGCAAAACTGGCGCGGCGGATGGAGTCGCTGGGCATTCGCTACATCGGCGACGAACTCTGTCGAACCGAGAGTCCGTACGTCGATGATGAAGATGGGCACCGATTGACCTACTTCGAGGTTCTTTTCGAATGGGTCGACGGTAGCCCGGTCTTCGAAGGTGCGGAGGTGCTGAAACCCTGGAGATGACCGCAGGTCGACAGCGGTGGCCGGGATCGTCACCCCGACCTGGGCGGCGGACGGGCAGTTGGAGACCCAGACGTGGCCCGGCGGAGTCCGCCGCACCCTGATATACGACCCGCCCGGGTGCCGACCGCGCGCACCTACACCCGGATGTCCGAAGGTGTAGTACACCAAGGGCAAAGCGCTCGAGATGGCGCTGACTTTGGCCGCCAATCTCGTGGGTGCTGGGGTTGGCGTCGCGCCGCGTTCAAGGCCTCACCGGTTGCGTCGAAGGCTGGCACCCGCTGTGTTCAGACCGTTCCAGGTTCCCACCGGAATTCAAGTCGGCAACGAGAAGCGGGCCACCGGGGACAACGGCGCAAGGTCGCCGACATGGTCCGTGGCCGTCAGCCTGCCGTCAGGCTCGGGCGCGCACGATCGAGCCGGGCACAGGTTCGACCGACCGAGACCGGGGGTGCGTGATGCCGCGGACCACGACGAGGACCGTCGTCGCAGGGGTGCTGATGGGTGCCGTGCTGGGCGGGACGCTGGGCGCGTGCACGGCGAACCCGTCGTCGGGTCCGTCGGCGTCGGGCAGCCCACCGGCCGCGGGCCAGGTGCCGCTTCCGCAGGGCTCGGAGGCGGTCCGGCTGGACCCCGCCGACTTCACGGTCGACATCTCGAACCCGTACTGGCCGATGGCGGTCGGCGACCGCTGGGTCTACCGGGAGACCGACGACGAGGGTGGCGACCTGCGGGTCGAGGTGACCGTGCTCGACCGGACCGTGACCGTGGCCCTCGGCATCGAGGCGCGCGTGGTGCACGACCTGGTGACCGACGGCGGGGCCGCGGTGGAGGACACGTACGACCTGTACGCCCAGGACGCGACCGGGAACGTCTGGTACCTCGGGGAGGACACCAAGGAGTACGAGAACGGTGCCGTGGTGTCCACGTCCGGCTCGTGGGAGGCAGGGGTGGACGGTGCGTCTCCGGGGGTCGTCGTCCCCGCCCGGCCGCGGCCCGGCACGGAGTACCGCCAGGAGCACCTGGCCGGCGAGGCGGAGGACCAGGCGGTCGTGCTGTCCGTCGACGAGGCGGTGCAGACCCCGGTGGGTGCGTACACCGGCGCGCTGCTCACGCGGGACACCACGCCGCTGGAGCCGGACGTCGCCGAGCTGAAGCTCTACGCCCCGGGGGTCGGCCCCGTGATGACCGTGCAGATCGCGGGCGGCACCGGCCGGGAGGTGCTCGTGGAGACGACCCGCGGTCACGCGTGAGCCGCCGGCGGGTCAGGTCGGGCGGTCCTCGGTGCGGGCGGCCGACGCGGCGAACAGCCCGAGGCAGACGATCCAGGCGCTGATGCACACGATGTGCACCCGCTGGCTGATGCCGACGGCCCACGGGGGGTCCTCCGTCATCTGGAACCACCCGAAGAGCAGGCTCGACAGCAGCCCGCCGACGACCAGCGACCACCACCCCGCGCGTCGGAACCACACGGGCCCGGTGCGCCAGGTCGCCAGGATCACGGCGAAGACGCCGACGTACAGGGCCGTGTCGGAGACGACGCTGCCGTAGACGTGGAGGTCGTGCTGCAGCACCTGGGCGGGGGCGTCGCACGTCACGCCCGGTCCGCACGGCTCGGGGATGACTGCGGCCACGACCGCGCCGACCGCGAAGAGGACCGTCGACCACGCGAACACCTCGCGCCACACCCCGCGGGGCAGCGCCGCGCGCACCCAGACGGTGAGCTGCACCACCAGGACCGCGGCCACGCAGTCGGTGACGCGCAGCAGGGCGGCGTGGGGCTCGCCGGGGGACTCGAGCTCGCTGACGATCTGGTCCATGCCCTCGAAGCCGCGCAGGACCCAGTCGATGAGGAAGTTGCTGTAGAGCACGGCCGCGACGACGGCGACGCCCAGGACGAGCCGAGGCGTGGGCCTGACCATCTGGGCAACGTATCGCGGCGCGGCGGAGTCGGCCGGGGATGGCGCCGGTCCTGACCCGCAGTTATGTTCCTGGCAGGCATCCCGGCGGCGGGGGAGTCCGCCACCGGTGAGGAACGACGAGCGCGCGCCTCGGCCCGGCTCGGAGGGCGAGGGGCACATGTCCGACGTCTCCACCACTGCCGAGAAGTCGCCTGTCACCGGCCCGCCCGACCGCCGCCCCACGGTGCGGGGCAGCGACCGGCTCGACGACCGGTGGCCCGACCGGTTCGCGGCCGTGATGTTCCTGGCGAGCGGGCTCGTCCTCGTCGTGTCCGCCGTGCCGCCGTTCCGGCGCTACTTCGCGGCGCCGGACGACGTGGTCTCCGAGCTGACGTTGCCGATCATCCCGAACCTCGTGTACTCGGCGCTGCTCGCCAGCGTCGGGATCGCCCTGCACCGCCGCATGCGGTCCGCCTGGTGGATCCTGCTGGTCTGGTGGGTCGTGCTCCCGCAGCTCGCGAGGATCGTCCGGCTGCTCGAGGGCGGCTCCCCGGCCAGCCTGGTCGGCTTCGTGCTCGTCACCGCCGTGCTCTTCGTCCTGCTGCGTGCGCGTCGCCAGTTCGGGGCGAAGGCGGTCCGGGGCAGCTTCCTGCAGGCGCTCGCGTTCTTCCTGGCCGGTGGCGTCGTCGTGCTCGTCGTCGGGTCGTGGCTGGTCAGCACGTTCGGGCACGCGCCGGACGGCGGGTCGTCGGCGCTCTTCGTGTGGGACACGATGGTCGGGGACCTCGGTGCGGTCGACCACGCCAGCGACGCGAGCGCGCCGCTGTGGGTGCGGGCCGTCATCAACCTGATCGCGGCGGCGACCGTCGTCGGGGCAACCGTGCTCCTGTTCCGGTCCCCGCCGTACACGCACACGCTCGACGCGGCCGACGAGGCCCGCGTGCGGACCCTGCTGCGCGACTACGGGGCGGAGGACTCGCTCGGGTACTTCGCGACCCGCCGCGACAAGGCCGTCGTGTGGGACTCCGGGGTGGCCCAGACCGCCCGGGCCGGGGTGTCCTACCGCGTCGTCGGGTCGGTGAGCCTCGCGAGCGGCAACCCCGTGGGGGACCCCCTGCACTGGGCGGCGGCGATCGACGAGTGGCGCAGGCAGGCCCGGAAGAACGGCTGGTCGCTCGCGGTGATGGGTGCGGGCACCGCGGGCGCGCTGGCGTACGCGCAGGCCGGGCTGACCGCGTGGGAGATCGGTGACGAGGCGATCCTCGACATGCGGGCGTTCTCCCTGGCCGGGCCGGGGATGAAGGCGGTCCGGCAGTCGGTGACCAGGCTGCAGCGCCGCGGGTACACGACCCGCGTGTCCCGGCACGAGCAGCTCGACGCGGCGCAGTTCGCGACCCTCGACGCCGCGGCGGCCCGGTGGCGCGGGGACGGCGGGGACGAGCGCGGGTTCTCGATGGCCCTCGGGCGGCTCGGCGACCGGCTCGACGGCGGGTGCGTGCTGGTCGAGGCGTTCGACGAGGAGGGCAGGCTGCGCGCGTTCCTCAGCTTCGTGCCGTGGGGTCGCACGGGCGTCTCCCTGGACCTCATGCGACGCGACCCCACGGCCGACAACGGGCTCGTCGAGCTCATGGTCGCCTCGCTCGCCGAGCGTGCGACGGCTTTCGGTGCGGGCCGCGTGTCGCTGAACTTCGCGATGTTCCGGGAGGCGTTCGCGCGCGGGGCGGAGGTCGGGGCCGGCCCGATCGCGCGCCTGTGGCGGCAGTCGCTCGTGCTGGCCTCCCGCAACTGGCAGCTCGAGTCGCTGTACCGCTCGAACGCGAAGTACCAGCCCGAGTGGCAGCCCCGGTTCATCTGCTTCGAGTACACCTCGGACCTGGCCCGCGTCGGGACGGCGGCCGGCAGCGCCGAGGGGTTCCTCCGGCGGCCCTCGCTGCGGCTCCTCAACCGGCGCGGGGGCCGCTCGTCGGAGGTGGACGCGCTGGACCGGGCGGGGGAGGAGTACGCCGCGCTGGTCGGGGCGCAGATCCCGGCAGCGCCCGACGCGGTCGAGGAGGCGATGTCCGCGCACCGGCTCCCCGAGCAGCAGCGCGTGCGTCGAGCGAAGGTCGAGGGGCTGCGGGCGAGAGGGATCGACCCGTACCCGGTGACGTACCCGCGGACCCACACCCTCGCCGCCGTGCGCGACGACGCGGGCGAGCTCGCGCCCGACACGTCGACGGGGCGTCGGGTGTCCGTCGTCGGCCGGCTGATCCGCAAGCGCGACGGCGGAAAGCTCGGCTTCGGCACGCTGCGCGACGGGACCGGCGACCTGCAGGTCATGGTCGGCGCGGACGTCGTCGGTGCCGACGACCTGGAGCTGTGGCGGCACGACGTCGACCTGGGCGACCATCTCGGGGTGACCGGCGAGATCGTCACCACGCGGCGCGGCGAGCTGTCCGTCCGGGCGGAGTCCCTGCAGATCACCAGCAAGTCGCTGCGCCCGCTGCCGGACAAGCACAAGGGACTGACCGACCCCGAGGCGCGGATCCGTGCCCGCTACGTCGACCTCATCGTGCGACCCGCCGCGCGGGACGTCGCGTACACGCGGGCGACCGTCGTCCGCAGCATCCGGGACTCGCTGCACGCGCGCGGCTTCACCGAGGTGGAGACGCCGATGCTCCAGGTCATCCACGGCGGGGCGAACGCGCGGCCGTTCGAGACGCACATCAACGCGTACGACATGGATCTCTACCTGCGCATCGCCACCGAGCTCCACCTCAAGCGGCTCGTCGTCGGGGGCATGGAGAAGGTGTTCGAGATCGGGCGCCAGTTCCGCAACGAGGGCGTCGACTTCAAGCACAACCCGGAGTTCACGTCGCTCGAGCTGTACGAGACGTACGGCGACTACGACACCATGCGGGTCGTCACGCAGGAGATCATCCAGGAGGCCGCGACCGCCGTGTTCGGCTCACCGGTGGCACGTCGCGCCGACGCGGACGGGACCGTGACCGAGTTCGACCTGTCGGGCGAGTGGCCGGTCAAGACCGTCTGCCAGGCAGTCTCCGAGAAGCTCGGCGAGGAGGTCACGGCCGACACCCCGCTCGCGGTGCTCAGCCGGCACGCCGTCACGATCGGGCTCGAGCTCGACCCGGACGCCACCTGGGCCGTGGTCCTCGAGGAGATCTACGGCGAGCTCTGCGAGAGCACCACCACGACCCCCGTGTTCTACACCGACTTCCCCAAGGAGAACGCACCGCTCACCCGCCAGCACCGGGTCGACCCCCGCCTCGCCGAGAAGTGGGACCTGGTGATCTTCGCGTCCGAGCAGGGCACCGCCTACTCCGAGCTCGTCGACCCGCTCGAGCAGCGCCGCCGGCTCGTCGCCCAGTCGTTGCTCGCGGCGGCCGGCGACCCCGAGGCCATGCAGGTCGACGAGGACTTCCTCACCGCCCTGGAGTACGCCATGCCGCCGACGGGTGGCATGGGCATGGGGGTCGACCGGCTCGTCATGAACCTCACCGGGCTGAGCATCCGCGACACGATCCTGTTCCCGCTCGTGCGCCCCACCCGGTGACCTCACGGCGTCGGCCCGTGCCCGTCGAAGTGCGGAGTGGTGAAGAACGGCATGCACCGACCGCACGCAGCCCGCCGGCGCCGCCTGCCGGCCCGAGGTCTACCGTGGAGCTCAGCCCTTCGTCGAGGTTCGTGCCGAGGTTCGTAGGGAGCACCGATGACCACCACCATCGACCCGGTCACCTCCGCGGCGTGGTCCGGGTTCACCTCCGGGCCGTGGGTGGACGGCATCGACGTCCGCGACTTCATCCAGCGCAACTACACCCCGTACGAGGGTGACGACGGGTTCCTGGCCGGCCCGACGGCGCGGACGAGCGCCGTCTGGGCGAAGATCGCCGCGATGTTCCCGCAGGAGCGCGCGAAGGGGATCTACGACGTCGACGCGCACACCCCGTCGACCATCACGTCGCACGCGCCCGGGTACATCGACCAGGACCTGGACCTGATCGTCGGGCTGCAGACGGACGCGCCCCTCAAGCGGGCGATCATGCCGAACGGCGGCTACCGGATGGTCGAGGGTGCCCTGCGGACGTACGGCTACGAGCCGGACGAGCGGGTGCGCGACATCTTCACCAAGTACCGCAAGACCCACAACGACGGCGTCTTCGACGCGTACCCGTCGGACGTGCGCAAGGCACGCTCGGCGCACGTCATCACCGGCCTTCCGGACGCCTACGGGCGTGGGCGGATCATCGGCGACTACCGCCGCGTCGCGCTGTACGGGGTCGACGCGCTGGTCGCCGCGAAGCAGCGCGACCGCGCGATGCTCGACATGGAGCGTTCGGTCGAGGACGTCATCCGCGACCGGGAGGAGCTGGCCGAGCAGGTCCGCGCGCTCGGGGAGCTCAAGGCGATGGCCGCGTCCTACGGGTACGACATCTCGGGCCCGGCGGCGAGCGGTCGTGAGGCCGTGCAGTGGCTGTACTTCGCGTACCTGGCGGCGGTGAAGGAGCAGAACGGCGCGGCGATGTCGCTGGGCCGCACCTCGACGTTCCTCGACGTCTACCTGCAGCGGGACCTCGCGGCGGGCGTGCTCACCGAGGAGCAGGTGCAGGAGCTGATCGACGACTTCGTCATCAAGCTGCGGATCGTGCGCTTCCTGCGCACCCCGGAGTACGACGAGCTGTTCTCGGGCGACCCGACGTGGGTGACGGAGTCGATCGGCGGCATGGGGCAGGACGGGCGCACGCTCGTCACGAAGAGCTCGTTCCGGCTGCTGCAGACCTTGTACAACCTGGGTCCGGCGCCCGAGCCGAACATGACGGTGTTCTGGAGCGAGCGGCTCCCGGAGGGGTTCAAGGACTTCTGCGCCCGGGTCTCGATCGACACGTCGGCGGTCCAGTACGAGTCCGACGCGCACATCTCGTCCGTCTGCGGCGACGACGGCGCGATCGCGTGCTGCGTGTCGCCGATGACGGTCGGCAAGCAGATGCAGTTCTTCGGCGCGCGGGTCAACCTCGCCAAGGCGCTGCTGTACGCGATCAACGGCGGCCGCGACGAGGTGTCCGGCAAGCAGGTCGCACCCGTGTCGGCACCGGTCGAGGGCGACGTGCTCGACTACGACGACGTGTCCGCCAAGTTCGACGCCACCATGGACTGGCTGGCCCAGACGTACATCGACGCGCTCAACTGCGTGCACTACATGCACGACAAGTACGCCTACGAGCGCATCGAGATGGCGTTGCACGACAGCACGATCCTGCGCACCCTCGCGTGCGGCATCGCCGGGCTGTCGGTCGTGACCGACTCCCTGTCGGCGATCAAGTTCGCCACGGTCCACCCGGTCCGCGACGAGTCGGGCCTGGTCGTCGACTACGAGGTCGAGGGCGACTACCCGACCTACGGCAACGACGACGACGCGGTCGACGAGATCGCCGTCGAGCTGGTCCGCACGTTCATGGAGAAGATCCGGCGCTACCCGACGTACCGCAAGGCCGTGCACACCCAGTCGGTGCTGACCATCACGTCGAACGTCGTCTACGGCAAGGCCACGGGCAACACCCCCGACGGCCGCCGCGCGGGGGAGCCGTTCGCGCCGGGGGCCAACCCGATGAACGCCCGCGACTCGCACGGCATGCTCGCCTCCGCGCTGTCCGTCGCGAAGCTGCCGTTCGACGAGGCGCAGGACGGCATCTCGCTGACGAGCACCGTGACCCCGCCGGGCCTCGGCCGCACGCGCGACGAGCAGGTGCACAACCTGGTCGGCCTGCTGGACGCGCAGATGATGTCCGAGGGCTACCACATGAACGTCAACGTGCTGAACGAGGACACCCTGCTCGACGCGATGGAGCACCCGGAGAACTACCCGCAGCTCACCATCCGGGTGTCCGGCTACGCCGTGAACTTCGTGCGGCTCACCCGCGAGCAGCAGCTCGACGTGCTGTCCCGCACCTTCCACGGCTCCGTCTGAGCCGTCGCGACCATGAGCAGCAACGAGTCCACGGGCGCCCAGGTCGTGCCCCTGGGGCACCCGCTCGTCGGCGGCTCCACCGAGCGACCCGTCGGCCACGGCACCGCGGGGCTGGACGACGTCGAGTACGACCACGGCGGCCGGCTCGCGGCGGTGCGCGCGGGCGAGCTCGGGTCGGTGCACTCCTGGGAGCTGGTGACGGCCGTCGACGGCCCGGGCACACGGCTGACCGTGTTCCTGGCCGGCTGCCTGCTGCGGTGCCTGTACTGCCACAACCCCGACACCCTCGAGATCCGGCGGGGCAAGAGCGTGACGTCCCAGGAGCTGCTCCGGCGGGTCAAGAGGTACCGGGGGGTCATGAAGGCGACCGGCGGCGGGCTGACCCTGTCCGGCGGTGAGCCGATGATGCAGGCCCCGTACGTGCGCACGCTGCTGCGCGGCGCGAAGGAGCTGGGCGTCCACACCGCGGTCGACACGTCCGGCTTCCTCGGCGCGCAGTGCACCGACGAGATGCTCGACGACATCGACCTCGTCCTGCTCGACGTGAAGTCCGGCCTGCCCGACACGTACCGGCGCGTCACCGGTCAGGAGCTGGCCCCGACGCTGGCGTTCGGCCGTCGTCTGGCGGCCCGTGGCACGGAAGAGGTGTGGATCCGCTTCGTGCTCGTCCCCGGCCTCACCGACGCGGTCGACAACGTCGAGGCCGTCGCGCAGTACGTCGCCTCGCTCGGCGCGGTCGTCACCCGGGTCGAGGTGCTGCCCTTCCACCAGATGGGCCGCGACAAGTGGGCCGAGCTCGGCATGACGTACGAGCTGGACGACGTCCGCGAGCCGAGCCTCGAGCTGATGGAGCGCGTGCGGGGGCAGTTCCGCTCGCTCGGCCTGACGACGTACTGACGGGCGGTCAGCCGACGTACTCCCAGTGCCACGGCTCGAACCGCTCGGCCTTCGCCCAGTCCGGGTTGACCCACCCGAACTCGCCGGCGTGGGCGTCCATCCAGCGGTGCTGGGCCGACGCCGCGTCGTCGATGCCGCCCGTGAGGTCGACCGCCAGGCCCCAGCCGTGGTTCGACGTGCCCGGCGCCGCCGCCAGCGTGGGCCGCTGCTCCTTCGTGGAGAACTGGGCCGCCAGCGACCGGTAGGAGTCGCCGACCACGACGTCGCGACCGAACTTGGCCCGGAACGCGGTGTTCAGGCGGTCGAGGGCGCGGGCCGCGTCGTCGCGCAGCTTGACCTTCGGGTCGAACGTCGGGCTGCTGAGCGCGCTCACCGGGATCTTCCCGTTGACGTTGCCGCCCCACGCACCCCGGTCGACGCCGCTGCGGGCCGTCGCGGCGCTCGAGGCGACGCGGGCCCGCTCGACGGAGGCGGCCTGGGCCACCGCGGTCGCCGCACCGTCCGCGGACACCGCGGCCTGCGCCGCCCCGACGACGTCGATGACCGCGGCCGCCTGCTGGACCCGGGCGACCATGTCGCCGACCACGACGGCGTGCTGGTCGTCCGGCACGACCGCGACGTCGGTCACGATCCGTTCCGCCGCCGTGCTCGCGTGCGTCTGCGCGGCCGCGAGCACACGCTGCTCCATGTCGCCGACGAGAGCGCGGGCCGTGACGGCGTCCTGGGCGGCGAGCGCGTCCCGCACCCGGGCGAGCGCCTCGTCGAGGCCCGCCAGGTCGGGCGGCAGGTCCGCGGGCAGCTGCGGGTCGTCGAACGCGTCCACCGTGCCGGTCGCGAGCGTGGAGGCGGCGAGCACCACCTTCTGCGCCCGACCGGCGGTGTCGAACATGGCCTGCCGGTTCGAGACGAGGATCCGTGCGGACTCGTGCCGACGGGACGCGTCCGCCATCCGGTCCAGGGTGTGCACGTCGTCGGACGCGATCTGCGCCTGCTCCGCGACGACGGCGTGCCGGCGGGCCTCGGCCGCGACGGCGTGCCGGTGGGCGGCCACCTCGTGCCCGCTGAACATCCCGCCCGCGATCGCCCAGAACACGACGGACGTGACGACCAGCTGGCGGGGGGTGCCCGGGACCGACCGGAGGACCGCACCCAGGGCGGCGATGCCGTCGCCGCCGGCGACCGTCGCCGCGGAGTGCCGCCCGGCGGTGCTGCGCCCTGCGGGCGCGCGCAGCCGACGCGGCGCGGCGTGGCTGCCGCGGCTCGCAGCTCGCATCGGGGTCGGCTCCTGGGGGTGGGCGCAGTGGGTCCACCTTCCCCATCGGCTCGGCCCGCCCCGATGTGAAGCAGGGCCCCCCATTCGGGCGAGCGGCCTGACCTGGGATCCTGTCCGCGACCGGCCCGTGACGCGTGCCGGTGGGCCGTGCCGGCGGGGCGTCAGGCGGACGCGGTCGGGCGCGGACCTCCGCGGGCCTCGACGGCGCTCACCGTGGTGTCGAGGGCGCGCTCGATGACGCGTCTCGCGACCGTGCCCACCAGGACTCCCACGACCCGTCCCCGCAGGTTCTTCCCCTCGCGCACGACGACGACGTCCAACCGGGTCGTCCCGTCGGGCAGGGCGGTGAACGTGTAGGTGTGCCCGGACCGGCCGCCCCACACGTTCGAGTCCGTCGTGGTCATCACGACCCGGGTCGGGTCCGACCAGTCGTAGCGCAGCCGTTCCCAGAACCCGCTGCCGCCCTCGGTGACGTCCGCGAACCCCGGGCCCAGCTCGTGCACCGTGAGTGCGTCGTCGCGGCTGTTCGGGAACACCTCCGAGCGGCCGGGGCCGAAGTCCGTCAGGGCCTCCAGGAGCTGCTGCGGCGTGGCGGTCGTCGTCCTGGTGAAGCGCAGCGTGCTCATCGCGCCGGTCTCGTCCCGACCGGGAGCGACCCGATCCACGAGCTCCACGCGAGCGACGGCAGCTGGCACGAGTACGCGCGGCCGTCGTCGAGAGGGACCCGCACCGAGCAGCCGGCGGCCGAGCCGAACAGCACGGACGACCACCGCGTCAGGATCCCGCCCGGTCCGTCGAGCCGGGCGCGCCCGCTCATGACGGACCCGACGACGGCGACGGTGTCGCGACGGGGGACGTCGAACACCAGGACGTCCTCGACGGTGACCGTGTCCAGCCCGTCGTCGGCGAGGCGGACCACGATCGACGGGCGACCCGTGAAGACGACGACCGCGGCCACCGCGCGGTCCGGGTACGGGTCGTCGTCCTCCCACGGGTCCACCTCGGGCGTCGGCTCCGGGACCCGACCGTGACGCGCGCCGAGCTCCCACAGCTCCCGCACGACCTCACCGATCGCGGCGGTCGTCACGCGGCACCGGCCGTCGCGCCGTGCGCGGGCGGGGTGGTCACAGCGCCGACGTCACGGCGATCGTCAGCGGCCAGTCGACGCCCGGCACGGACGACTCCCACGGCGGCCGCTCGTACCGCACGACGTCGGGGCGTGCGGTGTCGACCAGGTAGCCGGTCCACCGCGCACCGTCCCAGTAGCGCAGCTGGGTGGGCTGCTGCGGATCGGGGTACCAGCCGGCCGTCGCAGTGGTCACCCGCTCACGGTACTCGGACCGGCACCGACGTATCACGCCCATGTATCACGCCCCGACGCGGTGGCATCGGACCGGTGTCGGGACCATCTGCCGGACGGTCTCAGGTGGGCCGGGTTCGCACGTCGCCGAGCAGCTCGCGGCGTCGATCCTGGGCCGGAGGAGGTGTGGCACGTGATGGAGGCGAACAGCTGGGTGTACCTGGTGTTCCAGCTCGTCGCGCTGGTGGTGGTCGCGGTCGGTGCGCTCTGGGCCTACACGCGCTACGCGCTCGAACGCGGGCTGCTGGCGCCTGCGACGTTCGACGTCGACGTCGTGGCCCTCGGCTCCGACCGTGCGGACGCGCACGACCGGCGCGTCGTCGTGGCCGTGCTGACGCTGCACAACCACGGGACGTCGACGCTCGTCCTGACGAACCTCCGCGTGGACCTGCGCTACCTGTCGGCTGGCGCGCCGATCGTGCTCGGCACCGACCCCAGCCACCCGCTGTTCGGTCGGGTGCTGTTCACCGGCTCGGTCCGTCGGGACGTGGAGCCGGCGGCGCCCGCGGTCGACCGCGCCGGAGGGACGACCGGCCCGGGGCGGACGGGACGCGGCTTCCGGCTCCTCGAGCACGACACGTTCGTCCAGGCGGGCGTCGACCAGACGTACCGGTTCGCGACGAGCGTGCCCGCCGACGCCCGCTACGTCCTCGCGTGGGGGTCGTTCGAGTACGCCCAACGGCCCGACCGCCCGCAGCGGGCGCTGCTGAGGCTCAGCCGCCGTCTCGGACTCATCCAGTACAGCCTGACCCACGTCGTCGAGCCGCACACGGCCGAGACCGTCGTGCGCCTGGACCCGGGCGAGGTCCCGCACGGGAGCTGACCGTCCGGCGCGCGACGGCCGGGCCCGACCCGGAGGACCGGTCAGGCGGCGACGGCGAACGGGGCGGGGACGGCGGCGTCGCCGGCGAGCCGGGCCGCGCGCTCGCGGACGACGAGCCGCTGCGCGGTGAGCGACACCGCAAGGCACACGAGCAGGCTCCCGCCGGCGAGGCCGGCCGCACCCGGGTCGACGCGGGCGACCAGGGCGTCGACGCCGACGTGGACCGCGATCGCGGTGAGCCACAGGACGACCGTCAGGGCGTTGCCGCGTCGCAGCACCCGTCCGGACGCATCCCGCCACACGGGCTGCAGCCGTCCGCGCAGCGCCCCGAACCCGGCCGAGACCGCCACCCCGGCGACGACGAGGGCCAGGGCCACCGGTGACACCGCCGCCCCGTCGAGCGCCTGCGCGGCGGTCCACGCGCCGAACGCGGCGAGCACGAGCAGACCGCGGGGGCTGCGGTCGGCGGCGACCTCCCGGACCTCCACCTGGCGCCACAGCACCCAGGCGAGGACGGCGAGACCGAGGACGGCGTTGGCGGCGGACATCGTGGAAGTCGTCATGAGGACGATCGTGCTGGTCAGCGCGGTGCGGCGGACCTGCGATCCGCCATCGCCCCGGACTGACATCTGTCACGTGCCGGGCGTCGACGCCCGTGCGGGACCGCCACGGCGCACGTCGGCGGGAAACCCGGCCGGACGAGGGCTCTTTCGCCGCTCGAGATGGTTACCGTGCGGGGAGGTCGTGAGGCACGAGTCGATGGTCGGAGTGGTGGGCAATGCAACGGATCGCGATTCGTCGGCGGGTCACGCGGATCACGGGTGACCTCGGTTCCCGTCGCACGGAGGACGTGCTCGCGGCGGAGGAGCCGCTGGAGATCCGGATCGGCGGCCGGTCGCTCGTCGTGACGATGCGCACGCCCGGGAACGACGTCGAGCTGGCCGCCGGCTTCCTCGTCTCCGAGGGGGTCGTCTCCGAGGCGGAGCACGTCGCCGGGGCGCGGTACTGCGGGGGAGCGGCCGACGGGGAGCCGAACACGTACAACGTGCTGAGCGTGACGCTCGGACCGGGCGTGCCGGAGCCGGCGCCGAGCCTGGAGCGGAGCTTCTACACGACGTCGGCGTGCGGGCTGTGCGGCAAGACCAGCATCGACACGGTCCGGACGCGCTCCCGGTGGGCGGTCGCCGACGAGGAGCTCCGCGTGCCGTCCGTGCTGCTCACGACGCTGCCCGACCGGCTGCGCGCGGGCCAGAAGGTGTTCGACTCGACCGGTGGCCTGCACGCTGCCGGGCTGTTCGACGCCGCCACGGGCGAGCTGCTGGTGCTGCGGGAGGACGTCGGCCGGCACAACGCGGTCGACAAGGTGATCGGCTGGGCGCTGCTCGACGGGCGGCTGCCGTTGCGGGGCACCGTGCTCCTGGTCTCGGGACGCACGTCGTTCGAGCTGGCGCAGAAGGCGCTCATGGCGGGCATCCCGATGCTCGCGTCCGTGTCCGCGCCGTCGTCCCTCGCCGTCGACCTCGCGGACGAGGCGGGCCTGACGCTCGTCGGGTTCCTGCGGGGGCCGTCGATGGTCGTCTACTCGCGGCCCGAGCGCGTGCTCGTCGAGGTGAGCGTCTGATGGTCCGCAAGCCACCTGTCGACGACCCGACGTACGACGGTCTCGTCGTCGAGACGCCGCAGACCTCGGCGGCCGGCCCGTCGGCCGTCACGAACGCGATGGTGTCCGCGCTGCGCGACCTCGGTCCGGTGCGGACGCTGAAGCTGCTCAGCAAGATCAACCAGAAGGACGGCTTCGACTGCATGAGCTGCGCGTGGCCGGACCCCGGCCACCGCTCCCCGGCGGAGTTCTGCGAGAACGGCGCCCGCGCGGTGGCGTGGGAGGCGACCCCGCTCACCGTCCCGACGACGTTCTGGGCCGAGCACCCGGTCTCCGAGCTGCAGGACAGGTCGGAGTACTGGCTCGGCCAGCAGGGCCGGCTCGTCGAGCCCGTCCACAAGGCCGCCGGGAGCGACCACTACGTCCCGGTGACGTGGGACGAGGCGTTCCGGATCGTCGCCGACAGGCTCCGCGGCCTCGACTCGCCCGACCAGGCGGCGTTCTACACGAGCGGCCGGGCGTCCAACGAGGCGGCGTTCGTGTACCAGCTCTTCGTCCGGGCCTTCGGCACGAACAACCTGCCGGACTGCTCGAACATGTGCCACGAGTCGACGGGCACCGCCCTCAACGCGACCATCGGCATCGGCAAGTCGACCGTCTCGTACGACGACTTCGCGCAGGCCGACCTCGTCGTCGTGATGGGCCAGAACCCGGGCACGAACCACCCGCGCATGCTCACCGCGCTCGAGGCCGCCAAGCGCCGGGGCGCGGCGATCGTCGCCGTGAACCCCCTGCCGGAGGTCGCCCTCAAGCGCTACAAGAACCCGCAGACCGTGCGGGGGATCGCGGGCCGCGGCACCGAGATGGCGGACCAGTTCCTGCAGATCCGCAGCGGCGGCGACATGGCGCTGCTCCAGTGGCTGTCCAAGCGGGTGCTCGAGGCCGAGGACCGCGCGCCGGGGACGGTGCTCGACCACGCCTTCCTCGACGAGCACACCCTCGGGCTCGACGACTTCCGGGACCACGTGCGGAACCTCGACGAGCGGGAGGTCGCCCTCGCGACCGGGCTCGCGATCGACGAGATCGACCGGCTCGCCGAGCGGTACCTGGCCGCGGACCGCGTGATCATCACGTGGGCGATGGGCCTGACGCAGCACCGCAAGGGCGTCGACACGATCAAGGAGATCGTCAACCTCCTGCTCCTGCGCGGGAACATCGGCAAGCCGGGGGCCGGTGCGTCCCCGATCCGCGGGCACAGCAACGTGCAGGGCGACCGCACGATGGGCATCTGGGAGAAGATGCCCGACGCCTTCCTCGACGCGCTCGCCGCCGAGTTCTCGTTCGACCCGCCACGGACGCACGGCGTCGACTCCGTGCGCTGCATCGAGGCGATGGGGCGCGGCGAGATCAAGGTCTGGTTCGCGCTCGGCGGCAACCTCGTCGGGGCCATCTCCGACACCCGCGCGGCGGAGGCCGCGATGCGCGGGACCGACCTGACCGTGCAGGTGTCGACGAAGCTCAACCGCTCGCACGTCGTCACCGGCGCCGAGGCGCTCATCCTGCCGACGCTCGGCCGCACCGACGTCGACCTGCAGGAGTCCGGCCCGCAGTTCGTCACCGTCGAGGACTCCGTCTGCGCCGTGCACGCGACGCACGGCGCACTGCTGCCCGCCTCGCCGGAGCTCCTGTCGGAGGTCTCGATCGTCACCCGCCTCGCCCGCGCCGTCCTCGGCGACGACAACCCGGTCGACTGGGCGGGCTTCGAGCGGGACTACGACACGATCCGGGACTCCATCTCACGCGTCGTCCCCGGCTTCGAGGACTTCAACGCGCGCGCCCGCCGCCCCGGCGGGTTCGTCCTGCCGAACGGCCCGCGGGACTCACGGACGTTCCCGACGCCGACCGGCAGGGCCATGATCACGGTCAACGAGCTGCTGCACGTCGAGTGCCCCGAGGGGCGGCTGATCCTGCAGACCGTGCGCTCCCACGACCAGTTCAACACGACGATGTACGGCCTCAACGACCGCTACCGCGGCATCCGCGGCGGACGCGACGTCGTCTTCGTGCACCCCGACGACCTCGCGGAGCTCGGCCTGGCCGACGGCGACCGGGTCGACATCGTCAGCGAGTGGAAGGACGAGCCCGACCGCGTCCTGCCGTACTACCGCGTCGTCGCGTTCCCGACCGCCCGCGGCTGCGCCGCCACGTACTTCCCGGAGGCGAACGTGCTGGTCCCGCTCGCGAGCACCGCGCTCGGCAGCAACACACCCGTGTCGAAGGCGATCGTGGTCCGGCTCGAACCGGTCTCGCGTGCCGCCCACGACGGTCGGGTGACGCCCTGATGCGGCTCGGGGTGCTCGACGTCGGGTCCAACACCGTCCACCTGCTGGTCGTCGACGCGCGCCACGGCGGTCCGCCGCTGCCGCAGTCGTCGCACCGGTCCGTGCTGCGCCTCATGCGCTACCTCGACCCCGCGGGCGCGATCACCGACGAGGGCGTGCGGGCGATCGTCGACTCGGTCGCCCAGGCCGCCGAGCAGGCGGCAGCCGCGGGCGTCGACGAGCTCCTGCCGTTCGCGACGTCCGCGATCCGCGAGGCCGCCAACGGCGTGCAGGTGCTCGACGAGGTCGCCGCGACCACCGGGGTGCGGCTGCGGGTGCTCACGGGCGAGGAGGAGGCCCGGATCACCTACCTCGCGGTGCGCCGCTGGTACGGGTGGTCCGCCGGGCGCCTGCTCGTGCTCGACATCGGCGGCGGCTCCCTGGAGATCGCCGCCGGCGACGCCGACTACCCGGACGTCGCCGTGTCGCTGCCGCTGGGTGCCGGTCGCTCGACCATCCTGTTCCTGCCCGACGACCCGCCGACCCCCGAGCAGGTCGCGACGCTCCGGGCGCACGCCCGCGAGGTGCTCGCCGAGGCGGCGCAGCGGTTCGCCGCAGAGCCCGGACCCGCGCACGTCGTCGGCTCGTCCAAGACGATCCGCTCGCTCGCGCGGCTCGCCGGGGCGACGAGCGACGGCATCGGCGTCCACGACCGCAGCGTCCTGCGCCGCTCGGCGCTCGACAACTGGGTGCCGCGCATCGCCCGCATCCCCGCCGACGCGCGTCCGGCGCTGCCCGGCATCACCGCCGACCGCACGTTCCAGATCGTCGCCGGGGGAGTCGTGCTGTCCGAGGCCATGCGGGCGTTCGGCGTCCACGAGCTCGACGTGTCGCCGTGGGCCCTGCGCGAGGGGCTGATCCTGCTGCACCTCGACGAGATGCGCTGACGGCGTCATCGGTCATCGGTCAGCGGTCAGCGGTCGACGGCCTCGCCGGTCGGGTCGTCGGCCGCGCGTGCCGCGAGCCGGAGCCCGCCCAGCGGGTCCGGGTGCCAGCTGACGAGCTCCCACCCGCGGGTGGGGTCGCCGTCGATCTCCACGAGGCCGGTGTTCTGCAGCGAGGTCCGTTCGACCACGTCGACGTCGATCCCCGCCACACGGGCCGACGCCCAGCACCGGATCGCGGCGCCGTGCGAGACGGCGACGACGGTGTCCCCGCCTGCGGACGCGATCTGGGCGACGGCGTCGTCGTACCGTCCGAGGAACTCCACCCCGTCCGGCCCGCCCGGCATGCGCCGGGTGACGTCGCCCCGCGCCCAGGCGAACACCGTGCCGAGGTAGCGCTGGTGCGCCTCGTGGTGGCTCTCCATCTCGAGGCTGCCCGCCTCGACCTCCCGCAGCCCGTCGTAGGTCACGGGAGCCAGGCCGCGGGCCTCGGCGAGCGGGGCGGCGGTGAGCGAGGTCCGCACCAGCGGCGAGACGGCGATCGCGTCGATGCCGCGTCCGTCGAGCGCGTGCGGGACCGCGGCGGCCTGGCGCTCGCCGAGCACGGTGAGCCCCGGGCCGGGGGCGGCGGTGTCGAGCAGGCCGTGGACGTTCGACGGGGTCTGGCCGTGGCGGATCAGGAGGAGGCGCATGAGTGGCATCCTCCCGCCGTCCGGGTGCGGGCGGCCGGGACGTCCGAGGTCGCGCCCCGAGCGGTCCGACGCGCGGCTCGCACCGCCGGGCTGCGCGGGGGAGGCTGTACGGTGCCCGTCGCGCGACGGCACTCACCCACGAGGAGCGAACGATGGAGTACCGCCAGCTGGGCCGGACCGGCCTCACGGTGTCCGAGATCGGCTACGGCGCCTGGGGCATCGGTGGCTCCATGTGGATCGGCGCCCAGGAGGACGAGTCGGTCGCGGCGCTGCACCGGGCGATCGAGCTCGGCGTCAACCTCATCGACACCGCACGCGGCTACGGCGACAGCGAGCGGATCGTCGGCGGCGTCGTGCGGGACCACCCGGACGTGCTCGTCGCCACGAAGGTCCCGCCGAAGAACTTCGTCTGGCCCGCGCCCGGCGGCCTGCACCCGGACGAGACGTTCCCCGGCGACCACATCAGGCGGAGCCTGGAGACGAGCCTCGCCGCGTCGGGCCTGGAGGCGTTCGACCTCCTGCAGTTCCACGTGTGGAGCGACGAGTGGGTCGGCAAGGGCGACTGGCTCGAGACGATCGCGGACCTGCGCCAGCAGGGCAAGATCCGGTTCTTCGGGGTCTCGATCAACGACTACCAGCCGGAGAACGCGCTCGACCTCGTGCGCAGCGGCACCGTCGACACCGTCCAGGTGATCTTCAACGCGTTCCACCAGCAGCCCGAGGAGCACCTGCTGCCTGCGTGCGCCGAGCACGGCGTCGGCGTGATCGTCCGGGTCGCGCTGGACGAGGGCGGCCTCACCGGGCGCATCACGGCGGGCTCGACGTTCCCCGAGGGCGACTTCCGCAACACCTACTTCGGCGGCGACCGGGCCGCGCAGGTCGAGCGGCACGTCGACGCGCTCGCCGGTGACCTCGGCATCGGCACCGACGAGCTGCCCGACCTCGCCCTGCGGTACGTCCTGGACCAGCCGGCCGTGTCCACGGTGATCGCGGGGATGCGCACCGTGCGCAACGTCGAGCGCAACGCCGCCACCAGCGACGGGCGCCGGCTCACCCCCGAGCAGCGCGAGACCGTCGGGCGTCACCGCTGGGAGCGGAACTTCTACCTGGCCGCGGACGAGTAGCCCGGGGGCTGTCCCGAGCCGTGCCCGTGGGGCAGCACGACTGACGCGCCGGCCCGCCGGGTCGAGCCTGGGCGCATGACCACCACAGCCGCTCGTCATCGCCGACTCGCCGTGCGCTGCGTCGCCGCGTCGGCCGTCCTCGCGCTCGCCGTCGGTCTGGCCCAGGGCCCGGCCGCGGCGGCCGTCCCCGAACGGGTCACCCCGGCGACGCATCCCGTCGCACCCGGGTGGCCCGCCGCCGACGCGGCGCTGCGGGCGGCAGCCCGCCAGGTCGTCGCCGCGGGTGCCACAGGTGTGATCGTCCGGGTCGACGACGGGCGCCGCGTGACCCGGTTCGCCGTCGGCGCCGGACGCCTCTCGCCGTGGCGACCGCTGTCCCCGGACGACGAGTTCCGGGTCGGCAGCAACACCAAGATGTTCGTCGCGACCGTGGTGCTGCAGCTCGTCGCGGAAGGCCGGCTGTCGCTCGACGACAGCGTCGAGCGGTGGCTGCCCGGGGTCGTCCCCGGCGGCGCCGGGATCACCCTCCGGATGCTGCTCGACCACACGGGCGGTGTGTTCGACTACGCGCAGGACGAGGACCTGCTCGCGATCGTGTTCGCCGAGGCCGAGCGCGTCGAGCACACGTTCACGCCCGCGGACCTCGTCGGGTACGCGACCGCGCACCCGCCGACGTTCGCGCCGGGCACCGGCTGGGCGTACTCGAACACCGACTACGTGCTGCTGGGCATGGTCCTCGAACGGGCCACCGGCCAGACGGTGGGCGACCTGGTGGACCGCCGGATCGCGCGGCCCCTGCACCTGCGGCACACCTACCTGCAGACCTCGGAGGCGTTCCGGGGACGGTACGCGCACGGGTACGTGACGCCCGCCGACACCGGCGACGGGTACCTCGACCTCAGCGGCCGCGACGACGCGACGTGGGCAGGGGCCGCGGGGGCGATGGTGTCGACCGTCGACGAGCTCGCGCGGTTCACGACAGCCCTGCAGGCGGGGTGGCTGCTGCCGCCGGCGCTGCTGGCGCAGATGCGCACGACGGTCTCGGCGAGCACCGGCCAGGTCGTGCCGGACGCGTCGTACGGGCTCGGGCTCATGTCGTTCACGACCCCGTGCGGCACGTTCTGGGGGCACTACGGGTCGATCCCGGGCTACAAGAGCCGGAGCTTCTCGGACGCGGCGGGCCGGCGCAGCGTCGAGGTGTTCACCCCCACCGAGTCGACGGACGCGGTCGTCGCGGCGGCCGACGCGCTCACCGAGCAGGCGCTGTGCGCGTCGGTCGGGAGGTCGCCGTCCAGGTCATGACACGCGCGCCGCTCGCGCCCCGAGGCGTAACGTCGTCACCACACCGCACGTCGGTGGCCCGGTGTCCTGCGACGCGAGCGGCACGGAGGAAGGTCATGGACCTCGACGGTTCCAGCGTGGCCGACCTCGTGCGTCGCGCCGCCGAGGGGGACCAGGTCGCGTGGAACGGCCTCGTGGAACGGTTCAGCCCCCTGGTGCTGTCCGTCGCGCACCGCTTCCGCCTCGCCCGCGCCGACGTCGAGGACGTCGTCCAGACCCTGTGGCTGCGGCTCGTGGAGCACCTGGCGGACATCCGGGAACCCGAGGCGCTGCCGGGCTGGATCGTCACGACCGTCCGGCACGAGTGCCTCCGGACCCTCCGGCTGCGCCGGCGCTCCCAGCCGTTCGACCCGCTCGACGCGACCGCCGAGCGGGAGGACCCCGACGTCGTGCCCGTCGACACCGAGGTCGTCGACGGCCTCACCGAGGCGGACCGCCACGAGATGCTGCTCCGGGCGTTCGCGGACCTGCCGTCGGCGCACCGCGAGCTGCTCCTGCTGCTGCTCCACGACCCGCCGCTGAGCTACGTGGAGATCGGACGCCGCCTCGGCATCCCGGTGGGCAGCATCGGGCCGACGCGCAGCCGTGCGCTGCGCAGGCTCCGCGAGCACCCGGCGATCGCCGGTGCGATCGGCGAGGGCGCCGACGTCAGAGTCGCACCCAGTCCGTGACGACCGACCCCAGATCGGTCGTGCACCGCACGCGGACCAGCGGCTCGGCGGGTGCCGCGATCGCGAAGTAGCCGGACTCGTCCGACGCCACGCGCCCGACCTCACCGGTCGGCGCCTGCAGGACGATCACGCCCTGCCGTCCGGGGACGAGCTGGCCGACGATCCGGGTCGGGCTGACGTCGAGCTCCACCGTGACGGATCCCGCCTCGAACGCGAGGCTGCGCATCTCGACCGTCCCGCTCTCGGACGTCCCGCCCCGTACGGCGGCGCCGTCGTCGAGCAGGGAGTCGTAGGTGAGCTCGGCGAGCTCCGAGTCGACGGTGCGCCAGGCGAACGCGGCCTTGCCCGACTCGAGCACGTGGTCGTCGACCGCCGCCGCGGCGAGCGCTCGCTGCACGTCCGCCAGCAGCTGGTCGTCGTCGGACCACCGTGGCTGCGTCATGTGCGTCACCCGTCGCTCGTCGTCGTGGTCCGCCGTCGTGCCCGGCGGGCCCGACACCCTTACCTTCCACCCGACGACGGTCGCGTCAAGTCCTGGCGCCCCCAGGGATGGTCAGCAGCGTGTCATGAACGGAGGAGCGCCGAGCGGGCACCGGTGATACCCCGGGCGCCGTGGCGTGCGGCTGCCCGCCGTACCCGAGCTGGACGAACCCCGCCGCCGCCGCGAGCGAGGCGTGGTCCCGCCGACCCATCGCCTCCTGCGCGGCGGCGAGCGCGTGGGCCGGTGGGTGACCCGCCGCGAGCCCGCGGTGGTACGCCCGCATCAGGTCGACGGTCGCGATGTCCGGCACGGGCACGACGGGCGCGACGAGCGTGGCCGTGCCCCCGGCCAGGAGCGCCGAGGTGAACCCGAGGATCTCGCCGCCGGCGACCAGCGCGGACCTCCCGGTGTCGCACGCGGCGAGCACGACCTGGTGCGGCGCGCGGTCGAGCCGCTCGAGGTCGTACACCGTGAACGGCCCGTCGGCGAGCGCCAGCGACGAGAACTGCGGGTTGTCCGACCTGACCCGGCCGTGGGCCGCCAGGTGCACGAGCGCGGCTCCGTCCATCGCGTGCGACACGTTCCGTGCCGTCGCCTCGTCGCCGACGAGGACGACGGGGGACTCGTGCAGACCGGCCACGACCTCCGCCTCCGCCCGGGCCCCGGGCAGCCCGGGGCCGGCGACGACGACGGTCCGGCCCGCCGGGCTCGTCGACCCGGACGCGACGTGCCAGAGCGTCGCGGACGGGCTCACGCTGACCGCACGGCCGGTGCAGGCCGGCAGCAGCGACCACGGGACGGAGTGCAGCGACCCCGTCGGGACCACGACGAGCGGCCGGTCGGCGACGGCCGTGAGCACCGGGCGCAGGAGCGCCTCGCCGAGCGCGGCGCAGGCCTGCGCGAGCAGGCCGGCGGCCGCCACGACGCTCGCGGCGCCGTTGCGGGCGCCGGTGCGGTGGTGCTCGGCACCGTTCCCGTCGCCGCCGCGGTCGCGGGCCAGCCGGCGCAGCGCGAACGGGATCTGCTCGACGAGCGCGGCGACGTGCGCCGTCGGGCCGAGACGGTGCAGCCTCGCGCGGCCCCCGACCACGGTCACGGCGAGGAGCTCGTCGGCGAGCTCCACGAACTCGATCAGCGCCGCGTCGCCGAGCGCGTCCGCCAGGGTCGCCACGTCGGGCGGCAGGACGCTGCGCGCGCTGCTGCCCGGGTGCCGCCGGCAGTGGTCGCGGATCTCCCGCTCGAGCGCCACCTGCCGGGCGACGAGCGCGCCCGTCGGCTGCTGGGAGCTGCGCCGTTCGTCGACCGAGTCCATCACGCCGCGCAGGTCGGCGAGCAGGTCCGCCAGCGCGGCGTCGGTCGGTGGCCGGGCGTCGCGCGCGGGGGCGGCGGTCGCCTTGGCGCACTCCGCCCACCACAGCGACGCGCGTGCGTCGTGGTCCTCGACGGCGAGCTGCATCCCCATCCGGGCGATGGCGCCACGGTTGATCGAGACGTGGGCACGCAGCTCCGTCGCGCCGATCGTGGCCCGGTGGTCCTCGAGCACCCGGATGCCTGCGCGCAAGGCGGACACCGCGCCACCACGCCGGCCGTCGGCCTCGCGCAGCATGGCCTCGCCGAGCCAGGCGCGCGCCCGGGCGTCGGCCGGACCGAGGTGCCGTGCGCGCCCGGCCATCGCGAAGTCGCGCCGCGCGTCGGCGGCCCGGCCGCGGCGGAGCGCGAGCCGGCCGGCCAGCAGCCGCGCCTCGAGCGCGGGCACCGTCCAGCCCGCCTCCGACAGGGCGTCGGCGGCGCGACGGCACCGCGCCGGTGTCACCGGTCCGTCCGCGGCGGCCAGCGCCTGCACCCGGGAGAAGTCGGCGAGCGCGGCCCACTCGCGGCGCCGCAGCCGGGCGAACTCCCGCGAGGCGGCTTCCGCGGAGCGCAGGGCGGCGCCGGTGTCGCCCTGCACGAGCGCGATCGTCGACAGCAGCAGCCGCGACTCCGGCAGGTGGTTGCGGCGCCCGTCGCGCTCGTCGGCGGCCACGGCGTCCTCGGCCACGGACCGGGCCTCGGCGACGAGCCGGACGGACAGCAGCAGCTCCGCGTGGTCCGTCAGCAGCGAGCCCGGCGACAGGCCCAGCTCGGTGAACATGCGCGTCGCGGCGGCCATGTGCTGCAGCGCCGACGGCACGTCGCCGGCCTGCGAGTCCACCCAGGCGAGGTTGTGCTCGACGAACGCCGCCGGGACGCGCAGCCCGTGCTCGTCGCACAGCTCCCCGGCGGCTCGCAGGTCCCGGCGGGCGGCCGCGAACTCACGACGGGTCGCGTGCAGGAGCCCGCGGTTCGAGAGCGCGCGTGTCGCCCACTGGGCGTCGTGCGCGGCGCGCAGGACCGGCAGCGCGCGCCGCAGGTCCTCGAGGGCCTCGTCGAGACGCCCGAGGTCCTGGTAGATCGCGGCCCGCTGCGTCCGGGCGCGCGCCGCGGGGAGGCCGTCGAGCTCGACGAGCGCCTGGTCGATCTCCCGGAACGACCGCTGCGGCCGACCGCTCAGCATCAGCGCCGACGCGAGGCTCATGCGTGCCTCACCCGTCACGGTGCGGTCCGCGGCCCGCTCGCCCGCGACGACGGCCGCCCGCAGGTGCCGGAGCGCGTCCTCGAACCTCGACTGCTGCATCGCCGCGACACCGAGCGCGCGTTCCGCGACGCAGACGACGTCCCACCGGCGCTCGTGCCTGGCGGCGCGCGACACCTCGGCTGCCAGCGGGGCGGCGGCCCCCGGGTCGCTGGCTGCCAGCCGCATCGCGTCCTGGGCCCGCACGTCGAGCTCCGTCACGGCACCCCCTTCGTCCGTCGCTCCTTCGAGCGTCGCGAGTCCCGGTCCGGCCGTCAACGACAAACGAGATATCCCTTTCGTCCCGGTATGAGTGGCTGCGATAGTGGCCGACAAGGGCAGCGCTGCCGGGGGGGTCACGATGGACGTGTCGCACGACGGACCAGGGACCGAGAACGACCCGATCGAGGCCATCGTCGCGCTCGAGCACCTCCGTCTGGTCCAGCGCCTCCTGGCGCGGCACGAGGTGCGGTGCGAGGTGCCGGACGAGCGCACGAGCGTCGACCTGGGGCTCGCGCTGCTCCAGCTCGCACCGCGGGACGCCGACCACCTGGTCGCCTCGCTGCCGCCCGTGCCGCCGGACCACCCGGGCTACCAGGCCTGGGCGAAGCGGCGGCGGCACGGCCTGGCGGCGAACGACGACGACGTGCTGACCAGCGTGCGCGCCTCGTTCGAGGGTCGGTACGCCGGCTGGGTGCCCACCCTGGGCAAGAACCGGCTCGTCGGCTCCGTGAGCGGTGGCGGCGGGTCGGTGTCGCACGGCGGCGGCGAGCCGCCGACCCGGGCGAAGCGCCCGGCCTCCTGGCGGCTCGGGACGGCCGGGGACGGCATGTCGGTCGGGATCCTGGACACCGCCCTGTTCGCCCACCCCGACCTGGCGGGGGGCTACCGCGGGAACTCGCCGCGAGACGTGCTCGCCGTCCCGGCGGCGACGGACGCCCTGCCGTTCGCGGCCGGGCACGCCACGTTCGTCGCCGGGCTCATCCTGGACCGCGCCCCGGGCGCGACCGTCCGCGTGCGCGGCGTGCTCGACGACAAGGGGAACGCGAAGTCCTGGGACGTCGCGACCGCGATCGTGGAGCTCGGCAGGACCGGGATCCAGATCCTCAACCTCTCCCTCGTCTGCTACACGGCTGACAACAAGCCGCCGCTGGCGCTCTCGACGGCGGTCGACCGCCTGCCGCAGGACGTCCTCGTCATCGCGTGCGCCGGCAACCACGGCGACCCGAGGCTCGGCCTCGGCGACGAGCACCGCGTCCCGTCCTGGCCCGCGGCGCTGGACGACGTGGTCGCGGTCGGCTCCGCGATGCCGGGGTCCGGCGCCGGGACCTTCAAGCTGTCCCCGTTCACACCGCAGGACGCCGAGTGGATCGACGTCCTCGTCGCGGGCGAGGGCGTCACCAGCACGTACTTCACGGGTCACGGCACCGCGCCCGGCGCCGCGTCGGCGGACTTCGAGGGCTGGGCGAGGTGGGAAGGGACGTCGTTCTCCGCGGCGGTGCTCAGCGGTGAGGTCGCCGCTCGCGCGTCGGCCAGGCAGATCTCGCCGCGTGCCGCGTACGCCGAGCTCCGGCCCGCCCTCCAGAACCAGCCGCTCGACCGCCCGGACGACGGACCGTACCTCCCGCCCTTCCTGCCGCTCTGAGACGAGCGGCCGACCGACCGCCAGGTGCCGGCACGCTCGTGCAGCGCGCCGGCACCGGTGGCCGTCCCGGGGGGGCCGCGTCAGGCGGTCGGCTGGTCGCCCGCGATGTTCACGAGCCACGCCACCCCGAACTTGTCGGTGAGCATGCCGAACGTGTCGCCCCAGGGCGCCTTCTCGAGCGGCACGGTCACGGTGCCCCCGTCGACGAGCTTGTCCCAGTACCCGCGCAGCTCGCCCTCGTCGTCGCCGGACAGCGAGACCGAGTAGTTGTCGCCCGGGTTGTACGGCATCTGGTTCGGGGTGTCGGCGCCCATGAGCGTGTAGCCGCTGGGCGTCTCGAGCTGGCCGTGCATGATCTTGTCGACCTCGGCGGGGTCCTCGCTCGCGTGGAAGTCCCCGAACGAGCTCAGGTTGAGCTCACCACCGAAGACGCCCTGGTAGAACTCCAGGGCCTGCTTGGCGTTGTCGCGGAACCCGAGGTACGGGTTGAGACGCGTGGTCACGGTCTGGCCTCCTTGCTCGACGTCGCTCGACACATCGGACGCACCCATCCTGCGGGCGGCCACCGACACTGCCAAGGGCGCGGGGAGACGTTCGTCACGGTGCCCATCGCCTGGACCATGTGACCTCCCGAAACGAACGTGGCCTATTTTGACCCCGTGACCGCACCGCTGCCCCCGCGTGACGTCCGGCGAGGCCTCGCCCACCACGAGGTCCCCGACCCCCTGCGCAACGACGTCAGGGTCCTCGGCGAGTTCCTCGGCCGCGTGCTCCGTGAAGCCGGGGGCGACGAGCTCCTGGCCGACGTCGAGCGGCTCCGCGAGCTCGCCATCGACGCGCACGACGAGCCCGACGGCGGCGCGCTCGAGCGCGCCGAGCAGCTCGTCGCGACGTTCTCCCTGGCGCGCGCCGAGCAGGTCGCGCGCGCGTTCACCTGCTACTTCCACCTCGCCAACACGGCCGAGGAGTACCACCGCGTGCGCGTCCTGCGCGAGCGGGAGGCCAGCCTGGAGCCTCGCACGCTCGCGCCCGACGACTCGCTGCCCGCCGCCGTCGCGCAGGCCACCGCCGAGCTCGGCCGCGAGGAGACCCTGCGCCGGCTGCAGGCCCTCGAGTTCCGCCCGGTGTTCACCGCGCACCCCACGGAGGCACGGCGGCGCGCGGTATCGTCGGCGATCCGCCGCATCGCCGAGCTGGTCGCGGAGCGGGACGTGCGCAGCATCGGCGGCATGTCGCTCGTCGAGAACGACCGGCGGCTCCTCGCGGAGATCGACACCCTGTGGCGGACGGCGCCGCTGCGCCAGGCCAAGCCGACGGTGCTCGACGAGGTCCGCACGGTCCTCAACGTCTTCGACTCGACGCTGTCGGAGGTGTTCCCGGAGGTCTACCGCCGTCTGGACGACTGGCTGCTGGGCGACGCCGCGGGCACCACGGCGCCCGCCGTGCGGCCGTTCGCCCGCGTCGGCACCTGGATCGGCGGCGACCGCGACGGCAACCCGAACGTCACCGCCGAGGTGACGCGCGAGGCGGCCGCGCTCGCGTCGGAGCGCGCGCTGCGCTCGCTCGAGGTCGCGACCCGCCGCACCGCCGACACCTTGACGCTCGAGTCGGAGAGCACGCCCCCGTCGGGCGAGCTCCTCGCCCTGTGGCAGCGCCAGCGGATCATGTCCGAGGCCGTGACGGCACGGATCGCGGGGGAGGCCCCGGGCGAGCCGCACCGCCGCGTGCTGCTGGTCGTCGCCGAGCGGGTCGCCGCGACGCGTGAGCGGCACTCCGACCTGGCCTACGCGTCGGCGCAGGACCTGGAGTCGGACCTGCTCGTCGTGCAGCGCTCGCTCGCGGCGGCCGGGGCCAGCCGTCCCGCGTACGGCGACCTGCAGCGTCTCGTCTGGCAGGTCACGACGTTCGGGTTCCACCTCGCCGAGCTCGAGGTGCGGCAGCACTCGCAGGTGCACGCCGCCGCGCTCGCCGACCTGGAGGCCCACGGCGTCGAGGGTGCGCTCGAGCAGCGGACGCTCGAGGTGCTCGACACGTTCCGGGCGATCGGCAACGTGCAGCGCCGGTTCGGTGTGCTCGCCGCGCGCCGGTACATCGTGTCGTTCACGCAGTCCGCGGAGCACCTCGCGGCCGTCTACCGGCTCGCGGAGTACGCGTTCGAGGGCGCCGACGAGGTTCCCGTCATCGACGCGATCCCGCTGTTCGAGACGTTCGCGGACCTCGAGGCCAGCGTCGACATCCTCGAGGGTGCCCTCGCGATCCCGCAGGTGCAGCGCCGCCTGGCCGAGAACGGCCGCCGCGTCGAGGTGATGCTCGGCTACTCCGACTCGTCCAAGGACGTCGGCCCGGTGTCCGCGACCCTCGCGCTCGACACGGCGCAGCGCCGGATCACCGAGTGGGCCGAGCGGCACGGCATCGCGCTCACCCTGTTCCACGGCCGTGGCGGCGCGCTGGGCCGCGGCGGCGGCCCCGCCAACCGGGCCGTGCTCGCGCAGCCTCCCGGGTCGGTCGACGGCCGGTTCAAGCTCACCGAGCAGGGCGAGGTCATCTTCGCCCGGTACGGCGACCCCGTGATCGCCGCGCGGCACATCGAGCAGGTCGTCGCCGCGACGCTGCTCGCGGGCACGCCGTCGATCGAGAAGCGCAACGCCGAGGCGACGGAGCGGTTCGCGGCCCTGGCGGCGAAGCTCGACGACATCTCCCGGACGCGGTTCCACGAGCTCGTGCGCGCCGACGGGTTCCCGCAGTGGTTCGCCGAGGTCACCCCGCTCGAGGAGGTCGGCCTCCTGCCGATCGGCTCCCGGCCCGCCCGGCGCGGTCTGTCCGTCTCGTCGCTCGACGACCTGCGGGCGATCCCGTGGGTCTTCTCGTGGTCGCAGGCCCGCATCAACCTGGCCGGCTGGTACGGCCTGGGCACGGCGCTCGACGCGATCGGCGACCTCGACGAGCTGCGCGCCGCGTACGCCCAGTGGCCGCTGTTCACGACGATGATCGACAACGTCGAGATGTCGCTGGCCAAGACGGACGAGCGCATCGCCGCCCGCTACCTGGCGCTCGGCGACCGGCCCGACCTGGCCGAGCAGGTGATGTCCGAGATGACCCTCACGCGCCGCTCGGTCCTGGCGATCACGGACAGCGACGCGATCCTGTCGCGTCGCCGCATCCTGGGCCGCGCCGTCCAGCTGCGCTCGCCGTACGTCGACGCGCTGTCGCTGCTGCAGCTGCGGGCCCTGCGGGGGCTGCGGACCGGTGACGCCGTCGAGCAGGCGGACGACCTGCGCCGCCTCCTGCTCCTCACCGTGAACGGCGTCGCCGCCGGGGTGCAGAACACCGGCTGACGTCCGCCCGGACCGACGAGGGCGCGCGTCAGGTCGGCAGCGAGATGACGGCGGGGAGCGCCCGGCCCGCCGCGAGGGCGTCGAGCACGAGGCGCTCGTGCGGCACGACGGGGTCCGGCAGGTCGTCGAGCGGGAACCAGCGCATGTCCGCGGCCTTGGCCTGCTCGCGGACGGACGGGTCGCCCGTCCAGCGCCTGACCTCGAAGAACACGTCGACCCGCTGCTCCACGGCGGGTCCGTGCCGCTCGAACCGGTGCAGCACGGTGAGCGGGTGCAGGTCCTCGGGCGCCACCGCGATGCCCGCCTCCTCGGCGGCCTCCCGCACGGCGGCCTCGTGCACGGACTCCGCGGGCTCGACGTGCCCGGCGAGCACGGCCCAGTGGCCGTCGCGGTAGCCGGTGCCCTGCCGCAGGTGCAGCAGGACGGCGTCGTCGCGGCGCAGCACCACGTAGGCGGCGGCGACGAGCAGAGTCCGGTCGGCCAGGTGGTCCTCGGGTGCGTAGCGGGCGGCCATGCGGCGGAGTCTGGCACAGGGGCGCCCGGCCGCCGCGGTCTCAGGGGCCGGTCGGTCCGAACCGTTCCGTCTTGATGCGGTCGGGGTCGTGCCCCAGGTCGACGAGCAGGTCGGCGACGGTCTCGACGAACGGGGTCGGCCCGCACACGAACACGTGGGCGCGCTCGTCGGGCGGGAAGCACGCCGCCTCGAGCCGCGCGGCGTCGACGCGCCCCACCGGGCCGTCCCAGCCCACCGGGGCACGCCGGGTCCACACCCGGGTCACGTCGACCCCGGGACCGGCGGCGGCGAGCTCGTCGTCGTAGATCGCGTCGGTCGGCGTGCGGGCGGAGACGAGCAGCCGGAACGGTGCGACGCTGCGGGCCCGCGCCCGGGTCCGGACCATCGACATGAGCGGCACCAGGCCGGACCCGCCGGCGACGAGCTGCACGGGATGCGGGTCGGTGGGGTGCCACACGAACCAGTGGCCGACGGGCCCGCGCAGCTCGAGCTGGTCGCCGACCACGACGTCCTCGGTCAGGTAGGGGGACACCTCGCCGTCGTCCACCACCTGCACGGTGAGCGCGATGCGGTCGTCGTCGGGCATCCCCGTCGGCAGGCCCATGGTGCCGGACGACGCGAGCGAGTAGGACCGCTGCGTCGAGTACCCGTCCTCGGCCGTCAGCCGCACGTCGACGTGCTGGCCGGCGAGTGCGCCGCGCCAGCCCGGGACGTCGAGCACGAGCGTCAGGGCCGTCGGCGTCTCGCGGCGGCGCTCGACGACGGTGCCGACCCGCCACGGCAGCGCGTACGGGGTGTCGTCGGTGAGGTCGGCGGCGTCGTCCTCGACGGCGGGTGCGCCGTCGGGCGCGAGCGGGGCGTCACCGGTCAGTCCCCCCAATACCGCTGCTCCTTCCACGGGTCCCCGTACTGGTGGTAGCCGAGCTTCTCCCAGAAGCCCCACTCGTCGTCCGTGAGGAGGTCGATGCGGCGCACCCACTTCGCGGACTTCCAGAAGTACAGGTGCGGGACCAGCAGCCGGGCGGGGCCGCCGTGCTCCGGCGGGAGCGGTGCGCCGTCGTACTCGTAGGCGATCCACGCCTGGCCGCCGCGCAGGTCGGCGAGCGGGACGTTCGTGGTGTAGCCGCCGTCGCAGTGCGCGAGCGCGTACTGCTCGTCGTCGGCGACCACGACCGCGTCGAGCAGGCGGTCCAGCGACACCCCACGCCACGACGTGTCGAGCTTCGTCCACTTCGTGACGCAGTGGATGTCCTTGACGACGTCGTCGGCGGGCAGCGCGGTGAGCTCGGCCCACGACCAGGTCGCGCGCGGCCCGTCGGCGCCGCCGATCGAGAACGTCCACGTGGACAGGTCGGCGCGCGGGGTCGGGCCCGCGGAGAGCACCGGGAAGCCGCGTTCCAGGTACTGGCCCGGAGGAAGCCGCGGGTCCGCCTCGCGCTTGCCGCGGAACCCGCGGGAGATCAGGGCCATCGGAGGGCCGGGCCGGGTGTCGCGGTGCAGGTCAGAGCGGTCGACATGGGCGCTCCCGGGGGCGGGTGGGCTGTTGCGTCACATCATGCGGCCGGCGCGGCGGATGCGCCAGGGTGCGACGCCCGGGACGCGACGAGGGGACCGCAGCCGGTCGGCCACGGTCCCCTCGTCGTCAGGTGCGGGTGGTTCAGCCGCGCGGGCCCTGGGCCCCGCCGACACCGCCGCCGACACCGCCGCGCCCGCGACCCCGGCCGCCGCGCCGGCGCCGGGACGGGCCGCCGTCGGTGGAGCCGCCGGTCGCGGCGGGAGCGGTCCGGAACTGCTGACCCGGCGCACGGCCCTGCGAGCCGGCACGGCTGCTCGACGATGTCGACGTGGACGCACCCTGCCGGGCGCCACCGCCGGAGCGGGTCCGGCCACCGCCGCCGGACGACCGGCCGGACGGCGCCTGGACGGGCGCGGCGACGTACGGTACGTGCGGCGCGACGTCCGGGACGAGCCGGGTCAGCACGGCGTCGCCCGGGTTGACGTGCTGCGGCTGCGCGGTGATCTTCGCGGCCCGCGTGAGCGCGCGGACGTCGCCGCGCTGCTCGGGCAGGACGAGCGTGACCACGTCGCCGCCGGAGCCGGCGCGGGCGGTGCGGCCCGAACGGTGCAGGTAGGCCTTGTGCTCGGCGGGCGGGTCGACGTGCACGACGAGCTCGACGTCGTCCACGTGGATCCCGCGGGCGGCGATGTCGGTCGCGACGAGCACCTTCACGGCGCCCGACGAGAACGCCTCGAGGTTGCGCTCGCGCGCACCCTGGCCGAGGTTGCCGTGCAGGTCGACCGCGGGGATGCCGTCGACCGTCAGCTGCTTGGCGAGCTTCTTGGCCTGGTGCTTGGTCCGCATGAACAGCACGCGACGGCCGGTGCCCGACGCGAGGTGGTGGATGATCGCCTTCTTCGTCTCGGCGTCCCGCACCTCGAACAGGTGGTGCGTCATCGCGGCGACGGGCGACTGCGCGCTGTCGACGGAGTGCTCGACGGGCGAGGTCAGGTACCGCTTGACGAGCTGGTCCACGCCGTTGTCGAGCGTCGCGGAGAACAGCATCCGCTGACCGACCCGCGGCGTCTTGTCCATGATCCGCTTGACGCCCGGCAGGAAGCCGAGGTCGGCCATGTGGTCGGCCTCGTCGAGGACCGTGACCTCGATGCCGTCGAGCGTGAGCGCCTTCTGGTTGAGCAGGTCCTCGAGGCGGCCCGGGCAGGCGATGACGATGTCGATGCCGCCGTTGAGCGCGGACGTCTGCTTGCCCTGCGAGACGCCGCCGAAGATGACGGTGGTGTTCAGGCCCATGGCCTTGGCGAGCGGGGCGACGGTCGCGTCGATCTGCGAGGCGAGCTCACGCGTCGGGGCGAGGACGAGGGCACGCGGCCGACGGGCGACCTTGGCACGACGCTCGGCCGCGAGGCGGGCGACGAGCGGCAGGGCGAACGCGATGGTCTTGCCGGAGCCCGTGCGGCCGCGGCCGAGCACGTCACGGCCGGCCAGCGAGTCGGGGAGCGTGGCGGTCTGGATGGGGAAAGGAGCGCTGATGCCCTGGTCCGCCAGCGTGGAGACGAGGGGAGCGGGCACGCCGAGATCGGCGAAGGAAGTCACAGGTGAAGCCTCTCGGGGAGAGTCGGTCGGGGTCCGCCGCCAGAGCAACCAGAACGAGTGCTGGGGGATCTCCACGACGCGGGGCGCGCAGCTCGCGCTGCCCTCAGGTGGGTCAAGTCTCGCACACTCGGCGCGAGAGGCCTGTACGGGGCACCATCGACACAAGGAAGCTCACACCGCTGGGGGGTCGGATGAGTGACGTGATCGCGTCGGCGAACGACCTGGTGAAGGTCTACGGGGAAGGTCCCACGGCCGTGCGCGCGCTCGACGGGATCGACGTCGACCTCGTCCGTGGGGAGCTCACCGCCGTGATGGGGCCGTCCGGCTCCGGCAAGTCGACGTTCATGCACTGCCTGGCCGGGCTCGACCGGCCCACGTCCGGCTCGGTCGTGGTCGACGGCGCCGAGGTCAGCCGGTGGTCCGAGCGGCGCCTCACGCACCTGCGGCGCACCCGGGTCGGGTTCGTGTTCCAGTCGTACAACCTCGTGCCGACGCTCACGGCGCTGGAGAACATCACGCTCCCGCTCGACATCGCGCGCCGGCCCGTCGACCGGCAGCACCTCGACCTCGTCGTCCGCACGCTCGGTCTCGGTGACCGGCTCGACCACAAGCCGAGCGAGCTGTCCGGCGGGCAGCAGCAGCGGGTCGCGTGCGCGCGGGCCCTCATCGCCCGGCCCGCCGTGGTGTTCGCGGACGAGCCGACCGGAAACCTGGACTCCGCCTCGTCGGCGGAGGTCCTCGGCTTCCTGCGCCGCAGCGTCGACGAGCTCGGCCAGTCCGTCGTGATGGTCACCCACGACCCGACGTCCGCCGGGTTCGCGCACCGCGTGCTGTTCCTCGCCGACGGCCGGCTCGTCGGGGAGCTGCGGGACCCCACGCCGGCGACCGTGCTCGAGCAGCTCGGGGCGGCCGGACGGTGAACCGCGTCGCGGTGCGGGCGATCCGGGCGCACCTCGTCCGGTTCTGCCTCTCCGTGCTCGCGGTGGCGCTCGGCGTGGCGTTCGTCGCGGGCACGTTCGCCCTGCGCACGATGCTCGGGTCCACGTTCGCGGACATCATCGCGACGACGACGCTCGGCGACGCGTACGTGCGAGGTGCCGACGACGCCGGTGGGGCCGCGGGACCGGGAGCCGGCACGCACAACCGCGTCCCGCTGTCGCTGGTCGGGCCCATCGAGCAGGTCGACGGTGTCGCCGCCGCGCTGCCCGACCTGCAGGGGCCCGTCGTGCTCGTCGGCGCCGACGGGACGGCCGTGCAGAGCACCCAGGCGCCGAGCTTCGCGTTCGCCTACGACTCGCGGGACCGGGCGGTGCGCCTCGTCGCGGGCCACCCGCCGCGCGGCCCCGGCGAGGTCGTGGTCGAGCAGACGACGCTCGACGCGTCCGGCCTCGCCGTCGGGGACGACACCACGCTCGTCGTCGGTGGTGAGCTGCGGCCCGTGCGGGTCGTCGGCGTGGCCGAGATCGGTGCCGCGCTCGCCGGTGCCACCGTGGTGTTCGTCGACCGAGCGACGGCCGAGGCGGCGTTCGCGCCGGACGGGACGGCCGTGTCGATCGCCGTGAACGCCGAACCGGGGGTCACCGAGCAGCAGCTCGCCGACCGGCTCGGACCCGTGCTGCGCCAGGACGCGACTCCCGGTGCGCCGCCCGCCGTCGCGATCACCGGCGACGAGATGCGCGCGGAGGCGACCGAGAGCATCGAGGAGGTGCTCGGGTTCGTCACGACGTTCCTGCTGGTGTTCGCGGGCGTGTCGCTGTTCGTCGGGGCGTTCATCATCGCGAACACGTTCGCCATGTGGGTCCGGCAGCGCACGCGCGAGCTCGCGCTGCTGCGCGCCGTCGGTGCCTCCCCGCTGCAGGTGTTCGGGTCGATCGTGCTGCAGGCCGCCCTCGTCGGCGTCGTCGGTGCCGTGCTCGGCGTCGCCGGCGGGCTCGGCCTCGTGGTGCTGCTGCGCCGGGTGATGGCGTCGTTCGGCATGGACCTCACCGGGCGGGTGCCGCTCGACGCGTTCACGGTGGTCGTCTCGGTGCTGCTCGGCACGCTGGTGAGCGTCGCGGCCGCCGCCGTGCCGGCGCGGCGGGCGGCCCTCGTCCCGCCGGTCGACGCCCTGCGCGACGAGGTCACGCTGCCCGAGCGGTCGCTCGTGCGCCGGGCGCTCGTCGGGGCGACGCTGCTCCTCGTCGGGGCGGCCGCGATCTCCCGCGCGCTGCTGCGACCGGAGGCGGACGGCGCGGACCGGATGCTCGGCCTCGGCGCGTGCGCGGTCGTGCTCGGCGTCCTCGGTGTCGCGCCCGTCGTCGCGCGCGGCGCCCTCACCGCGCTCGGCGCCCCGCTGCTCGTGCTGCGCCCCGTCGGGAGGCTCGCGCGCGGCAACGTCGTGCGCCACCCCCGGCGGACCGCCAACACGGCCGGTGCCCTGATGATCGGCATGGCGCTCGTCGGCGCGTCGGCGGTCATCGCCGCGACCGCGCAGGCGTCGACGCGTGCCATCGTCACGCGCGAGGCCAGCACCGACTTCATCCTGCGCGTCGCACCCGCCGGGACGGTCCCGGCACAGGCCGTCGCGGACGTGCGTGCGCTGCCGGACGTGCGTGCGGCCGACGCGTTCGCGACCGCCGCCGTCCGGGTCGCGCAGGGCGACGACGGCTCGTTCACCGTCACCGGCGTCGACCCCGAGGCCATCGGGCGCAGCGTCCGGACCACCGAGGTGCAGGGGTCGTTCCGGGACGCGCTCGCGCGCGGCGACGTCGCCGTGCAGAGGACCACGGCCCGCGACGAGGGCTGGCGGGTCGGCGACGAGCTCACGCTCACCGGCACGGGGGAGCCGCGGTCCGTGCGCATCGGTGCGGTGATCGACTCGCCCGCGTTCGGCGTGCCGCTCGTCGCGCCGCAGGCGGTGCTCGACGAGCTCGTGCCCGCCGACCAGCAGCAGGTCACGACGGTGTTCGTCACCGCGGTGCCGGGCACCGACCTCGAGGAGCTGCGCGGCGAGCTCACCACGACGGTCCTGCCGTACGTGGTCGTCACCGTGATGGACCCCGAGCAGTTCGTCTCCGACCTCGCCGAGCAGGTGGACCGGGTGCTCGTGATCCTCTACGCGCTGCTCGGGCTCTCGGTCGTGATCGCCGTGCTCGGCATCGTCAACACGCTCGCGCTGTCGGTCATCGAGCGCACGCGCGAGATCGGGCTGCTCCGGGCGGTGGGGCTGGGCCGCGTCCAGCTCGGCTCGACCATCACCGTGGAGTCGGTGCTCACCGCGGTGTTCGGCACGGCCGTCGGGCTCGTGGTGGGGGTCGCGCTCGCGGCGACGCTCCCGACGGTGTTCGCCGACCGGGGGCTGCGGACGCTCGCCGTGCCGTGGGGGAGCCTGCTGGTGATGCTGGCGCTCGCGGTGGTCGTCGGCGTGCTGGCGGCGGTGTGGCCCGCGATCCGGGCGGCGCGCCTGCCGGTGCTGCTCGCGGTGAGCGCTGAATGAGCGGTCGACCTCGCTAGGCTCCGGGCATGCACCGCACGGGGAGCATTTCGCGATGAGCGACACCGGCTACGGCGACTTCGAGTTCGAGCGGCGGTTCTGGGTCGAGCGGCCGCCGACGGACCTGCTGGAGAGCGCCCCGGCGCTTATCGTCCAGTCGTACCTGCTCGCGCAGGACGGGTTCGCGGTGCGGGTCCGGGCGCAGGCGTCGGCCGTCTCCGAGCCCTTGGACCCGGCCGACGACGAGCTCGCCCTGCTGGAGCGGCACGTGCGGGCGGTCGACTTCTGCGCGATCACGGTGAAGGGCCCGATGGTCGAGGGGACCCGGTACGAGGCGGAGCGCGAGCTGGACCCGGCGGTGGCCGTCGAGCTGATCCGGCGGGCGGACGCCCGGGTCGCCAAGCTGCGCCACTCGGTGTGGCTCGGTGCGGACGGCTGGGTCATCGACGTGTTCGCGGGCGGCAACGCGCCGCTCGTCGTCGCGGAGGTCGAGCGCGGGGGACCGGTGACCGACCTGGTGATCCCCGACTTCTGCGTGACGGAGGTGACGACGGACGGGCGGTTCGCGAACGACGGGCTGGCGCGGTCGCCGTACGGCGCGTGGGCGTCGTCGTTCGCCACGGAGCTCGTCACGACCGGCCCGCGGTTCCTCACCGGGCTCGGCCACAACCACCGTGCGGGGGACGTGCCGCCCGCCTGAGGGCCGCCGCCAGGACCGCACAGCGGGAACAATGTTGAACTCTCAACTATTGTGAGAGACATGTCGACAGCACCGACCCCCGGATCCGGCCCCGCCGTGCCCCTGCACGCCTCGGCCCCGCACGACTCCCTCGCCGCGGGGACGGGCATGGACGCCGTCACGCTGCTGGTCGGGGACCTCGACCGCCAGGTCCGGTTCTACCGCGACGGCCTCGCGCTCGACGTGGTCGACGACCCGGGCGAGCGCTTCGGCGGCGTCCCCCGCACGGACACCGTGACGCTCGGCCGCGGCAGAACCCCGCTCGTCGTGCTGCGGCACACGCCCGACCTGCCGCCCGCGGTCCGCGGCTCGGCGGGTCTGTTCCACACCGCGCTCCTGTTCGACGACCAGGCCGGGCTCGCCGCCACGCTCGCGTCCGTCGCCCAGCGTGAGCCGGGGTCCTTCGTCGGGTCCGCCGACCACCTCGTCTCGCTCGCGTTCTACCTCACCGACCCCGAGGGCAACGGCGTCGAGCTCTACTGGGACCGCAGCCGCAGCCTCTGGCAGCACGACGCCGACGGGCGTGTCGTCATGGACTCGCTGCGGCTCGACCCGAACGCGTTCCTGCGCGAGCACCTCACGGACGAGCTCGTCGAGCAGCCCGGCACCGGAGACGCCGTCGTCGGCCACGTGCACCTGCAGGTCGGCGACGTGGACGCCGCACGGCGGTTCTACGTCGACGCGCTCGGGTTCGACGTGACTGCCGAGTGGCACAGTGCCCTGTTCGTGTCCGCCGGCGGGTACCACCACCACCTCGCGATGAACACGTGGAACAGCGCCGGGGCCGGACCGCGCGCGTCGTCCCTCGGGCTCGGCGAGGTGCGGATCACCGTGCCGACCGGCGACGACCTCGGCGCCCTCGCCGACCGGGTGCGGTTCGCGGGCGTGCCCGTGGCGGACGACGGCGCGACGGTGCTGTTCGAGGACCCGTGGCGCAACGTCGTGCGCGTCGCCGTCGGCTGACCCTCCGGCCGTCCGATCGGGCCTGCCGGGCCGGTCGGGCCGTCCGGGCCGTCCGGTCGGGCCGTGGGGTCAGGCCATCCAGTCGCGGTGCGACGGGCGCCGAGCACGCGCGAGCAGCCGTTCCGCCTCGGCCGCCGCCGCCTCGCCGGCCGCCTGCTCGAGCGCGTGCAGCCGGCCGAACGTGAAGGCGTTCTCGCCGTCCAGGTGGGCCTGCACGCCGATCCGCCGGAGCGTCTCGCGACGCACCACGGTGTCGTGCTGGGCGCCGAGCACGTCCTGCACGGCACGAGCCCGCCGGGCGCTGCGCCGGGCCGGCCGCCCCACCACGGGGACCGCCACCTCGGCGGCGTAGCGTGCGCGACGGGCGGCCTTGCGGACCTCGTGACGGGCGACGTCGGCCGCGGGCCCGACGGCTGGACGGTCCGCGGCTGCCAGGTCCGACGCTGCGCGGTCCGACGCTGCGCGGTCCGAGGGTGCACGGTCCGTGGCGGCGAGGTCCTCCGCGCGACGGTCGAGGCGTCGCCACGCACGCCCGGCCCGCCGGGGTATCACGTCGACCGCGGGCTGCGCGGCGGCCGGGCCCGGCGCACCGCCGTCCGCGACGGCGTCGAGCCCGTCGAGCAGCCGCCACCACGCCGCCGAGCCGAGCACGACGGCGAGCCGTTCGACACCGTCCCGCCACGCCCGTGACCGGTCGTCCCGCAGTCGGTCCGCGACAGGTCCCAGCACGAGCTCGACCGGTTCCCGGTGGACCCGGTCCAGGAGCCCGCGCAGCTCGACGTGCGGGTCGCGGGCCGCGCCGAGCGCGTGCCCGACCTCCGCGAGCCGCTCCCGCAGCGGGTCGGTCGTCGTGCGGTCGACCACGGGCCGGTACACCGCCAGTGCCGTGCGCAGCCGCCGGATCGCGACGCGGGCGTCGTGCACGGCGCCGTCGTCGCCGCGGCGGGCCCCGTCGTGCGCCAGGAGCAGCCGCTCGAGGTGCCGGCCGACATACGCGCGCACGACCTCCCCGGCCGAGTCGTCGCGCGGCTCGGGGGCGCGACGGACCGGCACGCGGTCGCCCAGCGCACGCTCGAGCTTGGGCGACACCCGGGCGGTCGCCCCGGGGACGACGCCGAGGCGGTCCGTGACGGCGGCGAACGTGCCCTCGTCGTCGTCGACGAGCTCCACCTCCCACTCCCGCCAGGTCACCACGACGCGCTCGTCGCCGTCGTGCACCACCGCGTGCACGTGGTCGTCGGTGACCTCGACGACCGCCCGGCCCGTCGCGTCCGACCACCGGTGCGGCACCCGCCGGGTCCGCAGCTCCGCGACGACGTCGACCGGCCGGTCCCGCACCCGCGCACGCACCATGTCGAGCAGCGCGTCCGGCGCGGACGGGTCGCCGAGCGGGAGCCGGTGCTCGGTGCGTGCCCGTGCCCCGTCCTTCGCGTCCCGCGCGGGCACCTTGAGGTGCCAGCCCTCGTCGGCGCCGCCGATGCGCCGGCGCAGCGTCACCCCGGCCCGCAGGAGGTCCAGGGACGCGGTGTCGTAGTACTGCGCGACGAGGTCGTCCGGGTCGGGCCGCTGCGACGCGACGAGCCCGCCGACGCCGCGCAGGTCCGGCAGCGACGCGTCGTCGGGCACCTCGAAGGCCGCCTCGACCTCGCGGTGGGTGCCCACCCTCCGAGGCTGCCAGCGGCGCGGGGTGCACGCCTCCGGGCAGGACGGCATCACGCGGGCGTCACGTCAGTGGGTGTGCGCTCCCGCGAGCTTGAACGCGAGCCGGCCGTGCGCGTACGCGCCTCCCGCACGGATCGCGGTCGCGACCCAGGCCGTCTCCGCGAGCTCGGTCTCGTCGGCGCCGGCCGCGACGGCCTTCCGGCTGTGCGCGTCGATGCAGTAGACGCACTGGGTCGACAGGCCCACGGCGAGCGCGATGAGCTCGCGGTACTTCAGCGGGATCGCGCGCCCCTCGGCGGCGAACACGGCCTGGTCGAACGCGCCGAACGCGGCCAGCACGTCGGGGGTCGTGTCCTTGTACACCTTGGTGTACGTGGCGTCCTCGTGACGGTCGTAGTACTCGGACAACGGTGCTCCTTCGTCGGTGCTCGGGTGGGGATTCAGGCGGCCAGGCGGCCCGCGTCGCGCGCGAGCCCCCCGAGGAACCGCGCGACAGCCGCAGCGGCGGGGTCCCCGACGGAGGACTCGACGTCCGGGCTGTAGTTCGTGTTCGTGTTGATGTCGTACGGCACGACCCGCCCGTCGACGGTCTCGAAGAACTCCACACCCGCGATCTCGACGCCCTGCGCGGCGAGGAACCGGCCCAGCCGGGTCACGAGCGGGTGCTCTGCGGTGACGTCCTCGCGCACCGAGAACAACGGCGCGGTCGCGGTCGGCACCGCGCACGCCTCGGCGGGGCACAGCTCGAAGCCGCCCGACGTGTCCACCCGCACCGCGTAGTGGAACGCGCCGCCGGCGAACTCGGCGCGCGTGACGAACGGCTCGGGCGCGACGAGCAGCTCCTGCAGCAGCGTGAGGCCGTCCACGGGAGGCTCGACGAGGCCGTCGGCCAGGGCGGCCGCGAGCTCGTCGGCGTCCTCGTAGCGCCGGACGCCGAGGCCCTTGCCGCCCCGGTTGTGCTTCGTGATGAACGGGCCGCCGAACGTCGCCGCAGCGGTGACCAGCCCGTCCGTCCCGGCGACGGCGATCGTCCGGGGCACGTCGAAGCCGGCCGCGGCCAGCCGCGCGTACTGCCGGACCTTGCTCACCTCGAGCGCGGCGACCGCGCTGCCGTTGACGACCCGGCGGCCGCTCGCCTCCAGCCAGTCGAGCGTCGCGACGGCCGTCGGGTAGGCGTGCGGCACGCCGCGCGTGTGCGCGGACGCGCTCAGCCGCGACCAGAAGACGGCGTCCTGCGGGACGTCGGCGAGGTCGAGGGTCGTCGAGCCGAGGTGCCACGGCTCGAGCCGGACCCCCTCGCGCGCGAAGGCCCGCTCGAACGGCGGCAGCCAGTCGGGGTTGTCGTGCAGGACGACGACGGTGCTCATGGGTCCTCCGGGGGATCAGGCGCCGATGTGGGCGCGCAGCGTGTCGCCGGCGTAGTCGTACCGGTACACGCCCTTCTTCTGCAGCAGCGGGACGACCTCGTCGACGAACGTCTCGAGGCCCTGCGGGTAGCGGTCGAGCATCAGGTTGAAGCCGTCGGCGGCGTGGCTCTCGAACCAGTGCTCGATGTCGTCGGCGACCTGCTCCGGCGTCCCGATCACGATGCGGGCGCCGTAGCCGCCGAACTCCCGGACGACCTCACGCACCGTGAGGTGGCGGCGGTCGGCGATCCACTCGAGGAACGTCGTCCGGTACCCGGCCGACGTGACGTGCGCGGACGGGTCCCACGGCTTGTCGAGCACGTCGGCGGGGATCGGCGCGTCCAGGTCGAGCGTCGTCGCGTCGTGCGCCAGGACGTTGCTCAGGGCGCCGAGCGCGTACCGCGGCGGCACCCGGGACTCCAGGTCGTCGAACAGCCGCACGGCCTCCTCCTCGGTGCTGCCGAGCACGAGCGAGAGCCCGGGCGTGATCGCCGGTGCACCGGGCCGTCCCGCCTCCCGCGCCGCGGCCTTGAGGTCGGCGTAGTCCCGGACCGCGCCGTCGAGAGTGAGCTGCACGGCGAACACCCCGTCGGCGTGGCGCGCCGCGAGGTCCCGGCCCTGGGCCGAGCCGCCGGCCTGGAACAGCACCGGGTGCCGCTGCCGGCTCGGTCGCAGCCCCGTCCGGCCCTCGACCTGCACGTACGTGCCGTCGAACCGGTACGTGCCGTCGCCCGCCGCCGCGTCCCACACGCTGCGGACCGCGCGGACGACCTCGTCGGCCCGGCGGTAGCGCTCCTCGCGCGACGGGTTCGCGTCCAGGCCGAAGTTGCGCGCCACCGACGGCGCGTACGTCGTCACGACGTTCCAGCCGACGCGGCCGCCCGACAGCTCGTCGGCGGACAGGAGCCGCTCGGCCAGCTCGACCGGGTGCGTGTACGTCGTCGAGACGGACGCGATCACCCCGACCCGCTCGGTCTGCGCCGTGATGACGGACGCGAGCACCACGGGGTCGACGAGGCCCAGCGGACGCGGGTTCGGGTTCGAGATGCTCGGGTGGTCCGCGAAGAACACGGCGTCGAGCAGACCTCGCTCCGCGACCTGCGCGACCCGGACCCAGAAGTCCGCCGTGAGCTGGGCGTCCGGCGCGTCGTCCGTGACCTGCCACGCCGCCGGGCGCTGGCCGAAGCCCTGCAGGTTGACGTTGAGCAGGAGCTGGTCGTCGCGGCGGCTCATGCGGTGGCTCCGAAGGTCCGGGGGCGGTCGGTGAGGTTGATCGAGCGGTCGGGCAGGCCCAGGCGGTGACGGAGCGTGCCCGTCACGGTCGCGGCCTGCCGGGGGAGCCGGTCGAGGGCGTCGAGCGTGGCGGGTGCCAGGTCGCCGGTCTCCAGCACGAGCCCGTCGGCGGCCCACGGCGGGGTGCCGTCCGGCCACGACGGGTCTAGCGGCCCGCGCCGGTACACCCGCGCCCCGGCGGTGGCGCTCAGGTGCGTCGTCGCCGGGACGACGAGCACGTCGACGAGCCCGTCGTCCGGCGCGCCCGCCGGGCCGTCGACCGACCAGAACGAGACGGGCTCGCCCTGCCGGCTCGACGGCGTGTTGAGCGCCCCGGCCACGTCGTACCGGGGGCCGCGGTGCGCGACGTCCCGGACGCCGTCGACGACCGCGAAGACGCCGGTGGCGCGGTCGCCCACGATCGACTGCACGGGGTAGCTGTTCCACAGCTCGCGGACGACGAGGACCCGTTCGGCCGTCTCGCCGACCGTGGCGCCGTGCCCGCCGAACAGCACCCCGGACCGCGCACCCGTGACGTGGTCGAGCGACAGGGTGCGGCGTGCCGTGTTGTACGGGTGGTCGTGCGGGTCCGCGGAGACGGTGACGAGCCCCGCCTCGGGCAGCCGTCCGGCGAGGGTCGCGGCGAGTCCGGTCGGCTCGGACGCGGCGACGCCGCCGTCGAGCCGCTCCGCGCCGAGCAGGAGCCCGTGCAACCGTCCGGCGACGAGGAGGGCCCGGACGCGGTCCAGCACGTCGTCGTCGAGGAGCGCGAGCGCGGCCGCGCCCCGAGGGGCGAGCAGGGTCGGGCGGGTACCAGCGCGTGAGCCGGTCATCGGGAACCTCCGGGGACGGCGTCGAGGAGCCGCCGGGTGTAGTCGTGGCGTGGTGCGGTGAACACGTCGTCGACGGTCCCGGTCTCCACGACGACGCCGTCCTTCATGACGGTCACGTCGTCGCCGACGAGCCGCACGACGCCGAGGTCGTGCGTGATGAGCACGTAGCTGAGGCCGAGCCGGGCTTGCAGGTCGACGAGGAGCTGGAGGATCTGCGCCTGCACCGACACGTCGAGCGCGGACACGGGCTCGTCGAGCACGATCGTGCGCGGCTCGAGGGCGAGCGCCCGCGCGATCGCGACCCGCTGCCGCTGCCCGCCCGAGAGCTGGCCCGGCCGTTGCCGCAGGTAGCTCGGGTCGAGCGCCACCTGGTCCAGCAGCTCCACGACCCGGTCCCGGACCGCGGCCCGCGAGCCCACCCGGAACGAGCGCAGCGGCTCGGCCACGAGACGTTCGACGCTGAACCGCGGGTCGAGCGACGTGTACGGGTTCTGGTAGACGAACTGCAGGTCGCGGTGACCTCGCGCCGCTCGCGACGGGACAGGTCGTGCAGCGTGGCGTCGCCGACGCGGACGCGGCCGCCGTCGGGCGTGCCGAGCCCGACGAGCAGGCGGGCGAGCGTGGACTTCCCGGCGCCCGACTCCCCGACGATCGCGTGCGTGCGTCCCGGGTGCACGTGCAGGTCGACGCCGGCGACCGCGTGGATGGTGCGGCGGGTGGGGCCGTGGCCGACGTGGAACGTCCGGCTGACGCCCTCGGCGGACAGGACGGGACCGGTCGACCCCGCGATGGTCGGCTCCGGCGCGGGCGCCGGGGTGTGCGTCGAGGTGTCCGTCGGCGCGAGGCGGACCGAGCTGCGCGTCGGGGCCGCAGCGAGCAGGCGCCGCGTGTACGGGTCCCGCGGGGCGCGCAGGACGTCCCCGGCGTCGCCCTCCTCGACGACCCGGCCCTCGTGCATGACGACCACCCGGTCCGCGCGGTCGAGCGCGACGCCGAGGTCGTGCGTGACGAGCAGGACGCCGATGCCGAGGTCGCGGCGCAGGGCGCCGAGGTGGTCGAGGATGACGCGCTGCACGGTGACGTCGAGGGCGCTCGTGGGTTCGTCGGCGACGACCAGCTTCGGGTTCCCGGCCAGCGCGATCGCGATGAGCACACGCTGGCGCATCCCGCCCGAGAGCTCGTGCGGGTACTGCTCGTAGACGCGGCGGGCGTCGGCGAGCCCGGCGACCTCCAGGCTCTCGACGGCCCGGGCGACCCGTTCGGCCGCGGTGCGGGGCCGGCTCGCGGGCTCGTTCAGCACGACCGCCTCGAGCACCTGCTGGCCGACGCGCTTGGTCGGGTTCAGCGCGGTGCCGGGGTCCTGCGGGACGAACCCCACGTACGACCCCCGGACGCGGGACAGCCGCCGGTCGCTCCACCGCGTGACGTCGACGCCCGAGTACTCGACCCGGCCGCGCGTGATGCGGCCGTTCGCGGGCAGCAGGCCCAGGGAGGCCTGGACGAGCGTCGACTTCCCGGAGCCGGACTCGCCGACGACGGCGACGAACTCACCCGGCTCCACGTGCACGTCCGCCGCCGCGACAGCCTCCCGGCGGCCGCGGTCCGTGCGGTACGTGACGGCGAGGTCCGCGACGCGCAGCAGCGGCGCGGCGGGCTCGTCGGCGCGGGTCGGGTCGACGACCGGCGCCGCGGTGGTGAGCGTCATGAGGTCTCCTGGTGGCTGCGTCGGAACGACGTGGCGATCCGGTGGCTCGACAGCACGAGCGCCGCGATGAGCACGCCCGGCAGGACGGAGATCCACGGGTACTGCCCGACGAAGTCGCGGCCCTCGGCGACGAGCAGGCCCCACTCCGGCTCGGGCGGCGGTGCGCCGTACCCGAGGAACCCGAGGCTCGCGACGGCGAGCACGGACGTGCCGATCTCGAGCGCCGCGAGCGCCAGCACCGAGCTCATCGAGTTCGGCAGCACGTGCTTGAGGACGACGGCGGCGCGGCGGGCCCCGACGCCGTCGGCCGCCTCGACGTAGTCGCTGCTGACGACCCGGACGACCTCGGCGCGCATGACCCGCGCGAACGACGCGATGGACGCGATGCCGACGGCGAGGGCGATGTTGCGCGTCGAGTAGCCGAGCATCGCGACGATGACCATGGCGAGGAGCAGGCTCGGGATCGCGAGCCCGACGTCGACCGTGCGCATCACGGCGGTGTCGACGTGCCGGCCGAAGTAACCCGCGACGAGCCCGATGAGCCCGCCTACGGTGAGGGCGACGAGGACGGCGATGAGCGTCGCCGTGAGGGTCGCCGAGGCACCGTGCACGGCCCGCGAGTACAGGTCGCGACCGAGCCGGTCCGTGCCGAACGGGTGGCCCCAGCCGGGCGGCGCGAACGACAGCGCGCTGTCGCCCTCGTACGGGCTGGCGTCGGTGAAGACGTCGGGCACGACGGCCCACGCGACGGCGACGAGGACGACGACCCACGACAGCAGCAGGGTCGGCTGGCGGGCGATGTCGCGGACGGTGTCCGTGAGGCGCCGGAGCGTCGCGGTGGCGGCCGCGCCGGGGGCCGTGAGGGTGAGGGTGCTCATGGTCAGGTCCTCACGAGGTCGGCGGGAGCGGCGGGCTCGACGTCGGCGGTCGCGGGCGCTGCCGTGACGGCCGGTGCGGTCACGTCGGCGGGCTTCGCTCGCAACTCGGCGCGCAGCCGCGGGTCGAGCAGCGGGTAGACGACGTCGACGACGAGGTTGATGACGGCGAAGGTCAGCGCGACGAGCACGACGACGCCCTGGACGAGCGGCACGTCCTTGCTGTTGATGGCGACCTGCGTGAGCCGCCCGAGACCCGTGCGGGAGAAGATCGTCTCGATGATCACGGCGCCCGCGATCAGGTGGCCGAACGTGACCCCGGCGATCGTCAGGGCGGGCAGGCTGGCGTTGCGGGCGACGTCGCGCACCACGATCCAGCCGCGGGTCGCGCCCTTCGCGGTCGACGTCGTCACGTACGGGCTGGCGAGCTCGGTCTCGAAGCTGCGCACGAGCAGCTGCGCGATGGGTCCTGACACGGGGATCGCGAGCGTCACGAGCGGCAGCACGAGCCCCCTCCAGCCCGCGTCGCCGAAGGACGGGAACCAGCCCAGCCGGAACGAGAACACGTGGATGACGACGATCCCCAGCAGGAACACGGGGACGGACACCGACGCGGGGGGCAACGCCTCGACGAGTGCGCGCACGAAGGGGACGCGCGTGGTGGTGGCGACGACCGCGATCCCGAACGCGATGACGACGGCGAGCAGGAGGGCCGCCACCGACAGCACGATCGTCGCGGGCAGCACCTCGCCGATCGCGTCGGAGACGCGCTGGCCGTTGTGCACCGAGTTCCCGAAGTCGCCGGTCAGGGCGTGGCCGAGCCGGTCGAGGTACTGCAGCGGCACGGGCTTGTCGAACCCGTACATCGCCGCGACGCTCGCCTTCGTCTCGTCCGAGACCGTGTTGATCTCGGACGGGTCGAACATCAGGTCCTCGGGGTTCGCGGGCAGCACGTAGAGCAGCACGAACGTGAGGGTGAACGCGGCCCAGACCACGAACAGCGCGCGGCCGACCTTGAGCAGGAGGTACCGGGTCATGTGCGCGCGACCTCCCGTCGCCGCACGGGTGCGAGGCCGTAGCTCTCGCGCAGCGTCGTGCCCGAGTACTCCCGCTGGAACGACCCGCGGTCCTGCAGGAGCGGGACGACGTGGCCGGTGAACGCCTCCAGGTCGGTGGCGGTGTCCGCGGGCATGATCGTGAACCCGTCGGCGGCGCCCGCCCGGTACCAGGCGTCGAGGTCGTCGGCGACCTGCTCGGGCGTCCCGACGACGAGCCGGTGCCCGGCACCGCCGGCGGAGCGGTGCACGAGGTCGCGAGGCGTCCGGGGACCCCGTTCGAGCAGCGCCCGGGTGCTGGCCTGGAAGCCTTCGGAGCTGCGGCGCTCCGCGACGTCCGGCAGGTCGGCGAGCGTGAGCGGGTCGTCGGGCCGGTGGCTGTCGGGCGGCAGGCCGAGCGACGCGAGCAGCTGCGCGGTGGCGGTGTCGATGTCGATCGTGCCGAGCACGTCGTCGGCCCGGCGCCGTGCCTCCTCCTGCGTGGACCCCAGGAGGACGACGACGCCGAGCGACACGATCGGCCCGTCGTCCCGGCCGAAGGCCCGCGCCCGCAGCCGCAGGTCCTCGCGGAACGCGACGGCCCGCTCGGGCGTCTGCGCCACGGCGAACACGACGTCCGCGAACCGTGCCCCGAGCCGCACGCCGCCCTCCGACGCCCCGGCCTGCACGAGCAGCGGCCGGCCCTGCGGCGACTCGGGGATGCTGAGCGGCCCGCGCACGGAGAAGAACTCGCCGGCGTGGTCGATCGCGTGGACCTTCGACGGGTCCGCGTATCGCCCGGACGCCTTGTCGGCGACGATCGCGCCGGGCTCCCACGCGTCCCACAGCGCGGTGATGACCTCGAGGAACTCCTCGGCACGCCGGTAGCGGTCCTCCTTCGCGGGCGGCTCGGCGAGCCCGAAGTTCGCGGCGGCCGCGGGCGAGTAGGTCGTGACCGCGTTGAGGGCGGCCCGGCCGCCGGTGACGTGGTCGAGCGCCGAGTACCGCCGCGCGAGGTTGTACGGGTCGTTGTACGTCGTGCTCGACGTGGCGACCGCGCCGATGTGGCTCGTCCCGGCGAGCAGGCTGGCGAACAGCACGACCGGCTCGATGCCGGCCTCCGGCGCGCGCTCGATGGCGCCCGTGAGCGCCGGCCCGTCGCCCACGAACACGGCGTGGATCTTCGCGCGCTCCGCCTCCTGCACCAGCCGTCGCAGGTAGGCGACGTCGGTCTGCGCGAACGGGTCGTTGGCGGGCAGCCGCCAGGCCGTCCGGACGTGCCCGGGGTTCTGCAGCGAGAGGTTGAGGTGGTAGCTCATGACGCCTTCCAGCCCAGGCGCGGGGCGACCTCGGTCGCGGTGGCGGTGAGGAGCCGCAGGTGCTCGGCCAGGTCGGGCGCGGCGGGCGGGAAGCTCACCAGGAGGTCGGTCGCCTCCGCGAGACCCGCGTCGGTGGCGAGCCCGTCGGCGATCTCGTCGGGGGTGCCGAACCGGGTCCGGTCCCGGTCGAGGTACTCGGCGGGGGAGGCGTCGGCGATCTCGGGACGTCCGCGGCCCTGCCACGCCTGCCACCGCCGCGCGCCGGGCGCCAGCTTCTCGAGCGCCGCCTCGCGGGACACGTCCGGGTAGACGGCGCGCGAGACGAGCACCCGCGGCTCGACGCCCTGCGGGAGCGCCGAGCGGTACGCCTTGATGAGGGACGCCTGCGCGGACTCGTCGAGGTTCGGGTTCCACGCGGTCGCCCGGGACAGCTGCAGGCCGTCCCCGGCGGCGGCGGCCCGCACCGCCTGCGCCTCGGCGACCTCGGGCGCGCTCGACGTCGCCTGCCACAGCCGCCGGCGCACGCCCGCCCCGGCAGGGTGCAGCCGCTCGCCCGCGCTGTTCAGCGGCGTCCCCTCGAGCACCTCGTGCAGCCGGTCGACGGCCGCGTCCCATGCCGCGTGCCGCTCGGCGAGGTCCCGGCCGAACGCCTCCCAGGCGCCCGGGAACGGGCCGGACCCGATCCCGAGCTCCAGGCGGCCGCCGCTGAGCGCGTCGAGGGTCGCGGCGTCCTCCGCCACCCGCAGCGGGTCCTCGAGCGGCAGCACGAGCACGCCGGTGCCGAGCCGGATGCGGCCCGTGTGCTGCGCGATCGCGGCCAGCAGGACCAGCGGCGACGACACGTGCTCGTTGCCCTGCCGGAAGTGCCGCTGGATGACCCAGCCGGAGTCGTACCCGAGCTGCTCGGCCCGCTGGAACAGCGTCACCGCGTCGGCGAACGCCTCGGCGGGTGCCTGGTCGCGGTCGAGGTGGAGCAGGAACCCGAGCCTGCGGATCCCGGTCGTCCCAGCGCTCACTTCAGCCTCAGACCGGTGCCGTGGACGCCGTGCTCGTCGACGGAGGCGAGCTCGGCGTCGGTGAGGGGCGCAGCGTCGAGTGCGGCGAGGTTGTGCCGGAGCTGGTCGACCGAGCTCGCGCCGACCAGCGCGCTCGTCACCTCGGGACGCCGGAGCACCCACTGCAGCGCGAGCTGGGCGAGCGACTGGCCGCGCTCACGGGCGAGGGCGTCGAGCGCCGCCGCCCGGGTGCGGTAGTCGGCGGTGATGTCGTCGGGGGAGAGGAAGTCGCTCTGCTCGGCCCGCGCCCCGGCGGGGACCAGCCCCGTGAGGTACTTGTCGGTCAGCAGGCCCTGGGCGAGCGGCGAGTACGTGACGAGGCCGACCCCGTCACGGGCCGACTGGCCGAGGATGTCCTCCCGCTCGATGCGCCGGTCGAAGATCGAGTAGCGCGGCTGGTGCACGAGCAGCGGGACGCCGGCCGCGCGCAGCAGCTCGGCGGCCTCGTGCGCACGCTCGGCGGAGTAGTTGGAGATGCCGACGTACAGCGCCTTGCCCTGCCGGACGGCGTCGACGAGCGCCGAGACGGTCTCCTCCAGCGGGGTGTTCAGGTCCGGGCTGTGCGAGTAGAAGATGTCGACGTAGTCGAGGCCGAGGTCGCGCAGGCTGTGGTCGAGCGAGCCGAGCAGCGACTTGCGGGAGCCGCCGACGAGGTACGGGCTGCGGCCGATCGGGTTGCCCGCCTTCGTCGAGACGACGATCTCCTCACGGTGACCGCCGAGGTCCTCGCGGAGCAGGCGGCCGAAGTTCTTCTCGGCGGCGCGGTGCGGCGGCCCGTACCGGTTGGCGATGTCGAAGTGCGTGATGCCCAGGTCGAACGCGGCGAGGAGGATCTCGCGCTGCGTCTCGTACGGGTGGCGGTCGCCGAACTTCTGCCACAGGCCGAACGACACCGCGGGCAGCAGGAGGCCGGAGCGGCCGGCCCGGCGCAGCGGGAGACGGTCGAAGCGGTCGTCGGAAGCGGTCCAGGTGGTCATCGGGTCTCTCCGGTCTCGTTCAGCGGGGTGGTCGGCTGCGGTCGGCGCAGGCGGGCGGGGGTGAGCGCGGGCAGGACGACGCCGTTGTCGCGCTCGACGAACGTGGTGCCGGGCGCGACGATCTCGTCGATCCGGTCGAGCACCTCGTCGGACAGCACGGTCTCGGCGGCGTCGAGGTAGGCGTGCAGGTGCTCGACGGTGCGCGGCCCGACGATCACGGAGGACACGTCGGGGTGGTGCAGGGCGAACGCGACCGAGAGCTGCACGAGCGTCAGGCCGTGCTCCTCGGCGAGCCGGGCCAGCGCGTCCGCGGCGGCGAGCTTGGGGGCGTTGCGCGCGAGATCCACGTCGAACCGGCCGGGGATCTTGCCCGAGCGGGTGGTCGCCGGCTGCGGCGCTCCCTGCCGGTACGCCCCGGACAGCCACCCTGCGGCGAGCGGACCGAACGTGAGGACGCCCAGCCCGAAGCGGCGGGCGACCGGCAGCGTGCCGCGCTCGATCCCGCGGATGAGCGCCGAGTACGGCACCTGCTCCGTCGCGGGCGCCACGAGCCGGTTCTCCCGGGCGAGGTGCTGCGCCTCGACGAGGTCCTCGACCGGGAACACCGACGTGCCGTGGTAGCGGATCTTGCCCTGGCGCACGAGGTCGTCGAGCACCCCGAGCGTCTCGAGCAGGTCCGTGTGCGGGTCAGGGCGGTGCGCCTGGTACAGGTCGAGGTGGTCGGTGCCGAGGCGGCGCAGGCTGTCCTCGACGGCGCGCACGACCCACCGCCGGGAGTTCCCGGAGCTGCGCGGGTCCTTGCCGATCTGCCCGTGGAACTTGCTGGCCAGGAACACGTCGTCGCGGCGCCCGGCGAGCGCGGTGCGCAGCAGCTCCTCGGACGCGCCCTGCGTGTAGACGTCCGCGGTGTCGATCACGGTGATGCCGGCGTCGAGCGCGGCGTGCACGATCCGGATCGCCTCGTCCGTGCCGGACGGCGCGCCCTCGCCGAAGTTCATCGCGCCGAGCGTCAGCCGGCTCACCGGCACCCCGGTGCGGCCCAGGTAGGCGGTTCCCCCTGCGGTCATGGTGTGTCTCCTCGGGTCGTACGGTCGGGATGCAGAGTCGGGGTTCAGAACAGCCCGGTGGAGGGCGGGAGCTCGCCGGTCAGCAGGTGCGCGCCGACGACGGCCGCCTTCCAGGCGACGGGGTTGTGGTTCGCGACCGTGCGCGCGTTGCGCCAGTGCCGGTCGAGGTTGTGCGCGCGGCCCGTGGCGGAGCCGCCGCCCACGTCGAACAGCCGCTGCGCGGCGGCGAGCGACTCCCGCACGGCGGTGACCTGGGCGGTCGCGACGGCGATCGTCGCGTCCGTCGTCGGTGGCGCGCCGTCGGCCGCCGCCCACGCGACGTCCAGGTGCTCGGCTGCCACCAGCGCGGCCGAGCGGGCCGCGAACGCGTGGGCGGCGATCTCGCCGACGGCCTCCCGGACGTACGGGTCGTCGACGGACCGGTCCGCGGAGCTGTGCTTGATCGGACGCGCCCGGTGCTGCGCGAACGCGACCGCGTCGTCCAGCACCGCGTGCGCGATGCCCGCGAGCACGGCCACCAGGTAGAGCTGGGCCAGCGCGCCCACCGGGTGTCCAACGGAGCGGCGCACGGCGTCCACCTCGTCCGCCGAGACGCGCACACCCTCCAGCACGGTCGTCCCCGACGCGGTGAGCCGCTGACCGACGGCGTCGAAGTCGTCGAGCACCTGCACGCCGGGCCGGTCGGTCGGGACCGTGAACGTCACGACGACGCCGTCCTCGTCGGTCGCGCTGCCCGAGAACCACCGGGCGTGCAGGCCGCCGGTGCTGTAGAACTTGCGGCCGCTCACCACGTACCCGTCGCCGTCCCGCACGATGGTCGTCGCGACCGCGCCCGGGCGGCCGTCCGCCTCGTTGCGGGTCCCCGCGAACAGGTCGCCGTCGAGCACGCGGCGCAGCGTCCGGTCCCGCGCGGCGGACGGCGTGACGTCCTGCGCGAGCCCGTCGGCGACGAGGAACCCGGGCCGCAGCGCCTGCGCGACGTTGGAGTCCGCGCGGGCGATCTCGATGACGAGGTCGACGAGCTCGCGGACGCTCGCCCCGGCGCCGCCCTCGTCGACGGGGACGCGGAAGCGCAGCACCCCGAGGTCGGCGAGCTCGCGCACCTCGGCGAACGGGTGCCGGCGCTCGGCCTCGCGGGCCGCGGACCCGGCGGCGAGGACGTCGAGGACCGGCCGGAGCGCGGCCCGCAGCGCGGTGGGTGTCAGGGGCAGGGTCGGCGCCGCCATGTCAGAGCCCTTCCGCGGGCGTCGTCGCGGCGGTGCCGCCCCGGGCGAGCAGCGACGGCGGTCGTTCGCCGCGCAGCACCCGGAACGCCCGGTCCAGGTCGGCGAGCAGGTCGTCGACGTCCTCGATGCCGACGGAGAGCCGGATCAGGCCGGGGTGGATGCCCGCCCGCTCCCGCTCCGCCGCCGGGAGCTTCGAGTGGGTCGTCGTCGGCGGGTGCAGGATCAGCGAGCGCACGTCGCCGACGTGCGTCATCCGCGTGAAGATCTCGACCGCGTCGATGACGGTCCGGGCCGCGTCGAGCCCGTCCGCCAGCGTGAACGCGAACACCGAGCCCGCCCCGCGCGGCAGGTAGCGCACGGCGAGGTCGTGCTGCGGGTGCGACTCGAGACCGGCGTAGTCGACCGACGAGACCTCCGGCTGCTGCTCGAGCCACCGCGCGACGGTCAGCGCGTTGTCGGAGTGCCGCTGCACGCGCAGCGACAACGTCTCCAGGCCCTGCTGGAGCAGGAACGCGTTGAACGGCGACAGGCTCGGGCCGAGCCGCGACGCGACGGCGCCGCGCGAGTACGCGAACGCCGCGAGCCCGCCGAACTTCTCGACGAACGACGGCGTCCCCGGGCCGCTGGCCGGGGCGGCGAGGTGCGGGTAGCGGTCGGTGTGCGCGGCCCAGTCGAAGCGACCCGCGTCGATCACGACTCCGCCGATCGCGTTGCCGTGCCCGGCGAGGAACTTGCTCGTGGAGTGCACGACGACGTCGACGCCGTGGTCGACGGGCCGCACCAGGTACGGCGTCGCGAGGGTCGCGTCGACCACGAACGGCGACCCGTGCTCGTGCGCCACCTGCGCGATCGCCGCGAGGTCGATGAGGTCGTTCTTCGGGTTCGGGATGACCTCCCCGTAGAACAGCCGGGTGTTCGGGCGGACCCGCCGCCGCCAGTCCTCCGGGTCGTTCGGCTCGTCGACGAACTCCACCTCGACCCCGAACCGGGCGAGGTTGTGCCGGAACAGCGCCCGGGTGCCCTCGTAGATGCTCGGGGCGGACAGGACGTGGTCGCCCGCCTGCACGATCCCGAGCACCGCGACCGTCACGGCCGCCTGCCCGCTGCCGACGAGCGTCGCCGCGGCGCCGCCCTCGAGCTCGGCGACGAGCCGCTCCACGGCGGCGTTCGTCGGGTTGTTGATGCGCGAGTAGACGTAGCCGGGGTCGTCGCCGGCGAACCTGTCCCGCGCCTGGTCGAAGTCCTCGAACACGAAGCCCGCGCTGAGGTACACCGGGTTGATGCGTGCGCCGTAGCCCAGGTCGGTCGTGTCGGCGCCGTGCACCTGCACGGTCGTGAAGCCGAGGGTGCGAGGTCCGGCCACCGTCTCGGTGGCCGTCTCGTCGAGGTTCAGCGTCATGCGTGGACGACCTTCCGGGCCAGGGTGACGTGCAGGGGAGCGTCGCGATCCGCGGTGACGAGGCCGGCGCCGTGGAGCGCGGCAAGCCAGTGGTCGACGACCGGGGCGAGCGAGTCCGGGGACGCCGGGACGCGGACGACGAGCGCGTCGGCGTCCCCGGACTGCTCGGCCGCCGCGAGGACGGCGTCCAGGAGCCCGTCGGGTCCGTGCCCTGCGGCGCGGGCGCTGACGACGACGAGCCGGGCAGCTCCCTCGGGGGACGCGTCGTCCGGCCCGACGAGCACGCCGTGCGCACCGGTCGGCACGGCGCGCGCGCCCTCGACGAGCAGCACGGGCTGCTCGTCGGCGGCGGCAGGCACGTTCAGCGCCCCGGCGACCCGGTACGTCGCGCCCTCGAACGCCGGGGGCACGAGCAGGCCGACGTCCGCGAAAGTGCCGCTCGCGGCGTCGCCTACGAGGGCTTCAGCGGGGAAGCTCGACCACAGCGCCCGGACGACCGCGACGTACTCGGCGAACGACCCGGGGCCGTCGACCGCACCGGAGGCCCGCGTGAGGGGGTCGATCCCACCGGGCCGCAGGAGCAGCCCCGCGCGCCCGCCCGTGATCCGCGCGAGCGACTGGACCCGCCGCGCCAGGTTGTACGGGGCGTGGTGACCGGTGCTCGCCTCGACCACCACGGAGGGGCCGCCGAGCGCGGTGAGCCGGCCGGCGAGGACTGACGGGTCGACGCCGCCCACCGCGGGGTCGGGGGAGCCGGCACCGTCGCGCAGGAGCACCGCGGCGACGTCGGCACGCGCGAGGACGTCGAGCACGGACCGGGCGTCCGTCGGGCGCACGGGCGGGACGTCGAGCAGCAGCGGGATCGCAGCAGGGCTCACGGTCGGCCTCCGTCAGGGGTCGTGCTCACCACGTCGTGGCGAGCGGGCGGTCGGTCAGGGGCAGCGGTCGCACGGGCAGCCCGAGGTGGGCGCGCAGCGTCGAGCCGTCGTACTCGCGGCGGAACAGCCCGCGCGCCTGAAGCACGGGCACGACGCCCTCGGCGAAGTCGTCGAACCCGGACGGCAGCACGTCGGGCATGACGTTGAACCCGTCGGCGCCGCCGGCCCGGAACCAGGTCTCGAGGTCGTCGGCGACCTGCTCGGGTGTGCCGACGACGATGCGGTGCCCCGCGCCGCCGCCGAGACGGTCGAGCAACGCCCGGAACGTCGGCCGCTCGCGGCGGACGATGCCGAGGACGAGCCGGTAGAACGTCTGCGAGCCGTCCGCGTCGTCGGGCTCGGGTAGCAGGTCGAGCGGCACCAGGGCGTCCGGGTCGTGCGCGGACACGTCGAACCCGAGCTGCGCGGACAGCCGCGCGGTCGCGTACGGCCACGGCACGAGCTCGGCGAGGGTCGCCCGGCGACGACGTGCCTCCTCCTCGGTCGCGGCGACGACCGTCGAGACGCCGGGCAGCACGACGACGTCCTCGGGCCGCCGCCCGTGCCGCTCGGCGACGGCCTTGACCCGGGCGCGGTAGGCGATCCCCTCCTCGAGGGTCTGCGACGCCGAGAAGATGACCTCGCCGAGCCGGCCCGCGAGCTCGACGCCGTCGGTCGACCCGCCCGCCTGCACGACGACGGGCCGCCCCTGCGGCGACGGGTCGGCGGCGCCGTCCCAGGCCTCGACGACCCGCGACACCACGTCGGCCGCCCGCGTGTAGCGGTCGGCGTGCGCCGGCTCGGCGGTGCGGCCGAAGTTCCGGGCCGCCGCCGCGCCGGCGGTCGTCACGACGTTCCAGCCGACCCGGCCGCCGCTGAGGTGGTCGACGCCGAGCAGCCGGTGGGCGAGCTCGTCGGCGTCGTTGTAGCTCGACGACAAGGTGCCGACCAGGCCGATGTCGCTCGTCACGCCGGACAGGTGGGCGAGGTTGACGGTCGGCTCGAAGCTGTTGCCGCTGCGGTGCTCGAGCCCGCCGTCGAGCACCGGCCCGTCGGCGAGGAACACCGCGTCGAGCTTGGCGCGCTCGGCGGCCCGGGCGACGCGCGTGTAGTGCTCGATCGTGTACGCGGACGTCGGCGGGTTGTCGGGGTGCCGCCAGGAGCCGCCGAAGACCCCGGAGTTGAGGATGTTGACGTTGAGGTGCAGCTGCTCGCCCACGGCCGGCCCCTGCGGACTGAAGGGCGCGAGGCCCCTCAGTCCTCCTTCCACGTGTTGACGAACGGGTTGCGTGCCTGGGCGTCGAAGAGGATCCCGTGCACCTTCGGGCTGTGCGCGATGACCTGCGCCGGCGTGTAGACGGGGTTGGTCAGCGCGTACTTCTCGAGGATCAGGTCCTGGGCCTTCTTCGCGGCGGCGTGCCGCTCGTCCGGGTCGAGCGTCGTCTCGAGCGCCGACAGGGTGTCGACGATCTCCTGGCGGCCCTCGAAGCCGTCGGGCACGTAGTTCGCGTTCCCGAGGGTCGGGTTGTAGGCGATGTTGAGCACCGAGATGTCGGCGCGGCTGCGGTTCGCGGCCGTGATGTTGAAGTCCGTCTTCGCCTTGGCGTTGTTGGCCGTGTAGTCGGCGATCGGCACGACGGTGAGCTGCAGGTCGATGCCGAGCTTGCGCAGGTCCTGCTGGATCGACTCGTACGCGGGCTTGTTGACGACGAGGTTGCTGATCCCGGAGAGCTTGACGACGAGCGGCTTGCCGTCCTTCACGCGGATGCCGTCCGGCCCGGGCACCCACCCGGCGTCGTCGAGCAGCTTCTCTGCCTTCTTCGTGTCCTGGTGCAGCAGCGTGCCGCTGTAGTCGACCCAGCCGTCCACGGCCCGTGCCACGACCGAGGTGGAGATCTCGTAGGAGTCGGTCAGGACGTTCTTCGCGACGGTGTCCCGGTTCCAGCCGAGCTGGATGGCCTGGCGGACCGCGAGGTCGTCCGTCGGGAAGAGGCCGACGTTGAAGTCGAACCGGATGTCCGCGCCGCGGACCCGGCCGGACTCCACGACGAAGCCCTTGTCGCGCAGCGGCGCCTCGTCGGTGGTCTGCACGTCGAGGGTCGCGTCGACCTCGCCGGACTCCAGCGACCCGGTGCGGACGCTCGCCTCGGGGACGGAGCTGAACACGATCTTGTCGAGGTACGCCTCACCCTTGTGCTTGAGCGCGGGCGGCGCCCAGTCGTACCCCTTGCGCTTGACGAGCACGGTGCTGACCTGCGGCGTCCACGACTCGTAGACGAACGGGCCGGTCCCGATGACGTTGAGCGGGTCGGTGCGCTCCTCGGCGCTCTTCGCGAGCGTCGACAGCGACAGGAACCCGGGCTGGAAGTTCGCGGTGAACGAGGACGCCTGCAGGAAGCTCGCGGACGGCTTGCTGAACACGACCGTCACCGTGCGGGGGTCGACGACGCGCGTCTCGACGTAGTTGGGCAGCAGCGTCGCGCCGTTCGGCTTGATCTGCAGCGCCTCGTCGCCGTGCACGTACTGCTCGAAGTTGGCGCGCACCACCTCGGCGTCGAACGGGGTGCCGTCGCTGAACGTGACGTCGTCGCGCAGGTGGAACGTGAACTCGGTGAGGTCGTCGTTGATGTCCCAGCTCGTCGCGAGCCACGGCGTGATCTCGCCGGTGTCGGGGTCCTGCCAGGTGAGCTTGTCGACGACGTTGCCGCCGATGATCGACTCCGCGTAGCTCGACCCGGCCTGGACGTCGACGACGTGCTGGTAGTCGATGAGGGCGAACTGGAGCGTGCCGCCCCGCACGGGCTCGGTGGGCGCGGTCCCGGTCGCGGTGGGCGTCGGGTCCTCGTCGCCGCCGAGGAACGCGGCGGCACCGGTGCCGACGAGGGCGACGGCGACGGCCGACGCCGCGACGACCCACGGCCACCTCCTGCGGCGGCGGCGGTCGTTCTCGATCTGGGAGAGCTGGTCGCTCATGGGGTTTCGTCCTCGTTCTCGGGGCGCGAGGGACCGTCACGCGTCGGCGTGGCACGACGCGTGAGGTCTCCTGCTGGATGGGGTCTGTCGGGTGCGGTGCCCGCGCCGGGCCCGTGCGGGCCCGTGTCCGTGCGGGTGTGGGCTCAGTCGCGCTCGGGGTGCGCGGCGGGCCCGGGAGCGGTCAGCGACAACACGGGCAGGTGCGGGTCCGCTGCCGGCAGGGGCGACCGGTGATGGCCGCGAGGCGTGCTGTCGTCATGGCGGGCGACTGTAGAGGCGCTCCGTGAAATGCCAACCAGATTGGTCGGAATTCTCGCCAGGTGAGACCGCCGTCCCAGGTCGGGAGGCCCGGCCGTGCTCACCGCCGCGGCGGCGACCCCACCGACACCGTCGCGTGGGCGACGACGTGACGGACGTGCCGGCCCGCCGCGAGCCACCCGGCGGCCACCGCGCCGAGGACCTCCGCGAGGTCGCCGTCGAGACGCGTCACGAACCGTTCGGAGGACACCGTCGCCCGGGTGCGGGCCACCGCGACGGCCTGCTCGATCGCCCGCATGTGGTCGCCGGGGTGCCCGGGGCGGCCGTCGTCGAGCGGGTAGAGGGCCCAGTGCGCCGCGGCGCGCAGGCCCGTCGCGGGGAGTTCCGGGGCGTCCACGTACGCGAGCACGGCGTCGTCGGGGAGGCCGCACGCGACCTCGCCCGGGCAGCCACGGGACAGGTGCACGTGCGCGACCACGTGCCCCGCCACCCGGGCCGCCGCGGCGATCACGTGGTGCACGAACAGCAGGACGTCGTCCTCGGCCCCCCGCACGAGAGTCGACACCTCGTCCGACCCGATCTCGACGCGCATCCCGTCGGCGGTCGCGAGCGCACGACCCAGAACATCGACGAGGTCGCCGTCGGCGGGCAGGAGGGTCAGGCGGGCACCCACCCCGAGATCGGTCGGCGTCAGGGTCGGTCCGGGGGTGCTCGTCACGGTGCTCATGGGTGCTCCTCGTCTCGCGTCGGACCCCCGGGCAGCCGCACGAGGTCGCCGGACGTCGCGCCGCGGCCGCCCGCCGGTGGGCACGCCGACGGCGCACCCGCCCGACGGGCACGGCCACCGGCGCGCGGCCGGCGACGTGCGCCCTGCTCCCTACGCTGGTACGAACCAGGTCAGGTTCCACGGGTCTGCGGGTGGGACGACGTGTCCGGCCGCACTCTCAGCGCTCCTGCGCTCCCCGGGGGCTGTGTCGACCCGAACGTAACCCGCCGACGTCACCCGCCGATAGGGGAGTTCCGGTCCGTGGTCGTCGCCGGCCGACCTAGAGTTGCCGGGATGCCGACGACCTCCGCCCCCCACGTGCGCCCAGGCGCCCGACGAGCGCGGGGACCCGTGGCGGTGGTCGTCGCGGCGCTGCTCGTGCTCGCGGGGTGCACACCGGACGACGGACCGTCGGGTGCACCGTCGTCGCCGACCCCGTCCACGAGCGCGACGAGCACATCCCCGTCGCTGACCGCGACGCTCGCGACACCGGGTCCCGCCGCCGTGGTGCTCCCCGCGGCGACCGCCGAGTCCGCCGCCCTGGAGGCGTCGCAGACCGTGTTCGCGCAGGCCCCCGTCGTCGCGCTCGCCGCCGCCGACGACCCCGCCGCGCAGGCCGTCGCCGCGACCACGGCCACGACCGTCGGCGCGCCCCTGCTGCTCACCGGTCCCGCGGTGCCGCCCCCGGTGCTGCTCGACGAGCTCGACAGGCTCGGCACCCGCTGGGTGCTCGCCCACGGGGCCGCGGACCTGGCCGTCCCGGCCGGCGTGACCGTCCTGCACCCCGACGCCGCCCCGTCGCCGGCACCGACGGCTGCATCGACGCCCGCACCGACACCCACGCAGACACCCACGCCGACCCCCGCGTCCCTCCCGCGCGCGGCCCGACCTGAGCCCGTCGAGGGGACCGTCGCGCTCACGGGTGTCGGCGCCGCCCCCGTGGCCGCCCTCGCGACGATCGCCGCCGCCGGGATCCCGGTGGTCGACGTCCCGGGCGGCGACCCGCGCGCCACCTCGGCGGGCGTGCAGGCCCTGGCCGCGCACCACCCGGCGCACGTCGTCGCCGTCGGTGCGGCGTTCGGCGACCCCGCGCTGCTGGCGTCCCGGGTCGCGACCGCGTCCTCCGGGCAGCTCGCACCAGGTGGCGGCCAGCTCGTGTTCCCGCAGGTCCCCGGCCTGCCGGGCAAGAGGTATTTCGCGCTGTACGGCACCCCCGGACTGCCGGCGCTCGGCGTGCTGGGGGAGCAGGACGTCCCCGCGACGGTCGCCCGCGCGCAGGCGCACGCCGACGCGTTCCGGACCCTGACCGGCGACACCGTCGTCCCGGCCGTCGAGATCATCGCGACCGTCGCGTCGGCCGCCCCGGAGCCGGACGGCAGCTACTCGCGCGCCATCCCCGTCGAGACCCTGCGCCCGCTGGTCGAGGCCGCCGGCGCCGCGGGCCTCGCCGTGGTCCTCGACCTCCAGCCGGGCCGCACGGACTTCCTCACGCAGGCGCAGCAGTACTCCGACCTCCTGGCGCTGCCGTACGTCGGCCTCGCGCTCGACCCCGAGTGGCGGCTCGCCCCCGACCAGGTGCACCTGCGGCAGATCGGCTCGGTCGGCGTGGACGAGATCAACGCCGTCGCCGCCTGGCTGGCCGACCTGACCCGGCAGCGCGGGCTCCCGCAGAAGATGTTCGTGGTGCACCAGTTCTCCCTGCGCATGGTCGACGGGCGCGAGCGGCTCGACACCTCCCACGACGAGCTCGCGGTCGTCATCCACGTCGACGGCCAGGGCACGCAGCCCGCGAAGGCCGGCACGTGGGCGACGCTTCGCGCGGGCGCGCCGCCCGTGCACTGGGGCTGGAAGAACTTCTACGACGAGGACCAGCCGATGCTCGACCCGGCCCAGACCTACGCCGTCCAGCCCGTCCCGGACCTGGTCACCTACCAGTGACGTGCGGGCGGACCTGCCCGTACGGGACCCGGCGCCTAGGCTCGACCGCATGACCCCTCCCGTCCGCATCGGCGTCCAGCTCCAGCCGCAGCACGCGGACTACGCGCAGATCCGGGACGCCGTCCGCCGCTCCGAGGACCTCGGCGTCGACGTCGTCTTCAACTGGGACCACTTCTTCCCGTTGACCGGTGGCCCGGACGGCAAGCACTTCGAGTGCTGGACGATGCTCGGCGCGTGGGCGGAGCAGACGAGCCGCGTCGAGATCGGCGCGCTCGTCACGTGCAACTCGTACCGCAATCCCGAGCTCCTCGCGGACATGGCCCGCACGGTCGACCACATCAGCGGGGGCCGGCTGGTGCTGGGCATCGGCGCGGGCTGGTTCGAGAAGGACTACGACCAGTTCGGCTACGAGTTCGGGACGCCCGGCACGCGCATCGCCGAGCTGGCGGCGGCCCTGCCGCGGATCAAGGCGCGGTGGGCGGCGTCGAACCCGGTGCCGACGCGGGACATCCCGGTGCTGGTCGGCGGCGGGGGTGAGCGCAAGACGCTGCGGGTCGTGGCCGAGCACGCGGACGTGTGGCACGCGTTCGGCGACGCCGCCACGATCCGCCGCAAGAGCGCGATCCTCGACGAGCACGGCGCGGCGGTCGGGCGGGACACGGCGTCGCTCGTCGAACGGTCCGCCGCGGTCTCGTCCCCGCCGGAGGTCGCCGCGGCCGACCTGCTCGACGCGGGCGTCACGCTGTTCACGGTGGGCCTGAGCGGCCCGGACTACGACCTGTCGCTGGCGCAGCGGTGGGTGGCGTGGCGGGACGCACGCGCCTGACCGGCCGCCGGCACCTTCACCCGCGGGTTCGCCCGGCGTGGGGGCCGCTCGGCGAGAAGCGGGCCCGCGGCCGCGCTTAGGCTCGAAGACCCATGGACGGACCGACGAGCCCCGAGCCGACTCCCGGCGACGAGCCCGACGTGCCCCCGTCGCCCCCGTCGCCCCCGCCGCCCTCGTCCTCCCGGTCGCCCCGTTGGCCGCGGGTCGTCGTCGCGGTCCTGGGCGTGCTCGCCGCGCTGGTGTTCGGCATCACCACGGCGACCGTCGACGGCAACCTCGGCCCCCACAAGGCGCGCTACGACGTGACGACGGACTCCACGGTCACGCTGGACCTGGGCCCCCTCGGCACGCTCGAGATCGACTCGCCGCTGCCGCTCACGCTCGGGGTGCGGGTGACGGTCCAGGAGATCCCCGAGTCGTTCACCCAGCTCGACCGACCGGCGACGCTGCAGGCGCTCAACGGTGACCTGCAGGGGTACCTGCAGCTGTTCTCGGCGCCGCAGGCGACGGTCCAGGACGTCGCCCGGGAGCTCGTCGTCGACGTCGCGGGCCGGACGGTCGGTGCGCTCGCGGTCCTCGTCGCGGCCTGGTGGCTCGGCCGGCTGGCGCTGGGGGCGGTCCGGCGCGAGGAGCTCGTCTCCGTCCTGACCCCGCACGCCCGGGCGATCGCGGCGGGCGGTGTGGCGGTGGTCGTGGGGGCGACGGTCCTCACGTCGAGCGTCGGTGAGCGGGACCGCCCGTCGGACGCGGTGCCGGCGTCCGCGGTGTTCGACGACACACCGTTGGAGGGGGCCCGGGTCACGGGGCGGCTCGGCGGGGTGATCGACACGTACGGCGGTCAGGTGGTGTCGGCCTACCGCGCGAACGAGCAGTTCTACGCGACGTCGCGCCGCGCGCTGGGTGAGGCGTGGGACGCCCGGGAGGCGCTGGACCAGGAGCTGGCCGGGATCCACCCGACCGCGACGCCGACACCCGCGAGGAGCGCGACGCCCGACCCGGTGGAGCCGGTCGTGATCGTGCTGGTCTCGGACCTGCACTGCAACGTCGGCATGGCCCCGCTCGTCCGGGACACCGTGAAGCGGGTCGGGGCGGACCTGGTGCTGGACGCGGGGGACACCACCATGAACGGCACGACGGTCGAGCAGTACTGCGTGACGACGTTCGCGCGGGCGGTCCCCGACGGCGTGGAGCTCGTCACGTCCCCGGGCAACCACGACTCCAGCGAGACGAGTGCGACGTACGCGCGGGCGGGCGCGACGGTGCTCGACGGCGAGGTCGTCGAGGTCGACGGGCTGCGGATCCTGGGGGACAGCGACCCGAACGAGACGCGGGTGGGCAGCGGGACGTCGTCGGCGGGGCGGGAGTCGGCGAAGGACGAGGGCCAGCGGCTCGCGGACGTCGCGTGCGACGACGACGACGGCGTCGACCTGCTGCTCATCCACACGCCGTCGGTGGGCCAGGCGGCGCTGGACGGCGGGTGCGTCCCGGCGCAGATGTCGGGCCACCTGCACCAGCGGATCGGCCCGCTGGAGGTCGGCGGCGGCGTCCGGTACGTCAGCGCGAGCACGGCCGGCGCGACGTTGGGGGAGCCGACGATCGGCCCGTTGCACGGGGTCGCCGAGATGACGGTCCTGCGGTGGGACCCGCAGGAGCGCCGGTTCCTCGACTACCAGATCGTCCAGGTGCGACCGGACACGAGCGCGTCCGTCAGTCCCCGTCTGCAGTGGCCGGACGTCTTCCCGAAAGGGCCACGATTGCCCACGAGCGGCGTCAGCCCTTCTCCGGTGTGACGCAGGTCACCTAATGTGAGAGCGCGCGAGGGCCGCTCCAGCGTCGGACGTCGCCGTCGCGCCGAACGCGCGGACGCGCGAGGGGGACGCACGTGGCCAGGGCACGACGACGAGGGACCCACGGGGGTCGAGGACGGCCTCTCGGGCTCGTCGTGCTCGCGGTCGCCGGCCTGACCGTGGTGCTCGCCGGCCCTGCCCGCGCGGCGACGGGGGAGGACACGCTCCGGCCGGGCGAGCAGCTGACCGCCGGCCAGGCGCTCGTCTCCGCCGACGGCTCGCAGGCGCTCGTGCTCCAGACCGACGGGTCACTCGCACTGTTCGGTGCGGACGGGAACCTGCGCTGGACGAGCGGCACGGCCGTCGAGGGGGCGAGCCTGTCGGTCGGGCCCGACGGCGACGTCGTGCTGGTCGCGCCCGACGGGTCGGTGGCGTGGCGCACCGAGACCGCCGACCGCCCGGGCGCCCGGCTCGTGCTCCAGGACGACGGCGACCTCGTCGTCCTCGACGCCGCGGACGAGGTGCGCTGGGACTCCGGCACGACCGTGCGGCCGTCGATCCTGCCCGCGGGCGGGACGCTCGCGCCCGGGCAGTCGCTCTCGTCGCCCGACGGGCGGCAGACCCTGCTGGTCCTCGACGACGGTGACGTCACCCTGCTGGGGCCCGACGGCACGTCGCGCTGGTCGGCCGGCACGCACGAGCCCGGGTCCGTCCTCGAGCTCGGCACGGACGGCAACCTCGTCGTCGTCGACCCCGACGGACGCCGCGAGTGGCGGACACGGACCGCCGGGCACGAGGGCGCGTCGCTGGTGCTGCAGGACGACGGCGACCTCGTGCTGTTCGACGCCGCGGGTGCACCGCTGTGGCGCAGCGGCACCGCGATCGGACCCGCGACCCTGACGGACGGAGCCGCGCTCGACGTCGGCCAGGACCTCGGGTCGCCCGACGGCCACCTGCGTCTGCGGCTGACGGCGGACCGGCTCGCGCTCGAGTACGACGGGCACCTGCTGTGGACCGCACCGCTGACGACGCCGCCCGGCGACGGCGCCCGGCTCGTCGTCCAGGCCGACGGCAACGTCGTGCTCGTCACCGCCGACGGGACGCCGATGTGGGCCACCGGCACCGAGACGGCGGGCCCCGGTGTCGGCCTGCGTCTCGAGGACGGGTCGATGCTCCTGCTCGCGGGCACCGGCCAGGAGCTCTGGCGCGTCGACGTGCCCGTCGAGCTCACCGCACCCGCCCTGGCCGAGACGGACTGCGCCGCCGTCGACGCACCCATCCCGCTCGAGCAGACCGTCGTCACCGCGACCGGCGTCCGGGTGCACCCGTGCCTCGCGGACGCCGTCGACACGCTCCTCGAGCAGGCTCGCGCCGAGGGCGTCGACCTGCACGCGTGGGGCTGGCGCAGCGCCGAGCAGCAGATCGCGCTGCGGGCGGCCAACTGCTCGACGACCGCCGACGGGGCGAGCGTCGTGTGCAGCCCCCCGACGGCACCGCCGGGGACGTCGCGGCACGAGCGGGGCCTCGCGCTCGACTTCACCGTGGACGGCGCCGTCGTGCGCCCGGGGTCCGCGGCGTTCGCGTGGCTCACGCAGCACGCTCCCGAGGCCGGGCTGCGGAACCTGCCGAGCGAGGCGTGGCACTGGAGCGTCGACGGCTGGTGACCCGCGGGTCGCTGACGGGCGGGCCGCTGACGGGCGGGCCGCTGACGGGCGGGCCGCCACGAGGCTTCGCCCTACGCTTGTCGCCGTGAGCGTGCCGCCGACCAGCCCCGTCCTGACCTCCGTGACGCAGGACTACCTCAAGGTGATCTGGTCGGCGCAGGAGTGGTCGGACGTGCCGGTCACGACGAAGCTGCTCGCCGCCCGGCTCGGCGTGGGGGCGTCGACGGTGTCGGAGACGGTCCGGCGGCTCGCCGACAACGGGTTCGTGACGCACGAGCCGTACGGCGCCGTCCAGCTCACCGCCGCCGGTGAGCGGCACGCGCTCGCGATGGTGCGTCGCCACCGGCTCGTCGAGACCTTCCTCGTGGAGGTGCTCGGCTACGGCTGGGACGAGGTGCACGACGAGGCCGAGGTGCTCGAGCACGCGGTGTCGGACGTGTTCGTCGACCGCATCGACGCCCAGCTCGGTCACCCGCGTCGCGACCCGCACGGCGACCCGATCCCCGGTCCGGACGGCTCGCTCGACGTGCCGGCGGCGCACGTCCTGTGGGACGCCGCGCCCGGTCGGTGGGCGGTCGCGCGCATCTCGGACGCCGACCCTGAGCTGCTGCGGTACGTCGAGTCGGTCGGCCTCGTCCTGGACGCGCCGGTCACGGTGGTGGAGCGGCGCGCCGTCACGGGGGTGGTGTCCGTGCGGGTCGGCGAGACGGACGGCACGGTCGAGCTCGGCGAGGTCGCGGCGCGTGCGATCTGGCTCGTCGCGGCGCACGTCGCCTAGGCTGGGGGTCATCCACCGGAGTTGACGACGACGTTCTCCGCCGTTTGATCGAATCGATTCGTCCGGAGTGTCGCCGTGGTCGTCCTCACGTCAGCCCGCGCCCGAGCCGCGCTCGTCGCGCTCGCGCTCGGCGGCTTCTGCATCGGCACCACCGAGTTCGCGACCATGGGCCTGCTGCCCGAGATCGCCACCGACCTCGGCGTCTCGATCCCCACGGCCGGCAACGCGATCACCGCGTACGCGCTCGGCGTCGTCGTCGGCGCGCCCACGCTCGCCGCGATCGGTGCCCGGCTGGACCGTCGCCGGCTGCTCCTGCTGCTCATGGTGGCGTTCGTCGTCGGCAACGTGCTGTCCGCGTTCGCCGCGTCGGCCGGCTGGCTCGTCGTCGCCCGCTTCGTGGCGGGCCTGCCGCACGGCGCTTTCTTCGGCGTCGGGGCCGTCATGGGGACCGCGGTCGTCGGTGCCGAGCGCCGCGGCCGGGCGGTCGCGTCGATGATGGCCGGCCTGACCGTCGCGTGCGCCGTCGGCGTGCCGCTCACCGCGGTCGTCGGGCACGCCGTCGGCTGGCGCTGGTCGTTCGTCGGCGTCGGTGCGCTCGGGCTCGCCACCCTCGTGGCCCTCTGGGCGTGGACGCCGTCGCTCGCGCCGCTGCCGGGCGCCACCGTCCGCACCGAGCTCGCCGCCCTGCGCAACGGGCCGCTGTGGATCGCGTTCGGCGCCGGCGCGATCGGCTTCGGCGGCATGTTCGCGGTCTACTCCTACGTCAAGCCGCTGCTCACGGAGGTGACGGGCCTGTCGGTCGGGGCGGTCCCGGTCGTGCTCGCGCTGTACGGCGTCGGCATGACCGTCGGCACGCTCGTCGGCGGACGGTTCGCGGACCGGTCCGTGCTGGGCACGGTGATCGGCGGCATGGTCGCCACGATCGTCGTCCTGGTCGCGATCGCGCTCGTCGGGCCGTACCTGGTGCCGGCGATCCTGTCGCTCGTGCTCCTCGGCGTCGCGTCCCAGGTCCTCGGCCTGTCCCTGCAGACCCGGCTGATGGACGTCTCCCCGGCGGCCCCCTCGCTCGGGGCAGCGCTGTGCCACTCGGCGCTCAACCTCGGCAACGCCGCCGGCGCGTTCCTCGGCGGTGTCGTCATCGCGGCCGGTGCGGGGTACCTCGCGCCGGCGTGGGTCGGTGCCGGCCTCACCGCCGCGGGCCTGCTCGTCGTGCTGACCGTCGGCCGTGGGCCGGCTCCCCGCCGCGAGACGGGTCCGGTCGACGGCGTCCCGGCCGAGCGTGCGACCGAGGCCGTGCCGGTCGGCTGACGCCCGACCGGCGCCGGTCCCGCTCACGTCCGCCGGAAGATCGACGTGGCCGTCCGCCCCGGTCCGGCCGGTAAACTCGCCGGGTGACCGCGCAGCACGTCCCCGCCCCCGCCGCCTCCTCGTCCACGGACGACGTGCCGTTCCGCTACACGGCGGACCTCGCCCGCGACATCGAGCTCCGCTGGCAGGACGAGTGGCAGGACCGCGGGACGTTCTTCGCCGCGAACCCCGTCGGCGACCTCACGGACGGCGACGGCCGGAACGCGGACCCCGCGCAGCGGTCGTTCTTCGTGATGGACATGTTCCCGTACCCGTCGGGCGCGGGCCTGCACATCGGCCACCCGCTCGGGTACATCGCGACGGACGTCGTCGCCCGGTTCCGCCGCATGCAGGGCGACAACGTGCTGCACGCGCTCGGCTTCGACGCGTTCGGCCTGCCGGCCGAGCAGTACGCGGTGCAGACGGGCCAGCACCCGCGCACCACGACCGAGGCGAACATCGTCATCATGCAGCGCCAGCTGCGTCGCCTGGGCCTGGCGCACGACCCGCGCCGCTCGTTCGCGACGATCGACCCCGGCTACGTCCGCTGGACGCAGTGGATCTTCCTGCAGATCTTCGACTCCTGGTACGACGAGGACGCGGTCCGCGCCGACGGCGGCCGCGGGAAGGCCCGCCCCATCGCGGAGCTGGTCGCGGCGTACGAGTCGGGGGAGCGTGCGCTGCCGGAGGGCACGTGGGCCGAGCTCGACGAGGTCGCCCGCCGCCGCGTGGTCGACGCGCAGCGCCTCGCGTACGTCTCCGAGACGCCCGTGAACTGGTGCCCCGGCCTGGGCACGGTCCTCGCGAACGAGGAGGTCACGTCCGAGGGCCGCTCGGAGCGCGGCAACTTCCCGGTGTTCCAGCGCAACCTGCGCCAGTGGAACATGCGGATCACCGCGTACGCGGACCGCCTCGTCGACGACCTGGAGCTCATCGACTGGCCGGACAAGGTCAAGGCGATGCAGCGGAACTGGATCGGTCGCTCGTCGGGCGCCCGCGTCCGGTTCGCCGTCCAGGGCGGCGCCGAGGTCGAGGTGTTCACCACCCGCCCGGACACGCTGTTCGGGGCGACGTTCATGGTGGTCGCCCCCGAGCACCCGCTGCTCGACGAGGTGCCGCCCGCGTGGCCCGACGGGACGCACGCCGCCTGGACCGGCGGACACCGCACGCCGGCCGACGCGGTCGCCGCCTACCGTCGGGAGTCCGCCGCCAAGACCGCCGTGGAGCGGCAGGCCGACGCGGGCCGCAAGACGGGCGTCTTCACCGGCCACCTGGCCGCGAACCCCGTCAACGGCGAGCTGCTGCCCGTGTTCACGGCCGACTACGTCCTCATGGGCTACGGCACGGGCGCGATCATGGCCGTCCCCGGAGGCGACGAGCGGGACTACGCGTTCGCGCAGGCCTTCGAGCTGCCGGTCGTCTACACGGTCGACGCCCCCGAGGGCACCCCCGACGGTGCGCGCACGGGCGACGGGGCCACGATCAACTCGTCGAACGACCAGATCAGCCTCGACGGGCTGTCCGTCGCGGACGCGAAGGCCGCGATCATCGCCTGGCTCGAGGCCCGGGGCGTCGGCGAGGGCACCATCACCTACCGGCTGCGCGACTGGCTGTTCAGCCGGCAGCGCTACTGGGGCGAGCCGTTCCCGATCGTCTACGACGAGAACGACCTGCCGCTGGCCGTCCCGGAGTCCGCCCTGCCGGTCAACCTGCCGGACGTGCCCGACTACTCGCCGCGCACCTTCGACGCGGACGACGCGCACTCGACGCCCGAGCCCCCGCTGGGCCGCAACGAGGACTGGGTGAACGTCACGCTCGACCTCGGCGACGGCCCGAAGGTCTACCGCCGCGACACGAACACGATGCCCAACTGGGCCGGCTCGTGCTGGTACTACCTGCGCTACCTGGACCCCACCAACGACGCCGTCCTGGTCGACCCCGCGCTCGAGCGCTACTGGATGGGTTCGGGCCACGGGCACCAGGCGCCCGGCTCGGTGGGCGGCGTCGACCTGTACGTCGGCGGCGTCGAGCACGCGGTGCTGCACCTGCTGTACGCACGCTTCTGGCACAAGGCGCTGCACGACCTGGGTCACGTGGCCAGCAGGGAGCCGTTCCACAAGCTCTTCAACCAGGGCTACATCCAGGCGTACGCCTACACCGACGACCGGGGCGTCTACGTCCCGGCCGACGAGGTCGTGGAGGACCACGAGTCGTCGACCGGCTTCTCCTGGCAGGGCCAGCCCGCGCACCGTGAGTACGGGAAGATGGGCAAGTCCCTGAAGAACATGGTGACGCCCGACGACATGTACGCCGAGTACGGCGCCGACACCCTGCGCGTCTACGAGATGTCGATGGGCCCGCTGGACCTGTCCCGCCCGTGGGAGACGCGGGCCGTCGTCGGGTCGCAGCGCTTCCTGCAGCGGCTGTGGCGCAACGCGGTCGACGAGGGCACGGGCGAGGTCACCGTCACCGACGGCGAGGTGTCGGCCGAGACCCTGCGCGTGCTGCACCGCACCATCGCGGACGTGACGGTCGACATGGAGGCGATGCGGATCAACACCGCCATCGCCAAGCTCATCGTGCTCAACAACCACCTCACCACGCTGTCCGAGGTCCCCCGTGGCGCGATCGAGCCGCTGGTCCTCATGACCGCGCCGGTCGCCCCGCACATCGCCGAGGAGCTGTGGGCGCGGCTCGGCCACGAGCGGTCGCTCGCCCACGAGCCGTACCCGGTCGCCGACCCCGCGTTCCTCGTCGAGGACACGGTCACGTGCGTGCTGCAGGTGCAGGGCAAGGTGCGAGGTCGCGTCGAGGTCGCCCCCGACGTCTCCGACGACGACCTGCGCGCGCTGGCGCTGGCCGACGCGGGTGTCCAGCGGGCGCTCGACGGGCGCGACGTGCGCACCGTGATCGTGCGGGCCCCCAAGCTCGTCAACGTGGTGCCGGCCTGACCGCGGACCCGGCTCCCGGCTCGGCTCCCGGCTCGACGGCGGTCCCCGGGCGGTCACGGACCGGAGCACGACCGGCGGTCGCCGTCGTCACCGACTCCACGGCGTCGCTCCCGCCCGGTGCGGCGGAGCGGTGGGGCATCGGCGTCGTCCCGCTCGACGTCGTCGTGGACGGCGTGCGCCACGTCGAGGGTGTCGACCTCACCTCCGCGGACCTGCTCGGGGCCCTGACGCACGGCGCCCGCGTGACGACGTCGCAGCCGCCTCCCGCCGCGTTCGCCGCCGCGTACGCCCGGGCGGCCGCCGCCGGTGCCCGCGAGATCGTCTCGGTGCACCTGTCCGGCGAGCTGTCGGGCACGGTGCGGGCCGCGCGGCTCGCGGCCGCCACGTCGCCCGTCCCGGTGCACGTGGTCGACTCCCGCGTGGTCGGGATGGCGCTCGGCTTCGCGGTCCTCGACGCCGCCCGGTGCGCGGCGGGAGCCGACGGGCCGGCACCCGCGCCGACGACCGGCCCGCTCGCGGCCGCGCGGTCGTGGTGGCGCGCGCGCCGGCACCCTCAGCCCGCCGGACCCGACGCTGCGGCGGTCGCGGCCCGGGCGACGGCGACGGCCGCCTCGACCCGCGTCTGGTTCCTCGTGGAGTCCATCGACCACCTGCGGCGGGGCGGGCGCCTGAGCGCCCCGGCGGCGGCGATCGGGACCGTCCTCGGTCTGCGGCCTCTGCTGGCGCTGCGGGACGGGAGCGTCGTCGTCCAGGAGAAGGTCCGCACCCGCCGCGCCGCCCGTGACCGGCTGGAGGCCGTCGCGGTCGCCGAGGCTGCGGCGCGGCCCGCCGTGCGCGTCGCCGTGCACCACCTGGGGCAGCCCGACCTCGGCTCGTCGATCGGCGCCCAGGTCGCGGCCTGGGCGGGGGACCGGGTGTCCGAGGTCGTGGTGTGCGAGTCGAGTGCGGTGCTCGCCGCGCACGCCGGACCGGGTCTGCTCGCGATCGTCGTCGCGGACGCCTGACCGCCCGCAGGGCGGCCCGACCCTGCCGCCTCCTCGTCGAGCTCCCCGAGACCGTCCGCGGGTGCGTCGGGGCCTCGCGACGGGCACCCCCGCTCCGCTTCACTCGTCGCGCCGCGCGAGCCGGTTCGCCCGTCGTGAGCCGCCCACAGCGCCCTCGCTGCGAGGACACGTCCACGAGCGACCCAGCGAGCACGTCGAGCATCCGCGGTCGCCGCCTAGCGTCCCGTCGTGCCCCGATCCGACCCGACCGCCGCCGCGACCCTCCGACGCCTGGGCGACCTCACGGCCGCCACGCGCGCTGTCGAGCCCGCGCACTCGGGCTGGACACCGGCTCCGACCTTCCCGGCCCCGAGCTTCCCGGCCCCGACCGTGCCGGACCTGACCGTGCCGGCCCCGACCGTGCCGGACCTGACCGTCCCGGCCCCGGCCATCCCGGACCTGACCGTGCCGGTCCCGACCGTCCCAGGCCCGGAATGGCCGCCGGTCCCGGACCCGACCTCCGGACCCTCGCCGATCGCGGAGCCGTACCCGACCTCCGACCCTTCCTTGGCGTCGGAGCGAGCCGCTGACCTGCTCGACGCCCCAGCGAGCGTTCGCACCGAACGGGCGCTGGAGGCGGCCCGCGCCGGGTACGTGCGCGCGCACGGGCACCCGCTCGACCGGGTGCCGCACGTCCCCCGACGCCGGGTGCGATGGGCCGTGCCGTGGCGCCTGGCGGGTGCGGCGGGCGTGGTGCTGCTCGTCGTCGCCGGCGGGGTGGCCCTACGGGCGACGGCGTCGGCGCCGGGCGAGCCGGTCGCGCTGCCGACCCCGGTGCCGGACGGCGCGACCCCGGACGTCGACGCGCCGGTCGCGACCGAGGGGTCCGCGGCTGTCCCCACGGACGCGTCCGTCTCCGGTGCCGGGGCGGGCGAGGTCGCAGCACCGCTGGTCGTGGTGCACGTCGTCGGTGCGGTCGTCGCTCCGGGCGTCGTGCGGCTTCCCGTCGGCTCGCGGGTGGTCGACGCGCTCGCCGCGGCCGGGGGCGCGACGGCCGACGCGGACCTCGCCGCGCTCAACCTCGCGCGGGTGCTCGTCGACGGCGAGCAGGTCGTCGTCCCGTTGCCGGGGGAGGTGGTCCCTGCCGCGGCGACGCCGTCGTCGGCCGCGGCGCCCGGGCTGGTGGATCTCAACTCGGCTGACGCCGGAGCCCTGGACGAGCTGCCCGGGATCGGCCCGGTGCTCGCGCAGCGGATCGTGGAGCACCGCGACGAACGCCGGTTCACGTCGGTCGACGAGCTGGGCGACGTACCGGGCATCGGCCCGACGCTCCTCGAACGCCTGCGCCCGTTGGTGCGCGTGTGACCAGCAACGGCCAGCCGGCCGACGGCGCGGCCGGAGCACCCACGGGGGCGCACGGCGACGTCCGACCGCGCCGCCCGGCTCGTCCAGCAGCCGTGTCCGAGCCTGCGGCCGTCGCCCAGCAGCAAGACACCGGTGTGCTCGCCACGACGTTGGACCTGCGGCTCGTGCCGGCGGCGCTCGGGTCGTGGTGCGCGTCGTTCGCCGCCACCCGCCTCCCCGCCGCCGTCTCGTGGCTCGTCGCCGGCGCGCTGCTCTCGGTGGTCGCGGTTGCCGCCGGACGAGCGACGGCACGTCGTCGCCCCGGCGGGGCTCGACCCTCCGAACGCGTTCGGGCCTCCGAACGCGCTCAGCCCCTCAGGCGGGCTCGGCCTTCCGAATGCGCGCGGCGCTTCGAACCCGCTCGGCCCTCCGGACGCGCGCGGCCCTTCGAACCCGCTCGGCCTTCCGGACGCGCGCGGCCCTCCGAACCCGCCCCCGATGCGGGCCTCCCTGCGCCGTGGCCGGTCCCTCGGCAGCCGGAGCGGGCCGTCGCGGGACGACCCACGGCCGGTGCCGCGGCGGCGCTCGCCGTCGTCGCCGTGGCGGCAGTGCTCGCCGCGGGAGCCGCGCAGGTCGGCGCACGCTCGTCCGGCCTGCTGCCCGCCCTCTCCTCGGCGGGGGCCGGAGGCACGGTCGTCGGGGTGGTCAGCGGCGATCCGCGGATCCTGCCACCGGCCTGGCCCGGCGCCCCCGGGCGCGTCAGCGTGACGCTCGCCGCCGAGCGGGCCGAGGGCGACGGCCACCGCGGCCCGGCGACGGGCCCGGTCGTGGTGTTCGGCCCCCCGTCGTGGGCCGACGTGCCGTACGGTGCCCGGGTCGAGGCGCGCGGTCGGCTCCTGGCCGCACCGGGAGGCCGGGAGGTCGCGCTCCTGACGACGACGCTCGACCCGGTCGTCGTCGCTCCGCCCGCACCGTGGCACACGGCCGCGGCACAGGTCCGTGCGCAGGTCGTCGATCTCGCGGCCACGCTGCCCGGTGACGCAGGCGCGCTGCTGCCGGGCGTGGCCGTCGGTGACACCGCGCACGTCCCGCAGGACCTGGTCGTCGCGATGCGGATCGCGGGACTGAGCCATGTCATGGCGGTCTCCGGAGCCCATTTCGCGCTCGTGGCAGGTCTGGTGCTCGCGATCTGCACGGGTCTCGGGATCCCACGCCGGGCCCGCGCGGTGACGGTCGTGGGATCGTCGCTGGCGCTCGTGCTGCTCGTCCACCCGGCGCCGAGCGTCCTGCGAGCTGCGCTGATGGGGACCGTGGGCGCGGTCGGCCTCGTGGTGGGCCGACCGTCGCGGGCGCCCGCCGCGCTCGCCGCGACCGTGGTGGTGCTGCTCGTCGCCGACCCGTGGCTGGGCGCGGAGCCCGGGTTCGTCCTGTCGGTCCTCGCCACCGCAGGGCTCGTCCTTCTCGGCGGGCCGCTCGCCGAGCGCTGGTCCGGTCGGACCGGCCGGCCGTTCGCCGCGGCGCTCGCGATGCCGGTGTCGGCGCAGGTCGTCTGCGCGCCCGTCCTCCTCCTGATGTCGTCGACGGTCTCGCCCCTCGCGGTCCCCGCCAACCTGCTCGTCGCACCTGCCGTCGCACCTGCGACCGTCCTCGGGCTCGCGGCGGGGCTGCTCGACGGCGTGTGGCCCGCGGGCGCGCACCTGCTCGCGGCGGGCGCCGGTGCGTCGTGCTGGTGGATCGGTGCGGTCGCCCGTGCCGTCGCCCGGGCACCGCTCGCCCAGGTGCCGTGGGCCGGCGGCCCGATCGGGGTGCTCCTCCTCGCGACCTGCGGCGTGTGCGTCGTCCGCCTGCTCCTCGCCCCACGGCCGTCGGGCGCAACGAACCGGGCGGCCCCCGACGAGCCCCCGCCCACACCGGCCCCGACCAGACCGGCCCCGCCGACGCCGGACGGGCCCTCGCCGACGACTGACCGAGCTGCACGCACGACGCCCGTTCAGGATCAGCGCCCGCCCGCACGTGGCCCCCGCCTGGACGCCGTGCCGGTCCGGGGGCGTCGGTGACGTCTGGCAGGCTGAGCGCGTGCCTCCCGCCCGCCGAGCCCCGTCCCGAGCCTCTGCCCGCCCGTCGGGCGGACTGTCGTGGGAGGAGGTCGGCCTCGCGCCGGTGGTCCTGGTCGCCGGGGCGGAGGGTGTCCTGGCGGACCGTGCGGTCGACAGGCTGGTGTCACTGGCCCGGGCGGCGGATGCGGCGGTCGAGGTGACGCGCCCCGACGCCGCCGAGTACACGACGGGGATGCTCGGCGTGGTGACGAGCCCGTCCCTGTTCGCCGAGGACCGCGTGGTCGTCGTCGACGGCCTGGAGCGTGCCGGCGACGAGCTCCTCGCCGACGCCCTGGCCTATCTCGACGCCCCGCCGGCCGATGCGGTGCTGGTCCTGCGTCACGGCGGTGGGCAGCGCGGCAAGAAGCTCCTCGACGCGATCCGTGCCTCGGGTGCGCCGGTCGTGGCGTGCGACGTCGTGAAGTCCGACGCGGACAAGTCGGCGTTCGTCGTGGCGGAGCTGCGCCGGGCGGGTCGACGCGCGGACGCGCAGGCGGTGCGGGCGCTCGTCGACGCCGTCGGGAGCGACCTTCGTGAGCTTGCGTCGGCCTGCGCGCAGCTGGTCGCGGACACGTCGGGGCTGATCGGTCCCGACGTCGTCGAGCGCTACTACGGCGGTCGTATCGAGGCGAGCGGGTTCCGGGTGGCCGACGCCGCGGTGGCGGGTCAGGCGGGTCAGGCTGTGGCGTTGCTGCGGCACGCGATGGCGACCGGCGTGGATCCTGTCCCGATCGTCGCGGCGCTCGCGCTCAAGCTGCGCACGATGGCCAAGGTCGCAGCGGTGCGCGGTCGGGGTGCCGGCGCGCTCCGCGAGCTCGGTCTCGCGCCGTGGCAGACGGACCGAGCCGTCGCCGATCTGCGCCGGTGGACGCCCGAGGGTCTGGCGAGCGCGTTCGCCGCCGTCGCCCAGGCTGATGCCGAGGTCAAGGGGGAGGGGCGCGACCCGCAGTTCGCCGTGGAGCGCGCAGTGCTGCGGGTGGCTCAGGCCGCCGGTCTCTGATCGCCTGGCGGGGTCGCGCTGACGGGCGACTGCCTGCCTGCGCGGCACGGGTCCGCCGGCGCCGGTGTGCCGGGACGGCGGGTCGTGACGGGGAGCCCCGCGTCGGTCGCTGCTCGACGGCGGGCAGTCACAGGGGGAGTGTGACTGCGGGTCCGAGGACGTCACCCTGGAGCAGGTCGAACCCGAGGCTCGTGCAGGCGGCGAGCCGATCCGCGGTGGACACCCGTTCGGCGACGAGGCGGCCGCCCCAGCTGCGTGCGAGGTCGACGAGCGCGGTGCCCTGGCGTTCGACGGCCCGGCAGTCGAGCTTCACGTAGTCGGCGTAGGGGAGCATCCTGCGCTGCCCGTCGGTCGCCTCGAAGTCGTCGATCGCGATGAGGTGGCCGAGGTTGCGCAGCGCGGCCAGCCCTGCGAGCACCTCGTCGTCCACCACCACCGACTCCACGACCTCGAGCACGAGCCGGTCGTGCACGGCGGGCAGCGGCCTGTCACGGACGACGAAGGACCTGGTGACGTTGACGAACGCGCGGGCCTCCCCCGGCGGCTCCCCGGCGTCGTACAGGGTCTCGAGGACCGAGGCCGTCGCGACGTCCTGGTCGGGCGCCGACCAGAGGTCGACCTGGGCGGGGCGCCCGTGGCGCGACCGGTACAGGTACTCGTAGCCGTGCAGCTGGCTGCCCGTGGTCCAGATGGGCTGGCGGGCGACCGGCAGCCGCGCGGGTGTCCGCGGGGCGGCAAGTGGGGCAGTCACGTCAGATGAGAGGCGCGGGGTCGCGGATCATGACGCGACTTCGGCAGATTGGTTGCCCGGCACGACGAATTTCGTCCCCGACCAGAACGTGCAGGTCAGAGGCTCACGCGCCGGGCGCCGGCCCGGTCGAGCACGCCGGCCCGCTCGAGCAGGTTGCCCTGGAACAGGGTGAACCCGAGGCTGCGGGCGTGACGCAGGGTCTCGGGGTTCTCGACGTACTCCGCGACGAGCAGCGCGCCGTAGGAGCGGGCGACGTCGACGACGGGGTGCCCCTCCACGTCGAGGTCGCGGACGTCGATCTTGACGAAGTCCGCGTGCGGGAGCAGCCGACGCTGGTCTGCCGTGTTCACGAAGGACGGCACCGCGATCCGGAACCCCTCCTCGCGGAGCCGCCGGACCCCGGCGAGGACGGCCGGGTCGACGCTCATGTCGGTCACCTCGATCACGAGGCGGTCGGGGCGGCGCGGCACGGGGAGCTCCCCGACGAGGTAGGCGCGGGGGCACCGCACGAACAGCAGCCGCCCGTGCGCGACGTGCTCGAGGTCCGCCCGACCGAATGTCGCGCCGAGCACGTGAGCGGTGGCGCGTTCGTGCTGGTGGGCGCTCCACGAGCCGGCGGAGACGGTCAGGAGGTCGGGGGACCGGAAGGAGAGCTGGTAGGCGAACGCGCGGCCGTGGGACGAGAAGATCCCCTGGCGAGCCACGAGGACGGGCTCGTGTGCGACGTGCCGGTCCCACTCCTGGCGGAGCGCGCTCGGGATCGCCTCCTCGACGGCTGCTGCCAGTCGCGCGAGTCGCCCGTCGGCCTCGTCCGGTGTCATGGGAACTATGACACCACAACTTCGGCGTTGTGAACCGCCGGATCGCGGGTGGATTTCGAGCGATTCGCGCAGGATGATCTCGACAGCCGTGCAGAGGTGTCACCCTGTCCTCTCCACGGGTGACGGCGCCCGGATTCCGGAGACAACCTGGAGCCGCTGGCGTCATCATGTACTTGACCTTCCACGTGCCCCACATGACAGGAGCCTCGCCCATGTCCCGTCCTCTCAAGAACACCGCTGCAGCCTTCGCGTTCCTGATTTTCCTCGGCCTCGGAGGGGGAACGGCGCTCGCGGACGGCGCGAGCACGCAGACCGGCGGTGCGTCCGGCTGCTGCCGTCAGCTCACGGAGTGACCTGACCACCCGGGTCGTTCCCGGGGCGCGGCGACGGCGCCGGCGTCCCCCGGGAACGACCCGTCCGCGCAGGTCAACCTGGCCGGTACCTGTGAGATCGGTCCGACGCGGGCGTGGATGGTGGACAGATTCGGCGTCACACATACAATGACTTGACATGACGACCATTGCTGACCGGGTGCGCGAGGCCCGGCTCGCTGCAGGACTCTCCCAGACCGCCCTCGCGGGGTCGGCCTTCTCCCCGAGCTACATCTCCCTCATCGAGGCGGGGCACCGCGAACCGACGGACGCCGCCCTGGCCGTGCTGGCCGGGCGCCTCGGGACGACGCTGGAGTTTCTCCGCCACGGCGAGGACGGACCCAACGAGGCCCGCACCCGGCTCGAGATCGACTACGCCCGGCTGGACATGTCCCAGGGCGACGCCCCGGCGGCCCTGCGCCGGCTGCAGAGTCTCGACCTCGACGTCATCACCCCCGCGCTCCGCGTGGTCGCCCTCACGGCGATGGCCCGCGCCCACGAGTCGGTGGGTGAGTTGGAGGAGGCCGTCGCGATCCTCGAGCCGCTCCTCGCGGACGCACGCGAGCGCGGCAGCCACCTCGAGGCGGCCAGCCTCGCGACCGCGCTCGTCGGCTCCTACATGGACGCCGGCGACCTGCACCGCAGCGTGGAGGTCGGGGAGCGCGTCCTGACGGAGCTCGAGCAGGCGGAGCTCGCCGGGGTCGACGAGCACCTGCGGCTCGCGTCGACGGTGCTGTGGTCGTACGTCGAGCGCGGCGACCTCCTGTACGCCACGCACCGCGCGGCCGAGCTGATCCGGCTCGCGGAGTCGCTCGGCACCCCGCGCGGTCGGGGGAGCGTGTACTGGAACGCCGCCCTGGTCGCGGAGCAGCGTCGCGACTACGAGCTCGCGCAGCGGTACACGGAGCGCGCGTTGGCCCTCCTGGCCGAGGGCGGCGAGCCGGACCGGGACCTGCCGCGTCTGCGCCTGAACTACGCGTGGCTGCTGCTGCGCTCCGAGCCGGCGGAGCCTCGGGATGCCCTCGAGCAGATCGAGAAGGCTGCGCCCGACCTGGCCCTGCTCGGGTCCGAGCTGGACCTCGCTCGCCTCGACGTCGAGCGGTCGCGTGCCCACCTGCTGCTCGGCGACCTCAACGCCGCCGACGCGTTCGTCAACGCCGCGCTGGAACGGCTCGGCGAGCCGCCGCGTCTCGAGACCGCGGTCGCGCAGCTGTCGCTCGGCGACGTGCGGCACGCGCAGGGTGACAGCGAGGGTGCGACGCGCGCGTACCAGTGGGCTGCCGACATGCTCGGCATGATGTCCGCGTCCCGGCAGTCCGCGGCGGCGTGGCGTGATCTCGGCGACCGGTTCGTCCGTCAGGGGGACACGGCCGCCGCCGCGCAGGCGTTCGACCGGGCGTTGCGCGAGGCAGGTTTCCGGCCGTCGGTCCCGCTCAGCAGCTGGGAGACCTGGTCGCTGACCTGACCGGGCTGGACAACAGTGAAGGCGTCACCCCGCAGGGGGGGTGACGCCTTCACTGTTTGTCGTCTCGGGCGGGTGGTGCCGCGCGAGGGCCGATCGAGGTGCCCCGGAGGGCAGCGACTCAGATGGCCTGGACGGCCTTCGCCAGCGCCGACTTCTTGTTGGCGGCCTGGTTCGAGTGGATGACACCCTTCGAGACGGCCTTGTCGAGCTTCTTCGACGCCGTCACGAGAGCGGCCTGGGCCGCCTCCTTGTCATCACCGGCGACGGCCTCGCGGACGCGACGGATGTGCGTCTTGAGCTCCGACTTGACGGCCTTGTTGCGCAGGCGCGCCTTCTCGTTGGTGTTGATGCGCTTGATCTGGGACTTGATGTTGGCCACGTGTGGACTCTCTTGTGCGTTCGCCGAAGCGATCTGACAGGTCGTAGAGGGCGCGCACAGCTCCGGGACTGGGGCGTGGGGATACCCGCGGAGAGGAGCTGGGCTTGTGCCCGCCGACCCGGGCGGACACGCGAATCCCTATGCTACCAGCCGCTGCGCCGCCCGCGAGACCCCCCAGCGCCACGCCCGGCGGTCACCTCGTGGGCGACCCGGTCGAACACGCTCCTGTCGAGCACCGCCCCCTCGCGTCGCACGGCGTGCGGGTCGATCCGCAGGACCCGGTCGAGCCGGACCTCGCTGGGTCGGCCCTGCCGGTCCCACGCGCCCGGGCCGAGGTCCATCCACCGCCGGCCCCACCGTGCCTCGTCGGCCGCGTCACGGCTGTGGTCCTTGCTCGTGAGCATGAGCCCGAGCAGGACCCCGCCGTCGCGGCCGACCACGAGCACGGGCCTGTCCTTGCCGCGTGTCGGGTCGTCCTCGTACGGCACCCAGGTCCAGACGACCTCGCCGGGGTCGGCGACGCCGTCGGGCGACGGCGTGTACTCGACCCGGACCGGGCCGCGGTGGTCGGGCAGCGCCCGGGGTGCCGCCGCCGGTGTCGGCGGGGCGGACGACGGGGCCCGGCGGCCTGGTCGGACGGCACCGACCAGACGTCGCAGGGCGGAGGTCACACGGCTGGTCACGGCCACGCGGACGACGGTACCGGCCGGACCGGCCGGCGGTGCCGCGACGTAACGCGGCGTTGACACGCCAGGGTTACTGTCACGCCATGGCGGACCTGTTCGACGACTACCCGGCGGGGCCGGCCTGGGACGAGATGATCGGGCCCGGCGGCGATCCCAGGCCCGCGTACCAGCGTGTGCACGAGGCGTTCGCCCAGCTCTCCGCGGGGGAGCTGCGCGGGCGAGCGGACACGCTGGCGCGCTCCTACATGGCCCAGGGGGTCACGTTCGACTTCGCGGGCGAGGAGCGTCCGTTCCCGCTGGACGTCGTCCCGCGCGTCATCGCGGGCACCGAGTGGGAGCAGATGGCGCCCGGCGTCGCGCAGCGGGTGCGCGCGCTCGAGGCGTTCCTCGCGGACGTCTACGGGCAGCAGCGGGCCGTCGCCGACGGCGTCGTGCCCCGGTCCGTCATCGTCTCGTCCACCCACTTCCACCGTGCCGCGCGCGGCATCCAGCCGCCCAACGGCGTGCGGGTGCACGTGTCGGGCATCGACCTGGTCCGCGATGGCAACGGCGACTGGCGGGTGCTCGAGGACAACGTGCGCGTGCCGAGCGGTGTCAGCTACGTGCTGTCGAACCGCCGTGCGATGGCGCAGACGTTCCCCGAGGTGTTCGCGTCGATGCGGATCCGCCCGGTCGCCGACTACCCGCGGCGCCTGCTGGCCGCCCTCACCGCCGCGGCCCCGGCCGGCGTCGACGAGCCCACCGTCGTCGTCCTCACGCCGGGGGTGTTCAACTCCGCGTACTTCGAGCACTCGCTGCTGGCCCGGTCGATGGGCGTGGAGCTCGTCGAGGGGCGGGACCTGTTCTGCGCCAGCGGGCGGGTGTGGATGCGGACCACGCAGGGGCGGCGGCGGGTCGACGTGATCTACCGGCGGGTGGACGACGACTACCTCGACCCCGTCGTGTTCCGGTCCGACTCGCTGCTGGGCAGCCCGGGTCTGCTGAGCTGCGCGCGCAACGGCACCGTCACGATCGCGAACGCGGTCGGCAACGGCGTCGCGGACGACAAGCTCGTCTACACGTTCGTGCCGGACCTCGTGCGGTACTACCTCGGTGAGGAGCCGATCCTGCCGAACGTCGACACGTGGCGGCTGGAGGACCCGGGCGCGCTCGAGGAGGTGCTCGACCGCCTCGACGAGCTCGTGGTCAAGCCCGTCGACGGGTCCGGCGGGAAGGGGCTCGTGGTCGGCCCCGCCGCGTCGCGCGCGGAGCTCGCCGCGCTGCGCACCCGGCTGGTCGACGACCCCCGCGGGTGGATCGCGCAGCCCGTCGTCCAGCTGTCCACCGTGCCGACGCTCGTCGAGGACGGGCTGCGCCCCCGGCACACCGACCTGCGGCCGTTCGCGGTCAACGACGGCGAGTCGGTGTGGGTGCTGCCCGGGGGCCTGACGCGGGTCGCGCTCCCCGAGGGGCAGCTCGTCGTGAACTCGTCGCAGGGTGGCGGGTCGAAGGACACCTGGGTGCTCGGCGGTGCCGTGCCGCGCCGGGCGACCCGTCCGTCCGACCTGCCGCACCCGGTGCCGCTCGACACGGCGGTGCCGATCGACTCCAACCCGAACGACGTCCGCGCGCAGGTCATGCAGCAGCAGCAGACCGGCGTGCGGCAGGACGGGGGCCTGCCGTGCTGAGCCGCATCGCCGAGTCGCTGTTCTGGATCGGCCGGTACGTGGAGCGCGCGGACGACACCGCGCGCCTGCTCGACGTGCACGTCCAGATCCTGCTCGAGGACCCCTGGGCCGAGGAGGACCTCGCCTGCCGCTCGCTGCTGTCGGTCATGGACCGGCCCGCGCCGCCGACGCACATCGAGGTCGGCCGTGAGTACGTGCTCGACATGCTGGCGTACGACCGGTTCGCCCCGTCGTCCATCGCCGGGTCGCTGGTGTCCGCCCGGGAGAACGCCCGCAGAGCCCGGGAGATCATCTCGACGGAGCTCTGGGAGTGCCTCAACACCACCTGGAACCAGCTCCCGTCGCACATGCGCCCCGCACGCCCGCACGACTACTTCACGTGGGTCCGGGAGCGTGCCGCGATCGTCGCCGGGATCATGGACTCGGCCACGTCGCGCGACGACACGTGGCAGTTCATGGTGCTCGGCCGGTCGATCGAACGCGCCGACATGACGGCCCGGCTGCTGACGACGCGGGCGCTGGCCGGCTCGGCGGGACCGAGCTGGACGACGCTCCTGCGGTCGTGCGGTGCCCACGAGGCGTTCCTGCGGACCTACCGCGGCACCGCGTCGGACGAGCGTGCCGCGGGGTTCCTGCTGCTCGACCGGCTCTTCCCGCGGTCGATCGTGTTCGCGCTCAACCAGGCGGAGACGTGCCTGTCGCTGCTGGAGCCGGTGGTCGACCGTTCGTCCGTCGACGACGCGCGCCGGCACATCGGCTTCGTGCGGACGAGCCTCGAGTACCGGCCGCTCGACGAGGTCCTCGACGACCTCCCGAAGGCGATGGAGCAGGTGCAGCGCGCCTGCTCGGCGGCGTCGGACGCGATCCGGGGACGCTACTTCCCGTCGGGGTCGACGACGCACTGGGTCGGGGAGGCGCTGTGAGCGCGCCGGAGGGCGCCCGCGCCGCCCGCAGGTGCGCGAACGCAGAAGGAACCATGAGCGCGGGCGAGGAGGAGCTGTGACCAGGCTGCGGGTCGTGCACACGTCGACGTTCCGGTACGCCGGGCCCGTCGTCGCGTCGTACAACGAGGCGCGGATGACGCCGTTGTCCCAGCACGGTCAGACGGTCGTGGAGTCCAAGGTCGACGTGCAGCCGCACACGTGGTGGCACGAGTACCGCGACTACTGGGGCACCGCCGTGACGGCGTTCGAGGTGCTGGCCCCGCACGAGTCGATGGTCGTCACGGCCGAGCACGTGGTGGAGGTCGCGGCGCGCGGCCCGGTGCGCACGCCCGTCGGGTGGGACACGTTGCGGGGTGCGGAGCTGCGCGACCGGCTGGCGGAGTTCCTGTCCGACACGGCGACGACGGAGCCGCCCGAGGAGGTCGTCGAGCTGGCACGCCGGGCGGCGGCCGACCTGGAGCCTGCCGACGCCGCGCTGGCGGTGAGCGCCGCGCTGCGCGACGCGATCGAGTACATCCCGGGGGTGACGACGGTGCACACCCCGGCGGCCGAGGCGTGGAGCGCCCGTGCGGGCGTGTGCCAGGACATCGCGCACCTCGTCACGGGTGCGCTGCGGGCCATCGGGATCCCCGCCCGCTACGTCTCGGGGTACCTGCACCCCGACTCGGGTGCGGACGTGGGCACGACGGTGCTCGGGGAGTCGCACGCGTGGGTCGAGTGGTGGGTCGGGGAGTGGTTCGCGTACGACCCGACGAACCGGACGATCGCGGGAGACCACCACGTGGTGCTCGCGCGGGGGCGGTCGTACGACGACGTGCCGCCGTTGCGGGGCATCTACGCGGGCGCGGGCACGCAGGACGCCGAGGTGCAGGTCCGGATCACGCGCGAGGCGTGAGCGCGCCGGGCCGGGGCGTCACGGGGTGAGGCGGCGGCTCAGGGCGTCGTCGAGCGCCGCCGCGTCGCCGCGCACGGTCAGGCGCTCGTCGGCGACCGTCGCCCGCCCCCACAGCAGCAGCGCGAGCGTGTCGGCCGGTCCGGTCACGGTCGCCGACGGGTCCGCGACGGTCGATGCGCCGAGCAGCCAGTCGCGCCCGGCGTCCGGCGCGACGAGGCCGATCGGCGCGGCCAGCGGCTCCATCCGGCCCAGCCGCTCCTGCCGCGGCTGCATGACGGTGACGACCTCGTCGACGGTGTCGGCCCACGTGCCGGGGTCGGCGCTGAAGGGGAGGCCGCCGGCGGTCGTCAGGTCCCACAGGTGGACGAGCGTCTCGTGCGTCTGGCGCCGGCGCCAGAACGAGGCGGTCCCGGTGCCGGTGAGCGTGCGGGACGGCGCGTCCGGCCCGAGGGCGGCCAGCGTCTCGCGCAGCTCCGCCGCGCAGGACCGGTAGAGCTCGTCGAGGACGAACGGCCCGCGGCCGAGCGGCGTCTCCTTCGCGCGTCGGGCCTCGGCGGCGGCCCAGTGGTGGATGCGGGACAGGTGGACGACCAGGTCGCGGACCCGCCAGCGCCCGCACCAGGGCACCGGGGTCGCCGGGTCGACGGCGGGGATCGTCGCGAGGAACTCGTCCTGCAGGCCGCCGAGGATCGTGAGGTGGTCGAGGGCGTCGCCGAGGTCCGTCGTCATGGGACCATGGTGGGGTCGACCCCCCGCACGCCGACAGGCGCGGGTCGGTCGCGGACCGTCCATCCGGCGCCAACGTGCGCCCACCACGAACCCGGGAGCAGTTCCGCGTGTCCCCGATCCCGAGCGCCGCCGCCGCATCGCGCATCAGCCCTGCGGCCACCGCGCCCGAGCTGCTGCGCAACTTCTGCATCATCGCGCACATCGACCACGGCAAGTCGACGCTGGCCGACCGCATGCTCCAGCTCACCGGTGTCGTCGACGCGCGGGCCATGCGAGCGCAGTACCTCGACCGCATGGACATCGAGCGCGAGCGCGGCATCACGATCAAGTCGCAGGCCGTGCGCATGCCGTGGGGCGTGGGCGGCGACGCGTTCGCGCTGAACATGATCGACACGCCCGGCCACGTCGACTTCACCTACGAGGTGTCCCGGTCGCTCGCCGCGTGCGAGGGGGCCGTGCTGCTCGTCGACGCCGCGCAGGGCATCGAGGCGCAGACGCTCGCGAACCTGTACCTGGCGCTCGAGAACGACCTCACGATCATCCCGGTGCTCAACAAGATCGACCTGCCGGCCGCGCAGCCCGAGAAGTACGCGGAGGAGCTCGCGAAGCTCATCGGCGGCGAGCCCGAGGACTGCCTGCGGGTGTCCGGCAAGACGGGCGAGGGCGTCGAGGCGCTGCTCGACCGGATCGTCGAGCTCGTCCCGCCGCCCACCGGCGACGCGAGCGCCCCGGCCCGCGCGATGATCTTCGACTCGGTGTACGACACCTACCGCGGTGTCGTCACGTACGTCCGGGTCGTCGACGGCAACCTCAACCCGCGCGAGAAGATCGTCATGATGTCGACGCGCGCCACGCACGAGCTGCTCGAGATCGGCGTCATCTCCCCGGAGCCCGTGCCCACCAAGGGGCTCGGCGTCGGCGAGGTCGGCTACCTGATCACCGGCGTGAAGGACGTCCGCCAGTCGAAGGTCGGCGACACCGTCACGAACGCGAGCAAGCCCGCCGCGGCCGCGCTGGGCGGGTACTCCGACCCCAAGCCGATGGTGTTCTCGGGTCTGTACCCGATCGACGGCACCGACTACCCGATCCTGCGCGACGCCCTGGACAAGCTGAAGCTCAACGACGCCGCGCTCAACTACGAGCCCGAGACGTCCGTGGCCCTCGGCTTCGGGTTCCGCGTCGGGTTCCTCGGCCTGCTGCACCTCGAGATCATCCGCGAGCGGCTGGAGCGCGAGTTCGACCTCGCGCTCATCTCGACCGCCCCGAACGTGGTCTACGAGGTCACGCTCGAGGACAAGAGCGTCGTCACGGTGACCAACCCGAGCGAGTTCCCCTCCGGGAAGATCGGCGAGGTCCGAGAGCCGGTCGTGAAGGCGACGATCCTGGCGCCCAGCGAGTTCATCGGCGCGATCATGGAGCTGTCGCAGACCAAGCGCGGCGAGCTGCAGGGCATGGACTACCTGTCCGAGGACCGCGTCGAGCTGCGCTACCTGCTGCCCATGGCGGAGATCGTCTTCGACTTCTTCGACCAGCTGAAGTCCAAGACCCGCGGCTACGCGAGCCTCGACTACGAGCGCGTCGGCGAGCAGGTCGCGGACCTGGTCAAGGTGGACATCCTGCTGCAGGGCGAGACCGTCGACGCGTTCAGCGCGATCGTGCACAAGGACAAGGCCTACGCGTACGGCGTCATGATGACCGCCAAGCTCAAGGACCTCATCCCGCGCCAGCAGTTCGAGGTGCCCATCCAGGCCGCCATCGGCGCCCGCGTCATCGCGCGCGAGACCATCCGGGCCATCCGCAAGGACGTGCTCGCCAAGTGCTACGGCGGCGACATCACCCGCAAGCGCAAGCTCCTCGAGAAGCAGAAGGAGGGCAAGAAGCGCATGAAGACGATCGGCCGGGTCGACGTGCCGCAGGAGGCCTTCATCGCCGCGCTCTCGAGCGAGCCCGCGGGGTCCGCCGGCGGCAAGGACGCGAAGAAGAAGTGAGCCCGGCGCTCCCTGAGGGAGACGTCGCGCCCGACGACGGCGCGCTGCCGGCGTCGGCCGCAGCGGGTGCTGCCGGGCGCGCGTTCGGGGTCTACCTGCACGTGCCGTTCTGCACGGTGCGGTGCGGGTACTGCGACTTCAACACGTACACGGCCACCGAGCTCGGGGGCGGGGCGTCGCAGGCGGCGTACGCCGACACCGCGCTGCGGGAGATCGCGCTGGCCGCAGGTGTCCTCGCGGACCTGCCGCGCCGGCCCGTGAGCACCGTGTTCGTCGGCGGCGGGACGCCGACCGTCCTGGCCGTCCCCGACCTCGCCCGGATGCTCGGCGGCGTGCGCGACGCCTGGGGCCTGGCCGACGACGTCGAGGTGACCACCGAGGCCAACCCGGACTCGGTGACCCCGCAGTCGCTGGCGGCGCTCGCCGACGCCGGGTTCACGCGCGTCTCGTTCGGCATGCAGTCGGCCGTCCCGCACGTGCTCGCGACGCTCGACCGCACGCACGACCCGCGACGGATCCCGGACGTCGTCCGCTGGGCCCGCGACGCCGGGCTCGCCGTGTCCCTCGACCTCATCTACGGCACGCCGGGGGAGTCGCTGGACGACTGGCGCACCAGCGTCGAGACGGCGCTCGCGACGGGCGTCGACCACGTCTCCGCGTACGCGCTCGTGGTCGAGGCGGGCACCCGGATGGCCGTGCAGGTCCGCCGCGGTGAGCTCGCGCTGCCCGACCAGGACGACCAGGCCGCGAAGTACGAGCTCGCGGACGACCTGCTCGCCGCCGCCGGCCTGCACTGGTACGAGGTGAGCAACTGGGCGCGGACGTCCGCCGACGAGTGCCGCCACAACCTCGCCTACTGGCGCGGCGACGACTGGTGGGGCGTCGGCCCGGGTGCGCACAGCCACGTCGGCGGCGTGCGGTGGTGGAACGTCAAGCACCCGCGGGCGTACGCCGACCGGCTCGCCCGGGGGCTCAGCCCCGCCGCCGGGCGGGAGGTCGTGGACGGCGAGTCCGCCGAGCTCGAGCGCCTGATGCTCGGCGTGCGCCTCGCGGCGGGCATGCCGCTGGACGAGCTGCCGGGGGCGGCCCGGACGTCGGTCGCGGGTCTCGTGGCCGACGGGCTCGTCGACGGTCCGGCGGCGCTGGGACGCACCGCCGACGGGGGACGCCGCGTCGTGCTCACCCGTCGGGGCCGGCTCCTCGCCGACGCCGTCGTGCGGACCCTCGCAGCCTGACGCCCGCGGCCGGACGTGACGGCTCCGGTCAGCGCACCAGCTCGAGCGAGAACGGGTACCGGTACGAGCCGCCGCGCTGGACCGCGAGCGCCGCGAGGATCGACAGCACGAGGCTGATCAGGCAGATCCCGACGAACGCGATCCAGCCGACGAAGCCGACGAGCGGCAGCATCCGCACGATCTGGCAGGCGACGAGCCCGACGAGCACCGTGAGCTGGAAGTTCAGCGCGACGCGCGCCTGGTCGGCGGCGACCCCGCCCCGCTCCCGGTGCACCAGCCAGATCACCAGCGGCGCGGCCCATCCGACCCAGACGTACGCGAGGATCCCCCCGAGGTGCGCGACCATCGCCCACGTGCGCTGGTCGGTGGCCTCGGACGGGCGCGGCGCCGGCGGGTACTCGTTGGACATCGGGTGACTCCTCGTGTGCGTCGCGTGCCGCCGTGGCCCGCGGCCTGGGAGCCTACCGACGGTTCGTCCCGGCTGCGCCCGGTTCCACCGCGGCCGTGTGCGGCGGCCCGGCCGGCGTCGACCGAACCGGTGAACGCCGCTGTGCCCGGTATGCCCGAACGGCCCGGTTCCTTGACACGGCACCGCTGCTTCGATTCGCTCAGGCGGAGGAACGTCCGGGCGGGGGAGTCGGGACCTCCACAGAGTTTCGTCCGGCACGACCCAGGCATGGCCTCGAAGGAGACGCATGACCGAGAACCCCGGCGGCACGCCGCCGCGCGACGACGAGCCCGACCGGGCGGCCGCGGCGCCGCCCCCCGAGCCTCCCCGGCCGCCGCTGCCGGACGAGACCGAGGTCGTCGGATCCGTGCCGCCCGGTGGTGCCGTGCCGCCGCCCGAGCCCCCGACGCCTGCGGCGGCACCGCCTCCGCAGGCGCCGCCCGCACCGCCCGTCTACCCGCCGGCCGGCGGGTACCCCCCTGCGGGGGGCGCCTACCCGCCGGCCGGCGGGTACCCCCCTGCGGGGGGCGCCTACCCGCCGCCCGCGGGCGGTGGCTACCCGCCGCCTCCTCCGGCGGGCGGGTACCCGCCTCCGCCTCCCGCCGGTGGCTACGGTGCGCCGGGTGCGAGCCAGTACCCGCCGCCGCCCCCGGGGCAGTACGGCCCGCCGCCCGGGGGCTACCCGCCGAGCGCCGCGACCCCGCTGGGCGAGGCGCTGTCGTACGGCTGGAACAAGTTCACGCAGAACGGCGGCACGTTCATCGGCGCGGGTCTGCTGTGGATCCTCGGTGCCGGCGTCGTCGGGTTCCTGCTGTCGCTGATCTTCGGCGGGTTCGCGTCGCTGTTCGACAACGGGCGCGGGTACGGCGGGTTCAACCTCGGCTGGATCGTGCTGGTGGCGCTGTGGTCGCTGCTCGGGTTCATCGTCGAGGCGGTGTTCATCCGGGCGGCCCTGCGGGTCACGTACGGGCGCCAGATCGCCCTCAAGGACTTCTTCGACTTCGCCGACCTGGGTCCCGTGGTGCTGGCGGCGCTGCTGCTCGCCGCGATCAACCTCGTGGTCGGGCTCGTGTCCTGGATCCCGCTGATCGGCTGGCTCGTCGCGGTGGGCGTGAACTTCTTCCTGTTCTTCACACTGTTCTTCGTGATCGACAAGCGGCTGCAGCCGACGGACGCGATCCGTGCCAGCGTCGACCTGATCCGGGCGAACCTCGGTGCGACGGTCCTGTTCGTGATCGTCTCGTACTTCATCGTCGTCGCGGGCTTCGTGCTCTGCTTCGTCGGTGCGTTCGTGGCGGTGCCCGTCGTGCTCCTCGCCAGCGCGTACTTCTACCGGCGACTGCTGGGCGAGCCCATCGCCCCGTGACGCCAGGACGAGGCGGCCGTCGCGGGCATCCGCGGCGGCCGCCCCGTCACGCGGTGACGAAGTCGATGAGCTCCTCGACGCGGCCGAGCAGGCTCGGCTCGAGGTCGGCGTAGCTGCGCACGGTGCCGAGGATCCGCTTCCAGGCGTGCGCGACGTCGGCCTGGTCGGCGGCGGGCCAGCCGAGCTCGCGCAGGATCCCGTGCTTCCACTCGGTGCCGCGCTCGATCGTCGGCCATGCCGCGAGGCCGATCCGCTCGGGGCGGACGGCCTGCCACACGTCGACGTAGGGGTGCCCGAGGACGAGCACGCTGCCGGCGGGGGCCGCCTTGACGGCGTCGGCCGCGATGCGGCTCTCCTTGGACCCGGCGACGAGGTGGTCGACGAGCACGCCGACCCGGCGTCCCGGGCCGGGGGCGAAGTCGCGGATCGCGTCGGGCAGGTTGTCGACGCCGTCGAGCAGCTCGACGACGACCCCCTCGAGGCGCAGGTCGTCGCCCCACACCTTCTCGACGAGCTCGGCGTCGTGGCGACCCTCGACCCAGATCCGGCTGCCGCGGGCCACGCGGGCCTTGGCGTCGTGCACGGCGACCGACCCGGACGCGGTCCTCGTCGGCCGGGCCGGTGCGGTCGTCCGGACGGGGGCGGTGAGCGCGACGGGCTCGCCGTCGACCCAGAACCCCGGGCCGAGCGGGAAGGTGCGGGTGCGGCCGCGCCGGTCCTCGAGCACCACGACGTGCATGCCGCCGGACTTCTCGACACGGACCACGGCGCCGACCCAGCCGGTCGTGACCTCCTCGACGACGAGCCCGGGTTCCGCCGGCTGCGGCCGCGAGGTGCGGGCGGGGCGGTGGTGGGTGGAGCCGGAGCCCCCGAGCACGTCCGAGCCGTAGCGGTCCTGAGTCACGCGGGCACTCTAGAGGGACGTGGGCCGGCGGGACCTGGGCTCGCCCGGCGCCCGGCGTAGGATTGGCACTCGTGCCGGGGGAGTGCTACCCGGTACAACAGGCACACAGGCAGCAGGGCCCGAGGCGTGGGGGAGGCGAGATGAGCGAGGACCGTCGGCTGGACGTGCTGCGGGCGATCGTCGAGGACTACGTCGCCACCCGTGAGCCCGTCGGCTCCCGCGCGCTCGTGGAGCGGCACGCCCTCGGCGTCTCGCCGGCCACGATCCGCAACGACATGGCCGCGCTCGAGGAGAGCGGGTACATCGCGCAGCCGCACACGTCGGCCGGGCGCGTGCCCACCGACAAGGGCTACCGCCTGTTCGTGGACCGCCTGACCACGGTCAAGCCGATGTCGGTCCCGGAGCGGCGGGCGATCGGGGCGTTCCTCGAGGAGGCGCAGGACCTCGACGACGTCGTCGACCGCGCCGTGCGCCTCATCGCCCAGCTCACTCAGCAGGTCGCCGTCGTCCAGTACCCGTCGCTGCGACGCTCGGCGCTGCGGCACGTCGAGCTCGTGCCCGTCGGCGCGCGGCACCTGCTGGTCGTGCTGATCACGGACACGGGACGCGTCGAGCAGCGCACTATCGAGCTGGGCGCGGACCTCGACGAGGTCGTCGTCGGCCAGCTGCGCGCCCGGCTCAACGTGAGCGCCGCGGGCCGTCGGCTCTCGGAGCTCCCGGTGGCGCTGGCCGAGCTGGCGGACGCGTTCGGGCCGTCCGACGCGGCGCTCGTCGAGGCCGTGGTCGGGGTCGTCGAGGAGACGCTCGCGCAGGAGAGCGAGGAGCGCGTCGTGCTGGCCGGCACCGCCTACCTCGCGCGTGGCGGGGCCGTCGACTTCGCCGGCAGCATCGGTCCTGTTCTGGAGGCGCTCGAGGAGCAGGTCGTGCTGCTGCGACTGCTGTCGGAGATGGCCGAGGACAACGCGAGCGTCGCGGTGCGGATCGGCCGCGAGACGCAGCACGAGGGCCTCCTCGAGACGAGCTTCATCACGAGCGGGTACGGCGACGAGAACGGCACGTCGGTGGCCCGGGTCGGGTCCATCGGACCGTTGCGCATGGACTACCCGGGCACGATGTCCGCGGTCCGCGCCGTCGCCAGGTACCTCACCCGGATCCTCGCGGGGTAGCCCCCGTGCCTGACCTTCTCCCGACGCACCCCATCCTCACCGCACGCCTGAGCGCAGGAAGCGAGCACAGCCTCACGTGACCGACTACTACGAGATCCTCGGGGTCCCGCGCGACGCGACGCCGGAGCAGATCAAGAAGGCGTACCGCAAGCTCGCCCGGGAGCACCACCCGGACGTCGCCGGTGAGGACGCAGCCTCCGAGGACCGCTTCAAGGACGTCTCGCGCGCGTACGACGTGCTCGGGAACCCCGAGAAGCGCCGCGCGTACGACCTGGGTGCCGACCCGGCGTCGCCGGGCGGCGGGATGGGCGGCGGCTTCGGCTTCCAGGACATCTTCGAGACGTTCTTCGGCGCCGCGGCCGGCGCGAGCGCGCAGCGCGGCCCGATCCCACGGGCCCGGCGAGGTCAGGACGCGCTCGTCCGCCTGGACCTCGACCTCGCCGAGGTGACGTTCGGCGCGCACCGGGAGGTGCCGGTCGACACGGCCGTGCTGTGCCCGACGTGCGGCGGGTCGTGCTGCCGCCCGGGCACCGCACCGCTCACCTGCGAGGTGTGCCACGGGCGCGGCTCCGTGCAGCGGGTCGCGCGCTCGTTCCTCGGTCAGGTCATGACGACGCAGCCGTGCGCCGCGTGCCACGGGTTCGGCACCGTGATCCCGGAGCCGTGCCCGGAGTGCTCCGGCGAGGGCCGGGTCCGGTCGCGCCGCACGCTGGCCGTCGACGTGCCGGCGGGCGTCGACACGGGGACGCGCATCAAGCTCACCGCGCAGGGCGAGGTCGGCCCGGCCGGCGGACCCGCAGGCGACGTGTACCTCGAGGTCCGGGAGCGCAAGCACGACACGTTCGTGCGCCGCGGCGACGACCTGCACGCGACCCTCCAGGTGCCGATGACGGCCGCGGCCCTCGGCACGCTGCTCACCCTCGACACCCTGGACGGCGAGCGGGAGGTGGACCTGCGCCCCGGCACCCAGCCGGCGCAGGTCGTCACGCTCAAGGGCCTGGGCGTCGGTCACCTGCACGCCGCCGGCCGCGGCGACCTGCACGTCCACGTCGACGTCCAGGTCCCCACCACGCTCGACGAGGAGCAGACCGAGCTGCTGCGCCGGCTCGCGACGCTGCGCGGCGAGGAGCGGCCCGAGTCGCGGCTCGCGACCGCGAGCTCCGGGGTCTTCTCCAAGCTGCGCGACAAGCTCGCCGGGCGCTGAGGGTGAGCGCACCGGTCTTCCTCGCGGAACCCGGCACGCTCGACGCGGCGGTCGCGGGCGGCACGTACCTGCTCGACGGCGCCGAGGGACGGCACGCGGGCGTGGTGCAGCGCCGCGGCCCGGGTGAGCGGGTCGACGTCGTGGACGGGCAGGGCGTACGGCTCGTCGGGACGGTCGCGTCGGTGGGCGGTGAGGGGGTGCTCCTCGACGTCGTCGAGCTGGTCGTCGAGCCGACCCCGGACGTGGCGCTCGTGCTCGTCCAGGCGCTCGCGAAGGGCGACCGCGACGAGATGGCGATCGAGGCCGCGACGGAGGTCGGCGCGGACGCCGTCGTCCCGTGGCAGGCGGAACGGTCGATCGTGGTGTGGCGGGGCGACCGTGCGGCGAAGAGCCGTGCGCGGTGGCTCGGCACGGTGAAGGCGGCCGCGAAGCAGGCGCGCCGGGCGAGGGTGCCCGACGTCGGCACGGCGGTCGACACGCGCGCGCTCGCGGAGCGGGTGCGGACGGTCGTCGCGGGTGGCGGCGTCGCGCTCGTGATGCACGAGGAGGCGGCCGTGCCGGTCGCCGAGGTGGCGCTGCCGGAGGTCGCGGGGACGGAGTGCCTCGTGGTGGTCGGGCCCGAGGGCGGGATCGGCGACGCGGAGCTGGCCCGGCTGACCGATGCGGGTGCGCGAGCGGTGCGGCTCGGCCCGCACGTCCTGCGGACGTCGACCGCGGGGCCGGTCGCGCTCGCGATCCTCGCGCAGCGGCTCGGCCGCTGGTCCTGAGCCTCCCCGCCGGCGTTCTCCGATCGTTCGACAGTTGACAGTTAGAAGTCGAACAGTTAGCGTTCTCATCATGGACGCACAGGAGAGCACGCCCGGCAGCATCCTCGGCCTGTTCCGCTGGATCGGCTGGGCTCAGCGCAAGGCCGGCGAGGACTGGATCCGGGCGCGCGACCTCACCCACGAGCAGAGCTTCGTGCTCGGCTACCTGGTCCAGAACCCGGGCGCGATCCAGCGCGACATCGCGGACGTCAGCCGCACGAGCGCGGCGAGCGTCTCGAGCCTCCTGCAGGGGCTCGAGCGACGCGGCCTCGTCGAGCGCCGCACGGAGGCCGGCAACGAGCGCAGCAAGCGCGTGTACGCCACGAACGACGGCGCGGAGCTCATCGCCGGGTTCGACACCGCCATCGGTGAGATCGAGGAGGAGCTCCTCGCCCCGCTCGACCAGTCCGAGCGCGACACGCTGCACACCCTCCTGACCAAGGTCACCGCCGAGCTCCCGCAGCCGACCCGGTAGCCGGGGGCGGCCCGGCCGCACCCGACGACGACCACCTCATCCCGCGGTCCTTCCGCGTCCCCGAAAGACCCACGCCGCGCCGGCGTCTGCCGGCGCGCCCTCGAACCTGCCCGGAAGGAGGAGCCATGAGCACCTCGACCCTCGACTCCCAGTCCCCGGCCGACGCCGTCGGCACCAACCGCTGGTACCTGTCGGCGGCACCGGTCGTCCGCGCCCTCGTGCACCTCTGCGTGCCGATGGCCGCCGCGATGATCGTCGGCGCCGTCTACAACGTCATCAACGCCGGCGTGGTCGGCTCGCTGCACGACAACGCCCTGCTCGCCGCGGTGACGCTCGGCGCCCCGGTGCTCGGTCTCGTCATGGCGGTCGGCGGCGTGTTCGGCGTCGGCGGCGGCGCGCTCGTCTCCCGGCTGCTCGGCGCGTCCGAGCACGAGCCGGCCAAGGCCGGCCAGATCAAGCACGTCGCGTCGTTCGCCGTGTGGGGCTCCGTGCTCGCGGGTGCCGTCCTCGGTGGCGTCGGGCTGCTCTTGCTGGACCCGCTCGTGCGGCTCCTCGGTGCCGACGCGGCGGCCATGCCTGCGACCAGGGCCTTCGTCGGGGTCATGCTCGCGTTCGTCCCGGTGCTCGCCGCTGCCTTCTGCCTGGAGCAGCTCGTGCGGGCCGAGGGCGCCGCGCGCCAGGTGATGGTCGGGCTCATCGGCTCCACCGTCGCCAACCTCGTGCTCGACGTGCTGCTCATCCTCGTGCTGCACCAGGGGGTCGCCGGTGCCGCCCTCGCGATGGGGCTCGCGAACCTCGGGGTCGTCGTCTACTTCGTCGTCTGGCTGCAGCGGAACAGCGAGCACATGAGCCTCGCGCCGCGGTGGTTCACCCTGTCGCCGGCCGTCATGCGGCCCGTGTTCGGCGTGGGCGTCGGCGAGCTCCTGCAGTCCGGGTTCCTCATCGTCACCTCGCTGGTCCTCAACAACCTCGCGGCCGCCTACGGTGACGGGCCGCTCGCCGCCATGGGCGTGGCCGTCCGGATCGCCCAGGTGCCGGAGTTCCTGCTCATGGGCGTGACCCTCGGCGTGCTGCCGCTGCTCGCCTACGCCTACGGCAAGGGCGACCGCCGTCGCCTGAGGTCGGCGCTGCGCGTGTCCGCGATCGCGGTCGGCGGTGTCGCCGCGGTGTTCATGGCGGCGGTGCTCCTGTTCCGCGAGCAGCTGTTCACCGCGTTCGTCGCGGACCGCTCGGTGCTCGCGATCGGCGTCACGATCCTCACCGCGCAGCTCGTGGCGATGGTCGCGAACGGGTTCGCGGGCCTGCTCACGTCGCTGTTCCAGGCGACCGGGCGGTCGGTGCCGACGATCGTGATGTCGATGGCGCAGGGTGTGCTGTTCGTGCCGATCGTGCTGCTCGGGAACCTCTGGTTCGGCCTGGCCGGCGTCGTGTGGGCGCTGACCGTCACCGAGGCTCTGGTGTGCGTGGTCGGCGTCGTCCTGTGGCTCGCGTCCCGTCGGGCGATCGACCGCGGCCTCGCCGAGGGCAGCCCGGAGCGTGCGGACGAGGCGCTCGCCGCCGCCTGACCCTGTGCCTGCGTGTCAGCGTGTCTCGAGGCCCGCCTCCGCCACGGCCGCCCGGCCCGCCTCGAGCCGCGCGACCGGCACCCGGAACGGCGAGCAGGACACGTAGTCGATGCCGACACCGTGGAAGAACCGGATCGACTCCGGGTCGCCGCCGTGCTCCCCGCACACCCCGATGGTCAGGCCCGGGCGGGCCGCGCGGCCCTCCTCGACGGCGATCCGCACGAGCCGCCCGACGCCGTGCTCGTCGATCGTCTCGAACGGCGACACGACCAGGACCCCGTTGTCGGTGTACTGCGCGAAGAACGCCCCCTCGACGTCGTCGCGCGAGAAGCCCCACGTCGTCTGTGTCAGGTCGTTCGTGCCGAACGAGAAGAACGCCGCGTGCTCGGCGATGCGGCCGGCGGTGAGGGCGGCACGCGGCAGCTCGATCATCACGCCGACGGGCAGCGCGAGGTCGACCCCGTGCGCTGCGCCGACCTCGGCCATGATGCCCACGGCCTCGTCGCGCACGAGGCGCAGCTCCTGCACGGAGCCGACGAGCGGGACCATGATCTCCGCCCGCGGGTCGCCCCCGTCGGCCAGGCGCCGGGCGACCGCCTCGCACACGGCCCGGATCTGCAGCGCGAACAGCCCGGGCATCACGAGCCCGAGGCGGACGCCGCGCAGCCCCAGCATCGGGTTCGCCTCGTGCATCCGCCGCACGGCCGCCAGGAGCCGCACGTCCTGCGGTGAGGACTCGCCCCTGGCCTCCGCGAGCGCGACCCGGACGGACAGCTCCGTGAGGTCCGGCAGGAACTCGTGCAGGGGCGGGTCCAGCAGCCGGATCGTCGTCGGGAGCCCGTCCATCGCGGTGAGCAGACCCACGAAGTCCTCCCGCTGCAGGGGGAGCAGGGCGTCGAGCGCCGCCTGCCGCTCGGCGTCGTCGTCCGCGAGGACCACGCGCTCGACGAGCACGCGGCGCTCGCCGAGGAACATGTGCTCGGTCCGGCACAGCCCGACACCCTGGGCGCCGAGCCGGCGTGCGCGGGCCGCGTCGTCGGCGGTGTCCGCGTTCGCGTGGACGTGCAGCCGGCGGGTCGCGTCGGCGTGCTGCAGGAGCCGGTCGACGGCGCGGACCAGGTCCTGCGTGGCCTCGTCCGGTGCGGCCGAGAGGGCGGCGTCGAGGCCCTCGTCGAGGTAGCGGCTCACCGGGGAGGGGGCCACCGCGACCGCGCCGAGGAACACCTCGCCCGTGGAGCCGTCGATCGCGACCACGTCGCCCTCGTGCACCACGTGGCCGTCGGCGCTGAAGCTGCGCGTGACGACGTCGATGTCGAGCGCCTCCGCGCCGACCACGCACGTGCGGCCCATGCCCCGGGCGACGACGGCCGCGTGCGACGTCTTGCCGCCGCGTGCCGTCAGGACGCCGACCGCGGCGATCATGCCCCCGAGGTCGTCCGGGTTCGTCTCCCGGCGGACCAGGACCACGTCCTTCCCGTCCGCCGCCCACGCCTGGGCGGTCCGGGAGTCGAACACGGCGGCCCCGACGGCCGCACCCGGCGACGCTGCCATCCCGCGGGCCAGCAGGGTGCGGTCCGCGGTGGAGTCGAACTGCGGGAACAGCAGCTGCGTGAGCTGCTCGCCCGAGACCCGTGCGAGCGCCTCGTCGAGCGTGATCAGGTGCTCGTCGACGAGCTGGGTGGCGATCCGGAACGCCGCGGCCGCCGTGCGCTTGCCGACCCGCGTCTGCAGCATCCACAGGCGGCCCCGCTCGATGGTGAACTCGATGTCGCACAGGTCCCGGTAGTGCGTCTCGAGCTGCCGCATCGCGCGCCGGAGGTCGCCGTAGGCACCTGGGTCCATGCGCTCCAGGTCGGCCAGGCTGGACGTGTTCCGGATGCCCGCGACGACGTCCTCGCCCTGCGCGTTCGCCAGGTAGTCGCCGTAGTTGCCGGGCTGCCCGGTCGACGGGTCCCGCGTGAAGGCGACGCCCGTGCCCGACGTGGGGCCCAGGTTGCCGAACACCATCGGGACGACGTTGACCGCCGTGCCGAGGTCGTCGGGGATCCGCTCCTTGCGGCGGTACAGGCGGGCCCGCTCGGTGTTCCAGGACCGCAGCACGGCGACGATCGCGAGGTCGAGCTGCTCGCGCGGCTCCTGCGGGAAGTCGCGGCCGACGTCCTCGCGCACGATCTGCTTGTAGGTGTCGACGAGCTCGCGCAGGTCGTCGGCGCCCAGGTCGACGTCGGACGTGACACCGCGGGCGGCCTTCGCGGCGTCGAGGGCGTCGGCGAACCGGTCGCCGTCGACGTCGAGGACGGTCCGGCCGAACATCTGCACGAGCCGGCGGTAGGAGTCCCACGCGAACCGCTCGTCGCCGCTGAACGACGCGAGCCCGTGCACGGTCTCGTCGTTGAGACCGACGTCGAGCACGGTCTCCATCATCCCGGGCATGGAGAACTTGGCGCCGGACCGGACGGACACCAGCAGCGGGTCGGTCGTGTCGCCGAACCGGCGCCCGAGCGTGTCCTCGACGCGCCGCAGGGCGGTCGTCACCTCGACGCCCAGGCCGGGCGGCACGGCGCCGTGCCGCATGAAGAAGCGGCACGCCTCCGTCGTGATCGTGAACCCCGGCGGCACGGGCAGCCCGAGCCGGGTCATCTCCGCCAGGTTCGCGCCCTTGCCGCCGAGCAGGTCCTTGTGGTCCTTGTCGCCCTGCGTGAAGTCCCAGACGTACGTCGCCACGGCGCACCTCCCGCGCACGCCGGGCGGCCCTGCCCGGCCTCGTGGCCAGTCTGTCCCTGCCGGGGCGCCGTGCGCAGCCCAGGACGGCCCTTCAGCGCCCCGGACTCAGGTCACCGTGAACGTGGCGCTCACGAGATGGGACGAAGGACCCGGGTCGGCGGCGCCGTCCGTCATGTCCGGCTCCCAGACCCGGACCGTCCACGCCCCGGCGGGCAGGTCGACGGTGAACGAGAACGGCCCGACCTCGCCGTTCGCGCCGGCCTGGGTCGAGCCCTCGTAGACGACGGCCGACGTGAGCTCGCCGGCCGGGTGCACGTCCCACACGAGCGTGCCTTCGAAGGCGGTGCCGGTGCCCGAGACGGTCACCGTGGGGCCGGGGACCGTCGAGCCCGACAGCGGCGCGAGGAGGGTCGTCGTGCCCGCCTGGGCGACGTCGCCGGACGTGTCGAGCGGTGCCGGCTCGTCCGGCGGGGTCGGGTGCGGTGAGGACGTCGGCGTCGGTGCGACGGACGTCGCCGGCGGGGCGGTCGTCGCGCCTGCGGGTTCGGACGGCCCGTCGCCGCAGCCCGTGAGCAGGAGGGCGGGGACGAGGGCCGCCAGCGCGACGAGCGCGGCGCTCCTGGTGGACGGACGGGGGGCTCCCACCGGCGTGCCTCCAATGTGCTCGGACCTGCGAGGGGTGCGGCTCGTAGACTGGGGCGGTCGACGTGCGTCGTCCGCTCCATCATGGACGCGACGACGCCCGTGAGGGGGGCACCGCACCGTGTGCCCGCGGCACCAACCGCTCGACCGAAGGAGCGCACGGCGTACGCCGAGCACATGACGCAGCCGACACCCGCCCCCCACCGCACCGGTGCGCCCGCGCGCGTCGAGCACCGGATCAGCGTTCCCGCCGACGTCTCGATGGTCGAGCTGCTCGGGCTGCGCGACGAGGTGCTCCGCGCGATCGAGGAGGGCTTCACGACGGTCGACGTGCACGTCCGCGGCAACGAGGTGACGCTCGCGGGTCCGGTCGGCGACGTCGCCCTCGTCGCCCGCCTCGTCGACGAGCTCGTCGAGATGGCCGCCGGCGGCACGCCGCTCACGCCCGACGTGGTCACGCGGTCCGTCGCGATGCTGGCCGCCGGGTCGACCGCCCGGCCCGCCGACGTCCTGACCTTCAACATCCTGTCCTCGCGCGGCCGCACGATCCGGCCGAAGACGGCGGGGCAGAAGGAGTACGTCGACGCGATCGACCGGCACACGGTGACGTTCGGGATCGGACCCGCGGGCACCGGCAAGACGTACCTCGCGATGGCCAAGGCCGTGCAGGCCCTGCAGGAGCGACGCGTCAACCGGATCGTGCTGACCCGTCCCGCGGTCGAGGCGGGGGAGCGGCTCGGGTTCCTGCCCGGCACGCTGTCCGAGAAGATCGACCCCTACCTGCGGCCGCTGTACGACGCGCTGCACGACATGGTCGACCCCGAGTCGATCCCGCGGCTCATGGAGGCGGGCACCATCGAGGTCGCCCCGCTCGCGTACATGCGCGGCCGCACCCTCAACGACTCGTTCATCATCCTCGACGAGGCGCAGAACACGTCCGTCGAGCAGATGAAGATGTTCCTCACGCGCCTGGGCTTCGGCTCCAAGGTCGTCGTGACCGGTGACGTGACGCAGGTGGACCTCCCGTCGGGGACCACGTCCGGCCTGCGCGTCGTCGAGCAGATCCTCAGCGGTGTCGACGACGTCGAGTTCTGCCGCCTGACGTCGTCGGACGTGGTCCGGCACCGCCTGGTCAGCGACATCATCGACGCGTACGCGCGCTGGGACAGGAGCTGACAGGTGAGCATCGAGGTCAACAACGAGTCGGGGTTCGACGTCGACGAGGCGGAGTTCGCCGCGCTCGCGCGCTACGTGCTCGACGAGATGCACGTGCACCCGCAGACGGACCTGTCGATCCTGCTGGTCGGCACGGACGTGATGACGGACCTGCACGTCAAGTGGATGGACGAGCCGGGGCCGACGGACGTGCTGTCGTTCCCGATGGACGAGCTGCGCCCCGGCCGCGACGGCGAGCCGACGCCCGCCGGCCTGCTCGGCGATGTCGTGCTGTGCCCGGAGGTCGCCGCGCAGCAGGCCCGGACGGCGGGCCACTCCACGGCCGAGGAGCTCCTCCTCCTGACGACCCACGGCATCCTGCACCTGCTCGGGTACGACCACGCCGAGCCGGCGGAGGAGAAGGAGATGTTCGCGCTGCAGCGCCGGCTGCTGCTGACGTTCCTGGCCGGTCGATGACCGACGAACCGGTCGCGCTGCTGATCCTGCTCGCGGTGCTCGGCATCGCGGGGGCGGCCGCCCTGTCCGCCGGCGAGGTCGCGGTGAACCGCGTCTCGCGCGCCGCGGTGACCGAGCTCGTCGCCGAGCGGCACCCCGCCGCGGCCCGCGTGCGGGCGCTCGTCGAGCACCCGGTCCGGGTCACCGCCGCGGCGTCGTTCGTGCGGCTGCTGCTCGAGATGACGGCGACCGTGTGCATCGTGCTCGCCGTCGCGTCCGGGTCGTGGGCGTGGTGGGTCGTGCTGCTCGTCTCCGTCGCCGTGTGCGGGCTCGTCGCGTTCGTGTTCGTGCGGGTCAGCCCGCGCAGCCTCGGCCGCCGGCACCCCGTGGCGGCGCTCACCCTGCTGTCCCGGCCGCTCACGTACGCGACCGCCGTCGCCGGACGGGTCGGCCGCGCCGCGAGCACGCCCGGCGGCTCCGCCGAGGAGGACGAGGAGGAGCTGCGCGACATGGTGCAGCGCGTGAGCGAGTCCGAGGCGATCGAGGACGAGGAGCGCGAGATGTTCCGCTCGGTCCTCGAGCTCGGCGACACCCTGACGCGCGAGGTGATGGTGCCGCGCACCGACATGGTGACGACCTCCGCGGACACGCCGCTGCGCAAGGCCCTCGCGCTCCTGCTGCGGTCCGGGTTCTCCCGGGTGCCGGTCGTGGGGGAGTCCGTCGACGACATGCGCGGAGTGCTCTACCTCAAGGACATCGTGCAGCGGCTCACCCGCGGCATCGACGACGGCCTCGACGAGCCCGCCTCCTCGCTCGCGCGGCCCGCGGTGTTCGTCCCCGAGTCGAAGCCGGTGGACGACCTGCTGCGCGAGCTGCAGGCCGGGTCGTCGCACCTCGCGCTCGTGGTCGACGAGTACGGCGGGATCGCCGGGCTCGTGACCGTCGAGGACGCGCTCGAGGAGATCGTCGGGGAGCTCGTCGACGAGCACGACCCGAGCGCCCCCGTCGTCGAGGAGCTCGGCGGCGGCGTGTACCGGGTGCCCGCGCGGTTCGGGCGCGACGAGCTCGGCGAGCTGTTCGGGATCGAGGTCGACGACGAGGACGTCGACACGGCCGGCGGCCTGCTGGCCAAGGCGCTGGGTAAGGTTCCACTGCCGGGGTCGCAGGGCGAGATCCACGGGCTGCACCTCGTCGCCGACCGCGCCGAGGGTCGGCGCCGCAGGCTCGCCACCGTCCTGGTGGACCTGGTCGAGCCGCACCAGCCGCCGCAGGACGACCCACCCCCGGCACGCGCCACGAACGAGAACCACGGAGCCGCACGATGACCTTCCGCTCAGGATTCGCCTGCTTCGTCGGCCGGCCGAACGCCGGCAAGTCGACGCTGACGAACGCCCTCGTCGGGCAGAAGGTCGCGATCACGTCCGGCCGCCCCCAGACGACCCGGCACACGGTGCGCGGCATCGTGCACCGCCCGGACGCCCAGCTCGTGCTCGTCGACACGCCCGGGCTGCACCGGCCCCGCACGCTGCTCGGCGAGCGGCTCAACGACCTCGTCAAGGACACGCTCACGGAGGTCGACGTCGTCGGGTTCTGCCTGCCGGCGGACCAGAAGGTCGGCCCGGGCGACCGGTTCATCGCGGACCAGCTGCAGGAGCTGGCCCGCGACGGGCGGGGGACGCCCGTGGTCGCCGTCGTCACGAAGGCCGACCTCGTCGGCAAGGGCCGCCTGGCCGAGCACCTCATGGCCGTCGCGAAGCTCGGCGAGTGGGCCGACATCGTGCCGGTGTCCGCCACGTCGGGCTACCAGGTCAAGGTGCTCGAGGACGTCCTCGTCGGCCACCTCACCGAGGGCCCCGCGCTGTACCCCGACGGCGAGCTCACCGACGAGCCGGAGGCCGTGATGGTCGCCGAGCTGGTCCGGGAGGCCGCGCTCGAGGGCGTGCACGACGAGCTGCCGCACTCGCTCGCCGTGGTCGTCGACGAGATCGTGCCGCGCGAGGAGCCGTCGAACGACGGGCGGCCCTTCCTCGACGTCCGCGTGCACCTGTTCGTCGAACGGGACAGCCAGAAGGCCATCATCATCGGCAAGGGCGGCTCGCGGCTGCGGGACGTCGGCAGCCAGGCCCGCCGTGGCATCGAGGCGCTGCTCGGTGCGCGCGTGTACCTCGACCTGCACGTCAAGGTCGCGAAGGACTGGCAGCGCGACCCGAAGCAGCTCGGCCGGCTGGGGTTCTGACGTGCTGCGCAGCGAGCGGAGCATCCGGGTGCGGCGCAGGCTCGCGCGGGTCACGCACGTCGCCGCCGGCCCGTACCGCCTCGTCGCGAGCACGGCCCTCGGCGTGGTGGTCCTCGCCGTCCTCGGCGCCGTCATGGGTCCGCAGTGGGACCCGGTCCCCTTGGAGGACCCGCTGCCCGTGACGTCGTCGTCGACGGCGATCGGCCACGCGCCGGCGCTGAAGAAGTACGAGGTGCGGACCTCGGTCGTCGACGTCCAGCTCGACGGCGCGACCATCCAGGCGCAGATCAGCGAGCCCGTCGGTCTCGACGCCCCGGCCCCCGGGGTCGTGTTCGTGCACGGCGCCGGCACGGGGGAGTACAAGATCGCGTTCCTCGCGCAGGCGCGCGCGCTCGCCGAGTCGGGCATCGTCGCGATGGTGCCGAACAAGCGGCTCGACACCTACACGACCCGGCACCGCGACTACGTGCAGATGGCGCACGACTACGACGCGTCCGTCGCCGTGCTGCGGCAGCACGAGGGCGTCGACCCCGACCGCGTCGGCGTGTACGCCGAGAGCGAGGGCGGCTGGATCGCGCCCGTCATGGCGACCGTCGACCCGCGGATCGGGTTCGTCGTGCTGGTGTCGTCGCCCGTGGTGCCGCCGCGCGAGCAGGCGGCGTTCGCGGTCGACTCCTACCTGCGCAACACCGGCGTGCCTCAGGAGGTGTTCCGGGCCATCCCGCGCGCCGTCGGGATGTCGCTGCCGGGCGGCGGGTTCGAGTACGCGGACTTCGACGTCACGCCGTACCAGCGCCGGCTCACGCAGCCGGTCCTCATGGTCTACGGGACGGGCGACGCGTCCATGCCGGTGCTGCAGGGCGCCGAGCAGCTCATCGGGGACGCCGCCGTGAACGGCGACACCGACGTGACGGTGCGCTACTACGAGGGCGCCAACCACGGCATCCGGGTCGACGGCGTCGTCTCCGCCACGTTCCTGCGCGACCTGTCGGGCTGGGTGCTCGGCCTGCCCGCCACGGCCGACGCGTCCCCCCGGGTCGCGGGGGCGACGCCCGAGCAGACGTACGTCGCCGCGCCCGTGCCGGAGCCCCGGTGGCTCGGCGACGGGGACATCGTGGTCGGCACCGTGCTCGGGTCCGTCGCGCTCCTCGTGCTCGGACCGCTCCTCGTGCTGCTCGCCCGCGGAGCGGAGCTCGCGGGGCTCGGCCGGCGGCGACCGGCCGACCAACGCCCGCGGTTCGCGCCCGGTGTGCCGTGGCGGCTGACCGGGCTGGGTGCAGGTGCGCTCGCCACCGTCGTCGGCCTCGCGTGGTACCTCGTGTCCATCGCGCGGCTCGCGCTCGACTACGAGCGCAACGACTGGATCGTGCGGGGCGGCTGGGTCGCCGTCCGGCTGCTCGGAGTCGCGGCGGTCGTCGCCGCGGTGCTCCTGATGCAGCGCGTGCACGAGCTGCACGTGGCGGAACGGGTCGCTGCCGGCGGCGTCGTCCGCAAGCTGGCGTTCGGCGCGGTCGCCGCCGGGTCGACGGTCCTGCTCGTCGTGCTCGCCTACTGGGGGGTGTTCCAGCTCGGTATCTGACCCCGCGTATCTCACGCAGGGGGTCCTCGCACCTCCCGCGTGACGGTCATGTGCCCACGAAACGGGCGCTGGTGTGACCTGGGTGCTCAGGTAGGGCACGATGTGCGCCGATGCTTTCCACGGGCCCCCGACGGCGGGGTCGCCGGTGGCGAGTGATGAGGGGGGTCGCGTGCGCACGTCGTGGGGTTCCGCGACCGATCGCGGGCTCGTGCGGGAGGTCAACGAGGACGCGCTCCTCGCCTACCCGCCTGTCTTCCTCGTCGCGGACGGGATGGGCGGTCACGACGCGGGCGACCTCGCCAGCCGGATCGCCGTCGAGGAGTTCGCGCAGCTGGCCGGGCAGGCCGCGGCGACGGCGGACGACGTGCACGCGTGCTTCACGCGGACGGCCGCTCGGATCCGTGGCGAGTTCACCGGCGGACGCCAGGGCGGCACCACCGTCGCCGGCGTGGCCGTGACCGAGCACGACGGCGGTGCGTACTGGCTCGTGTTCAACGTCGGTGACTCGCGCGTGTACCGCTGGTCGGACGGTGCGCTCGAGCAGGTCAGCGTCGACCACTCCGTCGTGCAGGAGCTGCTCGACCTGGGGGAGATCGACGAGGCCGGCGCGGCGCAGCACCCCGAACGGCACGTGCTCACGCGCGCGCTCGGCACCGGCGACGCGCCCGAGCCCGACTACTGGCTGCTGCCCGCCGGGCTGGACGACCGGCTCCTCATCTGCACGGACGGCCTCACCCGCGAGGTGCAGGACGAGGACCTCGCCGCCGTGCTGGCCGCGACCGAGGACGCCCAGGCCGCCGCCGCCGCCCTCGTGGGGCTCGCGCTCGACCGGGGGGCCCGCGACAACGTGAGCGTCGTCGTGGTCGACGTGGCGACCTCGGCCGGCGCGCACGACGACGTGCACATCACCGTGCCCCGGCCCGGCGCCGAGCTCGGCGTGCACCAGTGGGACGAGATGCTGAACGGGGCCACGGTGCCCCGGCCGGCACGACCGCGCGGACCGGTGTTCCCCGTGACGACCCCGACCCCCGCCCGGGGGATCGACCGACTGCGCAGGGACGAGCCGGCACCGCCGCCGCCCGACGACACCCGTGACGAGAGCACGACCCCCGAGGAGACCCGGCCATGACCGTTCCCGAGTACACCACCGGCGACCGGACCGCCGTCGTCCGTCCGGGGTTCGTGGCGCTCGTCGGGCCCGGCGTCGACGACGACGCGGTCCGTGCCCTGTGGGACGCGGCCGGCGACGGCGTCGTGGGCGCGCTCGCCGTGCTCGCCCGCGACGGCCTGACGGGCCTGCCCCCCTTCGCGCTCGTGGCGGTCACGGGCCGGCGCGTGCACGTCGCGCTGCGTGGTGACGTCGAGGTGGTGCTCACCGGTGCGTCCGACCAGGTGCTGCACGCCGGCGACGTCAGCACGTGGAGCGAGCGGACCGTCGACGGCGTCGCCGAGGTCAGCGTGCGCGTCTCCGGGGCCGACGCCGAGGGCTCGGCGCTGCCGGTCACCGACGGCGTCGTGCGGGCGGCCGAGGTGTGGGTCGCGCTGTCGGACGCCGACGTGGCGCCCGTCGCGGAGGCGGCACCGGTCGTCGAGCGTCCTCGCGCGGACCTGCCTGCCGCCCCGGCCGTGATCGACGTGCCGGTGGTGGACGTGCCGGTGATCGAGGTGCCCGTGGTCGAGGTCCCGGTGGTCGAGGCGCCTGCGGCGGACGACGTCGTCGAGCCCGTGCAGGACGCCGTCGACGACGTGCCCGTCGCCGACGAGGCGAGCGCCGACGAGCCCTTGGCGGCCGAGGCGGTCCGGGACGTCGAGCCGGAGCTCGAGGCGGAGGTCGAGCCGGAGCTCGAGGCGGAGCTCGAGCCGGAGCTCGAGCCGGACGTCGCCGACGTCCCGGCGAACGTCTGGTCCGACGAGGCCGACGACCGTGACCCGCTCGCCACCCCCGGTGACGAGCTGCTCGACGGACCCGGGGCCGCGGACCTGGCCGAGGTCGTGGCTGCCGCGGAGGCGTTCCTCTCGGGCCCCCGCCACGCCGCCCCGCACCGCCTGATCGACGTCCCGGACGCCCTGGACGTCCCGCGTGCCGCCGAACCGGCCGTCCAGCCCGCCGCCGAGCCGGCCCTGGGCGCCGCCTCGGCCGACGACCACGACGGCCTGACGATCCTGTCGAGCGACCTCGCGGCGATCCGCGACCAGCTCCCGTCATGGGCGTCCGACGAGGTCCCCGGCCCGTTCCAGACACCGGCCGCGGTCGAGCCGGCGCGCATCGTGCTGTCCACGGGTCTCGTCGTGACGCTCGACCGTGCGGTGCTGCTCGGGCGCGCCCCGCAGGTGGCCCGGGTGACGAACCGGGAGCTGCCGCGCCTGGTGACGGTGCCCAGCCCGCAGCAGGACATCTCCCGCACCCACGCGGAGGTCCGCGCCGAGGGGGACCACGTGCTGGTCACGGACCTGGACTCCACGAACGGCGTGCACGTGTCGCGGCCGGGTGAGGGCGCCCGTCGGCTGCACCCGGGCGAGGCGAGCGTCGTGGGCGCCGGCGAGGTCGTCGACCTCGGCGACGGCGTGACGTTCACGGTGGAGCGGGGTTCGTGACCGCACGCCGCGAAGCCTCGACGCCGCCCCGTCTCCCGGGGTACGAGTACGTGCGCGTGCTCGGACTCGGGGGCTTCGCGGACGTCTTCCTGTACGAGCAGGAGCTCCCGCGCCGCGAGGTCGCGGTGAAGGTGCTCCTGGCGGGCAGCCTCGACGACGACGTGCGCACCCGTTTCCAGACCGAGGCCAACCTGATGGCCCGGCTCTCGCACCACCCGTCGATCGTCACGATCCACCAGGCGGACATCGCGGCGGACGGACGCCCGTACCTCGTCATGGAGTACTGCTCCCGGCCGGGCCTGGCGGAGCGGTACCGCCAGGAGCGGCTGTCGGTCGCCGAGTCGCTGCGCATCGGCGTCCGGCTGTCCGCGGCCATCGAGACGGCGCACCGGGCCGGGATCCTGCACCGCGACATCAAGCCCGCCAACGTCCTGACCACCGACTTCGGGTGGCCCGCGCTCACCGACTTCGGGATCGCCGCGACCACCGGCCCGGGCGTCGGCGCGACCGTCGGCATGTCGATCCCGTGGTCACCGCCGGAGCTGCTCGGCGAGCACCCCACGGGCGACGAGCGCTCGGACGTCTACTCGCTCGCCGCGACGATCTACTCGCTCCTCGCGGGCCGCACCCCGTTCGAGGTCCCGGGGGGTCAGAACGGCGCCCAGCAGCTCGTGGCGCGCATCGAGCGCAGCCCGCTGCCGCCCACCGGACGCGACGACGTGCCGTTCGACCTGCAGGCGCTCCTCGAGCGGGCGATGTCGAAGCACCCCGCCCGACGGCACCCGTCGGCGGCTGCCGTGGGGCGCGCGCTCCAGCAGATCGAGATCGACCTGCGGCTGCCGGTCACGCCCCTGGACCTGCTCGACGACCTCGACGACACTGCGCCGCCGCCGCTGCCCGGACCGGGCACCGGGTCGGGACCGGAGCGCGACGACGCCACCCGGCTCCGGTCCATCGTGACGGTCCGGCCGGCGGTGCCCGCTCCTCCCGTCGCCCCCGCGGCCACGTCGTCGGCCGACGACGACGCGACCCGGCTGCGTCCCGTCGTGACCGTCGCCCCGACGACGGACCCCCGGTCGGGGGCCGCCGTGCACGTGGGCGTCCCGGCCGGCGAGGACGTGGCCCTCGTCGTCGACCCGGGCGACCCGCGGCGTGCGCGCGGTGCACGTCGGACGCGCGTCCTCGTCGGTGCGGTGTCCGCGCTCGTCGTCGCCGGGGCCGCCGTCGCGATCGCGCTCACCGCGTCGGACGACACCCCGGGGTCGTCGACCCCGCCCGGCGCGACCCAGGACTTCACCGACGGCACGCAGGACGACGTCGCAGCCGCGCCGGTCCCGTCACCGCACTCGCTCGCGGGCGTGCGCCAGGCCGACGGCTCGGTCGTGTTCACCTGGGAGAACCCGGCGCCGCAGGACGGCGACCACTACCTGTGGGGCGTCCTGGCGGCGACAGGTGAGCCCACGTTCGAGATCGTCGACGTGCCGACCGTGACCGTGCCGGCGGCGTCGGCGACGGGTGAGGTGTGCATCGAGGTGTCGATCGTCCGGTCGAACCGGCAGGCGTCGGCGACGCCCGCGCAGGGGTGCGCGCCATGAGCTGGCGCGCGCTCAGGTCGCGCTCCACGAAGACGGCCGCAGTCGTCACCGTGCCGGTGGTCGTCGCGGTCCTCGCCCTGGTGCACCCGGGGTTCCCGCTCGCGCGGCTCGACCTCAACGACGGCGCGGTCTGGCTGACCGCGACGAGCCAGCTCAAGGTCGGGCGGTTCAACGTTCCCGTCGAGGAGCTCAACGCGGGCCTGGTGACCGAGGGCGGCGACTCGTTCGACGTCCTGCAGGACGAGGGCGACGTGCTCCTCGTCGAGCGGGACACCGTCTCGGTGGTCGACCCCGCGAGCGTCGCGCTGACGACGCCGGTCCCCGCGGCCGGGACGGTCGTCTCGATGGCGGCCGGCACGGTGTCGTTCGTCGACGGCGCGGGCGACGCCTGGGTGCGGACCGTGGCACAGCTCGGCGGGCTGCAGGTGGCCCAGGACCGGCCCGACCTCGCGCTCGGCGACGGCGGGGCCGTCGTCGTCGCGCGATCCGGTGCCGCGCTCGGCGTCGCCCCCGAGGACGGCGCCGTCACGCGCGTCGACGTGTCCTCGGGCGACGCGCAGCTCGAGGAGCTCGGGTCGCTCGGCGCGGGTGACGTCGACCAGCTGACCGCCGTCGGCGACGAGCCGGTCGTCCTGTCGGGCAGCACGCTGCGCACCCTGCACGGCAGCGTCGAGCTCACGGGTGACGGCCTCACGCTGCAGCAGGCGGGCCCGGAGGCGTCGAGCGTGCTCGTCGCGAGCCGGACCGCGCTCCTCGAGGTCCCGCTGGACGGCGGGCGCGTCGTCGAGCACCAGACAGGCGGCGACGGCGCGCCCGCCGCGCCGGTCCGGGTGGGGCGGTGCGCGCACGGTGCGTGGGCCTCGTCGACGGGGTCGTACGTCGAGCTGTGCGAGGGCAAGAAGCCCCGGCTGGACGACCTCGAGGACATGTCGTCGACGGACGTGCTGAAGTTCCGGGTGAACCGGCAGATGGTCGTGCTCAACGACACGCTGCGCGGCCGGCTCTGGATGCCGACCCAGGACACCGACCTGCGGGTGCCGAACTGGCAGGACATCCAGCCGCAGGAGGAGCCGGAGGAGTCGGACGAGCAGTCGGACAGCCCCGACACGACGCAGGAGCTGGTCACCGAGTGCACCGACCAGTCCGCCCCGCCCACCGCGGCCGACGACGAGTTCGGGGTGCGCCCCGGGCGCACCACGATCCTGCCGGTCATCGACAACGACTCGTCGTCCGACTGCGGCATCCTCGCGATCTCCCAGTTCGACCCGCTGCCCCCGGAGTTCGGGCACCTGGAGTCCATCTACGGGGGCCGTGCGCTGCAGGTCGTCGTCGCGTCCGACGCGACGGGCAGCGCCGACCTGACGTACACGATCACCGACGGACGGGGCACGAGCGCGCCGTCGACCGCCCACGTGCACCTCACGGTCCGCGGCGACGGCGAGCAGGGTCCGCCCGTCCAGCTCCGCACCGGGTCCGTCGAGGTGGAGCAGGGTGGTCAGGCGGAGCACGACGCGCTCGCCGACTTCACCGACCCCGACGGCGACGACCTGCTGCTCGTGGGCGCCACCGCCGACGCGGAGGCGGGCTCGGTGCAGTTCCGCCAGGACGGTGCGGTGACGTTCAAGGCGGACGGCACGAAGCTGGGCAGGACGCGGGTGACGCTGCAGGTCTCGGACGGGACGTCGGTGGTGGAGGGCACGCTCGACGTCGACGTCCGTGCCGCCGGCTCGCTGTCACCGCAGATCGACCCCGTGCACGCCGTGACGTACGTCAACCAGCCGGTCACGGTCAATCCGCTCGCCGCGGTGCGGAGCACCGGCCGTGAGCCGGCGCGGCTGGCGAGCGTGGACGAGGTGGCGGGCGCGACGACGGTCGCGGACCTCAACGCCGGCACCTTCACGTTCCAGGCGGCGCGGCCCGGCCCGTACTACGTGCCGTTCGTGATCGCCGCGGGGCCGCAGCAGGCCACGGGGCTCGCCCGCGTCGACGTGCGCGAGTGGCCCGAGCAGGCGGAGCCGCCCGTCGCGGTGCGCGACCTCGCGCTGCTGCCCGCCGGCGGCGAGGTGACGGTCGACCCGCTCGACAACGACAGCGACCCGGCCGGCAAGGTCCTCGTCCTGCTGTCGATCGACGGCGGGGACAGCGCCGGCCTGAAGGTCGCGATCCTCGACCACCACCTCGTGCAGATCCGCGCCCAGCGCACCCTCGAGGGGCCCGTCGCGCTGCGGTACGTGGTGTCGAACGGCGCCGCCGAGGCGATCGGCGAGATCGTCGTCCACCCCGTGCCGCCGACCGCGACCTCGCAGCCCCCCGTCGTCAAGGACATCGAGGTCAGCGTCCGCACGGGCGGCGTCGTGACGATCCCGGCGCTCGAGTCGGCGTACGACCCCGACGGCGACCACCTCACGCTCGAGCGTGAGCTCGCCGAGCCTCTCGGGCCCGGGGAGGGCCTGCTGTTCGTCTCGGGCGACGTGCTGCGGTACCAGGCGCCGGACGCGCCGCTGACCGCGCACGCGACGTTCTCCGTGCGGGACTCGACCGGCAACAAGACCGCGGCCCAGGTCACCGTCCGGGTGCACGCGTCCGACGCGGCGACCAAGTCGCCCCCGCGTCCCCGTGACCTGGTCGAGCGCGTCTTCGCCGGGGACACCGTCCGCATCGACGTGCCCCTCGTCGGCATCGACCCCGACGGTGACGGCGTGACCCTGCTCGGTGTCGCGCAGGCCCCCGTGCACGGTCGCGTGACGACCGTCGGCGCCGACTACCTGCTGTACGAGTCGATCCCCGGCGAGTCCGGGACGGACACGTTCACGTACGCCGTCGAGGACTGGGCGGGGCAGCGCGCCGTCGCGACGATCCGGGTCGGCATCGCGAAGCGGCCGACCGGTGCGGCGAGCGTCGTCGCACGCGACGACGCCGTCACCGTGACGCCCGGCCAGACGGTCGAGGTCCGGGTGCTCGCGAACGACGTCGACTCCAGCGGCGACGAGCTCGAGCTCGCGCCGGACCTGGAGATGCCGGAGGGCACCGACGCGAAGGTCGACAGCCGCCGGATCATCGTGCACGCCCCCGACGAGGCGACGGTCATCCAGATCGCGTACACCGCGCAGAACTCCCGCGGCGGGCGCGACTCGGCCGTCCTCACGATCACCGTGACGGACGACGCCCCCGTGCAGCCGCCGATCGCGCGCGACGTCGTCGTCCCGGCGACGGACACGATCGGCCGGTCGGACGTCTCGGTCGACGTGCTGGCGGTGGCGCAGAACCCGAGCGGCCCGCTGAGCGACCTCGCGGTTTCGGTGCCCAGGTCGGTCGCGGACGTCGCGCAGGTCACGCCCGACGGGCACGTCCTGGTCACGCTCGTCGACCACACCCAGACGCTGCCGTACCTGCTGACGAACACGACGGCACCGGACGCCACGTCGGCGTCGTCGTACGCGTTCATCACCGTGCCTGCGCTCGGGTTCTTCCGGCCGACGGTCCGCCCCAACGCCCCCGAGCTGCGGGTCGCGTCGGGCGAGAAGCTCGTCATCCCGCTCGACGAGCAGGTCAAGGTCGCACCGGGCAAGAAGGCGTCGGTGAAGGACCCCGTCGGGGTCACCGCGACGAAGTCGGACGGCACGAACCTCGTCGCCGACAGCCACACGCTGCAGTTCACGTCGGCGCCCGGCTACGCCGGGCCCGCGTCGATCTCGCTCGAGGTCACCGACGCCGCGGGCGCCGGCGACACGAGCGCCAACTCGTCGTTCATCACGCTGCCGATCGAGGTCTACGCCGTCGACGACCACCCGCCGACGTTCACCCCGTCGACGATCGACGTCGCCCCCGGTGAGGCCCCGATCTCCGTGGACCTGCGGTCGTTCACCACGGGCCCCGAGGGGCAGACGTCCGACGACGCCCGGTACACGTACCAGATCGCGTCCGCCATCCCCGACGGCTTCGTCGTCGAGCTCGACAAGAGCGTGCTCAAGGTGTCGGCGGACGTGCACACCCCCAAGGGCCGCACCGACGAGGTCGATCTCCGCATCGGCTACGGCCGCACCGGCTCGCTCGACGCCGCCGTCTCCCTGCGGGTCATCGCGAGCACGCGTGCGGTCGCCCGCGTCGAGCCGCAGGAGCAGGTCGGCGTCGAGGGCCGTGAGACGACGTTCGACGTGCTCGGGCACGCCTGGAACCCGTTCCCGGAGCCGCTCACGCTGCTCGGTGCCACGGTCGAGACGCCCGGTGCGGGCACCGCGTCGACCGCGGGCGGCTCGGTGAGCGTGCGCCCGGCCGTCGGCTTCATCGGCCGGATGGTGACCCGCGTCCGGGTCCGGGACGTCACCGGTGACCCGGACCGTGAGGTCGAGGCCCGGGTGACGGTCGTGGTCCGCGGCCGACCTGCGCAGCCGACGTCGCCCAAGGTGCTCGAGGTGCGGGACCGGACGGTCGTGCTGCAGTGGGACGCGCCCGACAACCGCGGGGCCGAGATCACCGGCTACCGGGTCGTCGCGAGCCCGGGCGGGATCACCCGTCAGTGCGCGAGCACCACCTGCACGATCGACAACCTCACGAACGACGTCGAGTACACGTTCACGGTGGCGGCGCAGAACGCCGTCGACCTGTCGGACCCGAGCAGCCCGTCGGCCCCCGCGCGTCCCGACGCCGTGCCCGACGCGCCGACCGCGCCGACGCTCGAGTTCGGGGACCGGTCGATCACCGCCACGTGGCCGGAGCCCACGTCGCCCGGGTCGCCCGTGACCAGCTACACGGTCGAGATCTCACCGCTGCCGTTGACCGGCGGGGGCTCGACGACCGTCTCGACGCCGCGCGCCACCTTCACGGGCCTGCGCAACGGCACGGCGTACACGGTCCGGGTCCGGGCGCACAACAAGGCACCCGACCCGAGCTCGTGGAGCCCGTTCTCGCAGCCGATGTCCCCGGCGGCCGTCCCGGACGCGCCGGCGGTGACGGCGACGAGGAGCACCACGGGCTGGTTCGGCGACGCCCGCATCGACGTGTCCTGGACGCCGCCGGCCAACAACGGCGACGCCGTCCAGGGGTACGAGCTCACGGTCGACGGCGGTGCCCCGGTCGCGCTCGGCGCGGACGTCACCACGTACGCGATCGCCCCTGCCCAGCGCGGCCACCAGTACCAGGTCGTGGTCCGCGCCCGGAACAAGGCCGGCTGGTCCGCGCCTGGCTCGGCGACCGGTGAGACCGTCAGCGCGCCGACCGCGCCGCAGTCCGTGACGCTGGCCGTCCCGGCGGGCGACACCCCCGCCTGGGGTCAGGGCCGGGTCGACCTGACGTGGCAGGCACCGGCGGAGACGGGCGGCGCGGGGATCACGATCGCGCGCTACGTCGTCACCGGTCCCGGGTACAGCACCCAGGTCCCGGGGACGACCCGGTCGGTGCGGATCGAGGGCCTGGCCGCGGGCACCAGCGGCCCGTTCACCGTCACCGCGGTCAGCTCGCGCGACGACATGGCGGGCGACCCGGCCACGTCCGGGAGCGTGCTGGTCCAGACCGCACCGCAGAAGCCTCAGGCGTCCGCCACCTCCGCCGGGGTGGACCAGGTGAACCTCACGTTCACGGACGGCGCCGACGGCGCGTCGCCGATCACGGCCCGCGAGTACTGGGTCAACGGGACGGTCACGACGACCCAGCCGGACTCGCCGTACACGTCGACGTCGAGGGTCAACGCCCGCTTCCGCGTCCAGAACAAGCTCGGCTGGAGCGACTGGTCGGACACCGCGTCCGCCCAGCCGGGACAGCCGACGACGCCCGGTGCGCCCACGATCAGCGTGGCGACGGGCTCCCCGGCCGGCACGGTGACGTTCTCGTGGGCGGCACCGACCAACAACGGCGGTCGCGCGGTCAACGGCTACGACTGGGAGGTCGTGTCGGTCGCCGACGGCAGCACGCTCAAGGACGGGCACACCAACGCCACCCCGTCGCCGATCACGGTCGACAAGCTCAAGGCGGGCGACGTGCTGATCCGGGTCACCGCCAGCAACCCCGTCGGCAGCGGACCTCCCGCCGAGGTCCGCGCCACCGTCGCATGACCAGCCCGACCACCCCCGCACCAAGGAGAAACCCCACCATGACCCCCGAGCAGAGCACGTGGTTCGCGGAGACCTTCGACGCGCTCGTCTCGAACGTCGGGCAGGCGCTGCTCGGCAAGGAGCGCACCGTCCGCCTCGCCCTCACGGCGATGGTCGCGGAAGGCCACCTGCTGCTGGAGGACGCCCCCGGGACCGGCAAGACGTCGCTCGCGAAGGCGCTCGCCGCGACCGTCCAGGGCACGCAGCACCGGATCCAGTTCACGCCGGACCTGCTGCCGTCGGACGTCACGGGCGTGACGATCTACGACCAGGGGACGCACCGGTTCGACTTCCACCCCGGGCCGATCTTCGCGTCGGTGGTGCTGGCGGACGAGATCAACCGGGCGTCGCCGAAGACGCAGGCCGCGCTCCTCGAGGTCATGGAGGAGGGCAACGTCACGGTCGACGGCGTGACGCACCCGGTCGGCCGCCCGTTCATGGTGATCGCGACCCAGAACCCGATCGAGCAGGCCGGCACGTACCGGCTGCCGGAGGCGCAGCTCGACCGGTTCCTCATCAAGACGTCGCTCGGCTACCCGGACCGTGCGTCGGCCGTGGAGATCCTCGGTGGCGCGAAGGACCGCACGACGAACCTGCAGCCGCGCATCACCACGCAGGCCGTCGGCACGATGGCCGACATCGCGCTCACGGTGCACGTCGACGCGACCGTGCTCGACTACGTCGCCCGCCTCACGGAGGCGACGCGTGACGACGCGCAGACGGCGCTCGGCGCGAGCGTGCGCGGCGGTCTCGCGCTCGTGCGGTGCGCGAAGGTGTGGGCGGCGTCGCAGGGTCGCGACTACGTCATCCCGGACGACGTGAAGGACCTGGCGCAGCCCGTGCTCGCGCACCGGCTGGTGCTGGACACCGAGGCGGAGTTCTCGGGCGTGAAGGCCGCGGACGTGCTCGAGCGGATCCTCGAGCACACCGCGCCGCCGGTGCTGCGGGCGGCGGTCTGAGCGTGAGCCTGCGTATCTCCCCGCTCGGCTGGGGCGTGGCCGCGGTCGCCGTGGTCGCGCTCGTGCTGGGCCGTCGGTTCGGCTGGCTGGAGGCGGCCGCGCTGGGGTCCGCCCTGGTCGCGGTCGTCGTCGTGGCGCTCCTGCTGACGGCCGGCCGCAGCCGCTACCAGGTGCGCCTCGACATGGCGGACCGGCGGGTGCGGATCGGGGAGCGTGCGGTCGGTCGTGTCGAGGTGCGCAACGTCGGGCGGCGCCGGTCGCTCCCGTCGCGCATCGAGCTGCCGGTGGGCGCGGCGGTCGCGGACCTCGGTGTCCCGGGGCTCGCGGCGGGCGCGACGCACGACGAGCTCTTCGCGATCCCGACGTCGCGGCGTGCCGTGGTCGTGGTGGGCCCCGTGCGCTCGGTGCGGGGCGACCCGTTCGGGCTGGCCCGCCGCAGCGTGCTGTGGACGCAGCCCGTCGACCTGTACGTGCACCCGCTGCTCGTGTCGCTCGCGGGGGCGAGCGCGGGCCTCCTGCGGGACCTCGAGGGCCAGTCCACCCGGGACCTGTCGGACTCCGACCTGTCGTTCCACGCCCTGCGCGACTACGTCGCGGGCGACGACCGCCGCTACATCCACTGGAGGACGACCGCCCGGCGCGGCAGCCTCATGGTGAAGCAGTTCGAGGACACCCGGCGCACGCAGACGGCGCTGGTCCTGGCGACCGACCCGCGGGACTACGCGGACGACGACGAGTTCGAGCTCGCGGTGTCCGTCGTGGCGTCGGTGGGTGTGCAGACGATCCGTGAGGAGCGTGACCTCGCGGTGCTCGCCGGTCCGGGTGCGCTGCGGGTGCAGACCCCCGCGCTGCTGCTCGACGACTGCTCGGGCCTCGAGCTCGCCCCGAGCGGGGCGGGCGCCGCGCTGCTCGGCCGTCGGGTGGCGCGCGAGGCGCCGGACGCGTCCGTCGCGATGCTCGTGAGCGGCTCGGTCCCGGCCGAGTCCGACCTGCGCCTGGGCGCACGGCACGTGGCGACGGGGACGCGGACCGTCGTGGTCCGGTGCGAGCGGGGTGCGGACGTGTCCGTGCGGACCCAGGGGTCCCTGAGCCTCGCGACGATCGGCACGCTCGACGACCTGCCGCGGCTGATGCGCCGGGTGGTCGCATGACCGTCACTGCCCGTGTGCCCGCCCGCGCCTCCACCTCCGGCGGGCCGCGCACGCCCGTCCAGTCGCTCGTCGACGTGCTGTGCCTCGTCGGCTGCCTGGCCCTCGTCCTGACGCCTCTGCTCGCCGTGTACGGCGGGACGTCGGCGCTGCCGGCGGTCGCGGGCGGGCTCCTGCTCGGGACGGCCGTCGCCGTGGCCTCGGCGGTGTGGCGCTGGTCGGCGGTCACGACCGTGGCCGCCGTGATCGCCTGCTACGCGCTCGTGGGCGGCCCGCTCGCGGCGCCGACGACGATGAACGGCGTGCTGCCGACCCGCGCGACGCTGTCGGCGCTGGTCAACGGTCCGGCGGCGGCGTGGAAGCAGCTGCTGACGCTCCAGCCCCCGGTCGGCACGACGGGCTCGCTGCTGGTCGCCGCCCTGCTACTGGCGCTCGTCGGGTCGGTGACCGCGATGGCGCTGACCCTGCGCGTGGGTCGGGGGACCGCGGCGACGACGGCGGCGCTCGTGCCGCCCGCCGTGATGGTCGCGGTGATCGTGCTCGGCACCCGGAACCCGACGGTGCCGCCCGTGCTGACCGGCACGGTGCTCGCGCTCGTGCTGCTCCCGTGGGCGGTGGCCCGGTCGGGGGCGTTCCGGGTCCGTCGGGTCGTCGCCTCGGCGCTGCTGCTGACGGTGGCCGGCGTGGCGGGCGTCGCGGCCGCCCCCGCCGTCGTCGGGCAGACGCCCCGGCTCGTGGTGCGCGACGAGATCGTGCCGCCGTTCGACCCCCGGGACTACCCGAGCCCGCTCGCGGCGTTCCGCGAGTTCGTCAAGAAGGACGAGGACACGACGCTGTTCACGGTCGAGGGCCTGCCGGCTGGTGCCCGGGTCCGCCTGGCGACCATGGACCGGTACGACGGCGTCGTCTGGAACGTCGCCGGCAGCGGCAGCGCCGAGGCGTCGGGCGAGTTCCGCCGGGTCGGTGACGACCTCGAGCCGTCGGTGCGCGGCGACGAGGCGCACGTGGAGTTCACGGTCGAGGGTCTCGACGGCGTGTGGCTGCCGACGGTGGGCCAGGCCCGGTCGATCCGGGTCGACGACCTGGATGCCGCCGCGGGGCTGCGGTACAACGACGCGACCGGGGGAGCGGTCCTCACGGGCGGCGTGCACAAGGGCCTGACCTACAGCGCCGACGTGGTGGTCCCGCGGACGCCCGACGACGACGAGATCGGTCGGGCGCCGGCGGACACCCTCCCGCAGCCTGCCGTGGTCGGTGCGCCCGACGCCGTGGCGGTCACCGCGACCGACGTCGCGCGCGACGCGGGCAGCCCCGTCGGGATCGCGCGCTCCCTCACGGACTGGCTCTCGCAGGAGGGGTACTTCAGCCACGGCAACATCGAGGCGGGGGACTTCCCGTCGCTGTCCGGGCACGGTGCGGACCGGATCACGTCGCTGCTCGCCGGTGACGTCATGGTCGGCGACGGCGAGCAGTACGCGGCCGCGCTGGCGCTGCTCGCCCGCGAGATGAAACTTCCTGCCCGCGTGGTGCTGGGCTTCGTGCCCGAGGCGTCCGGCACGGACGGCCCGGTCGAGGTGCACGGCGAGGACGTGCAGGCGTGGGTCGAGATCGCGTTCGCGGGGCAGGGATGGGTGCCGTTCGACCCGACGCCGCCGCGCACGCAGACCCCGCAGGAGGACGTCGAGCAGAAGCCGACCCAGCCGGACCCGCAGGTCGTGCAGCCGCCACCGGCACCCCCCGCGGTGGTGAACCCGCCCGACGAGGACACCGAGCAGCCGAACAACGACACCGACGACGACCAGCGCGGGTCGGACGCGGCGTGGCGCAAGGTCGCCGAGGTGGCGGGCGTCGCCTCCGTCCCGCTGCTGGTGCTCGCGTCCCCGTTCCTGGTGGTGGGCGCGCTGAAGGCCCGGCGCCGGCGTCGTCGTCGCCGGGAGCCCGACTCGGTCGTCCGGGTCGCGGGCGGCTGGGACGAGGTGGTCGACGCCGCCCGGGACCTGCGCCGGCCGTGCCCGCCGACCGCGACGCGGCTGGAGTCCGCGCACGTGCTCGCGTCGTCGTTCGCGGACGCCCCCGAGGAGCATGCGGCGACGGTGCAGGCGACGGTGCGCGACCTGGCCCGCTCCGCGGACCACGCCGTCTTCGGCGCCGGCACCCCGGACGACACGGCCGCGGCGGCCTACTGGACGCAGGTCGAGGCCGCCGTGCAGGCGATGCGCAGCGGTGTCGGATGGCGTCGCCGCTGGCGTTCCCGCGTCTCGACGGCGTCGCTGCGTCACCGCCGCCGCCAGCGTCGTGACACCCGACGTGGCCGCGGGCCCGCCGGTGGCCCGGCTCCGGCCGCCGACCGGCCCAGGCCGCGCGGCGGCCGAGGCACCTCGTCATGACCCCGACCACGCCACCCGACGGAGCCCCAGTGCAGCACCACCTCCCCGCCACGCCGGCCGACGACGCCGCCCTGGCCACGCTGGGCCGCCGCGCCGCCGCCTACCTCGTGGACCAGGCCCTCGTGCTCCTGCTCGGCGGGTGGGTCGTCGCGCGGGCGTGGCTGAGCTGGGCCGTGAGCCTGCGGGCCCCCGCCGACGGGTCCGGCGTGACGGTCGTCGAGCCGTCGGGTCCGGCCGTGCTCGTTGGCGCGCTGCTCGTCGTGGTGGTCCTGGTCGTGCAGTGGATGACGCTCGCGCGTCGTGGCTGGACGGTCGGCCGGCTCCTCACGGGTCTGCGGACGCTCGACGTGGAGTCCCGCCGGCCGATCGGCGCCTCGCGGGTGCTCGGCCGTGGCCTGGTCCTGGTGGCGGGGTCGCTCGCGTGCGGCGTCGGCCAGCTGTTGGTCCTCGTGTCGCCGCTGTTCGACCGCACGGGGCGACGGCGCGGCTGGCTCGACCTCGCGGCGCGCGACGAGGTGCTGGACGTGCGCGGGGGCGGCGTCGCGGAGCGCGCGGCGGCCCTCGCCGTCCCCGTGAGCACGACGTGGCCCCCGGACGGGAACGAGCACGTGGAGCCCCGGACGACCACGGCGTCCGTCCCGGCGTGGGCGGGCCAGGCCGCGGGCGGGACGGCGCAGCTGGACGCGTGGCTGGACGAGGGCGCGCAGCCGTCGCTCGTCCTCGCCCCGCTCGCCCCGCGGCGCAGCGGCCCGGACCTCGACACGCGTGCCGTCCCGATCGTCCGGCAGGTCGCCGAGCCCGTCGGCCTGGACCCCGACGTGGAGGTGACGCGTCGGGCCGCACCGCGTGGTGACGTGGTCGCGCAGCCGTCCGTGGGTGGTGCGCTGCCGCCCGCGAGCGCGGAGGTCGAGCTGAGCGACGGGCGGCTGCTCACGATCGAGCGGACTGCCCTGGTGGGCCGCAACCCGGCCTCCGACGTGGACGTCCAGCTGGTCCGTGTCGTCGACCCGGGCCGCTCGGTGTCGAAGACGCACCTGCAGATCGGGGTGGAGCCCGGCGGGGTGTGGATCGCCGACCGCGGGTCCACGAACGGCACGGTCGTGACCTTGCCGGACGGGGGTCAGGTGGTGTGCGGGGTGGACCAGCAGGTGCGTCTGCGCGTCGGTTCGACGGTGACGTTCGGGGACTGCTCGTTGCGCCTGGTCCGGGCCCCGGGACTGCCCGGTTTGTCCTAGGCTCGACGTCATGGCTGGCAGGCGCCCGGCTGCGAGGATGCAGCAGATCGAGGTCGACGACCCCGATCTCGAGGTCGACGCCAGGCACCACCCGCACGACAACGGACGGCCCGTCCACGAGCGCGCCGGCGAGCGGGACCCCGGCGGCGACGCGTCGGGCGCTGCACCGGTCCGTCGTGGTGCCGGCCGGTGGCTCCGCCGGTGGTGGTGGCTGGCGGCGGTGGTCGTCCTGGCCGTGGCCGTCACGTCGCTCGTCAGCGCGGCCCGTGACCGGGCCTACGTGGCGCGGATCGGTGCCGTGCCCGGCCTGGTGCGGCCGCTCGACGGCGCTCCCTCGGAGGCCTGGCGCGCGGGTGCGGTCCCCGCGGTCGGCGGGATCGTGGCCTCGGGCGACACGCTCGTGCTGGTCAGCGAGACGCCGCAGGGCTGGGTCGCCACGTCGCACGACGCGGCGTCCGGTGCGGTCCGGTGGACGGTGACGCTCGGACCGCCGCAGCGCGCGGGGTTCGAGAGCAGCGCGGCGTGGTGCGCGTCGGACGGGGGCGACGTCGGGCCGACGCTCCTGTGCTTGGTGACCCGTCCCGGGGTCCTCTACTCGCGTGCCGCGGTCGGGGAGACTCCCGTGCGGGCACGGGTGGTGGCGCTGTCGGCGTCGGACGGGCACCGGCTCGGCGGGTGGGACGTCCCCGAGGGCACGGTGGACGCGTCCCGGGTCGCCGACGACGTCGTCCTGGGCTGGGTCGACGAGGGCCGGTTCGTGGTGGAGCGGCGCCGTGGGGTGACCGGTGAGGTCGTGTGGTCCTACCGGAGCCCGAGCCTGCTGCCGAACGCCGGGTCCGGCACGGTCCCGACTGTCCGGTCCGACGGCGACGTGGTGGTCGTCGACGACTCGTCGACGGTGGTGCTCGACGGTGCTGACGGCGACGTCCTGCTGGCCGGCCCGCGGTTCCGCGGGCTCCAGGTCTCCTCCGTCGGGGACCACTTCGCGACCTGGGCCTCGGTGGGCGGCGGGCACATGTACGACCGCGACGGCGAGGTCCTGTACGACGTGCCGGGGCTGCCCGTGCAGCCGACCGTCGACGACGGGAGCACCGGCGACGTCGTGGTGCTCGACGACGGGAAGTCGTTGTCCGCGATCGACGCGGAGTCGGGCGAGCGGCGGTGGACCGCGGACCAGGCGCTGGACGTGCGGACGATCGTCGCGCACCGGCTGCTCGTCTCCGGTCTGACCCACTACGGGGTCGTGGACGCCGCCGACGGGCAGGAGCTGTGGTCGTTCGACGTGGGGCAGCAGGTCCCGTGGTGGCCGATCTCGGACGGCAGCCTCGTGATCGGCCCGGCGATCGACGACGCCGGCACTCCGATGCTGGTCGGGCTGGGCGTGCAGGACGGCACCCGGTTCTGGTCGGTGTCCTTGCCGTCGCACGTGCAGCGTGTCGTCGGGGTCGGGGGCAGCCTGGTGGTCGAGACCGCGAACGAGACCGTCGTCCTGCACTGAGCCGGAGCGGGGCGGCGCCCTGCGGCGCGCGGTCTACCGTGGGTGCATGAGGCCCGCGAGCCTCGGGGCGCCGATGCAGTCCGTCGTGGTCGACGAGGTCGAGGCCGACGGTACGGCGGACCTGCGCCCGGCGCCGGCGCGGTGGCAGGACGAGGGGCGGCGGCTCGGCGGCTGGGCGGTGCGGCGTCCTTTCCTCGCGGCGGCGGCGGTGGCCGCGCTCGTGGGCCTGGTCGTGGCGTTCGGCCTGGCGGCGCCGGCGATCGTCACGGCGCAGGAGCGTCGGCACGTGCTGGCGGCCACGGCGTTCCCCGGTGCGGTCCACGTGCTCGACGCGGGTCCCGCCGTGCGGTGGTCGGCGTCGTACGACGAGAGCGTGCCGCCGCTGCTCGTCGGCGACACGATCGTCGTCGTCGACGGGCCCGACCTGCAGCACCGAGCGCTCGTCGGCCTGGACGTCGTGACGGGCGCCCGCCGCTGGTCCGTCCCGCTCGGGGCCGAGCCGTCGCCGACGCAGGTGCGGTGCCAGGAGCTCGCCGGCCACCTGGTGTGCCTGGCCGGTGAGGGGCCGCCGCCGGACCAGCGTGCGCTCGCGCCGGGTGAGCGGCCGCCCGAGCCGGCACCTGCGGTGCTGCTCGTGGTGGACGCGCGCACGGGCGACGTGCTCGCGTCCCACCGCGTCGAGGGTCGGGTCGTCGCGGCGGCCATGACCGGCGGGGACGTCGTCGTCGCGACGTACTGGTGGGGCGCGTTCGCGGTGCGCCGGATCGACCCGCTGACCGCGCAGGTCCGTTGGGAGCGGCTCGACGGTGCCGCGGTGACGGTGCCCGCCGTCGGTGACGTGACGCTGCGGGCGGGGGGCGGTCTGGTCGTCGCGACCGTGAGCGGCGCGACGCTCGTGCTGCGGGCAGCCACGGGGGAACGGGTGCGGCCCGCGCAGCGGACGGCCGGGACGGACGAGACGCGCATGCTGGCGGACGGGACGCTCGTGCGGACCCGGTACCGGCTGGAGGCGGTCGGGGTCGACGTGATGTCGGACCTGTCGACCGGTGAGGGCGAGCCGTGGCTCACCGCGAGGGGGGTCCCGGTGGAGCCCGAGGTCGACGACGACGCGTCGGGTCTCGTCTTCACCTCGGGTGCGCTCGCGGGCGGGCCTCTCGTCGGACGGGTGAGCGCGTACCGGCCGGGGCGCTCGGAGCCGGTGTGGCGCGCGTTCGCACCGGCGCGGGAGATCGCCGCCGTCGTGGGCGACCGGGTCGTGCTGCGGGTCGCGGGGGCGCTCGTGGGTGTCGACTCGCGCAACGGCGTGCAGATGTGGCGTCGCACGTTCGGCCTGGGTCTGGGCCGGGCGTTCACGGACGGCCGGCACCTCGTCCTGGAACGGACGACGCCGGAGGAGGGGGCGACGCTGATGGCGCTCGACCTCGAGACGGGGCGGGTGGACTGGACGTCGCCGCTGCCGGACGGGACGAGCCGGGTGATCCAGCTCGGCGGGCACCTGTACGCCGCCGGCGACGGCGACCTCGTCGCGTTGCGGTGACGACCGGTGCGGGGCGGGCTGTCTTGCGGCGCGGACCGGCTTGCGGACCTGCGCGCTCGCAGGGGTATGGTGACGACGTGCTCCGGATCACCCTCCTTCTTCGCTGCCGCGACGAGGCCCTCTAGGCCGCATCCTCGTCGCGGAGTTCCGTGCGCCGGCTGAGCCCGCCGAAACCGCAACGAAGGACGAGAACCCGATGAGCTACCTCGAGACGAGCCCCCAGCGGCCGTCGACGATGCCGATCCACAAGTACCGCCCGTTCCACGAGCAGATCCGTGTCGACCTGCCGGACCGCCGGTGGCCGGACGCGAAGGTGACGAAGGCCCCGCGCTGGTGCGCGGTCGACCTGCGGGACGGCAACCAGGCCCTGATCGAGCCGATGAACCCGGCGCGCAAGCTCGAGATGTTCGAGCTGCTGGTGCAGATGGGGTTCAAGGAGATCGAGGTCGGCTTCCCGTCGGCGTCGCAGACCGACTTCGACTTCGTCCGGATGCTCATCGAGGAGAACCGGATCCCGGACGACGTCGTCATCCAGGTGCTGACCCAGTGCCGTGAGCACCTGATCGAGCGCACGTACGAGGCGATCGCCGGTGCCAAGCAGGCCATCGTGCACCTGTACAACTCGACGTCCACGCTGCAGCGGGAGGTCGTGTTCCGGTCCGACGAGGACGGCATCGTCGACATCGCGGTGTCGGGGGCGCGGTTCTGCAAGAAGTACGAGGAGCTCGTCCCGGACACCGAGGTGTTCTACGAGTACAGCCCCGAGTCGTACACGGGCACGGAGCTGGAGTTCGCGCTGCGGATCTGCAACGCGGTGCTCGACGAGCTGGGCCCGACGTCGGACAAGAAGGTCATCATCAACCTCCCGGCGACGGTGGAGATGGCGACCCCGAACGTGTACGCCGACTCGATCGAGTGGATGAGCCGCAACCTGCGCCACCGCGAGAACGTGGTGCTCTCGCTGCACCCTCACAACGACCGGGGCACCGGCGTGGCGGCCGCGGAGCTGGGCTACCTGGCCGGCGCGGACCGCATCGAGGGCTGCCTGTTCGGCAACGGCGAGCGGACCGGCAACGTGTGCCTGGTGACGCTGGGGCTCAACCTGTTCAGCCAGGGCATCGACCCGGAGCTCGACTTCTCGGACATCGACCACATCCGCCGGACCGTCGAGCGCTGCAACCAGCTGCCGGTGGCCGAGCGGCACCCCTACGGCGGCGACCTCGTCTTCACCGCGTTCTCGGGCTCGCACCAGGACGCGATCAAGAAGGGCCTGACGGCCATGGAGGCGAACGCGGCCCGGCAGCACAAGGCGGTCGACGACCTGGTGTGGGCCGTGCCGTACCTGCCGATCGACCCGAAGGACGTCGGCCGCTCGTACGAGGCGATCATCCGGGTCAACTCGCAGTCCGGGAAGGGCGGCATCAGCTACCTGATGAAGTCCGAGAAGGACCTGGACCTGCCGCGCCGGCTGCAGATCGAGTTCTCCCAGGTGGTGCAGCGGCACACCGACGAGCACGGCTCGGAGGTCACCGCGGACGACCTGTGGCGCATCTTCAACGACGAGTACCTTCCCGTCGAGCCGGGCGGTCCGCTGGACCCGTGGGGGCGGTTCAAGCTGCGCGCCACGCGGGCGACGAGCGTCGAGGAGGGGCCGGACACGCTCGGCGTGGATCTGCTCGACCGCGGCGTGCCGCGCACCCTCGAGGGGTCGGGCAACGGCCCGGTGGCGGCGTTCGTCGACGCGGTCAAGCAGGTCGGTGTCGACATCGCCGTCCTCGACTACGCCGAGCACGCCCTCTCGTCGGGCGGTGACGCGACGGCCGCCGCGTACGTGGAGTGCGCGATCGGCGACCAGATCCTGTGGGGGGTCGGCATCGACCCGTCCATCACGACGGCCTCGCTGAAGGCCATCATCTCGGCCGTCAACCGGCACGAGCGCTGAGTCCACCGACGTCTGCCGGCGGGGACCCGTCGGCACGCCGGTCCTGATCGTCCGTCCGCACCGCCCACCACCGCGGCGCGACGGATGCGGCAGGCCGGCCGTCGGCGACCCCGGCGACCGTCCTGACCGTGCGAGCCCCGCGCCGCCGGCACCCGTTCTGCACGCCGCCCTCACCCCGGCCAGGCGTGTCCCGCGGAGGGTGTCGGCGGTGCAGGGGACAATGTCCCGGTGAGCCTCTACCGCGACGAGGCGATCGTCCTGCGCACCCACAAGCTGGGCGAGGCCGACCGGATCGTCACCCTGCTGACCCGCACGCACGGCAAGGTCCGTGCGGTGGGCAAGGGCGTGCGCCGCACGTCGTCGCGGTTCGGGTCGCGGCTCGAGCCGTTCATGCACGTCGACCTGCAGCTGAGCACGGGCCGCAACCTCGACATCGTCACGCAGGCGGAGACGATCGGCGCGTACGGGCGGCCGGTGTGCGAGGACTACACGCTGTACACGGCGGGCACGGTGATGCTGGAGACCGCCGAGCGGCTCGTCGAGGCGGAGCACGAGCCGGCCCTGCAGCAGTACTGGCTGCTCGTCGGTGCCGTGCGGGCGCTGGCCGGTCGGGAGCACGCGCCCGGGCTGGTGCTCGACTCGTACCTGCTGCGGGCGCTCGCGGTCGCCGGGTGGGCGCCGAGCTTCACGGACTGCGCCCGGTGCGGCGAGCCGGGCCCGCACGCCGCGTTCGCGGTGGCGTCGGGCGGTGCCGTGTGCCGTGCGTGCCGGCCGCCGGGTGCTGCTGCACCCGCTCCGGAGACGTTCGCCCTGCTGGCGGCGTTGCTGGCGGGGGACTGGGCGGTCGCCGACGCGAGCGCCGAGCGGCACCGGGGCGAGGGGAACGGGCTCGTCGCCGCGTTCTGCCAGTTCCACCTGGAGCGCCAGCTGCGCTCGTTGCCGATGGTCGAGAGGGTCTGACCTCCCGACCACCGGCGTCGTGATCAGGCGAGCGCGTCGGTCGCCGTCGGGTAGCCGCTCGGGGCGGGGAGGATCGAGCCCGTCTCGATGAAGCGGCGCAGGTTGCCCAGGACGTAGGAGCTCCAGGCGCCGTCGCAGACGTCGTAGCACTCGTGCTCGGGGACGAGGCCGACGTGCGTGAACACGACCTGGGTACGTCCGTCCTGCTCGGTGACGTCGAACGTGACGGTCGTGCCGGTCCACTCCTGGCGGTCCGCGATGAACGTGAGCTCGCTGTCGAGCGTGAGCCAGGCGACGCGGCTGCTCGGGACGAGCTCCGTGATGCGGAATTTCGTGTAGTGCACGCCGTCGACGAGGTAGGTGAACTCCTCGCCGAGCCGGTCGGTGCGGCCCTCGATGTGCGGCTGCGTGGGGGCGGGCGGCCCGGACCACCAGGCCCGGACGTCGTTGATCGCCGTGAACGCCTCCTCGGGGGTCCGGTCGACGGTGAAGGTCAGGGTGAGGCTCTCGCTCATGCCGGCTTCCTCTCATGTGCAACCGATGTGTTGCATGTCACGGTAGCTGCCGACTTCGCAATCTGCAACCATCGAGTTTCACATCCGGTGGTGACCGCGCGGCGCCATGGACGGCGACGGGCGGGGGGTGGGAGGGTCGGCGACGGATCATCGACGAGAGGGCGTGACGTGCAGCTGAGGGTCGCGGCGTACGCGGTCGTGCTCGACGACGACGGGCGGATGCTCCTGTCGCACTGGAACGAGGGGCCGCCGCGGATCGCCTGGTCGATGCCCGGCGGCGGCATCGAGCCGGGGGAGGACCCGGTCGACGCGGTCGTCCGCGAGGTGCGCGAGGAGACGGGCTACGACGTGGTGGTCGACGACCTGCTCGGGATCGACTCCCTGGTCGTCCCGACGGAGCGCCGGCACCCCCACGCCGACGTGCCGCTGCACGCGCTGCGGATCGTCTACCGGGCACACGTCGTCGGAGGCGAGCTCACCGCGGAGGTCGGCGGGTCGAGCGACGACGCCGCCTGGTTCACGCCGGCCGAGGTCGACGCGCTCGACCGTGTGGAGCTCGTGGACGCCTCGCGACGGTTCGCGGGTCTGGTCCCCGTCGTCGACTGAGGTCCGACCCCGACCCGGCACAATGGGCGCGTGCCTCAGCCTCCCTTCCCGCACCCGTCCGGCGCGCGTCCGCCTGCGATCCCGCTCGAGTTCGTGCCGAAGCACGTCGCGATCGTCATGGACGGCAACGGACGCTGGGCCAACGCCCGCGGGCTGCCGCGCATCGAGGGGCACCGGGCGGGGGAGGCGTCGCTGCTCGACGTCGTCGCAGGCGCCATCGAGATCGGCGTGCAGCACGTGTCGGCGTACGCGTTCTCGACGGAGAACTGGTCGCGCTCGCCCGAGGAGGTGCGCTTCCTCATGGGATTCAACCGGGACGTGCTGCGCCGCCGCCGGGACATCATGAACTCGTGGGGCGTGCGGGTCCGGTGGGCCGGGCGTCGTCCGCGGCTGTGGCGGTCGGTGATCTCCGAGCTGGAGGAGGCCGAGCGGCTGACGGCCGGCAACAGCACCTGCACCCTGACCATGTGCGTGAACTACGGCGGCCGGGCCGAGATCGCGGACGCCGCGCAGGCCATCGCGCGGGACGTCGCCGCGGGCCGGGTCAAGCCCGACCGGGTCAACGAGAAGCTGTTCGCGAAGTACCTCGACGAGCCCGACCTGCCCGACGTCGACCTGTTCATGCGCTCGTCGGGCGAGCAGCGGACGTCGAACTTCATGATCTGGCAGGCCGCGTACGCCGAGCTCGTGTTCCTCGACGAGCCGTGGCCCGACGTCGACCGGCGGCACCTGTGGCGTGCGTGCGAGATCTACGCGCAGCGGGACCGCCGGTACGGCGGCGCGGTGGACCGGCCGGGGACCAGCTCGGCCTGAGGTGAGCCGCGCTCCTCGGGGTGCAGCGCGCGGCGATCACGGCCGGGTCGCGGTCGAGACTCCGCTACTTGCGTGTCAGGAGGTAGGCGTGAGGCTCGCCGTCATGGATGCCGTCGCCCACGATCTGACCGCGCTCGTTCACGGCCGCTGCGCCTGTCAGCTGCCACCCGGACGAGCCTGAGATCAGGGTGTTCAGATCGACCGCGCTGCCATGGACCCACAGGGCGGCCCGACACGCCCCTGTCGACGCGCAGGACTGTCCGACGATCCGGCCTTGATCGGTGATGTCGACCGCAGCGCTCGACACGTCGCCGGGGACAGTCCCCAGGTCGTTCGCCCTTCCGTGCGTCCAGAGGACTGCGTGGCTGACGGCGTCACCCGGGAGCTGGGACTGGCCGACGACCTGCCCTCGGTTGTTGATCGCCGCCGGGCCGGCGTGGCTGCCACCCAGGGTTGCCAGCGCGGCCATCCTCCCGGCTGCCCACACGAAACCGCGCACATTCTGTCCGTTGTAGGTGTCGCCATCCGCAACGCTGAGGCCGACGACCTCGCCCCGTTCGTTGATCCCGGTCGCGATGCTGTCTGGATCGTTCCCCAGCGCACCGAGGTCGGACATCTTCCCGCTGCTCCACAGGAACGCGTGGAACTGCGGTGATCCCCTGGTCGAGGTGGGGTCGACGACGGCCGTCTCGGCAGCGCCCACCACCTGCCCCCGATCGTTGATGCCCTTGTTCCACGCGGTGCTGTTCAGGCCTCCCAGGGTCCCGAGATCCCTGAGCCGGCCGTGCTGCCACAGTGAGGCGCGGCATGCCACGGCGGCCTCGCCACTGGTCATCGGTGGATTGCAGAACAGTGAGGTCTCGTTGAAGATCGACGGCGGGGCGGGCACGTCGATGTCGCTCCAGCCGCCCACCTGCGCCTTCGCGTTGATGCTGGCGCCCGCCCCCTGGGGGCCGCCCAGGGTTCCGAGATCGGTCATCAGTCCGCGCTTCCAGACGAATCCACGGAGGGCACCGTCACCGAGCGGGACGGTGACGCCGGTCACTTCGCCACGACTGTTGATGTCGAGGGGAGAGCTGAACGTGCCGCCCAGTGTTCCGAGGTCGATCACTCGGTACTGACCGACGCTGTCCCCTGCCTGCGCGATGGGGGCGAACGTCAGGGAGTGCGCGGGCAGCGTCACCGCCAGCGCCAGGAGGAATCCAGCCGTGCTGAACCTGCGGTCGAGACGAACGTGCATCGCGTGCTCCTCAGAACAAGCAGCTATCGCCGAGGCTCTGTGGTGAAGGTGGGCGTCCGGGGCAGCGGTGTGCCGGGCGTCGTCACTGCGATGCACCTGCGTCGTGGCAGGAGATCTGTCGCACTGTCCACGGTAGCGGGGCGCCGCGAGGTCGGGGCTGCCCGTTCGTGCCGCACGAACGGGCACCCCGGTGTCGGGCGTGGCTGGTCGCAGGAGAGGGCGCTGTCGGACCCTGCCGCTACGGTCGGCGCCATGACGCTCACGGTGGAGATGATCACGTTCGACACGCTCGACGCCCCCGCGCTCGCGGCCTGGTGGGCCGACCGGACCGGCGGCACGGTGGTCGACGAGACCGACGGCTGGTTCGTGATGGTGGTGCCCGCCGAGGGTGCTGGGCCGCGGCTCGGCTTCCAGAAGGTCCCGGACCCGACGCCCGGCAAGAACCGGGTCCACCTCGACCTGCACCCGGCGGACCCGGCTGTCGCGGTCGACGAGCTCGTCGCCGCGGGTGCGACGTTCGTCGCCCGGCACCAGGAAGGCTCGTTCTCGTGGGCGGTGCTGGCGGACCCGGACGGGAACCAGTTCTGCGTCTCCCAGCCGGAGGCCGCGGCCACGGCCTGAGTGCTCCCGCCGTGCGCCGGCGACCTCAGTCGAGCGCGTCGGCCGGCTCGGACTCGGGGGCGTCTGCCGCGCGTCGCAGCAGGCGGCTGCGGACGACCCACACGACGACGAGGATCAGCACGACGACGACGGCGAGCAGGGCCCACGGGGAGGCCGCGAACAGCGCCAACGCCCCCCAGAACGCGCCGAACCCGACGGTCGCCCACACGACGGCCCAGATGATCGCGCCCGGGATCGACGCGAGGGAGAACCGCAGGTAGCGCATCTTGACGAGTCCGGCGGAGGCGAAGATCGCCGTCTGCAGCCCGATCGTCAGGTAGGCGAGCGTCACTGCGACGGCACCCCAGCGCCGCACGAGGTCGAGCCCGCGCTGCGCCGCCCGCGTGCTCGTCCATCGTTCGAGCCGCTCGATCGTGGACCGCCACCAGCCCGGTCCGGAGTCGCTGTCGTGGACCTGCTGGGCGCCCCGGACGACCGCGCGACCGGCCCAGTAGGTGGCGTGCGAGCGGGCCATCACGATCGCGAACAGCACGATGACGGCGATCCCGATGGGTGCACCACCGAGCCCGTAGGCCTCCCGGACGTCCGTCACGCCCCGATCTTCCCCCGCGGGGCCGGTCCGGGCCGAATCGAACGGAGGTCAGCGGCCGGGTGCTGCCGGGTCGGGCGTCTCGACGCAGACCTCGTCGACGTCGTCGTCCGCGAGCAGCACGTCGTCGACCATGTCGGGGTGCGGGTCACGGACGGGCTGCGGGCGTCGCAGCACCGGACGCAGCGCGGCGGCGACGCCGTAGACGAGCACCGCGAGGACGACGATCGTCGCCCCGGGCGGGATGTCCTGGTAGTAGGTGAGGACCAGCCCGACGACGCTCACGGCGACGCCGGTGACGCTCGCGGCGGCCATCGTCCGGCCGAACGAGCGGGCGTACAGCTGGGCGATCGCGACGGGGACGATCATGAGCGCGCTCACCAGGAGCAGGCCGACGACGCGCATGGCGATCGTCACGGTGAGGGCGGCGATCGTCGCGACCAGCATCGACAGCATCCGTACCGGCAGGCCGCTCGCGCGGGCGAACTCTTCGTCGTGGCTCACGGCGAACAGCGCTGTCCGCAGCCCGAGCCCGACCCCGAGCACGACGGCGGCGAGCCCGGCGGTCCACCACAGGTCGGTCGTCGAGACCGTCGAGATCGAGCCGAACAGGTAGCTGATGAGGTTGGCGTTGCTGCCGCCGGCCACCTTGATGAGCAGCACGCCGCCCGCGATGCCGCCGTAGAACATGAGGGCGAGCGCAAGGTCGCCGCTGGTGCGGCCGCGCTCGCGGACGAGCTCGATGACGATCGACCCGACGACGGCCGCGACGACGGCGCCCGGCACCGCGAGGGCGTCCTGCGGCACGAGGTTCGCCCAGCTCCCGACGAGCCAGCCGAGCGCCACACCGGTGAGCGCCACGTGCCCGATGCCGTCGCCCATGAGCGCCATGCGGCGCTGCACCAGGAACGTCCCGACCACCGGGGCGGCCGCACCGACGAGCACCGCCGCGAGGAGGGCCCGCTGCATCAGCGGGGAGGTGAGCATCTCGACGACCTGGTCCCACGTCATGGCCCCACCTCCACGGAGAGCGTCGGCCCGGTCGGCGGCGGCTCGGGGTCCGGGTGGGCGTGCGTGTGGTCGTGGAACGAGTCGGCGTGGTCCCCGCGCGGGCGGGGCGGTGCGCCGTCGTGCACGACGCGCCCGTGCCGGAGCACCACGGCGCGGTCGATCAGCGGGGCGAACGGGCCGAGCTCGTGCAGGATCACGACGATCGTGGTGCCGGACTCGCGCAGCCGGGCGACGGTGTCGACGAACGTCGCCTGCGTGGGGATGTCGATGCCGGACGTCGGCTCGTCGAGGACGAGCAGGTCGGGCCGGCGGACGAGCGCGCGGGCGATGAGCACGCGCTGCTGCTGGCCGCCGGACATGTCCTGGACGCGCTGGTGGACGCGGTCGGCCAGGTCGACCTCGGCGAGCGCGTCGAGCGCCCGGCGGCGTGCGCCGTGCGGGAGGCGCAGGGTGCGGCCATGCAGGAGGCCCGACGTGACGACCTCGAGGGCGGTCGACGGGACGCCCGCCGCGGCGGGGAGGCGCTGCGGGACGTACCCGATGCGGGACCACGGCGCGGACGGGCCGAGCGGCGCGCCGAACAGCTGGACGGTGCCCGTGCTGGTCGGGACGACGCCGAGCAGCGCGCGCACGAGCGTCGACTTGCCGGAGCCGTTGGCGCCGAGCAGGGCCAGCACCTCGCCGCTGGCGACCGAGAGGTCGACGCCCGTGAGGATGTGCTGGCCGCCGAGCGCGACCCCGACGCCGTCGGCCCGGACGACGGGTGCCTCGACGGTCGCGTGCGGCATGGCCTTGCTCACGAGCAGGACAATGCCACGCGCAGCGCGGCGAGGTTGTCGTCGGCGATCGAGAAATAGTCCGCGTCGCCCGTGACGCCCTCGATCGGGTCGAGGACGGCGGCGTCGATGCCCAGGTCGGCGGCGAGGGTCCGGGCGACCTTGGGGCTGACGAGCTGCTCGAAGAAGATCGTCGTCACACCTTCCTCGCGGACGATGTCCTCGACGGCGGCGAGGCGCTTCGGGGACGGCTCGGCGTCGGGGTCGAGCCCGGAGATGCCGACCTGGTGCAGGTCGTACCGGTGGGCCAGGTAGCCGAACGCCTCGTGCGACGTGACGAACGTGCGCGACTCGCAGGTGGCCAGTCCGTCCTGGTAGCGCTGGTCGAGGTCCTCGAAGCGGGCGTTGAGGGCCTCGGCGTTCGCGGCGTAGTCGTCGGCGCCCTCCGGGTCGACGGCGGACAGCTCGGCGGCGACGGCGTCGACGAAGGCCGGCATGCGGCTGGGGTCGAGCCAGAAGTGCGGGTCGAGCGCGCCGCCTTCCTCGTGGCCGTGCTCGTCGACCTCGTCGGCGTGGCTCTCCGTACCCTCCTGCTCGAGCGTGAGCAGGTCCTCGACGTCGGCCGCGTCGACGACGTGCTCGGGAGCGGTCTGGGCGACGGCGTCGTCGACCGCGGCCTGGAAGCCGGACAGGTAGACGACGAGGTCGGCGCGGTCGACGCGGGAGACCTGGGCGGGGGAGAGCTCGACGTCGTGCGGCTCGGCACCCGGCGGTGTGAGGCTGTCGACGGTCACGCGATCCCCGCCCACCTGCTCGGCGACGAACTGCAGCGGGTAGAAGGACGCGAGCACGGCGACCGTGTCGTCGTCGGCCGCGGACGAGCCTGCTGCGCAGCCGGCGAGCACGACGGGGAGGGCGGCGAGCGGCGCGAGGCGCAGCAGCGCTCGTCGACCCGTGGAGAACATGACAATGATTCTCATTGAATCGAGAACCATTGTCAAAACGCTGACCAGCGGCGCAGCCCCCGCCCGGTAGCCTGTGCGACAACGCCGACCGTGGCACCCGGCCACGGTCCTCCCAGCCCGCGACCTCCAGCCGCGGGCGCCACCTCTCTGGAGTGATCGCTCGTGGCTGCACCGTCCCGCCTGGACTCCGTCGTCTCCCTGGCCAAGCGCCGGGGCTTCGTCTTCCCGAGCGGCGAGATCTACGGAGGCACCCGGTCGGCGTGGGACTACGGCCCGCTCGGCGTCGAGCTCAAGGAGAACATCAAGCGCCAGTGGTGGCGCACGATGGTGACCAGCCGCGACGACATCGTCGGCCTCGACTCGTCCGTCATCCTGCCCCGCCAGGTGTGGGTCGCCTCCGGTCACGTCGGCGTCTTCACCGACCCGCTCACCGAGTGCCTCTCGTGCCACAAGCGGTTCCGCGAGGACCAGATGCTCGAGGAGTTCGAGGAGAAGAAGGGCCGCGCCCCCGAGGGCGGCCTCGCCGAGATCGCCTGCCCCAACTGCGGCACCCGCGGCCAGTGGACCGAGCCGCGCGACTTCAACATGATGCTCAAGACGTACCTCGGCCCCGTCGAGGACGAGTCCGGCCTGCACTACCTGCGGCCCGAGACGGCCCAGGGCATCTTCGTGAACTTCCAGAACGTGCTCACCGCGGCCCGCAAGAAGCCGCCGTTCGGCATCGGCCAGATCGGCAAGTCGTTCCGCAACGAGATCACGCCCGGCAACTTCATCTTCCGCACGCGTGAGTTCGAGCAGATGGAGATGGAGTTCTTCGTCGAGCCCGGCACCGACGAGACGTGGCACCAGTACTGGATCGACCTGCGCACCGACTGGTACGTCGACCTCGGCATCGACCGCGACAACCTGCGGCTCTACGAGCACCCGGCCGAGAAGCTGTCGCACTACTCCAAGCGGACCGTCGACATCGAGTACCGGTTCGGCTTCCAGGGCAGCGAGTGGGGCGAGCTCGAGGGCATCGCCAACCGCACCGACTTCGACCTGTCCACGCACACCAAGCACTCCGGCCAGGACCTGTCGTACTTCGACCAGGCGTCGGGCGAGCGCTACGTGCCGTACGTCATCGAGCCCGCGGCCGGCCTGACCCGGTCCCTCATGGCGTTCCTCGTCGAGTCCTACACGGAGGACGAGGCGCCCAACACCAAGGGCGGCGTCGACACCCGCGTGGTGCTCAAGCTCGACCCGCGCCTCGCCCCCGTCAAGGCCGCCGTGCTGCCGCTGTCCCGCAACGAGAACCTCTCGCCGAAGGCCCGCGACCTCGCCGCCGAGCTCCGCAAGAGCTGGAACGTCGACTTCGACGACGCCGGTGCGATCGGCCGCCGGTACCGCCGCCAGGACGAGATCGGCACGCCGTTCTGCATCACCGTCGACTTCGACACGCTCGACGACCAGGCCGTGACGATCCGCCACCGCGACGACATGTCGCAGGAGCGGGTCTCGCTCGACCAGGTCACCGGCTACCTCGCGCAGCGGCTCGTCGGCGCCTGACGCCCGGCGCACGAACGGCCCGGCCCCCGCGGGACCGGGCCGTTCGTGCGTTCACCCGTGCGACGGCTCGGCGAGCAGGCCCCGGACGTCCTCGAACAGGCCAGGCACGGTCCGCGCCTCGCACGCCGCCTCGGACAGGTCCAGGCAGCCCGGGACGACGATCGTGCCGTCGGCACCGGCGAACGCGAACCCGCCGGGCGACGCCGCGAACCCGTCGGCGGCAGGACCGGTCGCCTCCAGGGCGAACCACCGTGCGGCAGCCGCGCTGTCGGCCGTCAGGCCCGAAGGCACCGCGAACGTCGGGATCTCCACGACGTGCACCCCGGAGCCGTCGCCGGCGAGGAGCCCGGTCGTCGCGAAGAGGAACACCCGCGCGTCCCGCAGGGTGGTGGGTGCTGCCCCGGCGGACAGGATGATCAGCCCCCGGGCGGGGTCGAACACCGACGTCGCCTCCAGCGGGCCGGCGAGCCGACCGGTGGATCGATCGAGCTGCACCTTGTCGGACGGGTTGTCCTTGGCGTCGAGGACCCACACACCCAGGGGAGCGCCGACGCCGTCGTCCAGCGGGAAGACCCCGAACCCTCCCGCCAGCTGTGGGCCCTCCACGTGGAGCTCGGCGTGCAGGGGCCCGGAGCCCGCGTCGTCGCTGATCAGCGAGGCGGACGTGGCGGCGAGCCGCCCCAGGTCGACCGACCCGTCGCTGCGTGCGGCCCCGATCGACGCGACCACACCGGGTGCGACCTCGACCTGACGGGGTTCCTGCACGAGCGGGCCCGTGTCCGGTGCCGCCGACGTCGGTTCCGTGGCCGGCGCGACGGTCCCGCGGTCGGGGCGGTCCAGCAGGACCGGCAGCGCGACGGCGCAGGCGACGACGACCGCCGCGACCCCGACGGAGCGGCGCGCCGTCTGCCACCGGCGACGGCGACGTCCCGCGGCGATCACGGTGGGCGCGTCCCAGGTGGTGTGCGGAGCGCCGACCGCTGCCTTCCGCCGCAGCTCGGCCACCAGCTCGGTCGTCTGCTCGTCGGTCGTGGTCGGGCTCATCGCCGGCTCCCTTCCGTGGTCGGTTCGCTCAGGGCGGCGCGCAGGACGCCGAGACCGCGTGACGCGGTCGACTTGACGGTGCCGAGGCTCACGCCGAGGTCGGCGGCGACCTCCGCCTCCGGGAGCCCCACGAGGTGGCGCAGCACGACGACGCGCCGCTGCCGCGGCGAGAGCAGCGCGAGCGCACGGATCAGCTGGTCACGGTCATGGGTCGACGTGTGCTCGTCGGGGGCCGTGACCTCCGGAAGGTCCTCCGGGGCGCTGAGCACCTCCCGGCGTCGCCGACGCCACGTGTCGATCCGGAGGTTCACGAGGATCCGCCGTGCGTAGGCGAGCTCGTCCCCGCGCCCGGCGCGACCCCACGACGCGTACATGCGCACGAGCGCCTGCTGGGTGAGCTCCTCGGCGCGGTGCGCGTCGCCGCACAGCAGCCACGCGGTGCGCAGCAGGGCGTCCGCGTGCGCCGACATGAACGCCGTGAACTCGTCGTCGCGGGCGCCCCGACGGTCGGGACGCCCGGCCGGTGCGAGGACCTCGACCGTCTCGGGCTCGGTGGGCCGTGGCGCAGGCGGTGGGGGCTGCGGGTCTCGGGCGAGCGGCATCGTGGTCACACCGTAGGAGACGCACGAGTCCCCGCGAAGGTTGAGTCACCCGGACGAGGTGACATCCGTCATGTGCAGGTCGTGACGACCGGAGGGGGAACGCGCAGGTCAGCGGGCCCAGGATCGTGCCATGACCTTCACCGACACGCTCCCGGCCCCGGAGCCGGCTCCGGCTCCCGTTGGCACAGTCCCCCTGGCGATCGACCTGCGGGGGCTGCACAAGTCCTTCGGCACCGTGCGTGCCGTCGACGGCATCGACCTGGCCGTCCGGCCCGGCGAGGTGGTGGCCTTCCTGGGCCCCAACGGCGCCGGCAAGACGACCACCATCGACATGCTCCTCGGCCTGGCCCGCCCGGACGCCGGCACGGTCGCGCTGCACGGGATGGACCCGAGCCGGGCGATCGCCGAGGGGCGCGTCTCGGCCGTCATGCAGAGCGGCGGGCTCCTCAAGGACCTCACCGTCCTGGAGACCGTGCAGCTCACCGCCTCGTTCTTCCGCGCGACGCGCTCCGTGGCCGAGGTCATGGAGCGGGCGGGCATCGCCGACATCGGCGCGCGGCAGGTCGGCAAGTGCTCCGGCGGCCAGCAGCAGCGCCTGCGGTTCGCGCTCGCGCTGCTGCCCGACCCGGACGTGCTGGTGCTCGACGAGCCGACGACCGGCATGGACGTCGAGGGCCGCCGTGACTTCTGGAACGCCCTGCGCGCCGACGCGGCCCGCGGCCGCACGATCCTGTTCGCGACGCACTACCTGGAGGAGGCGGACGCGTACGCGGACCGGATCGTCCTGGTGAGCCACGGGCGCGTCGTCGCCGACGGGTCCGCCGCGCAGGTCAAGAACCTCGCGTCCGGTCGCCTGGTCTCAGCCCGGCTCGCCGGGCTCGACGAGCGCGGCGCCGACGCCCTGCGCACGCTGCCCGGGGTCCAGTCGGTCGAGGTGCGCGGCGACCGCGTGCTCGTGCGGACGCAGGACTCCGACGGCGTCGCCCGGCACCTGCTGACCGCGACGACGGCGAGCGACGTCGAGATCACCGCCCGCGGGCTCGAGGACGCGTTCCTCGCCCTCACGGGCGACACCACCCGCACCGACGACACCACCGGGAGCCTCGCATGAGCACCGTCAGCACCTCGGCCCGCACCACCGCCGCGGCGGTGACGGACGCCTCCCGCGCCCCGCGCGCCGGCCTGCTCAACCTGCCGTTCCTCGCGATCGAGCTGCGCCGCCTGCTGCGCAACCGCCGCACGATGATCTTCACGCTCATCATGCCGCCGGCGTTCTTCCTGATCTTCGGGACCGCCGACGAGTACAAGACGACCTCCGTCGGCCACGCGAACGTGACCGCCTGGATCATGGTCTCGATGGCGCTGTACGGCGCGATGCTCGCGACGACCGGTGGCGGGGCGAGCGTGTCCGTGGAGCGGGCGCAGGGATGGACCCGGCAGCTGCGGCTCACGCCGTTGCGCCCCACGACGTACGTCACCACCAAGGTGCTCGTCGCGATGGTGCTCGGCCTCGTCTCGGCGCTCGTCGTCACCGCCGTCGGCCTGGTGTCCGGGGCCGACGGCGACGCGGGCCGCATCGCGCTGTCCGTCGGGCTCGCGTGGGCGGGGTCCGCGGTGTTCGCCGCGTTCGGCCTGTTCATGGGCTACCTGCTGCCGGCGGAGAACGTCATGCAGATCCTCGGCCCGATCCTCGCGCTCATGGCGTTCGCGGGCGGCCTGTTCGTCCCGCTCGGCGACGGGCTGTTCGCGACCATCGCGAAGGTCGTGCCGACGTACGGCCTCGCGGAGATCGTGCGGGCACCGCTCACGGGCGACGGCGTCTCGGTGTGGGCCGTGGTCAACGTCCTCGGCTGGGCCGCCGTGTTCGTCTCCGGCGCGGCGTGGCGGTTCCGCCGCGACACGGCCCGCGTGTGACGCACGGGCACGACGTCAGGGCGGGTCGTCGCCCGGTTACGGTGGGCGCCGTGAGGCGCGAACCCGGGACCGGCGACGGCCCGTCCGGCACGCCCGGCGGGCGAGGCCGGCTCCGTGGCGACTGGGCGGACGGCGACTCCGCGATGTGGCCGACGCACCGCGACGAGACGCCGTTCGCACCCGAGTGGGGCCCGCCCGGGCGCGCACGCCGGGTGATGCGGGTGGTCGGCCCCGTGATGGGCGTCGTCTGGGCGGTCTTCCTGCTGCAGCCGTGGCAGTCGGCGTGGGCGAGCCCGCCCGGCTGGGAGCGCACCGTGTCGCTCCTCGCCGTCGCGGGCCTGGCGCTGAGCTTCGCGTGGGTCGTGCTCACGCACGCCGGCCCGCACGGCACCCGCATGCCGACCGGGCGGGCCGCGCTGTTCCTCGGCGGACAGTGCGTGCTCGTCGCCCTGGCGTGCCTCGCCGCGGACCAGGACGGGCTCGTCGGCCTCGTGTTCGTGTGCGTGTCCGCCGTCTTCCTGCTGCGCGACCCCCGCGCCCTGATGGTCGCCGGAGCCGCCGCGGTCGCGGTGCTCGTCGTCCCGCGGCTCGTCACCGGCTGGGACACCATCGACGACCTGATCATCTCGGTGTTCCTCGCGACGTTCGCGGTGTTCGGGTTCACGCAGCTCGTGCTCCGCAACCGTCAGCTCCAGCTCGCGCGCGACGAGGTCGCCGTGCTGGCCGTCGAGCGGGAGCGCGAGCGGATCGCCCGGGACATGCACGACATCCTCGGCCACTCGCTCACCGTCATCAGCGTCAAGGCCGAGCTCGCCAGCCGGCTGTTCGAGGTCGACGCCGAGCGGGCCCGCGCGGAGATCCTCGAGGTGCAGACGCTGGCCCGGTCGGCGCTCGCGGACGTGCGCGGCATGGTCAGCGCGACCCGTGCCGTGACGCTGGCCGGGGAGCTCGCGGGCGCCCGGCAGGCGTTCGACTCCGCGGCCATCGAGGCCGACGTCCCCGGCACGATCGAGGAGGTCCCCGACCGGCTGCGCGAGCTGTTCGCGTGGGCGATCCGCGAGGGCACCACCAACGTGCTGCGGCACTCGGCCGCCTCCCACGTCCGCGTGACGATGACGCCGGACACCCTCACGATCGACGACGACGGTGCCGGCCCCGACGGTGACGCGCCCGCGGGCAACGGCCTGCACGGGCTCACCGAGCGCGCCCGCCAGGTCGGCGCCCGCGTCGAGATGTCCCGCGGCCCGCTCGGCGGCTACCGCCTGCTCGTCACCACCGCCCCGGACGGAGCCCGATGACCGACACCCCGATCCGCCTGCTCCTCGCGGACGACCAGGCGCTCGTGCGAGGCGCCCTCGCCGCGCTGCTCGACCTCGAGCCCGACCTCACGGTCGTCGCGCAGGTGGGCCGCGGCGACGAGGTGCTGCACGCGGTGCGCGAGCAGCAGGCGGACGTCGCGCTGCTCGACGTGGAGATGCCGGGCCTCGACGGGATCGCCGTCGCGGCCGAGCTGCGCCAGCGGTACCCGGCGTGCCGGTCGCTCATCGTCACGACGTTCGGGCGGCCCGGGTACCTGCGGCGCGCGCTCGACGCCGGTGCGAGCGGGTTCGTCGTGAAGGACACCCCGGCCGAGCAGCTCGCGGAAGCGGTCCGCCGGGTGCACCGCGGGTTGCGGGTCGTCGACCCCGACCTGGCGGTCGAGTCGCTCGCCGTGGGTGCGAGCCCGCTGACCGACCGGGAACGGGACGTGCTCGTGTGCGCGGCCGCCGGCGGGACCGTCGCGGACATCGCCCGCGAGACGTTCCTGTCCGAGGGGACGGTCCGCAACTACCTGTCGTCCGCGATGGGCAAGACGGGCGGGCGCACGCGCGCCGAGGCGGCCCGGATCGCGCAGGAGAACGGCTGGCTGCTCGGCTGATGCCGCCGTCGCCGGGCACGTCGGCGCCGCCCGGTCCAGCCGCTTCGTCGTCCGGCGAGGTCCGATGGGACACTGGTCCGATGACCACCACGACTCCGACGGCCGAGGTGCGCCCGGACGACGCCCCCGTGGCCGCCGGCGCCGTGCTGCCGCCGCTGCACATCGGCCCGCTCACCATCGACACCCCCGTGGTGCTGGCGCCGATGGCGGGCGTGACGAACGCCGCGTTCCGCCGCCTGTGCCGTGAGTCCGGCGCCGGGCTGTACGTCGCGGAGATGGTCACCAGCCGGGCCCTCGTGGAGCGCGGCGAGGAGTCGATGCGGATCATCTCCCACGAGCCCGACGAGCGTCCCCGGTCGGTCCAGGTGTACGGCGTGGACCCGACGACGGTCGCCGCGGCGGTCCGGCTCATCGCGAGCGAGGACCGTGCCGACCACGTCGACCTCAACTTCGGCTGCCCGGTCCCGAAGGTGACCCGCCGCGGCGGGGGAGCGGTGCTGCCCTGGAAGCGGGACCTGTTCCGCTCGATCGTGTCCGCCGCGGTCGACGCCGCCGCGCCGTACGGCGTCCCGGTGACGGTGAAGATGCGCAAGGGCATCGACGAGGACCACCTGACGTACCTGGAGGCCGGGCTCGTCGCGCAGGAGGTCGGCGTCGCCGCCGTCGCGCTGCACGCCCGCACGGCCGCCGACTACTACTCGGGCACCGCCGACTGGGAGTCGATCGCCCGGCTCAAGGAGACGGTGACCGACATCCCGGTGCTCGGCAACGGCGACATCTGGTCCGCCGAGGACGCGATCGCGATGGTCGAGCAGACCGGCTGCGACGGCGTCGTCGTGGGCCGCGGCTGTCAGGGTCGGCCGTGGCTGTTCGCCGACCTGGCGGCCGCCTTCGCCGGCTCGTCCGAGCGGGTGCGCCCCGGGCTCGGCGAGGTCGCACGCGTCGTCCGGCGGCACGCCGAGCTCATGGTCGAGCACTTCGACGACGAGTCGAAGGCGCTGCGCGAGATGCGCAAGCACATGGCCTGGTACTTCAAGGGGTACGTCGTCGGCGGCGAGTCGCGCGCGGCGCTCGGCCTCGTCTCGACGATGGCCGAGCTCGACGACCGGCTCGCCGGCCTCGACCTCGACCAGCCGTACCCGGGCGAGGCGGCCGAGGGGCAGCGCGGCCGGGCCGGGTCGCCGAAGCGGCCGATCCTGCCGTACGGGTGGCTGGACTCCCGCGAGCTCTCCGAGGACTTCCGTCGGGAGCTGCACGAGGCCGAGCTGAGCGTCTCGGGCGGCTGAGCCGGGCCGGTCGGGTGACGGGCTTGAGGTTGCCCCGCAGGAACGTCCTAGGTTCACCTGCATGGACGGATTCCTGACGGTCGGGCAGGTGGCACGCCAGTGCGGCCTGACGGCCAAGGCGCTGCGGCACTACGACCGCATCGGGCTGCTCGTCCCCGCACGGGTCGACCCGGTGAACGGGTACCGGCTGTACGCACCCGGCCAGGTCGCCCTCGCGCGGCTCGTCGGCGTGCTGCGGTCGGTCGACGTCCCGCTCGAGGACGTCCGCGCGGCGCTCGCCGCACCCGGCGACGAGGACGCCCTCCGGCGGCTCCTCGTCGCGCACCGGCGGCGCCTGCGGGCACGGCTCGACCGGGTCCGGGGCGACGTCCACCGGCTCGACCACCTCATCGACGACGGCACAGGAGCACTCATGACCAGCACCGGCACCCCCCGTACCGACGTGACGCCCGACGACGAGCGCAGCCTCGCGGTCGACCTGTTCAACGGCGTGTGGCGCTTGCTCGAGCAGGAGATCCGCACGGTCGAGGACGACGACCGCATGGTCCACATGGCGCACGCGTCCCGGTACCACTGGGGCCAGGTCGGCAAGCCCGAGAACCTCAGCCGCGGCGAGTGGCAGTGCGCACGCGTGTACTCCGTGCTCGACCGCGCCGAGCCCGCGCTGCACCACGCGCGGCGCGGCCTGGAGATCTGCCGGGAGCACGGCATCGGGGACTGGGACCTCGCGTACGCGTACGAGTCGCTCGCGCGGGCGAGCGCCGTGGCGGGCGACCGGGTCGCCGCGCGGGAGTGGACCGAGCAGGCGCTCGCGGCGGCGGACGACATCGCGGAGGACGACGACCGCGAGCTGCTGCTGACCGACCTGGAGACGATCCCGGGGCAGCCGCGCTTCTGGTGAGGACCTGACCTGGTCAGACGCGGCGGACGTCGAGGTGCTGCGCGAGCGCGTCGGCCGCAACGGTCGTCGCGCCGGGCGCTCCGAGCCGTGCGTCGGCCACGGCGAGCGCGCCGCACGCCGACGCGCGGGCGAGCGCCCTCGCGGTGTCGAGGCCGTCGAGGACGCCGGACAGGAGACCGGCGAGGAACGCGTCCCCGGCGCCGTTCGTGTCGACGACCTCGTCGACCGGTGCCGGCGGGATCTCCCACCACCCGTCGGCGTCGAGCGCGAGCGCCCCCCGGGCGCCACGGCTGCACACCGCGAGGGTGGCCCCGCCGTCGACGCGCGCCCGCAGGTAGGCCCGCGGGTCGGGGAGCCGGACGTCGCTGACCAGCAGGACGTCGGCGGCGTCGGCGAAGGCGCGCGGGTAGTCGGCGGTGCCGTCGTCGTCGTGCACGTCGCACCACACGGGCACCCCGGCGGCCCGGGCCTCGGCGAGCAGCGGGCGGCTGTGGTCGGCGAGGTCGAGGACGGCGGCGTCGACCCCGGCGAGCAGGTGGGTCGGAGCGGTGGCGGCCACGGGCGACGGTTCGGGCAGCTCGAGGTAGATCGACACGCGGCCGCCGTCGGCGGCCATGAGGTTCACGTGCCGTTCGGTGCGGCCAGCGCGGGCGAGCTCGCCGACCACGGTGACGCGGGGGTGGGTGAGCGCGTGCCGCACGAGCCGGGCCTCGCGGTCGTCGCCCAGGACGGTCCGCAGCGTGACGTCGACGCCGAGGGCCGCGAGGGTCACGGCCTTGCCGGCCGACGTCCCGCCGAGACCGTCGGTGTGGCCGTCGGCGAACAGCGTGTGGCTGCGGGTCTCGGGCAGTGCGGGCAGCCGGACCAGCGTGTTCCACGCGGCGGGGCCGTTGACGAGGACTCGGGGCACGCAGGTCACCGTAGGGGCTGCGAGGCAGTACTGTCAGGCGATTCCTGAAACTTGCTGCAACGAATTGCAGCCCGCTGACGGTGGTGACGATGACGCACCTGCCCCGCACGTCCGCCCGTGCCCTGACGGTTCTTGCCCTGCTGGCGGCGACCGTCGCCGCGTGCTCCCCGCACGCCGACCCGGGCGCCGCACCCGCGACCGACGGCAGCGGCCACGACGTCGGCGTCGAGCTGTTCCAGTGGACCTGGGACGCGGTCGCCGCCGAGTGCACCGACGAGCTCGGGCCTGCCGGGTACGCCTGGGTGCTCACGTCACCGCCGCAGGAGCACGTGCGCGGCGAGCAGTGGTGGACGGCGTACCAGCCCGTCAGCTACCGCGTGGAGTCCCGGCTCGGCACGCGCGAGCAGTACACGGCGATGGTCGCGACCTGCCACGGCGCGGGCGTCGAGGTGTGGGCGGACGCCGTCGTGAACCACATGACCGGCACCTCGACCAGCACGGACGTGCCCGGCACCGGCTGGGCGGGGTCCGCGTACGAGCACTACGCGTACCCCGGGCTGTACGACGACGCCGACTTCCACCACTGCGGCCTGACGCCCGACGACGACATCCACGACTACGACGACGCCGCGCAGGTGCAGACGTGCGAGCTCGTGAACCTCGCCGACCTCGCGACGGACACCCCGCACGTCCGCGACACGGTCACGGCCTACCTCACCGACCTGCTGTCCCTCGGCGTCGACGGGTTCCGGATCGACGCCGCGAAGCACCTGCCGCCCGCCGACGTCGCGGCGATCGTCGCCGGCCTTCCCGACGGCACGGGGATCGTCCAGGAGGTCATCCGCGGCAGCGGCGAACCCGTCACGCCCGAGCAGTACACCGCGAACGGGAAGGTCTTCGAGTTCGCGTGGGGGAGGGACGTGGAGGCCGTGCTCGCCGGGTCGCCCGACCTGGCGCTCGACCTCGGCTCGGGCGCGGGCTACCTGCCGTCCGACGACGCGGTGGTCTTCGTCGACAACCACGACACCGAGCGCAACGGCTCCACGCTGAGCTACCGCGACGGTGCGACCTACGTGCTGGCGAACGTCCTCATGCTCGCCGGCACGTACGGCACGCCGACGGTGTACTCCGGCTACGCGTTCGACGACACCGACCTCGGCCCCGCCCAGGACGCCGACGGCCGGGTGCTCGACGTGACCTGCGGTGACGCCCCCGGACCGGACGCCGACCTCGCGGACGACGACTGGGTCTGCCAGCACCGTTGGGCCGCGATCGCCGGCATGGTCGGCTGGCGTGCGGTGGTCGGCGACGCCCCCGTCGTCGACCGGTGGTCGCAGTCCGACGCGGTCGCGCTCGGGCGGGGCGAGCGAGGTCTCGTGGTCGTCAACGCCGGCGACGACGAGCTCGTCACCACCCTCACGACGAGCCTGCCCGACGGCCGGTACTGCGACGTCCTGGCGTCCGGCTGCGCGGAGGTCACCGTGCACGACGGCACCGTCGACGTCCGGGTCCCGCCGCACACCGCGCAGGCCTGGGACGTCGCCGCACGCCCCTGACGACGCCGGCGGGGGCGGTGCGACCGCAGTCGCACCGCCCCCGTCACGGCGTCCGACGAGGTCGCCGGTGAGACGTCAGGCGCGCAGCCACACCGTCGCGTCGCCGGGCACGGACGTCGACCCGTCCTCCGCCACGACCACGTCGACCGAGGAGTGCAGCACGACGGCCCCCTCGGACAGCGGCACGGGAGACCCGCCGAGGTTGGCGACGACGAGGACGTCCCGGTTGACGAACGCGATGACGTCGTCGCCGAACCCGTCGGCCCAGGCCAGCCCGCCCGAGCCGAGCACCTCGGCCCGCCGCACGGCGAGCGCCGTCCGGTAGGTCTCGTACGTCGAGCCGTCCACCCCGCGCTGCGCGTCGAGCGCGTACGCCGCCCACGCCTCGGGCTGGGGGAGCCACGTGACACCGGTCGGGGAGAAGCCGAAGCCGGGCTCGTCCGCGGCCCAGGGGAGCGGCACCCGGCACCCGTCGCGGCCGCGCTCGGCGCCGCCGGTCCGGAAGAACGCCGGGTCCTGCCGCAGGTCGTCGGGCAGCGCGGTGTGGTCGGGCAGGCCGAGCTCCTCGCCCTGGTACAGGTACGCCGACCCGGGCAGTCCGAGCATGAGCAGCGTGGCGGCGCGGGCGCGGCGCAGGCCGAGCTCCTCGTCGGGCTGCTCGTCGCCGTGGCCGATGCCGTTGGGTCGCGAGCCCGGGACGGACAGGCCGAGGCGGGACGCGTGCCGCACGACGTCGTGGTTGGACATCACCCACGTGGTGGGCGCGCCGACGCCGTCCGCCGTCGCGTAGGACGCCTCGATGACCGAACGCAGCGCCGCGGCGTCCCAGTGGGTCGCGAGGAACGCGAAGTTGAACGCCTGCTGCATCTCGTCGGGCCGCACGTACCGCGCGAGGCGCGACAGCGGCTCGACCCACGCCTCGGCGACGAGCGCCCGGTCGCCGGCGTAGGAGGCGAGGACGCGGTTCCAGGCGCGGTAGATCTCGTGCACGCCCTCCTGGTCGAACATCGGCCCCTGGTTGCCGGAGCCGGTGACCTCGTCGGCCCGGTCGGTGGGCTCGGTCTCCTCCGAGCCCTCGATCATGGAGACGTGCCCGTCCCAGTCGGGCAGGCCCGGCTCCTTGACCATGCCGTGCGCGACGTCGATGCGGAACCCGTCGACCCCGCGGTCGAGCCAGAACCGCAGGACGTCCTCGAACTCGGCGCGGACCTCGGGGTGCTCCCAGTCGAGGTCGGGCTGCCGCGAGTCGAACAGGTGCAGGTACCACTGACCGTCCGCGAGGCGCGTCCAGGCGGGGCCGCCGAAGATCGACTCCCAGTTGTTCGGCGGCAGCTCGCCGTCGGCGCCGCGGCCCTCGCGGAACAGGTACCGCGCGCGTTCGGGTGAACCCGGACCCGCGGCGAGGGCGGCCTGGAACCACACGTGCTCGTCGGACGTGTGGTTCGGCACGAGGTCGACGATGACGCGCAGGCCGAGCTCGTGGGCGCGGGCCAGCAGCGCGTCGAAGTCGTCGAGCGTGCCGAACAGCGGGTCGACGTCGCGGTAGTCGGCCACGTCGTACCCGGCGTCGGCCTGCGGCGACCGGTAGAACGGCGAGAGCCAGACGGCGTCGACCCCGAGCTCGGCGAGGTGGCCGAGCCTGGACGTGATGCCGGGCAGGTCGCCGATGCCGTCGCCCGAGGCGTCCGCGAAGGACCGCGGGTACACCTGGTAGATCACGGCGTCCCGCCACCACTCGCCGTCGGGGGATCCGGGGGCGTGCACGAAGGTGCCGGTGGGCAGGGTGTCGAGCGTCGTCATGCGGGCATGCCTCGTTTCAGGGGGGCGTGAGGGGAGGCGGCGTCGCCGAGATCGGAGCCGTGCGGCGCAGTGGCGCGCGGTGCTCCGGACCGTTCAGAGTACGGCGGGCGCCTGGGTGGCAGCAGGGACCGGTGCGGCTCCGGTGGAACCGCGCACGATGAGCTCCGGGTGGAACTTCAGCTCGGTGCGGGACGCAGGCGTGCCGTTGATCTCGGAGACCAGGGCGGACACGGCCGCGTGACCCATCGCGGCCACCGGCTGACGCACGGTGGTGAGCGGCGGGTCGGTGAACGCGATCAGCGGGGAGTCGTCGAAGCCGACGATCGACACGTCCTCGGGCACCGACAGCCCGCGCGAGCGGGCGGCACGGACGGCGCCGAGGGCCATGAGGTCGGATCCGCAGATGATCGCGGTGTGGCCGCTGTCGATGAGCTCGAGCGCGGCGGCCTGCCCGCCCTCGACGGTGAACAGCGTCGAGACGACGTGCCCGTCGAGGTCGGTGATGCCGAGGTGCCGCTCGAGGTTGACGGCGAACTCCTCCTGCTTGCGCAGGGCGGGCACGAACCGGGTGGGGCCGATCGCGAGGCCGATGTTGCGGTGGCCGAGCGAGACGAGGTGCCGGAACGCCTGGTCGAGCGCGGCGGCGTCGTCGGTGGACAGGCTCGGTGCGTCGACGCCCTCGGCGTGGCCGTTGACGAGCACGACGGGCATCCCGCGGCTGCGCAGCCGGTGGTACCGCTCCTTGCTGGCGGTCGTGTCGGCGTGCAGGCCGGAGACGAAGACGATGCCGTCGACCGCGTGCTCGAGGAGCATCTCGACGTACTGGTCCTCGGTGGTGCCGCCGGGGGACTGCGTGCACAGCAGCGGCGTGTACCCGCGCTCGGTGAGCATCGACTCGATGACCTGCGCGAACGCGGGGAAGACGGGGTTGGAGAGCTCAGGGACGACGAGCCCCACGAGGCCGGCCGACCGGGTGCGCAGCTTCTCGGGCCGCTCGTAGCCGAGCACGTCGAGGGCCGCCAGCACGGCCTGCCGCGCCTGGGCCGACACACCGTGCTTGCCGTTGAGGACCCGCGAGACCGTGGCCGTGCTGACGCCGGCCTGCTCGGCAAGGTCGGTCAGACGGGTGCGCACGGTTGGCAGCGTAAAGGACACGGGACCTCCTCGTCCTGGGTCGGTGCAGTGGGTCGTGCAGTGGTCCTGCAGACGGCCTGCACAGGGGCGTGGGCGGACCGCTGACGAGCCGCTGAAACCGTTGCCTGAAAGTTACCGTAACGACTTGCAAGGCGCGTTGCAACGACGTTACGTTCCTCGCCATCAGGCCAGGGTCGGCGGGGAACGCCGGCACCCGGCAACCCTCGTACCACTGGGAGACACACGATGCGACGGAGCATCCCTGTCGTCGCGGCGACGGTCGGCCTCGCGCTGACGCTCGCCGCGTGCGCCGGTTCGAACGACGAGCCGTCGGGCGACGCCACCTCGGCGGCCCCGGCCAGCGCGGCCACCCTCACCGTCTGGGTCGACGACACGCGGTCCGGGCCGGTCAAGGAGGTGGCGAAGGTCTTCGAGAAGGAGAAGGGCGTCACCGTCAAGTTCGTCCAGAAGGACTTCGGCGACATCCGCGACGACTTCATCTCGCAGGTCCCCGCCGGCCAGGGCCCCGACGTGATCGTCGGCGCGCACGACTGGCTCGGCAAGCTCGTGCAGAACGGCGTCGTCGCCCCCATCGAGCTCGGCGACAAGGCCTCGGACTTCCTCCCCGTCGCCACGCAGGCCATGAGCTACGACGGCACCCTGTACGGCCTGCCGTACTCGGTCGAGAACATCGCCCTCGTGAAGAACAACGCGCTCGTCAAGGACGCGACGCCCGCCACGTTCGACGACCTCGTCGCGCAGGCGAAGGCGGCCGGCACGGACTACTCGGTCCTCATCCAGCAGGACGAGAAGACCGGCGACCCGTACCACATGTACCCGCTGCAGACGTCGTTCGGTTCGCCCGTCTTCGGCACCGACTCGACCGGCGCGTACGACGCCAACAAGCTCACGCTCGACTCCGACCAGGGCCGTGCGTTCGCCGCCTACCTGGCCAAGCTCGGCACCGAGGGCGTCGTCAACACCTCGATCTCCGGTGACGTCGCCAAGGAGGCGTTCCTCGCCGGCAAGGCGCCCTACATGATCACGGGCCCCTGGAACACGGGTGACTTCGCGAAGGCCGGCCTGGACATCTCGATCGAGAAGGTCCCGTCCGCCGGTGGACAGCCGTCGCAGCCGTTCGTCGGCGTGCAGGGCTTCTTCATCTCGTCGAAGTCGAAGAACGCGCTGCTCGCCAACGAGTTCGTCGTCAACTACCTCGGGACGCCCGACGTGCAGCTCGCGCTGTACCAGGCCGGTGGCCGCGCCCCCGCGCTGACCGCCGCGCTCGAGCAGATCTCGGACGACCCGATCGTCGCCGGCTTCGCCGCCGTCGGCCAGGACGGCGTCCCGATGCCGTCGATCCCCGCCATGGACACGGTGTGGGCCGACTGGGGTGCCACCGAGGTCGCCATCGTCAACCAGCAGGGCGACCCCGCCGCCCTGTGGAACCAGATGACGGCATCGATCGCGGGCAAGATCGCCGCGGCCTGATCCCCTCACCCGGTGGCCCGGCCGAGCAGCCCTTCGGCCGGGCCACCGGGCTCACCGCACGCACAACCGCGTGAGCACCCCCCTGATCAGCGTCGATCCCGCTCGGAGTGACCCCATGACGGACACGTCCACCCGCCCCACCCTCACCTCTTCCGGGGGAGCCCCGCCCGCCCCCGTCGCCCGCAGCACGTCGTGGTGGGCCCGGCAGGACATCACGCGCGGCTTCTGGGTGAAGCTCGTGCTCGTCGCCCTCGTCGACGCGCTCGGCGTGTACGGCGTCCTCGCGGCCGGCGCGCAGTCGCAGTGGGGCATCGTCGCGTTCCTCGTGGTCGCGCTCGTCGCCGTGAACGTCGTCTACTTCTCGAAGCGGATGCTGCCGGCCAAGTACCTCGTGCCCGGCCTGCTGTTCCTGCTCGTCTACCAGGTGTTCGTGGTGCTCTACACGGGCTACACGGCGTTCACGAACTACGGCGACGGCCACAACTCCACGCAGGCCGACGCCGTCGAGGCGATCCTCGTGCAGAACGAGACGCGCCTGCCCGACTCGCCCGCGTTCCCGCTCACGGTGATCAGCGACGGCGACCAGCTCGGGTTCGCCGTCGTCGACGCCGAGGGCGCCGCGCAGATGGGCACCGCCGAGGAGCCGCTGCACCCCGTCGAGGCGCCGATCGAGAACGGTCACGTCGCCTCGGTGAACGGGTGGATCACGCTGTCGTTCAACGACATCCTCGAGCAGCAGGCCGAGGTCTTCGCGCTGCGCGTGCCGATCTCGCAGGACCCCAACGACGGCAGCCTGCGCACCCCCGACGGCTCCACCGCCTACGTCTACGGCTCCACGATGGTGTGGGACGAGGACACCCAGACGATCACCGACACGGCCCGCGACGTCGTCTACACCGCGGACCAGGAGACGGGCACGTTCACGTCCCCGATCGGCGCGCAGCTCGGCACCGGCTGGAAGGTCCGCGTCGGCCTCGACAACTTCACCAAGGTGTTCACCGACTCGACGCTGCGCGGCCCGTTCGTCGGGGTGCTCATCTGGACGTTCGCGTTCGCGATCCTCTCCGTGGCGACCACGTTCGGGCTGGGCCTGTTCATGGCCATCGTGCTCAACCACCCGAAGGTGCGCGGCCGCAAGATCTACCGGTCGCTGCTCATCGTCCCGTACGCCTTCCCGGCGTTCCTCACGGCCCTCGTGTGGCAGGGCATGCTCAACCGGGACTTCGGGTTCGTGAACCAGACGCTGCTCGGCGGCGCGCACATCCCGTGGCTCACCGACCCGTGGCTCGCGAAGGTCTCCGTGCTCGTCGTGAACCTGTGGCTCGGCTTCCCGTACATGTTCCTCATCTGCACGGGCGCCCTGCAGTCGATCCCGGCCGAGCTCTACGAGGCGGGCAAGATCGACGGCGCCAAGCCGTGGCGGCTGTTCCGGTCGCTGACGATGCCGCTGCTGCTGGTCTCGACCGCGCCGCTGCTCATCGCGTCGTTCGCGTTCAACTTCAACAACTTCAACGTGATCTACCTGCTCACCGAGGGCGGGCCCGACGACCTGTCGGCCCCGGTCGACGTCGGCGCGACGGACATCCTCATCACGTTCGTCTACCGGCTCGCGTTCGGCGGGGTGAACCGGCAGTACGGCCTGGCCTGCGCCGTGTCGATCCTCATCTTCGCCATCGTCGCCTCGATCTCGGCGATCACGTTCCGCAAGACGCGTGCACTGGAGGACCTGATCTGATGGCTGCCGTCGACACCACCCTGCCCAGCCGCCGGCGCCAGAAGGCCACGGTCGGCCTGCCCGGCCAGAACGACGTCCACCCCCACGGCCTGCGCTGGTGGCGCGAGCTCGGGTGGCGGCACGTCGTGACGTGGGGCGCCCTGGCGTTCGCGTTCATCCCGATCCTGTACGTCGTGTCGTCGTCGCTGAACCCGACCGGGTCGCTGACCGGCTCGAACCACCTGTTCAGCGCGGTCTCGTTCGACAACTACGTGGACCTGCTCACCGACCCCGTGCACCCGTACGCCCGGTGGTTCTGGAACACGCTCATGATCGCGACGGTCACCGCGCTCGGGACCGTGATGATCGGGGCCGCGGCCGCGTACGCGTTCTCGCGGTTCCGGTTCCGCGGGCGTCGCGGCGGGCTGCTGTCGCTGCTGCTCGTGCAGATGTTCCCGCAGATGCTCGCGTACGTCGCGATCTTCCTGCTGCTCGTCACGCTCAAGGACGTGTTCCCGGCGATCGGTCTCGGCACGCGCCTCGGCCTGATCCTCGTGTACCTCGGCGGGGCGCTCGGCGTGAACACGTACCTCATGTACGGGTTCTTCAACACGGTGCCGCGCGAGCTCGACGAGGCCGCGAAGATCGACGGCGCGAGCCACGCGCAGATCTTCTTCACGATCATCCTGCGGCTCGTCGCCCCGATCCTCGCCGTCGTCGGCCTGCTGTCGTTCGTCGGGGTCTTCTCGGACTTCCTCATCGCGTCCGTCGTGCTGGTCGACCCGAACTCGCAGACGCTGCCCGTCGGGCTGTACCAGTTCGTCAGCCAGCGGTTCTCCGAGTACTGGGGCGTGTTCGCCGCCGGGGCCGTGCTCGCGGCGATCCCCGTCGTGCTGCTGTTCCAGTTCCTGCAGCGCTACATCGTCTCGGGCCTGACCGCCGGGTCGGTGAAGGGATGACACTGCTCGACCAGCCTCACCACGACGGCTCCGAGCTCTACGTCCCGGCCGGGACGCCCGCCCTGGGCGACGTGGTCCCGGTCCGGTTCCGGGTTCCCGCCTCGGGCACCGAGCGTGCCGTGTGGGTCCGGACCGTGCGCGACGCCGAGCCGCGGATGGTCGAGGCCCGCCTCGACCGGTCCGACGAGCACGAGCGGTGGTACGTCGCCGAGATCCCGGTGCACAACCCGGTCACGCAGTACCGCGCGCTGCTCGACGAGCCCGGCGGCTACCGCTGGCTCAACGGGCGCGGCACGCACGCGCGGGACGTCGGGGACGCCGGCGACTTCCGGCTCACCGTCCACGCACCGGCACCCGCGTGGACGTCGGACGCGGTCGTCTACCAGATCTTCCCGGACCGGTTCGCGCGGTCCGGTGCCGCGAACGAGCTGCCGTCCTGGGCGGAGGCCGCGGCCTGGGACGACGAGCCGATCGGCCGCGGGCCGTCGACGCCCGTGCAGTACTACGGCGGCGACCTGCCCGGCGTCGAGCAGCACCTCGACCACCTCGAGCGGCTCGGCGTCGACACCGTGTACCTCACGCCCGTGTTCCCATCGCGGTCCAACCACCGCTACGACGCCACGAGCTTCGCGCACGTCGACCCGCTGCTCGGCGGCGACGCGGCCCTGGTGTCGCTGAGCGCCGCGCTGCACTCCCGTGGCATGCGGCTCGTCGGCGACTTCACGACGAACCACACCGGCGTCACGCACGAGTGGTTCGAGCACGCGCTGCGCGACCAGAGCTCCGAGGAGGCCGGCTACTACTACTGGGACAAGGAGACGGACCTCGGGTACGCGGCCTGGCTCGACGTGCCGTCGCTGCCGAAGCTCAACTACGGCGGCGGCTCACTGGCCCGGCGGATGGTGGACGGCCCCGAGTCGGTGATCGGTCGCTGGCTCGCCGAGCCGTTCTCGCTCGACGGGTGGCGCATCGACGTCGCCAACATGACCGGCCGGTACGGGCCCGACGACTTCACGCACGAGGTCGCCCGCATGGTGCGCCGCACGATGACGGTCGCGAACCCCGACGCCGTGCTGGTCAGCGAGCACTTCCACGACGCCGGCCCCGACCTGTCCGGAGACGGCTGGCAGGCCAACATGAACTACTCGGCGTTCACGAAGCCGCTGTGGACGTGGCTCGTGGACCCGGCCAGCACGCTCGACTTCCTCGGCATCCCCACCACGATCCCGCGCCGCGGCGGCCGCTCCGTCGTCGACACGATGCGGGAGTTCGACTCGACCGTGCCGTGGAAGGTCACCGCCCGGCAGTGGAACATGCTCGGCTCGCACGACACCCCGCGCCTGCGGACCGTCGTCGGCGACCCGGCCCTGGTGGGCGTCGCCGCCGGCCTGCTGTTCACCTACCCGGGCACGCCCGCGCTGTTCGCGGGCGACGAGGGCGGGGCGACCGGCACCAACGGTGAGCACGGCCGCGTACCGATGCCGTGGGACCAGATCGCCGCCGGCGGCGGACCCCGGTGGGACGCGTCGACGTTCGAGCTGTACCGGGGTCTCATCGCGCTGCGCCGGTCGAGCCGTGCGCTGCGCGAGGGCGGACTGCGGTGGGCCGTCGTCGAGGACGACGCCGTCGCGTTCCTGCGCGAGACGGCCGACGAGCGCGTGCTCGTGGTCGCCGCCCGGGCGCCGTGGTCCGGTGCACGGCTGCCGCGGCACCTGCTCACCGGGGAGGTCGCCGAGCGGCTCTACGGCGACGGCCTGCTCGGGATCCGGCCCGACGGGCTGCACGTCGGCGGCGACGGACCGGGCGTGCAGGTGTGGCGCCTGGCATGAGCGCGGTCGTCACGCAGGCTGACCTCGTCCGCGACCTGCGGGCCCTGGGCCTGAGCGCCGGGTCCGTGGTGCTCGTGCACGCGAGCCTGTCCCGGCTGGGGACGGTCGTCGGCGGCGAGCAGGCGGTCGTGCTCGCGCTCGAGGAGGTGCTCGGCCCGGACGGCACGCTCGTCGTGCCGACCCAGTCGTGGCACCTGTGCGACCCCGCGTACCTGGCCGACCCGCGGATCCCCGCGGACCGGTGGGGCGAGGTGCGTGCCGCGCTGCCCGCGTACGACCCGGCGTGGACGCCGACCCGCACGATGGGCGCGGTCGCCGACGCGGTCCGGACCCGCGCGGGAGCGGTCCGCTCGCCCCACCCGCACCGGTCGTTCGCGGCCGTCGGGCCGCACGCCGCCGAGGTCGTCGCCCGGCACGACCTCGCCGACCCGGTCGGAGAGGGCTCCCCGCTCGCGGCGCTGTACCGGCTCGACGCCCACGTGCTGCTGCTCGGCGTCGGGCACGACAAGAACACGTCGCTCCACCTGGCGGAAGCCCGGTCGGGTCTGCCGGTCGAGACCGTGCCCAACGGTGCGCCCCTGCTGGTGGACGGGGTGCGCCGGTGGGTCACGTTCGACGAGCCCGTCGTGGACGACGCGGACTTCGAGGCGGTCGGGACGGCCTTCGCGGACGGGCCCGGTGAGCGGCGGGGGCTCGTCGGGTGCGCCGACGCGCGGCTCGTGCCGGTGCGGACGCTCGTCGACTTCGCCGCCGACTGGTTCCGCCGCACCCGGGCGGTGACCGTCAGCTGACCGGCGTGCCGCTCGGGGGGATCGGGAGCGCCTGCCCGTCGCGCAGGATCTTGCCCGCGCTGATCTTCGCCTCGGTGACGTCGACGTGCCAGAGGGCCGCCAGCGTCGCCCCGTCCTCGGCCGTGTACCCGGCGTCCCAGAACGCGCCCTGTTCCAGCATCATGACCGTCCCGGGGTCGGACAGGTCGAGGCTCGAGCCCGGCGCGACCGGCACGGGCTGGCCGTCCAGCAGGAGCTGGCCCGCGCGTGACTTCGCCTCCTGGAGGTCCGTCCCCCAGAGGGTGGCGAGCGCGTCGGCGTCCTCCATGTAGTAGCCCGCGGCCCAGAAGGCGTCGGACTGCTCCTGCGTGAGGGGCGTCGCCGGCCTGGGTATCGGCGACGGCAGCACCCAGGTCGCAGAGGCGTCCGGGACCTCGGCCTGCTCCGGCGCCGCCGCGGCCGGCGCGCCCTCTCGGCGGGCGTCGTGCGCGAGGGCGTAGGCGGCTCCCGCGGCCCCGACCGTGAGGGTCGCCGCGACGACGCCGGCCGCTGCGAGGCGGCGGGGGGAGCGGGTGGTGCTCGCGAGGGGCTTCAACGGTCCTCCTGGAGCGCTCGTGCGAGGTTTCGTGCCTGTCCGGACCGGGCGGCCCGGCGCCGGGCTCGAGGGTCGTGACCTGCGCCGGGACGCTCGTGGCGCTCGACACCCTAGACCCGTGCCGGCTCCTGCAGGGCCGAATCGACCCGGTTCGTCACCCGGACCCCGGTGCGAACGGCAGGGTCTGCCCGTCGAGCAGCATCTGCCCGGCGCGCGCCTTCGTCTCGAACGGGTCGCTGTGCCACAGCCCGCTCAGCGCGTCCAGGTCCTCCGCGCTGTAGCCCGCGTCCCAGAACGCGTCGAGCAACGCCTGCTGCTCGTCCGTCGAGACACCTGCCGCGACGGAGGGTGCGAGGGGTGGCGTGAGCCCGTCGAGCAGCATCTGCCCGGCGCGCGCCTTCGTCTCGACCGCGTCGGTGCCCCACAGCGCCGACAGCGCCTCCATGTCGTCGACCGTGTACGTCGCCCAGAAGGCCTCGTACTGCGCGCGGGTGTACCCGTCGGGCATCGCCGACCACTCGATCCCCACGGCGTGCGCGACCTCCTCGACGGTGCGCGCGACGCCCGAGTAGGGGTTCGCCGCGGCCGCCGCGCCGGCGCCCGCGACGGCGAGCGCACCCGTGACGACGCCCACGGCGACGACCTTGGCGCCGCGGCGGGTCAGCGTCGCCACCGGCGTCGGCTGCTGCGCGAGCAGGGCCTCCAGACGGGCGGCGACGACCGCCGGGTCGGGGTGAGCCGCGGCGCGCGAGGACAGGGCCCGGGTGATCCGGTCGGTCAGCTCGTCGTTCGGGGGGATGTCCGCCTGGTCGTTCATGACGTCTCCGGAGGGGTCGAGAGGTCGGTGGGACGGGTGGTCTGCCGCAGCGTGGCGAGCGCGCGGCTGGCGTGGGAGCGGACGGTCGCGCCGGACGTGCCCAGCACGTCGGCGATCTCTGCGTCGTCGAGGCCCTCGTAGTAGCGCAGCACCAGGACGGCGCGCTGGCGGGGCGGCAGCTCGGTGAGCCGGCGCCACATCGCGTCGTCCTCGACGACGTGCTGGGCGTGGTCGGCCTGCGGGGCGAGGCGGGCGGCGAGCACGTCGTCGGTCGTGGCGTGGATGGTCCGCACGTGCCAGCGGCGTCGCCAGGACAGGTGCTCGTTGGTGACCATCCGGCGCAGGTACAGGTCGGGCCGGGCCATCAGGGCGATGCGCGTCCACCGCACGTGGGCGCGCAGCAGCACCTCCTGCACGAGGTCCGCCGCGACGTGCCCGTCACCGGTGAGCACCGTCGCGTACCGCAGCAGGCCGGGCAGATGGTCGCGGACCACGTCGTCGAGGCGGCGGGCGACCACCTCGTCGGCGTCCGCGGCGGAGCTGGCGGAGCCCGGTGCCGGCCGGACCCGGGGGATCGCGGCGCTGTCCGGGCCGCCCGTCGTCGTCCACGTCGTCATCGGTGCCCCACCCCGAGCAGGTCCTGGAGCGCGCCGTGCGGGTCGTGAGCCGCGTCGCCGTCCGGCCGGGGGAGCGGGCGGGGGTCGAGGCAGCGCCGCAGCAGGGCCTCGACGAGCGCCGCGGACCGGACGACGGTGTCGCCGTCGGTCGCACCGGGCAGGATCCGCACCTCGAGGGTGTCCCGCAGGGGGCGGGCGCTCACCAGCTGGGTCAGGTTGACGTCCGCGTACTTGGTCAGGCCCGTCGCGCGTGCGGCGTCCCGCAGCCCCGCCCAGTCGGCACTGTCCTGCTCGACGAGGTCCAGCAGGGCGGTCGGCAGCGGGGCGAGCCGCACGCACGCGGGGTTCGTGCCGAGCACGGCCCACAGGACCTCGCGCCAGTGCCCGAACAGCCGCACCACGTTGGCGAACGCGTGCGGGCTGCGGAACGGCTCGCCGTCCACGTGCACGTGCACCGCGGCCTCGTGCGGGACGGTGAAGCCCAGGTCGCGCGCGGGCGCGAGCAGCCGCTCCAGCGCCTCCCGGTGCCCCGCCACCAGCGGCGGCGTGACGATCTCGCACGGCCGCTCCCGCCCCCGCGGCAGGGGCAGGGCCACGGCGACGGTCGCACCCGCCGCGTCGTCGACCCGCGCCGCCGAGCCGACCACGTCCACCTCGACGCCCAGCAGCGCGGCCACCGGCTCCAGCACCGTGGCGAGCGGGGCCGCGGGGTCCGTGTGCCGTTCGACGAGCCGCAGCAGGCGGGCGTCGTCGGACAGCAGCCGGTACCAGCCGCGGTGCCCCGGACGTGAGGGCACCGCGGCCAGGTCGGCGGCGATCGTGATGTCGTCGACGAGGCGCGCCACCGGGCGGCCGTCCGCGTCGACCACGTCGAACGCGGGCGACAGGTGGCGGAACACGCCGACCCCCGGCACCGTCGACGGCTCGCTGTCCGCGTGGAACGCGCGCCGGACGTGCCCGTGCAGCCGGGCGGCGATCTCGTCCGCGAGCACCTGCCGGTCCGAGCCCGGGGGTGCGAGCAGCTCGACCTCGAAGCCGGTGCGCATCGTCAGGATGTCCACGTCGGTGCTCGTCTCCTCGCGTGCGGGGTGCGTCGGGGTGCCGGGCGGCGTGGTCAGGACGAGGCGCTCGCAGGTGTGCTGCCGGGCGCCACAGGAGGAGTCTGCCCGTCCAGGAGCATCTGCCCCGCCCGTGCCTTGGTCTCGGTGGCCTCCGTGCTCCACAGCGCGCCCAGCGCCTCGACGTCGTCGACCGTGTAGCCGGCACCCCAGAACGCCTCGTACTGCGCCTGCGTGTAGCCGTCGGGCATCGACGCCCACTCGTCGGCGTCGGCCGGGGCCGCGCCCGCGGCGGGCTGCTCGGGCCCGGCGTCCGGCGTCGTGACCTCGCCGGCCGTGGAGCCCGGCGCGATCGGCACGGGCTCGCCGTCGAGGAGCAGCTGTCCCGCGCGTGCCTTCGTCTCCGTGTCGTCGGTGCTCCACAGCGCGCCGAGCGCCGCGACGTCCTCGGGGGTGTACCCGGCGCCCCAGAACGCCTCGTACTGCTCGCGGGTGTACCCGTCGGGCATCGACGACCAGTCGACGCCGACCTGCGCGAGCGCGCCCGAGACGGCCTTGCCGACGGACGAGGTCGGCGCGACGGCCAGCGCGGCGCCGGACCCGGCGACGGACAGGGCAGCGGCGACGGCGCCCACGGCCATGATCCGGCGGTGCGGGCGGCGGGCGGCGTTCGTGGTGCTCGGGTTCATCGGTTCCTCCAGTGCGTCGCGGTCGGTCCTGCCCCCTTAGAACGCGGCTCGACGCCCAGGTGTGCAGTCGGATCCACAGCCGGTCCGGAGGCGGCGTGCCGCCTCGTTACCCTGGACCCCGTGACAGCCCTCGAGACCCTCGACATCGACGGCTACGTCGACGCCGACCGGGAACGGTGGGCGCCCGAGGCCCCGAAGTCCCGCGAGCGCACCGCGTTCGAGCGCGACCGCGCCCGCCTGGTGCACTCCTCGGCCCTGCGCCGGCTCGGTGCCAAGACGCAGGTGCTCGGCCCGTCGTCCGACGACTTCGTCCGCACCCGCCTCACGCACACGCTCGAGGTCGCGCAGGTGGGCCGTGAGATCGGCAAGGTCCTGGGGTGCGACCCCGACGTCGTGGACACCGCCTGCCTCGCGCACGACCTCGGCCATCCGCCGTTCGGGCACAACGGCGAGCGGGCGCTCGCGGAGCTCTCCAAGGGGATCGGCGGCTTCGAGGGCAACGCCCAGACCCTCCGGCTGCTGACACGCCTCGAGCCGAAGGTCGTCGGCCCCGACGGCCGGGCCGTGGGTCTCAACCTCACGCGCGCGTCGCTCGACGCGTCGGTGAAGTACCCGTGGCGGCACGGCCAGGGGCCGGTGTCCGCCGCGAGCGGCCGCCCGACCCACAAGTTCGGCGTCTACGAGGACGACCTGCCGGTGTTCACGTGGCTGCGCGAGCAGGCGCCCGACGGCCGCAAGTGCCTCGAGGCGCAGGTCATGGACCTCGCCGACGACATCTCGTACTCGGTGCACGACGTCGAGGACGCCGTCGTGGGCGGCCGCCTCGACCTGTCCGTGCTGGGACGGCCCGACGAGCGCGCCCGCGTCGTCGACGCCGTGCAGACCTGGTACGGCGACACCGTCGACGACGCCGGACTGCACGCGGCCATGGACCGGCTCGTCGCCGCCCGGCTGTGGAGCACCGGCTTCGACGGGTCGCGCGGCGCGCTCGCGATGCTCAAGGACGCGACGAGCCAGCTCATCGGCCGGTTCGCGAAGGCCGCGCAGCAGGCGACCCGCGAGCAGTACGGCCCGGGCCCGCTCACCCGGTACGCCGCGAACCTCGTGGTGCCGCTCGACACGACGGCCGAGATCCTGGTCCTCAAGGGCCTCGCCGTCGCGTACGTCATGGCCCCGCGCGAGCTCGAGCCGCTGTACCACCGGCAGCGCGAGGTGCTCACGGACCTGGTCCGCGTGATGTCCGACCGCGCGCCGCTCGCCCTCGAGCCGCCGTTCGCCGCCGACTGGAAGGCGGCCGCGGACGACGCCGCCCGCCTGCGTGTCGTCATCGACCAGGTGGCCTCGCTCACGGACGTCTCCGCCGCCGAGCTGCACGCGCGCCTGGTTCACCCGCCCCGGCACTGACCGGCCCACGGACCCGGTCGGGAGGGCACCGCCGGACGCCTAGACTCACGGCGTGGCGGGACGCATCGTGCGCGAGGACGTGGAGGCGGTCCGCGAACGCGTCCGCATCGAGGACGTCGTCGGCCAGCACGTCACGCTGAAGACCGCGGGCGTCGGCTCGCTCAAGGGCCTGTGCCCGTTCCACGACGAGCGCTCGCCGTCGTTCCACGTCCGCCCGCAGGTGGGCCGGTACCACTGCTTCGGCTGCGGCGAGGGCGGCGACGTCATCTCGTTCGTGCAGAAGGTCGACGGGCTCGGGTTCGCGGAGGCGGTCGAGTACCTCGCTGGCCGGGTCGGCATCCAGCTCCGCTACGAGGACGGCGCCGCCCCCCGCACCGGTGAGGAGCCCGGCCGCCGCCGCCGGCTGCTCGACGCGCACCGCGTCGCCGAGGAGTTCTACCGCGAGCAGCTCAGCACCCCTGCGGCCGCCGCGGGCCGGGCGTTCCTCGCCGAGCGCGGGTTCGACCGCAGCGCCGCCGAGCAGTTCGGCGTCGGGTTCGCCCCCCAGGGCTGGGACGGGCTGCTGCGCCACCTGCGCGGCCGCGGGTTCACGGAGGCCGAGCTGACCGCGTCCGGGCTGGTCAGCCAGGGGCAGCGGGGGATCTACGACCGGTTCCGCGGCCGCCTCGTGTGGCCCATCCGAGAGGTCACGGGCGAGACGCTCGGGTTCGGCGCTCGCCGCCTGTTCGACGAGGACCAGGGCCCCAAGTACCTCAACACCCCCGAGACCCCGCTGTACCGCAAGTCGCAGGTGCTGTACGGCCTCGACCTCGCCAAGCGGGACATGCAGCGGGACAAGCGGGTGGTCGTCGTCGAGGGCTACACCGACGTCATGGCGATGCACCTGTCCGGCATCGGCACAGCGGTCGCGACCTGCGGGACCGCGTTCGGCCCCGACCACGCGCGCATCGTGCGGCGGCTGCTCGGCGACTCCGGCTCGACGAGCGGCGTGCAGCTCGCGTCCGGCACGTCCGTGGGCGGCGAGATCATCTTCACGTTCGACGGCGACGCGGCCGGTCAGAAGGCCGCGCTGCGGGCGTTCGGCGAGGACCAGTCGTTCTCGGCGCAGACGTTCGTCGCGGTGGAGCGCTCCGGCATGGACCCGTGCGAGCTGCGTCAGGCGAAGGGCCCGGACGCGGTCCTCGCCCTCGTGACCTCCCGGACGCCGCTGTACGAGTTCGTCATCCGGTCCACGCTCGCCGCGCACGACCTGTCCACGGTCGAGGGGCGGATCGGGGCGCTGCGGGCCGCGGCGCCCGTCGTCGCCGGCATCCGGGACGCCGCGCTGCGACCCGAGTACACCCGCCTGCTGGCCGGCTGGCTCGGCATCGACGACCTGGACACCGTCCGCCGGGCGGTCGCCGGGGCGTCGCGAGCGCCGTCGCGGCCCGCCGACCAGCGCCCGGCGCGCGCGCCCGGTCGCCCCGACGGCCCCCCCGGCCGTGCGGACGGCCCGGCACCGCGACGGGACGGCGCCCCGGGGCGTGACGACACCGTCCGGGTGCCGGTCGCGCGCATGCCCGTCCCCGACCGCCGCGACCCCGTCGCGCAGATCGAGCGGACCGCGCTCGAGGTCGCCCTGCAGCAGCCCGCCCTCGTCCCGCTCGAGTTCGACGCCCTCGCCGCCGACGCGTTCGCCGCACCCGCCTACCGGGCCGTGCACGAGGCCGTCCGGGCGGCGGGCGGAGTGGCCGCCGCGCGCGAGGTCCAGGCCGCCGCCGGGGGAGCAGCCACGGGCTGGGTCGGGCTCGTCGCCGAGCAGGCCGCCGAGCCCGTGCGGCCGCTGGTCACCGAGCTCGCCGTCGCACCCCTGCCGGAGGACCGGCCCGAGAGCCTGCCGAACTACGTGCGCGGCGTCGTCATGAGCCTCATCGAGATCGGGTACACCCGGCACATCGCCGAGCTGCGCGGCCGCCTCCAGCGGATGGACCCCGCGGCCGACGGATACCGGGCCGCGTACGCCGAGCTCGTCGAGGTCGAGGGCCGCCGGCGGATGCTGCGCGAGAGCGCCTGACGACCCCGGTGCGCCACCTCGGGGCGGTCCGCACCCTCTGACCGGTTTCACATCGGCCATCCGGGTGAACCTGCGGCGCCGGCTTCGTCGGTGCGAGGTCGGCTGTTACGAATGCCGGATGCCCGAGCCGACCACCTTGCTGCCACCCGTCCGACCGGTCGCCCGCCCGGTCGTGGCGAAGCGTGGCGAGCCGGCGCCCGAGGAGGCCACGAGCCCGCCGGTCGAGGACGGTGCAGGGCGCGGACGGTCGCGAACGCGCAAGGTCGTCGTGCGCGGTGTCTGGTCCGTCGTCGGGCTGCTGGTGCTGTCCCTGGTGTGGGTGGGTGCACGTGGTGCGCTGGCCGTGCAGTCGCTCGTCGGGGCGGCTCCCGCGATGCAGGACGTCGCGTCGGCCCTGTCCGAGGGCCCGACCCCGACCGTGCTGGCGAGCGTGTCCGAGGTACGCGGTGCCGTCGGGCGCGCCCGAGGGCTGCTCGACGACCCGGTCTGGCGGCTGTACGAGCACGTGCCGGGCGTGGGCGGGCGGATGGCGTCCGTCCGGGCGACCGTCGAGGCCGCCGACGTCCTCGCCGACGACGCCCTGCCGCGTGTCGTCGACCTCGCGGGGACGTTGACGTTCGGGCCGTTCGACGACCCGGACGACGGGTACGCGATGCTGGTCCGTGCGAGCGAGCACGACACCGACCTGGCCGCGATCGCCGGTGCGGTCCAGCAGGCGCACGCCCGGCTCGACGGCGTCGGCACCGACCTCGTCGTGCCCGAGCTGACGCGCTACCTGGAGTCGGCGCTCGGGACCCTCGACGCCGCGGCGGACGTCGCGGCCGTGGCGAGCCCGTCCGTGCACGCGCTGCTCGAGGTGGCGGGCGGCTCGGGTCCCACGAGCACCGCCGTCGTGTTCCTCGACGACACCGCAGCCAAGCCGCTCGGGGGCCGCGTCGAGCGCGTCCTGGTCCTGACGGCCGAGCACGGGGCGGTGCGCGAGGTCCGACCGGTCGACCCGGGGACGGTCCTCGCCGCCGCGACCGCGTCGGCGGCGTACACGACCGCGGCGGCCGGCCCGCAGGCGGCGCTCGTCGCGGCCGGTGCACCCGACGTCGCACGCCTCACGTCGACGGCCGACGCCTCCGCCGCCCTCCAGGCCGGTGTCGCCGCCGCCACCGGGACCGCCCCGGCCGCCGTGGTCCTGGTGACCGCAGCTGGCATGGACGACCTGCTCGGTGCCTCCGCGGAGCCCGTCCCCGCGGCCCCCTCGTTCGTCGCGACGCTGGCCGGTCTGCCTCCCGAGGGCCGCGCGGGGGCGATCGACGCGACCGTCGAGACAGTCGTGCGGGGCGCCCTGACGTTCCAGGGGCGGGCCGACCTCGTCGCGTTCGCGCTGCGCGACGCCGTGACCGACGGTGGGCTGCGCGTCTGGTTCGCCGATCCCGCCGTCCAGGGTGCGCTGGCCGGCTCGCGCGGAGCAGGCGGTCTGCCCGCCGACCCCGTCGGCGGGACGCCGGTCGTGGTGTCGCTCGACGCCGGGACAGGCCCTGCTGGTGTCGTCGCGGACGGCCTCGTCGTCGCGCAGGGGACCTGCGGCCGCCTGTGGGCCGAGCGCCCGGGGGTCCGCCTGACCGTGCGGACGGCCCCGGGGGTCGACGGCGGTTCCGCGGCGCGCCTGCTCGTGCAGGTCCCGGCCCGGACCGACGTGGCCGAGGTGGCCGTGGACGGGACGGTCCGGCCTGCGGGCGACGCGCTCACGGTCGACGACCACGGGTTGCTCGTCGTCGACCTGGCCGCCGGGACGAGCACCGTCGAGGTGTCGCTGCGCGGCCGGGCCGACGACGGACACGGCGTCCAGGTGGTCTCCCGCGGTGGGATGCCGGCGGCGGTCACGGGTTCGTTCAGCTGCTGAGGGCGGTCCGGCGCCGCCGGTCGTGATGTCGGCGGCGCCGCTCGTGGGCGTCCGCGCCCGGCCTCACCAGGGAGACGGGACGTCCACCACTCCGTCGCCCGCGCCCGCCCCGTCGCCGGCACCGCCTGTGCCGGGGCTGTCCTGCTGCGCCTGCTGGGTCCGCTGGGCGAGCTCCTGGTCGCGCTCGGAGGGCTCGCCCGCAGGGGAGGCCTCGCCGGACGGCGAGCCGTTGCCGGCCCGTCCCGCGGCCGCCGTGGCCTTCGTCTCCGTGCGCTGCGTCGCGTCCGCGAGGTCGTCGGCCGCGCTCCGGCCCCCGGAGCCGTCCTTGCCGGAGCCGTCCTTGCCGGCCTCGTCGTCCGAGCCCTGGCCCGCGGCGTCCTCGGCGTCCCGCTGCGCCTGCGCCGCGGACGGCTCGTCGACGCAGCCTGCCGGTGCGTCCCGCGCGACGTCGCGTGCGGCGGCGTAGTCGGCCGCAGCCGCCGCAGGGTCGTCGGCATGGAGGTCGCCGAGCGCCTCCAGCACGGCCGAGAGGTTGACCCGCACGGCGCACTGCGCCTGCGGCGGTGCCGAGCGCAGGGCCTCGCGGAGCAGGCGCTCGGCGGTGCGCCACTCGGGCTCGGTGCGCGCGCGCGACGCGGCGACGGTGCCGGCGTCGAACGGGGCCTTCCACGGCTCCACGAGGTCGACGAGCCCGAGGAGCTCGGCCGCGCGTGCGGCCGTCCGGGACTGCCCGACGACGAACGCGGTCCGGGTGACCTCGGCGGCCCCGCAGCCGAGCAGCAGCGTGCTGCCGCCCACGAGGCACAGGGCGAGCGCGGGAGACGACCACGCCAGGATCCGGCGCCGACGACGCAGGACGTCGGCCGGGGCGTTCATCGTGCACCCCTCGGCACCGCGGCACGGCCGAGCGACAGCACCGTGCCGGCGCCGTCGAGGAGCAGGAGCAGAACCACCGCGAGCGCCGCCATCCATGTGTACTCGGTGCTGCCGGACGGCAGACCGCTGACGTCCGTCGTGACCTGACGGACGGTCGGGTCGGGAACCGTCGGGGCCGGACCGCCCGCACGTGCGACATGGGTGAGCCCGAGGTCCCGCGCGAGCGTGTCGAGCGCCTCTGCGTCGGCGTGCGAGACGGCCGGCTGGCCGGTGGCGGGGTCGAGCACAGGACCTGCCCCGTCGCCGGTGAGCCGCGCGGTCATCGGTGCGCCGGCAGAGGTGCCGTACCCGAGCACGAGTCCTCCCTGGACGAGGTCGTGCAACGGCGCGAAGCTCTCGGGCTCGCCGGCTGCGGTGTTCTCCCCGTCGCCGAGGTACACGACCACGGTCGAGCGGTCCGGGTACGCGGCGGCGACCTCCCGCAGCGTGCGGGACAGCAGGGGCGCGGCCACGGTGATGCTGGAGCCGTGCGACGCCAGCGCGAGCTCGGGCCGCAGGACCGCCGCCGCACGGGGGACGGCCGTCGTGTCGGTGGTGAGCGGGACGACCGTCCGGGCCTCGCGGTCGAACGTGACGAGCGAGGTCCGGGCGCCGATCCCGGCGAGCTGGGCGCTCAGGGCGACGACGTCGGCCCGCGCGGCGTCGAGCCGGGTCGTCCCGTCGGGCCCGTCGGTCGCCCCCATGCTCGCGGTGGTGTCGATCACGAAGTAGACGTCCGCGTCGGACAGCGCAGCCGTGGTGAGCTCGGCCGGCGTGCTGGGCCGCAGGCACGCGGCGGCCGCCGCGAGCACGACGAGAGCCCTGGTCAGCCAGCGGGCGCGACCGAGCGCCCCGACCGACGAACAGGCGCCCTGCGCGCACACGACGACACCGGCGAGGACGAACGCGCCCACGAGGGCGACGGGGACGACGGGCTGGAGCGTCACGGTCGCACCACCCGCCACGCGACCAGGAGTCCGACGACGAGCGGGAGCAGCAGGTCGAGCGCGACACCCGGGACGTCGAACGTGGAGGTCACCCGGGGGCCCACGACCGTGCGTGAGGGCAGGCCCTTCACGATCGACGTGATCGCGCCGACGGCGGAGTCGCCCTCGACCGCCGGGTACGTCTGGCCCCCGGTGGTCTGTGCGGCGGCAGCGAGCTCCTGGGAGTACGTGCTGCTCCCGTCGTCGTTGGCGTCCAGGACGACGAGAAGGGCCCCGAGCTCGGCCGTGCGCTGGGCGGCCTCCTGGACGGTGAAGAGCTGGCCCCCGCGGCCGGTGATCTGCTTGTTGTCGGTGGCGAGGATGACGACGCGCGAGCGCTCGACGGGATCCACGGTCCCGGGGTCCGTGGTCCCCTCGAGCCGGGCGAGCTCCTCGTCGCCGCGGAACTGCTCGGCGCACCCGGTCAGGCCGTCCCCGACCAGTGACCCGCCGATGGACATGTCCCGGGTGCCGGCGGCGATGTCGGGGTGGCCTTCTGCCCCCGCGATGCTGGCCTCCGTGGCCTCCAGGCTGCTGCGCACGAGGTCGTAGTCGTCGGTGAGCGGGAACAGGACCAGCGGCATGCTGTCGAACACCACCAGCCCGATCCGTTCGCCGTGCAGCCCGCTGACGAGCTTGCGGAACGTCCGGACGACGGCGAGGTCCTCCCCGGACATGGACCCCGACACGTCGAGGCAGAGCACGATGTCCCGGTTGTCGAGGTGCGACTGCCGTGACTCGACGGCCGTCGGGCGCGCGGCCAGCCATCCGGCGGTCCCGAGCGTGACGAGGGTGAGCAGGCCGACGACGACGAGGCCCGCACGCCGACGGGCCACCGCACGCCGGTAGCCCGGCAGCGTGCGCAGGCGGCCGACGTGCGCGACCCGGACCGTCCCGGCTCGGGACCGGCCCGTCCGGCGTGAGGCGACGACGGCAGCGGCGCAGACGACGACCGCGAGGACGGCCGTGCCGACCAGCACGGCCGGCTGGCTCAGCTCGTGCTCCACCGGGTCACCACCTCTCGGACGTCGCGGGCGAGGGTGGCGACGTCGGCCGTCCCCGGAGCAGGGGCGAACGTGGCGACCGCCAGCGCCGACACCACGTCGTGGAGCGGCACGGGCCCGGCGGTGGCGAGCTGGCTCGGCGTCATCGTCTCGTACGCCACGCCGGTCCACGCGGCAGCGAAGCCACGCACGGTCTGCGACAGCTCGCTGGCCGCGCCGGGTGCGTCGACGCGGCCCGCCTCGTACGCGACGAGGACCGCGTCGACCCGGGCGAGCGCCTGGCGCCGGACGCGGGTCGAGCGGCGCATCCCGGGCAGCCTCGGCAGACCGCCGGGGCGGGTGGAGAGCAGGACGACGACGAGGACCAGGGCGACCCCGGCGACGAGGCAGAGCCCGAGCACGGTCCAGCCGTGCCCGTAGGTCACCGGCGGGTAGAGGGTGGGCCGGAGTGTCGCGTCAGTGCGCATAGGGGCGCCTCCGCAGCATCGTGAGCAGCTCGCGGACGGCGGTGTCGGAGGACTCGACCCGGCATCGGGACACGTGGGCGTCGTCCAGCACGTCGGCGAGCGACTCGCGCAGGCGCGTGGTCAGCTCGTCGTGCTCGTCGGCGATCCGCCGGGAGCGGGACAGGTACCGCGGGACCCGCCACCCGCCGCGGGCGTCGGCCACCTCGCCGCGCGCGAGCTCCCGGGCGGGGTTGGCGTCCGCCACGGCGACCCAGAGCGTGTCGTGCGCCGCGGCCAGCCGGCGGACGGACTGCTCGAGGCGCTCGTCCATCTCGACGTCGTCGGTGACCACCACGACGATCGCGTCGCGCGTCAGGCGACGTCGCGCGTGCTCGATGACGCCCGCGAGGTCCGGCGCCGACCGCGACGTGTCGATCGCCGTCCGAGTCGCCCCGAGCAGCTGCTCGAGGTGGCGCTCACCCTCGCGCGGACGCGCGGCGACGACACCGCCGGCGTCGCCGCGGACGAGCCCGACCCGGTCCCCGTGCTTGAGGGCGAGGTACCCCAGCACCCCGACGGCCAGCACCGCGAGGTCGCCCTTGTCCTCGTGCGCCGGGGTCCGGGCGTTCATCGTCGACGCGGTGTCGACGAGGGCGACGAGGCTGCGCTGACGTGTGACGAGGTGACGGCGTACGAGCGGCTCGCCGCGCCGGGCCGTCGCCTTCCAGTCGATGTCGCGGACGTCGTCGCCGGGCTGGTAGTCGCGGAGGTCCTCGAAGTCGAAGCCGCGCCCGCGGGAGCGTGAGGCGTACTCGCCGTCCAGGGCGTGCACGATCCTGCGCCGGCTGCGGACGTACAGCTTCGACTTGACGCGGACGAGGTGCGCGGGCACGACGCGGCTACGGGGCGGTGACGGAGTCGACGATCGCGTCGATGAGGTCCTCCGCACGGACCCCGTCGACGTCGGCGTCGAAGTGGAGCAGCACCCGGTGACGCAGCACGACGTGGCGCAGCTCGCGGACGTCCTCGGGCAGCACGTGGTCGCGGCCCTCCAGGACGGCGAGCGCTCGCGCGGCCGTGACGAACGCGATCCCGGCGCGTGGGCTCGCACCGCACTCGACGTACCGGGCGCGGTCGGCACCGATGTACGTCGCGGCGTCACGGGTGGCCGCGACGATCGTCAGCGCGTAGCGCAGCACGGCGTCGCTCACGTGGATGCGGGCCGCGACGTCCTGCAACCGGCGCACCGTGGTCACGTCGAGCACGGGAGCAGCGGCCGCGGGGTCGCGCAGCGTCCGGTCCGTGAAGCCCCGCAGCATCGCGAGCTCGTCGGGCGCGGAGGGGTAGTCGATGAGCTCCTTGAGCAGGAACCGGTCGAGCTGGGCCTCGGGCAGCGGGTAGGTGCCCTCCTGCTCGATCGGGTTCTGCGTGGCGATGACGAGGAACGGCGACGGCAGCGCGTGCGTGTGGCCGCCGATCGTGACGCGCCGCTCCTGCATCGCCTCCAGCATCGCGGCCTGCGTCTTGGCGCTCGACCGGTTGATCTCGTCGAGCAGCACCACGTTCGCGTGGACGGGGCCGAGCTGGGTGCGGAACTCGCCGGTGCGTGCGTCGTAGACCTGGGTGCCGGTGATGTCGGTGGGCAGCAGGTCGGGCGTGCACTGGATGCGGGCGAAGGTCGAGCCGGCGAGCGTCGCGAGCGTGTTCGCGGCGGTCGTCTTCGCCAGACCGGGCAGGCTCTCGAGCAGGATGTGGCCGCCGGCGAGCAGCGCCACCAGCAGGCTCCGGCGCAGACCGGGCTGCCCGACGACGGACTCCCCGAACGCGCTCTCGAGCCGGCCGAGGACCTCCCGCGCCCCGGCGAGCTCGGCAGCGCTCGTCGGTGTGTCGTGGCGGGTCGTGGTGGCGGTCACGGATGCGTCCTTCCGATGGGCAACAGCCCTGCTCATCGGCAGTTCGGACGTGCTCCTGAGGGTGACGCACGTGACACGGGGGAGACTCCCGTCACTGCGGCGTGTCGGAGGTCGTCACCCGCGTCGGGCGCGCATCATCGCGCGCGCTCAGCGCAGCGCGACCGCTCCCGTGCCGTCGTCGACCGGCAGCGTGTGGTGGTACGCCGCGGTCACCGTCATCGCCCGGACGGTGAGCGACCCGCCGTAGTACGACAGGAATGCCGTGTCCGTCGCGTCCCGCCCGGTCGCGATCCGCACGAACGTGGGCCGCGGCGCGAGCCGGGTCGCGTCGACGACCTGCCACGCACCGTCGACGTACGCCTCCGCGACCGCGTGGAAGTCCATGGGCTTGAGCCCCGGCGCGTACACGGACGCCAGGCGGGCGGGCACGTCCTTGGCGCGCAGCAGCGCGACGACGAGGTGCGCGAAGTCCCGGCACACCCCGCGCCGCTTGAGCAGCGTGTCCGTGGCGCCGTCCGTCGGCAGGCTCGACCCCGACAGGTACGTCACATGACCGCTGACCCAGCCGACGACGGCGTCGAGCAGCTCGCCGCCGGACAGCCCCTTGAACTGGTCGCGGGCGAACGCCAGCAGCCGGTCCGACTCGGCGTACCGGCTGGGGCGGCGGTACTCGATGAGGTCGATGTCCTCGATCTGCGGCAGGTCCGCCTGACCGGTGACGGTGGCGTGGTAGTCGACGACCACACGGCCCTGCGGGGCGAGCACGCGGTGCGTGCGCCCGCCGTGCGGACCCTTGATCTCGACCACGTCGAGCGGGCCGTCCTCGTGCCGCACGGACAGCACCTCGGTGCGGTCGTAGGACCCGTCCGCGACGGCGATCGACAGGAGCATCTCGAGCGGCGCGCGCACGTCGAGAGAGAGGTGAGAGGTCACGGTGCGCAGCACGGCCGCGGGTCCTTTTCTCGGCCGTCGGTGGCCGGACCATCAGAGGGAGCAGCGCAAGTGTGAGGCCCATCAGGTCATCCGTCCAGTCCGTGGACGGGGATCACCCGCACCGGGCCGCCGGACGACGAGACGGGGCCTCGACGGCTCACCGTCGAGGCCCCGCGGGGTGCTCCTCGCTGCCCTGCCCGATGTCCGTGACGACCGGTGCGAGAGCTCCGTCCGGCACGGGGTGGAGCCCGCGCCGGACGGCCTCACGTCAGCTGTGCAGGGTCCACTTCTGGGCCCCGTTGCCGTTGCAGTCCCAGATCTGGACCTGGGTGCCCTTCGTGGTCGACGCGCCCGGGTTGTCGAGGCACCGGCCGGACTGCGGGTTCTTGTACGACCCGTTCGACTGCGGCAGCCACACCTGCGCTCCGGTGCCGTTGCAGTCGTACAGCTGGACCTTGGTCCCGTTGCCCGTGTCACCGCCCGCGACGTCGAGGCACTTGCCCTGGACCCGGAGCGTCGAGCCGGCCTCCTTGAAGGTCCACTTCTGCGCGACGGTGCCGTTGCAGTCCCAGATCTGGACCTTGTTGCCGTTGGACGTGTTCTGCGCGTTGTTGTCGAGGCACATGCCGTTGGCGTTGGTGATCGAGCCGGCGGTCACGTCGCCGCCGCCCGTGCCGCCGCCGCCGGTGCCCGTGTCGCCACCGGTGCTCCCGCCACCGCCACCGCTGAACGGCTGGATGACGAGGCCCGCGGCGGACGGCGAGCCGTCGTTCACGAGCGACTCGAAGTTGCCGACGTCGTCGAACGCGAAGGCGTACGCCTTCCCGTCCTTCATGTTCTCGTGCACGATCCGCGCGTACTGGTCGGCGGGGTTGCTCTTGTAGAACTGCGACGCGTCCGTGCTGGGCTGGGTGTCGATCGTGCCGAGCGTCCCGCGGTTGAGCGCGGCGCACAGGGTCCGGGCGATCGGGCCGACCACCGTGTCGTTCGGTGCGAGCAGGGCACCGTCGCAGCCCCAGACGTCGGCGCTGCTGGGCCGGTTGAACTGCGCCACCTGACCGCCGGACGCGTTGGTGAACGTCATGACGGTGCCCGAGGTCCGGCCGTAGTACTTCGTGCCCGGCTGGTCGGCGAAGGGCACGACCGTGAGCGTCTTGCTCGTGTACGCGCTCCAGGCGGACGCGATGTACGCGTCCAGGTACGTGGTGCTCAGCAGACCGGCGCCCGCGGCCTTGCCCGGCGCGAGGACGCGCAGCACGGTGCCGTCCGACCGGCGGACCACCGTGTTCGCCCAGCCGCTCTGCGCGGCGATCCCGTTGATCGTCTTGTCCCGGCCGTCGGCGACGAGCTCCCCGGACTTCCGGGTGCCGGACGCGCCGGTCACGGTGACCGTGTGGGGGACGGCGAACATGTCGACCTGCGAGCTGTTCAGCCACAGACCGGCGTCGTTGTACGTGAGCTCGCTCCAGTCGAACAGGATGTTCTTGTTCGCGTCACCGGACGACCAGGGGGCGGGCTGCACGAGCCCGTCGGGCGTCAGGAAGAACTTCAGCTTCTCGCCGAGCGAGAAGTAGACGCGACCGGAGATGCCGCGCGGCAGCTGGATCGTCGTGCTGCTGCCGTTCGCCGGCCCCGCGATCGCGACGTCGGGCGCGGCCGTCGGCGGGTTCCCGCCCGCCGGCCACGGCGTGAACGTGCCACCCGCGGTGACGTACCCGAGGCGGCCGGTGCTCAGGTTCGTGCCGAGCACGTACACGTAGACCGCGTCGCCGCGGCCGCTCGAGTTCGTGATGGTGAACGGGAGGCGGTCGGGGCCGACCGCCTGTGCTGCCGGCGCCACGGCGACCGCCGTGGACACCGCGACGACGAGCGCGCCGAGCGCTCCGAACAACCTGTTCCTGTGCCTCATAGGCCGTGCTCCTTCTCTGTTGCCGGCGGACTGCGCGGGACGGGGACGCCCGCGCACGGGGCGGTGCCGGGGAGTGGACGATCCCGCTCCCCGGCACCGGGTCGGGAGGTCAGCTGTGCAGGGTCCACTTCTGGGCGCCGCTGCCGTTGCAGTCCCAGATCTGGACCTGCGTGCCCGCGGTCGTCGAGGCGCTCGGGTTGTCGAGGCACCGGTTCGACTGCGGGTTGTAGTAGCCGCCGTTGCGCGGGATCCACACCTGCGCGCCGGTGTTGTTGCAGTCGTAGAGCTGGACCTTGGTGCCGTTGGCGGTGCCGCCGCCGGCGATGTCGAGGCACTTGCCCTGGACGTGCAGCGTCGTGCCTGCCTCGACGAAGGTCCACTTCTGGGCGACCGTGCCGTTGCAGCCCCAGATCTGGATCTTGTTGCCGTTGGCGGTGCTCGCCGCGTTGTTGTCGAGGCACAGGCCGTTCGCGTTCGTGATCGAGCCGCTGGTCACGGTGCCGCCCCCGCCGCCGCCACCGCCGCCACCGGAGCCGGCGGCCGTGTACGCCGCGACGTAGTCGACGACCATCGGCACGCCCGACTGGGTGGCGCTCGTGGGGCCGCCGCCGAACGCCGCGGGGAAGCCGCCGCCGATCGCCACGTTGAGGATCATGAAGAAGCCGTGGTGCGTGGCGTTGTTCCAGGTGGTGGCGTCGACCTGGTTGGCGTTGACGGTGAAGAAGTTGGTGCCGTCGAGGTAGAACCGCAGCTGCTCGGGCGAGACGCTGCGGTCCTGCTCCACCGCGTACGTGTGGAACCCGGTCTGGCACCCGGAGCAGGCGCGTTCGCCGCTGGTGATGCCGGTCGTCTCGTTGCACGGTCCGCCGGGGTTGGTGCCGCAGTGCAGCGCGGCGAACTCAGAGCTGCGTCCGTTGATGTCCTCCATCACGTCGATCTCACCGATGCTCGGCCACCCGGTGGCGCCGGTCCCACGTGCCGCGGCGCCGAGCGCCCAGAACGCGGGCCAGTACCCGGCGGCGGCGGCGCCGCTGACGTTCGGCTGCTGCAGCCGTGCCTCGAACCGCAGCTTGCCGCCCGCGGGTGCCGCGAAGTCGGTCCGCTGCGTCTCGACCCGGCCGCTCGTCCACTGGCCGGAGGCGCTGCGGATCGGCTTGATGACGAGGTTCCCGGCACCGTCCTGGTACACGTTCTGGGTGCTGTTCGTCATCGTCTCGACCTCGCCGGTGCCCCAGTTGGCCGCGCCGCCCGGGTACCCGGTGCCGATGTCGTAGAGCCAGTTGGCGGTGTTGAGCCCGGTGTTCGCGGCCCCGTTGAAGTCGTCGACGAACTGCTGCGTCCAGCCGGACGGGGTGGGCGGGGCGGCGGCGGTGGCGTCGCCGGCGCCGGCGAGCGCGGCGGCCAGGACGGCGGTCGCGACGAGGGCGATCCGGGGGAGCCGGCGACGGTGTGCGGAGGAGCGGATGTGCGTCATGGAGGTGCACCACTTTCCGGGTGGGCTGCATGAACGAGGAGCGCCGGCCGTCGACGGGCGCGCGCGGGCGGCCGGTGCTGCGGGCGCGCAGCAGCGGCTACCAGGTGCGGTCGTCGTCGGCGCGGCGGGTGGAGGGCGGGGAGCTCTCGGTCGGCGCTCGTCGGTGAGCGCGGGTGGGGGACGCCGTGTCGAGTCGGGCGAATCGGCTGATCAGGTCGCTTTCGCCGGGTGACACCGTATTGGTCCGATTGACACGAGTCAACACGTCCTACGTCATGTCCCACGTCCGTGTGACCTCCACGAAAGAGGGATGCCCGGCCGCATCGCTGCGGCCGGGCACCCGTCGGGGCGGGCCCGGTCAGTGCCGCCCGTGCTGCCCGTGCCGCACGGCAGGCTGCGCGAGCGAGACGAGCTCGTGCGCCTGCTCGACGAACCAGTGCCCGGCGGCCGGGTCGACCATGCCGCGTGCCGGGTCGGTCGGACCGCCGGTGCCGCGGAAGCACTCGCCGTCGGACTCGCCCGGCACCTTGATCCACAGGTAGGCGTCGGCGAGGTCGGCGCCGGTCCTCGTCGTGGGCCGGACGCCGAGCCCGCGGCCGGGCGGGTTGCACCAGGTCTCGGCGTCGGAGTACACGCCGGCCGGTGCGGCCCACGGACCCTGCCCGTTGCGGCTCGTGTCGACCACGAAGTGGGTCGTCGCCGGCACGTCCCCGAGGATGAGGTCGTAGCGGGAGTTGATGCCCTTCGTGTTGTGCACGGCGTCCGGTGCCGTGTCGCTCCAGATGCCCGTGTTGCTCAGCAGCACGCCGTTCCAGTCGTTCGCCGGACCGCCGCTCCAGTACTGGTGGCCGCAGCTCGCGAAGTCGCCGGGCGTCACCTGCGTCACGTACGCGATGCAGCGCGACACCCAGGTGCCGTACTGCACGGAGTTCTCGGTGTACTCGTAGTTCGAGACGTTGAGGAAGAACCCGTCGGCGCGCTGCACGCCGGCCTTGATCAGCCGGTCCGCGGACTCGCTCGCGGGCAGCCAGTACGGTCCCGTGCCGTCGAGGTAGACGACCGTGCGCGGCTTGGACTTCAGGGCGTCGACCGCGTAGTTCAGCACCTCGAACCGCTGCGCGACGGCGGTCGCGGGGTCGAGCTCGGCCGGCTGGCACTTCTCGGCCACCCCGTCGAGGGTCGTGTACCAGGGGATGACGCCGAGGCCGTCGGGCTCGAGGACCACGACGGCCTCCCGGTCGCCGATGCCGGCGGCGAACGCGTCGATCCATGCCTTGTAGGCCGCGACGTTCGCGGCGCCGCCCGCGGAGTACAGGGCGCAGTCGCGGAACGGCACGTTGTAGGCGACGAGCACGGGGACCTTCTTGCCGGCGCGCCTCACCAGGCTCGAGACGTCCTTGCGAACCTGCGCGGGGGTGCCGTTCGTGAACCAGGTCGCGCTGGGGATCCTGCTGAGCAGCAGGGCGTCCTGCTTGGCCTGGCCCTTGAGCGACCGGGCGGCCTCGACGGTGGAGCTCTGCGGGTCCACGTACAGCCGGGTGGACCCGTCGAGCACGTCATTGGCGGCCTGCGCCGAGGTGGCGCCGAGCGTGCTCAGCGCGAGGGTGCAGGCGATCAGGGCGACGACGCTCCGACGTCTGCGGAAGGGTGGGGCCATGGGGGAGTCTCCCGGGGTCGGGCCGAGCCCAGACGGCATCGGCTGGTGAACGGACGAGAAACTGGAAGCGCTACCAGTTTCGCCCGGTCATGGTGGACCCGGGGGACGAGAACAGTCAAGGACGGACGAACCGGTCAGTCCGCGGACGGTGCCGAACCCCGCACCACGAGACGCACCGGCAGGATCAGCGGGCTCGGCCGCTCGCCGTCGACGAGCCGCAGGAGCATCTTCGCCATCTCCTGGCCGAGCGCCTGGATCGGCTGGTGGACGGTCGACAGCGGCGGGTCCGTGTGCTGGGCGACGGCGAGGTCGTCGAACCCGACGACGGCCACGTCGTCCGGCACCGACCGACCCGCGGCCCGCAGCGCCCGCAGCGCTCCGGCCGCCATGTTGTCCGACGCGGCCACGACCCCGTCCAGGTCGGGGTGGGCCGCCAGCAGCGACGCCATGGCCGCCGCCCCGCTGTCGGGGCTGAAGTCGCCGTGCGCGACCCTCTCGGCCGACAGGCCCGCGACGGCCAGCGCGTCGGCGACGCCGCGCGCGCGCTCGACGGCTGCGTGCAGGTCGGACGGCCCGGCGATCATCGCGATCCGGCGGCGCCCCAGGGCGAGCAGGTGCTCGGCGGCGATCCGGCCGCCGCCCCGGTTGTCGGCGTCCACGTACCAGTCCGGCGCCGCGCCCAGCGGACGACCGCCGAACACCACCGGCAGGTCGGTGACCTCGGAGAGGCCCGCCAGCCAGTCCGCCCCGCGCGGCGCCATCACCAGGACCCCGTCGGCGCGGCGGGCCCGCAGCACCTGCTTGAGCCGCTGCCGGCCCGGACCGGCCGCCGCCAGGACGAGGTTCAGGTCGAGGTCCGCGGCGTCCAGCTCGGCCGCGACGCCGATGATCACCTGCGCGTAGAACGGGTCCGCGAACAGCGCCGGGTCGTCGTTCGCGACGGCCAGGACGACCGCACCCGCGTGGTTCGTCGCGAGCGCCCGCGCCGTCGCGTGCGGCACGTAGCCGAGGTCGCGCACGGCCCGGGCGACCGCCTCGCGCTTGGCCCGGCTCACGTTCGGTGCGCCGTTCACCGCCCGGGACGCCGCCGACCGGGAGACGCCGGCGCGGAGCGCGACCTCGTCGAGCGTCGGCTGGTGCCGCGGAGCCTCCATGGGCGGTGGACCTCTTTCGACGTGGCGGTGCTCGACGTGGCGGTGCGGGGGAGCCGGGGGCGGCCTCGGGCTCACCGTAGCGGAGCGCACCGGGAGCGGTACCAGTCCTGTCCCAGCCGTGGTCGCACCGCCGGCCCGGCCTCCGCTCGCTGGTTCGGGCGAGCGCGACGACGATGGGTCGGTCGGCATCGAGCGATGAAGCGATGAGAGGTCAGCATGAGCGTGTACCGGGTGATCGACGTCATCGGCACCAGCGCCTCGTCGTGGGAGGAGGCGGCCGCCGAGGCGATCGGCACGGCGTCCGGATCGCTGCACGACCTTCGGGTCGCCGAGGTGACCAAGCAGGACGTCGTGGTCGGGGAGGACGGCACCCTGCTGTACCGGACCAGGATCCAGCTCTCGTTCAAGTACCAGCCCGAGTAGCCGGGCCCACGGCCGGGCGGTGCGGGTGCCCGCACCGCCGGGTGGTCGCGCCCGGCGCCGAGGCGTCGGGCTGTCGCCGCAGGTCGCAGCGGGCCTCAGCCGACCGGCGGCTCGATGAGGTCCCACGCCCCGCCGTACAGGTCCTCGAAGACGGCGACCGTCCCGTATGGCTCCCGCCGGGGCTCTTCGCGGAACCGGATGCCGTGCCGGAGCATCCGCTCGTGCTGCGCCGCGAAGTCGTCGGTCTCCAGGAAGAACGCGACGTCCGCGCCCACCTGCCGGCCGACCGGCGCACCCGGCGCGCCCAGTGCCAGCACGAGCCCCGTGCCCCCGTCCTGCGGTCCGACGACGACGCGACGCCACCCGCCGTCGAACGTCTCGTCCTGCCGGACGGCGAAGCCGAGGGCGTCCACGAAGAAGGCCAGCGCCTCGTCGTGGTCGTGGACGAGGTAGGTGACGTCGCGCAGCCGGATCATCCGGCGAGCGTAGGCCCGCACCACGGGTCGGCCACCCCACCGCGCGTCGCGGCGCCTGTGCCAGGATCACCCGAGCGCGAACCCGCGCGTGACGTGAGGGAGAACTGATGGCAGGCGGTCTCGCCGCGCTTCTGGACGACATCGCCGCACTGGCCAAGCTCGCCGCGGCGTCGGTCGACGACGTGAGCGCGGCCGCCGGGCGGGCGAGCGCCAAGGCGGCGGGAGTCGTCATCGACGACACCGCCGTGACGCCCCGCTACGTGCACGGGTTCACGCCCGACCGCGAGCTGCCGATCATCCGGCGGATCGCCGTCGGCTCGCTGCGCAACAAGCTGCTGTTCATCCTCCCGGCGGCCCTGCTGCTCAGCCAGTTCGTCCCGTGGCTGCTCACCCCGATCCTCATGGTCGGCGGCGCGTACCTGTCGTACGAGGGCGCGGAGAAGATCTGGGAGCTCGTCAGCGGGCACGCGCAGGAGCACACCAGCACGCCCGTCGCCACGCAGGGCGCCGACACGGAGAAGTCGATGGTCGGCGGCGCGATCCGCACCGACTTCATCCTGTCCGCCGAGATCATGGTCATCGCGCTGAACGAGGTCGCCGACGAGCCGTTCGTCTCCCGCGCGATCATCCTGGCCGTCGTCGCGCTCGCCATCACCGCGCTCGTGTACGGCGTCGTCGGCCTCATCGTGAAGCTCGACGACATCGGGCTGCACCTCGCCGGCCGGAGCAACGCCGCCGTCGCCGCCACCGGGCGGGTGCTCGTGCGGGCGATGCCGAAGATCCTGTCGGTCCTGTCGTCGGTCGGGATCGTCGCGATGCTGTGGGTCGGCGGGCACATCCTGCTCTCCGGCGTCGACGAGCTCGGCTGGCACGCGCCGTTCGAGCTGCTGCACCACCTCGAGGAGGCGGTGCACGGCGTCCCGGGCGTCGGGGGGTTGCTCGCGTGGCTCGTCGACACCCTCGGCTCGGCGCTCGTCGGTCTCGTCGTCGGCGCCGTGATCGTCGCCGTCCTGCACGTCGTCCCGCGCCGCCGGAAGGCCGCGCCGGCGTACTGACCCCTCCGCGCGCGCCACTGGTCGACGACTGCGGGGCGCGCCGGCTCCCCGGCCCGCCGCGGGTGTCGTGCGCCGACGTCCGCCTCGCGACGAATGGGCGAAATCTCCGCCGAAAGTTGGTGTCCGGATCGCCCAGAAGTCACCATCTCTGTTCGACGGCGGGAGTCCGGGCGCAGCGCAGGGTTGCGCCACCTGCCCCGTCGTCCAGGGGGCACACATGGGTACGCACATCCGCACCGTCGCCGTCGCCGTCGGGCTCGTCGCAGGTCTGGTCGGCGTCGCCGCACCGAGCCAGGCGCGGTCCGACACCGGCACGGTCCTCGACCTCGGCGTCGACGAGTGCGCGCAGGACGTGAACGGGCTCGGCGTCGTCGTGACGACCACGCACCTGTACCGGCAGGGGCGCACGTCCGCGCTGCCGGGCGGCCTCGACACCGCGGCGCGGATCAACGACCACGGCCAGGTCGCCGGGACCGACGACGACGTCGCCGCCCTCTGGGACGGCCGCCGCCTCGTCCGGATCGGCGTCGCGGACCCGGCGGACACGTACTCCTACGCGACGGGCCTCAACGGGCACGGCGACGTCGTCGGCACGTCCGGCCGGTACGGCGGCCGGACCCGCGCGTTCGTGTGGAGCGGCGGGACCGTGCGCGTCCTGCCCGACCTCGGCGGCAGCGCGGGCGCCACGGGCGTCAACGAGACCGGGCAGGTCGTCGGCTACGTCCGCGCGGCCACGGGACCGCAGCGCGCCGCGCTGTGGGAGGCCGACGGCACGCTCGTCGTGCTGGGCGCCCTGGGCGACGGCGGCGGCCACAGCCTGGCGGCCGCGATCAACGACCGCGGCGAGGTCGTCGGCTACAGCTACACGAAGACCGGGAACGGGCCGATGCGGGCCGTGCGGTGGTCGCCGGCAGGCACCGCCGAGCCGATCGACGGCGACGGCACCGTGTTCGGGCAGGCGGCGGACGTCAACAGCCGGGGCCGGGTCGTCGGGAACCTCCAGCTGGCCGACGGCTACCAGCAGGGCTTCGTCCGTGACCCACAGGGTGACGTGCGCCCGCTGGCGCGCGAGGGCGACGGCGACACGAGCGTGCTGAACGCCGTGAACGAGTCGGGCACCGCCGTGGGGTGCGTGTTCGCCGAGGACGGGTCCGAGCGCGCGATCATGCTCTACGGCTCACGCTGACGACGCCCGAGGCCCGACGCCGGGCTCAGCCGTCCAGGCGCGCGGCGACGTCGGCAGGGAAGCCACCGGTCGCGACCGGACCCCACCGGGTCGGCGTGATGCGGATCAGCGACTTGCCCTGCACGCGCATGGCGGCCCGGTACTCGTCCCAGTCGGGGTGCTCGCCGGCGATGCACCGGTAGTAGTCGACGAGCGCGTCCTCGGCGTCGGGCATGTGCAGCACCTCGGCGGTCCCGTCGACCTGGACCCAGGCGCCGCCGAAGTCGTCGGACAGCACGCACACGGTGACCCGCGGGTCGCGCTCGGCGTTGATCGTCTTGGCGCGGCCCGGGTACGTCGAGACCACGAGGCGGCCGGACGGGTCGACGCCGCCGGTGACAGGGGAGACCTGCGGCCGGCCGTCGTTGCGTGTCGTGACGAGGACGAAGCTGTGCCGGTCCCGGACGAAGTCCAGGAGGCCGGTGAGCTCGACGGTGGTGTTCGTGGCGATGGTGCGTGGCATGCCTCCACCGTAGGAGCGGTCGGCGGGTCCGTGGTGCGGGCCGCACCGCCCGTCGGGTCGCGGCGTCGGGCGGCCGCCGTAGTGTCGGGACGACGGTTCCCCGACCCCGGAGGCCCACGATGCGTGCCCACCGACCCGTCCGCGCGGCCCTCGTCGCCGCGACCGCCCTCCTCCTGCTCGGCGCGACCGCACCCGTCGCCACCGCGCACGACAAGCCCACCCTGCCGACGAGCTACGTCCTCGACCCCGCCGGCCAGGCAGCGGCGGACGTCTTCCCCGAGGGGATCGCCGCCCACGGGGACACGTTCTACGTCGGCAGCACGACCGACGGCACGGTCTACCGCGGCGACCTCCGCTCGCCCACGGCGACGCCCTTCCTGCCCGGCGGAGCGGACGGTCGCACGTCCGCCGTGGGGATGAAGGTGGACGGCCGGACGCTGTTCGTCGCCGGCGGCGGCACCGGGCTCGTGCTCGCCTACGACGTGCGCACCCGTGAGCTCGTCGGCTCGTGGCAGGTCGCGCCGACGGGCGCGCCGACCTTCCTCAACGACATCGCGATCGGACCGCGCGGCGACGTGTACGTCACCGACTCGCTGCGCCCGTACCTGTACCGGATCGACGCCCGCGAGCGCCGCACCGACGGCGTCGAGACGCTGCCGGTCCTCGTCGACTTCACGGGGACCGCGCTGCAGTACACGACCGGCTTCAACGTCAACGGCATCGTCGTGTCGCGTGACGGCCGGTACGCCGTGCTGGCGCAGTCGAACACCGCGACGCTGTTCCGCGTCCGGCTCGCCGACCGGTCCGTGTCGGCGGTGGACCTCGGCGGGCAGACGGTCGCCGGTGACGGCCTGGTCCTCGACGGGCGCACGCTGTACGCGGTCGAACGGCAGGGCGACGTGGGGTACGTCGTGACGATCTCGCTGGACCGGTCGCTGCTGCGCGGGACGGTGGTCGCCCGCACCACCGACGCCACGTTCGACGACCCCACCACGGCAGCGCTGAGCGGACGGTCGCTGCTCGTCGTGAACAGCCAGTTCGGCGAGCGGGCGGCGGGGGAGGCGCCCGGGCCGTTCACCGTCTCGCGGGTGCCCGTACCGCGCGCCTCCGGGCACGGGCACTGACCGACCGGTCGGTGCCCGCACGCGGCCCTGCCGTCGGCGCGGCCGTCCGGGTGAACCGCCCAGGTCGGCCGACGTCACCGCCCTACCATCCCTCCATGCACCCGGAGCTCCCTGAGGCCGACCGCGCGCCGAGCGCGAAGCCGTACCTGTGGGTGCTCGGGCTGACCATCGTCCTGCCGATGGTGCTCGTCGCCGTCGGGTGGCTGGTGCTGCCCCATCACAACCCGCCCGGCCAGTGCGACGGGATCGGGTTCGGGTGCGTGCCGAACCCGGCGGACGGCCTGCTGATCGTGTCGATGATCGTCGTCCTTCCGGCGTGCGTGCTCGTCGCCGGTGCGGCGTGCGCGACGATCGCGATCACGCGAGCCGTGCGCGGCCGGCGCGCTCGGCGCTGAGCCGTCGCTGCGGACGTCGGCTGCGCCGGGGTCGGCGGCTCTGTCGCAGGGGCCGACCGCGTCCCGAAGGTCCTAGTCTCCGAGCATGGAGCTCGCGGCGCGAGGATCGACGGAGTGGACGGCGACGTGGCTGCCGTTCTTCGGGTCGCTGGTCGTGGCGCTCGTCGCGCTCGCCGGTGTGGTGTGGGCGTCGAACAAGAACGCGCGGACGATCACGAGCACCGAGATCCTCAGGCACAAGAACGTGGTGGACGAGGCGCTCGCGGTCGCGACACGCAACGAGAAGGTGGCGGTGCTGCTGCGGCTGATCGACGAGACGACTCGCCACATCCTCGTCGCCGACGACGTGTTCCAGGCCTTCCGACGGTTCGCCGCAGGTGACACCAGCGCGGACCGGACCGGCGCGCGGGACGCGTTCAACGCGCACGGTGCCACCCTGACGAGCGCGGAGTCGGCGGCCTTCCTGTACGCCCCGGAGTCGCTGGTCACGCTCGCGCAGGAGGTCGGCAACGGCGCGGCCGCTGCCCTCGCCGGCATCGACCAGCTGAGCCTCGCGGACATGACGGCCCGGCAGACCGAGAACCACGCGGCGCTGCAGCGGCACCTGGCCGTCCTCGTCAGCGCCGTCCGGACCGAGCTCGGACTTCGACCACCCGGCCAGGCGTAGCGGTCGCCGCCACGGCGGTGCCTCCCGCGGCCGTCGCTACCCCGTCGCCGGGCGGGTGAGGTGGATGGAGTCGAGTGCTCGGGCGGGCGTCGCCTGCAGCTGGAAGAGGCGCCGCTGCACAGGCGGTGGCATCCGGGTGACCAGACGGATGAGCTGAGGCAGGAGCCGGACCTGGGTGCGGGTCCGGGGGATCAGGGTGGACATGATCGCCGGCCCGATGGCCCGGGACCTCACGGCGAGCTCGCGCATGCCGTCCTCGTAGGCGCGCAGGCCGGCCGCGTGGTCAGGGTGCGCGCGCGCCAGCTCCTGCGCGAGGACGAAGGCGCCGACCATGGCGACGCTCGTGCCGCCACCGACGGCCGGACCGGGGGAGTAGCCGGCGTCGCCGACGAGCGCGACCCGGTCCGTCGTCCAGCGCTCCATCGCGATCTGGCTGATCGAGTCGAAGTAGAAGTCCTCGGCGGCGTCCGTCTCCGCGAGCAACCGCGGGACCTCCCAGCCGTCACCGGCGTAGATCTGGTGCAGCACCTGCTTCTGCCCTGCGACGTCGCGATGGTCGAGCCGGAGCTCGTCGTCGCGGCGGAACAGGAAGCCTGCTCTGGCCCACGTCGTCCCGTGGACGGGGTAGACCGCCGCGACCCGGCCGGGTGCGTTCCCGACCACCATGCGGCCCTGCAGGTCGAGGTAGTTGGGGATCGCCGCGAAGGCGAGATAGCCCCCGAGGAATCGACGGAACTGCTCCTCGGGCCCGAACACGAGGCGACGGACGACCGAGTGCAGCCCGTCCGCGCCGATCACGAGGTCGAACCGGGCGGCAGGCATGTGCTCGAACGTCACGTCGAGTCCGTCCGGCTCCTCGTGGATCGCTCGGATCGAGTCCTCGAACACGTAGTGCACGTCGTCGCGCGTCGCCTCGTGCAGGAGGGTGGCGAGCTCGCCGCGCATGATCTCGACGTGCTGGCCCGAGATCCCGGCGACGAGGTGGCCCATCTGGACGTCGACCTCGCGCCTGCCACGACGATGGAAGGAGACGACGTCGGTCCGGGTGCGGGCGTCGATCACCGCGGGCAGGACTCCGGTCCATGCGGCCACCTCCATCGCCGGCCCGAACAGGTCCACGGCGTGGCCGCTGGTCCGGACCTGTGCCAGCGGCATCCGCTCGACGACCGTCACGTCGAAGCCGTACCGGCGGAGCCAGTAGGCGGCCGTCGGGCCCGCGACGCTGGCGCCCGAGATCACGATGCGCCCGGCAGACCCGAGCATGCGGTCAACGGTAGCGACCTGCCCGATGCTCGCGACCGTGACGACCGAGCTCGTCGACCGGGCTGGTGCTACGAGTTCTGCGGCTGGACGTGTGCTGCGAGGCTGTTGACGGCAAGCGTCTGTCCCCGGCCGTCCTCGGTGGTGACCGCGATCCCCAACGTGGCGGGGTGATAGTCCTCGAACCCCACGGGTCCTAGGTCGGTGCGCGGGCGGACGGCGATCACGTAGAACCCGGGCTGAGCGGTCGGATAGGACGCCGCTATCCGAAGGGGCACCGTCTCGGTCGAGTTGACGTTCAAGATGATGAACGCCGTCACCTGGCCGCGGCCCTCGTCGTCCAGCGCGATGTCGAGCTCCACCGGGCTTCCCGCCTCGTCGATCACCGACAGCGCAACCAACGCCTCAGGGCCGGGTTCCGCGTCCGGGTGACCCTGGTTGATCAGGAATGAGGCCTGCACGTCGAACCTAGCCATGGCCGTCCCAGCGCCGAGTTGTCTCGAGTCTGCTCTCTGCCTGCTCCACTGCCAACCCTGTGCTCGGTGCGCGTGCACCGATCCGGCCGGCGCTGAGCATCGCGGCGTCCGGCGGGAGCTACGCCGGCAGGATCCCGCGCTGACGTGCGGTCGCGACCGCCTCGGTCCGTGACTGCACGCCGAGCTTGTCGTACGTGTGGGCGAGGTGGGACTTCACGGTGGCCTTCGAGAGGAACAGCTCGCGGGCGATCTCGTCGTTCGACCGACCGAGGGCGACGAGGTTGAGCACCTCGAGCTCACGCAGCGTGAGCGAGACCGCGGGGCGGCGCATCCTGTCGAGGAGGCGTGCCTGGACCGCCGGCCCGAGGGCGACGGCGCCCGACGCGGCTGCGCGGATCGCGGCCGTGAGCTCGTCGGTCGGGGCGTCCTTGAGGAGGTAGCCGCTCGCGCCGGCCTCGATCGCGGACAGGATGTCGGTGTCCGAGCCGTACGTGGTGAGGACGAGCACCGGCGGCCCGCCCGCGGCGACGATCTGGCGGGTCGCGTCGGCGCCGCCGAGGCGGCCGGGACCGAACTGCAGGTCGACGAGCAGGACGTCCGCGGGCTCGCCGCGGCGGACCCGTGCGACGAGGTCCTCCGCGGTGCCGAGCTCGGCGACGACCCGCATGTCGGGCTCGTGCTCGATGACGGCGCGCAGCCCGGCACGGACCACGGGGTGGTCGTCGGTGAGCACGACCTCGATCACGGGGTCTCCTGGAGCTCGTCGCCGAGCGGCTGAGCAGGGCTGGGGACGGGCAGCCGCACGGCGACGGCCGTCCCCTCGCCGGGTGCGCTCTCGACGGCGAGGGTGCCGCCGATCTCCCGGATGCGCGAGCCCATCGCCGCCAGGCCGAAGCCCCCGGCCTGGTCGGGCTGCGGGCCGGGGACGAAGCCGCACCCGTCGTCGACGACGTCGAGCACCACCTCGTCGTCCTCGAACGTGAGCGTGACGGCGGCGTGCGTCGCCGCGGAGTGCTGCACGACGTTGGCCAGCGCCGACTGCGCGACCCGCACCAGCGCGGCCTCGAGCGCGACCGGCAGCCGGCGTCCGTCGCCCGAGACCTCCACCCTCACCTGCAGCCCGTCCGCGGTGTCCTGCGCACGGTCGGCCACCCGTCGCAGGGCCGCGACGAGCGTCGCGCCGTCGAGGTCGGCCGGTGCCAGCGCGTGCACGAACCGGCGGGCCTCGCCGAGGTTCTCCCGGGCGGTCCGGCGCGCCTGGTCGACGAACCGGTGCGCCTGCTCGTCGTCGGTGCCGATGCTGAGGTCCGCCGAGCGCAGCAGCAGCTCGATCGCGGACAGGCCCTGCGCGAGGGTGTCGTGGATCTCCCGGGCGAGCCGTTCGCGCTCACCGGCGACCGCCGCGTCACGCTCGGCCGCGGCGAGGTGCTCGCTCACCGTGGTGAGCTCGTCGACGGTCCGTCGTCGTTGCTCGGACTCGCGCGCCAGGGCCTCCAGCCCGAGCATCACCGCGACCGCGACGCAGGCGCCCACGACGGGCCCGAGGACGTAGCCGATGGAGCCGTCGGCCCCGGACCGTTCCACGACCCCGGCGCCGACCGCGAGCAGCGTGGTCACGACGACCGCGACCACGCCCCGGTGAGGCCCCAGGACGTGCATCTCGAGCAGCATCAGCGGGAAGGCGATCCACAGCGCCGCCGTGCTCGAGGCGAGCAGCGCGGCCCAGAGCAGGAGGAGACCGGCGACCCACCCACCGGCGGGCCACCACGCTCCGCGCGGCGACGTGAGCGGCTCCCGGTCGACCCGGACCGTGAGGCGCCCCCAGGCGTACAGCAGGGCGAACGCCGTGCCCGCGACGAGTGCCACCCACGGCGCGACGGACTCGTCCGGCTGGAGGACCGCGGTCGTCAGGAGGGCCGCCACCAGCACGTCCAGCCCGATCAGCAGCCCACGGGTCACGGGGAGCGCGGGATGAGCAGGCACCACGCCACCGTAGCCACCGGTCGCCGACGCGGATCAGCCGAAGGGTGGAGATCGGAAGCCACCCCCCGGCTCCGGACGTCCCGCCCGCGGCCTGATGGGCTCGTCCCCCCACGCGGCGAGGGTGGAGACAGCTCCGCTCACCGACCTGGAGGTCACCGATGTTCGTCGCCCTGCGCGACCTGCGCCACGCTCGCGGGCGCTTCACCCTGATGCTCGTCGTGATCGCGATGATCACGTTCCTCGTCACGTTCCTCGCCTCGCTGACCGCCGGGCTGTCGCGCGAGTCGACGTCGGCCGTGACCGACCTGCCCGCCGACCACCTGGCGTTCGCGATGCCCGCCCCGGACGACGCCCCGGACTTCACCGCCTCCACCGTGACGCCCGACCAGTGGCAGGCCTGGGCCGACGCACCGGGCGTGACGAGCGCCGACCCGCTCGGCGTCATGACGACCCGGGCGGAGTCGTCGACCACGACGGCGCCGGTCACCGCACTGGGCGTCGAGCCCGGGTCCGTCCTGCTCCCCGGGCCGGCACGTGATCTCGCGACGGGCACGGTCGCCCTGTCCGCGGACGCCGCGGCAGCGCTGGCGGCCGACGTGGGCGACCGGGTCGACGTCGCCGGTGCCGAGCTCCGGGTCGGCGCCGTCGTGGACGAGGAGGTCTCGTTCGCGCACACGCCCGTCGTCTGGACCACGCTGGGCGACTGGCAGGCGGTCGCCGCACCGCGCGGCGACGGCCCGACCGCCACGGTCGTGGCGCTCACGCTCGACGAGCCGGACGCCACCGTCGCCGCCACCGACGCGGCCCTCGGCACGGTGACCGTCACGACCGCCCAGGCACGCAGCGCGATCGGCTCCTTCTCGGCCGAGAACGGGTCGCTGACGACGATCCAGGTGTTCCTCCTGGCGATCTCGGCGCTCGTCGTCGGGGCGTTCTTCACCGTGTGGACGATCAGCCGTGCCGGGGACGTCGCGGTCCTCAAGGCGCTCGGCGCGTCGACCCGCTACCTGCTGCGCGACGCGATGGGGCAGGCCGTCGTCGTGCTGGTCCTGGGAGTCGGGGCGGGGACCGCGGTCGCCGTCGTCGCCGCGGCCCTCCTGGGCGGAGCGGTGCCGGCCGTGGTCGGCGTCGCCACCACCCTCGTCCCCGCCGTCGCGCTCGTCGCGACCGGGTTCGTCGGCGCCGCGCTCGCGATCGTCCGGATCACCCGCATCGACCCCCACGCAGCGCTCGCCGCGCGCTGACCCCCACCCTCAAGGAGCCCTCCGATGGACCTGCATCTCGACCGGATCACCCTCGTCTACCCCGACGGCGACGAGACCCTCACCGCCGTCGACGACGTCAGCCTGACCGTCCCGGCCGGGACGACCACGGCACTGCTCGGCCCCTCGGGGTCGGGCAAGTCCAGCCTGCTCGCGGTGGCGGGCGGCCTGACCCGGCCGACGTCCGGCGACGTCCGCATCGGCGAGGACGTGGCGTTCGGACCGCACACCCCGCTCCGGGCGGCGACCCGGACCCGGCTCGAGCAGGTGGGGATCGTGTTCCAGGCGCCGCAGCTGCTGGCGTCGCTCACGGCCCTGGAGCAGCTCGAGCTGCACGCGCACCTGCGCGGCCGGCGGCCCGCCACCGTCCGCGACGAGGCGACGGCCCTGCTCGGGGAGGTCGGCCTGGCCGACCTGGCGCACCGGCACCCGGCGCAGCTGTCCGGCGGCCAGCGTCAGCGGGTCGCGATCGCCCGTGCGCTCGTCGGGTCCCCGGACGTGCTGCTCGTCGACGAGCCGACGTCCGCCCTCGACCACGAGCGCGGCACGCAGGTCGTCGAGCTGGTCACCCGGCTCGCCCGCGAGCGCGGCGCTGCGGCGGTGATCGTCTCGCACGACGCGTCCACGCTGGGCTCGGTCGACCGGACGGTCCGGATCGTGAACGGGCGGCTCGAGACCGCCGAGGCCCTCGTCCCGGGCTAAGCCCGGGTCAGGGCTTCGCCGGGAACGCGGTGCGGGCCACGAGGATCACGACGAGGCTCGCGACCACCAGCCCGGCGCCGACGAACGGCAGCGCCTCGAGCCCGGGGCCGACGAGCACGAGGGCGCCGAGCGCGGCGCCGCCGCCGATGCCGATGTTCGCGGTCGAGTTGACCAGCGCGCCGATGACGTCGGGCGAACCGCCGCGGGTGCGGATCGCGGCCGTCTGGAACACCGACGCCATCGCGCCGAACGACCCGCACCAGAGCGCGGCCCCGGCCAGCACGCCGGCCGTCGTCGGGAACGTCAGGCCGACCGCGAGCAGCCCGAGGGCCATGCCCGCGTGGACCACGACGGTGCCCCGGCGAGGGTGCCGGTCCAACGACGTCGCGGCGTACGCCGTGCCGAGCAGACCGACCGCTCCCAGGCCGAGCAGCACGGGCCCGACGGCGGTCTCGCGCAGACCGCTGGCCAGCAGGATCACCGAGACGTACGTGTAGACGACGTACTGGCCGAGGTACGTGAGCGTGTTGGACACCGACACGATCCCGAGCCGGGCACGACGGGCCGTCCGGGTGCCGTCGGCGTGCGGTGCGTCGTCGGCCGACACCCCGGGCAGCAGGGTCGCGACGAGGACGGTGGCGACCCCGCACGCCGCCGCGAGGACGAGGAATCCGTTGCGCCACCCGACGGCGACTCCGAGCGTGGTGGACAGCGGCACGCCGAGCACGAGCCCGGCCGACGCCCCGGCCGTGACGAGGGCGAGCGCGCGACCCGTGAACCGCGGTGCGACCAGCCGGGACCCGTACCCGATGCTCAGCGAGAAGAACAGCGCGTGCGCGACACCGCCGAGCGCCCGTCCGGCGGCGACGACCCCGAACCCGGGTGCGATCCCGACGAGCAGGTTGCTGGCCGTGTACGCGGCGAGAGTGACGAGCAGAAGCCCCTTGCGCGGCAGCCGCCGGGTGCCGAGCGTCAGGGGGATCGCCAGGGCAGCGACCATGAACGCGTACACGGTGACGAGGAGGCCTGCGATCGACTCGGTCACGCCGAGGTCGTCGCTCATCTGCGGCAGCAGACCGACCGGCACCAGCTCGGTGGTGAGGGCCACGAAGGTGGCGAGCGTCAGGGCGGCCAGGCCACCGGCGGCTGCACGCAGCGACCCGGGCTGCCAGGTGGTCGGGGCCGTCTGAGTCACGTCCGCATGCTCGCACGAGCCGCGGACACCCTCAGGCATGAGCGAACGACGTGGCCGCCGGATCGGGCACGCATCTGGCCCGACAGCACGAAGGCCCCCTCGAGAGGGGGCCTTGACCTGCGGTGACTGCTGGCTCCCTCGACTGGACTCGAACCAGTAACCGTCCGATTAACAGTCGGATGCTCTGCCAATTGAGCTACGAGGGATCGTGCGGGAAGAAACTCTAGCAGCCGTTCGGGGGTGCCTCGGACACCCCTGGGGGCCCGCACGGTGTCAGCGGGGGAGCCCCACGGCGTCCCGGATCTCGGCCTCAGCAGCGTCGACGGCGGTCGTCACGGCAGGGTCGGTGAGGTCGACGGCGCCGTCCGGGATCACCTGGGTGAAGAGCTCACCGTCCTCGTCGCGCCGCAGCGCGACCTTGACCCGGCGGCCGTCGGGGACGACCGCGGTGACCACGTGCACGACGGACTGCTGGACCCGCTCGCGGAACGCCTGGCTGAAGGTGCGCGCGCCGGGCTCCTCGGGGAACACGAGCCGGCTGGTCGATCCCCACACCCACCGGACCGTCAGGGTGCGCGTCGTGGGGTCGAGCGTGCCGCCGTCGACGTCGCACCACGGCGACCGGGCGACCTCGGCGGCGCCGAGGACGTGCAGGGCGCGTCGGGACGCGACGACCCACTGGCCGTCGACGAGCTCGGTCGACGCGAGGACGGAGTCGCCGGGCAGCAGGTCGAGGCGGGCGCGTTCGGCGGCGGGGAGGCGTCGCCGTCGGGAGAACAGTGGCACCGCATCACGGTACCGGCGCGCGAGGGTCGCCCGGCGCACCTGGGGAGGTGGGTCGGTGCCGTCGTCAGACGACCTCGTCGAGCAGCCCCGTCGCGACGTCGAACACGAAGCCGCGCACGGCGTCGGTGTGCGGGACGAACGGGCTGGCGGTGATCCGGGCGATCGACTGCCGCACGTCGACGGCGAGGTCGGAGAACGCCTCCGCGGCCCACGGCGGCCGGATGCCGGTCTCGTCCTGGATCGACTGCTTGAACGCGTCGTCCGTGAACGTGAGCATCCCGCAGTCGGTGTGGTGGACCAGCACGACCTCGCGGGTGCCGAGGAGGCGCTGGCTGATGGCGAGGGAGCGGATGACGTCGTCGGTGACGGCGCCGCCGGCGTTGCGGATGACGTGCGCCTCACCGGGCGCGAGCCCCAGCAGCCCGTGGACGTCGAGGCGGGCGTCCATGCAGGCGACGACGGCGACGTGCTTGGACGGGGGCAGGGGGAGCGGGCCGGTGAACCCGGCGGCGTAGCGGCGGTTGTTCTCGAGGTACTCGTCGGTGACGGACATCGGGGCCTCCGGTCGGGGCGGTGTGCTCGCACCGGTGACGCTAGGGCCGACGACGGCGTGCCGCACGGCGGCCGGAGCGGGCGACGGCGTGTCGACGACGTCGGCGTTGCGCGGGGTGGGGCAGGTGGGGCTTGAACCCACGACCCACGGATTATGAGTCCGCTGCTCTGACCGGCTGAGCTACTGCCCCCGAGGACGCCGCTCAGGCTACGGCACCGGGTGCCACCGGTCGCCGACACGTCCCGGTCCTGCCACCATCGGCGCGGACCGAACGAGGACGGGAGACGGCCATGGCGACGCAGTCGGGCACCGCGCAGGCGGAGCGTTCGTGGGAGCTGGCGGCCCGGTGCGGGTACGTGGTGAGCGGTGTGCTGCACGGTCTCATCGGCCTGCTGGCGCTGCGGCTCGCGCTGGGCGACGAGTCGAAGGAGGCGGACCAGTCCGGTGCGCTGCAGACGGTGGCGCAGACACCCTTCGGTGCGGTGGTGCTGTGGTTCGCGGTCGTGGCGTTCGTCGCGCTGGGTGCGTGGCAGGCGGCGATCGCGCTGCGTGGCCGGCCGGGTGCGTCGTCCGGGCCGGGGGAGCGGTCGAGGGGTGAGCGGGCCAAGGCGGCGGCCAAGGCGGTCGTCTACCTGGCGCTCGCCGTGACGTCGTACGCGTTCGCGACGGGCGGCGGCAGCTCGAGCGACCAGCAGACGACGGACACGACCGCCCGTCTGATGCAGGCGCCGGGTGGGCGGCTGCTCGTGGGCGTGGTGGGTGCGGCGGTGGTCGTGGTCGGCGTCTACCACGTGGTCAAGGGGCTGCGGCAGAAGTTCCTGCGGGACCTGCGCGCCCTGCCGGGCGGGCGCGTGGGGACGGCGGTCCGGTGGTCGGGGATGGTCGGGTACGTCGCGAAGGGGGTCGCCCTGGCCGTCGTCGGGGTGCTGTTCGTCGTGGCGGCCTGGCACGCCAACCCGCAGGAAGCAGGCGGGATCGACACGGCGCTGCGGACGCTCCAGCAGCAGCCTGCGGGTGATCTCCTGCTGGCTCTCGTCGCGGTCGGGCTGATGGCGTTCGGGGTGTACTCGTTCGTCCGTGCCCGGTTCGGCAAGGTCTGACGACGCGCTGACCTGCGACGACACTTGGACGCGCGTCCAGCAAGGCCCGTGGCGCATCCGGAGCGTCCGGATGCGTCCGATCTGAAATCACCCGTTTGCCGACGAAACAGGTGCTGGACGTTGTTGCACAGGTGTCCAGTTTCGGGCATAGTTCCTTGTTGTCAGCGACAAACGGCAAACCCGCTGCAAGGCGGGGACGCAAAGCCACGGGGCCTACAGGGCCAGCCGAGCTACCGAACGACAAGGAGAACGACATGGCTCTGTCCACCCCCACCACGGACGCCCCCCTCTCGCAGGGTGCTCTGCTCACGCCCGGTGAGGTGGCTGTGCTGTTCCGCGTGGACCCCAAGACCGTGACGCGCTGGGCGCAGGCCGGCAAGCTGTCCGCCGTCCGCACCCTCGGCGGCCACCGTCGGTTCCACGAGTCCGAGGTTCGGCAGCTCCTCACGGGCGTCCCCACGCAGCGCGCGGGCGAGTGACCTCTTCACAGCTCTGAGCCCTGGTCGATCCAGGGCGCGACGACGCCGGTGGTGACGACCAGTCACCACCGGCGTCGTGCTGTTCGGGGCGTGTCCGCGAGCGAACGCGGGACCCGGCACGACCGCGGTCAGTGCACCGCGTCGAGGACCGCGCGGCACACGTCGTCGGGCGAGCGCTCGGGCTGGAACGCCAGCCACTCGAGCCCGGCGAGGAGCGTCCCCCCGAACACGGTGGCCGCGGTGATCGACGGGTCCCGGTCGGGCCACGCCTCGGCGACGACCGCCGCGAACGTGCCGATCGACTCGTCGCGCAGCTGCCGGATCGAGTCCTGCCACGACCGCCCCGTGCGGAACGCCTCGGCGACCATGACCTTCGCGAAGTCGGGGTGCTGCTGCACCTGACGCAGGAGCTCGGCCACCAGCGCCTCGAGCGCCGCGCGGCCGTGCAGCCCGTCCGCCGCCGCACGCAGCGCGACGGTCAGTCGGCTGACCCCCTCCGAGATGATCGCCTCGAAGAGGCCGGTCTTGGACCCGAAGTTGTAGAACACGCTGCCCTTCGCCACGTGCGCGGCGGCGGCGATCTCGTCGACGGAGGTCGCGCTGAACCCCCGCTCGGCGACGAGCGCGAGCGCCGCCTCGACGATGTGCTCCCGGGTGTCCGTCGACCGCATGCCCGTCAGCCTCCCAGATGGCCGGATCAGATGGCCGGATCAGACGGATCAGATCGAGAGCGCCGGGTGGAGCCGGCTCAGCGTCCACGTCCGCATCCGGCCGGCCCGCCACGACGTCACCGCGAGGGAGCCGACCAGCAGCGTGACGAGGTAGGCGACCGCCGTCCACAGGCGTGCGTCGGGCGTGCCGGTGATCAGCGAGCGCAGGCCGTCGACGCCGTAGCTCAGGGGGAGCAGCGGGTGGATCGCCCGGAAGAACGCGGGCGACGTCTCCACGGGGTACGTGCCGCCGGCCGAGGCGAGCTGCAGCACGAGGAGCGCGAGGGTCGCGACCCGGCCGGCTGCCGTGCCGAGGAGCGACAGGATCGTCTGCTGGAGCGCGAGGAACGCCGCCACCACGAGCAGCAGGAACGCGAGCGCGCCGACGGGGTGCGTCGGATCGAGCCCGACGAGCCGCATGACACCGAGCAGCGCGGCGACCTGCACCACGCCGACGAGGGCCGCCGGGAGGTAGCCGGCGAGGGCGGTCCGCCACCCGGGCAGCGGGGTCGCGAGCGCCCGCGGCGGCACGGGGCGCAGGATCATCCAGGTCACGACGCCGCCGAGGAACAGCGCGAGCGGCAGGAAGAACGGGGCGATCCCCTCGCCGAAGCCCTCGGCCCGCGCGACGTCGTCCGTGGAGAGCGTGACGGGTGTGGCGAGCGTCGAGGCGCGGGCGGCGCGCTGGGCGTCGGTGTCGTCGGGGACCTGGGCGGCGCCCTGGGCCAGGGAGTCGGCGAGGGTGCCCGTCCCGGAGCTGAGCTGGTCGGTGCCGTCGGCGAGCGTCGTCGCGCCGTCCGCGAGCGCGCTGGCTCCGTCCGCGACCTTCGCGGTGCCGTCGGCGAGCGAGGACGCTCCTGAGGCGAGGGTCGTGGAGCCCGCGGCGACCTGGGCGGTCCCGTCCGCGACCTGCGCGGCTCCGTCGGCGGCGGCGCGGGCGCCGTCGTCGAGCGCGCCGAGGCTGCTGCGGGCGGCGGAGAGCGTCGCGGCGTCCGGCAGTGCCGACGACGCCTGCTGGAGCCGGCCGAGGAGCGCGGCGGCGGCCGGGTCGCCGGCCTGCGCCTGCGCGCCGAGGTAGGCGCCGACGTCGGCGAGCGTGCCCGTCGTGGCGGGCAGGGCGGCGGCGAGCGCGTCGACCTGGCCGACCGCGGTGTGCACGCCGTCGGCGACCTGCGCGGTCCCGTCGGCGACCTGGGCGGCGCCGTCGGCGGTCCGGTCGGCACCCGTCGCGAGCGTGCCGGCGCCCGAGGTCAGGCGGGCGGCGCCGTCGGCGGCGTCGTGCGCGCCGGACGCGAGCGTGCCTGCGCCGTCGGCCACGGACTGCGCTCCGCCTCCGACCTGCTCGGCGGCGTCCCGCAGCTGCAGCGCCCCGTCGGACGCGTCGGCGAGCCCGTCGTGCGCCTGCCCGAGGCCGATGAGGACGGCGTCGACGGCCTGCTCGCCGGCGGTCGCGGACACGGCGGCACGGATGCGCTCCATCGCGGAGCGTCCGAGCGAGCTGACGAGGAACGAGTTGGCGTCGTCGTACGTGACGTCGATCTGTGCGGACGTCGGGGCGTCGCCGCCCGCGGAGACGAGGTCGGTGGAGAAGTCGGCGGGCACGGTCACGGCGAAGTAGTACCGCCCGTCGTGCACCCCGTCCGTGGCGTCGGCGGCGTCGGTGACGACCCAGTCGAGGTCGTTCGACGAGGTCAGGGAGTCGACCAGGTCGTCGCCCGCGTGCACGGCGGTGCCGTCGCGCTGCGCACCGGTGTCGCTGTTCACCAGGGCGACGGGCAACCGGTCGAGGTGTCCCGTGGGGTTCCAGAACGCCCAGAGGTACAGCACGCCGTACAGGAGCGGGACGACGATCATCGCGACGACGGCGAGGCGGGGCATGGTGCCGCGCCCGAACCGGCGCAGCTCGTTGCCTGAGGTGAGGGAGAGCACGGGGGTGTCCTTGGTGGCTGGAGGTGTCAGTCGAGGTGAGGGCCGGTCGCGAGCGCGACGACGGTCGGCGGGCGCTGCCAGCGCATGCGGTCGACCTCGTCGGCGGACGCGCACGACGCGACGACGGTGAGCCCGTCTGCGGCGAGCGCCTCGAGGCGGGACCAGACGAGCTGGCGTCGCTCGTCGTCGTGCACCTGGTCGACGTCGTCGACGACGAGCAGCTCGGGCTGCTGGACGAGGGCGAGCCCGATCCTCACGAGGAGGAGGTCGACCTCGTCGAGGTCCCAGACGAGCGTCGCGGGGTCGGGCACCGCGCGGTCCCCGAAGACGCGACCGAGCCAGGAGCTCGCGACGGACGCGGTCACCGCCGGCGTGCGCCGGTACCAGGGGCTGAGCCAGCCGAGCCGCTCGCGGAGCAGCGCTCCGACGGTGAGTGACTCGTCGAGCTCGTCGATCCCGGAGAACCCGGCGAGCGCGGCGACGGCCTGCACCGGACGGCGCTCTGCCGGGAGCGTGTGCCCGAGCACGGTGAGCCGGGAGTCGCGGTCGGGAACCATGCGGCCGGCGAGCGTGAGCAGCAGGCTCGTGCGTCCGCCGCCCTGCGGTCCGTGCAGCACCGTGAGGCTGCCGTGGTCGACGGTCATGTCGACGGGGCCGTAGACGACGCCGCGCCGGCCGTGCAGCGACAGGTCGCGCGCGTCGACGGCGGGGGGTGGGGCGAGGTCGGTCACAGCGAAGCCTCCTTGAACTGACCGGTCAGTACAAAGACTAGGACGGCGGCGCCCGGCTGCCCAGGCAATCCGGATGTCTCGGTCGTCACACCAGCCCGCGCGCGACGGACGCGCCCCGGCGGGGGTGCGGTCCGTGAAAGGATCGGCCCATGGCCATGCGAGAGATCCGGACCGTCGGAGACCCCGTCCTGCGCACGCCGTGCGACCCGATCACGACGATCGACGACCGCGTCCGCGCGCTCGTCGAGGACCTCCTCGAGACCGTGGACCACGACGGCCGCGCCGGGCTCGCCGCGAACCAGATCGGTGTGAGCCTGCGCGCGTTCTCGTGGAACATCGACGACGAGGTCGGCTACGTCCTCAACCCCGTCATCGTCGAGATGTCCGAGGACGAGTACCAGGACGGCGACGAGGGCTGCCTGTCGGTCCCCGGCCTCTGGTACCCGACGCACCGCGCCTGGTACGCCCGCGTCGTGGGCACCGACCTGGACGGCAAGGAGGTCGTCGTCGAGGGCACCGAGCTCATGGCCCGCTGCCTGCAGCACGAGGTCGACCACCTCGACGGCCTGCTCTACCTCGACCGGCTCGAGCGCTCCGTCCGCAAGAAGGCGATGCGCGCGATCCGCGAACAGCTCTGATCTCGGACGTCGTGTCGCTGGCGCAGCGGCGCGACGTCCGCCATAGTGTCCACAGCACGCGGTCGACGACTGCGTGCCACTGCACGCCGCGAGTCCGTGAGTCACTCCCGGGAACGGGTGCGAGGTCGTTGGGGAAGGCGAACCTCGAGCCGTTCAGGAGGACGACATGGCAGGTGCGATCACCCGCGGTGTTCTTTTCGTGCACTCTGCACCGCGCGCGCTGTGCCCCCACATCGAGTGGGCGGCAGGCAACGTGCTGTCCGCACGCGTGATCTTCGACTGGACCCCGCAGCCGGCCGGTCCGGGGTTCTACCGCGCCGAGTACTCCTGGCAGGGGGCTCAGGGCACCGGGGCACGACTCGCGTCCGCGCTGCGCGGCTGGGCGCACCTGCGGTACGAGATCACCGAGGAGGCCAGCCACGGCGTCGACGGCTCCCGATGGAGCCACACGCCGGAGCTCGGGATCTTCCACGCCGCGACCGACGTGCACGGCAACGTCGTCATCCCCGAGGACCGGATCCGTGCGGCCCTCGAGCACGCCGCCGACCCGGCACGCCTGCGCGCCGAGCTCGACCTGGCGCTCGGTCAGGCATGGGACGACGAGCTGGAGCCGTTCCGGTACGCGGGCGCCGGTGCGCCCGTGCGGTGGCTGCACCGGGTCGGCTGATCGGGCTCACCCGGGCCGTCGTCGCAGGTCCCTGAAGCGATTCGGACGTGGACAGCCCACGCCCAGCCCCCGCCAAGGTGTGATACCTACCGTCTGGCCCACACGGACCGGGCGGTCGCCCCGGGGACAGAAGGACTTCACCATGACCAGCTCACGCAGGGCGTCGCTCGCGCTCCTGTCCGGCCTCTCGCTCGCGACGGCGCTCACCGCGTGCACGGCCCAGGCCGACGCCGGCACCGCCGACCAGGCGAACGACAGCGGCTACGCCGACGGCACGTACCAGGCCACCGGCAACTACGAGTCGCCGGCTGGCAAGGAGACGATCGACGTCTCCGTCACGCTCGACGGCGGCGTCGTGAGCGCCGTGGACGTCACGCCCCAGGCCACCAACCCGACGTCGAAGACGTGGCAGACGGCGTTCGCCTCCGGCGTCTCGGACGAGGTCGTCGGCAGGTCGATCGACGACGTGGAGCTCGACGCGGTGTCGGGGGCCTCGCTCACCACCGAGGGCTTCACCGCGGCCCTCGACGAGATCGCCGCGGATGCCCGCGGATAGCACCTGGTTCGACGCGATCGGCACCCGGTGGACGATCAGTGCCGACGGGCCGCTCGACGCCACCACGCTCGCCCGCGTCCACGACCGCATCGCCGGCTACGACGAGACGTGGTCCCGGTTCCGTGACGACTCGCTCGTCGCCCGGATCTCGCGCGAGGCCGGGACGTACCGGCTGCCGCCGGAAGGTCCGGCGCTGCTCGACCTCTACGACCGGCTGAACGAACGGACCGCGGGAGCGGTGTCGCCGCTCGTCGGCCGCAGCCTCGAGCGGCTCGGCTACGACGCCGACCTGTCGTTGCGACCGTCCGGCCCGCCGCTGCCCGCGCCGAGCGACGTGCTGCACCTCGACGGGGACCTGCTGCACGTCCTGGAGCCCGTGCTTCTCGACGTCGGCGCCGCGGGCAAGGGGCAGCTCGTCGACCTCGTCGGCGCGGAGCTGCGGGCGTGCGGCGTCGACGGGTTCCTCATCGACGCCGGTGGCGACCTCCTGCACGCCGGCGACCGGCCCGCGCGGGTCGGGCTGCGTCAGCCCGGCGACCCGTCCCGAGTCATCGGCGTCGTCGAGCTGCGGGACGCGGCGTTGTGCGGCTCGGGCGTCGACCTGCGCCGGTGGGGCGACGGCTGGCACCACGTGCTCGACGCCCGCACCGGGTGGCCGACCCGGGACGTCGTCGCAACCTGGGCCGTCGCGAGCTCGGCGATGGTGGCCGACGGCCTCGCCACCGCCCTGTTCTTCGCCGACCCCGACCGGCTCGAGGCGGCCTTCGACCTCACCTACGTGCGCGTGCACGCCGACGGGACCGTCCGGTACTCGCTGGGGCTGCCGGGGGAGGTGTTCGCATGACCCGGATCGACGCGTGGCTGGGCCGCGTCACGATGTACCGGACGGTGTCCCTCGCGCTCGGCGCCGTCGTCGCCGTGGCCGGAGTGCTCGGGGCGAGCGACGTCATGCACGTCGACCTGGTCGCGCTCCTCGTGTCGGTCGTGGTGTCGGTCGGCGTCGTGGTCGTCGTGAGCAGGGTCTGCGGCTCGGTCTGGCGCGTGCGGGTGCACACCGAGTCGTCCGTCATCACCGGCCTCATCCTCGTGCTGCTGTTCCGGCCCGGCCTCGACACCGCGTCGCTGGGCGCGCTCGCCGGGGCGGCCGCCGTCGCCGCGGCGTCGAAGTTCGTCGTCGCCGTGCGTGCCCGGCACGTCGTCAACCCCGCCGCCGCCGGTGCGTTCGTCGTCGGGCTCCTGTCCGGACCGCTCGGCGTCCTGCCGGCACTGTGGTGGGTGGCGACGCCCGCACTGCTGCCTGTCGTCGCCCTCGCCGGTCTCGTCGTGGTCCTGCGGACCCGGCGCGCGCTGCTGGCCGGGACCTACCTGGGCGCCGCCGTCACGGTGGTCGTGCTGCGGCAGGTCGCCGGCGGGACCGCGCCGGCGGACGCCCTGTGGAGCAGCGTCGCGTCGTACCCGATGCTGTTCGCGGCGGCCTTCATGGTGACCGAGCCGCTCACCCTGCCGCCCCGACGCTGGCAGCAGCTCACCGAGGCCGCGCTCGTCGGGGTGCTCACCGTCACCCCGTTCACCGTCGGCCCGGTCTGGAGCACCCCCGAGCTCGCGCTCGTGCTCGGCAACGTCCTCGCGTTCACCGTGGGGCAGCGGCGGGCCGTGCGGCTGCGGGTCGTCGGGCACCGGCAGGTCACCGACGCGGTCCGCGAGGTCGCCTTCTCGAGCGAGCGGGCGCTTCGGTTCCGGCCCGGCCAGTGGATCGAGCTGCACCTGCCGCACGACGGGCCCGACGGTCGGGGTTCGCGCCGCGTCTTCTCGGTCGCGACGCCGCCGAGCCTCGCGCACGGTCCCTCCGACGGCCTGGCCGTCGCGTTCCGGCTCACGCCCGCGCCGAGCTCGTTCAAGCGGACGCTCGTCGCGCTGCCACCCGGTGACGTCGTGCGGGCGACCGCCGTCGGCGGCGACTTCCTGCTGCCCCGCCGCGCGGACGTGCCGTTGCTGCTGGTGGCCGGCGGCATCGGCATCACGCCGTTCGTGAGCCAGCTCGGTGCGCTGGCGCGGTCGGGGGAGCACCGTGACGTCGTCCTCGTGCTGCTGCTGAGCCCCGGGGACGAGCCGCCGTACGTCGAGGTCGTGCAGGCCGCCGGTGTCGAGGTCGTCGTCGTGGCCCCCGACCGGCCGGCGTCGATGCCCGACGGGTGGCGCTACGTCGCCGGCCCGCTCCTCACGGACGACGCCCTGCGGCAGGTGCCCGACGCCACGCGACGGCTCGCCTACGTCTCGGGGCCGCCCCGCATGGTCGTGCACGCGCGGCGCACGCTGCGCCGGCACGGGGTCCGACGGGTCCGCACGGACGCGTTCACCGGGTACTGACGACGGCCCGGCACCCGCGTCGTGAGGACGCGCGGTACCGGGCCGCCGGTCGCAGGATCAGGCGGAGGTGACCACCAGGGCCACGTTGTGCCCGCCGAACCCGAACGAGTTGTTGACCGCCGCGATGTCGCCGTCGCGCAGCGCCCGCGGCTTGTCCCGGACGAGGTCGAGCACCAGCTCGGGGTCGGGGTTGTCGACGTTGATCGTCGGCGGGGCCTGCCGGTCGTGCAGGGCCAGGACCGTGAAGATCGTCTCCAGCGCACCGGCGCCGCCGAGCAGGTGACCCGTCATCGACTTCGTGGCCGACAGGGCCACGTGGTCGGCCTCGTCGCCGAGCAGCCCCCGGATCGACCGTGCCTCGATGAGGTCGCCGACGACGGTCGAGGTCGCGTGCGCGTTGACGTGCACGACGTCGGCCTGCGAGACGCCCGACTCCTCGAGGGCCTGCTTCATGGCGCGGATCTGCCCGTCGCCCGACGGCTCGGGGGACGTGATGTGGTACCCGTCGGCGGACAGGCCGACACCGGCGATGCGCGCGTAGACGCGGGCCCCGCGGGCGGCGGCGTGCTCGGCGCTCTCCAGGACGACGACGCCCGCGCCCTCGCCGATCACGAACCCGTCGCGGTCGACGTCGTAGGGCCGCGAGGCGCGCTCCGGGTCGTCGTTGCGCAGCGAGAGCGTGCGGGAGGCAGCGAACGCGGCGATGGGCATCGGGTGGATGACCGCCTCCGTGCCGCCGGCGATGACGACGTCCGCGCGTCCCGAGCGGATGATCTCGGCGGCGTAGCCGATGGCCTCCGCGCCGGACGCGCAGGCCGACACGAGCGCGTGGGCGCCGGCGCGGGCGCCGAACTCGAGCGACACGTACGCGGTGGGCGAGTTCGGCATGAGCATGGGCACGGTCATGGGCAGGACGCGGCGGGCGCTCCCCGGCTTCGCGAGCAGACCCTCCCACGCGTCGAGGATCGTCTGGATGCCGCCGATCCCGGAGGACACGACGGAACCCAGCCGGTCGCCGTCCACCTCGGGGGAGCCGGCGTCGGCCCACGCCTCGCGCGCCGCGACGACCGCGTACTGCGCGGACGGGTCCATGCGCTTCATCTCGGGCCGGGTGAGGACCTCGGAGGGGTCGACCTTGAGGGTCGCCGCGAACGAGACCGGGAGGCCGTGGCGCTCGACCCAGTCGTTGTCGAAGGGCCGTGCGCCGGACTCGCCGTTCAGTGCGGCGGCCCAGGTGCTGGGGACGTCACCGCCCAGAGGCGTGGTGGCGCCCAGGCCGGTCACGACGACGTCGGGTACGTGGGTCATCGGTGCTCCAGGTCGACGGTAGGTCGGTCGGGTCCCGGCGGGCGGGGGCTCCGCCGGGACCGACCTACAAGGTGGGCAGGCTCAGGCCTGTGCGCCCGCGATGAAGGAGACGGCGTCGCCGACGGTCGCGAGGTTCTTGACCTCGTCGTCGGGGATCCGCACGTCGAACTTCTCCTCGGCGAGCGTGACGATCGTCATCATCGACAGCGAGTCGATGTCCAGGTCGTCCGTGAACGACTTCTCGGGCAGGACGGAGTCGGTGGGCAGGCCCGTCTCCTCGCTGACGATCTCGGCCAGACCGGCCAGGATCTCCTGCTCGCTGTACGCCATGGGGTTTCTCCTCGTGTGTCGGGTGCTGCAAATGGGGTCGGACGAACGGTACAGGGGCCCGGTCAGGGCAGGACGACCACCTGGGCGGCGTAGACGAGCCCGGCGCCGAACCCGATCTGCAGCGCGAGCGCGCCGCTGGACACCTGGCCCTCGCGGAGCAGGCGCTCGGTGGCGAGCGGGATCGAGGCGGCCGACGTGTTGCCGGTGTCCGCGATGTCACGCCCGACGACGACGCTCTCGGGCAGCTTGAGCTGCTTGATCATCTGGTCGATGATCCGCATGTTCGCCTGGTGCGGGATGAACGCGTCGATGTCGTCCGCGGTGACGCCGGCGGCGTCCAGCGCCTTCTGCGCGACGGGGGCCATCTGCCACACGGCCCACTTGAACACGGACTGGCCCTCCTGGCGCAGCGTCGGCCAGCCGGCGCCCTCGTCACGCGTGGCGAGCCACGAGTGCGTCTGCCGGATCGCCTGCGCCTGGCTGCCGTCGGAGCCCCAGACCGTCGGGCCGATGCCGGGAGTGTCGGACGGGCCGACCACGACGGCGCCCGCACCGTCGCCGAGCAGGAACGAGATGGACCGGTCCGTCGGGTCGACGAACTCGCTCATCTTCTCCGCGCCGATGACCAGCACGTTGCGGGCCGTGCCGGCGCGGACCAGCGCGTCCGCCTGGCCGATGCCGTAGCAGTACCCGGCGCACGCGGCCGAGATGTCGAACGCGGCGGCGGGCGTCGCGCCGATCCGGTCCGCGATGATCGCGGCCCCGGCAGGCGTCTGGTGGAAGTAGGTGACCGTCGACAGGATCACGGCGTCGATGTCGGCGCCCGTGAGCCCGGCGTGCGCGAGCGCGGCGAGGGCCGCCTTCTCCGCGAGGTCGAGCACGTCGGTGCCCGCCCCGGCGCGGCGGCGGGTGACGATCCCGGTGCGCTGGCGGATCCACTCGTCGGAGGAGTCGATCGGGCCGACCAGGTCGTCGTTCGGCACGGTGTTCTCGCCGCGCGCCCCGCCGATGCCGAGGATACGGGTGTGCGCAGGCCCGGTGGCCTGCGTGAGGGTGGGTCGGGTCACGACGACTGCTCCTGGGTGGTCGCAGGGGAGGGCTCAGTTCCGCGAGGACTGCCGTGCCGGCTGAGCAGGTCACGCGCCGCGTCCAGGTCGGCGGGGGTCTTGACGGCGACCGTCTCGACCCCGGGCAGCGTACGCCGGGCCAGGCCCGTGAGCACGCCTCCGGGGGCCAGCTCGAGCAGCCCGGTGACCCCGAGGGCGACCATCGTCTCCTGGCACTGGTCCCAGCGGACCGGGTTCGCCACCTGCGCGACGATCAGCTCGAGCGCGCGTGCACCGGACGGCGCGACGGTGCCGTCGGCGTTGGTGAGCAGCGGCACGAGCGGCTCGCCCGGGGCGATCGTCGCCGCGGCCGCCCGGAGCTCGTCGACCGCGGGGGCCATGTGCGTGGTGTGGAACGCGCCGGCGACCTGGAGGGCGACGACGCGGGCGCGCGCCGGGGGAGCGGCGGCGAACGCGGCGAGGGCGTCGAGCGTGCCGGCCGCCACGACCTGACCGGCGCCGTTCACGTTGGCGGGGACCAGGCCGTGGGCGTCGAGCGCGGCGAGCACCTCGGCCGGGTCGCCCCCGAGCACCGCGCTCATCCCGGTGGGCGTCACGGCGGCGGCACGGGCCATCGCGGCGCCGCGGACGGCGACCAGGCGCAGCGCCTCCTCGTCCGTCAGCACCCCGGCGACCACGGCCGCGGCGAGCTCGCCGACGGAGTGCCCGGCCGTGAGGTCGACCGTCGCCGCAGCGGCCGTCGCGAGGGGCGCGTCGGCGTCGAGGTCCAGCACCGCGCGCAGCGACGCGAGCGCCGACGCGACGAGCAGCGGCTGGGCGACCGCGGTGTCCCGGATCGTGTCCGCGTCGGACGTGGTGCCGTGCGCGACGAGGTCGAGACCGGTGGTCTGCGACGCCCGGGCGATCGAGGCGGCGACGGTCGGCAGCTCGAGCCACGGGCTGAGCATGCCGGGGGACTGTGCGCCCTGACCCGGGCAGACGACGACGAGCACTCGACCACCTTCCCCCGGCCGTCGCGCGGTCCGGGCCTACGGCGGGCACCAACCTTCGGCGGCACCCTTGTGCGTGTCCTACAAAGAGTCAGAGGGTGTCGGCGTCGTGCGCGCCCGCGGCCTCGAGCCGGCCGAGGGCCAGGGCGGTCTGCAGCACGTACGACTCGCGGGCGTCCAGCGGGTCCCAGCCGGTGACGTCGGCGACCCGGCGCAGGCGGTAGCGGACCGTGTTCGGGTGCACGTACAGCGTGCGTGCGGCCGCCTCGAGCGACCGGCCGGTACCGAGGTAGGCGGAGAGCGTCTCGAGCAGCGCGCCCTGGCTCGCGGCGAGCGGGGCGTACGCCTGCGTGACCAGCACCCGCCGTGCGGTCGGGTCGCCGACGAGCACCCGCTCGGGCAGCAGCTCGTCGGCCTGGACGGGTCGCGGCGCCTGCTCCCACGCGGCGGCGGCGAGCAGCCCCGACAGGGCCGCCCGGGCCGAGCGTGCGCTGTCCGTGATGCCCTGGACCTCGGGGCCGATGACGACCGGTCCCGGGCCGAACCGGTGCAGCAGGGACTGGGCGGCCGCACGCAGGTCGCCCTCGCCGCCGAGGAAGATGACGAGCCGGTCGCCCTGGATGCCGACGAGCGCGTCGTCGGCCGCGCGGCGGGTGGCGCGGCGCAGGTCGGCGGCGCGGACCTCGTCGAGAGGTGCCGCGGTGGTGCCGACCATGACGAGCGTCGAGCCCCGGCCGCCCCACCCGATGGCCGCGACCCGGGAGCGCAGCGAGTCGTCCACGTCGCCGCGGACCAGCGCGTCGACGACCAGGGCCTCGAGCCGCGCGTCCCAGGCGCCGCGGACCTCGGCGGCCCGGGCGTAGACCTCGGCGGCCGAGAACGCGACCTCGCGGGAGTACCGCAGCACCGCCTCGCGGAGCTCGCGCTCGTCGCCCGGCGCGGCGAGCCGGTCGCTGTGCGTCTCGACGACGTCGACGACGACCCGGACCAGCTGGAGCGTGTGCTGCAGCGAGATGGACCGGGTCAGCTCGGTCGGGGCGGCCGCGAAGATGTCGCTCACGCCGTGCGGCGGGCGCGTCGGGTCGGCGAACCACGTGACGAACGCCGTGATGCCGGCCTGCGCGACGAGCCCGACCCACGACCTGTCCTCCGCGGGCAGTGCGCGGTACCACTCGAGGTCCTCGTCGAGACGCCGCATCGCGGCACCCGCGAGGAGGCCTGCGCCCTCGCGGACCCGGCGCTGCGTCTCGGCACCGGTGCGGGAGTCCATCGGCGCGGTGCGCAGCCGCGCGGACGACGACGTGCGCGCGGGTGCGGGTTCGGTGGCCGGTGCGGCGGTCACCGGCGCGGCGGCGGCGCTGTCGGCCTCGGGCGGGGTCGTCGGCATGGGGTGAGCATAGGAGGCTGCTTGTGGGAAGTCGACAAACGTGCGCACGCGAGTGTCCGTTCTCACGACCGGAGTCAGGGTGCGTTTCGTCCCTTGGCGGATAAGGTCTCGACATGGCTCTGCTGCCTCGACTGCGCCAGCTCATACGTCGACCGTCCTCGGCGTCGCGCGTCGGCGCCCGCCGTCCGACGAAGGCTGCGCGGCGCGGGGACACCCTGCACGAGGACGCCCTGCGGTCGATGCTCAGCGACGACCCCAACAACGAGCGGGCGTTCCGTGCCCTCGCCGAGATCGTCCGCCGCCGCGCCGCCGAGTCCTCGGGCTCGACGGACGACCCACTGGCGGCCGAGCCCACGCCGGACGAGCGGGAGCGCGCGGCCGACCTGGCCGTCTGGGCGCTCGGCGAGGAGCTCGCCGGCAACCCGCGCGCCTGGTACCCGCTCATCGAGATCGCGCGGCTGTCCGTGCGCGACGACCACGAGGGCACGCTGCGGCGCCTCACGACGGCCGTCGAGCGCGACCCGTCGGGCAAGGCCCTCGTCGACGCGCTCACGCTGCTGCGCGGCGCCGGCCTCCCCGTCGACGCGCTCGGCCTCGGCGTAGGTCACTGGCACCCCCGCGACCACGACCCCGAGGTCGCCCGTCAGCTCGTGCTCGCCGCGATCGAGGCCGGGCGTCCGCTCGACGCGAAGCAGCACATCATGGCGCTCGACCTGTACCCGGACCAGGCCGCCGTGGCCGGTCTGCGCACCGAGCTGGCGCACCTCGTCGCCGAGGCGGAGCAGACGATCCCCGGCACCTGACCCCGGACGGAGGAAGGGCCCGCGGCGTGCCTGCCGCGGGCCCTTCGTCGTCACGCGAGGGTCAGGAGTCGCCACCCGTGTTGCCGGACGTGCCGGCCGTCACGTCGTGCAGGCGGTACCGCTCGATCGCCTGGGCGGGTGCGTCGGCGGCCACGGCGCCCGTGCGCGCGAGCTGCTGCAGCACGCGCACCGCCGTCGACGGACCGTCGATCTTGAAGTGACGACGCGCGGCCGCACGGGTGTCGGAGAACCCGAACCCGTCCGCACCGAGCGTCGCGTACGTGCCCGGGATCCACGCACGCACCTGGTCGGCGACCAGGTGGTCGTAGTCCGTCGTCGCGACGAACGGCCCCTCCGCGCCGGCCAGCTTCTGCGTGAGGTACGCCTCGCGCGGCTCCTCGCCGGGGTGCAGGTACGCCTGCTGGTCGGCGGCCAGGCCGTCGCGGCGCAGCTCGTTCCAGCTCGTCACCGACCACACCGCGGCGCGCACGCCCCAGTCCTCGGCGAGCAGCTTCTGCGCCTCGAGCGCCCACGGCACGGCGACACCCGACGCGAGGATCTGCGCACGGGGACCGTCGCCCTCGGCGGGCGAGAGCAGGTAGATGCCCTTGAGGATGCCGTCCACGTCCACGTCCTCGGGCTCCGCGGGCTGCCGCATCGGCTCGTTGTAGACGGTGATGTAGTAGATGACGTCCTTGTCGCGGCCGTCGCCCTCGCCGTACATGCGCTCGATGCCGTCGCGCACGATGTGCCGGATCTCGTACCCGTACGCGGGGTCGTAGTGCACGACGTGCGACATGGTGCCCGCGAGGAGCGGCGAGTGGCCGTCGGCGTGCTGCAGGCCCTCGCCCGTCAGCGTGGTCCGCCCGGCGGTGGCGCCGATGAGGAAGCCGCGGGCCATCTGGTCGCCGGCCGCCCAGAACTGGTCGCCCGTCCGCTGGAACCCGAACATCGAGTAGTAGAAGTAGAACGGCACGAGCGGCTCGCCGTGCGTCGCGTACGACGTCCCGACGGCCTGGAAGGCCGAGGCCGACCCGGCCTCGTTGATGCCCGTGTGCATGATCTGACCGGACTCGGACTCCTTGTAGGAGAGCATGAGCTCGCGGTCGACGGCCATGTAGTTCTGGCCGTTCGTGTTGAAGATCTTGGCGCTCGGGAAGATCGAGTCGAGGCCGAAGGTGCGGGCCTCGTCCGGGATGATCGGGACGAGGCGCTTGCCGAACTCCTTGTCCTTGACCAGGTCCTTGAACAGCCGGACCAGGGCCATCGTCGTGGCGACCTCCTGGTGCCCCGACCCCTTCGCCAGCCCCTCGTAGATCTTCTCCTCGGGCAGCGCCAGCGCCTTGTGCGTCGAGCGACGCTCGGGCACGAACCCGCCGAGCTGGCGGCGACGCTCCAGCATGTACTGGATCGCCTCGTCGTCCGGACCCGGGTTGTAGTACGGCGGCAGGTACGGGTTCTCGTCGATCTGCTCGTCCGTGATCGGGATCCGCAGCGAGTCGCGCAGCGTCTTGAGGTCGTCGGCCTTGAGCTTCTTCATCTGGTGCGTGGCGTTGCGCCCGGCGAAGCCGGACCCCAGGCCGTAGCCCTTGATGGTGTGCGCCAGGATGACGGTCGGCTGACCCGTGTGCTCACGCGCCGACTTGTAGGCCGCGTAGATCTTCCGGTAGTCGTGCCCACCGCGCTTGAGCGCCCAGATCTCGTCGTCGCTCATGTTCTGCACGAGCTGCTTGGTGCGCGGGTCACGGCCGAAGAAGTGCTCCCGGATGAACGCGCCGTTCTCGGCCCGGTACGTCTGGAAGTCGCCGTCGGGCGTCGTGTTCATGAGGTTGACGAGCGCGCGGTCCTTGTCGGCGTTGAGCAGGACGTCCCACTCGCGGCCCCAGATGACCTTGATGACGTTCCAGCCGGCGCCGCGGAACTGCGCCTCGAGCTCCTGGATGATCTTGCCGTTGCCGCGGACCGGCCCGTCGAGACGCTGCAGGTTGCAGTTCACGACGAACGTGAGGTTGTCCAGGCCCTGCTGGGCGGCGTGCTGCAGCATGCCGCGCGACTCGGGCTCGTCCATCTCGCCGTCGCCGAGGAACGCCCACACGTCCTGCTGGCTCGTGTCCTTGATCCCGCGGTTGTGCAGGTACTTGTTGGTCCACGCCTGGTAGATCGCGGACGCCGGGCCGAGGCCCATCGACACCGTCGGGAACTCCCACAGGTCCGGCGCGAGGCGCGGGTGCGGGTACGAGGGCAGGCCGCCACCCGCGTGCGACAGCTCCTGGCGGAACCCGTCGAGCTGGTGCTCCGACAGGCGGCCCTCGAGGAGCCCGCGGGCGTAGACGCCCGGGGAGGCGTGGCCCTGGAAGTACACCTGGTCGCCGCCGCCGGGGTGGTCCTTGCCGCGGAAGAAGTGGTTGAGGCCCACCTCGGTCAGCGTCGCGACCGACGCGTACGACGAGATGTGCCCGCCGACCGCGACGCCCGGCCGCTGCGCGCGCGTCACCATCACGGCGGCGTTCCAGCGGATCCAGGAGCGGTAGCGGCGCTCCATGACCTCGTCGCCGGGGAAGTACGGCTCGTCGTGCACCGCGATGGTGTTCACGTACGGCGTGTTGAGCGACACCGGGATGGCGACGTTCCGCTGCCGGGCGTGCCGCAGCAGGCTCAGCATCACGTACCGCGCTCGCGGGCCGCCCTTGTCGTCGATCAGCCCGTCGAGCGACTCCAGCCACTCACCCGTCTCGGCGGGGTCGATGTCCGGTACCTGGCTCAGCAGGCCGCCGATGAGCGGTCCCGTCTCGTCGATCGAAGCCACCAGAGCTCCTTGCCTCTCGTCCGCGTGCGCGAGGCCGGTCGGCATCGGCGCGCATCTCTCGGGCCCGACCCGACCGGCGCAGGAGTGCTGCGCCGGCAGGTGCGGGTAGTCGCCCCATTCTCGGACTGTTCCGGCCCGAAAGTCACACTCGGTACCGGACAACACACGTGACGTCCGTGACATCCGGGCCCGAGCGGGTGCCGCGGGAGGCTGCCGGCCGGGGGCACGCCGTCGAGGTGTCTTGCCAGGGCCCGTCGGTGTGCGGTGGGCTACGGTGTGCGGACATCAGCAGGTCGCCCGTCGAGGGTCGACCCGGAGGAAGGGATCGGTCGGGACGTGTCATCCAGCACGGACGACGCCGCCACGCAGGCGGCAGGTCGTCTGGGATTCACCGCAGGACAGGTGATCCAGGAGTTCGGCTACGACGACGACGTCGACGGGGACCTGCGCTCCGGGATCGAGGCGGCCACCGGCACCGATCTCGTCGACGAGGACTACGACGACGTCACCGACGGTGCCGTGATCTGGTTCCGCGACGACGACGGCGACCTCACCGACTTCCTCGTCGACGCGATGACCGTCCTCGACGACAACGGCCCCATCTGGGTGCTCACCCCGAAGGCGGGCCGCGCCGGGCACGTGTCGCACAGCGACATCGAGGAGGCCGCGACGACGTCGGGGCTGCACGCGATGAGCACGTTCTCGATCGCGGCCGACTGGTCGGCGACCCGGCTCGGCACGCGCGGACGAGGCAAGTGAGCCTGGCCGCCGGCGACGCCGCGCCGGACTTCTCGCTCCCGGACACGCACGGCACGCCCGTCACGCTGAGCGGCCTGCGCGGCGGCCCTGTCGCCGTCGTCTTCGTGCCGTTCGCCTTCTCCGGCACGTGCACGGGCGAGCTGTGCGACCTGCGGGACAACATCGCGGCGTTCCAGGAGGCGGGGGTGCACCTCCTCGTCGTGTCCTGCGACCCGATGTTCTCGCTGCGCGCGTGGGCCGAGGCCGAGGGCTACGGGTTCGACCTGCTGTCCGACTTCTGGCCGCACGGCGAGGTCGCGCGGGCGTTCGGCGTGTTCGACGAGGAGCGGGGCCGGGCGGACCGGGGCAGCTTCCTGATCGACGCCGACGGCGTCGTGCGTTGGACCGTCGTGAACCCTGCAGGTCAGGCCCGGGACATCGCGTCCTACCGCGCCGCGATCGGGGCCCTCGCGGCCTGATCCGGCGGCGGCCGATGCCGTGGCGCACCGGTAGGCTGTGCGCCCGTCGAGCCGCGCGCTCGTCGGGGCCTGTAGCTCAGCTGGTCAGAGCGCCGCGCTTACACCGCGGAGGTCGCCGGTTCGAAACCGGCCGGGCCCACCGACGTCACCCCGCGTGCGCGAGGTAGTGGTCGGGCGTGATCGTCATGACGCCCCCGACGGCGTTGGTGCAGGTGATGCCGACCTCGAGGATCGTGCAGGTCATCCCGCCGTGCCGGACGACCGAGCCGGCCGGCAGGGGATCCGTCGCGTAGGCGTCCTCGTACGACACGTCGCTCGCGCACCCGAGCTCTCCTTCGGCCGCGTCGTACCCGAGCGAGATGTCGGCGCAGTCGACGCCGTAGTCGAGCCAGGCCTCGGGGATCTCGTACGTGTACGCCGCGTTCATCTGGCAGCCGATCCCTGGTAACGCCGAGTCCGGCGCGTCGAACTGGCAGGTCGTGCTGTCCGAGCGGAACACCGTGAGGTCGACGGCGGCGACGTCCTGCGACGTCGGCGTCGGCGTGCTCGTCGGCGAGGTGCTCGCCGCCGAGGTGGTCGATGCGGGCGCTGTGTCGGCGGACTGCGGTCCGGCCGTCGCGGTGCAGCCGGCGAGCAGGAGACCGCACAGGGCGGAGACGGCCGCTGCGGACACTCGTGTCGTCATCGCGACAGCCTGGCACGCCGACGGTGCGAGATGTCCGGTTTCGGCCGGGACCCCGTCGACCGTCCGGGGCGCTCCGGGTGTCGTCAGTCCCAGTCGCACGCCATGCGGACGTCGTCGACGACGGTGACGACGGGGGTCGCCCACAGCGTGACGAACGTGTCGGCGTCCGCCCGCGTCGCGAAGTAGAGCGGCACGCCCCACACGTCGTCCGTGCCGTCGCCCACGAGCTCGACGGGGGCGGGGTCGACGCAGACCACCGGCGTCTTGGAGGCGTCGTACCCGGCCTCGGCCGCTCTCGCGACGGCGGGTTCGAGGGTGGCGCCCGTGGCGCTGTCGGCGACCGCGAGCCAGACGACCGTGTAGCTGTGCAGGGACGCCATGGCGTCCGACTCCAGGATGGCCGTCGGCCACGCGGCCGTCTCCGACGGGGACGGCGAGGGTGTGCCGGGCGCCGTGACCGCGCTCGTCGTCGCGGCCGGGGCGGCGGTCGGCGATGCCTGCGACGGGGAGGGTGGCGTCGGGGTCGCGTCGGCGGTGCATGCCCCGGTGACGAGCGCGCCGGCGAGCGCGCAGGCGGCGGCGAGGGCGGCGGCGGGTCGAGTCACGGCGACATCGTGCCTTGTCGACCGCCCGGCGCGTGGCTGTTCGACGTCTCGACTGCACCACGCCCCATCCAGGTACCGTCTGCGGGTGCCCACCGGTCCTGTCGCCCCGCACGTCGGTGCGCTCGCCGTCCACCCCGTGAAGTCGTTCGCGGGGATCCCGTCGTCCGCGGTGGAGCTCGACCGCTCCGGCGTGCGCGGCGACCGCCGCTGGATGGTCGTCGACGCCCACGGCGGCACCCTCACGGCCCGGCGGCACCCCGTCATGCTGTCGGCGCGTGCGACGCCCCAGGACGACGGTGCGCTCGTGCTGTCCGCACCGGGGCACGAGCCGGTGCGGGTCGCGGTGCCCGACGGCCCGCCCGACCGGGTGACCACGCTGTCCCGGCTCGACCGCGCGACGGACGCCGGCGACGCGGCGGCGGCCTGGTGCTCGGAGCTCCTCGCGCAGGACGTGCGGCTCGTGTGGCTCGACGACCCCGCCCGCCGCGGCATGAGCGAGAAGCACGGCGGCACCCGCGCCGACCCGCTCGCACTGACGGACACCGGACCGGTGCACGTGACGACGACCGCGTCGCTGCGGGCGCTCGACGCCCTGGCCGCGCAGGTCCACGACGAGGTGCTGGCGAGCGCGCTGGCCGCGGGTGAGCCCGCACCCGGGCCCTACCAGCCGCTCGACATGCGGCGGTTCCGGCCGAACCTGGTGGTCGACGGCGACCTGGAGGCGTTCGAGGAGGACGGCTGGTCCGGCATCGTCGTCGGGGACGTGGAGCTCCGGTTCGCCGACCGGTGCGGGCGGTGCGTCATGACGACCATCGACCCGGACACGTTGGTCAAGGGCCGGGAGCCGTTGCGGACGCTCGCGCGGCACCGCCGGGCGGACGGCGAGGTGTGGTTCGGGGTCCAGATGGTGCCGGTCCGGCCCGGCCGGGTCGCGGTGGGCGACGCGGTCGGCGTGCTGGCCTGACGGCGAGCGGCCGGCCGGTAGCGTGCGTGCCGTGAGCGCTCCTCGGTTGGCCGACGTCGTGCGACTGCTCGACGGGCGGTACCCGCCCCGCACAGCGGAGCAGTGGGACGCCGTGGGGCTCGTCGCGGGCGACCCGGACCAGCCGGTCCGGCGCGTGCTGTTCGCGGTGGACCCGGTCGCTGCGGTCGTCGACGAGGCCGTCGAGTGGGGCGCGGACCTGCTCGTGACGCACCACCCCCTGCTGCTGCGGCCGGTGCACTCGGTGGCGGCGACGACGTTCAAGGGTGCGCTGCTGCACCGGCTCGTGCGCTCCGGTGTCGCGCTGCTCACCGCCCACACCAACGCCGACGCGGCGGCCGGCGGCGTCGCCGACGCGCTGGCGGAGGCCCTCGGGCTGCTCGACACCGCGCCGCTGCAGGCGGCACCCGCCGAGGCGCTCGACAAGCACGTGGTGTTCGTGCCGGTGGCCGACGCCGAACGGCTGGTCGACGCCCTCGCGGCGGCCGGAGCCGGACAGGTCGGCCAGTACGCGCGGTGCGCCTGGACGTCGACCGGTGAGGGCACGTTCACGCCCGGTCCGCTGGCGGCCCCGGCGGTCGGCCGGACGGGTGAGGTGACGCGGGTCGTCGAGGCGCGGGTCGAGATGGTCGCCCCTCGTCGCTCGCGGGCCGCCGTCGTCGCCGCGATGCGTGCCGCCCACCCGTACGAGGAGCCCGCGTTCGACGTCCTGGAGCTCGCCGCCTGGCCCGGCGGCACCGGGATCGGCCGGGTCGGCCGGCTGGCCCGGCCGACGACGCTGGCCGCGTTCGCGGAGGTCGTCGCCGCCGCGGTCCCCGCGACCGCGCAGGGCGTGCGCTTCGCCGGCGACCCCGACGGCACGGTGCAGCGGGTCGCCGTGGTCGGCGGCTCGGGTGACTCGCTGTTCGACGAGGTCCGGGCCGCCGGTGTCGACGCGTACGTGACCGCCGACCTGCGGCACCATCCGGCCTCCGAGCTGCGCGAGCGCGCCGAGTTCGAGGCCCGGGAGGGCCGTACGCACCCGTACCTCGTCGACGTCGCCCACTTCGCGTCGGAGTGGCCCTGGCTCGCGCACGCCGCCCGCACCCTGGAGTCGGACGTGGCCGGCACGGGGGCTACGGTGGAGACCCGCGTCAGCACGCTGCGCACCGACCCGTGGACGGGTCGTGTCGCGAGCCCGGAGCCGACCCCCACGTCCTGACCACGCCCGACCACCCGCAGACCCGATCCGCACCCGGTGCGGTCGCCGGAAGGACCCCCATGGCCACAGCCCCCGCAGCGGACCAGCGCCGCCTGCTCGACGTCCAGGCCCTCGACACGCGGCTCGACCAGCTCGCGCACAAGCGGCGCTCCCTGCCGGAGCTCGCCCGGCTCCTCGAGCTCGACGCGCAGGTCGCGGACCTCTACACGGCGCTCGTCACGTCCCGCACCGCGGCGGACGACCTGCGGCGGGAGCTCACGAAGGCCGAGGCCGACGTCGAGCAGGTGCGGGTGCGCGCGGCACGGGACCAGGCCCGGCTCGACTCCGGTCAGGGGTCGCCGAAGGACCTGCAGGCGCTGCAGAGCGAGCTCGTGGCGCTGGGCCGCCGGCAGGGGGATCTCGAGGAGGTCGAGCTCGAGGTCATGGAGCGGCTCGAGGCGCACGAGGGAGCGCTCGCCGGGGTGACGACGGCGCACCAGGCGCTCGTCGAACAGAAGACGGTCGTCGAGACCGACCGGGACGTCGCGTTCCGGGAGATCGACGCCGAGGCGGACAAGGTCCGCGGCGAGCGGGCGACCGCGGCGCAGGGGCTCGACGCGGGCCTGGTCGCCCTGTACGAGAAGCTGCGCGGGCAGCTCGGTGGCGTCGGTGCGGCGGCGCTGCGTGGTCGGCGCTGCGAGGGCTGCCGGCTCGAGCTGAACCCGCTGGACCTCGACGCGATCCGCGGCAAGGCCGAGGACCAGGTCGTCCGCTGCGAGGAGTGCGGACGGATCCTCGTGCGGCTGCCCGAGCCCGCCCAGGTCTAACGATGGCGCGCCGGCTGGTCGTCGAGGCGGACGGCGGGTCGCGGGGGAACCCGGGACCGGCCGGGTACGGCGCGGTCGTGCTGGACGGCGACTCGGGGGCGGTGCTGGCCGAGCGCGCCGACTACCTCGGCGTGACGACGAACAACGTCGCCGAGTACACCGGGCTCGTCGCGGGGCTGCGTGCGGCGCTCGCCATCGACCCGGACGCGCGCCTCGAGGTGCGGATGGACTCGCAGCTCGTCGTCGAGCAGATGCGCGGCACGTGGCGCATCAAGCACGAGGCCATGCGCCGGCTCGCCGACCAGGTCCGCGCGATCGTCGACCCCGCGACGGTCGTCTGGACGTGGGTGCCGCGCGCGCAGAACGCCGCCGCCGACCGGCTGGCGAACCTCGCGATGGACCAGAAGACTGCGATCGTGACCGACGCGACGGAGCTCGGGGCGGGGGAGCCGCGTGACGCCGCTCGGACGGGCGCCGCGGCACCCGGACGGGCACCGCGGCCGTCGGGCGCGGGCGTGCGCTTCGACGAGGAGCAGCCCGTCACGGTCGTGCTGGTGCGCCACGGCGAGACGACCATGACGGTGTCCCGTGGCTACTCGGGGTCGGGCGAACCCGGTCCGCCGCTCAACGACCACGGCGTCCGGCAGGCCCACGCGGCGGCCGACCTCGTCGACCGGATCGGCCGCGACGTGTGGGGCGACATCCCGTACCCGAGCGAGGTCATCGCCTCGCCGATGGTGCGCACGCAGCAGACCGGCCGGATCATCGGCGAGCGCCTCTCGCTGCCCGTGCGTACGGACGCGGTGTTCCAGGAGGCGAACTTCGGCGAGTGGCAAGGGCTGACGGCCGAGGAGATCGAGGAGCGCTGGCCCGGCCAGCTGGAGCCGTGGCACACCCAGGCGGACGTGCGGCCACCCGGTGGGGAGTCCATCGCGGAGGTCGGGGTGCGGCTGCGCCGCGGCCTCGACGAGCTGCGAGCCGCGGGTGGTGACCGCACGGTGGTCGTCGTGAGCCACGCGGTGTCGATCCGCGCCGCGCTGGGCGTGACGATGGGTGCCCAGCCGTCGTCGTGGAGCCAGCTGCGCGTCGCACCCGCCTCGGTGAGCATCGTCCGGCTGTTCTCGGACCGGCGCGACGAGATCGCGGTGGCGGGTGCGCCGAGCGAGGGCTGGTCCTCGCACACCTGACCTGTCAGTGCGCGGCGACCAGGGCCAGCGTGGCGGCGACCACGACGACGGGCGCGAGCAGGAGGCCCTGCCGGACGATCGTCCCGGCGGGGACGTCGAGCATCACCTGGCGGCAGCGGTGCCACCACAGCACGGTCGCGAGCGACCCCCACGGGGTGACGAGCGGTCCGGCGCCGGTGCCGATGAGCAGCGCCGCGATCCGCAGCGGGTCGCCGCCCGTCGCCGGCTCGAGCGCCAGGTACGCGGGCAGGTTGTTGACGGCGTTCGACGACGCCGCACCGACGCCCGCGACACGCAGCAGGTCCGCCGCACCGTGGCCGTGACCTGCGGCGTCGGCCAGGAGCGCCCCGAGCCCGTGCGCGTGCGCGGTCTGCACGACCGCGAACAGCCCCGCCACCACCACCAGCGTGCGCCAGGGGACGAGCCGGCTCGGCGGGACCGGCCACGGGCGGCGTCGCAGCCGGGTCGCGAGCATGAGGATCGCGGCGGCCGCGAGCGCGGTGGGTGCGACCGGCAGACCGGCGACGAACGCCGCCGCCATGACGCCCGTGACCACCGCGGCGACGACCAGCAGCGGACGGTCCGGCGCCGGCCGGCCCGGGTGGACCTCGTACGTGCCCGACAGGACGTGCCGGTCGCGGACCGCGAGGACGGCGACCGTCGTCAGCACGGCCGCCAGCGCGGGTGCCCACATGAGCCCGATGAACCCGACGTCCGCCGCCCGCAGCACGTGGTCGGCCAGCAGGTTCGTCAGGTTCGAGACAGGGAGCAGCAGCGACGCCGTGTTCGACAGGGCGAGGACCGCGAGCGCGAACGGCAGGGGAGGCGTCCGGGTGTGCCGGGCGAGCGTGATGACGACGGGTGTCAGCAGCACCGCCGTCGTGTCGAGCGACAGCACCGCGGTGCTGACGGTCGCGAGCAGGACGACGAGCAGCCACAGCGCCGCGCGGCGTCCCCGGCCGACCAGCGCGGCGAGCTCCGCGGCCGCGGTGAACACGCCGGCCCCGGCACACATCTCGGCGACGACCGTGAGCGCGGCGAGGAAGACGAGGATCGGGACGGTCCGTTCCGCGAGCGCCCGCGCGTCGTCCGCCGGCAGGGCGCCCGTCGCGACGACCACCACGGTCACGACGACCGAGACGAGCCACCACGGCACAGGACGCCGCATCGGCGGCGTCAGGCGACGACGAGCGAGAGCGTGCGGGCACCGCGCCCCGCGGGCCCCAGCTCGACGGCCAGCAGCTCGTGACCCACCAGCTCGCCCGCGACGCGGGCGAGCGACGCGGCATCCACGGGCGCCTTGCCCCGGCGCGTCAGCAGATGACGGGTCAGCACGCCCCGGGTGTGCTTCGCGTGGTGCGACACGACGGAGCGCACCCCGTCGACCTCACGCTCGACCCGGACCGTGACCCACTGCGCGGAACGCGGCGGGTGCCACGCGGCGAGGTACGCGGAGGAGCGGCAGTCCACGACGAGCTCGCCGTCCGCGCGTGCGTCGAGCTCGACGCCGAGCGGCCCACGCCATGCCGACGCCAACGGGCCGATGCCCGGCAGGTCCGTGCCCATCGAGAGCCGGTACGCCGGGATGTGGTCCTCGGGCGAGACCGCGCCCCACAGGCCCGACACGATCCGCACGCTGTCCGCCGCCCGCGCACGGCCCGTGGGCGTCAACCGGTCGAGACCTGCCGCCGCGTACAGGACGCCCGTGTACACCCGTCGGGCCGGAGCCGTCGGTGCGTCGCGCAGCGACGTGTTGCGCGCGACCTCGTCGGCCAGGCTCGCGCCGACACCGAGGACGTGCACGGCGTCGTCCCGGCCGCTGACCTCACGCAACGCGTCGAGGACCTTCTCGCGCACGGGCGTCAGGCCGTGTGCCGACAGGGAGTCGAGATCGAGGACCGGGCCCGACGGGCGCGGCGGGGTCTTTCCCTCGGAGGGAGGCAGCAGGACGAGCACGCCCCGACTGTAGGCTCCGCGGCGCGGGTGGGCCGCATCGGGGACGCATCGGGACACGGAGGACGGCGATGGCGCAGGTCAAGCTCTACGGTCGGCGGGACGTGTGGGGGCCGCGACGTACCGAGGTGTCCGACGCCGTGCACGCCGCGCTCGTCGGTGCGTGGGGCCTCCCGGCGGACAAGCGGTTCCACCGGTTCGTCCTGCTCGACCCCGAGGACCTCGTCGCGCCGCGCTCCGACGCCTACCTCGTCGTCGAGATCGTCTGCTTCACCGGCCGGACCCGCCGCGCCCGCCGAGCGCTCATCGCCGCCATGTTCGACGACGTCGCGCCCGCCCTCGGCCTGTCCGCCGACGACCTCGAGGTGGTCGTCATCGAGAGCCCCGCCGAGAACTGGGGCATCCGCGGGGTCTCCGGCGACGAGCTGGCGCTCCCGTATCGCGTGGACGTCTGAGCCGCGACCAGCGGCTAGGCTGGGCGGCGCGGATGAGTCAGTCAGGCGGCCGCGTCGGACCTCCGGGTCCGCCGAGGAACGTCCGGGCTCCGTAGGGCAGGGTGGTGGGTAACACCCACCCGGGGTGACCCGCGGGACAGTGCCACAGAGAACAGACCGCCTCCTCGGTCCGCCGAGGAGGTAAGGGTGAAACGGTGGTGTAAGAGACCACCAGCGTGCCGGGTGACCGGTGCGGCTCGGTAAACCCCACCCGGAGCAAGGCCAGACAGGGAGCGTTCGAGGGCTGCCCGCCCGAGCTCCCGGGTAGGCCGCTGGAGGCGTGCGGCAACGTACGTCGTAGAGGGATGGCCGCCACCCGCGCACGGGGTGACCCAGCGCGGGGACAGAACCCGGCGTATCGACTGACTCATCCGCACCATCAGCCGCGAGACGAGCCGGACCGCGACCGCGACCGGCTCGTTCAGCGCAGGAAGCGTCCCACGCGATCGAGCCACCGAGCGCGAGTGATCCATGCCCCGATCGTCACGACCAGGTAGAGCGCGAGCGTGACCGTCGCGCCCGCCCAGAACCCTGCGTCTCGCGGCTGGCCGACCACGGGCGCGACGAGCGACCCGACGCCACCGCCGACCGCAGCGCAGACCAGCACGGCCACGAGGAGTGCGACCCGCTTACCCATCCACGTCGACGCGACGACGACGGGCGCGCGGAAGGTCGACAACCGCACCCGATCACTCGCGTGTCGTCCGGGCTCGCCCACGGCCTTCGTCACGCAGGCAAGTGTCGCAGGCTGGCTCGTCCAGGTCAGGAGACCGAGACGTCCATCCGCTGGTACGTGCGGCCCGGCAGCATGGAGGCGACGTCCGACGTCCACGGCAGCGGCGGTTCCGGCATGACGACGAGCCATGAGCCGTCGCGGTCGAAGAACCGCAGGTCGCCGTCGAACGCGTAGGTGTCGCGGACGTGCAGGCCGAGGTCGCTCGCCGCGAACGTGAGGTCGAACAGCCACGACGAGGGGTCCTGGATGTGCCGGTCGCTGTCCAGGTCGCGTGACGTCCACATCCGGACCCAGGCGATGCTGCGGGCCTCGTGCGCGGGGACGACGAGCGGGTGCCCCGGCAGCAGCTCGAGCTCGCCGCCGGCCGAGTCGATGATGTCGATCTGCGCGGGCGCGTCGGAGACGTTCTCGAACCACAGCGTCAGCGCGGTGCGGAACGCGTACGACTCGTCCCGGCCGACCTGGAGCTGGCCGACGAGGGGTCGCCACCGGTCCTGCCGGCCTGCGGTGAGCTGGCAGACCTCCAGGGTCGGTCGTCCGACGGCGTCGGTGACGCTCGGCAGGGCGCGCGCGATGATCGTCGGGGCCAGGGCGTCGAGACGCGCCTCCTCGAGCATCCGTCGCGTGTGGTCGGTCTCGAGGCGCAGCCGGTCCGCGTCGGCGCGGGCGTCCTGGGCCTCCTGACGGGCGAGGGCGAGCGCCTCCCGGGCGATCGACACCTGCTCGTCGAACGCCTGCGCCTGCCGGGCGGTGGCGTCGGCGTGCCGGTAGGTCGCGTCGGCCTGACGTGCGATGCGGCGGGCGGCCTTGGCCGACTGACGCCACGCGAAGAGGGCCACGAGGAGGGTCAGGGCGGAGACCGCCAGCGGGAGCCACCGGATCAGGTCCTCCCGCGTGAGATCGCCGAGGACGGGCAGAGCGGCGCTGGTCATCCCCGCAAGTTACTGACCGGTTCGTCCGAATTCGACCCTGACGCGCCGAAGTCACTCGTGCGGGCGTAGCCCCTGAGAGGGGCCGGGCCGACCGTCGACGGCGGGCAGGATCATCGTGTAGGCCGTGTGAGGTGCGAGCTCGCCCACGGCGACGGACGAGACGCGGGTGGACGAGACCGCATCGATCCAGTCGGCCTCGCTGTAGAGCGTGAGCAGCCGCCCGAGCGTGTCGGCCCAGGTCGCGTAGCGCTGCGGGGTGCTCCACGTGGTGGGGTTCACCTCGAGCATCAGCAGCGGCTTGCGCCGTTCGAGCATGTCCCAGCACCCCTCGAGGAACTCGGGCTCGTGCCCCTCGATGTCGACCTTGATGACGTCCGGGTCGCCGTAGCGGGAGGCGAACCGGTCACCGGTGGCCGTCTCCACCTCCACCCCGTCGTCCGCGGGGGACAGGCTGATCTGGTCGCACCCGTGCGCCTCCGGGTGGACGGTCATCCGCGCCGTCCCGCTGTGGTTGGACAGGGCGACCGGCTCGACGGTCACGTTCTCGGCGTGGTTCTTCTCGAGGTTGGCCGACAGGCGCGCGCGCGACTCGGGCACCGGCTCGAAGGCCACGACGCGCCCCTTCGGCGCCGCTCGTGACAGCAGGACCGCGTAGATCCCGACGTTGGCCCCGACGTCCCACACGAGTGCGTCGTCCGGGACCCGGGGGAGGAACGCGTCCATCTCGACGGACTCGAAGCCCCCGTTGCGCACGGCGGGATAGAGGCTCAGGTCCCGGCCGATGGAGAAGACGGCTCCGCGGAACGGGACGTCGGCCTCCCACGCGTTGCGGTACCGCACGAGCGAGATCCATCGGTAGGCGCCCGTCACCAGCCTCGAGCTCTGCAGACCGTGCTGGTGCGCCCACGCGCGTGCACTCGCTTCGATGCTCATGTGGCCCCCCGGCCCACTGCCTCGGTACGCCGCTTCAGACGTTCGGTCCAGCAGGACCATCTAACCCGAGATGTCCCCTCGGATGAACCTTCGGCACCTGATCGTGGTGCGTGTCGTCGTCAGGCCGGCGGGGCGGTGCTCTCGGCCGCCAGCGCGGCCGCCGCCTCCGACACGGTCCGGTGGAGCAGGCAGAACTCGTTGCCCTCGGGGTCGGCGAGCACGTGCCACGGCACGTCGCCCTGCCCGATGTCGACACGCGTCGCCCCGAGCGTCAGGAGCCGTGCCAGCTCGGTCGCCTGGTCCGAGTCGTCGCCCGGCCGGATGTCGGGGTGCCAGCGGTTCTTCACGGCCTTCTCGTCAGGGGCCCGGACGAACAGCCAGTTGGTCGCGGACCCGTCCACCGGGGCGATCTCGATCTCCTCGTCGTCGGGCACCGGCTCCCAGACGAGCCGCCACCCGAGGACGTCCGCCCACCAGCGGGCGAGCCGCTCAGGATCGCGTGAGTCGATCGTCACCTGCGAGACCGCGAGCGTCATGCAGGGCACGGTAGGGGGTCCCCGCAGGTCACGCGACCGGTGGTGGCCCGTCGACGCGGGCCGTGCCGGCGTCCAGGTCGACGGGCGGTGCGGCGTCGCCCGCGTGCTGGATGTCGAGGCGCTGGCGTTCCTGCTCGGCGGTGAGGTGGACGCGGTTCGGCTGGAACAGCTCGACGAGGTCGCCGAGCATGCCGCTCGCCGAGGAGGACTCCGCGGGCCGGTACGGGCGGGGCCGGCGGCGGTCGAACCAGCCACGGGCCACCGCGCGGTCGACCGCCACGAGGACGACGACCACGGCGACGACGAGCAGCACCCAGCGCACCGACCCATCGTCACACGTCAGGCGCGGGTCGCGGCGGCCTGCCGGTGGTGGGCGTGGGTCAGCCACGGTGCCGTCAGGCGCGGGTCGTCCGCGCCGGCGCCGACCTCGACGAGGCGGTCGAGGTAGCGACGGTCCGCCGCGAGCCGACGGGCCAGCTCCGGACCGTCGCCCACCGCTCCGTGCCCCGGCACGACGACGCGCACGTCGTCGAGCGCGTCGATGCGGTCCAGCGTCGCGGTGTAGTCGCCGACCGGGTCGGCGGCGTCGACGTCGAGGAGCGGGATCTCGACGTCCGAGAGCAGGTCGCCGGCCAGGAGCACCGCCGCGTCGGCGACGTGCAGCGCGGTGTGACCCGCGGCGTGCGCGGCGTGCGTGAGCACGCGGACCTCGCGGCCGTCCCAGTCGAGGAGCGCCCAGCCGGTACCCGGGGCAGGGGCGTCGTCGGTCAGGGGTGGCGGCATCGGGGGCGCGTGGACGAGGTCGGCTCCCCGCTGGCCGGGGTGGGCGCGCACGTACGCCGCGAGCTCGTCGTCGCCGTCGCGCGCGGCGCGGGCCGCACCCACCCAGTCCGGCTGCTGCACCCACGCCGCCCAGCGGGGCAGGTCACGCAGCCCGTGCCCGTCGAGGGCGTGGTCCCAGTGGTCGTGCGTCGACCACACCGCCACCGGGCGCCAGCCGTGCGCACGCACCGCGGCGGACAGGTCGGCGACCTCCCGGGCCGTGACGCCGGGGTCGACGACGAGGCACGAGCCGTCGCCGCCGACGACGACCGTCGAGGTCGTCGCGTACACGGCGCTCGTCGCGACGTGGACCCCGTCGGCGACCTCGACGAGCGGGTGGGCCGGCACCGTCCCCGGCACCGTCAGCCGTGCGCCTCCGCGGCCAGCGCGGCCGCCCCGACGATCCCCGCGGCGTTGCGCAGCTCGGCGGGGATGATGCGGGTGCGGATGTCGAGCAGCGGCAGGAACTCCTTGTGGTGCTTGCTGACGCCGCCGCCGACGACGATGAGGTCCGGCCAGAACAGGTTCTCGACGACCGTGAAGTACCGCTGCAGACGCTCGGCCCAGCCGGCCCAGTCCAGGCCCTCGCGGTCCCGCACGGACTCGGCGGCCCGCGACTCGGCGTCATGGCCGTCGATCTCGAGGTGCCCGAGCTCGGTGTTCGGCACGAGATGCCCGTCGACGATCAGGGCCGACCCGATGCCGGTGCCCAGCGTGACGACGAGCACGACGCCGTCGACGTCCTTCGCGGCGCCGTAGCGGACCTCGGCGTAGCCGGCGGCGTCGGCGTCGTTCACCGCGAGCACCTTGCGGCCGGTCGCCTTCTGCACGGCCTTCTCGACGTCCGTGCCGATCCACGACTTGTCGACGTTCGCGGCCGACTGCGCGACGCCGTGCAGGATCACCGCGGGGAACGTCACGCCGATGGGCACACCCTTGTCGAGGTCGAACGACTCGACGACCTCGGCGACCGTCGCGGACACGGCGTCGGGGGTCGACGGCGACGGCGTCGGGATGCGCTTGCGGTCGCTCGCGAACTCACCCTTCGACAGGTCGACGGGTGCGCCCTTGATGCCGCTGCCGCCGATGTCGATGCCGAACGCGAGGGCGTGCTTCTTCTTGTCGTGGCTCATGGCAGTGTCAGGATCTCCGCTCCGGTGTCGGTGACCAGCAGTGTGTGCTCGAACTGCGCGCTGCGCTTGCCGTCGGCCGTGAGGACGGTCCACTCGTCGTCCCACATGACCCAGTCGGGGGTGCCGAGGTTGAGCATCGGCTCGATGGTGAAGACCATGCCGGGCTCGATGAGCGTGTCGTACCCGGGTGCCGCGTCGTAGTGCGGGATGACGAGCCCGGTGTGGAACGCGGGACCGACACCGTGACCGGTGTAGTCGCGGACCACGCCGTACCCGAACCGGGCGGCGTACTTCTCGATGACCCGGCCGATGACGTTGATCTCGCGGCCCGGGGCGACCGCCTTGATGGCCCGGTGGAGGGCCTCCCGGGTGCGTTCGACGAGCAGCCGGGACTCCTCGTCGACGTCCCCGGCGAGGAACGTGGCGTTGTTGTCGCCGTGCACCCCGCCGATGTACGCGGTGACGTCGACGTTGACGATGTCGCCGTCCTCGATCACGGTCGAGTCGGGGATCCCGTGGCAGATGACCTCGTTGACGGAGGTGCACAGCGACTTCGGGAAGCCGCGGTAGCCGAGCGTCGACGGGTAGGCCCCGTGGTCGAGCATGAACTCGTGGCCGAGCGCGTCGAGCGCGTCGGTCGTGACGCCCGGCTCGACGGCCTTGCCGACGACCTCGAGGGCCTGCGCGGCGATGCGCGCCGCGACCCTGACCAGCTCGACCGTCCCGTCGTCCAGCACGTTGCTGCCCAGCCACGGGGCCGGCCCGGGACGCCCGACGTACTCCGGGCGGGCGATGGTCGAGGGAACGGGGCGGCGGGGGCTCACCGTGCCCGGGACCAGGGCGGATCTAGGCGCGTGCACGGTCGACATACCTGGCAGTCTACGGAAAGCAGTGCGGAGCGCCCGGGTGACCCGGACGCCCGCGGGCCTCGACGAAGGGAGTCCGCCATGGCGACGGAGTACTGGTACAACACCGAGACCCACGAGGTCGAGGAGGGCAAGCAGAGCGTCGCGTCGAAGCTCATGGGCCCGTACCCGACCCGGGAGGACGCGGCTCGCGCGATCGAGATCGCGAAGGAGCGGAACAAGGCGTGGGAGGACGAGGACCGGCAGCGCTGAGGCGGTCAGCGTCGGGCGAGGTGGGCGACGACCGGCCGGTGGTCGCTGCCGCCGGTGCGGCCGAGCACCTCGAACCCGGTGACCCGCCACGCCCGCCCGTCGACGAGGACGTGGTCGATGGGGGCGGCCAGGACGCTCGGCGCGGACGAGGGCCAGGTGCCGCGCCACGCCTCGCCGGCGGCCCGCGCCGCGTCGACGCACGGGCCGAGGTCCTGCAGGCCGGGGTGGTCGAGGGTCGCGTTGAGGTCGCCGGCGACGATCGCGCCGGGCGTGGACGCGCACCGGGCGGCGACCGCGGCGGTCTCCGACCTCCACGCCGGCATCGCCGACCGTCGACCGGGAGCGAGCGGGTGGGCCGCGACGATCGTCGGGTCGGTGCCGTCCTCCGGGACCGCGACGACACCCCCGAGCCGGGTCGGCAGGTCGGTGGCGTCCGGGTAGCTCCCGACCTCGGGGGAGACGAGCAGGGAGGTCCCCGAGATCCACGGGACGCTCCCGGCGGCCTCGTGCACCTGCATCGGCTCGCCGGCCGCGCCGAGCAGGGCCGCGGTGGCGAGGGCGGTCCTCCGTGACGTCTCGGGCAGGACGAGGACGTCGGCGTGCACGTCCAGCGCGAGGTCGGCGAGCGTCGCCGCGGGCACCGTGTCCAGGGTGTTGAACGACAGGACGACGACGTCGCCGGTCGTGCCCGACGTCCCGGCGGCGGCGACGGCGGCCGGGGGAGCGGTCGGGACGGTCCGTGCGACGAGCACCGTGGCCTGGGCGACGGCTCCGAGCGCGAGAGCTGCGGCCAGCGGGACGGTCCGGCGACGCACCGCCGGCACCGCCAGCAGCACGAGCGCACCGGCGACACCTGCCAGGGCGAGCACCGCCCGGAACGCGACGAGCTGCGCGACCGGGAACACACCGGGAAGCAACGGCACGGCGAGCCCCACGCCGACCGCTGCCACGACGACGGCCGCCGCCCAGGTCGCGACCCGGCCGGGGCTCACTTCTCGAACTGGTGGTCCGCGTCGGGGAACGTGCCGGCGCGCACCTCGTCGACGTAGGCCGTGGCCGCCGCCCGGAGGGCCGCGCCGACCTCGCCGAACCGCTTCGCGAACCGCGGCGACCAGTCGGTCATGCCTGCCATGTCGACCCACACGAGCACCTGCCCGTCGCAGCCCGCACCCGCGCCGATGCCGATGGTCGGCACGTGGAGGATCTCGGTGATCTGCTCGGCGACGGGCGCCGGCACCATCTCGAGCACCACCGCCACGGCACCGGCCTCGGCGATCGCGACGGCGTCCTCGCTCAGGTGCTCGGCGGCCAGGTCGCCCCGGCCCTGCACGCGCGGCCCGCCGAGCAGGTGCTCCGACTGCGGCGTGTACCCGAGGTGGCCCACCACGGGGATGCCCGCGTCCGTCAGCGCCTTGATCTGCGGGACGACCCGCTTGCCGCCCTCGAACTTCACCGCCGCCGCACCGGTCTCCTTCATGACCCGCACCGCGGTCTCGAGCGCCTGCGTCGGGCCCGCCTCGTACGACCCGAACGGCAGGTCGACGACGACGAACGCCCGGTGCGCGGCGCGGGCGACGGCCCGGCCCGCCGGGATCATGTCGTCGACCGTGACCGGCAGCGTCGTCGTGTGCCCGTGCATGGTGTTCCCGATCGAGTCGCCGACCAGCAGCATGTCGACGCCCGCGGCGTCGAAGATCGCGGCCGTCACGGCGTCGTACGCCGTGAGCATGGTCAGGCGCTCGCCGCGCTCCTTGGCCTCGCGCAGGTGGTGCACGCGCACGCGCTTGGGGGTCTGGCTCATCGAGGGTGCTCCTGGGTGTCGTGCGGGTGCGATCGCGGGGTCAGCGGCAGGTCAGGGCTCACGCCACCGGGTGGTGACGGGCAGCCGGCGGTCACGCCCGAACGCGAGCGCCGTGACCTTGGGTCCGAGCGGGTACTGCCGGCGCTTCCACTCGGCGCGGTCGACGAGGGCGAGGACCTTGTCCACGACGGCGGGGTCGAACCCGCGGGCGAGGAGCTCGGCCCGTCCCTCGGCGTTCTCGACGTAGGCGTCCAGCACCTCGTCGAGCAGGGCGTACGGCGGCAGCGAGTCCTGGTCCAGCTGGCCGGGCCGCAGCTCCGCCGAGGGCGGCTTGGTGATCGACGACTCGGGGATGGGCGGCAGCTCGTCGGGACCGAACACGCCGTCGAGCGCCGCGTTGTTGCGCCACCGGGCGAGCGCCCACACGCGCGACTTGTCGACGTCCTTGAGCGGCGCGAACCCGCCGATGCTGCCCGCGTCGTAGATCGTGGCGTAGCCGGTCGCGAGCTCCGACTTGTTGCCGGGCGCGATGACGAGGTGGCCCTCGCGGTTCGACAGCGCCATGAGCAGCACGCCGCGGACGCGAGCCTGCAGGTTCTCCTCCGTCACGCCCTCGATCTCGAGCTCGCCGCGGAACGCCTCGACGATCGGCCCGATCGGCTGGACGCGGTAGTCCGCGCCGAGGCGCTTGGCCAGGTCCGCCGCGTCGTCCTTGCTGTGCTCCGAGGAGTACGCCGACGGCATCGAGACGCCGACCACGTTCTGGCCGCCGACCGCGTCCGCCGCGATCGTCGCGGTCAGCGCCGAGTCGATGCCGCCCGACAGCCCGAGCAGCACCGACCGGAAGCCGTTCTTGCGCACGTAGTCGGCCAGCCCGAGGACGATCGCGCGGTAGACCTCCTCGTCGGCGCTCAGCGGCTCGGCGAGCGCACCGGGCTGCGGTGGCGCGCCCCTCTCGGGCAGGTCCCACAGCAGCAGGTGCTCGACGAACTGCGGTGCGCTCGCCAGCACGGTGCCGTCGACGCCGACGACGAACGAGCCGCCGTCGAACACCAGGTCGTCCTGGCCGCCGACGAGGTTCACGTACGCGACGGGGGCGCGGACCTCGCCGGCCCGTCGGGTCGCGAGCTCGACGCGGACGTGCCCCTTGCCCTCCTCGTACGGCGACCCGTTGAGGACCACGAGCAGCTCGACCTCGGCCTCGTCCATCTGCGAGACGGGACCGCCGTCCTGCCAGATGTCCTCGCAGACGACGACGCCGACGCGCCGCCCCCGCACGTCGACGACGCACAGGTCGTCGCCGGGCGTGAAGATGCGGAACTCGTCGAACACGCCGTAGTTCGGCAGGTGGTGCTTGTCGTAGCGCGCCTGCACCTGGCCGTGCTGCAGCAGCACGGCCTGGTTCGTCGGGCGGCGTGCGCCCTGCGGGGCGTCCTGGTCGCCGGTCGGTGCCAGCGTGCGCTCGCCGACCGTCCCGACGAGGACGGCGAGCTCGCCGAGCCCGGCGGCCTCCAGCTCGGCGGCGGTCCGCTGCAGGGCGGCCTCGGCGCCCCGGCGGAACGACGCCCGCAGGGCGAGGTCCTCGATCGGGTACCCCGTGACCGTCATCTCCGGGAAGACGACCAGGTCCGCGCCCTCGTCGGCGGCCCGCCGCGCCCACGCCAGCACGGCGGCGGCGTTCGCGTCGACGTCCCCCACGCACGTGTCGATCTGTGCCAGGGCGATGCGTGGTGCGGGCATGGCGTCGAGCCTAGTCAACGCCCGCACGACCTGCCGCGACGCATCCACGGACGTGACGCCGTCCGGACCCCTCGATGGGGCAGGATGTGCCGCATGGACAGGCAGCAGGAGTTCGTGCTCCGCACGGTCGAGGAGCGGGACATCCGCTTCATCCGCCTCTGGTTCACCGACGTGCTCGGGATCCTGAAGTCGGTGGCGGTCGCCCCCGCCGAGCTCGAGGCCGCGTTCTCCGAGGGCATCGGGTTCGACGGCAGCGCGATCGAGGGCCTGACCCGCGTCTACGAGGCGGACATGATCGCCAAGCCGGACCCCACGACGTTCCAGGTGCTGCCCTGGCGCGGCGAGCGGCACGGCACCGCCCGCATGTTCTGCGACCTGCTGACGCCCGACGGCGAGCCGTCGCTCGCGGACTCGCGCAACGTGCTCAAGCGGGCGCTGTCGAAGGCGAGCGACCAGGGGTTCACGTTCTACACGCACCCCGAGGTCGAGTTCTACCTGTTCGAGGCACCCGCCGACCCGTCGGTGCCGCTGGTCCCGGTCGACCAGGGCGGCTACTTCGACCACGTGCCGCGCGGCACCGCGCACGACTTCCGGCGCGCCGCCATCACGATGCTCGAGTCCATGGGCATCTCGGTGGAGTTCTCCCACCACGAGGCCGGCCCGGGCCAGAACGAGATCGACCTGCGCTACGCCGACGCCCTGACCACGGCGGACAACATCATGACGTTCCGCACGGTCGTCAAGGAGGTCGCGCTCGAGCAGGGCGTGTTCGCGTCCTTCATGCCGAAGCCGCTGTCCGACCAGCCCGGGTCCGGCATGCACACGCACCTGTCGCTGTTCGAGGGCGACCGCAACGCGTTCCACGAGCCCGGCGGGCACCTCGAGCTGTCCAAGACGGCCCGCTCGTTCATCGCGGGCCTGCTGCGGCACGCCGCCGAGGTCACGGCCGTGACCAACCAGTTCGTGAACTCGTACAAGCGCCTGTGGGGCGGCGCCGAGGCGCCGAGCTACATCTGCTGGGGCCACAACAACCGCTCCGCGCTCGTCCGCGTCCCCATGTACAAGCCGGGCAAGGGCAACTCGAGCCGCATCGAGTACCGCGCGGTGGACTCCGCGACCAACCCGTACCTGGCCTTCGCGGTCATGCTCGCCGCCGGCCTCAAGGGCATCGAGGAGGGGTACGAGCTGCCCGAGGGCGCCGAGGACGACGTGTGGGAGCTCACCGACGCGGAGCGGCGCGCGCTCGGCATCGAGCCGCTGCCCACGTCCCTCGAGTCGGCCATCGCGGTGATGGAGAAGTCGGAGCTCGTCGCCGAGACGCTCGGGGAGCACGTCTTCGACTACTTCCTGCGCAACAAGCGGCAGGAGTGGGACGAGTACCGCGCCCAGGTGACGCCGTACGAGCTGCGGCGGTTCCTGCCGGTGCTGTGAGGCGGGCCGCCGACGTGGGCCCGGAGGGGGCCCGATGAGCACCGCGACCGCCGACGGGCGTGGCGGCAGCCTGGCCGGGCGGCTCACGCGCGCCGGGGTCACGGACGTCGCCCGCGCCGAGCGCATGCTCGCCGACGCGGCGCTGCTCGAGGTGCTGCCCGATGCCGCGGCGGTCCTGGCGCCGCCGCTGGCCGACGTCGCCGACCCGGACCAGGCGCTGCTGACCCTCGCGAAGCTCGCCGGCGCGGTGCGCTCGTCGCCGGCCGAGCAGGCCCTGCTCCGCGAGATCCTCGAGCAGGACGACGAGCGACGCGCCCGGCTGCTCGCCGTCGCGGGCGCCTCGGTGGCCCTCGGCGACACGCTCGTCGCCCACCCCGCCAACCTGCACGTCCTCGCCGACAGCGAGCCCGCGCTCGGCGTCCCCGTCGCAGACGTGCGCGCCGAGCTCCTGCGCGCCGTCGGGGCCGATCCCCGGGCCGCGGTCCCCGTCGCCGCCCACGGCGGCCGCGAGGGCACCGACGCGATGCGGCGCGCCTACCGCACCCGGTTGCTGCGCGTCGCCGCGGCCGACCTCACGTCCCGCGACCCGCTGTCGCGGCTGCCCGGCGTGGCGGCCGCGCTGGCCGACCTCGCCGGTGCCGCCCTCGAGGCGGCGCTCGCCGTCGCCCGCGCCGACCTCGACGACCACGGCGCGGGGGTCCGCCTGGCCGTGATCGGCATGGGCAAGGGCGGCGGGCGCGAGCTCAACTACGTCAGCGACGTCGACGTCGTCTACGTCGCGGAGCCGGTCGACGGCGTCGACGAGTCCGAGGCGCTCGCCGTCGGAGCCCGGCTGGCCGCCGGGCTCGCGCGGGTGTGCTCTACGTCGTCGGGCGAGCCCGCCCTGTGGCCCGTGGACGCCGCGCTGCGCCCCGAGGGCAAGGACGGCCCGCTCGTCCGGACCCTCGCGAGCCACAAGGCGTACTACGAGCGGTGGGCCAAGACCTGGGAGTTCCAGGCGCTGCTCAAGGCACGGCCGCTCGCCGGGGACGCCGCGCTCGGTGACGAGTACGTCGCGATGACCCAGCCGTTCGTGTGGGCGGCGGTGCAGCGCGACCACTTCGTCGAGGACTCGCAGGCGATGCGCCGGCGCGTCGAGCAGCACGTGCCCGCAGCGGAGGCGGACCGGCAGCTCAAGCTCGGCGTCGGTGGCCTGCGGGACGTCGAGTTCACCGTCCAGCTGCTGCAGCTCGTGCACGGCCGTGCCGACGACTCGATCCGCAGCTCGAGCACCCTGACGGCGCTCGCGGCGCTGGCGGCGGGCGGGTACGTCGGCCGGGAGCACGCCGCGCAGCTCGCGGTCTGCTACCGGCTGCTGCGCGTCCTCGAGCACCGGATCCAGCTGTACCGGATGCGCCGGACCCACCTGATGCCGACGGCGGAGGCCGACCTGCGTCGGCTCGCCCGGTCGATCGGCATGCGGGCCGAGGGCCCGGACGGGCTCGTCGACCGGTGGCGGACCGTGCGTCGCGACGTGCGCCGCCTCCACGAGGAGCTGTTCTACCGGCCGCTGCTGCCGGCGACGGCCCAGCTGTCCGCCGAGGAGGCCAGCCTCGCTCCGGACGCGGCGCGCGCCCGGCTCGCCGCGATCGGCTACCGCGACCCCGCCGGGTCGATGCGGCACATCGCCGCGCTGACCGAGGGGGTGTCCCGGCGGGCGGCGATCCAGCGGCAGCTCCTGCCGGTGATGCTCGGGTGGTTCGCGGACGGACCCGACCCGGACGGCGGCCTCCTCGCGTTCCGGCGGCTGTCCGAGGAGCTCGGCACCACCCACTGGTACCTCAAGCTGCTGCGCGACTCCGGCACGGTCGCACAACGGCTCGCACGGGTCCTGTCGACGTCGCGGTACGTCGCCGACGCGCTCACCCGGTCCCCGGAGTCGGTGACGTGGCTCGCGGAGGACAGCGAGCTCGAACCCCGCACGCACGCCCGCCTGTCGGCCGAGGCCGACGCGGTCCTGACCCGCGCGCACGAGCGCGTGCCGGCCGTGACCGCGCTGCGGGGGCTGCGGCGGCGCGAGCTCGCGCGCACCGCGGCGGCCGACGTGCTCGACGTCGTCACCGGCACCGGGGCGTCGCAGAGCCTCACGGTCGCGGCCGACGTGGTGCTCGCGGGCACGCTCCGCGTCGCGCTGTGGGAGGCCCGGCAGGCGCGCCTGCTCGACGAGGACCCGACCCGCATGCTCATCGTGGCGATGGGACGTCTCGGCGGTCGGGAGGTCGGGTACTCGTCCGACGCGGACGTGCTGTTCGTGCACGACCCGTTGCCCGGCGTCGACGCGGTGCTGGCCCAGGAGTTCGCGCTGTCCGTCGCGACCGAGGTGCGTGCGCTGCTCGGGGCGGTCGGTCCCGAGCCGGTGCTCGCGGTCGACGCGGACCTGCGACCCGAGGGCCGCAACGGCCCGCTGGTGCGCTCGTTCGACTCGTACGCCGAGTACTACGCGCGCTGGTCGTCGCCGTGGGAGAGCCAGGCGCTGCTGCGCGCCCGGCCGGTCGCGGGCGACGACGGGCTCGCGGGCCGGTTCGTCGAGCTCGTCGCGCCGCTGCGGTACCCGGCGGGCGGCATCGACGCGGCGACGGTGCGCGAGGTCCGGCGGATCAAGGCCCGGGTCGAGTCGGAGCGGCTGCCCCGCGGGGTCGACCCGGCGCGGCACCTCAAGCTCGGTCGCGGCGGGATCTCCGACGTCGAGTGGACCGTGCAGCTGCTCCAGCTCCTGCACGCGCACGACGTGCCCGACCTGCGCACGACCGGCACGCTGGACGCGCTCGGCGCCGCGGAGCGAGCCGGCCTGCTCGACGCCGACGACGCACGGGTGCTCGCCGACGCGTGGCTGCTGGCGTCGCGGGTCCGGGACGCGAACGTGCTCTGGTCCGGCCGGCCGGAAGGGGCGCACGCCGACGTCCTGCCGCACGACCGGCAGGCGCTCGCCGGCGTCGCCCGCGTCATGGGGTACCCGGCGGGGTCGGCCGGGGAGCTCGAGGAGGACTACCTGCGCACCGCGCGGCGCGCCCGGGCGGTCGTGGAGCGGGTCTTCTACGGCTGAGGCTCGTCCGTCGGGCGGTCCACGATCGGGGCGACCGCCGGGTCGGCCTCCTCCTCGTCCAGGTCCACCCAGCCACGCTGGCGCCGCAGCGCCTGCTCGTCCTCCTGCAGCAGCGGCGAGTCGACGAGCTCGTGCCGCTCGACGTACACCGAGGACACCGCCTGGATCGTGGCCGCGACCGGGAGCGCGAGGAACGCGCCGATCGGACCGAACACGGCGCCGAAGGCCAGCACCGCGAGGAACGAGATCGCCGGGTTCAGCTCGAGCGACCGGGCGGACACCTTGGGGGAGAAGATCAGGTTCTCGACCTGCTGGTAGCCGATGATGAACGCCAGCACGAGGAGTCCCTTGACGGGGTCGACGGCGAGGGCCACCGCCACCGGGACCGCGCCGGCGATGTAGGTGCCGATCGTGGGCACGAACTGCGACACGACGCCGGTGAAGACGGCCAGCGGCAGCGCGTACGGGATCCGCAGGATCGACAGGAAGACGAACGTGAACACGCTGGAGAGCGCCGCGAGCACGATCCGCGAGTTGATGAAGTCGGCGACCTTCTCCTGGGAGACCTCCCACAGCCGCAGCAGCTCCCGCTGCCGTCGCGGTGCGAACAGCCGCAGCACCGCGGCGCGGAACCGGGGACCCGCGCTCGCCATGTAGTAGGTGACGAGCAGCACCGACGTCAGCGTGAACAGGCCGCCGATGATCGACGCGCCCGCGCCGATCAGGCCCGGTGCGAGCGACTGCCAGTTGTCGGCCAGGGTGTCCGTCGCCTCGTCGGCCGTGGGCAGCGCGACGTCGAACGTCGCGTCGACCCACGTGACGAACTGCGCGTAGTACGTGGGGAGGGACTCGACGAGCTCCGCGACCTGGGCGACGAACAGGCCACCGAACAGCGCGATCACCGCGAGGATCACGATCCCGGAGGTGAGCATGACGATGCCCGTCGACCGGGTCCGGCGCAGGCCGTGCGCCACGAGCCAGCGGATCAGCGGCTCCATCGCGAGCGAGATGAACCACGAGATGACGACGATCGTGATGACGTTCCCGAGCAACGACAGCGCCCGCCACGCGAACGCGGCGAGGAACACGGCGACGACACCCATGACCAGGGCCCGGGGCAGCCACCGCGGCGGACGGCGGGCGTCGTCGACCGCCGTGCCGGAGTGCCCGGTGTCGGTGCGTCGCGGCATGTGCTCCCCTGCGGAGGGCTGGGACCAGTCGGCTCGTTCGCACCGTACCGCGCCATCTGTCGCGCGCTGACCAGCAACGCTGCCATGCTCGGTGGATTCGGGCGTGTCGGGCATGTCGGGAGGGCTGTCATGGCGGTGCGGAGCAGGCCGAACGGGAACGACGAGCCGGACGAGCCCGGGCCGGGCGACACGCAGCCGATCGCGGGCGCGGGCGACACCCAGCCCCTCCCGGTCGACGACGTGGCGCTGCTGCGGTCGCGGCTCGAGGCGCTCGAGGCCGAGAACGCCCGCCTGAGGTCCGCCGCCGCCGCCGCACCGGCGGTCGTGAGCTCCGAACCGCCACGGCGGCGACGGCCCGGGCGGGCAACGGCGGCGGTCGTCCTCGTCGTCGTCGCGGCCCTGCTGGCGCCCGTGGCGGTCGTCGCGGTGTGGGCCAAGGGGCTCGCGGAGGACACCGACCGCTACCTCGCGACCGTGGCGCCCCTGTCCGACGACCCGCAGATCCAGTCCGCCGTCACGAACCGGCTGACGACCGCGATCGTCGACGCGGTGAACCTCGAGGACCTCGCCCAGACGGCCACCGGTGCCGTGGCGGACCTCGGCCTGCCGCCGCGCCTGTCGGCCGCCGTCCTCGCGCTGCAGGGCCCGCTCGTCGACGCCGCGACCAACTTCATCCGCAAGGGTGTGGACCGCGTCGTCACGTCCGACGCGTTCTCCACCGCGTGGGAGCAGGCGAACAAGGTCGCGCACGAGCAGATCGTGGCCCTGATGCGCGGTGACCCCGACGCGATCGCGAGCATCGACTCGCAGGGCACCCTGACCGTGGACCTCACACCCGTCATCGAGCAGGTCAAGACGGCGCTGTCGAACGCGGGGTTCACGATCGTCGACCGCATCCCGACGATCAACGCGACCTTCCCGCTCGCGCAGAGCTCCGACCTGGTCCGGCTCCAGAACGCCTACCGGGCGCTCGACGTCCTCGGCACGTGGCTGCCGTGGATCGTCGTCGCGCTGCTCGCCGGCGGCGTGATGCTCTCGCAGAACAGGTCGCGGGCGCTGGTCGTCGCGGGGCTCACGCTCGCCGGCGCGATGCTCGTGCTCGGGCTGGTGCTGACGGTCGGCCGGTCCGTGTACGCGAACTCGCTGCCACCCGAAGTGCAACGACCCGACGCGGCCGTCGTCGTCTACGACCAGGTCGTGTCGCTGCTCAGGATCTCGCTGCGTTCGGCGTTCGTGATCGGCGTCGTCGTGGCGGCTGTGGCGTTCGTGTCCGGCCGGAGCGACTCCGCGGTCGCGCTGCGGTCGGCGTCCGCACGGTCGGCGGCGTGGCTGCGCGGCGCGGGGGAGCGTCGCGGCGTCACGACCGGGCCGGTCGGCGAGTGGCTGGGCGAGCAGCGCGTGCTGGTGCGGGTCGTCGTGGCGATCGGTGCCGCGCTCGCGCTCGTGCTCGGCACTCCGCTGACCCCCGGCTACGTGCTGGGTGTCGCGATCGTCGCGGTCGTGGTGCTCCTGCTCGTCTCGCTCCTCGCCCGGCCACCGCTGGCCGACGACAGGGCTTCGGCCGCCTGACGGGCGCGTGGACGTCGAGCCGGCCGAGCAGCCACGACGCGCCGACGCAGGGCCGGACCGTCGACGGCTGGTGCAGCGCGCGTGGTGGCTCGCGCGCGACTACGCGTTCGTGCTGCGGTGGCAGGCCGCCGGGGTGACGACCCGGACCGGCGCGGACGCCCTGAGGTCGCCCGAGCGGCCGGCCGGACCGCCCGTCGTCCTCGTGCCGGGCGTGTACGAGCCGTGGCAGTTCCTCCTGCCGCTCGCGACCGTGCTGCACGACCACGGGGTACGGATCCACGTGCTGCCCGAGCTCGGGATCAACCACCGGCCCATCCCCGAGCAGGCGGCGCTGCTGGGTCGCTACCTCGTCGACCACGACCTGCGCGACGTCGTCCTCGTCGCGCACAGCAAGGGTGGGCTGATCGGCAAGCTCGCGATGCTGCGCGAGGACCCGGACGGCCGGGTCGCGTCGATGGTCGCGGTCAACACGCCCTTCGCCGGGTCGGTGTACGCCCGGTGGTTCCCCGCCGCGGCCGTGCGCGCGTTCAAGCCGACCGACGCGACGATCGTCGCGCTGCGCGCCGAGCTGGCCGTGAACCACCGGATCACGTCGGCGTTCTCCTTCTGGGACCCGCACATCCCCGCGAGCAGCTCGCTCGACGGCGGCGTCGACGTGGTCCTGGAGACCCCCGGCCACTTCCGTCCGCTCGCCGACGCCCGTCTGCACGCGCTGCTGCTGGAACGGCTCGGGGTGCCGTGACACGGGCAGCCGGACCCGTCACCAGACCTCGCCCGGCGTCGGGCACCACGACGGCGTCGGCACCGTGGGGACGAGGTCCCGTGCGAGCTGACGCCCCCACGCCCAGCTGAGCGGGTCGTCGTCCGCCTGCTCGCCCCGCCGGTACAGCAGGCAGGACCGCATGGGCTCCTCGAGCCGGTCGATCACCGGGGCCGCGTCGTCCGAGAGCCCCTGCAGGTACAGCAGGTCGATCGTCGACGACGTCTGCGTCTCGAGGTTGTGCCGCACGATGACGGCGTCCGGGTTCGCGATCGCCAGACCCAGCACGGCGCTCGCCACGACCCACACGGCGGCGCGCGGGAACCACCGGCCCGACCCGCGGGCTCCCGCGACCAGGACCAGCACGAGGACCGCCCCCATCACGAGCTCCGCGACGGCGACGAGCAGCCGGAGCCGGGTCAGCCCGAAGACGTCGACGTACAGGTCGAGTCGGCGCAGCGCCGACGCGACGACCCCGAGCGTCGCGACGCAGAGCACCCCGAGCGCCACCCGCACGACCAGCCGGTCGCGGGCGTCGGTGCGGGGTGCACGCCTGGCGGCGACCCCGACCACGACCAGCGTCAGCGCGGTCGCGACGACGAGCTGCGCGAACCCCTGCCGGGCGTACTCGGCGTACGTGACGCCCGACGGCAGGGCACGCTCGGGGTCGCCGAGCAGGGCCACCGCCTGCACCGCGACGAACGTCACCACGAGCGCGTCCAGCGCGACGATGGGGACGAGCCACTCGACCCGGCGTGCCGCCGGAGCCTGCGGCAGCCGTGCGCGGGACCAGACGGGAGGAGCGATCGCCAGGTGGGCCGCGGTCACGGCCCCGAGCGTGACGAGCGCCCCGACCAGCACCTGGCCGGGCAGCCTGTCGACGTGCACCTGCGGGACGAGGCTCGCGAACACGCGGTCGGCGCTGGCGAACAGGGCCCCGAAGACGACCAGCAGCCCGACGGTGATCGCCGCGCTGCGCAGGACCGTGACCGCCTCGTGGCGACGACCGCCGAGCGCGGCCCCGGCACCGTGGCGCACCCAGGGCACCGCCCGGACGGCGCCGAGGGCGGCGGTGACCGGGGCGAGCACCGCCGACGGCGCGGTCCTCGCGGACGCCGTCGCCACGACCGCGACCCAGCAGGCGGCGACCACGCAGAGCGCCACGACCCAGCCGGCGGTGCGGACCGCGACGACGGCGAGCAGGGCGGCGCCGAGCACGAGCAGCGCGAGGTCGCCGAACCGTCGCCGGCGCACCACGACCGGCACGGCCGCGGCGCACACCAGCATCCCGACCACGGCCGCCCCGATCCCCGGCGGCCGCCCGACCAGCACCGCGCCACCGACCACGCCCACGGCGACGCAGACCGCGAGCGTGGGCACCGGGGCGGCGCGACGCCCGGCGGCCCAAAACGAGCGCAGCATCCGATCGACCGTCGTGGGCGGGCGCGGCACCGTCACCGGGCGGGCCGGGGCGGCGTACGCGGGCGCCGGTGACGGACCTGCGGCGAACGCCGGCATCGCACCTGACCTGCTCGAAGATGCCGGCGGCGGGGCCTCGTGATCGCTCATGGGGCGACCGTAGGCAGCGGCAGGCCGGGTGCACCCGCGGTTCCGAGGGGGTCCCGTGCACGTTGTGTGGCGCCGCGTGCAGGTCTCATGGCGGACGCACAGGACGCACCCAGACAGACGGCCGTGCGCGTCCCGGCTTGCGGCGGCACCGGCGCAGGGACAAGGTCGGACCGACCGGTCACACCTGGGGTGCAGGGCGTTTCTTCGGAGGTCGGCGTGGGCTCGTTCCGGACCGGTCGTGCGCGTCGGTGGGCGCGGTCGACGACGGTGCTCCTGGGGGTCGCGCTCGTGGCAGGCGGGTGCACCGCCGGTGACGACGACGCGACGACGGACCTGGAACGCGCGCAAGCGCAGGTCGCGGCCAAGGAGAAGGATCTCGCGGCGGCCACGGACGAGGCGCAGCAGGCGACCGATGCGTTCTGCACCGGGTCCGTCGACTACGTGAAGGCCCTCGACCGCTACGGCGACGTCCTCACCGCCGAGGCGCCGACCGTCGGCGACGTCGTGACCGCCGGTGCGGACCTGCGTGAGCCACGTGAGGACGCGCTCGCCGCGGGCCAGAGCGCGCAACGAGCCCGGCAGGACGTCGCCGACGCCGAGAACGCGCTCGCGGACGCGCACGCGGCGCTCGCGGCGCTCGAGGCGTCCGCCTCCGGGCAGCCCGTCGAGCCCGCGGAGACGCCGAGCGCCGAGCCGACGCCGCTCGCCCCCGCGGACGCCGTCAACCGGGTCACGCAGGCGGACGCGGACTTCACCGCGACCCAGCAGGGCATCACCGACGACACCCCGCTCGCTCAGGCGTCGCAGCAGTTCAACGCCGCCGTCGTCGCCCTCGAGATGGCGTGGATGCAGCTCGTCGTGCAGGCGGGGTGCCTCGACGACGAGCAGCGGATCGCGGCCCAGGAGGCGGCCCGCGCGTACACGACCGCCCTGCAGCAGTCGCTCGCCGCCGCCGGCTTCTACACGCTGCCCGTCGACGGGATCTACGGGCCCGGGACGGTGCTGGCCGTCCAGGACCTCCAGGCGACGCACGGCCTGCCGGTCACGGGCACCGTGGACAAGGCCACGGACGCCGCCCTGCAGGCGGACCTCGCGGCCCAGGGGGCCAGCCAGACCGAGGCCACGCTCACCTCGACCGCCGCCCTGCAGCAGACCCTGAAGCTCGCCGGCTACTGGGACGGGCCCGTCGACGGGCAGTGGACCGACGCGCTGACCGCCGCGCTCGTGCAATTCCAGACGGACCTCGGCGTCCCGCCGACCGGCGCCGTGGACGCCGCGACGGTCGCGGCGTTCGAGGCGGCCATCGCCGCGGCCGAGGCACCCGCGCCGACCGCGACCGAGGAGCCGCCGACCGACGGCTCGACCATGGACGAGTAGGGCGGCACCCCCGCCACCAGCGCGACGGGGGTGCCGGTGGGCCGACGTCAGGGGGTCCAGCGGATCCCGGGGTTGACGCGGCCGGTCCAGTCGAAGACGGCCATGTTGTCCCACCCGTCGCCCGTGCCGTTCATGTTGGCGGGGTCCCAGCCGTTGCCCTTCACGGCGGTCCAGGTCGGCTCCCAGTAGAAGACGCCGACGCCGCCCGCGTTCCGGACGGTGTTCTGGACGTACTGGAACATCGTCGCCTGGCTGTTCCAGCTGTTGTCGAACCCCTCACAGGTGCCGCTGCCGCTGTTCGCCTGCGAGTCCGCGTTCGCGGTCGTGAACGGGTACGCGGTCTCGACCACGGCGACGGGCCTGCCGTAGCGGCTCCTGGCGGTCGACACGGCCGAGTACAGGGCGTTCAGGTTGCCGTGCCAGAAGCAGTAGTACGACAGCCCGGTGATGTCCCACTTCACGCCCTGGGCCGTGATGCCGTCGTAGAACCACGCGAGGTGGTCGACGCTGTCGGAGTTCGCCGTGTGGATGATGACCTGCGTCGACGGGCTGCACGCCTTGACCGCGTTGTAGCCGGACTTCAGCAGCAGGCCGAGGTTGGTGAAGCTGTTGTTGGCGACCTTGCCCTCGTTCCACAGCATCCCGACGTTGATCTCGTTGCCGATCTGGATGCTGTCCGGCGTCGTCCCCTGCGCCTTGAGGGTCGTGCAGACGGAGTACGTGTAGTCGTAGACGTCCTTCTGGAGCTGCGTGATCGTGTGGCTCGACCACGCCGCGGGCTTGTACTGCTTGCCCGGGTCGGCCCACGTGTCGGAGTAGTGCAGGTCCACCAGGAGCTTCATGCCGCGCGACTTCACCTCCTTGGCGTACGCGTACACCTTGGTGGCGTTGTTGTAGCCGGACGCCGGGTTGTTCCAGACCCGCAGGCGCACGTAGTTCATGCCGGCGCCCTTGAGGATGTCGAGCGGGTTCTTCTGGGCCCCGCCGGCGTCGTAGTACTTCACGCCGAGGTCGAGGCTGCGCTGCAGGCTCGACACGTCCGCGCCGAGCATCGTGAGGCTGTTCGCGGCCAGGGCCGGCGGGGCGGCGGCGAGGACCGCGCCCGGTGCCGCGAGCAGGGCGGCGGCGATCCCCATGGCGGTGATGCGTGTGCGTGCGTTCACGGCAATCTCCCTTGATTGTCGTCCTGGGGTGGGGCAGGGCGGAGCGCGGGGGACTGGCCCCCGGCCGGAGGCGTCATGCTCCGGCGATGCCGAACGGATGCGGGTGGATCGACGCGCCGACCCTGTGCACGCTCACAGTAGACCGTGCTCGGGCATGGCGAAAGGGTGCGTGTACAGGCGGCAACGCGGCCTCAGCAGTCCTCGCGCGGCCTGAGAACGATCACAGGTCAGCCGAGCTTGGCGGCCCACCCCGCGACATCACCCTTCGCGAGCGCGACGGCAAGCAGCTCGGGGAACCGGTCGGGCGTGCACGCGAACGCGGGCACACCGAGAGCCGCCAGCGCGGCGGCGTTCTCCCGGTCGTACGACGGGGCCCCCGAGTCCGACAGCGCGAGCAGCACGACGACCTGCACCCCGGACGCCTGCATGGACGCGACCCGCCGCAGCATCTCGTCCCGGACACCGCCCTCGTACAGGTCCGAGATGAGCACGAACAGCGTGTCCGCGGGCCGCCGGACCAGGCTCTGGGCGTACGCGATGGCCCCGTTGATGTCCGTGCCGCCGCCGAGCTGCGTGCCGAACAGGACGTCCACCGGGTCGGACAGCTTGTCGGTCAGGTCCACGACAGCGGTGTCGAACACCACCAACGACGTGCGCAGGGCCCGCATCGACGCCAGCACCGCACCGAACACCGACGCGTACACGACGGACTCGGCCATGGATCCCGACTGGTCGATGGCCAGCACGACGTCGCGGGCGACGACCTGGTGCGCGCGGGAACGGCCCACGAGCCTCGCCGGGACCACCGTGCGGTACTCGGGCAGGTAGTGACGCAGGTTGGCACGGATCGTCGCGTCCCAGTCGATGTCGCCCGGCCTCGGACGGTGGGTGCGGTCCCGGCGCAGCGCCCCCGTGACCGCCGACTTCGTCGCGGCCGCGATGCGCCTCTCGATCTCCTTGACCACCGTCGCGACGACCTGCCGTGCGGTGGCGCGGGTCTGCTCCGGAAGCTGCCGGTTCAGGGAGATGAGCGTCGACACGAGCGACACGTCCGGCTGCACGGACGCGAGCAGCTCGGGTTCGAGCAGCAGCCGCCGGAGCCCGAGCCGGTCGACGGCGTCGCGCTGCATGACTTCGACGACCGAGGTCGGGAAGTACGTGCGGATGTCCCCGAGCCACTTCGCGACCCGGGGAGCGGAGCCGCCGAGGCCGGCGGACCGCTGACCGGACGACCCGGTGCCGTTGCCGTCGCCGCGCCCGTCGGCGTCGTACAGCGCGGCAAGAGCGCCGTCCATCGCCGCCTCGTCCTTGCCGAGCGACGCGTCGACGCCACCCGCGTCGCCGAGCAGGAGCCGCCACCGCCGCAGCCGGGTCGTCTCGTCGACGCGCTCGGTCCGGACCTCCACGTCCTCGCTCACGTCCTCGCTCACAGCCTCGCTCCCAGCAGCAGCGCCACGGTCCGCACCGGACCGGCGACCAGATCAGGGTCGAGCACGGTCCCGGGCGGCGCGGCTCCCGCACCGGTGATCGTGCCCGTCGTCAGCGCTCTGGCGGCGTCGCCGACGTTGCGGCGCTCCGCCGGCGGCATCGCGCCGAAGGTGCGCCGCAGCATCGGCAGGACGTCGGTGAAAGCGGCGGCGGGCAGGGTCGCCACCCAGTCGTCCACGACCGCCAGCAGCGCGCGGTCGTGCGCGAGCAGCAGGCCGCCGCCGGCCAGGAATCCGTCGACCCAGGCCGCCTGCGCGCGAGCCGGGGTGCCGTACGACAGGTGCACCCCCACACGCGCACGCACGTCCGCCACGTCGAGCTCTCCGGCATCGAGCAGCAGCCGGGTCGCGCGGCCGGTGAGCGCACCGGAGATGTCGGGCCGGTCCGCGAGGGCGCGCAGCGTCGCGTGCCAGGTGCGCGTGCCGTCGTCGTCGGCCCGCAGCCGGACCGCCGCGTGCGTGGCGTCGACGTGGCCGCGCATGACGGTGGCGGCGTCGTCGTCGATCCCCGTGACCGCGGCAGGGAGCCCGGCGCAGATGCGGACCACCAGCGAGTCCGTGACGCGGGCGAGCTCGGCCGTCGAGGTCCCGCGCACGTCGGAGTACCGGTGAGCGCGCACCAGCGGCGGGAGAGCCGCCATCAGACGGGCGATGTCGCCGTCGTGCGCGGCCTGCTCGTCGACCCGGGTGAGCAAGGGGCTGGCGGCCGCGGGCAGGTCGGCCAGGAGCGCGACCTCCAGGAGCGCGGTGAGCTCGCTCAGGTCGCCGGTCGCGGCCCGCTCGATGCACCGGGCGGTCGCAGCGGACTGCACGGTCGTTCCCCACTGCGCCGCCTCGACGACCGCGACCGACAGCTCGGGCCGCCACAGCAGCGTCCACGCCTCACGGAACGTCCCGGTGCTGCGGGACCGGGCCGCGTCGAGATCGCCCCACCCGATGCCGAGCAGGGTCAGGCGGTGCAGCAGCCGGGACCGGACGAGGTCGGTGTCGCGCCGCAGGTCCAGGTCGAGCGCCTTGGGTGCCGCGGAGAAGGCGAGCCGCAGCCGCTTGGCGGTCGCGCGCAGGTCGGCGTCCAGGGGGACGGTCGGCACGTCCGCGGCGACCTCCCCGAGGCGCTCGCCCACGACGAGCTGCGCGGTGACGTGCTGGACGAGGCTGTCGTCCCCGTCGCACAGCACGGCCCGGGTCGCCTCGGTGACCTCGGCGAGACCGGCGACGTGGCGGCCCCGGACGGTCGCGAGGGCGTCGGCCAGACGGACCGCCTCGATGACGTGCGCCGAGGACACCGGGAGGTCCTTGTCCCGCAGGGCGGCACCGACCTGCACGAGCCAGGACGCGATGACGTCGTCCTGCGTGGTGAACAGGTGCTCGTACCAGCCCGGGGACGTGATGCCCGCGCCGTACCCCGCCGCCCGCGCGAGCCGCGACGCGGTCCACGGCACCCACGTCAGGGTGACCTTCTTCCTGGGCATCCCGGCCAGCAGCTTCGCGTCGCCGGTCGCCGGCGGGAGCTTGCCGCTGAGGGCGGGGGCGTGCCACGCGCCGCAGACGACCGCGACCCGCTGATGCCCGGCCTTCAGGGCGGCGCGGACCTGCTGGCGCATGTGCGCCTCGCGGCGGGCCTCGTGCGCGTCCAGCTCAGGGGCGGCGGCGCGCAGCTCGACCATCGCCGCGGTGATGGAGCTGAACGGGGTCGGGTGCTCGGTGCGGGACTCGACGACGTCCTCCCACCAGCGCTCCGGGTCGTCGTACCCGCCGGCGGCCGCGAGCGCGGCGATCGGGTCGTGTCGCACGCCCGCGGGGGACGTCGGCCCGTCGTCCTGCTCGTCGTCCTCGTCCTCGACCGGCACGACGGCAGCGGGCCGGGCGGCGAGCGTGACGCCCGCAGGCAGGTCGATGAACCGCGCCGGAACCCCACGCTCCGTGGCCCACCTCAGGGCCTGCCACTCCGGCGAGAAGGACGCGAACGGCCAGAACGCGGACGTGCCCGGGTCGTCGGCCACCGCGGCCAGCAGCGCGACCGGCGGGGTCAGCCGGGCCCCGGTCAGGAACTCGATCAGGTGGTCGCAGTCCGCCGGACCCTCGACGAGCACCACGTCGGGCTCCAGCTCGTCCAGGGCGCGCGCGACCGCCCGGGCGGATCCGGGGCCGTGGTGGCGCACGCCCATGACCTCGACCCGCGGCGCCGCGGCTGTCGCCGACGGGACGGGGGAGAGGTCCGTCATGCGGTGACCTCACGGCACGCACGGTAGAAGTCCGCCCAGTCGCGCCGTTCCCGGACCACCGCCTCGAGGTACTCGGTCCACGCGACGGTGTCCGACGACGGGTCCTTCACGACGGCGCCGAGGATGCCGGCCGCCACGTCCGAGGACCGCAGGACCCCGTCGCCGAAGTGCGCCGCAAGTGCGAGGCCGTTCGTGACGACGGAGATGGCCTCGGCGGTCGACATGGTGCCGGACGGCGACTTCACCGCGGTGCGCCCGTCCTCCGTGCGGCCGGAGCGCAGCTCACGGAAGACGGTCACGACCCGAGCGATCTCCTCGGCGGCCGCGGGCACCGGCGGCAGCTCGAGCGCCTTGCCGAGCTGTGCGACGCGGCGCGTCACGATGTCGATCTCCTCCGCGGCCGTCGCCGGCAGCGGCAGGACGACGGTGTTGAACCGGCGCCGCAGCGCGGACGACAGCTCGTTGACGCCGCGGTCGCGGTCGTTCGCGGTCGCGATGACGTTGAACCCCTTCGCGGCCTGGACCTCGGTGCCGAGCTCGGGAACCGGGAGCGACTTCTCCGACAGGATCGTGATCAGCGCGTCCTGCACGTCCGACGGGATGCGGGTCAGCTCCTCGACGCGGGCGATCGACGCCTCCCGCATCGCGGTCATCACCGGCGACGGGACCACCGCGGCCTGCGTCGGGCCCTCCGCCAGGAGACGGGCGTAGTTCCACCCGTACCGGATGGCGTCCTCCCCGGTCCCGGACGTGCCCTGCACGACGAGGGTCGACCGCCCGCAGACCGCTGCTGCGAGGTGCTCGGACACCCACGTCTTGGCCGTGCCCGGCACGCCGAGCAGCAGCAGCGCCCGGTCGGTCGCGAGGGTGGCGACAGCGACCTCGACGAGACGGCGCGGTCCGACGTACTTCGGCGAGATGACGGTGCCGTCGGCCAGCGCCCCACCGAGCAGGTACGTGACGACCGCCCACGGGGACAGGTGCCACGCCGGCGGTCGCGGCCTGTCGTCGGCCGCGGCCAGGGCGGCGAGCTCGTGCGCGAACGCCTGCTCGGCGTGCGGGCGCAGCAGGTCGGCGGTGTCGGTCACGTGAGCTCCTCGATGATCGTGCGGCGTTGGTGGACGGCGTCGGCCGCCCGGGTCAGGGCCCGAGAGACGTTCTCGGCGGCCCGAGCGGCGGCCGCCCGGATCACGGACTCGGACCGCGCCGTCGGGGGTGCGGCCAGGCCCAGCTGCTCGCTGGTGTGGATGGGGGTCCACGACTTCTCGGAAGGCTGGCCCCCGACCCACGTGGCGACCTGCGCGGTGAGGTCGTCCGTCCACGGGGCCGGCAGCTGCGCGAGGTACGCGGCCACCGCCGGATGTCCCTCGTACCCGGCGGGGGCAGCGCTCACCGTCGCGCGGAAGACGTCGAGCTGCGCCTCAGGAGGCAGGATCCGTGCCAGGTCGGCCGAGATCGACCTCGCCCCCACGAGGACCAGCAGGGCGTGCGCCCAGGCCGCGTCGTGCTCCCGCTCCGTCGCGACCGCCCACCCCTGCAGGAGCGGGCGGGCGTTCGCCGCGATCGCCAGCTGCACCAGAGTGCGCGGCTCCTTGCCGAGGTGCGCCGTCCACGCGGACAGGGGGACCACCTCGACGAGCCTGGTCAGCAGGTCGGCCTTCGCACCCACGCCCGCGGGGAGCCCGAGCATCTGGGTCACCGCCACCGCCTTCGGGCTGGAGTACGGCGCCGCGAACGGGTCGCCCTTCTCCGGCTCGGGAAGCTCCATCACCAGGTGCTCACGCAGCAGCGTGCGGGAGACGGTCACGCACGCGAGTGCTCGGTCGGTGCAGTGCCGGACGAACGCCGACGACGGCAGGTGCGCGAGCGTCCGGACGGCTGCCGTCCGCACCGCCACCGACCGGTCGCTCAGCGCCGAGGCCAGGAGCTCCTCGTCGTCCGGGGTCACCCCCACCTCCAGCGCACGCGCGAACGTGGCACGCTCGTTCGCGTTCGCCTTCGCCCAGGCGCCCGCGACGAGCGACCGAGCGCCCGCGGGGTCCAGGGACCGGGCGGCACTCAGCCATGCCGCCCGCTCGTCCGCGGTCCCGTGCACCCAGGTCGGGTCGTCGTCGGTGACGATCGCGTCGACCCCCGGCCGCGGGGCGGCGACCAGCCCGTGCCAGGCGGGGTTCTGCGGGGTGATCCACCGGCCACGCTCGCCTGAGACCGCCAGCGCGGCGGTGCGGAGCCCGTCCCGGTCGCCGGCCGCCGCAGCCGCGTCCAGGAGGGGCACGAGCACTCCGGGGGGAACCCGCAGGCCGTTGCCTGCGGCGGTGGCCAGCCACAGCTCGAGCAGGTCCCACGACTCCTTGCCGGCGGCGAGCAGACCACGCAACCGGGCCGCGGCTGCGGGAGCGCACAGCTGTCGGGTCTCCGTCGGGGCCGGCGCACGGACCGTCCCGGCCTCGGTGCCGGACGTGGAGGCGCGCCGGGCGACGGCGGCGAGCGCGGCCACGTCGAGCAGCGCGGTCGCAGGATCCTCGCGGGCGGGGAGCCGGCTCAGGGCCGCAGCCAGCAGCTCGTCACCCACGGGGTGGGGGCCGGGGTTGCGGTCGGTGCCCAGCAGGGCGGCCGTGGTCAGGTCGGCGCTCACAGCCGCACCAGCCCGTCGCTCGTCCAGGCGGCCCGCGGGGCCAGACCCGTGGGGGTCTGGTCGGCCACCAGGACGACCGGGTCGCCGCCGGACGCGACCAGCAGGCTCCACGGCTGGGCGCCCGCGGCGACGGGGACGGTCACGGCACCGTCGGTCAGCCACCACCGGCCGCCGTCCGTCCCCACCGTCACCGGGCCCGTCACCACCGGGACCGCGAACGCCCACGGGTCCACCTCGAGCGCAGCCGACCACACCCGCGCGAGCTCGCCCAACTCCACGGCGGCGGGAGGCGTCGTGGCGGGGACCGGGTCGGCGTGCCGGGTACCGACGAGGGCGCGCAGCGGGTCGCCGGGGTAGGTGTGCACGTCCGCGTCGAGCTCCGACCCGACCAGCAGCGACGTGTCCAGCGGTTGGTTCGCGGGAGCGAAGGACACCACGGCAAGGTTCCGGGCGGTGGCCCGACCGTGCAGGTGGACGCGGCGCACGGCCAGCCTCCCCTCGAGGCTGTCGGACTGGGCGAGCACCACCCACGTGTCCCGGACGGCCGGGGTCGCGAGGACGTCCTCCGCCTTCGTCGGGTACCCGACGTGACGTCGCACCACCGCGGCCAGCTCGGGCGTCAGGTCGTCGACCCGCTCGTGCGCCTCGAGCAGGACGTGCAGCATCGCGAGCTCGTCGAGCAGGCGTCCGGCCCAGCCCTCCCCGGAGGCGGCGACCGACGGCAGCCGGCGGACGACGTCGGCCAGGCCGGGGGCCTGCGCGTCGACGAGGCGTGCAGCGACCTGCTCGTACGGCCGGTACCCCGCACGGTCGGCCCCGGCCAGCCCCGCGGCCACCTGGTCGCGCAGCCACCGCCTCAGGTCGGCGACACCGCCGGCCACCCGGTCCGCACGCCGCTCGGCACGCTGCGCTGCGGCGGCCGGGTCCGTCGTCCTCGCCGGGGACGCCGCCTTCTCCGCCCGGGCCGCGCGAGACTCCAGCCACGTCGCCGCGAACTCAGCAGGCTCGGAGGCCCCAGGGACGGCCCCCGCCGACCACAGCAGGAGCAGTCCGAGCGCGTGCTTGCACGGGAACTTGCGCGACGGGCACGAGCACGAGAACGCCGGACCTGCGAGGTCGACCACGGTGACGTACGGGTTCTTCCCGGACCCTGCGGCCAGACCCCACACCGCGGCCGGGGAGTCGCTGGCGCCCGTCTGGGTCCATGGGCCGGGTGCGGCGAGCTTGCGGCCCGCGGCGACCGACGCGGCATCCGGCGCAAGCGCGAGCACCTGCTCGGCGGTCCACGTCATCGGCACGGCCGTGACAGTAGCGGGCCCCTCGGACACACCCACCGCGTTCCGGCCGCCGCCGGTGCTCCGAGGCGCCAAGTTCCCCCGACCGGCCCCGCCGGGCGCTCGACCGTGCGGCACGGCCACCGGGGCGGCCGCCGTGGCCGGCTCCAGCGGCTGTGGAGGGTGGACCCCGGATGCACGGCGTGTGCATCGGCTGCGAGCAGAACTGCACAGCACGACGTACCCGTCGGGGGCTCGGAGCGAATCACTCTGAGGCGACGATGACCACCCACTCGTCGGGGTCGGCCTGAGAGGCGACGTACGCATTCGCGGCGTCGACGGCCCCCTGCTGGGTGTTCGAGCCGCCGCCGGGGACGTCGCGCGGAATCCAGACGCGATGGTTGTTCTCCACGTTCTCGCCTTCCAGCATGCCGACGGCGGGGTAGACGATCAGCACCCTCTTGCCGGTCGCACTCCCGACGCGGCCGCTGAGCTGCTTGCTGGCGTCGTGGGTCTGCGCCCAGATCGACTCGTCCGAGCCTGCGGCGAGTGCCGTCGACATTGCCGCCTGGACCTGCGCCTGGACCTCGGCGAGGACGGGCGCCGGCAGCGGCTGGTCCTTGACGACGGCGACGGACGTGCCGTCGGCGAGCTCGTACGCCTTGGTGTACTCGGGCAGCGGCTGGTCGGCCGTCACCGGTGCACCAGCTTCGACCACAGCAGGTGCGGATGCGGTGACCGGTGCCGCAGACGCAGCGGGCTCCGCCTCGGGCGTCCTGTCGTCCGGGCTGGAGCAGCCGGCGAGGACGCCAGCCGTCAGGCCGATGACCGCCGCAGCAGCGGCGGCGTGGACGACAGGCCGCTTCGTGGGCGTGATCCTCGGCATGAGGTGTCCCTCCTTGATCGACGGTGCCACCCCGATCCGGGGTGAGGAGACGCGTGGACCCGCGAAGAGAGCGCGGCCACGCATCGCACCCCATCGACAGCTCGCGTCAGGACCCAAGGCGAACCTGGCCAGAACCTGTCCCGCCGTCAGCACGACCCACATGTCGTGACTGCGTCGGCCGTCGTGCTCAGCCCACCCGCACCGATCCCGCAACACGACAGCAGCCCAGCCCCCACGAGGGGACTGGGCTGCCGTCACTGCAGGTCCACGGCCCCTGGGAGCAGCCAGGGGCCGGGACGATCAGACGTCGAAGTAGAGCTCGAACTCGTGCGGGTGGGGCCGCAGACGGATCGGGTCGACCTCGGCGGAGCGCTTGTAGTCGATCCACGTGGCGATGAGGTCCGGCGTGAAGACGTTCCCCGCGGTGAGGAAGTCGTGGTCGGCCTCGAGGTTGTCGAGCACCTCGGACAGGGAGCCCGGGACCTGCTGGATGAGGGCGTGCTCCTCGGGGGGCAGCTCGTAGAGGTCCTTGTCGACCGGCTCCGGCGGCTCGATGCGGTTCTGGATGCCGTCGAGGCCGGCCATGAGCATGGCCGCGAACGCGAGGTACGGGTTCGACGACGGGTCCGGCACGCGGAACTCGATGCGCTTGGCCTTCGGGTTCGAACCGGTGACCGGGATGCGGATGCACGCGGAGCGGTTGCGGGCCGAGTAGACCAGGTTGACGGGGGCCTCGAAGCCCGGGACCAGGCGGTGGTAGGAGTTCACTGTCGGGTTCGTGAAGGCGAGCAGCGACGGGGCGTGCTTGAGCAGGCCGCCGATGTACCAGCGCGCCAGGTCGGACAGGCCGCCGTAGCCCTTCTCGTCGAAGAACAGTGGCTCGCCGTTCTTCCAGAGCGACTGGTGCACGTGCATGCCCGAGCCGTTGTCGCCGAAGAGCGGCTTCGGCATGAACGTCGCGGTCTTGCCGGCCTGGTGGGCGACGTTCTTCACGACGTACTTGAACAGCTGCACCTTGTCGGCCGACTTGGCGAGCGTGTCGAAGCGGTAGTTGATCTCCGCCTGGCCGGCGGTGCCGACCTCGTGGTGCGCGCGCTCGACCTCGAGGCCGAGGGCGTCGAGCTGCAGCGAGATCTGGTCGCGCAGGTCGGCGAAGTGGTCCACCGGCGGCACGGGGAAGTAGCCACCCTTGTAGGGCGTCTTGTGGCCGAGGTTGCCACCCTCCTCGACGCGGCCGGTGTTCCAGGCGGCCTCGATGGAGTCGATGTAGTAGTACGACGCGTTCTGCTTCGTCTCGAAGCGGACGTCGTCGAAGATGTAGAACTCGGCCTCGGGGGCGAAGAACGCCGTGTCCGCGATGCCGGTCGACCGCAGGTACGCCTCAGCCTTCGCGGCGACCTGACGCGGGTCGCGGCTGTAGGGCTCGTCGGTGTACGGGTCGACGATGTGGAAGTTGATGTTGAGCGTCTTCTCGACCCGGAAGGGGTCGACGTACGCGGTGCTGATGTCCGGGATCAGCTTCATGTCCGACTCGTGGATCGCCTGGAAGCCGCGGATCGAGGACCCGTCGAACATCTGGCCCTCGGTGAAGAAGCTCAGGTCCAGGGAGTAGGCCGGGACGTTGAAGTGCTGCATCACGCCGGGCAGGTCACAGAACCGCACGTCGACGAACTTGACGTCATCACTCTTGATGAAGGCCAGGACTTCCTCTGGCTTGCTGAACATCCGCTGCTCCTCGGTTGGGGTTGCCCTGGGGCGGGCACAGGCGACGCTAGGACGGCTCGGTTTCTCTGCCGTGTACCGATTGTTTCCGTGGTGTTACGGGGACGTGGGTGGTGTAACGATCGTGCGAACTCCTGGGCGGACGTCCGGGTCGCGGCGGCGACCTACCCTGGTGGCGTGACATCACGGGACGAGATGGGGTCGTGGCTCGAGGGCGAGGCGCCGTCGAGCGGCCGCACACATCGCGGGGCTCGGCTCGGGCTGCCGCCCGACGGCCCGGGGTCCCTCGCCCGGCTGGGGCGGCGCGTCGCCGCGCTGGCGATCGACTGGGTCGCGTGCCTGGCGATCGCGGCGGCGTTCTTCCCGGCGGCGGGCGCGTCCGGCTTCTTCCTGTCGCGTGGCGAGCCGATGGCGACGCTGGGCGTCTTCGCGCTGGAGAACGTGCTGCTCGTCGGCACCGTCGGGAACACGCTGGGGCACCGGATCCTCGGCCTCCACGTCCGCCGCGTCGTGCTGCCGCCCGCCGCCGACGCCCCCGTGGTGCCGCCGCACCTCCTGGCTGCGCTCGTGCGCACCGCGCTGCTCTGCCTGGTGGTGCCGGCGGTGGTGTGGGACGGCGACGGCCGCGGCCTGCACGACCGGGTCGCCGGTACCGCGATCGTGCGCCGCTGACGCCTCGGCGCCCGGGCTCACCCGCGGGGCGCCGTCCACACGAGGCTGTACCGCCAGTAGAGGTGCCGCCGCCAGCGCACCCCAGGCAGCACGTCGCGCGCGACCCGGCGCACGTCGCCGTACCCGTGGGCCGGATCGACCATCGGCGCGCCGTGGTCCCAGACCCCGCGGGTCCGGTCGACGACCGCCGCCACGGGGACCGCGGCGGCGCTCAGGGCCACGTCGGACGGCGTCCGGACGCCGGCGAGCCCGACGACGACCAGGTGCCCGCCCGTCGCGGTGAGCTCCCGGAGGCGCCGCAGACCGGCCTCGAGGTCGAGGTGGTGCAACGTGGCGTAGCAGGTGACGAGGTCGAACTGCTCGCCGGACGGGGTGTCCAGCACGTCGCCCACCACGTACCGCAGCGCGGGCTCCCCGACGCCCAGCCCGCGTGCCTCGTCGCGCGCCCGGTCCACCTGGGCGGGGTCGGCGTCGACTCCTGTGACCCGAGGCGTTCCCGCCGCGTGCAGCTCGCGCGTCAGGTGGCCTTCACCGCACCCGACGTCCAGCGCCGAGCGCGCCGTCGGCGCCCAGCGCAGCGCGAGCCGGTGGTAGTGCGTGTTGTGGTTCCAGCGGTCGTCCGCCACCTCGTGCCCCCATGCCGGTCGGTGTCGTGTCGTCGGCCACCGTAGCGGGTGAAGGGGGGCGGGGTCAGCGGCCGCGCATGCCCTTGCGGTCGGGGCGGGCGCGCATCGGGTCGACACCCTTCGGCACCGGCAGCCGGACCCCGCCGAGCGCGGTGAGCCGCTTGTTGACCTCCGCGACCTCCTGCTTGGTCAGCTGGGGCTTGAGCTTCTGCACGGCGCGGGGGAGCTTGCGCAGGGACACCTGACCCTCGCCGTCGCCGACCTGGATCAGCGTGATGGGGGCGCCGGAGATGACGCGGGCGGTGCGCTTGCGCTCCTGCTCGAGCAGCCGGCCGATGCGCGGCGCGGGTCCTTCGCCGATGAGCACGACGCCCGGGCGGCCCACGCCGCGGAACACGAGGTCCTGCGTGCGGGGGTCGACCGCGACGGGCTCGTCGGCGAACGACCAGCCGCGCCGGATGGTGCCGAGCGCGGCGCGCGACGCACCGGGCTGGCCCTCGATCTGCGTGTACGCGGCCGTCTCGGCCCGGCGGGCCAGGAGGAACAGCGCACCCAGGACGGCGAACGGGAGGCTGAGCAGCAGCACGTACAGCCAGTGGCCCACGAGGAGGCCGATGACGAGGCCCACCACGACGATGCCGAAGAAGGCCGCGAGCACGATCCACGTGACCGCCGGGTCGTTCCGGCGGGTCATCTGGTACGCCTGCCACACCTGGTGGTACCAGCGGGTCTTCTTCACCTTGCCGGCGGGCGCACCGGCGGACGTGGACGAGTCACGGGCCATGAGCCGGAAGTCTACCGAGTGCGGAGGCCGCGTCAGCGCGCCAGGAGGCTGGCCGCCTCCTGGCGGGACGTGGTCGGCTCGCCGAGGTGCGCGAGCGCGTCGGGGATCGGCAGGCCACGGCGGCGCATCGCCTGGCCCCACAGGCGGCCGGCACGGTACGACGAGCGCACGAGCGGCCCGGACATCACGCCGAGGAACCCGAGCCGCTCGGCCTCGGCCGACAGCTCGACGAACTCCTCGGGGCGCACCCAGCGGGACACGGGGTGGTGCCGGACGGACGGCCGCAGGTACTGCGTGATCGTCACGAGGTCGCAGCCGGCCTCGACGAGGTCGGCGAGGGCGGACTTCGCCTCGTCGATCGTCTCGCCCATGCCGAGGATGAGGTTCGACTTGGTGACGAGACCCTGCTCGCGGGCGCGGGTGAGCACGGACAGCGAGCGGTCGTAGCGGAAGCCCGGCCGGATCGTCTTGAAGATCCGGGGGACCGTCTCGAGGTTGTGCGCGAGGACCTCCGGCCGCGACGAGAAGACCTCGTCGAGCAGCTCGGGGGTCGCGTTGAAGTCGGGGATGAGCAGCTCGACGCCGGTGCCCGGGTTCACGTCGTGGATCTGGCGGACCGTCTCTGCGTAGAGCCACGCGCCGCCGTCGGGCAGGTCGTCCCGGGCGACACCCGTGACCGTCGCGTACTTCAGGCCCATCGCCTGGACGGAGGCGGCGACGCGTCGCGGCTCGTCGGCGTCGAAGTCGGCGGGCTTGCCGGTGTCGATCTGGCAGAAGTCGCACCGCCGGGTGCACTGGTCGCCGCCGATGAGGAACGTCGCCTCGCGGTCCTCCCAGCACTCGAAGATGTTGGGGCAGCCGGCCTCTTCGCACACGGTGTGCAGACCCTCACGCTTCACGAGGCCCTTGAGCTCCGAGTATTCGGGGCCCATGGTCGCGCGCGTGCGGATCCACTCCGGCTTCTTCTCGATCGGCGTCTCGGCGTTGCGTGCCTCGACGCGGAGCATCCGCCGGCCCTCGGGAGCGATCGTCACGTCGGTCAGCGTAACCCGGCGTCCGCCGCGTCGAGGTCCGAGAGTCGCACGTCACAGACCCGGGACCTCGGTCCCGTGCGCAGTGCCCGTCGGGGGAGAAGCGTGGGGTGATCGAGCACGAAGGAGGGGGACGACGATGCGCGTGCTGGTGACGGTGGCGTCGCGACACGGGGCGACGCGCGAGATCGGTGCCGAGGTGGCCGCGGTGCTGCGCGGCGCGGGGCACACGGTCGAGGAGATCGACCCGGACGAGGTCGAGCACGTGGCCGACTACGACGCGGTCGTGCTCGGCTCGGCGGTCTATGTCGGCCGGCTGGCGGTGGCCCTCCGGGACCTCGTCGAGCGGCAGGGTGCCCACCTGCGGTCGATGCCGGTGTGGCTGTTCTGGTCGGGGCCCGTGGGCGACCCGCCGATGCCGCCCACGGTGCCGGACGACGTGGACGTCGTCGCGCGGCACGCGGGCGCGGAGGACCCGAAGTGCTTCGTCGGGCGGCTCGAACGTGCGGGACTCGACCTGAGCGAGCGCGCGCTGGTCGCGCTGACGAGCGCGCCGGTCGGCGACTTCCGGGACTTCGACGAGGTACGGACGTGGGCCGTCTCGGTGGCGGAGGAGCTCGCGCGGCCGGCGGCGACCGTCTGACGGGCGCCGGGTCGGGCACGAGCCGGTCAGACGAGCGCGGCGTCCCCGGCCGCGAGGAGCGGTGCGAGGACGTCGGCGAGGTGGCCGCGCACCAGGGGCGTGACCTCCGCGATCGTCACGTGCCGACCCGTCTCGGCCGTCAGGGACGTGACGTCGGCGTCGTCGATCCCGCACGGCACGATCCGGTCGAACGCCGTCAGGTCCGGGTCGCAGTTGAGCGCGAACCCGTGCATCGTGACGGCCCGGGACACCCGCACGCCGATCGCCGCGACCTTGCGCGCGCGCCGGGCCCGCGGGTCGCCGGGCTCGTCGGCCGCGAACCAGACGCCGCTGCGGCCCTCGACGCGCTCGGCCTGAAGGCCGAGGTCTGCGCACGTGCGGATGATCGCCTCCTCGAGGGCGCGGACGTAGCGCACGACGTCGATCGGCGCCGCGAGCCGCACGATCGGGTAGCCGACGAGCTGACCGGGTCCGTGCCAGGTGATGCGTCCGCCGCGGTCGACGTCGACGACCGGGGTGTCGTCGACGGGACGGTCCCACTTCGCGGTCCGACGTCCCGCCGTGTACACGCTCTCGTGCTCGCAGAGCAGGACGGTGTCCTCCTGCTCGCCGGCGGCGACGGCCGCGTGGACCTCGCGCTGCAGCTGCCAGGTCGGCTCGTAGGGCAGGTGCCGGGTGCCGAGGTCGAGCTCGTCGAACCGCATGCGGGTCAGGCTAACCCGGAGGAGACGTCCGGCCGAGCGACGACCGCGAGGAGCGCGCGCAGGTGCACGACCTGCTCCGGGGTGAGGCCCCGCGTGACGAGGGCGTCGGCGGCCATGCGGTCGGAGGCCGCGACGAGGGCCTGCCGACCGGTCCCGGTGATGCTGAGGACGTGGCGGCGTCGGTCGTCCGGATGAGGTGCGCGGGTGACGTAGCCGGTGCGCTCGAGGCGCCCGACCACCTTGCTCATCGTCTGCTCGGTCACCCCGCACCGCGCCGCGAGCTCCCGCTGCGACAGCGGGGACCGGGCGAGGTGGACGAGCGCGGGCTGGCTCGCGTGGCTGAGGTCCCAGCCGGCGAGGTGGGCGTCCCAGTCGCGCTCGACGCGGCGCGCGGCCGCGGACAGCAGCCGGCCGACCGGCCACTGGGCGGGGTCGGTCGAGGTGGGGTCGGGCGACGCCGGTGCTGCCGGGACCTCGGGGTGCTCCACCGTCCGTCCTCTCCGTTTGCTGATCTGACCGCTCGACAGCAAGATACTCAGCATGCTGAGCAATCGACCCGTCGTCCGGTCCGTGCTCGTCGCCGTCGTCCTGCTCGTCTGGTTCGGCATCGCCTCCGCCGGGGGGATGGCGCAGGGGAAGCTGTCGCAGGTCCAGACGAACGACGCCGCCGCGTTCCTGCCGTCGTCCGCCGAGTCCACCCGTGCCGCCGCCGCGAGCAGGGGCTTCGTCGACACGCAGACGCTACCCGCGCTCGTCGTGCTGCAGCCCGCGGACGGCTCGGCAGTCACCCCCGAGCAGGTCGCCGCCGTGCAGGGATGGGCGCAGGACGTGCCCGGGACCGCCCTGCCCGCGGGATCGACGGGGACCTGGGAGGCGTACCTCGTCGGGCAGCCCGCCGTGATCCCGTCCGACGACGGCGAGGCGCTGCTCGTCGCGTTCTCGCTCGACGCCGACACGGCGAACGGGCTCGTCGGCGACGACCAGCGCGCCGCCGTCGCCTTCGTCGACACGCTGCGCGGCTCCCTGGCCGACGACCTCGGTGCCACCGCCACCGGGGCGGGCGCGACCGGCCTCCAGGCCTGGGTCACCGGCCCCGCCGGGTTCGTCGCCGACCTCGTCACCGCGTTCGGCGGCATCGACGGCGTGCTGCTGCTCGTCGCGCTCGGTGCGGTGCTGCTCATCCTCGTCGTCGTCTACCGGTCGCCGTTCCTGCCGTTCCTCGTGATCCTCACCGCCGTGTTCGCGCTGTGCCTCGCCGGGCTCGTCGTCTACCAGCTCGCGCTGCACGACGCGCTCACGCTCAACGGCCAGGCGCAGGGCATCCTGTCGATCCTCGTGGTGGGCGCGTCCGTCGACTACGCGCTCCTCCTCGTCGCCCGGTACCGCGAGGAGCTGCGGCACGTCGAGTCGCCCGCCGCTGCCATGGGACGGGCGTGGCGGGCGTGCCTGGAGCCGATCGCGGCCAGCGCGGGCACGGTCGTCGCGGGCGTGCTGTGCCTGCTGCTCTCCGACCTGTCCTCCAACCGCAGCCTGGGACCGGTCGCCGCCATCGGCATCACCTCCGCGTTCCTGGCGGTCCTCACGTTCCTGCCCGCGCTGCTGCTCGTCGCCGGTCGCCGGTCGCGCGCCTTCTTCTGGCCCCGGTCGCCGCAGCCCGTGGCGGACGAGCCCGGTGCGTCCGCCACGACCGTGCCCGACGGCGTGTGGGGGCGCCTCGCCGCCTTCGTCGGCCGGCACGCCCGACCCGTCTGGGTCGTCACGGCGCTCGTCCTGTGCGGGTGCGCCGCGCTGCTGCCGATGCTCGACGCCCGCGGGACCAGCCAGGCCGACGTGTTCCTCACGCCCGTCGACGCGGTCGCCGGAGAAGAGGTCCTCACCGAGCACTTCCCCGCGGGCGGGGTGCAGCCGGTGGTCGTCGTCGTCGACCAGGCCGACGCCGACGAGGTCACGGACGTGGTGCGCTCGGTCGACGGGGTCGCCGCCGTCGTCCCGTTCACCGGAGCCGACGGGGCCCCCGGGGCCCCGACGGACGCGCCCGCCAAGGTCGTCGACGGCCGCATCCGCCTCGACGTGACGACGGACGCGCCGTCCGACTCGCAGGAGGCCGTCGGGACCGTCGACGACGTCCGGGACGCAGTCCACGAGGTCGCACCCGACGCGCTCGTCGGTGGCGCGGCGGCCGAGGCGCTCGACACGCAGCGGGCGTCCGAGCGCGACCTCACGGTCATCGTGCCCGTGGTGCTCCTCGTGATCGGCGTCATCCTCATGCTGCTGCTGCGGTCCGTCATGGCGGCCGCGCTGCTGCTCGTCGCGAACGTGCTGTCGTTCGCCGCCGCGCTCGGCGTCTCCGCGCTCGTGTTCACGCACGTGCTCGGCTTCCCCGGCGCCGATCCCGTCGTGCCGCTGTACGCCTTCGTGTTCCTCGTGGCGCTCGGCGTCGACTACTCGATCTTCCTGATGACGCGGGTCCGGGAGGAGTCGATCCGGCTCGGCACGCGAGCGGGCGTGGTCCGTGGGCTGGCGGTGACGGGCGGCGTCATCACCTCGGCCGGGGTCGTGCTGGCGACCACGTTCGCCGCGCTGGGGGTCATACCGTTGCTGTTCCTCGCACAGATCGCGTTCATCGTGGCGTTCGGCGTGCTGCTCGACACGCTCGTCGTGCGTTCGCTCCTCGTGCCGGCCCTCGTGCACGAGCTGGACCGCCGCACGTGGTGGCCCAGCAGGCTCGCCCGACGCACTCCCTAGAGTGGGCGGCATGGAGTCGCTGCGCGTCGGTCTGGTCGGGTACGGGGGAGCAGGGCGCGGTATCCACGCCCGGCTGCTGCGCGAGTCGGGGCAGCGCGTGACGCACGTCGTCACGCGCAGCAGGGCCGCACAGGTCGAGAGCGACTGGCCGGGTGCTGTCGTCGTGCCCGACGTCCCGGCGCTGCTCGAGCACGCGAGCGAGCTGGACCTCGTCGTCGTCGCCAGCCCCACCGGCGAGCACGTCGCCCACGTGCTGGCGGCGCTCGAGGCCGGGGTGCACGTCATCGTCGACAAGCCGCTCGCGACCACCACGGCCGACGCGGAACGTCTCGTCGACGCGTCCGTGCGGGCCGGCGGCCGGCTCACGGTGTTCCAGAACCGCCGGTGGGACACCGAGCAGCTCGCGCTGCGCCACCTGCTCGAGACCGGCGCGCTCGGCCGGGTGCACCGGTTCGAGCGGCGCTGGGAACGGTTCCGGCCGCAGCCCCAGGACCGCTGGAAGGAGAACGACCCCGAGGCCGGCGGCCTGCTGCTCGACCTCGGCGCCCACCTCGTCGACTCGGCGGTGCAGCTCTTCGGTCCCGTCACGTCCGTGTACGCCGAGCTCGCCGCACGCACAACGCCCGCCGTGGACGACGTGTTCCTCGCGCTCGTGCACGCCTCCGACGACGGACAGGGCGTCATCAGCCACCTCCAGGCGGGGGCGCTCACCGGAGCCCCCGGCCCACGCACCCGCGTGCTCGGGTCGCAGGCCGCGTACCTCGTGACGAGCTTCGAGGGTGAGCCGACGCCGTTCTCCGCCCTCGACGACGCGTACGAGGAGGGGCGCCGACCCGGAGAGCCGGTCCACGAGGGCTGGCTCGTGCGCGGCGCGGAACGCGAGCCGGTGCCGATGCCCACCGGGGGCCACCACGACGTGTACCGGGAGGTCGTGCGCTGGGTCGTCGACGGCGGTCCACCGCCCGTCGACCCCGCCGACGCCGTCCGCACCGCACGGGTCCTGGACGGCGCACGCACGTCCGCCGCGGAGGGCCGGGTCGTCCGGCTCTGATCCGCCGGCGGGCGCCGTCGTGCATCTCTGACCTGTGGACGAGCGGCGACGTCGTCTCGCCCGACCGGCTTCGATGGCGGTCATGGACCGCTTCCTCGTGCCCGGAGACGTCGCGACGGCGCTCGACGCCGCCGGGTACCGGGTGGTGGGCCCCGCCGGTCGCGACGGCACCGGGTTCACCGCCCGGCCGGACGACGGCTCCGACCGGCCCGTCGAGCTCCACGTCGTCGCCACCGCCCTGGACGACGTCATGCGCGCACGGATCGCCCGGCTGCGCGCCCTCCGCCACGACCACCTGTGCCGGTTCCTCGATGCCGTCGAGCTGTCGCCCGGACGGGTCGGCCTCGTCGTGGAGCCCGTCGAGGGCCCGACGCTCGACGAGCTCCGCGCCGCTCGGGCTCCGCTGGGCGACGGGGAGGCCGTGACGGTCGCGATCCCCGTCGCGGACGCGCTCGCCGCCCTGCACGACGCGGGTCTGGTGCACGGCGCGGTCGACGCGTCGACCGTCGTGGTCCGTCCGGACGGGCGCCCGGTGCTCGTCGACCTGCGGGCCGCGGTCCTCGGCCTCGGAACGCCCGACGGCGACGTCCGCCGCCTGCTGGCGACCGTGCTCGGCCAGATGCCCGGACCCGACGCGCACCTCGCCTCGGCCGCCGGCGGCGCCCCGGCGCTCCGCGACGCGTTCGAGGCGCTGCTGCACCTCCCGGAGCTCCTCGCCGCGCAGGTCGTCGACGCGTGCTACCGGACGGCCGAGCCCGAGGCCGTACGCCTTCCCGACGCGGGGACGCGTGCGGCGGCGGACCTGGTCCGTGCGGCCCATCGCGGCAGCTCCACGCCCGCTCCGCGGCGTCGGCAGCGGCGGCCGCGGCGCCTCGTCCGCGCGGGCCTCGTGGCCGTGGCGGCACTCGCCGTCGCGTCGGCCGGGACCGCGCTCGTCGTGCGGTTCGCGCCCGTCGCCGACGGACCGTCGACCGGTGCGAGCGCCGACGTCGACCCGGTGCTCGACCGCACCGACCCGGTGGCAGCCGCCGTCGAGCTCAGCAGACGTCGTGCCGGCGTCGTGGCGTCCGCGCAGGTCGCTGCCCTCACGCGCGTCGAGGTCGACGGCGGGCCCGCCTTCACGGCCGACAGCGGGGTCGTCGCAGCGCTGGCGGGCGGCCACGTCGAGGGCCTCACGGTCCACGTCGCGGACGCCCACCTCCGTGCCCGGCCTGCACCGGGCCTCGACGCGCAGGTCGCGCTCACGACCTCGATGTCCACACACATCCGGGTGTCGGCCGACGGGGCGAGCCGGGTCGAGGTGCCGGCCGCGCCCGAGCGGACGGTCGTGCTCGGCCTGCGGTGGACCGACGACGGCTGGCGGGTCTGGGACGTCACCGCCGCCCCCGGCTGACGACGCCGCGCGGTCAGCTCGCGTCGACGAGCCACGCGCTCGCCGCGCCGAGGTCGGGATGGAGCGGCCGGAAGCCGCTGGCGTCGAGCGCGGCCGGGACCGCCCGGATCGAACCGAGCACCTCCGAGGAGAAGTCGCCGAGCAGCGCACGGAGCGCGAACGCCGGCACCGGGACGACGGCCGGCCGGTGCATCGCGCGCGCCAGGGCGCCGATCACGTCGGAGTTACGGTCCGCGCGCGCCACGAGGTTCACCGGACCATGCACGTCGACCTCGAGGAGATGCCCGATCGCCCGCACCTCGTCGGCCAGCGTGATCCACGGCCAGAACTGTCGCCCCGAGCCCAGCCGGCCACCCAGGCCGAGCCGCAGCAGCGGGAGCAGGCGCCCGAGCGCACCGCCGTGCGGCCCGAGCACGACGCCGGTGCGCAACAGGACGACCCGGGACCCGGCGTCCTGTGCGGGCGCGGTCGCGGCCTCCCACTGCCGGACGACGTCGGCGAAGAACGTCGTGCCGAGAGGCTCGAGCTCGTCGAGCTCGACGTCGCCGCGGTCGCCGTACGCCCCGATCCCCGACGCCTGCAGGAGTATCCGCGGCCGGTCGTCGAGCCGTGCGAGGGTCGTCGACAGCAGCTCGGTGGTGCGCAGCCGTGACGACAGGACGAGCTGTTTGCGACGCGCGGTCAGCGGGCGGCTCCCGGCGTTCACGCCCGCGAGGTCGACCACCGCGTCCGCCGCACGCAGGACCGCCGGCTCCAGCTGCCCCCGGTCCGGGTCCCAGCCGACCTCGTCGGACGACCGTGGGTCGCGGCGCACCAGCACCCGGACCTCGTGCCCCGCCGCACGCAGGTGCGGGACGAGGGCGCCGCCGATGAACCCCTGTGAGCCGGCCACCACCACGTGCATGCGGTCACCCTAGGGCGCGCGACGGCGTGGACGCGCGACGGCCCGGGTCCCCACGAAGGGGACCCGGGCCGTCGTCGGGCAGAACGGGTGGTGCGGGAACGTCAGAGGCCGACCTCGGACTCGAACGCGCCCTCCTCGATGCGGGCCTTGACCGCGGACAGGTACCGCGACGCGTCGGCGCCGTCGACCAGCCGGTGGTCGTACGACAGCGACAGGTAGCACATCGACCGGATCGCGATGACCTCGGCGCCGTCGGCGTCCTGGATGACGACCGGGCGCTTGACGATCGCGCCGGTGCCGAGGATCGCGGACGTCCCACCCGGGACGATCGGCGTGTCGATGATCGCGCCGCCCGAGCCCGTGTTCGTGACGGTGAACGTCGCGCCGCTGAGCTCGTCCGGGCCGACCTTGTTGCCCCGGGTTCGGCCGGCGAGGTCGACGATCTTGCGCGACAGCCCGGCGAGGTTGAGGTCGCCCGCGTCACGGATCACCGGCACGACGAGGCCGCGCTCGGTGTCGACCGCGATGCCGACGTTCTCCTGGCCGTGGTACGTGATCGTGTTGCCCTCGAGCACGCCGTTGACCTTCGGGAAGGCCTTGAGGGCCTCGACCGCGGCGAGCACGAAGAACGGCAGGAACGTGAGGTTGACACCCTCGCGCGCCTTGAAGTCCTCCTTGGCGCGCGCCCGCAGGCGAGCGACCTTGGTGACGTCGACCTCGACCACCGTGGTGAGCTGCGCCTGGCTGTGCAGGGCCTCGACCATGCGCTCGGCGATGATCTGGCGCAGGCGGCTGGCCTTCTCGGTCGTGCCGCGCAGCGGCGAGACCGACGGGACGGACGCCGCCTTCGCGGCCGGGGCCGCAGCGGCAGGTGCCGCCGGAGCAGCGGCGGCGGCCTTCGCCGCCTCCGCCTTGGCGGCCGCCTCGAGGACGTCCTCCTTGCGGATGCGACCGCCGACGCCGGTGCCGGTGAGCGTGGCGACGTCGACGCCCTTGTCCGCGGCGAGCTTGCGCACGAGCGGGGTCAGGTAGCTGCCGGAGACGGCCGGAGCCGGCGCTGCGGCTGCTGCGGGCGCGGCGGCCGGTGCGGGCGCCGGTGCAGGCGTGGCCGGCACCGGGGCAGGGGTCGGCGCGGGTGCGGCAGGCGCAGCCTCGGCCTGCGGGGCGGGAGCGGGAGCCTCGGCCGGTGCGGCCGCGGGCTGCGCGGGTGCGGCTTCCGCGGGTGCGGCGTCCGCAGGCGCCGACGACGCGGCCCCCGAGCCGATGACGGCCAGGACGGCGCCGACCTCGACCGTCTCGTCCTCCTGGACGAGGATCTGCTGGACGGTGCCCGCGACGGGCGACGGGATCTCGGTGTCGACCTTGTCGGTCGAGATCTCGAGCAGCGGCTCGTCGACCTCGACGCTGTCGCCGACAGCCTTGAGCCAGCGCGTCACGGTGCCCTCGGTGACGGACTCGCCGAGCGCGGGGAGCCTCACCTCGTCGCCCTCGCCGCCGCCCCCGGGGGGCTGCTGGGCCGCCGGTGCCTCGTGCTCCTCGGCCGGCTCCGCCTCGGGCGCCGCCTCGGCGGCGGGCTCCTCGGCCGGAGCCTGCTCCTCGGTCGCGGCGGGAGCGGCCTCGGCCTGTGCGGAGGCGTCGCCGCCACCCTCGCCGGAGCCGATGACGGCCAGCGTCGCGCCGACCTCGACCGTCTCGTCCTCCTGGACGAGGATCTGCTCGACGACGCCGGCGAACGGCGACGGGATCTCGGTGTCGACCTTGTCGGTCGAGATCTCGAGCAGGGGCTCGTCGACCTCGACGCGGTCGCCCACGTTCTTCAGCCAGCGGGTGACGGTGCCCTCGGTGACGGACTCACCGAGAGCGGGCAGCTGCACGTTGTCGGACATGACCGCGTGTCTCCTTCGATCGTGTGGTCAGTTGTGGGCGTGCAGCGGCTTGCCGGCGAGCGCCAGGTGGGCCTCGCCGAGCGCCTCGTTCTGCGTGGGGTGTGCGTGGACGAGGGAGGCGACGTCCTCCGGGTAGGCCTCCCAGTTCACGATGAGCTGGCCCTCGCCGATGAGCTCGCCGACCCGGTCGCCGATCATGTGCACGCCGACGACGGGGCCGTCCTTCTGGCGCACGAGCTTGATGAAGCCGGCCGTGTCGAGGATCTTGCTCTTGCCGTTGCCCGCGAGGTTGTACTCGAGGACCTCGACGGCGTCCTCGCCGTGGACCTCCTTCGCGCCGGCCTCGGTGAGACCGACCGAGGCGACCTCGGGGTGCGAGTAGGTGACGCGCGGGATGCCGGACTCGACGATCGCCGGGGGGTTGAGCCCGGCGATCTGCTCGGCGACGAAGATGCCCTGCGCGAAGCCGCGGTGGGCGAGCTGCAGGCCCGGGACGATGTCGCCGACGGCGTAGACGTTGCCGACGCCGGTGTGCAGGCGCTCGTCGGTGATGACGAAGCCACGGTCCAGCGTGACGCCCTGCTCCTCGTACCCGAGGCCGCCGGTGCGCGGGCCGCGGCCCACGGCCACGAGCAGCACGTCGGCGTCGAACGTCTTGCCGTCCTCGAGCGTGACGTGCACGCCGTTGTCGTCCTGCGTCACGCCCTGGAACCGGACGCCGAGGTTGAACGCGATGCCGCGCTTGCGGAACGCGCGCTCGAAAGCCTTGGAGAGCGCGACGTCCTCGTTGGGCACCAGGTGGGGGAGCGCCTCGATGATCGTGACGTCCGCGCCGAACGACTTCCACACGCTCGCGAACTCGGAGCCGATGACGCCGCCGCCGAGGATGATCGCGGACTTCGGCACCCAGTCGAGCTGCAGCGCCTGGTCGGACGTGATGACCCGGCCGCCGATCTCCAGACCGGGCAGCGAGCGCGCGTACGAGCCGGTCGCGAGCACGATGTGCTCACCCGTGTACCGGGTGCCGTCGACCTCGACGGTGTTCTGCGCGACGAGACGGCCGTAGCCCTCGATGACGGTGATCTTGCGGGACTTGATGAGCCCCTGCAGGCCCTTGTACAGGCCTCCGATCACGGTGTCCTTGTACTGGTTCACGCCGGCCATGTCGATTCCCTCGAGCGTGGTCTTCACGCCGAAGTGGGCGCCGTCGCGCGCGTTGTCCGCCAGCTCGGCGGCGTGCAGCAGCGCCTTGGTCGGGATGCACCCGTTGTGCAGGCAGGTGCCGCCGACCTTGTCGGCCTCGACGAGTGCCACGGTCTTGCCGAGCTGTGCGGCACGGAGGGCGGCGGCGTAGCCACCACTCCCTGCGCCCAGGACGACGATGTCGAAAGCGGTGCCGGTGTCGGCCACGTGCAACTCCTCATACGCAGGCGTGTGGTCTCGAGCTCGCCGACCATCTTGTCATCCCGACCGGGCAGGAACGACCGCGGCGACCTGCAGATCCGTGTGACTCTCGGAACAGTCGTCCCATGACTGGTGCTCGGGGCATCGGCCACGGAGATCCGCACGGCGGGCGCGCCGGCTCTGACAGACGGGGCGGCTACCCTCGTCCGGCATGGGCCTGTTCTCGCGCCGACCCCGTCCCACCTCCTCCGACGTGCCGGACGACCGTGCCGCCAAGGACGCGACGGTCGCGCACCTCACGGACTTCGTCGCGACCCGCGTCGGGGTCGAGGCGTACGTCGAGCCGCGCACCACCGCCGCCCCGATGACGGTGATGCTCGTGGCCACGGACGGGGAGTGGACGCGGCGGCGCGTCCCTGACGAGAAGGCCGCGGTGCAGCTCGCCCGGGAGCTGAACATCCCGGTGTACGACGTGCAGCGGGTCGGCTACCCGCAGCGGATGCGGGACTACAACTCTCGGCAGAGGATCCTGCGCAAGCGCGGCGTCGTCTGACGCGCCTCCGGACGGACGACGGCCCGCCCCCGCCGCTGCGGGACCGGGCCGTCGACCGCGGGGGTCAGGCCCCTGCGCGGGACTCGATGAGCTGGAGCAGCGTCCGCACGCCCACCCCGGTGCCGCCGACGGGCGTGTACCCGTGCGCGCTCTTCTCGTTGAACGCCGGACCCGCCACGTCGAGGTGCGCCCACGGCGTGTCGCCGACGAACTCCCGGAGGAACACGCCGGCCGTCAGCATCCCGCCGAACCGGTCGCCGATGTTCGCGATGTCGGCGACCTTCGACTTGAGGCTCGCCCGGAGCTCGGCGGGCAGCGGCATCGGCCAGAACTGCTCGCCGCTCGCGTCGGCGGCGGCGACGACCTCGGCGCGCACGTCCTCGGTCCCCATGACGGCCGAGACCCGGTGGCCGAGCGCGACCAGCTGGGCACCCGTGAGCGTCGCGATGTCGATGACGACGTCGGGGCCCTCCTCGACCGCGGCGACGAGGCCGTCGGCCATGACGAGCCGGCCCTCGGCGTCGGTGTTGAGGACCTCGACGGTCTTCCCGCCGCGGATCGTGAGCACGTCCGACGGCCGCTGGGCGGTCCCCGACGGCATGTTCTCGGCGAGGCAGAGCCACCCGGTCACGGCGACCGGCAGCTCCAGCCGAGCAGCCGCGACCACGGTGTGCAGCACGGCGGCGGCTCCCGCCATGTCGGACTTCATCGCCTCCATGCCGGCCGCGGGCTTGATCGAGATGCCACCGCTGTCGAACGTGATCCCCTTGCCGACGAGCGCGACCTTCGCCTTGGGCCGGGACGGCGCGTACGCCACCTTCACGAGACGAGGTCCGCGGACCGACCCCTGACCCACGCCGACGAGCCCGCCGTAGCCGCCGGCCGCCAGCGCCTTCTCGTCGAGGACCGTGACCTTGACGCCCTTGGCGCCCGCGTCCTTCACGGCGGCCTTGGCAGCGTCGGCGAACGCCGCGGGGAACAGGTCGTTGGGGGCGGCGTTGACCAGGTCGCGGGTGGCGTGCACCGCGGCGGCGACGACCTCGGCGCGCTGGACGGCGTCCTTCGCGGCGCGCGTGCGGCCGAGCGACGTCACGACCTCCAGGTCGCGGACGGCCGCCCGGGCGGCGTCGTCGGTGCGGTAGCGGTTGTACGCGTAGGCGCCGAGCAGGCCGCCCTCGACGACGGCGGCGAGCGAGTCCTGGTCGTCGGCGGGCAGAGCGAGCGCGACGGTCGCGGTCCCGGTCAGCTCGCGGGTCGCCGCGCCGGCAGCGCGACGCAGGACCTCGGGCGAGACGGACTCCGCGGCACCGACACCGGTGAGGACGAGGACGGCGGCGTGCAGACCGGTGCCGGGCAGCCGGCGGACCTCGTCGGCCGCGCCGGTCACACCCAGGGCAGCGCCGTCCCGCTCGATCGAGGTGCGCAGGTCCTTCGGCAGCCACGCGCCGCCGAGGACGCGCGGGGCGCCGTCCTTCTGGGCGACGGCGACGACCACGGCGTCGACGGAGAGGCGGGCAGGGTCCTGTGAGGTCAGCGTCACGGTCACCGCTCGATCGTATGTCGTCGGTGCCGGTGCACCCGTGCACCGCCGGTACGGTGTGGTCCCGTGATCGTGCCCCTCGCGCTGCTCGTCGTGCTGCTGTGCGTCGTCCTGGCCGGGTGGGCCGCGTGGTTCGTGGTCCGCGACCGTGCGGTGGTCCTGCGCCAGCTGTGGGGCGGTGCCGTGGTCGAGTCCGTGCTCGTCGTGCAGGCCGTGGTCGCAGCCGTGCTCGCGGCGACCGACCCGCCCGCGGGCCTCAGCGGCGGGCTCTTCTGGGGCTACGTCGTCACGCAGGCGGTCGTGCTGCCGTTCGCGGCCGCCTGGGCGTTCGCCGAGCGCACGCGGTGGAGCTCGGTCGTCCTTCTCGTCGCGGCCCTGACCGTGGCTTTCCTCGAGTACCGACTGCTCCAGATCTGGGGGACCGTGTGACCGACCAGCGTCCGACGCACCGGGCGACCGGGACCGGCCCGGGACGGCTGCTCGTCGCCGTCTACGGCATCCTCGCGCTCGCCGCGACCGCCCGGGGCGTCTACCAGGTGTCGACCAAGCTCGACGAGGCCCCGGTCGCCTACCTCCTGTCCCTCGCCTCGGGCGTGGTCTACGTGGTGGCGACGTTCGCGCTGGCCACGGACCGTCGTCGCCTCGCATGGGTCACGGTCGGGATCGAGACCGTCGGTGTGCTCGTGGTCGGCACGTTGTCCCTGGTCGACGTCGGCGAGTTCCCCGACCAGACCGTGTGGTCCGGGTTCGGCCGGGGCTACGGGTACGTGCCGCTCGTGCTGCCGTTCCTCGGCCTGTGGTGGCTCTGGACGACGGGCAGGACGCGCACGGACGGCGAGGCGCCCGAGGCCGCACAGCACCTAGGGTGAAGGCGTGTACCGCCTGCTGTTCGACCTCGTGTTCCGACGGATGGACCCCGAGAAGGCCCACGAGGTGGCCTTCGCTCTGATCCGTGGCGTCGCGCGCGTCCCGGTCCTGCGCGACGTCGTCCGGCGGGTCTTCGCGCCGCCGACGAGCGGCGCGGTCGAGGTGTGGGGTCGCCGGTTCCCCGCCCCGTTCGGCGTCGCCGCCGGCTTCGACAAGAACGCGACCGGTGTCGCGGGGCTCGCGATGCTCGGCTTCGGGTTCGTCGAGATCGGGACCGTGACGGCCCAGCCGCAGCCCGGCAACGAGCCGCCGCGGCTGTGGCGTGTGGTCGAGCAGCGTGCGCTGCGCAACCGGATGGGCTTCAACAACGAGGGCTCGGCGGCGGTCGCGCAGCGCCTGCAGCGGCTGCGTGCGACCCCGGCAGGCCGCCGGCTGGTCGTCGGCGTGAACATCGGCAAGACGAAGGTCACGCCGGTCGAGCAGGCACCGGCCGACTACGCGACGAGCGCGGGACGGCTGGCCCCGTACGCGGACTACCTGGTCGTCAACGTCTCGTCGCCGAACACGCCGGGCCTGCGGGACCTGCAGTCGGTGGCCGCGCTGCGACCGATCCTCGAGGCCACCCGGGTCGCGGCCGACGAGGCGACCGCCGCGATCGCGCGCCCGCCGGTGCCGCTGCTCGTGAAGATCGCGCCCGACCTCTCGGACGAGGACGTCGACGCGGTCGCGGAGCTCGCCGCCGAGCTCGGGCTCGACGGCGTCGTCGCGGTGAACACGACGATCGCGCACGACCTCGGTCCGGGCGGGCTGTCGGGTCCACCGGTCCTCGCCCGCGGGCTCGACGTCGTGGCCCGGCTGCGCAGCCGGCTCGGTCCGGATGCCGTGATCATCGGCGTCGGCGGCGTGTCGACCCCGGCCGACGCCCGGGAGTACCTGGCGGTCGGCGCGACGCTCGTCCAGGGCTACACCGGGTTCGTCTACCGGGGACCCGCGTGGGCGTCACGGATCACCCGGGCCCTCGCCTCGGACGCGGCCCGCCGCGCGTCCGTCCGCAGCTCGGCGGCCGTGTGATGGTCGTCCGTCCGCAGTGGGAGTGGCGGTTCGAGGACGCCTCGGGCGATGCGTTGGACCGCCCGGTGAGCCCCGTGTTCACGACGCAGTTCGACGCCGAGCAGTGGCTGGGGGAGCACTGGCGGTCGCTCGCCCAGCAGGGTGTGCACTCCGTCGCGCTGGTGCACGACGGCGAGCAGGCCACCGCGGCGCTCGTGCTGCGCTGAGCTGGCGGTAACCACTCACACGACCGCGCGCACCGCGTAACCGGGCGTGGACGTCACCGAGCCCAGGCTCTCCCACGCGTCGGCGAGCCCCGTGACCGCACGGGTGAGGGTCTCGGGCGACTCGCTGAACGGCAGGCGCAGGTGCCGTTCGAAGCTGCCGTCCACGCCGAACGCGGGACCGGGGACGAGGCGCACGCCGTGCCGGACGGACACCGCGGCGAGGGCGCTCGACACAGGTGCGCCGAGGTCGACCCAGAGCGAGAGCCCACCGGCGGGCACGGGGACCCGCCAGGACGGGAGCCGCTGACCCAGCAGGCCGACGAGCAGGTCGCGTCGTTCGCGCAGGACGTCGCGACGTCGCGGCAGGAGGTCGCCGGCGTGGGCGAGGAGCTCGGTGACGACCAGCTGCTCGAGGACGGCCGTGGCGATGTCGACGTTGCCGCGCACGGCCGCGAGCCGCGCGACGAGGTCGGGGTGGGCGCGGATCCATCCGATGCGCAGACCTCCCCAGAAGGCCTTCGACGCCGACCCGATCGACACGACGAGACCGGAGGCCCGGCCGTCGCCGGCGAACGGTGCGGGGGCGGCGCCGTCGAGCGTCAGCTCGGTGAGGACCTCGTCTCCGACGACGACGGTGCGGTGCCGCCGGGCGATCGCGCGCACCCGCTCGCGCTGCTCGGTGTCGAGGCTGGTGCCCGTCGGGTTCCGGTGGTCGGGGATCAGGTAGACGAGGCGGGGGGCGACCTGCCGGACGGTGGACTCCAGGAGGTCGACGTCGAGCCCGTCGGCGCCGCTCGGCACCGGCACCGGGCGGGCGGCGGCGCGGCGGACGACGTCGATCGCGTGCGGGTACGTGGGGTGCTCGACGACCACCCGGTCGCCCGGCGACGCGTGCGCGGCGACGAGCAGGTGGATCGCCTGCTGGGCGCCCGTCGTGACGAGGACCTGGTCCGGGGTCGTCGGTGTGCCGCGTGCGGTGTACCAGTCGGCGATCGCGCCGCGCAGCACGGGCAGGCCGAGCGGCGCGTAGCCGGTGCCGGCGAGGTAGCGCGGAAGGGCGTCGAGCGCCGCGAGGTACGCGCCGTGCAGGGCGGAGGGTGCGGACGGGGCGGCGATCGACAGGTCGGCGGCGTCGTCGTCGGCCTCCACCCAGGTCCGGGCCTCGGCGCGGGCGCCCGGTCCGGTCGGCAGCGTGGTCACCGTGCCGGAGCCGCGGCGGCTGACGAGGTAGCCCTCGTCGCGCAGCAGGTCGTACGTCGCGGTGGTGGTGGTCCGCGACACGCCGAGCGACTCGGCGAGCTCGCGCTCGCTCGGCAGGCGGGTGCTCAGCGGCACGGCACCCGACAGGATCGCGGCGCGCAGCGAGTCGGCGAGCGCGATGTACGCGGGGCCGGATCGTTGCCAGGCGCCGAGCACGGTCGCGAGGCGTGCGCCCGCCATCCGGCGGTCGGTGGGCAGGTCGGTCACCGTCATGAAGCCACTATCTCAGAAATGGCTATGCAAGGGGAGGCCACTGCGCACCAGAATCCTCCGTATGGACGCGACGATGAGGGCCACTCTCGTCCTTCTCGGAGTGGCAGGCACAATCGGACTGGTGGTGGCGTTGGTGAGGATCGTGGCCCGGGACGGCTGGGGGCACCGCCTGCCGCCGGCAGCGCGGCACGACTGGGCAGAGGGGACCACCGTGGAGATCGAGCGCAGCACGCAGGTGCACGCGTGACGGCCCCGGTCCGTCGCGGCACCCAGCTGCTCGGCGGACTCGTCCTCTACGCGGCGTCCATGGCCCTCCTCGTGCACGCCGGCCTCGGGAACATGCCGTGGGACGTGCTCACCCAGGGCATCTCGCGCCACACCGGCCTCTCGTTCGGCACGATCACGCTCCTGACGAGCGTGGTCGTCCTCGCCTGCTGGATCCCGCTGCGCCAGCGCCCCGGCGTCGGGACGGTGGCCAACGTCCTCGTGATCGGACTGCTGGTGGACCCGTTCCTCGCGGGCCTCGACCGCCTGCCCGACCCGCTGCCGCTCGCCGTGCGGATCGTCATGGCCGCCACCGGGATCGTGCTCAACGCGCTCGCCACCGGCCTGTACGTCGGTGCGCGGCTCGGGCCCGGACCGAGGGACGGGCTCATGACCGGACTCGTCGCCCGGACCGGCCGCTCGGTGCGCCTCGTCAGGACCAGCATCGAGGTGCTCGTCGTCGCCGCCGGCTGGGTGCTCGGCGGGACCGTCGGCCTGGCCACGGTCGCCTACGCCGTCGGGGTCGGACCGCTGGTGCACGTCTTCCTGTCGCGGCTCACGGTCCCGCTCCCGCTCGCGCCGGCGTCCATGGCTCCCGTCGAGCACGTCGCGCTCCCTGCGGTCGCGACCGGTGCAGGGGCGGACCCCGAACCGGCCGCCTGCTGATGGCACGACGACGGGCCCCGGACGCACCGTCCGGGGCCCGTCGTCGCACAGGTCAGCGCGAGGGCGAGTTCTTCGCCGTCTCGGCAGGGTCGGTCACGACAGAGTCGCCGAGGACCTCGTCGATCCGTGCCATGAGCTCGGCCGGGATCTCGACGCCCGACGCCTTGACGTTCTCCGCGACCTGCTCGGGCCGGGACGCGCCGATGATCGCGGCCGCGACGTTCGTGTTCTGCAGGACCCAGGCGACGGCCAGCTGCGCCATCGTCAGGCCCAGCTCGTGGGCGACGGGGAGGAGCCGCTGGACGCGCTCGAGCACCTCCCGGTTCTCCAGGAAGCGCCCGATCATTCGGGCGCCGCCCTTCTGGTCCGTGCCGCGCGACCCGGCCGGCGCAGGCTGACCGGGCTGGTACTTGCCCGTGAGCACGCCCTGCGCGACGGGCGACCAGACGATCTGCGACAGGCCCAGCTCCTCCGACGTGGGGACGACGTCGGACTCGATGACACGCCAGAGCGCCGAGTACTGGGGCTGGTTCGAGACGAACGGGATCCGCAGCTCCTGAGCGAGCGCGTGCCCCTGACGGATCTGGTCCGCCGTCCACTCGGACACGCCGATGTAGTGGGCCTTGCCGGCGTGCACGATGTCGGCGAACGCCTGCATCGTCTCCTCGATCGGCGTCGCGTGGTCCCACCGGTGGGCCTGGTACAGGTCCACGTAGTCGGTCTGGAGCCGCTGAAGAGAGCCGTCGATCGACTCCATGATGTGCTTGCGGGACAAGCCCATGTCGTTGGCGCCGCCGGGGCCGGTGGGCCAGAAGACCTTCGTGAAGATCTCGAGCGACTGGCGCCGCTCACCCTTCAGTGCCTCGCCGAGGACGCTCTCCGCCTTGGTGTTGGCGTACACGTCGGCGGTGTCGAAGCTCGTGATGCCGACGTCGAGCGCCGCGCGCACGCACGCCTTGGCGGTGTCGTTCTCGACCTGCGAGCCGTGGGTGAGCCAGTTGCCGTAGGTGATTTCGGTGATCTTGAGGCCGGATCGGCCCAGGTGACGGTAAGCAACCATGGGCTCAACCCTATGTCGGCTCAGGAGGGCCGCTGGCCGTGCTTCACCTGAGGCTTGGGCATGCGCGACGGGCGGATCTGGAACGTGCGGATCAGCGCGTACGACATCGTGCCCTTGGGCGGCGCGTCGATGCCGAACTTCGCGGCGAACGCCTTCTTCAGCCTCCGCCACATGAGCCAGCCGTCGACGATCGCGGCGAGCACGAAGACGTACAGGACGAGGATCGCCAGCGCGGCGAGCAGCGGCGCGGCCTTGCTCAGCGTGAGCTGCACGACGAGCAGCACGGCGGCGGCCGGCAGGATCAGCTCGGCCAGGTTCCACCGCGCGTCCACCCAGTCGCGGACGAACCGTCGCTGCGGCCCGCGGTCCTTCGCCGGCATGAACCGCTCGTCGCCCGTCTGCATCGCCCGGTACTCGCGGTCGCGCTGCTCCTTGGCCTGCTGACGGCCCGCCTTGCCCGCCGCCTTGCGGTCGGTGGGGACGAGGGGACGCTTGTTCGCGGCCTCGGCCTCCTTGCGCTTGGGCGTGGGGCGCCCCTTGCCGTCGGGAGACGGGGTGGCCTGCGCCGTCACCGGCGTCGCGTCCTGCGGGTCGTTGCTGCGTCCGAACACCCTGTCAGGGTAGTCGAGTAGCGTGACAGCCCGTGACCGCTCCGACGCCTGCCGGGATCGACGCCGACCGCGTCGAGACCCTCCGCACCCGCACCGCCGACGCCTTCCCCGCACTGAGGTCCGACCTGGAGGCGCTGGTGCGCATCCCGGGCGTCTCGAACACCGAGTTCGACCAGGCCCACGTCGACGCGAGCGCGACGGCCGTCGCCGAACTGCTGCGCGGCGCCGGCCTCGACGACGTGCGGATCCTCACGGCGTCGACCCCCGACGGCCGGGCCGGTGCGCCCGCGGTCGTCGCGCGCCGGCCCGCCCCGGAGGGTGCGCCGACGGTCCTGCTCTACGCCCACCACGACGTCCAGCCGCCGGGCGACGACGCCGACTGGGTCTCGCCGCCGTTCGAGCCGACCGAGCGCGACGGCCGGCTCTACGGCCGAGGCTCGGCGGACGACAAGGCGGGGGTCGTCGCGCACCTCGGGGCGCTGCGCGTGCTCGGTGACGAGCTGGGCGTCGGCGTGACGGTCTTCGTCGAGGGCGAAGAGGAGATCGGCTCGCCGACGTTCACGGCCTTCCTGCACGCGCACCGCGACCTGCTCCAGGCGGACGTCATCGTGGTCGCCGACTCGGCGAACTGGGCCGTCGGTGTCCCCGGGCTCACGACGTCCCTGCGGGGGCTCGTGGACTGCACCGTCGAGGTCGCCGCGCTGCACCATGCCGTCCACTCGGGCCAGTTCGGCGGCCCGCTGCTCGACGCACCGACGCTCCTGGCACGGCTGGTCGCCACCCTGCACGACGAGCACGGCGACGTGGCCGTCGCGGGGCTCGTGCGCGCACCCGACCCGTCGGTCGACTACGACGAGGACGCGTTCCGCGCCGACTCCGGCGCCCTGGACGGTGTGGAGCTGGCCGGGACCGGCCCGCTCACGGCCCGGCTGTGGACCAGGCCCGCGATCTCCGTGATCGGGCTCGACGCGCCCCGCGTGGCGAGCGCGTCGAACACGCTGACGCCGCGTGCGACGGCGAAGCTGTCGGTCCGCATCGCACCAGGTCAGGACCCGGCGGCCGCGATGGACGCCGTCCGCCGTCACCTCGTCGAGCACGCGCCGTTCGGCGCGCAGGTCACCGTCACCGACGGCGAGCAGGGCAAGCCGTTCCAGGCGCCGCTCGACTCGACGGCCATGCAGGCGGCGCGCTGGGCGTTCGCGCGGTCGTGGGGCACCGAGCCGGTCGACATCGGCATCGGAGGCTCGATCCCGTTCATCGCGGACCTGCTCGAGGTGTTCCCGGACGCCGCGATCCTCGTCACCGGCGTGCAGGACCCCGACAGTCGTGCGCACGGGGCGAACGAGTCGGTGGACCTGGGCGAGCTCGAGCGGGTCGTGCTGGCCGAGGCGCTGCTGCTGGAGCGGCTCGCGCAGGGGTGACCTGCCGGCGTCAGCGGGCGGCGACGTCCACGGCGCGTGCCCACGTGGCGACGTCCTCGGGTAGCTCGGGACTCGTCGCCTCGCCGCCTGCCAGGAGCGTGACGACGTCGGTCGCCGCGACGCGTTCGCCGTCCCGCCCGAGGAACCGTCCCGCCACGACGCCGCGGGCGACGTGCTCGCCGCGCAGCGTGAAGGTCTGCTCGAGGTAGACGACCCGGGCGTCCCAGCCGAGCACGCGCGACGTGAGGTCGAAACGCTGCCCGAACGTCAGGGACCGCCGGTACTTGATGGTGGACGCGGCGACGACCGGGAACCAGCCGCGGTCCGCGAGCAGGCCGTACGCACCGAGGTCGGCGAGCAGGTTGCTGCGGCCGACGTCCATCATCTGCAGGTACACGCCGTTGTTGACGTGCCGGTACAGGTCGAGGTCGCCGAGGTGCACGCGCAGCCGCGTGACGGACGGGTCGAGCAGCCCCTGGCCGGGGATCGCCGGACGAGGGCGCCAGGTGGCGAGCGCGAGCTGGAGGGTGCGGATCACCCGTCGATGCTACTGACGAGTAACTGAGGTCCGCCTGAGACTCGGTCAGACGGGCGGCGCGGGGTCGTACTGGATACCTCGCCGGACGCCCCGGGCCATGTCGACCGACTCGAGCCGCGCCACGAGATGGAGTGCCATGTCGATGCCCGCGGACACGCCGGCCGACGTGATGACGTCGCCGTCGTCGACGAACCGCGCCTCGGTGTCCGCGAGCACGCTCGGGTCGAACGTCGCGAGCTCGTCGAACGCCGCCCAGTGCGTGGTCGCGGGACGGCCCGACAGCAGGCCGGCGGCCGCGTACACGAGCGCTCCCGTGCAGACCGAGACGAGCAGGGGAGTGGTCGCACGCATGCGCCGCACCCACTCGAGGTGCTCCGGGTCGGCCGCCAGCGCGCGCGTGCCCTGACCACCCGGGTACAGGAGCACGTGCAGCGGGCCCACCTCGTCCGCGCTCCGGTCCGGGACCAGGCACAGGCCCTTGGCGCAGCGCACGCCCGCCCCGTCCGTCGAGAACGTCACGACCTCCGGGTGCAGCGCCGAGTGCTGGGCCCACGACGCCAGCACGTCGTAGGGACCGACGACGTCGAGCTCCTCGGCGCCGTCGAAGACGAACAGGCCGACCCGCAGGTGACTGCCCGTGTTCACCCAGTACCCCCTCAGTACCCCGGCAGCGCGAGCATCTGGTCGAGGGCGACGCGAGCCCAGTGCGCGTCGTCGGCATCGACGACGATCCGGTTGACCACCCGTCCGGCGGCGAGCGACTCCATCGCCCAGACGAGGTGCGGCAGGTCGATGCGGTTCATCGTCGAGCAGAAGCACACCGTCGAGTCCAGGTAGTGGATCTGCTTGTCGGGGTGCGCGTTCGCGAGGCGCCGCACCAGGTTGAGCTCGGTGCCGATCGCCCACGACGAGCCGGGCGCAGCCGCGTCGAGCGCCTGGATGATGTACTCCGTCGACCCCACCATGTCCGCGGCGTTGACGACCTCGTGCTGGCACTCCGGGTGCACGAGCACGGTCACGTCCGGGACCGCCGCGCGGATGTCGGAGACGTTGCGCGGCGAGAACCGGCCGTGCACCGAGCAGTGGCCACGCCACAGGATCATCCGGGCGTCCCGCAGTTCCTGCACGGTCAACCCACCACCGGGCTTGCGCGGGTCGAACACCACGCACGCCTCGAGCGGCAGTCCGAGCAGACGCACGGCGGTGTTGCGGCCCAGGTGCTGGTCGGGCATGAACAGCACCTTCCCGGTGCCGTCGAGCCCGCCGACCTGGTCGAACGCCCACCGCAGGGCCACGTGCGCGTTCGACGACGTGCACACCGTCCCGCCGTGCCGTCCGGTGAACGCCTTGATGGCGGCCGTCGAGTTCATGTAGGTCACGGGCACGGTCTGCTCGGCGACCCCGGCGTCGACGAGCACGTCCCACGCGTCCTCGACCTGGTCGATCGCGGCCATGTCGGCCATCGAGCAGCCCGCGGCGAGGTCGGGGAGGATCACCTGCTGCGCGTCCGACGTGAGGATGTCCGCCGACTCGGCCATGAAGTGCACGCCGCAGAAGAGGACGAACTCGGCCTCCGGACGGGCCGCGGCCTCGCGCGCGAGCTTGAACGAGTCGCCCGTGACGTCGGCGAACTGGATGACCTCGTCGCGCTGGTAGTGGTGGCCGAGCACGAACGCCCGGTCGCCCAGCGCGGCGCGCGCGGCGCGTGCCCGCTCGACGAGGTCGGGGTCGCTGGCCGCCGGCAGGTCGCCGACGCACTCCACGCCACGTTCCGATGCGAGGTCGACGCCCCGTCCGAGGAGCAGCAGCGCGGACGGGGCCGGCTCGGCGAACGTGCGGGGCGTGGGAGTCGTCAGGCTCACGGGGTCGATCCTCGCACAACGGCGTCGGTGCGAGATCGGTCGCCCCGGCAGCGCGCCCCGCGGTCGTCGGCGCGCGACGTGCCACGATGCACGGCGTGCACGTGCTCATCGCCCCTGACAGCTTCGGCTCGAGCCTCACCGCGGCGCAGGCGGCGGACGCGATCGCCTCGGCGTGGCGTGAGGCGGCACCGGAGGACGACGTGCGCACGTGCCCGCTCGCCGACGGTGGTCCCGGCTTCGTCGACACGCTCCGCGCGACGCTCGGCGGCGACCTCGTCGCGCTGACGGTCGCGGGCCCGCTGGGCGATCCCGTCCCGGCGGCGCTCCTGGTGGTCGACGGCCCGTCGGGTCGCACGGTGTACGTGGAGTCGGCGCACGCGGTCGGGCTCCCGCTCGTGCCGGTCGACCGCCGGGACCCGACGCGCACCACGTCGCGCGGCGTCGGCGACCTCCTGCTCGCCGCGCGGCGGACCGGCGCCGAGCGGGTCGTCGTCGGTCTCGGTGGCTCCGCGACGAACGACGCCGGCGCGGGCATGCTCGCGGCCCTCGGTCTCCCCGAGCGCCTCGCCGGCGGTGGGGGAGCGCTCGCCGGGATCACGCAGACGGACCTCGCGGACCTGGCGCCCGTCCGTGCCGGGTGGTCGGGCGTCGAGCTCGTCGTCGCGACCGACGTCGACGTCCCGCTGCTCGGCCTGCAGGGGGCGTCGGCGGGGTTCGCGCCGCAGAAGGGCGCCACACCCGAGCAGGCCCAGGACCTCGAGCGTGCCCTGGGTGATTTCGCGCACGCCGCGACGGGCGCGCTCGCCGACGTGCTGCGGCCCGACCTGCTCTCGGGGTCCAGGCCGACGTCTGCGACCTCACGGCTCGTGTCGGCGGCGGGTGCCGGAGCCGCCGGGGGCCTCGGGTTCGGTCTCTCCCTGCTCGGCGGCCGCCTGGTGCCGGGGGCTGCCCTCGTCGCGGACCGCACCGGGCTGGACGCCCGCCTCGCCGCCGCCGACGTCGTCGTGACTGGTGAGGGGCGGTTCGACTGGCAGTCGCTGCACGGGAAGGTCGCCGCGGAGGTGGCGTCGCGCGCGCTCGCCCACGGGGTGCCGACGATCGTGCTCGCGGGCGAGGTGCTCGTCGGTCGGCGCGAGCTGTCCGCCGCGGGGATCGCCGCCGCCTACGCCGTCGCCGAGCGTCCGGCCGACGTCGAGGCCGCCCTCGCCGACCCGGTCGGCTCGCTCCACGAGCGTGCGCTGCGCGTGGCACGCACGTGGTCACGGTGACGCCGGTACGGGCATCCCGCCCGCGTGGTCGTACGCTGGCCGGGAACATCTGCACGCCCGCCGCTGTTGGGCAGGGTTGACGTGAGGATGGCGCCCCGGCGCCGACGTCACGTCGGGCAGCCCTCGTGAGACGAACTGGAGTGACGATGAGCGAGACCACCGAGACCGCGACGCACGGCGTCCTGCTCACGGACGTGGCCGCGTCCAAGGTGCGCAGCCTGCTCGAGCAGGAGGGCCGCGACGACCTGCGTCTGCGCGTCGCCGTCCAGCCCGGCGGCTGCTCCGGCCTCATCTACCAGCTGTACTTCGACGAGCGCGTGCTCGACGGCGACGCCCTCAAGGACTACGACGGCGTCGAGGTCGTCGTGGACCGCATGAGCGTCCCGTACCTCGAGGGCGCCACGATCGACTTCGCGGACACGATCGAGAAGCAGGGCTTCACGATCGACAACCCGAACGCGGGCAGCGCCTGCGCGTGCGGCGGCTCGTTCAGCTGACCTGAGCGCGATGGGCCCGGCACCGGTCACTCGGTGCCGGGCCCATCGTCGTCCCGCGGTCAGCGCGTCCGGACCGTGATCGTGTGCACCCCGTCGTCCTCGGCCGAGGAGACGAGCTCGTGACCGCGCATCCGCGCCCACGCGGGGACGTCGTGGACCGCGGCCGGGTCGGTCGCGAGGACCGTGAGCTCGGTGCCCGCGGGGGAGTCGCGCGCGGCCCGCGCCAGGCGGATCACGGGGGCGGGGCACCGCAGGCCACGGGCGTCGACGACGACCGGGCCGCCGTGCGCCCCGCCCGCCGGCGCCGTCACAGGCCCGCCACCCCGAACGCGTCCCGCACCTGCCCGACGACTGCCGGCAGCGCCACGAGGAAGCGGTCGACGTCCTGCGCCGTGACGCCCCGGGGGAGGCCGAGCCGCACGTTGCCGTGCGTGAGCACGCCCATCGCGGCCAGCACGTGGCTCGGCTCGAGCGCGCTCGACGTGCACGCCGAGCCCGACCCGACGGCGAACCCGAGCGCGTCGAGGCCGCCGACGAGCGCCTCGCCGTCGACGTACAAGCAGGAGAACGTCACGACGTGGGGGAGCCGCTCGACGGGGTCGCCCACCACCTCGACGTCGGGCACGTCCGCGCCGACCCGGTGCCGGACCCGGTCCACGAGCGTGCGCCGGAGCACGTCGTCCGTCGGCCGGCTCGCCTCGGCGACCTGCAACGCGACGGCGGCCGACAGCGCGGCGGGCACGCTCACGCCGCCGGGGAACCAGCGGTCCTCGTCGTCGGGCCGGTCAGGGGAGCGGCGGACGCCACGCCGGGTGACGAGGACGCCGATCCCGGCCGGGCCGCCCCAGTCGCCCGCGTCGCCCGCGAGCAGGTCCCACTCGGGTCCCACGGCGACGTGACCGAGGCTCGCCCCGGCGTCGACGAGCAGCGGCACGCCCGCGCGTCGTGCGGCGTCGTACGCCTCGGGCACCGGTTGGAGGGTGCCGACCTCGCCGTTCGCGTGCTGCAGCGCGGCCAGCGCGACGCCGGGGCGTGCCACGGCGGTGGTGAACGCGTCGAGGTTGACCCGGCCGAGCCCGTCGACCGGGACCGTCAGCCGGGCGTCCGCCCCGACCCGGTCCGCGGCGGCGAGCACCGCGGCGCGCTCGACGGCGCTGACCACGACCTGGCTCCCGGTCCGGCGACGACCGGCGGCGGCCGTGAGGACCGCGGAGTGCAGCGCGGCCGTGTGCGACGGCGCCAGGTCGACGTCCTCGGTGCGAGCGCCGACGACGGACGCGATCGCCTCGCGGGCGCCGTCGAGCAGCATGCGTGCCCGCCGGCCCTCTGTGTGCAGCCGCCGGGGGTCCGCCCAGCCCTGGTCGAGCGCCTCGACGTACGCGGCGCGAGCCTGCGGGAGCAGCGGCGCCCTGCCGCCGGCGTCGAGGAACGTGCGGACAGCAGCCTCGGGCGGCGTGGCGTGCGTCACACCCGCGGGGGCCGGGCGGTCGTCGTGCTGAGGCGTCACCCCCGCACGGTAGTCCGCCCTGCCGCAGCCGGGAGCGCCGCTCCCGGATGTGCTCGCCGTGTGACGGTGCTGACACCGCGTCGCCATCCGGTGTCGTCCGCACGAAACGCGGTGGTCGGCACGCTAGGCTGCTCAGGTCGAGGACGAAGGTCCCGGGTGGTGTCTCCAGTACCAGGTGGGCACGCTGACGGGACAGCGAGTGAGAGGTCCCCTGTGCACCCGGACACCCCCCGCCGGACGCGTCGTCCGGCCCTGAAGTGGGCCGGACTCGCAGCCGTCGTCGCGGTCGCCCTCAGCGGTTGCTCCGCCGAGGTCGAGCGCGGCTGGCTGCCCGGCAACTCTGATGCTGAGGTCACCGACCAGACCGCCCGGATCGTGAACCTGTGGGTCGGGTCCTGGATCGCCGCACTGATCGTCGGTCTCATCACGTGGGGCCTGATCCTGTGGTGCGTCGCGGTCTACCGGAAGCGGAAGAACGACAGCACGCTGCCCGTGCAGCTGCGCTACCACGTCCCGCTCGAGGTCATGTACGTGATCCTGCCGATCATCATGGTGGGCGTCCTGTTCTACTTCACGAACCGGGACACCACGGCGATCCAGGACACGTCCGCGCCGGCGCAGAACCACGTCCAGGTCATCGGCAAGCAGTGGAGCTGGGACTTCAACTACCTCGACGACGACGCGTACGAGACCGGCCAGCACGCGCAGGACGTCGGCTCCGCCGGCACCGGCGTGCTCCGCGACCAGGTGACGCTGTGGCTCCCGGTCGACGAGAAGGTCGAGTTCACGCTGGACTCGCGGGACGTCATCCACTCGTTCTGGGTGCCGTCGTTCCTCTACAAGATGGACATCATCCCGGGCAAGACGAACACCTTCCAGGTCACGCCGACCGAGATCGGCCTGTACGAGGGCAAGTGCGCCGAGCTCTGCGGCGAGTACCACTCGTCGATGCTGTTCAACGTCAACGTCGTGAGCCGTGACGACTACGACAAGCACATCCAGGAGCTCAAGGACAAGGGCCAGGAGGGGGCGCTCGGTCTCGAGTACAGCCGCCAGCAGGACCTGGCCGAGGTCCCGCAGGAAGGTGAGAACTGATGGCCGCCGTCGCGGAGCACATCCCCGGCCTGGCGCCCTCGCGCCAGACGCTGGGTCGCACGGTGATCAAGTGGATCACCTCGACCGACCACAAGACGATCGGGTACCTCTACCTGATCACGTCGTTCGTCTGGTTCGCGATCGGCGGCATCCTCGCGCTGCTGATCCGCGCCGAGCTGTTCGCCCCCGGGATGGACGTGTTCCAGTCCCGTGAGCAGTACAACCAGGCGTTCACGATGCACGGCACGATCATGCTGCTGCTGTTCGCGACGCCGCTGTTCGCCGGGTTCGCGAACGTGATCATGCCGCTGCAGATCGGTGCGCCCGACGTGGCGTTCCCGCGGCTCAACATGGTCGCGTACTGGTTCTTCTTCTTCGGCGGCACGATCGCCGGCGCCGGCTTCTTCACGCCGCAGGGTGCCGCGTCGTTCGGCTGGTTCGCCTACGCCCCGCTCTCCGACACCGTGTACTCGCCCGGTCTCGGCGGCGACCTGTGGGTGTTCGGGCTCGCGCTCGCCGGTTTCGGCACGATCCTCGGTGCGGTCAACTTCATCACCACGATCGTCACCATGCGCGCCCCCGGCATGACGATGTTCCGGATGCCGATCTTCACCTGGAACACCCTGGTGACGTCGCTGCTGGTCCTCATGGCGTTCCCGCCGCTGGCCGCTGCGCTGTTCGCGCTCGGCGCCGACCGCCGCCTCGGCGCGCAGGTGTTCAACCCGGACAACGGCGGCGCCATCCTCTGGCAGCACCTGTTCTGGTTCTTCGGGCACCCCGAGGTCTACATCATCGCGCTGCCGTTCTTCGGCATCGTGACCGAGATCCTGCCCGTCTTCAGCCGCAAGCCGATCTTCGGCTACAAGGGCCTCGTCTACGCCACGATCGCGATCGCCGCCCTGTCCGTGACCGTGTGGGCGCACCACATGTACGTCACCGGGTCGGTGCTGCTGCCGTTCTTCTCGTTCATGACGATGCTCATCGCGGTCCCGACCGGTGTGAAGTTCTTCAACTGGATCGGCACGATGTGGCGCGGCAAGCTCACGTTCGACACGCCGATGCTGTGGACGATCGGGTTCCTCGTCACGTTCCTGTTCGGCGGTCTGACGGGCATCATCCTGTCCAGCCCGACGCTCGACTTCCACCTGTCCGACTCGTACTTCGTGGTGGCGCACTTCCACTACGTCGTGTTCGGCACGGTCGTGTTCGCGATGTTCGCGGGCTTCTACTTCTGGTGGCCCAAGATGACGGGCCGGATGCTCGACGAGCGGCTCGGCAAGATCCACTTCTGGCTGCTGTTCATCGGGTTCCACACCACGTTCCTCATCCAGCACTGGCTGGGCGTCAAGGGCATGCCCCGTCGGTACGCGGACTACTCGCCCGACGACGGCTTCACGTGGATGAACCAGGTGTCCACCGTGGGCGCGTTCATCCTCGCCTCGTCCACGCTGCCGTTCCTGTGGAACGTCTACACGACGTGGCGCAACGCCCCGCTCGTGACGGTCGACGACCCGTGGGGCTACGGCGCCTCGCTCGAGTGGGCGACCAGCTGCCCGCCGCCGCGGCACAATTTCACGTCGCTGCCCCGCATCCGCTCCGAGCGGCCTGCGTTCGACCTGCACCACCCGGAGGTCGCGGCGATGGACCACGTCGAGCCGAACACCGGGCTCCTCGACTGGGAGGCCGACCGGCGCGGTGAGACCACTGCCGCCGCCGACCGTGTCGCCACCGGTACCGCCGAGCCCGAGCAGTCCACCGCGACCATCGTGGAGGACCGTCCCGCCGACCAGCCCGACGAGGAGAACGACCGGTGAGGCTCGAGACCAAGCTCTTCCTGTACGGGGTGCTCTTCTTCGTCCCCGTGGGCCTGATCTACGCCTGGTGGAGCGGCGGTGAGCCGGTCGGGATGATCGGTATCCCGCTCGTCGGCGGTCTCGTCGGGATGATCGGCGCGTACTTCGCGCTCCTGTCGCGTCGCATCGACCCGCGTCCCGAGGACGACGAGCTCGGCGAGATCGAGCAGGGCGCCGGCGACCAGGGCGTCTACAGCCCGTGGAGCTGGTGGCCGCTGGTCATCGGCGTCGCCGCCGCCATCGTCTTCGCGGGCATGGCCGTCGGGTTCTGGCTGTCGTACATCGGTCTCGCGCTCGGTGTCATCGCCCTCGTCGGCTGGGTGTTCGAGTTCTCCCGCGGGCAGCACGCCCACTGACGCATCGCCCTGAGGGGCTGTCGGACGCCACACGCGTCTGACAGCCCCTCAGTCGTCCCTGGGGTCGCTGTGGAGCCCGTGGCCGCGCAAGACCTCCTGCGCCGTCTCCAGGATGTCCCGAGGGCCGTTGCGGACGAGCACCCCACCCGGAGAATCGGACGTCGTCCGTGACCTCGCACAGGCCCACGGGCGGTCGGTAGGCGGCGGCCGACGCGTCGTCGGGGAACAGCGCCTCGGCGAGGACGAGCCCGTCGAGAGCGCCGAGGAACACACGTCGTACCCCAGTGGAGGAACGACCGACCGCTCCTTCACGAGCGTCGCGGCCGGCAGCTCGCTCAGCAGCGCGAACTCGTGCTCCGAGACGTAGATCGTCGTCAGCTCGCCCCAGGGCACACCCGGCAGCTTCTGCGTGAGCTTGTGCACAGGAGGACCCGACGCGTCGAGCTCCTCGACCCGGCGCAGCCGCAACCGCGTGCCGTCCAGGTAGCGGTCGACGATCAGCCGGCGCCGGACCACGTCGGCGGTGGGTGGGGGAGCGGCGCACAGGAACCGGCGCTCACGCTCGGTGCGGGCGTACGCGGACGGCACGGCCACCACCTCCGGTGAATGCGCGGAGGGCCGCCCGCACGTGCGGACGGCCCTCCGGCGGTGTCGTGTGACGACTCAGAGCGACGGGACGATGAGACCCGACGTCTGGGTGCGGGCCCGGTCGAACCGCGCGGCGGCGTCCGTCCAGCTCACGATGTTCCACCACGCCTTGACGTAGTCCGCCTTGACGTTGACGTAGTCGAGGTAGAACGCGTGCTCCCACATGTCGAGGACCACGACCGGGACCAGGCCCAGCGCGATGTTGCTCTGCTGGTCGTAGAGCTGCACGACGACCAGCTTCGAGCCGATCGAGTCCCACGCGAGGATGGACCAGCCGGAGCCCTGGATGCCGAGCGCGTTCGCGGCGAAGTGCTTCTGGAAGGCCTCGAACGAGCCGAAGAACTCGTCGATCGCGGCCGCCAGCTCGCCCGTCGGGCGGTCGCCGCCCTCGGGGGAGAGGTTCTGCCAGAAGACGGAGTGGTTGACGTGACCGCCCAGGTTGAACGCCAGGTTCTTCTCGTGCAGGTTCACCGCGGCGAAGTCGTCGGCCTCACGGGCGGCCGCGAGCTTCTCGAGGGCGGTGTTGGCGCCCGTCACGTAGGCGGCGTGGTGCTTGTCATGGTGCAGCTCCATGATCCGCCCCGAGATGTGCGGCTCGAGAGCCGCGTAGTCGTAGGGCAGGTCCGGAAGCGAGTAGTCAGCCATGCGTGAGTACCTCTCCTGCTCAGGCCGCGACCGTCTGCCACGGCTGCGGGGGATAGACGAAGCGGGCGGCTCGCCGTCAACGGCGAGCCGCCCG
>NZ_BONK01000001.1 GCF_016862675.1 Cellulomonas chitinilytica | reverse complement strand
GGCCGCGGCCTCGACGCCCGCGACACCGAGGGCCGTGCGGTGGGTGACCCCGACGAAGTATGCGACGACCGCGGCGGTGAAGACGACGGCGGGTGCGCGAGGAGCGGGCGGGCGGCAGACCTTGTCGGCCGACTGCCATTGACACGGGCCGTCGTCAGGTTCAATCTACTAGTTATCTAGTGGAATGGAGCGGACCGATGATCGAGTTCCACCTGGACGCCCGCTCGGGCGTCGCCCCGTACCTCCAGCTCATCCAGCAGGTCCGGCACGCCCTGCGCCTCGGCGTCCTGCGCGTCGGTGACCAGCTGCCGACCGTCAAGGAGGTCGTCGGGGCCCTTGCGATCAACCCGAACACCGTCTCCAAGGCGTACCGCGAGCTCGAGTACGAGGGGCTCGTCGCCGCGAAGCAGGGGGTGGGGACGTTCGTCGTCGCGACCCTCGGCGACGAGACCCGCGCCGCCCACGACGCGCTCCGCGAGGAGCTCACCGCCTGGCTCGAGCACGCCCGCGCCGCCGGCCTCGACGCCGAAGGCATCGAAGCCGTGTTCCGCAGCACGTTCCGCGCGATGGTCGGTGAACCCGCATGACCGCCGCCATCGAGACGGTCGGGCTCGGCAAGCGGTACGGCCGCGTGCAAGCCCTCGACGACTGCACCGTCACGGTCCCGACCGGCCGGGTCGTCGGCCTCGTCGGACCCAACGGCGCCGGCAAGTCGACGCTGCTGCAGATCCTCGCCGGGCTGCTCACCCCCACCACCGGCTCCGTCAGCGTCCTGGGCTCGCCCCCCGGCGGGCGGCCGGAACAGCTCGCCCGCGTCGGGTTCGTCGCCCAGGACACCCCGACGTACGCGACGCTCACCGTCTCGGACCACCTCAGGTTCGGGGCGCATCTCAACCCCGGTTGGGACCAGGCCCTCGCCGCCGACCGCATCAAGCGCCTCGGCCTCGACCCCGCCCAGCGCGCCGACCGGCTCTCCGGCGGCCAGCGCGCCCAGCTCGCCCTCACGGTCGCCATGGCCAAGCGCCCCGAGCTGCTGCTGCTCGACGAGCCCGTCGCCAGCCTCGACCCGCTCGCCCGCCGCGACTTCCTCGGCAGCGTCATGGAGTTCGTCGCCGACCACGACGCGACCGTCGTCCTGTCCTCGCACGTCGTCGCCGACCTCGAACGGATCTGCGACCACCTCGTGCTGCTCAGCGCCTCGCACGTGCAGGTCGCCGGGGACGTCGAGGACCTCCTCTCGTCGCACCACCGGCTCACCGGGCGTCGCCGCTCCTCGGTGCCCGCCGGCAGCGACGTCGTCTCGTCCGGTCACACCGACCGGCAGAGCACCCTCGTCGTCCGGTCCACCGCACCCGTCCTCGACCCCACCTGGATCGTCGACAGCCTCGACCTCGAGGACCTCGAGGACCTCGTCCTCGCCTACATGAGCCAGGACGTCGTCGACGCCCACGACCTGCCGATGGAGGCGACACGATGACCTGGGTGACGTGGCGGCAGTTCCGCACCTCCGCAGCGCTGGGGGTCGCGGTGGCCCTCGTCGTGGCGCTCGCGCTGGCTCTCGGGTGGCAGCAGGTGTCCTCGCTCTACACGTCGAGCGGACTGGCCTCGTGCTCGACCTCGTGCGCCGACGCCACCGCGGCCTTCCTCCGCTCCGCAAAAGCCGGCCTCCCTGGGCTCGCCTGGATGCTCGGCGTCGGCGCGATGTACCTCCTGCCCGGGCTGCTCGGCGCGTTCTGGGGTGCGCCGCTCGTCGGTCGCGAGCTCGAGGCCGGCACCTACCGGCTCGCCTGGACGCAGAGCATCACGCGGCGCCGGTGGCTCGCCGTGAAGCTGGCGCTCGTCGGTGCGTCCTCCGTGTCGCTCGCCGGGTTGCTGAGCCTGGTCGTGACCACTGCCGCTGCGCGGGTGGACACGGCGAACGCGAACCGGCTCACGCCCCTCGTCTTCGGGGCCCGCGGCGTGGTGCCCCTCGGGTACGCGGCTCTGGCCTTCGCCGTCGGCGTCGCCTCCGGGCTGCTCCTGCGGCGGACCGTCCCTGCGATCGCGGCAACCCTGGGCGTCATGGCGGTCGTGCAGGCCGTCGTCCCGCTGTTCGTGCGGGCCCACCTCATCCCGCCGCTCGTGCGGTCCACCGCCCTGGACACCGAGCACATCCAGGAGTTCTTCGTGAACCAGGACGGGGAGGTCACCATCGTCATGGACCCCCAGCTCAGTGGGGCGTGGATCCTCCACAACGAGGCGCAGACGGCCGCAGGTGCGGTGTTCACCGGCCCCGCCGACTCCACCGTGTGCGGGCCCGGGACGACCCCGGGCGGGTGCGTCGAATGGATCGGGACGCTCGACCTGCGCAGCGTCGTCACCTACCAGCCCGCCTCGCGGTTCTGGGACCTGCAGCTCCTCGAGACCGGGCTGCTGCTGGTGCTGGCCGGGCTGGTGCTGGGGTGGTGCTTCTGGAAGGTGCGGCGACTGGTCTGAGCTCGTGTGCCCGAGGGGGCCGTGGGTGCTGGGGTAGCCTTTCTGCCGGTCGGCAACGGCCGATCGCAGTGGGTCGCCCCAGCACCATCGTCGTGTCGGTGGTGGCCTCTTGCGCCTGTAGCTCAGGGGATAGAGCACCGCTCTCCTAAAGCGGGTGTCGGCAGTTCGAATCTGCCCAGGCGCACAGTGTGTTGTTGCAGGTCACAGGCTGGATGGCTGCATCGCGTGAGTCCGCCGCGGTGCCTGCAGAGGCCCTGTGGTCAGCATGTGGTCAGCAGTCCCGAGCGCCGAGCCTCACCGCAGTCAGCGCGGGGATGGCCCCTGGGTATCCCCGGTGGCGACTGTCACAGGCGACGCCACACCAGCGCGTCTGGGAGGCTTCCGCGAACGAAATCCTGGACGACTTGCCGGGCGGTATCGAGCGAGAGGGCGAAAGCGCCGTCGAAGGTCGCCAGCTCACCCATGATCGGCACGTCGACGGCTTGGGGCGAAGAAGCTCCCGCGCCCTGCAAGAGGGAGACGGAGTCGGCGTCCTCGAAAAGGTGGATCACGGCCTGAGTCCCCGCAATGCCCACCGTGAGCATCGGCCACATGGCCGCGGCGTCTTGAAGCTCGAAGTAGCCCATCCCGCGGTGCTGCAGCTCGTCCATGAGGTCTGACAACGCTTCCTCGGTGGTGCCATGCGCGACGCCGACAAATCGACCGTCGGGAGAGGTCGCTGCGACTGACAGGGGCATGACGAAGACGCTGGCGGCTCCGCGTCATTGGGGTGTTGTCCCCGGACCGGGGACATCGGCATCCGCTCCATCGCCACCCACGGTGCGTCGGAGAACAGGTGGCCGTAGAGATCCATCGTCATCGTCGCGGTGGCGTGGCCGAGGATCATTTGGACCGCCTTTACGTCGGCGCCGGCGGCGATGAGTAGCGAGGCCGCGGTGTGGCGGAGGTCGTGGATCGTCGTGCCGGCGAGGCCCACTGACTGCGTCGTCTCGGTCCAGCGGGAACGGACCCGGAAGTTCGTGTTGGTCCAGATCGCTCCCGTCGGGCTCGGGAACAGGTACGAACCCGACGGCGCATTCTCGATCCGTTCTCGCACGTAGGTCTCGAGCGTCGGCGGGACCGGCACGGTGCGGGTCTGGTGCGTCTTCGTCGGACCGAACACCGCGCCGCTCGTCTTCTTGGACTGCGGGGCAGCCCGGTGGATCCGCACGCCGAGGCCGTGCGGTGTCTGGACGACGTCGTCGACCCGGAGCGCGCACATCTCCGAGAAGCGGCAGCCGGCCAGGCCGAGGAAGAGCACGACCGGCCGGCAGTTCGGTGGCATGGCGTCGGCGAGCTTGCCGAGCTGCTCCGCGCGTAGCCAGTGCGGCTCGCGCTTGGTCGTGCCCTTAGGCAGCGGGATCGAGCGGGCGACGTTGACCGAGATCCGTCGGTCGCGCACGGCGTAGTCGAGGACCAGCCGGATGACGGACAGGACACGGCGCCGGGTGGCCGTCAACAGTCCGCGGGCCGTCATCGACGTCAGCACCCGCTCGACGTCAGTCGCGGAGATGACGGCGATGGGAAAGCGCCCGAGGACAGGGATGACGTAGGAGTCGAGCAGGAATCGCGTCGTCTCCTGGCTCCGGACCGCGAGGCGCTCGCGCGAGCCCTGCCACTCCTCGGCGAGCGACCCGAACGACACCCGACCGCGCGTCGGATCGATCCAGGTGCCGCTCTGGAGCTTGACCAGCTGGTCGGCCTCCCAGTACTTGGCGTCGGTTTTGCGCTGGAACGACTTCTCGGCGATGACCCGGTGCTCGAAGAAGACCTTCGCGCGCCAGGTCACCTTGCCCGAGGGGAGTGTTCGCCGGGTGACGGACATCAGCGTCGGCGCGGCTGCGCGGGCTCCCGATCGACCCACGAGGCCGGGATGAGGATGACGGTGCCGAGCCGGCGGCAGGGGATCTGCTCGGTCTCGGCCAGGTGGCTGAGCGTCCGGACGGGAACCCCGAGGACGGCTGCCGCGTCCTTGACGCGGTAGTACCGCCGACGGGCGGTGATGGCGGGTGCTGTCGTGTCGGGCTGCGTGGTTGTCGTCATGATCGATCTCCTTGCGTGCGTTGACGGACTTGCGGTCACCACCGCTCCAGCACAGGTCCACCGGGACTCGGGCTGGTTGGGGGCGTCAATGGGCTGCGCCTGATCGGTGGACGCAGCGGCGGGATGACGGGTTGTGGAGGGGTGATCGGCAACGGCGGCTCTGCGCTCTCCGGGTGATGGGCCGCCCAGGTCTCGGTGGCCGACGCTTCGGCGTGCGTCGTGGCGAGGATGCGGTCGAGCAGTTCTCTGGGGCCGTCGGGTTCGCTGCCCGGGAGGCAATCGGGGTCGGGTCGGTCGGTGGCGACGTAGAGGCGGTGAGGTCGCGGCCGCGGGTGACGGCGACGTAGAGGTCTTCGCGGCCCATGCCGGCGGTGATGACCGTGTGGGTCTCGTCGACGGTCATGCCTTGGCTGCGGGCGGTGGTGGTGGCGTAGCCGAGCTCGACGGACTCGGCGACGTACGCCGCGGGAAGGCGCAGCGTCCCGCTGGCTCGGTCGCCGGCGGCCCGGACGCGCAGGCCGCCGTCGGGCAGGACGGCGGTGATCTGCCAGAGAGGTCGCAGTTCCGGACGAACCCGTCGCTGGTGCGCAGCCGCCGGTTGTTGCGACGGGTCACTATGCGATCGCCGACGCCGCCGGTAAGTCCGTCGCTCAAGGTGATGCCGGTGGTGCGAACGGTGCCGGTGCGGACGTGTTCGGCGCGGCTGCGGGCGTTGAGTTCGTTAACCGTGCGCCGGTCCGCGGCCGCGAGCAGCACGACCCGGCCCTGCGCCTCGGCTTCGGCGGCCGCGGTGAGGGCGTCGTCGAGCATGTCGTCGTGGAGGCCGTGGCTGATTCGGCCGTGCCGGATGTAGGCGTCCAAGGCGGCAGGGTCGCTGTGACGCAGCTCGAGGGTGGCGTGGGCCTCCCACGGCTGGCTGAACCGCCACAGAGTGCGCAGCTTGGGACACGGCGGTGCAGGCATCGGCCGTGAATCCAGCTCCTCGCACTGGTGGAGCAAGTTGACGACCCGTTCACGGCGTCGGCGCCAGTAGCGCGGTCGCTCCCTGGAACCATCCATCACAGGCCGACTCTTCTTGCACGGCGTGGCTGTTGCGGCGCCTTCAACTGGGCGGTACGTCCGGCCCAGGCCTCTTGAGCTGCCTGCGCCGCTCGCCTCCCGCGGAGCCCAGATCGGCGGAAGCCACTCGCCGAATGGCCGACTACCAGGTCGAGTCAGCAACCTTGAAGAAGTGCGCCGCAGCGGCTGGCGGCATGTGCCAACGCAGGCGTTCACCGGTCTCGATTCGCACTTCCGGCTCTCCGGTGGACTTGCTACGCGAGCCTTCATCGAATACGCCAACTGCGACGTCCAATCCATCGAGCGGCGTCATTCCGGCTTTCATCTCCGCTTTCCGCTCCAAGGCGGGTGCAGCCTCCAAATCGACAACGAGAACGTGCTCGTCCGACTCGACGTCGAATAGAGCGAAAGCAGGGATGTCCGCATCTCCGATCTTGACCGTGTCACCCTGGTGATCCATCGCCAACTCGTACATTACCTCGCCAGAGTTCATCAGTATCACAAAAGGTCGCGCCATCGATACGATTGTCTCGAGCAGACGATCCGTAAGTTCGGCGAGCGTTGTCGAAGTTACCGCGCCGACTTCCCGACAAAGAGCAATAATGCTCGAGTCCTCGCCACGAACAATCGCGCCCGCTAGGCCGCGCGCTAAATCGTCCGGGTTAGCCCACGCGCGAGGAGAATCAATGAAGTAGAACTTCGGAACAAGCACATTGAGGTACAAGAATTTCGCCTCGTCGGCAGAAAAGTCAAACCGCCCATCTGCGGCAAGGAACCAGTCGGAGAGTCGGCGCGGACTTACGAGTGCGGTGGCGAAGCTCGACACAAATCGCTGAACCCGCTCTTCGTCCAGGCCCATCGCGGCCTCCTCGGCCTGTTGCCGGGTTTCCCAGGCAGCGAGAGCAGCGTTGAACCGGTCGACTGCGCCCACGACACCCGAGTCTCGTGCCACGTCGCTCGGCCAATGATCCGCAAGATTGGATGATTCACCGACCAGGCGTTGTAGCAGGCTGAAGTCATCATCACTATTGATCCTGGGAGCCGCCTCGTGCCTCATGGCGAGCAAGCCAAACCGTATCGCGAAACCGTGCAGAGACATTGTGGTCACTGCAAACGGCAGACTTTCGCGAAGTTCCCAAAAGCGCCAACTCCCCAGGTCCTCGCTGCGCTCATCCAAAAGAAGCAAGCCCTCGAAGATCGGCAAACCCTCAAGCCTCTCCAGGATGCTCGACAGTTTCGCTTTGTCGAGCTCGTTTTGCCTCTCTCTTGAGTACAAGATCCAGCCGCCCAAGGCGAGAAGTCCGGCAGCCACGTGCTTTCGCGACTCCTTGAACTCATCGTGACCAAACTGGAAGAGGCCTCCCATGTATGCCATCGCGCGCTCAGCATCGAGTTGAGCCCCAGCGTCTAGGGCCGACTTCGCCAGATCTACGAATACCCACACGCACGCGTTGGCCGACGACACCTTCGGTGAACTGGACAAGGAACGACTAGGGATATAGAACTCGCAAAGGTTCTGCAGCGACACAAGAAGGTGCTCCTTCGAGTACCGAACGTCATCAGTTCGCAGGAGCAGGACACCCTCCCAGACATGGGCGTATGTCCTGAGGGCAGCCCTCAATGCCTCGACATCGTCGCGTTCTACGGCTCGCATGCTCCGTGACATCGCTGAATCAATGGCTACCATCGCGGTACGCCTGTTTCCCGCGGCAGCGGCGTCGTCGATCTCCCAGGACTGTTGTTCCAGCCATCGCCAGCTCGGCCGAAGCGCAAACTCCTGTTGCGGTCGGTATGCGGCCACTTCCTCGAGCACATCATTGTAGTACCCAAAACCCCGCTGAACTCTGGCGATCCTGCGATCCGAAATTGCACCAACAATCGAGTCCTGGAGTTCCGAAAGTTCTAGTTCGAGCAGTTCCCGCGCGTCGATCTTGGTGGTCGAAACTACGATCGATTTCGATAGTTCGTTTGCAAGCGCGGGCCACGCATCACGCCCCCGCTCCGACGAGGGAAACAGGACGTGCATCAGGACGGTTCCAGAATAAACACGGTCGCCCGGTGCGATCCGCACAATGATTATTGTGCTTTCGGCGGAGGCGGTCTCGGGCGATGACTCGACCGCCGAGACGGCAAGGGCGGCCGAGTCGAGAGTGTTGGCTACTCGTTCGAGGGCGGCAATGCGGACACCGTCTACGATTCCGGTAGTCCCGGTGTGGCGGACGCTGCGGAAGATTCTCTGGCCCGCGTCCTGAGCAAAACTGGTTCTTAGGAATTCTTTGTCGTGCACGGCCTTAGCGAATGCTAGATCGCTTTCGGAGGGACTTCCGATTCTTTCCAAAGCGCGTGCAGTGCGGCGTTTCAGATCGTCGACTGTCAAGCCCTCGAGCATGTGGGGATGCGCAAAAAGCGTCGACAATCGGAAATAGGCGAGCCCGGCGACAAGAACCGAAGGTACAAAGACAAGGCAGAATGTGACTGCGATATTGACGTCGCTCCGGAGCCAGATGGCAACCGTTCCGATGATGAGGTCGGCAAGAATTCCCTGCGCGAGTAGGTTCGGATAGCGTATGTAGTCGATTACGGCGCGGCGCGCAGGACCAGCGGTCAATGGCGGCTCCGCGAGTACCTGAAAGGCGATTGATATGCCAGCGAAGCTGATCGATATGAAAGCGGCGTGAACTTGCCAAATGGTCAAGGCGGCTTCGTCAGCTCGGGGTGCCAGATCCCGGAGGAAGTCGAGTCGCGCGGGTGCACCCAGCAGCAGTGCAACTGAGGTGGCGGCCGCACCCACAATGATCCACTTCCGCCGCAGGAAGCCCTCGTACGCGTCCGAAGTGGCCGCGACGACGCGACTGGCAATCTGCTCCCGGCGTCGCGGTCTCATCGTCGGAGAGTATCGAAGCCGCCCCCACCGGCTAGCTACCTTGATCGTGCAGCTTCCGGCTCGGCCCGCCTGGGCTGGCAGAGCGGACGGGGGGCCGGTCGCAGGCGAGTGCGTCCTCATATTGGTGGGCTTCGTGCGCCCGTTGCCGAGGGTGGTGTGCACCCAGCCCTATGTCAGATTCAATGCGCCGGCTGACCGCCGCTGACGGAGCTCAGATGATGCTCCTTGGGCAGAGCGTGGTCAGCGTGTGGTCAGCAGGGGGGCCGTTGAGCTGGCGGTGGATGAACTACCAGCATGTATTTCCGCAGCTCAGGCCGCTCGTGGGTACTCCAGATCGAACTCCTAAAGCGGGTGTCGGCAGTTCGAATCTGCCCAGGCGCACAGTGTGTTGGTGCAGGTCAGTGCCGTCGCGCGGGTGCTGAGTCCGTTGCGCTTCGCGCGTCGGCCCGTGCGGGCGGTGTCGGGAGTCGTGGTGCTGTGGCACTGATATGACGGCCCGCTCGAAGGTGTTCGAGCGGCTGCTCAGGACTCGTTGGTACGACCACGTGCCAACGGCCGCGCGCGTCAGGGACCAGGCGTGCACCACGCGGGCAGCGGCGTACCGGGATGGAGCACTGCGATGTTGTCCGCGGAAGGCACCAGCCGACCGTCGGCGCGGTCGCCCATGATGACTTCGACACGAGCAGCGCCGCCGTGGATCGTGATGCGAGGGCACCACAGCGGAGCGCCTGTTCCTTCGGCCCACGGCTCGTAGTGCAGCTCGATGCCGGTGACTGTCGTACCGACCATCGATGTCCAGCTCGGAGATCGTCCGTCGACCTCCCAGATCGCCACGTCCGCGTCGCCACGAACGCCGCTCCCCAGCATGGGGACCGGCTGTAGTCCGATGCCCTCCTGGTGGCCCGGAGGGTCCCAGGTGAGCGAGAACACGGCGCCTGAGTCGGTGGCGATCTCGAACCCGTAGTCCGTCGTGTCGAACCCGTCGCAGAGCCATGTGGGGTCGGTCCACTCCGACGCGTCGACGACAGTGCGAGGGCCGGCGTCGATCAGTTCGGGAGGCATCTCCGAGCGGCGGTAGTCGAGCGAGAAGTAGCGAACCGACCGGATCCGTTCGCCGACCAGTTCGTCCGCCTCGCGTCGGCGTGCGTCTGCCTCGGCGTCCGAGGCGGCCCAGGACCACACCCGAGCGCGTCCTGCCCCGAGCTCCATCGGGCCAGTGTGGCGGCTATTGTGCCGGCCCGTGTCGGCTTGGGCGTTGCGGCGAGTCCTCGCCATCGATGGATGGCCGGGCGACTGGCTCGGGGCCGTGGCGCCGTGCAGATCACACTCCGCTCTGGCGTTTCGCGTAGGTCACCGCACTGTGGGTCGTGCAGGATCGGACTGGCGAGCGTCCGTCTCGCTCCCGGATCGCGCAGTTCCGGGACTCCGACGCGTCGCCACAGGGTCATCCTGGGGTGGCCGCAGTTAGTGTGTCGTCCTGGATGGGCCTGCACCGAAGGCGAGCGAGCTGCGGCCCACGACACGGACGGATGGATGACGCCCGTCACCATCGCAGGCCGACGGCCGCCCGGTCCCGGGCAGGTGTCCGCTGTGCGACAGGCCTCGTCGTGATCGCGACGCAGGTGGTGAGAAGGAGGAGATGTGGCACGACCAGGCCAACGCGGGTCCGGTCGCGCGCGCACCAGTCCCGGCACCGGCACCCAGCGCCGCCCCGCCCAGCGTCCCGCCGAGCAGGGGATCATCCCGGTGCTCGCCGAGGTCGCGCGCGAGGTCGACCGCATCGTGCAGCGGCCGCCGACCCGTCCCGCGCTGCGCACGAAGTTCCAGGTCGTGGCGCTGCTGGTCCGCGAGGAGCGGGCCCGGGTGATGGCCGACGGCAGCCTCACCTCGTCGAAGCGGACCGAGCAGCTCAAGCGACTCGACGGGGTGGCGACGCTGCTGGCCAAGATCGCTGCCCGCGACACGTCCCTGCTCCAGCTGCTCGCCGAGGACGCCCGGGTCTCGGACGCGGCGCGCGACTACAAGGCGTCCCTGATGCGCGCCGGTGGTCTCGAGCCGCCGGAGGAGCCTGAACCCGAGCCGGAGGTGCAGGTCGTGCCGGTCGTGACGGCCGCGCCGCGGGTGGTGCCGCAGTCGGTGCGTGCGCGCCAGCTGGCGAACCCGTTCCTGGCCCCGGACTTCGAGGCGGCAGCCGAGCGGGCTGCGGCGAAGGCCCGTCGGCTGGCGGGCTGGGAGCTGCTCGACCCGCTGTTCCAGTCCTTCGAGCGCGCCGCCACCGGCCAGCCGGCGTGCATGACGCTCCCCGAGCCCCGGCACGTGCCGCTCCCGCTCGGCCGGGAGCTGATGCCGCACCAGGCGCAGGTCGTCACGGCGACGGCCCGCGGTCACCGCACCTTCCTGCTCGCCGACGAGCCCGGGCTCGGCAAGACCGCCCAGGCGCTGCTCGCCGCGCAGGCCGCCGACGCGTACCCGCTGCTCGTCGTGGTCCCCAACGTGGTGAAGACGAACTGGGCGCACGAGGTCGGGATGTGGACGCCGCTGCGCCGGTCCACGGTCGTGCACGGCGACGGCGCTCAGGTCGACGCGTTCGCGGACGTCGTGATCGTGAACTACGAGCTCCTCGATCGGCACGTCGGCTGGCTCGGCGACCTCGGGTTCCGGGGGATGGTCGTCGACGAGGCGCACTTCATCAAGAACAAGTCCTCGCAGCGATCCCAGCACGTCCTCGCGCTGTCGGAGCGGATCCGCGAGCGCACCGCCCGGCCCCTGATGATGGCGCTCACCGGGACCCCGCTCATCAACGACATCGAGGACTTCCGGGCGATCTGGCAGTTCCTCGGCTGGATCGACGACACCAAACCGCTCGGCAAGCTGGTCACCGCGCTGGAGGACACGGGGCTCACCCCGGCCGACCCGGGGTTCTACGCGGCCGCGCGGACCAGCGTGATCGACATGGGCATCGTGCGCCGTCGGAAGGTGGACGTCGCCGCCGACATCCCCGCCCGCCGGGTCGCGGACCTGCCCGTCGAGCTCGACGGCGCGGTCGGCCGCTCGATCCGCGCCGCCGAGGCGGCCCTCGCGGAACGGCTCGTCGAGCGCTACCGGTCCGCCGTGACGGCGTTGGGCATGACGCCCGACGGCATCGACCTCGACCTCGCGCGTCGCGTCGCCGCCGGCGAGCTCAAGGACTCCAGCGACAAGGCCGGCGGCGAGAACGTCTTCACGATGGTCCGCCGGATCGGCCAGGCGAAGGCCGGGCTGGCCGCCGACTACGCCGCGCAGCTCGCCCGCAACGTCGGCAAGGTCGTCTTCTTCGCCCGGCACGTCGACGTGATGGACCAGGCCGAGCAGAGCTTCGCCGACCGCGGCATCAAGTACGCCTCGATCCGCGGTGAGCAGACGACGAGGACGCGCAACAAGAACGTCGCCGCGTTCGTCGACGACCCCGAGGTGCAGATCGTCGTGTGCTCGCTCATGGCCGCCGGCGTCGGGCTGAACCTGCAGGTCGCCTCCAACCTGGTGCTCGCGGAGCTGTCGTGGACCGACGCCGAGCAGACCCAGGCCATCGACCGGATCCACCGCATCGGCCAGGACCAGCCGGTCACGGCCTGGCGGATCATCGCCGCGCAGACCATCGACGCCAAGATCGCCGAGCTCATCGACAGCAAGTCCGCGCTCGCCGCCCGGGCGTTGGACGGGGCGGAGGTCGAGGAGGGTGCGTCGTCCACGGATGTCCAGCTCGAAGCCCTGGTCGGGCTGCTGGTCGACGCGCTCGCCGCGGAGGGCGTGGGCTGACGCGGTGATCCGGCAGGATGCCTGCCATGAAGCCGCCCCCGGCCGGACTGCCGCCCGCGAACTCGCGCAAGTGGCACTCGCGTCGGTGGTGGGACCAGCTCGGCTACCTGAGGGTGCGTTCCCTGGGGAACCCGGAGTGGCAGCGCAACACCCCGTGGCTGCTCGGCGTGCTCACCCGGCAGCGCGATGCGGGGCATCCGGGCGAGCGTGAGCTGTACGACGCGGCGATCGCTGCGACCAGGCGCTACCCCAGGACGACGGCCGGTGCGACCGACGCGGGCGCCGCCTGGGACGAGGTGCTGACCGCGATCGACGACCTGCTCGTCGTGCGTCAGGCTCGACACCTCGAGAAGGTGCGGGCGGCGCAGGCCCAGCAACGGGCGCGTGGCGACAATGAGGTCCATGGCGCACGGACCTGAGGGGGCGGTCTCGTTCCGGCTCTGGCCGCCGGTCGCAGTCGGCGCGCCGCTGCTCTTCGGCTGGCTCGCCACCCTGGCATGGGGTGACCCGGTCGACCTCGGTGCATGGCGCATCCCGCTCGGCTGGGCGCTGGTCGTCGCGTTCGTCGTGTGGAACGGCTGGTCGTTGTGGTTGTTCGCCCGGCACGAGACCGGGCTCCTGCCGGGCCAGGAGACGCGGGCGATGATCGAGGAGGGGCCGTACCGGCTCTCGCGCAACCCGCTGTACGTCGGGCTGCTTGCTCTCTACCTCGGGGTGGCCTTGCTGGTGCCGACGTTCTGGGGGCTCGCGCTGTTCCCGGCTGCAGCGGCGCTGATCCTCTGGGGCGCGATCCTCCCGGAGGAGCGTTACCTGCACGCGCGGTTCGGCGCTCGGTACGACGACTATCGGACGCGAGTGCCGCGCTGGATGGGCCGCGTCAGGCGCTAGACGGGCGGGGTCGACCGTCACGAGACGATCCAGCCGACGACGGTCGTCGCGCCGACGGCGGCCAGGGCAAGCAGGACGGGGCCGGCGATCATGCAGCGCACGACGTCGCTGCGAAGCCGGGGTTACGGTGCCCGGGTCGACGGCTTCGTCGGTGCGGGCGAGGGGAGTGCGCGTGGCGTCGTCACGGGTCGAGCGCATGACGGTGGCGGCATGCGGGATCGCGTCGTCGCTCGGGCTGCCGGTCGACGAGGCGGTGGTGCTGCACGAGTCGAACAAGGTCGCGCTGCGACTCCTGCCGTGCGACGTCATGGCGCGGGTGGCGCCGGTCGAGGACCACGTCGGCCAGCTCGAGCTCGACGTCGCGCGCCAGCTCGTCCGGACCGGCAGCCCGGTCGCTGCACCCGACCCGCGGGTGGAGGCACGGGTCTACGAGCGCGACAGCTTCGCGGTCACGCTCTGGACGTACTACGCACCGCACCACCCCGACGACGTCGAGGCGGCCGACTACGCCGACGCCCTCGTCCGTCTGCACGCCGGGATGCGCCAGGTCGACGTGCCGACACCGCACTTCACCGAGAGGGTCGGGCAGGCGCTGCGGCTCGTGGCGAGCCGCGACCGCACTCCCGAGCTCGACGACGCCGACCGCGACTTCCTCGGGACGACGCTGCGGAACCTGGCCCGGAGGATCGAGGAGCGCAGCGTCGCCCAGCAGGTGCTGCACGGCGAGCCGTATCCGGGGAACGTGCTCTCGACGAAGGACGGGCTGCTGTTCGTCGACCTGGAGACCTGCTGCCGGGGACCGGTCGAGTTCGACCTCGCCCATGCTCCCGACGAGGTCGCCGAGCGCTACCCGGGCGTCGACCTCGCTCTGCTGCGCGACTGCCGGCTCCTCGGGCTGGGGATGGTCGCGGCCTGGCGCTGGGACCGGGACGACCGCCTGCCCGACGGGCGGCGACTCGGCGAGGAGTGGCTCGGTCAGCTCCGGGAGGGGATCGACAGTCTCGGCCCGGATGCGCCCCTGGACTGAGTGCGGGTCGACGTCGCACGTCCGGAGCCCGCGACGCACCTTCGCGGCAGTACAGAGCAACGACGAAGGACCGCCGCGGAGTGCGGCGGTCCTTCGTCTGCCCGGGTGCTCAGAGGCTGCGGGCGGAGATGTCGCCGAGGGCCGTCGTCGCGCGGATCGTCAGGTCGACGGTCCCGGTGTTCGTGAGCGCGTTCTCGATCCGGCCGAGGCTGGTGCCGGCGTCGAGCGAGGCGGACACCCCGGTGGCGGCGGCGACCGACACGTCGCCCGCCTGGGTGGACAGGACGAGGGTGCCGCCCAGGGCCTCCGCGATGCGGATGTCGCCCTTGCCGGTGCTGATCTCGGCCGAGCCCTGGAGGCGCCCGACGGTGACGTCACCGGCGTGGGTGGTGATGTGGACGGCGGCGGCCTCGTCGAGCTTGACCGAGCCGTACGAGCCCTCGAACGTGACGTCGCCGAGCCGGCCGACGCCGCGGACCTCGGCGCTCGCGGCCTTGGCGTCGACGCGGGAGCCGGCGGGCAGCTGGACGGTGACCTCGACCGATCCCGAGGCGCCGAGGACCTGGTGGCGCACGGGGGTCTCGATGCGCAGGACGCCGTCGGCGTAGGCGACCGTCGTCTGCTCGGCGGCCTTGACGTCGCGGCCCTTGGTGGCGTCCGCCGCAAGGACCTCCACGACGGTGTCGGTGCGGTCGGCGGCGATGAGCTGGACGCGCCCGCCGGGGACGTCGAGGAGGACGGAGATCGGGGTGCTGGTGGCGAAGATCGACATCGTGCTCAACTCCTGTGCTCGTGGGTTTCTGATGTTGGAAACGCTACGTTGCGTTCAAGGAGTGAGCAACAGTGATTTCGCAACGACGTCGTATCAACGCAGGTCAGAGTAGAGAAATTGTTGCAATGGAGATGAACCTAACGCAACGAGACGAATCTGTGCCGTTGCAATGACAAGAGGCGAACGCTACGGTCGAGCCCACACGGAGCGCGAAGGAGACACCGATGCCAGGAGGCAGGCTCACCCAGCAGGAACGCCAGCAGATCGCGCTGGGCCTGGCCGACGGCCTCGCCTACGCCGTGATCGCCCGACGGCTCGACCGGCCCACGTCGACGATCACGCGCGAGGTGATGCGCAACGGGGGCCCGACCGGGTACCGCGCCGACCTCGCGCACCGCGCCACCGAGCGCCGTGCCCACCGACGCCCCCAGGCCGCGGCGCGCGGGACGACGACGGCACCGGCGGCCCGCGGACGTGACGAGGCCGCCGTGCGCGAGTACGAGGAGACGTTCACGACGCTCCTCATGCAGTCCGGGGTGCCCAAGATGATGGCCCGGGTGCTGACCTGCCTCTACACGTCCGACACCGGCAGCCTCACGGCGTCGGAGCTCGTCCAGCGGCTCGACGTGAGCCCGGCGTCCGTGTCCAAGGCCATGGCCTACCTCGAGGTCCAGGGCCTCGCCCGCCGGGAGCGCGACGACGTGAGCCGTCGCGAGCGCTACGTCGTCGACGACGACGTCTGGTACCAGTCGATGATCGCGGCGGCCCGCTCGAACCAGCTGCTCGCGCAGACCGCCCGGCAGGGCGTCGCCGTCCTCGGGCCCGGGACCCCGGCGGCCAACCGCCTCGAGGGCATCGCGCGGTTCGTCGACTTCGTGGGGGAGAGCATCGCCCGCGCAGCGGAGCAGGCGCGCGACATCCTGTACACGAACCCGACGCCCGACCCGGGTCGGGAATGACGGACCGCGGCGGGGGTCGCACCCGCCGCCGCGGCCCGTCCGTTCACCAGGTGCGCGTCACCAGACCCGGCTGACCGAGTACGTGAGCGTGTCGTCGTGGAACGTGACCTCGTAGATCGCCGGCCCCTGGGTGAGGGGGATGTTCGGCCCGCCGGGCTCCGCGGTCCCGTCACCGACGCCGGTGTCCCCGAACGTCACCGCGCCGGTGCCGTCCACGTCGAAGAGGAACTCCTCGACGGGGTGGGCGCCGAACGCCATCGTGTGCCGCCAGGTGTGGTCGGCGACGAGCTCCATCGGTGCGACGGTCCACTCGGTGCTCGTGCCGCGCAGCGTCATCGTCGGGTAGCTGCTGGCGAACCCGCCGCCTCCACCGGTGGTGCTGACGACGGAGTAGGCGAGCGTCGCGAGGTCGACGGTGATCGTGTACGTCCCGGCGTCGGGCACGACGATGTCGGGGGCGCCCTGGTCGAGGACGCCGTCCGGCTGGAGGTCGCCGTACGTCGTGCCGGACGGGTCGACGGTGACGCGGAACCGGCCCCACGGACCGGAGAACGTCTCGTCGGCCGTCCACGTGCTCGCCGTCCCGGGGACCTTCGTCATGGGGCCGGGTGCTCCGCTGTTGAAGGTGCCGTACAGGACGGGCTCCTGCTCGACGACCCCGAGGTCGACGTGCACGACCGCACCCTCGGGCCCGACCGACTCGGTGCGGATCGAGACACCGGCGGCCGGGTCGGTGAAGGTCCGGCCGACCTGCAGCGCCGCGTCGGAGAAGCTGCCGTCGGGCGTGGTGTCGACGAGCTGCGTGGTCCACTCGTTCGCGCGGCGGACCTCGACGCCGTCGAGCAGCGCCGGGTAGTCCTTCACCTGTGCGTCCCAGAACTGGCCGAAGGGCTGGCGGACGTCCAGGTCGTAGGACTCGCCGGACGGGAGCGGGATGCGCAGGACCTGCGGCTGGTCCGTCGTCACCTCGGACGGGGCGAGCGTGTAGGTGCCTGACGCGCTCACGGTGGTGATGCCCGACGGTGCGACCCACCCGAGCCGCGCCTTGTAGCTCGCCGAGTACTGGAACCCGATCCAGTTGTTGCCCATCGTGTCGAACGGGTCTCCGTACTCCCAGACGCTGCACGTCCCGCCGGTCACCTCGACGGACGTCGCCTGCCCGTCGGGGCCGGTGCAGTAGAGCGACTGGGCGTGGCTGAGCCCGAGGTTGTGGCCGAGCTCGTGGTTCGCGACCGACCGGGTGCCCCAGTCGCCGGCGTACAGGTTCACCGAGACCTGCCCGCCGACGTACGCCCACCCGCCGAACCAGCAGCCTCGGTCGGCGGAGTCGAGCACGTAGGCGACGTGGTCGTAGGCGCTGAGGTCGAGGCCCGCGGCCTGCAGCGCGTCCTGGCCCGCCTGCGCCTCGTTCCCGCACGCGGTGTCGGCGGGGATCTGCAGCGAGCCGTAGACGTCGCCGTCGGCACGGTCGCGGCCGCGGAGCTCGAGCTGGGAGAACGAGCTCTCCCGGAAGAAGGCGGCGACGGAGTCGTCACCGGTGAAGAAGTTCCGGCGGGCGTCGTCGACGCTCCACGGCGCGGGTCCTGCGGGGCCGAGCTGGAGCAGGACGACGGCGACGGTCCGGCTGGTGACCGCGGCGGCGTCCGGGGCCGCGGTGAGCTCGCGCACGGCGGTGCCCTCGAACGTGGAGGTCGCCTCGGGGACGGCCGGCTCGTCGGCGGTGGCCGTGCCGGTGACGGTGACCTTCTGGCCGGGGGCGACGTCCTCGAACAGGTCAGGGGTGCCCTCGACCTGCACGCTCGTGCCGTCGGCGAGGCGCACGAGGTCGTGGTCGGCGTCGGTCGGCGCGACGGGCGTCGGGGGTGTGGCGGCCGCCGCGGGGGCGACCACGGGCGGGTCGACCTGGAGGCGCTCGTAGGTGCCGGTGATGTGCTCGGTGCCCGTCGACGGCGCGTCGGCGGCGGCGGTCCCGGCGCCGGCGACCGCGCCGACGAGGGCGAGCGCGGCCGAGACCGCGACGGCTGCGACCCGGGCGCGCACTCGCGCGGCGGCCGGGGCGGGTGGGGTAGGGGCGTGGAGGTGTGGCTGGTGCATGGGAGTGCGTCCGATCTGGTGGAAGGTGCTGCTGCTGTAGCTCGGCCGGCACCTGCGGAGCGGCCGTCTGGGCACCCGGAAGCGGCGAAGCCGGTCGCCGCGACGGGTCGTCGCGGCGACCGGCTCCGGTGCCGGGTGCACGGTGCGGAGGGCGGTCGGAGACCGCCGCTCGGAACGTCGGGGAATTACCGCTTATCGCTGAACGAATGGGCCGCGACAGGCGGTGCGGACGAATTCGGGGAATGTGGGGAGGAGATCGACCGACGGGCTGCGGATCGTGGCCGCAGCGAGTCGGGACGAGGAGGACGGGCGTCGGGCGGGCGGCACGGCACTGTCTCCTTCATATGCAGTTCACCTGCGGTTTCATCGTCAGGCGAGGCATCCGCCACGGTTGGCGAGCAGGCGCCACCAGGACGACCTGGGAGCGCTCTCATGGAGATGCACACGAATCTTCTTCGTTCCCGTGGACACGTGTCAAGGGATCAATCTGCCTTTTCGGGCAGACTGTGTCCGGCGCGCGCGGATCTGTCGCGCACCGCTGTCTAGCCGCCGGTGCCCGGTGGGCCGGTCAGGACGGTGGGGGCGTACTCGAGCAGCTGCAGCCGCCCGTCGAACGTGCGGCTGGCGACCAGGTCGAGACGGACGTCGGGGTAGCCGTCGTAGATCCGCTCGTGCCCCGTCGCGCCGGTGATGACCGGGAACACCACCACCCGGAACCGGTCCACGAGCCCGGCCTCCAGCAGCGACCGGCACAGGGTCAGGCTGCCGATGGTGCGCAGCAACGGCCCGTCGCCCGCCTTCATGGACCGCACGGCCGGGACCGGGTCCCCGCCGACGAGGCGCGCGTTCTCCCACGCCAGCGGCTCCGCCAGGGTCGACGAGAAGACGACCTTGGTCGCCGCCGTGAGCTGGTCGACCCCCGGCTCTCCGGACGTCGCGAACGCTGACATGAGCCGGTACGTCGTCGCGCCCATGAGGATCGTGGCGTCGCGCTCCGGGGATGCGTCGAGCCACGCCAGGTACTCGGGCCCTTCGAGCCCCCACCAGCCGGGCCAGCCCTCCGCGGACGCGTAGCCGTCGAGCGAGGTGATGAAGTCCACCAGCAGCTCCGCCATGAGACCTCTCCTTCCCGTCGTCACACCACCGTGCGAGAAGCCGCCGGGGCGAGCAACCGCAGCGGCGTCCGCGGGTGTCGGATCGCGGCGCCGCCGTTCGTGGCAAGGGTGAGAGGGAAGCGTCCGCGGGAAGGGATGACCATGAAGCTCGTCACCAACACCCAGATCACCGTCGACGGCGTCATGCAGGCGAACGGCGGGAACAACCCGGAGCTCGACCCCGGGTTCGACCGTGGCGGCTGGGCCCTGCCGCTCGGCGACGAGGAGTCGACGGGCTACATCGGTGACTTCTACCTGCGGGCCGACGCGTTCCTGTTCGGCCGGCGCACCTACGAGCTGTTCGCCGGGTACTGGGGCGTGCAGGACGACCTCGACGACCCGTTCGTCCGGTCCCTGAACACGCGGCCCAAGTTCGTCGCGTCGCGCACGCTCACCGACCCGCGGTGGGCGGGGACGACCGTGCTGTCGGGGGACCTCGTGGCGGCGGTCCGCGACCTGAAGGCGAAGCCCGGCGGCGAGCTGCAGGTCCACGGGAGCGGGCAGCTGGTCCGGTGGCTGCTCGAGCATGAGCTCGTCGACGAGCTGACGCTGATCGTCTGCCCCGTGATCGTCGGCGCGGGCACGCGTCTGTTCCCCGAGCGGGGCCTCGACCACGCCCTCGAGCTCGTCGAGCAGCGCACGTTCCCCACGGGGATCACCGTGCAGACGTACCGGCCGGGCGGGCGCCCGCAGTACGCCTGACAGGCCGGCGCCCGGGCGCCCAGGGAACGGGCGCCCGGGCGTGGGTCTCAGACGACCCCGAGGGCCAGCATCGCGTCGGCGACCTTGGTGAACCCGGCGACGTTCGCCCCGACGACGTAGTTGCCGGGGGAGTCGTACTCGTCGGCGGTCGCGAGGCAGCGGTCGTGGATCGAGTGCATGATCCCGGCGAGCCGCTGCTCGGTGTAGTCGAAGCTCCACGAGTCGCGGCTGGCGTTCTGCTGCATCTCGAGGGCGGACGTCGCGACGCCGCCGGCGTTCGCGGCCTTGCCGGGGGCGTAGAGCACGCCGGCGTCCTGCAGCAGCGCCGCCGCCTTGGGGGTGGTGGGCATGTTGGCGCCCTCGGCGACGGCGACGAGGCCGGAGCGGACGAGCGCGGCGGCGTCGTCCTCGTCGAGCTCGTTCTGCGTGGCGCACGGCAGGGCGATGTCGGCGCCGACCTCCCAGACGCGGCGTCCGGGCACGAACGTCGCCGCACCGCCGCGGCGCTCGGCGTAGACGGACACGGGCAAGCGGTCGACCTCGCGGGTCTGCTGGAGGAGGGCGAGATCGATGCCGGCCTCGTCGACGACGTACCCCGTGGAGTCCGAGCAGCCGACGACGTGGGCGCCGAGCTGCTGGGCCTTCTGGATCGCGTACTGGGCGACGTTGCCGGTGCCGGACACCAGGACGCGGCGGCCGTCGAACGACTCGCCCTTCGTGGCGAGCATGCGCTCCGCGAACAGGACGGTGCCGTAGCCGGTGGCCTCGGTGCGGACGAGGGAGCCGCCCCAGGTGAGGCCCTTGCCGGTGAGCACGCCGGACTCGTAGCGGTTGGTGATGCGCTTGTAATGGCCGAACAGGTAGCCGATCTCCCGGCCGCCGACGCCGATGTCGCCGGCGGGGACGTCGGTGTGCTCGCCGATGTGCCGGTACAGCTCGGTCATGAACGACTGGCAGAACCGCATGACCTCGCCGTCGGAGCGGCCGCGCGGGTCGAAGTCGGAACCGCCCTTGCCGCCGCCGATGGGCATGCCGGTGAGGGCGTTCTTGAAGACCTGCTCGAACCCGAGGAACTTGATGATCCCGAGGTACACCGAGGGGTGGAACCGCAGGCCGCCCTTGTACGGGCCGAGCGCGGAGTTGTACTCGACGCGGAAGCCGCGGTTGATCTGCACCTGCCCGGCGTCGTCGACCCACGGCACGCGGAAGATGATCTGGCGCTCGGGCTCGCAGAGACGGCCGAGGACGGCGGCGTCGACGTACTGGGGGTTCTTGCGCAGCACGGGCTCGAGCGAGTCGAACACCTCGTGGACGGCCTGGTGGAACTCCTGCTCACCGGGGTTGCGCGCCAGCACCTGGGCGAGGACGGTCTCCAGCTGATCCTTCATGCGTCTGCTCCCGCTCGTTCGCGTGCGCCGCGCTCCCTGCGCGCGCGGGCACTGCCTGCAGTCCAGGCTCCACCCGCGCGGCTGCTCCCGCGTGGGCCGATCGTCACGAGCCGGGGCTCGTGGCGGTGTGACGTTCACCGCCGGGGTGGCGTCGCGTGCAGGGTAGGGCCGTCGCCTCGGGCATCTGAACGGATGTCCATCAGGCGGTCGAGGCACGGGTGGCCGCACGACGTGTCACCGCGCGCTGGCAGGCTGGGCGCGTGACCCCCGCCCCCACGCCCACGGCCTCCGCTGCGCTCGCCGTGCTGCGCCGCCTCGTCGGCGACCCCGCCGCCGAGCTCCACGACGGCCAGCTCGAGGCGATCGAGGCCCTCGTCGACGACCGCCGGCGCGCGCTCGTCGTGCAGCGCACCGGGTGGGGCAAGTCCGCCGTGTACTTCGTGGCGACGATGTTGCTGCGCGAGCGCGGCGCCGGCCCGACGGTGCTCGTCTCGCCGCTGCTCGCGCTCATGCGCGACCAGGTCGCCGCCGCCGAGCGGGCCGGTGTGCGCGCGGTCGCGATCAACTCGACGAACGCGCACGAGTGGCAGGACGTGCTCGCCGCGCTCGCGGCCGACGAGGTGGACGTGCTGCTCGTCTCGCCGGAACGGCTCAACAACCCGTCGTTCCGGGAGAACCAGCTCCCCACGCTCGTGCGGCGGCTCGGCATGCTCGTGGTCGACGAGGCGCACTGCATCAGCGACTGGGGGCACGACTTCCGGCCCGACTACCGGCGGCTGCGGGACCTCGTCGCGGCGATGCCGCCGGGCGTCCCGGTGCTCGCGACGACGGCCACCGCGAACCGCCGGGTCGTCGCCGACGTGGCCGAACAGCTCGGAACCGGCGGGGCGGACGTGCTCACCGTCCGCGGGCCGCTCGCCCGGGCGTCGCTGCGCCTCGGCGTGCTGCGGCTGCCCGACGCCCGGACGCGGCTCGCCTGGCTGCTCAGCCACCTCGGCGACCTGCCCGGCTCGGGGATCATCTACACGCTCACCGTCGCGGCCGCGCAGGACACCGCGCGCCTGCTGCGCGAGGCCGGCCACGACGTGCGGGCGTACACCGGCCAGACGGACCCCGCCGACCGGGAGGCCGCCGAGGGCGCGCTCAAGCGCAACGAGGTCAAGGCGCTCGTCGCGACCAGCGCGCTCGGCATGGGCTTCGACAAGCCCGACCTCGGGTTCGTCCTGCACCTCGGTGCCCCCTCGTCGCCCGTCGCGTACTACCAGCAGGTCGGCCGCGCGGGTCGTGCGACCGCGAGCGCCGACGTGCTGCTGCTGCCCGGCCCGGAGGACCGCGACATCTGGCAGTACTTCGCGACGGCGTCGATGCCCGACCGGGGGCGGGCGGAGCGGGTCATCGCCGAGCTGTCCGACGAGCCGCTGTCGACGCCCGCGCTCGAGGCGCTGGTGGACATCAGGCGGACACCCCTCGAGCTGCTGCTCAAGGTGCTCGACGTCGACGGTGCGGTGCGCCGCGTGCAGGGCGGCTGGGTCGCGACCGGGCAGCCGTGGACGTACGACGCCGACCGGTACGCCCGCATCGCCGCGGCACGCGTCGCCGAACAGGAGCACATGCTCGAGTACGAGCGCACGGACGGCTGCCGGATGGAGTTCCTGCAGCGCAGCCTCGACGACGAGACGGCCGCGCCGTGCGGCCGGTGCGACTCGTGCGCGGGCGCCTGGTACCCGGTCGACGTCGTCGACGGTGCCGCCGCGTCGGCGGGGCGGGCGCTCGACCGGGTCGGTGTGCCTGTGGAGCCGCGGGCGCAGTGGCCGGTCGGCGCCGACCGGCTGGGGGTGCCGGTGCGCGGGCGGATCGCCGTCGAGGAGCGGGCGTCCGAGGGGCGGGCGCTCGCGCGCCTGACCGACCTGGGCTGGGGGAACGCGCTGCGTGAGATCTTCGCCGCGGGCGCGGCGGACGCGCCGGTGACGAGGGCGATGCTCGACGGGTGCGTCCGGGTGCTCGCGCAGTGGGGGTGGGACGAGCGGCCGACGTCCGTCGTGGCGCTCCCGTCGCGGCGGCGGCCCCTGCTCGTCGACTCGCTGGCCCGGGGCATCGCGGACGTCGGCCGGCTGCCGTACGCGGGGGCGCTGGCGCTTCGCGACGGCGGCCCGACGGGCGAGCCCGGCGGCAGCAGCGCGTTCCGGCTCGCGGGCGTGTGGCAGCGGTTCGACGCGTCGGCGCTCGAGCTCCCGCCGGGACCCGTGCTGCTCGTCGACGACCTCGTGGACAGCCGGTGGACGGTCACCGTCGCCGCCCGCGAGCTGCGCCTCGCGGGCGTGCCGGAGGTGCTGCCGTTCGTGCTCGCGCTGCGCGGCTGACCCGTGCCAGGTATCTGGGAGGCGGCTGCGCCGTCCATTCATCCTGTGGGTGGCATCGGGTCACCCGCCGTTCGTGACGGTCGAGCAGCGTCCTGCTCGGCCGTCGGGGTGCACGGCCTGCAGGGTGCCCGCGACCTTCACCCTCGGGAGGGGTCGCCCCGCCCACGGACGCAGTGAGATGGTCGACGGACGACGCACCGCAGAGGGGTCCTACGTGCTCGTGAACCGGCGAGGGAGCAGGCGTGCGCACCGTGCGCGCCCGCGGACGGTCCGACCGCACGGGTCGGTCGTGGGACGCTCCGGGGCCGTCCTCCTGACGGTCCTCGTCGCGGGAGCCCCCGTCGTCCTGTCGCCGGCGCTGGGCGTCCTCCCGGTCGAGGCGGCCGAGGTCGCGGCGGTGCACGAGGGCGTGCCGGCGCACCTCCCGGTCACCCGCAAGCAGGTCCCGCCGGAGCTCAACCCGTTCGCGGTGCAGCAGGCGCTCGCGCGGCTCGACGACCGCCTCGAGGCCGTCGAGGCCGCCACCGCGACCCTCGTCGGGCACCCGCTGGTGCCCGCCGCACCCGCCCCGCCCGTCCACGTCGCCCACCTCGTGCGGACCGGCTCGATGCCCCGCGCCGACGTGACCGAGCGGCTGCAGGACGACCCGGCGGACGCCGCGCCGCCCGACGTGGCCGCCGAGCCGCCGCAGTGGACGGGCGAGCCCGAGCAGCTCCCGCCGCGGATCGACGACGCACGCCAGGAGCTCGACGAGGGCGACCTGAGCAGCGCGATCCGCGCGGTCGACGACGTCGAGCAGGACGTGCTGCTCGTCGCCACGGACCTCGCCGACGGGTCGGCCCAGACCGCCGCCCTCGCCCGGCAGCTCGTCGCGACCGACCCGCACGTCGCCGTGCTCGACGCCGCCGTCGCCGCGACCCACGCCGCCGCCGACGCCCGCGACGTCGTCGCCGCCGCCGCCGCCGCGATCCAGGCACGCGACGCCGCCACGGGCGTCACGCTGGCCGCCGACGTCGCCGCGCAGAGCGCCGACGAGGCGCTCAAGGCCGCGATCGCCCTGGCCGAGCTCCAGGCGCACTCCACCGACGGGTTCACGAACGGCAACATCCCGCTCGAGGTGCTCTGCCCGGTCGTGTTCGCCCCGCAGCACCACCTGCGCTGCGACGCGGCCGAGGCGCTCGGCCGGATGAACGTGGCCTACCGGGAGGCGTTCGGCCACGACATCGTCCTCACCGACTCGTACCGCACGCTCGAGGCCCAGGTGCGCACCAAGGCCGCCAAGGGGCCCCTCGCCGCGACGCCCGGCACGTCCAACCACGGGTGGGGCCTCGCGATCGACCTGGGCGACGGCGCGAACTCCTACCGGTCGGCGCAGTACGCGTGGCTCAAGGTCAACGCGGTCCTCTACGGCTGGCACCACCCGTCGTACATGGACGAGGGCGGCCGCGGCCCGCACGAGCCGTGGCACTGGGAGTTCGGCACGGTCGACGACCGTGGCACCGGGACGTCCGCACCGATCCTCGTCAACGGGGAGCCGAACGCGGCGACACCGGTCGTGCCCGTCGAACCGGCGACCACGACGCCCACGGACGCGCCGACACCCAGCCCGACGCCGACCCCGAGCGGGTCGCCGACGCCGACCCCGACGGCCGGCGAGTCGCCGACGCCGACGGACTCGCCGAGCCCGGAGCCGAGCGGGTCGCCCACCGAGCAGCCGACCGACTCGCCGACCGACGCCCCGACCGACGCCCCGACCGACCCGACCGACCCGCCGACCGACCCGGCCACGGAGCCGACGACCCCGGCCCCGGACCCGACGGACCCGAGCAGCCCGACGCCGACCGAGCCGGCCTGATCGCGCTCGCCCCACGCGTCACCGGTCGGTCTTCTGCCGCTCGGGTACGGCCTCCGGCCGGCCGGCGCGTCAGGTGCCTGGACCGGATCGCCTGGTCCGCCCGGGCCGGACGCCGACGGTCCGCGTGTACGCGTGGCTGAACGCGGCCTCGGACTCGTAGCCGAGCTCGGCGGCCACCTCGCGGACGGTCGCGCCGCCGTGCGCGAGCCGGTCGGCCGCCACGTGCATGCGCCACCGCGTCACGTACCGCATGGCCGGCTCGCCGACGACCTGCGTGAACCGGGCCGCGAAGCTCGACCGGGACATCGCCGCCTGGCGGGCGAGCGCCTCGACCGTCCACGGCCGTCCCGGGTCGCGGTGGACGGCGGCGATCGCGGCGCCGACCTGCGGGTCGCGCAGCGCGCCGAGCCAGCCCGTCCGGGACTCCTGGGCGTCGAGCCAGGCGCGGACGGCCTGGATGACGAGGATGTCGGCGAGCCGGGTAGTCACGGCCTCGCCGCCGGGGCGGGCGCGGCGGAGCTCGTCGGCCATGAGCGTGAGGGTGCTGTCGATCCAGGAGGGTGCGTCGGGTGCGGACCGGTCGATGTGCACGACCGGCGGCAGGAGCTCGAGCAGCGGCCGGGAGGCGGGACCGTCGACGCCGAGCACCCCGCACACGAGCTCGGTGCGAGGGCCGGGACCGTGGTGGCGGAGCACCGAGTAGTGCGCGGAGACGTACTCCTGCGGCAGCTCGTCGACGCGGCCGAGGGACGGCGTCCCGGGGGCGCTGAGCAGCAGGTGCCCGCGGCCGTGCGGCACGAGCGCGAGGTCCCCGACGCCGAGGTGCACGGGCGGGTAGCCGTCGACCTCGACCCACGCCTCGCCCGCGGTGACGACGTGGAAGCTCACGCAGTCGGCGAACGCGGGCATCTCGACGGCCCAGTCGCCGTCGGCCTCGGTGCGGCAGTAGAAGAAGCCGGTGATCCGCAGCCGGTGCAGGGCTTCGCCCACGGGGTCGACGGGCGTCCACGGCGGGTCGGCGACGAGCTGGCTCATGAGACCCCTCCGAAGGCCACAGCGGACGATCCGACATGTTCGACCGACGTCCGATCATAGACCGTCCAGGTCGGGCCTGGTGGGCTGAGGGCAGAGCCGGCGCGCACCGCACCGCTCACGCACCCCGGAGGGACACCATGAAGGTTCTCGTCGTCGGCGCGACGGGCGGCTCCGGCCGCGCCGCCGTCACCGAGCTCGTCCGTCGCGGCCACGAGGTGACCGCGCTGTCGCGGCACGCGACCACCCTGACCGCCGAACCCGGCCTGCACGCCGTGCGCGCGGTGGACGGCGACGCCACCGACGCGTCCGTCGTCGGGCCGCTCGTCGCCGGGCAGGACGCCGTCGTCGTCACGCTCGGCATCAGCGAGAGCGCGGTGCGCGTCCGCCTGCGCGGACCCGCACGCACCGCCCCCGACGTCCGCTCGCGCGGCACCCGCACGGTCGTCGACGCCATGCGGGTGCACGGCGTGCGGCGGCTCGTCGTGCAGACGTCGTACGGCGTCGGCGAGACGCGCGACCTGCTCTCGGCGGTCATGCGCGTCGTGTTCGCCGTGCTGCTCCGCCCGCAGATCGCGGACACCGAGGTCCAGCACGCGCTCGTGCGGGACAGCGGCCTGGACTGGGTGAGCGTGCAGCCGGTCAGCCTCACCGACGACCCCGGCGAGGGCATGCCGTTCGCGTCGTCGACGGGAGAGGTCCGGGGGACCTCGGTCGCGCGGGCGCGCGTCGGCCGGTTCCTGGCGGAGGCCGTCCAGGACGGTCGCTGGGTGGGCCGGACCGTCGCCCTCTCGGGCGTCGCCGACGCGTCCGTCGACCGGTCCGCCACCGGCGCCCGGGCCTGACCGCGCGCAGGTCCGGGTGCCGAGGCGGTTGGGCCGTTCGGAGGGACCCCCTGGTGTTCTGACGGCCAGCGGTTACGCTTCGCGATCACCATGCCCGCCCAGACATCGCCGTCTCCGCGCCGCCGACGTCCCCGCCTCCTGCGCCCGGAGGTGCGGGCGTCCGTGGCTGCGGCGACGGTCCTCCTCGCCTTCGTGGGGGCCCTCGCGGTCGCCGACCCGTCGGGCCTGCTCGCACCCGTGGGGGGCCGCGGCCTGCCGCTGCTCGGCACGGGCGGCGCGTACGGCTGGGCCCCGCTGCTCGTCGGGCTCCCGGTGCTGCTCGCCGGGGTCGTCGTGCCGGTGCACGTGGTCGCCCGCGTCGGGCGGCCCGTCGTGACCGGCGGGTGGGTGCTCGTCGTCACCTGGGTCGCCGCGGTCGGTGCGGGCGCGCTGGCCGCCGCCGCCACGGCCGTCGTCTCGGCGCTGCCGCTCGCCGGGCCGCACCTGTCGCCCCTGTCGGTGGTGCGGTTCGCGTTCGCGACCAGCGGGTTCGCGGCGCTCGAGCTGCTCGCGGTCGGTCCGGTCGCCGGAGCGGCGGCGGCGCTCGCGTTCCGGTTCGGCCCGCACGACGCACCCGGACGTGCCGAGGCCGCCGAGCCCGCAGAATCCGCAGAATCCGCGGAATCCGCCGAGCCTTCCGGGCGAGCCGGCTCCCGCCCGCCGGCCACCCGGCTCGTCCTGCCGGTCGTGGCCCTGCTCGTCGTGGTCTCGCTCGCCGCCGTCGGGTTCGCGTCGACGACCTGGCGCGGTGGCCCCGTCGGGTACGCGTTCGCCGGACCGCTCGTCGCGCCCACGGCCGCCGCCGGGGTGCTCGGCCTGCTGGCCGGGACGGCCGTGCTTGTCGGGGCCTGCACGGGGACGCTCCGGGCCCTGGTGCGGCGGCTCGACGACCGGGCGTTCCCCGTGTCGGTGGCGGTCTGGCTCGCCGCCATCGTCGCCGGGCTGTGCCTCGGGGTCGTCGACGCGCTCGTCGCGGCGCTGCCCGGCTCGGCCGCGGTCGCCGGCGCCGGACCGGACGCGTGGTGGGTCGCGACGACGTTCGTCGCCGTCGCGACCGGGATCGGCTACGGCGCCGCCGTCGGGCTCCTCGCCGCCCTCGCGACGGGCCTCGCGTGGCCGTGGCGCGACCGGCTGCTCCCGGCCGTGCCGCACCCGCGCTCGCGACGCCTCGCCGGCGGCGGGCTGGCCGTGCTGCTGCTCACGCTGCCGTTCGTCGTCGGGACCCCCGCGGAGGCCGGTCCGCAGGCGACGACCCCCGCTGCCGCGACGGACGACCTGCCGCGCCTGCAGCTGCTCCCGGCGCACGAGCCCGGCGGGCTCCCGGCCATCGGGGACGAGACGGGCCGGCAGGTGGTCCTGCGGGGCGTCAACGTGAACCAGCTCATCGACTACTACCTCAAGGACCCCGCGGTCCCCGCCACGGGGCCGCTCACCGACGACGACTTCGCGCAGATCGCCGCGATGGGCTTCGACGTCGTCCGGCTCGGCATGTCGTGGTCCCGGCTGGAGCCGCGCCGCGGCGAGATCGACGAGACGTACCTGCGGCAGGTGCGGGCGGCCGTCGCGTCGGCGAAGGCGCACGGCGTCTACGTGGTGCTCGACATGCACGAGGACGCCTGGGGCAACGCGATCGCCCGGCCCGACGAGACCTGCGGGGGCGGCACGACCCCGACGACCGGCTGGGACGGCGCCCCGTCGTGGGCCACGATCACCGACGGGACGCTGCACTGCCAGTTCATGGCCCGCGACCTCGCGCCGGCGGTCGCGACGGCGTTCAGCAGCTTCTACACGGACCGCGACGGCATCCAGACGGAGCTCGTGCGGACCTGGGCGACGATCGCGCGGACGTTCGCCGACGAGCCCGCCGTCGCCGGGTACGACCTGCTCAACGAGCCGGGCATCGGCGCGGACCCGCCGGTCAGCTCCGGGCTGCTGCTCGGCCGCTACTACGACGCCGCGATCGACGCGATCCGCGCCGCCGAGCAGGACGCCGGCGGCTTCCCGCACCTCGTGTTCTTCGAGCCGAGCGTCCTGTGGTCGGGGCTCGCGTTCGACGTCACGCCGCCGCCCGGCTTCACGGACGACCGGCAGCTCGTGTTCGCGCCGCACCCGTACAGCGAGTCGATCTCGATGGACCAGTCCCTCGGGTTCACGCTCGCGTCGATCGAGCGGAACCTCGACGTGTCGTCCCGGGCAGCCGCCGCGTACGGCGCGGCGCTGTGGGCGGGGGAGTGGGGATGGTTCGGCGACCCCGACGTCGACGGCGCGAAGGTGCAGCGGTTCGTGGCGGCGCAGGACCGGCTCGGCATCGGCGGGGCGTTCTGGGTGTGGCGGCAGGGGTGCGGCTCGCCGGAGACGGCGTCGGACGCGACGTCGTCCGGGAACCTCGTGTCCGTCGACTGCGCCACCGGTGAGCTGTCGCCGCCGCCGGACGGCTTCGCGGTCCCGCTGACCCGGGCGTACCCGCGGGCGTTCCCCGGCCGGCTCGACTCCCTCACGTCGGGGACGGGCGGGCGCGACCTCGAGCTCGCCGCCACGGTCGTGTCGGACGACATCGGCTGCCAGCTCGACGTCTGGGTGCCGGGGGAGGCGTTCCCGCAGGTCAGGACGACCGGCGTCGCGGACGCGACGACCACCGAGGTGCCCGGCGGCTGGCGGGTCACGGGGTGCGCGTCCGACGCGTACACGGTGTCGGTCACGTCGTAGCGCGACGCCCGTCGCACGCCTGTCGCACGGCCCGGGCGTACGCCGGGTTCCCGGTGATCAGATCGTTTCGACTTACTCGATCAAATCGTTTCGTCATCCGTCCGACCTGCCGATACGGTCGGTGGACGCCGCGATCGCCGAAGGCCATCGCGGACGTCCCCCTGTGTCCCTCCGGTCCGGAGTCCGCTGTGCCCAAGATCCTCACCGCCGGTCGCCCGTGGCGCGTCATCGTGCTGTTCGCCGTGCCGCTGCTCGTCGGCAACGTCGTCCAGCAGCTCTACCAGGCGGCCGACGCCCTCGTCGTCGGCCGCGTGCTCGGCGTCGACGCGCTCGCCGCCGTCGGCGCGACGGGCAGCCTGCTGTTCCTGCTGCTCGGGTTCGCATGGGGGCTCACGTCCGGGTTCGGCATCCCGACCGCGCAGGCCTTCGGGGCGGGCGACCACGCCGCCGTGCGCCGGTCCGTCGCTGCGGGCACCGCGCTGTCGGCCGTGACGAGCGTGCTGCTCACGGTCGGGGCGCCGCTGCTCGCGGGCCCGGCGCTGCGGCTCCTGCAGACCCCGGAGGAGCTGCTGCCGCAGGCGACGACGTTCGCGGTCGTCAGCCTCCTCGGCGCCAGCACGATCGTGTTCTTCAACTACCTGTCCGCGATCATCCGGGCCATCGGCGACTCCCGCACGCCGCTGGTGTTCCTCACCGTGAGCTGCGTCCTCAACGGGCTGCTCGTGGTCGGGGCCGTCGGCGTCCTGCGCACCGGCGTCGCCGGGGCGGCGCTGTCGACCGTCCTGGCGCAGGCGGTGTCGGTCACGCTGTGCCTCGCGTACGTGCGCCGGCGGGTGCCCGTGCTGCACGTGCACCGCGACGACTGGCGGGTGTCCCGCGCGGACCTCGGCCGGCACCTGCGGCTCGGCCTCCCGATGGGCTTCCAGGCGTCGATCATCGCGATCGGCACGCTCGCCGTGCAGGTCCGCCTCAACGAGCTCGGTGCGGACGCCGTCGCCGCCTGGACCACCGCGGTCCGGGTCGACGGGCTGGCCGTCTTCGTGCTCGCGTCGCTCGGCATCGCGGTGTCCACGTTCGTCGCGCAGAACCTCGGCGGCGGGCGGCCCGACCGGATCCGGGTGGGCGTCGTGCAGGGGTCGTGGATCTCCGTCGCCGTCGCGGTGGTGCTCGGCGTCGTCGTGGTGTTCGGCGGGCCGTCGATCGTCGCTCAGTTCGTCGGCGGCGGCGAGCAGCAGGTGGTCGACATGGCCGCGCACTACCTGCTCGTCAACGGGGTGCTGTACGCGGTGCTGGGAGTGCTGTTCGTGCTGCGCGGCGCCTTGCAGGGCCTCGGGCACACCGTGGTGCCGACCGCGACCGGCGCGATCGAGCTCGCCTGCCGGCTCGTCGCCGCCGGGGTCCTCGGTGCCGCGTACGGGTACGACGGCGTCGTCTGGGGCAACCCGCTCGCGTGGGTCGGGGCCGTCGTGCTGCTCGTCCCCGCGTACGCGGTCGCGCAGCGGCGGCTCCCGCTGCGGCGCGCGGCCGCCGGCCAGGCGTCCGGGGCCCCCGGCGAAGGACCCGTCGGCGGGCCTGCGGCGATGGAGGCGCTCGTCGGCGACGTCCTGCCGGCGCCGTACCCGGCGCCCGACACCGAGACCGAGCCGGCCCCCGCACCCGAGGGCCGTTCCCGCCGGTAGGGGCGTCAGCCGTCCCAGCCGAGCCGGTGGGCCACCGCGTCGGCACCCGCCGACGGGAAGTCGTCCCAGCCGGGCTCCAGGACCTCGCGGCACAGCTGGTGCAGGTCGCGGGCGGCCTCCTCCACCGGGCGCGCCAGCGCGGCACCGAGCCGCGCCCCGATCTCGGGGTACGCCGCCTCGAACCGTCGGGCCGGGTCGATCCGCTCCGGGTCCGTCGGTGACGGCAACCGCTCCCGGACCGCGCGGACGAGGTGCTGCGTCGCCCACTGGCGGACCAGCTGGCCGCCGCTCAGCACCTCCCCGCGGCGCGCCCGCCCGACGCCGAGGAGGACCTTGACGAGGAACAGCGCCGTCTCGTTCGCCGGGTCCAGGGCCACCGCACGCGCCGCCCGGTCCTGCGACGCGGCGACGAGCGCGGCGACCGACCCGTCGTCGAACACGACCCGGTGGTGCACGAGCGCGGCGCCGTCGAGCTCCGCGGCCGTGGCGGCGGCGAACTCGAGCACGTGACCGTCGCGGTACAGGACGGAGAACCCGATCTCGCCCTCGCGGGCGAGGGCCGCGACGTCGTCGACGTCGGGCAGCCACGCACGGACGTCCCGCACCTCGTCCGCGGCACCCGGCCGGGCGACGACGAAGAAGTCGTGGTCGGACCACTCGTCGCGCCGGTGCGCCTCGGCGGCGGAGCCGAGCAGCACGAGCCCGACGACACCGGGCTGCGAGCGGGCTGCGTGGACGAGCGCGTCGGTCCGCTCGTCGAACGTCGGTGTCATGCGGGCGATGCTGGCCGACCCCGGCCCGCCGGCCCGGGACCCGTGGCGGCGTGTCCGACCAGGTGACCGGCGGTCCGAACCGCGGACGGGACCGTCTCGGCGGCGCTAGCCTTCCCGGCGGTCCCCGGTCGTCGTGCCACCGGGGCGCGACCTGGGGAGCCCGCGTGATCCGCCTTCTGCCGTACCTGCTCGAGATCGGGATGCTCGTCTACTGCCTCATCGACTGCGCGCAGACGGACAGCGCGAGCGTCCGGAACCTGCCGAAGGTCGTGTGGGTCATCCTCATCGTGGTCCTGCCGGTCGTCGGGGGCATCGCGTGGCTGGTCGCCGGACGCCCCGAGCGGCGGGCCTCGACCGTGCCGTGGCCGTCGACCGCCACGGCCGGCTTCCCGGAGTACGAGCGTCCCCGCCGGTCCGCCCCCGACGACGACCCCGAGTTCCTCGCCGGGATGCGCCGTTCGGACCAGACGCACGAGGAGATGCTCAAGGCCTGGGAGGCGCAGCTGCGCGAGCGGGAGCGCAAGCTCGAGCGGCCCGACGGCGAGCAGGAGCCGCGCACCGAGGGGTAGCAACGTCAGCCGCGGATCTCCCCCCCCCAACCTCGGCGCGGGCGTGTTCCGTTGTCTCCTCGACAGGTCGGTACGCGGTCAAGGAGCACGGGTGAGCAGCTGGGAGCCGTTGCTGGAACGGGTGGTGCGGGAGCGCTACCCGCGTCTGGTCACGCACGCGATGCTCGTCTCGGGCTCCGCGGCCGACGCGCAGGACCTCGTGCAGGAGGCCCTGATCGCGACGTTCTCGGGGCGGGCCCGGTTCCGGTCGGTCGAGCAGGCCGAGGCGTACGTGCGGCGGGCGATCGCGTCCCGGTCGGTCGACGCGTCGCGGCGCAGGGCCACCGAGTCGCGGACGTCGCAGCGGCTCGCCGGGCTGGCCGTCCCGACGCTCGCCGTCGAGGAGCGCGGCCCCGGCGCGGACGTCCTGCGGGCCCTGTCGACGCTGAGCCCGCGCGAGCGGGCCTGCGTGGTGCTCCGGCAGCTCGACGACCTGTCCGTGGCGGACACCGCCGCGCAGCTCGGGCTCAGCGAAGGGGCGGTCAAGCGGTACACCGCTGACGGCATCGCGCGGCTGAACGCGGTGCTGGGCAGCACGGCCGTCACCGTCGAGCGGATCAGCGTCCGGCAGGTCGAGACCGTGGAGGTGCGAGATGGACAGTGACCTCGACGCCCTGCTGGCCCGGGGTGCCGGCGACCTCGAGCGGCAGGTGCCCGCCATGGCAGACCGCGCGTTCGGCTCGGTGCGTGGTGCGGTGCGTCGCCGGCGGGTGCGGCGGCACGCCGTGGAGTCGGTCGCCGCGGTCGCCGGTGTCGCGGCCGTCGGCGTCGTCGCGTGGCTCGGTGCCGCGCACGGGACGCCCGCACCGGCCCACACGCCGAGCGTGACGTCGTCGACGTCCCCGAGCGCGACGCCGTCCTCGTCCCCGAGCGCGACCTCGTCGACGGCGCCCCCCACCGCCCCGCCCGACGACGCCGCCGGGATCGCCCGCGTGCTGTCGCCGTCGACCGGGGAGACCTGGCAGGAGCCGGTGGAGGACCCGGGCATGACGGAGCGCCTCACGGAGTTCGGGGGTCAGCGGGCGTTCCTCGTCGGCCACCACGGGGACGCCTCGATCTACGCGCTCGTCAACGACGAGTGGCCGTCGTCGAGCATCGAGGGCCTGTACGAGCGGGTGGGCGAGACGGTGTCGCTCATCGGGTGCCCGGTGTCCGCGGACAGGTGCAGCCCGCGCGTCGACGGGAGCCTCGAGCACCCCGGGCTCCTGATCGACACCACGACGCGCTACGAGTCCCTGACGGTGCCGACCTCGATCCGGGTGTCGCCGACTTTCGGCGTCACGACGACCGCGACGACGGCCGTCGAGTGGCGGGGCGTGTACGGCGACGGTGGGTCCATGGTCGGCGGGTCCCCGCTGGGCTACCAGGTCCCGAGCGAGTCGCGGACGCTGCGGCAGATCGGCGGCGCGCGGCTCGTCGAGCTGCGGTCACCGGCCTCCGGCGTGGTGCCGGGGCTGACGCCTCTCCACTACGCGTACGTCACGCCGATGGGTGGCGCGTTCCTGCTGGAGGCGAAGGACGTCGACGTGGCGGACGTGGCGTCGTTCCGGTGGGACGACGGGGTCGACCGCCCGTCGGCCTACCCCGACAGGGACGGGTCGGGCGCGCCCGGCGCGCAGCAGTGCTTCCTGTCGCTCCTCGCCGCCGAGGCCGACCACGTCGACGCGGACTGGCGTGCCGCGGGCACGGCCTCGGACGGCCGGCGGGTGTGGGTTCCCGTCCCGGGCGGGAACCCGGTGTCGCACGCGGTGTACGCCCACGAGCGGGACTCGAGCTTCACGTACGACGAGGCCTCCGAGGAGTTCGTCGACGGCGCCGCGGCCTACCCGTACACCGAGGAGCAGTTCCTCGACCACCACGCGCTCTTCGCCGTCCAGGGTCCGGACGACGAGTGGCTGCTCGGCCTGCGGGAGGACTCTGCCGCGACGGTGTACGAGTGCGCCTGACCGGAGCCTGACCGGAGCCGGTCACGGCCGCGGGCACTCGTGCCCGACGAGGCCGACGAGCCGGTCGTCGAGGAACCGGGTCGCGGACACGAGGTGCCCGGCGCGGGTCGTCAGCACGTAGACGCCCCCGGGCACCTCGCGGCCGCCGTCCCAGGACGTGCCGACGAACCCCGGCTCGCCGTTGAGCGCCACCTCGGCGAGCGTCAGCCGGCGACCGGCACGCCAGCCGCCCGCCGCCTGCAGGAAGGCCGCGACGGACGCCCGGCCCCGGTACACGTGCGGGAGCGGCGGCATGGCGAGCCAGCCGTCGTCCGTCAGGAGGTCGACGACCGCCGCGACGTCCCCCGCCTCCAGCGCGCGGGCGAACCGGTGCGCCACGGCACGGTCGACGTGCAGGTCGACATGCCCGTGCACGTCGCGGCCGGTGCGCGGCTCGTCACGGCGGTGCTGGGCGAGCGTCGCCCGCCCGCGCTGCAGCAGCCCCTTGACGACCGTGGGCGTCGTCCCGGTCATCGCCGCGACCTCCGCCTGCGCGTAGCCGAGCACGTCGCCGAGGACGACGGCCGCGACCTGCCGCGGGGGCAGCACCTGCAGCGCGGCGACGAACGCCAGCGCGATCGACTCCGTCGCGTCGTAGCGCGCCGCCGGCCCTGGCTCGACGGGCTCGACGGGCAGCCAGGCGTCCGGGTAGGGCTGCAGCCAGGGGACCTCCGTGCGGTCGTCGGGCGGCGGGGCGTCGAACGGCAGGGCGACCTCCCGCGGGCGGCGCCGGCCGGTGCGGAGCACGGTGAGGCAGCGGTTCGTCGCGATCGCGTACAGCCACGTCCGGACCGACGCGCGGCCCGCGTACCGCGCCAGTCCACGCCAGGCGGACACCAGGACGTCCTGGAGGGCGTCGTCCGCGTCGTCAAGCGACCCGAGCATCCGGTAGCAGTGCACGTGCAGCTCGCGCAGGTGCGGCGCGACGAGCGCCGTGAACGCGTCCTCGTCGCCCGCGCGGGCCGCGTCGAGCTCGCTGCTCGTCGTCATGCACCGGACGGTACGAGACCGTTCCGACAGGCGCTCGCGCGGCGTCGGTACCGGGGACGGACCGACACCTCAGGAGGACGCATGACCGCCGCAGCCCTGCAGACCGCCCTCGACTACCACCGGGCGTGGAGCAGCCACGACCTCGACGCCGCGATGGCGCTCGTCGCCCCCGACGTCGTGTGCGACGCCCCCGCGGGCCCCGTCGTGGGCCGCGACGCGTTCCGCGCGTTCATGGGCCCGTTCGCGGCCATGACGACCCGCACCGAGGTGCTCGGAGCCTTCGGGGACGACGAGTCCGCCGTGGTGCTCTACGACACCGAGACGACGCTCGTCCCGCACGCCCCCGGCGCCGAACGGGTCGAGGTCGCCGACGGGCGGATCACGCGCATGACGATCGTGTTCGACCGGCTGCCGTTCGCGCAGGCGCGCGCCGCCGGCTGAGGGCCCGGGCCGGGGCCGCGGTCAGTGCCGGTCGAGCCGGATCACGAGCGACCCGGTGTTCGCCTCGTCCCCGTTCTCCGTGACGGTCAGCTCACCGCTCGCCCCGGAGTACCGGCCGGTGCCTCCGACGACGGCCAGGTTCTTCACGGGTGCGTTCGACGCGCGACCCTGGGCGGCCACCTGCCCGTCGGGCAGCTGGTAGGTCACCTGGCAGGCGAGGGCGATCGGCGGGTCGGCGGCCACCACCGCGGTCACGGTGCACGTGCCGCTGCCGGACCCGACCACCGTGCCGCCGCGCAAGAGGGTGTCCTCGAAGACGATCTGGTCGCCGCGGCTCGGGCTCAGGTCCGGGTCGGCGACCGAGGGGACCTCGCGGACGCCCGTCGGGCCGAAGTCGAGGAGGAAGAACCCGGAGAACTGCACGTCGAACGACAGGGTCCGGTCCCGGCCGGACCCGACGGGGGAGCCCGCCGACGCACCGGCGGACGCGCCCGTGAGCGTGACGACGGCGAGACCGGCGACGACGACGGCGACGAGTGACCTGCGCATGATGGCTCCTGACCCTGGTCGGCGTGGTCCGCCGGGACGTCGACGGCCCTCCTCGACGGTCCGCGCCCCCGCCGGGGCCGTCAAGGAGCCAGCTCCTCCTCCCACACCGGCCCGTACCCGAGTCGGGCCTGCTCGGCGGCGACGACCTCCCGGGCGAGCCGGGCCTCGGTGACGTCGACGGCGTGCACGGAGGACGCGGCGAGCGCCGAGTCGCGCACGTACTCGTCGAACACCCGCCGCTTGCCGTCGAGGATCTCGGTGATCCGCTCGTCGACCCCGTCCTCGGCGAGCAGCCGGTGCGCGCGCACGCTGCGGACCTGGCCCATCCGGTGCAGCCGGGCGACGGCCTGCGCCTCGGCGGCAGGCGTGAGCTGCGGCTCGCACAGCACGGCGACGCTCGCGGCCTGCATGTTGAGCCCGACGCCCCCGGCGGTGATCTGCGCGACGAGCACCGCGTCGGGACCGGCGGCGCCGAACGCGTCGATGATCGCCTGCCGCTCCTCGGCGGGGACGGAGCCGGTCAGCGGACCGAAGACGGGCACACCCGCGGCCCGCAGGGCGGTGTCCACCACGGAGATGACGTCCCGGAAGAACGAGAACACGACGGTCCGGTGCCCGTTGAGCCCGGCGTCCTCGACGATCTCCAGCAGCCGTTCGAGCTTCGCGGAGTCACGCGGGTCGGGCGTGAGGAACGCGGCGCGGCGCATCGCCATGAAGTTCCCGCTCGCCACGGCCGCCCGGTACGCCGTCTCGCCCGCGGGGGACAGGTCCTCCCACTCGTCGACGAGCACGAGCTCGGGCAGCTCGACGAGCACGTCGCGCTGGTTGCGCCGCAGGTAGACGGGGGCGACGGCCTCCCGGAACGCGTCGCCGCCGACGAGCCCGAGGTGGGCGGGGAACCCGTCGGCGACGTTCGGCTGCACCAGCCGGACGAGCTCGACGAAGTCCTCGAGCCGGTTGTCCATCGGCGTCCCCGTGAGCAGCAGCACCCGCCACGTCGTGTCGGTCCAGGCGCGCACCGCGCGCGACCGCCGGGCCTCCGGGTTCTTCACGTAGTGCGCCTCGTCGACGACGACCATGCCGAGCTCGTCGACCGCGAGCCCGCCGTCCGCTCCGGGCAGCGGCAGGTGCGCGAGCCCCTCGAACGTCGTCACGCCGACCCCGCCCTGCGCGACCCACTCGTGGACCGCGGCGTCCCGGCCGGGGCCGTGCAGCCGGTGCGGTGTCAGCGCGGAGTGCTCTGCCACCTCCCGGACCCAGTTGACCAGCACGCTCGCCGGGCACACGACGAGGAAGTGCCGCTCGCCGCTCGCCGCACGGTCGGCCATCGCCGCGATCGCCTGGACGGTCTTCCCCAAGCCCATCTCGTCACCCAGCAGCGCCCGCCCCTGGTGCAGCGCGAAGCGGGCCCCGAACTCCTGGTACCCGCGCAGCTGCACCCGCAGGTAGGACAGGTCGAGCGGGTGGGCGGCGACCCGGTCGGCGAGCTCGGACGTGAGCATGCCCCGCGCGGCCAGCACGTTCACCGCGGACGGGACGATCGTCTGCAGCTCGGAGTAGTACGTGGCGGAACGCCGCTCGAAGTCGTCCCACAGGGCGCTCGACGGCGCGTCCGGCTCGGCGGTCGCCCGGCCCAGGTCGTCGACGACCCGGCGCAGGTCCGTCGACGCGAGCCACGGCTCCCACGCGCGCAGGCTGCGCAGCGCGGACAGGGCCCGCTCCTTCGTCGTCCGACGGGACAGCGCGAACCGCAGCCGTGACGTGGCCCGCGCCGCCCGGGGGAGCAGGCGGCCGACCGCGGCCGTGTAGTCCGTGAGCCGGGAGCGCTGCGGCTCGACGAGCGGCCGCAGGCGCATCGCCCGGTGCAGCAGGCGCAGCAGCTCGACGGTCGCCGCCGAGTCCGGCCGGCCTCGGTCGTCGAGCTCGATCCGCACGTGGGTGCCCGCCCGGACCGCGTCGGCGAGCTGGTCGACGGCGGCGACCACGCTCCGGGCGGTCTGCGCCCCGACGCCCGGCACGGCGTCGAGCTCCACCGCGCCGCGTCCGAGCAGGTCGGCGACGGTCCGGTACCCGGCGGCCGCCAGCGCGGACAGCCGCAGGTTCTTCTCCGTCATGTCGCCGAGCCGGTCGACCTCCACCTGCGCGAGCTCGGCGCGGACGCGGTCCTCCCGGTCCTGCGCCACGAGCGCCGCGACCCCGACGGTCGTCGCGTCCATGACGTCGAGCACCGCCTGCGCCCGGGCGGCGAGCGCGCGGTGGTCCTCGACGACCTCGCGGGCCTGCGGGCCGGGGGCCGGGCCGGACGGCGTGCCGGGGAGCGCGCCGGGGGCCGGGTCGGGGAGTGCGCCGGACGACGGGCCGTCGGACGGGCTCGGTGGCGTGCCGCTCACCCGCCAGAGGATAGGTGGCCGCGCCCGGTCCGGGCCGGTGGACGTCCGGGTGCGCACGATCCGGGCGCCACCCCGTCGTGCCGCCGCGCGTCCGGGTCCCGCGGCGCTAGTGTCCGAAATGACGGGCGCCGACAGGTTCCTGACCTGGGGCCGCAGCGCACGTGCACCACCGGGACCTGGGCGTGCTGCCCGAGGGGATGTGGGTGTGATGACCTCCACCGTGGTGGTCGAGCGGCGACGGACAGGTCTGGACGTCGTGCTCGGCCTCGTGCTGATCGTCGCGGGGCTCGTGCTGCTGGGCGACGTCGCCGTCGCGACGAAGATCTCGATCTGGTTCATCGCCTGGATGACGCTCATCAGCGGCATCCTGCTGCTGCTCGGTGCGCTCCTGCGCATCCGGTCGGGCGGTGCGATCTGGGCGGCGGTCGGTGGGGCGATCCTCACCGCGATCGGCCTGTTCATGATCAGGAACCCGACCATCGGCGCCCTCACGCTGACCCTCCTCGCGGGCGCCCTGTTCTTCACCGGCGGCATCGTCCGGATCGTGATGGCGTTCCAGGCGGAGCGGTACAAGGCGCTCCTGGCCATCGGTGGCCTGGTGTCCCTGGCGCTCGGGGTGTGGGTCCTCGTCGACCCGGAGGCCGCGACCGAGAAGCTGCTGGGGCTGCTGCTGGGCATCCAGATCCTGGTCGAGGGCCTGACGATGGCGACGCTCGGCCGGCTGCGCGTCCGGAAGGCGGCGTCGGAGCCCGCACCCGCCTGACCCCGTCCGACCCGACGGCGGCCCGGGCGCCCTGACGGCCCGGGCCGCCGCCGTCGCGCGTGCACCGCCCCACCCGTCCGGCGCATCAAGCGCCGCGTGCCACGCGCCGATTCCTCTCCTCGACGTCGACGACGACGTCGAGGGCGGCGAGGAGCGGCGCGTGCACGGGACCCGATCGGCGGTGCGCGCCCGGCTGCGCCGCGCCCGGCCGGTCCTCGGCGTCGCGCTGTCCGCCGTCCTGGCCGCCGTCGGCACGACGGGCACCGCGCTGCCGCCCGACGCGCGCGAGCCGTTCGCCCCGAGCACCCCGGCCGCCCCGTACGCGCTGCTGCACGTCGACGAGCACGGTCACGTCGCCCGGTGGAACCCCTGCGCGACCATCCGGGTCCGGGTGAACCACTCCGACCCGCGGGCGCCCGCCGACGCCGACACGCTCGTCGCAGCCGCCCTGGCGCGGCTCGAGGCCGCCTCCGGCCTGCACCTCGAGGTCGTCGGCTCGACGACCTACCTGCCCTACGCCGACACCGGGGTGCGCGAGCCCGACGCGGACCTGGTGGTCGCGTGGACCGACGCGGCGACCGTGCCTGCGCTCGCGGGCGGCGTCGCGGGCCAGGGCGGTGCCGTGTGGACGACGACGCGGGCGGCGTCCCGGATCTGGCACGCGCACCTCGTGCTCGACGTCGAGGACGGCCTCGAGCCCGGGTTCGCCCCCGGTCGCTCGGTCGGGACGGCGCTGCTGCACGAGCTCGGGCACACGGTCGGCCTGACCCACGTCGACGACCCGCGGCAGGTGATGGCGGCCGGGCTGGGCGACGCGTCGCTCCCGCAGTTCCAGGCCGGTGACGTGGCCGGGCTGCGTCGTGTCGGTGCGGCGGCCGGCTGCCTCTGACGGCCGCTCGTCCACCGCGCGCAGCGGGGCGTCGCAGCACGCTGACCAGCGCCTTCGCGACAGCCGCGGACCCTCGGTCCGCCGAGCTCGCGGGTGGCAGGACGGACACTCCCGACAAGCCCGGCGCCCCCCTCCGGACGGTCCTGAATCCGTTCGTGTGAATCACCCTGGACAGGTGGCTTGGACGTTTGACCAGAAGCCGTTCCGTGCCCCACACTCGTACTCGACGGTGCGCATCGCCTGCCCCCTGCGCGGTGCGCACCGTTTCTACGTCCGAGAGCGGGACGGGTCCTCGAGATCCGTCCCGCTCTTGCGTTGTCGGCCCGGACGCGACCCGCCGTGGGGTGCCGCGACGGCGCCGCCGGCCGTCGCGGATCCGCACGGTCGCCCGTTCCCACACCGGTTCCCACACCCGTCCGGGCTCCGGGCCGGCGCGGGTCCGCCCGCGGGTGCACGTGCGTCGCCGGGTGTCGTGCCACCCCCTCGGGCGAACCTCGGCGCGCCCGGCGCGCCACGTCCACGCGCCCCGGGGGGCCGGTTACCGTTCGCAGGGTGACCGTCCCCGCGCGCACTCCCGGCACGGGACCCGACCCGGCTCCCGCGACCGAAGCGACCACGATGACCGACCCGACCGACGGCGAGCGGGCGGTGTCGCTCGTCGTGCCCCCGTCGTCCTCGGAGATCCTCGAGGGGGCGATCGCCGGCTGGCGTGCCGCGCTCGTCGAGGCCGCCGGCGGGTCGACCCTCGTCGACGTCGAGCTGCTCGGCGAGGCCGCGCTCGACCTCACCGCCGCCCACCCGTCCGGCATGGCCCAGCTCTTCGCCGGCCGGGCGACGCGGCTGTCGAACCTGGTCCGCGAGGGTGCCGCGCTGTCGACCGCGCGGCGTCGCGCCCGCGCGGTCGGGGCCCGTGCGGCGGTGTACGCGCACCGGTACGGGATCGCGCCGACGTCGCTCGCGATCGGCGTCGCCACGTGGACCGAGCGCACCACGCCGTTCGTCGCGGCGGACGACATGGCCGCGCTGGCCTCCGTGACCCGGCAGGCGCGACGCCCGGACGAGGCCGAGACGGGCCGTCCGGCGCCGCGCACCGTCCGCGCCCCCGTGCTCCTGCGACCCGTGACGCTGCGCGCGCGCGGCACCGGGGAGGCCGACTACGAGCTCGCCCTGGAGCCGTCCCTCGAGGTGAACCCGGTCCTCGCGCGCGCCCTGCGCAGCCGCGGCGCGCTGCTCGACCCGGGCGCGGTCGCCCGCGGCGCGTTCACCGGCTCGGGCTTCGACCCGCGGGGTGCGCTGCAGCGGCTCGCGTCCCTGGGTGACGCCGTCCTGGAGGACTTCACGCTCACCGAGCGGGTCGTCGTGGGCACGTTCGTGCACCCCGGGCAGGTCCTGGTCGACGACCTCGACAACCTCACCGGCACCCTCGGCCACCACGAGCTCGTCGCGGCGCTCGCCGGGGTCGACGAGCAGCGCGACCGGCTGCGTCGTCGGCTCCCGCCGCCCGTCTCGGGCGACCGGGACCCCGGGGTGGAGCGTGGCGTCGGGGACCTCGACCCCGCCCAGCAGCACGTCCTCGACGTCCTGTCGACCGGCACGCACCTGTTCGTCGACGCCCCCGCCGGGTCCGACGTGACCGGCACGCTCGCAGCGGTCGTCGCCGACGCGGCCGCGTCGGGACGCACGGTGCTGTACGTGCCGGGTCACCGCCGCGCCGCCACGGCCCTGTCGGACCGGCTCGACGCGCTCGGCCTGGGCGACCTGCTGCTCGACGTCGCGCCCGAGGCCGGGTGGCGCAGCGCCGCGGCTCGTCGGCTGCTCGGCGCGATGACCCTCGAGGCCCCCACCGTCGACGTGGACGCCGTCTACACCCTGCGCGCCCGGCTCGTCGCGAGCCGTGAGCGGCTGCGCGGGTACGTCGACTCCCTGCACGTCCCCCGCGAGCCGTGGCGCGTCTCCGCGTACGACGCCCTGCAGCAGCTCGCCCGGCTCACGTCGACCCGGCCGGCGCCCCGCACGACGGTGCGGCTCGACCCCGACGTCGCGCGCCTGCTCGACGAGGAGCGGCGTGCCGAGCTGGCCGCCGACCTCGTGCGCGCCGGCGAGCTCGGTGCGTTCAAGGTCCGGCCGACGGACACCCCGTGGTACGGCGCGGACCTGCGCACCCCCGCCGACGCGGACGTCGTGGTGCACCGGCTCGACCGCCTGCTCGACGGCGCCCTGCCGGCGCTCGTCGAGCGGACCGCCCAGGTCGCCGCCGAGACGGGCCTCACGCAGGCGACGTCCCTCGCGACGTGGACCGAGCAGCTGCGCATGCTCGACGGGGTCCGCGGCGCGCTCGACGACTTCCTGCCCATCGTGTTCGAGCGCACCGCCGCGGACCTCGTCGCCGCGACGGCCACCCCGCAGTGGCGCGAGGAGCGCGGCGTCGCGATGGGCTTCTGGCTGCGCCGACGGCTCCGCAAGCAGGCCAAGGACATGGTCCGACCCGGCCGGCCCGTCGCCGACCTGCACACGGCACTCCTCGACGTGCAGGCGCAGCGCGAGGTGTGGCAGGCGCACTGCCCCGCCGGGGGCTGGCCGCGGCTGCCCGACGCGCTCGAGCAGATCGAGGACGAGCAGCAGGCCCTCAGCCTCGACGTCCAGGCGCTCGACGAGGTCCTCGCGACCACCCCCGCGGGCGCCGACCTCGCGTCCCTCCCGTTCGACGTGCTCGTCGAGCGCCTCACCCGGCTCCGGGCCGACACCGGGGCGCTCGAGACGCTGCCCGCCCGCACCGGCCTGCTGCACCGGCTGCGCGCCGCCGGTCTCGGCCCGCTGGTCGACGACCTCGCGACCCGCCGCGTCGACCCCGCGCTGAGCCCCGCCGAGCTCGACCTGGCCTGGTGGAGCACGGTCATCGAGCAGATCCTCACGGCCGACCCGTCCCTCACCGGCTACGACGGCACCGCGCTCGGCGGCCTGTCCGCCCAGTACGCCGCGCTCGACCGTCAGCACGTCGCGTCGCTGTCCGGACCGGTGCTCACCGCCGTCGTCGGCCACGTCTCCGCGACCCTGCGCCAGCACCGCGAGCAGGCCGAATCCTTGTTCGCCGAGCTCGTCGAGGAGCGCCTCACGTCGCTGCGCGACACGTTCGCCCGGCATCCCGACGTCGCCCGCCGGCTGCGGCCCGTCATCGCCGCGAGCCCGATGCTCGTGCCGCAGGTGCTGCCCGCGACCCGCACCGTCGACCTCGTGGTGCTCGACTCCGCCGGGCACCTGTCCGTCGAGATGGCGCTCGCCGCGATCGCCCGCGGCCGGCAGGTCGTCGTCATCGGCGACGCCCGCTGCGCGTCCGGCAGCGCGGTCAAGGACCTCGCCGACGTGCTGCCGACCGTCGCCCTGCAGGCCGGCGCCTCCCGCCGGGACCCGTACCTCACCGCGTTCCTCGCCGCCCACGGCTACGCCGGAGTGCTCGTCCCGACACCGTTGCCGCAGAACACGCCGCTCGTGCGCCTCGACGTCGTGGACGGCACCGGGATGCCCGACGCGTCGGGTGCCGTCGCGTCGACCCGCACCGAGGTCGAGCACGTCGTCGAGCTCGTGCTGAACCACGCCCTCCTGCACCCCGACGAGTCGCTGGCGGTCGTGACCCCGTCGCCCGCGCACGCCGAGGCCGTCCGGGAGGCGGTGCTATCCGAGGTCCGCGGGAACCCGGCCCTCGCCGCGTTCTTCGACTCCGGCCGGAACGAGCCGTTCGCCGTCACCGACCTCGCCGGCGTCTCCGGGCTGCGGCGCGAGGCGATCATCCTGTCGCTCGGCTACGGCCGCACGCCGCACCGCCGCGTCCTGCACACGTTCGGCCCGATCAGCGAGCCCGGCGGCGACGCCCTCCTGCTCGACGCCCTCGGTGCGAGCCGGCACCGGCTCGTCGTCGTCGCGTGCTTCGGCGCCGACGACCTCGACCCCGAACGCGTGCGCGGCGCCGGCCCGCGGCTCCTGCGGGACCTGCTCGACTTCACGGCCCGCCGCGGTGCCGGGGAGACCGGCGAGGACCTGGTCGCGGTCGCGTCCGACGACGTGGCCGACGCGACGCCCCCCGTGACGGACCGCCGGACGTCGACCGGCTCGACCCCGGTGGTCGCCGCGACCGCTGCTGCGGCGTCGTCGTCGGAGTCGACGTCGACCTCGGCCGGCGCGGCCGACGCCGCGGTCCCGGCCGCGGACGGTGCGCCGCTGCGGGTGTCGACGGGTGTCGTGCCGGTGGTCGGACGCCGCACGGGTGCGAGCCCGGTCGTCCGCGTGTCGACCGGTGTCCTGCCGGTCGTCGGCGCCCCGGCGGTCACCGGTACGCCCTCCGACGATCCCGACCGGCTCCTGCTGGACCTCGCCGAGCGCCTGTGGCGGCACGGCCTGGTCGTCGAGGTCGACCACGGCATCCCCGGCGGCACGCGCATCCCGATGGTCGTCGGCCATCCCGACGCCCCCGGCGAGCTGCTCGTCGCGGTCCTCACCGACGACGACGCCTACGTGGCCGAGCCGTCCATCCGGGTCCGCGAGCGGCTGATGGCCGACCGCCTCGAGCGGCTGGGGTGGTCGGTGCTCCGCGTGTGGTCGGCGGCGGCGTTCCTCGACCCGCAGGCCGAGGTCGACCGCATCCGCCGCGCGGTGCACGCCCGTGTGCCCGCACCGGCAGCACCGCGCACGGCTCCGCTGGTGCTCGGCGTTCCCGACACGATCGTGGAGGCCGACGAGCCCGACGAGCTTCCCGCCGCGACGGGCACGACGCCCGCGGCGACGAACCGCGCGACGACCGGCGCCACGCCCGCCGCTCCTCGCACGACCACCGCTGCGACGCCCGTGGTCCCGCCTGCGCCTGCGACGGGTGCGACGCCCGCGGTCCCGTCCGGCACGACCGGTGCCGTCCCGGTGGCCGTCGGTCCCGCGACGGGTGCGACGCCGGTCGTCTCCTCGGCGGGGTCGGGCGCGCACGGCGGCGTGGCGACCACGGACGGGCCGGCCGACGGCCCGACGTCGCCCCGCGCCGTCCAGCTGTCGCTCGCGGTCCCGACGCGTCCCCGCCCGGACGTCCGCAGCGGCCTGCCGATCGGCGCGTACAGCGACGACCAGCTCGACGAGATCGTCGCCTGGCTGGTGTCCGACGGCGAGGAGCGCACGCGCGACCAGCTCGGGGCGGCGCTGCGCAAGGAGCTCGGCATCACCCGCCGCTCGTACCGTGTCGACACGGCCGTCCGCTCGGCCATCACGCGCGCCCTGCGCTGACGTCTCCTCGCGCCCACCCGGTCCGGGCGCGGCACGAGCCGGTCGACGCAGCTCGACAGGGCGACGTCACGTGCGCGAACGCCGGACGAGGAGCCCGGGCGTCCGGTAGACATGGCGCGCCGGACCCGCTGTCCGGCGACGGTCGGGGCGACGAGGAGACCAGCCATGGAGACGGTTCGCGGCGAGGTGCGCCGTGTCGGCACCGAGGACCACGCGCTGTGGTCGGGCCGGGTCGCCGCGTGGGCGGTCGTCGCTGCGGTCGTGCTGGGCGCGCTCGGGGTGTGGAAGGTCGGTGTCTGGGCGAACCACTGGTACATCGCCGAGCGCTTCTACGCCGACGTGGACCCGGCACACCCGAAGGACGGCCCGTACTGGGACATCGCGACCGTCCTGCGCTCGGGCAACGAAGCGCTGGTCGACGGGGCCGTCCGGCTCGGTGAGGCGGTCGTCCTCGTCGTCGTCGCCGTGGTGCTGCGTCGGCGTCAGCGCGTGCCCTCACCCGACCGAGCGGCAGCCTCGGCGGCCGATGGTCCGGACGCCTCGCACCTCGTCGCCGACCGGGAGCGCCCGGTCGACTGACGGACCGAGCCGGCTGACGGACCGAGTCGGCCGACGGATCGATGGGATCATCGACGCATGACCTCGCAGCCCGGCGCTGAGCGCCCGACCGGGAAGTCCCCGCGTCGTGCCGTGCGACGGGCGGGCACCGTCGGGACCGACGACACGATCCTCGTCTCGACGCTGCCGGCGTTCCCGACCGACGCCCCCCGAACCCCGGCACAGGCATCCACCCCGCACGCACCAGCCCCGCGCGCGTCGGCCGCAGCCGGATCGGCCGCGCACGCAGCGGCTGCGCACGCACCTGCCGCGCAGGCACCCGCCAGCACCCCGGACCCTGCCGTGGCGCTCCGCAGCGCCGACGACTCGGACGTCGGCTGGGGCGGCGGCAGCATCGACTCGAACGACGACCGCCTCCATCGGGACAAGCCGCCGCACTGGTGAGCTAGGGGACCGTCAGACCCGCGGCGCAGGCGGTACCGGCGGCGGCGGTGTGCCGGGTCCGGTCGCGCCAGGTCCCGTCGTGCCGTGTCCGGTCGCGCCGGTGCCGGTGGTGCCGGGTCCGGTGCCCGTCGGCCCGCTTCCGGCGTCGTTGAGCACCGCCGGGGTCACCTGGGCCGCGAGGAGGTCGCGGATCTCCTGGAGCAGCAGGATCTCCTCGGCCGGCGCGGCGGGCTCCTCCTCCTCGCCCCGCTTGCGGCGTGCGGCCAGGGCGTTCAGCGGCAGCACGACGAGGAAGTAGATCGCGGCGGCGGTCAGCAGGAACGCGAGCAGCGCGTTGAGGATGACGCCGACCTTGATCGGTTCCGCCTCGATGCTGTCGTTCCACGTGTAGGGCCCGATGTCCCAGAGCTCGTTGAGGTCGGGCTTGCCGAAGATCCAGCCGATGAGCGGGCTGATGAACGCCTCGTTGAGGGCGGTGACGACGGCGCCGAAGGCGGCACCGATGACGACGCCGACCGCCAGCTCGATCGCGTTCCCGCGTGAGATGAAGTCCTTGAACCCCTGGAAGACCTTGGGCAGTCCGGAGAGCCGTTGTCCGGCGCCTCGCAGGCCGGTGGTGATCGCGTCCGTCACGTCGTCCCCTCGCTGGTCGGCGGCACTGCTGGGCGTCCTGGGCGGTCCGCGGCGCGGCAGGTGCAGCGCAGGCCCCCCGGGGATCGTCGGTCCGCCGATCATCCCGGCAGACGGGTCGGCCGGGCAAACGGGACCGGGCAGACGGGACCGGGCAATCGCGACCGGGCCGTCGATCCGGGCGTCGGACGGTCGGGACCCGACCGGACTCACGGCACCACGACGGGGGACAGCAGCGCGGCGGCGGCTGCCCCCGCGAGCGCGGTGGCCTCGGCGGGTGACACGGCGAGCAGGACGGGCGGCGGGTCGGTCGAGCCGGGGTCGCCGAGCAGCCCGCCGCCGTTCGTCGTGCCCGTGACGTCGGGCACCGGGAGCACGAGCGCCCGGACGGCGACCGTGCCGTCCACCGCCCCCTCGGGTGTCGCGGCGACGACGTCGACGTGCGCCCCGGGGCGCAGCAGCCCGGCGACGGCGGGGTCGGAGAACCGGACGGCGGCGACCACGGTGCCCGCCGGCCCGTGCACGTCGTCGGGCACGAGGAGGCCGGGGACGACCGGGACCCCGGCACCGACGGGGACTGCGGTCGACGCGCCGACGACGTCGGACGCCCGCGGGTATGTCCGCGCCGGTGCGACGGCGGTCGGGAGGTGGCGGACCTCGACGTCGCCCACCGTCAGGGCGGACCCGGCGTCGAGGTCGTGCGCCGCGACGACGACGGGCACGGTCGCGGGAGCCGGTGGGCGTACCGCCTCGGTCAGCGCGGCCGCGGCGACGCCGAGGCACAGCGCCGCGACGACGAACCGGCTCCGCCACAGCACGGCCCGCCACGCGAGGGACCGCGACGCGCGGCCGACGGGCGGCAGAGGCGGCGCGAGAGGGGGCGACGGGTGGCGGTCACGAGGCATGCCCGGACGCTAGGTGCCCCAGCAGGTGGGCTGTCTCCGAGTGCCGGGCCCCCGTGGACGAGGACGAACGCGTCCGGGCTGTGGACGCCTCGCCGGGGGCGACCGGTCGAGGCCAGGTCGAGCGGCGCGCGTCAGGCGGAGGCAGCGGGCGCGGACGCGGTGCCCGACGACCCGGACGACGACCCCGCGGCGACAGGAGTGCTCGTCGACGTCGACCCGGACGACGACGTGCTCGTCGTCGAGGACTCGGACGAGGTCGCCGCCGGGATCGACGAGCTCGACTTCGAGCCGGAGCCGGAGCGCGCGTCGTTGCGGTAGAACCCGGACCCCTTGAACACGACACCCACCGACGAGAACACCTTGCGCAGGCGTCCCTCGCACTCGGGGCAGACCGTGAGGGAGTCGTCGCTGAACGACTGCTGGATCTCGAAGGCGTGGCCGCACGCCGTGCACGCGTAGGCGTAGGTGGGCACTGGGTCTCCTGACACTCTTCCTGCTGGTCGGGCCGTCGGCGCCGGGGACAGGCGCCTGGCACTCGCATCGTCCGAGTGCCAATCGTAACGGTTCGGCCGCGCGGGGCATTCCGCCCGGGTCGCGAGGGGGCCTGCGGACGAACCCGTCATGCGGGGCCAGTACCCTCCGAAGCGTGCCTCGTCGTCGCCTCCTGCGTCTGTCCGTCCTCGGGATCGCCACCCTGCTTGTCCTCGCGCTGGTCGCCACGGCGGTCGCGGCGGTCGTCGTGATCCGCCGCCCGCTGCCGGAGGTGTCGGGCGAGGTGAGCATCCCCGGTCTCGCGGACACGGTGACCGTCACGCGCGACGAGCGGGGCGTCCCGACGATCGCGGCGACCACGTCGGCGGACCTGTTCCGTGCGCAGGGCTACGTCGCGGCGCAGGACCGGTTCTTCGAGATGGACTACCGGCGGCACGTGACGGCGGGACGCCTGTCGGAGCTGGTCGGCGTCAACGCGGACGCGCTCGACGCCGACAAGGTGATCCGCACGTTCGGCTGGCGCCGGGTCGCGGAGCGGGAGTGGGACCTCGTCGACCAGAGCACGCGGGACGCCCTCCAGGCGTACGCGGACGGCGTCAACGCCTACCTCGACCGTCGCGACCTGTCGCAGATCGCGGTGGAGTACACGGTGCTCGGGCTGCAGGTCGACACCGCGAAGCCCGAGCGGTGGGACCCGGTCGACTCGCTCGCGTGGCTGAAGGCGCTCGCGTGGGACCTGCGCGCCAACTACGACGACGAGCTCGACCGGGCCGTCACGTACGCGTCGGTCCAGGACGTCGCGCGGGTGGACGAGCTGTTCCCGGCGTACCCGCAGGACATGAACCAGCCGATCCTCGGGTCGGACGACGTGCTGACCTCCGTGCAGCCGACCGCGTCGTCCGCGAGCGTCGACCTCGCGGACGACGACCTCCAGCAGGCGCTGGCGTCCGCGCAGCGCGCGCTCGACGCCGTGCCGCACCTCGTCGGCGACGGTGCCGGCCTCGGGTCGAACTCGTGGGTCGTCTCGGGCGAGCACACGGAGTCGGGCGAGCCGATCCTGGCGAACGACCCGCACCTGGGCATCTCGGCGCCGGGGATCTGGGCGCAGGTCGGTCTGCGCTGCGCGCCCGTGTCGGCGCAGTGCCCCTACGACGTCGCCGGGTTCGCGAACGCGGGGATGCCCGGGGTCGTCATCGGGCACGACGCGCACCTGGCGTGGGGCCTGACGAACCTCGGCGCCGACGTCACCGACTTCTTCCTGGAGCGGGTCGACGGCGACACGACGGTGGTCGACGACGGCACGGCCCCGATCACGCAGCGCCAGGAGACGATCAAGGTGAACGGCGCCGACCCCGTCCAGCTCACCGTCCGGGACACGGTGCACGGCCCGATCGTGTCGGACGTCCTCGACCTCGGCGACGTCGCCCGCGCGCCCACGACGGGCGGCACGACGCGCTTCGAGGTGGCCCTGGCGTGGACCGCCCTGCAGCCCGGCCGCACGGCGGACGCGCTGCTCGCGATGAACACGGCCCGTGACGCCTCGGACGTCGCCGCCGCGGCCGCGCTGCTCGAGGTCCCCGCGCAGAACATCGTGTTCGCGACGACCGACGGGCACATCGGCTACCAGGCGCCCGGTCGCATCCCGGTGCGCGCCCCCGTCTCGGGCGGCCCGGTGCCGTCGGACGGGTCGTGGCCGCGACCGGGCTGGGACAGCGCCTACGACTGGCAGGGCTTCGTCGACCCGACGTCGATGCCGCACACGCTCGACCCGGCGGACGGCTTCGTGGTGGCGGCCAACCAGGCGGTCACCCCGGCGGGCGTCGGGCCGTTCCTGACGGGCGACTGGGACTACGGGTACCGCGCGCAGCGGATCCGCGACGAGCTGACCCGGCAGGTCGAGTCCGGGCACAAGCTCACGGTCGCGGACATGAGCAGGCTGCAGATGGACCAGCGCAACCCGTACGCCGAGATGCTGGTCCCGACGCTGGTCGGCCTGGACATCGCGAACGCGTACGACGACGACGGCCAGGAGCTCCTGCGGTCGTGGGACCTGGTGTCGACGGACGACTCGGCGGCCGCGGCCTACTTCTCGGCGGTGTGGGCCACCGTGCTGCGGCTCGCGTTCGCCGACGACCTGCCCGACGGGCACGCGCCGACGGGCGACTCCCGCTGGCTCGAGGTGGTCCGGCGGCTGCTCGACGACCCGTCGTCGCCCTGGTGGGACGACCGGTCCACGCCCGGCGTCGTCGAGGGGCGGGACGAGGTGCTCACCCGCGCGATGGTCGCGGCGCGGCGTGAGCTCACGCAGCAGCTCGGCCGGGAGGCGACGGACTGGCGCTGGGGGCAGCTCCACGTCGCGGCCCCGGAGCACGCGGTGCTCGGCGGCGACTCGGTGCCGTGGATCGTGCGGCGGCTGGTCAACCCGACGCCGATCGAGGTGGGTGGCGGCTCGTCGATCGTCGACGCGACGTCGTGGGACGCGAGCTCGGGCTCGTACGAGGTGACGTCGGCGCCGTCGATGCGCATGGTCGTGGACCTCGGCGACCTGGACTCGTCGACGTGGGTGAACCTCACCGGCACGTCCGGTCACCCGGCGAGCGTGCACTACACGGACCAGTTCGACGCGTGGGCGCACGGGCGGACGTTCCCGTGGCCGTTCACGCCGGCGGCGACGAGCGCGGACGCGACGGACCGGCTGACGCTGACCCCCGCCGAGGACTGACCAGCCCGGCCGGGTGGCCGGGTCGACCGGGTCAGCCGATCGGCTGCCACCCGTCGGGCGTCGCGACGACGTCGACGAGCCGGTCGTGCCGTTCGCGCGGCAGCGGCCGGACGGTCGCGTCGTAGACCTCCTCGGGGAACACGACGGCGACCACGAGCACGCCGTCGCGCGCGTGCTCGAGGGCCCGGTCGTACCACCCGCCGCCCTGCCCGAGGCGGGCCCCGGACGTGTCGACGGCGAGCGCGGGGGCGACGACGACGTCGGCGTCGGCGAGCGCGTCGGCCCCGAGCGTCGGCGACCCGGGCTCGGGCGGCCGGCCGGGGGCGCGCTCGCGCAGGTCCTCGGGGCCGGCGTACTCGGCCCAGTCGCGGCGCAGGCCGGTGCCGAGCACGGGCAGGAGCAGGCGGACGCCGCGTGCGGCGAGCGCCTCGAGCAGGGGACCGGTGCCGGGCTCGGTGGGCCGGGCGGCGTACACGGAGACGCAGCGGGCGCCGGCCACGGCCGGGATGGACGTCACCACGTCGGCGAGCGCGAGCGCCGCGGCCTCCCGCCGCCGGGTCGAGCGTTGGGTGCGGGCCTCGCGGATCGCCCGTCGCAGCCGCTCCTTCACGTCCTCGACCTCGTCCCCCTCGGAGACGCGCGGGTAGGGCTGGGCGACGCTGCTCATGCGTCCAGTGTCGCAAACAGTTCGGGGGCCCCACCATGACGGGCTTCTGTGAACGTCTCGTGACATCTCGGTGCGGCACACGCAGCCCACCTGCGACAACGGACAAAGGTCACAATCCACGTGACGCAGGCCACTGCGTGGCGCGACCACACCGACCTAGCATCGCCGCATGAGCGCATCCGGACTCGCACAGGCCCAGCGCAAGATGACCGAAGGGGAGGTCCACCCCACCGCCATCGATGTCTTCTCCCGCTTCTACGGACTCCTGGAGTCCGGCGAGACCGGGGTGATCCCCGAGAGCGACGTCTCGCCGCTGACCGACGTCCCGCACCTCGCCGACCTCGACGTCCCCGACGACGTCGCCCGCGACGCTCTCGCCGTCACGGCCGTGATCAAGCTCAACGGTGGTCTGGGGACCTCGATGGGCATGGACCGCGCCAAGTCCCTGCTCCGGGTCCGCGACGACCGCACGTTCCTCGACGTCATCGCCGGCCAGGTCCTCGCCGCCCGCGCGGCGACGGGTGCCCGCCTCCCGCTCGTCCTCATGAACAGCTTCCGCACCCGCGACGACAGCCTCGCGGCCCTCGCCGCCTACCCGGACCTCGCGGTGGACGGCCTCCCGCTCGACTTCGTCCAGAACCGCGAGCCGAAGCTGCGGGCCGACGACCTGACCCCGGTGGAGTGGCCCGCCGACCCGGACCTGGAGTGGTGCCCGCCCGGGCACGGCGACCTGTACACGGCGCTGCACGCGTCGGGCGTCCTGCAGGCCCTGCTCGACGCGGGCTTCCGGTACGCGACCGTCTCGAACTCCGACAACCTCGGTGCCGCGCCCGATGCGCAGATCGCCGGGTGGTTCGCGCGCTCGGGTGCCCCGTTCGCGGCGGAGGTCGCGCGACGCACGCCCGCCGACCGCAAGGGCGGCCACCTCGTGGTCCGCACCGCCGACGGCCGGATCGTGCTGCGCGAGTCGGCGCAGACGCTCCCGGAGGACGCCGCCGCCGCGGGCGACATCGACCGCCACGCGTACTTCAACACCAACAACCTCTGGCTCGACCTGCGGGCGCTGTCCGACGAGCTCGCGCGCACCGGCGGCGTGCTGGACCTGCCGCTGATCCGCAACGAGAAGACGGTCGACCCGAGCGACAAGACGTCGCCCAAGGTCGTCCAGATCGAGTCGGCCATGGGTGCCGCCATCGAGGTGTTCGACGGCGCGGCCGTCCTCGAGGTGGACCGCTCGCGGTTCCTGCCGGTCAAGACGACGAACGACCTGCTGGTGCTGCGCTCCGACGTGTACCTGCTGGCGGACGACAGCCGTCTCACCGCCCAGGTCGAGGCGCCGTTCGTCGACCTCGACGAGGACCACTACAAGACGATCGCGGCGTTCGACGAGCGCGTGCCCGCGACCCCGTCGCTCGTCGACGCGTCGTCCCTGCGCGTCCGGGGCGACTGGACGTTCGGGTCGGGAGTGGTCGTGACCGGCGACGCCGTGCTCGACGACCCGGGCGAGCCGTCGCGGGTGCCGGACGGCGCGAAGCTGGGGCCCGACGGCATCGTCTGACCGCCCTCTGCGCGCGGCCCGTGCCGCGGGTGCCCAGGACAAGGGCAGAATGCGCGCATGAGATCGGTCCAGGACCACCTGGCCGCGGTGCTCGCCGCCGTCGGCCCGGTCGCCCCTCTCGACGTCGTCCTGCCCGACGCCGTCGGCTGCATCCTCGCGGCCGACGTCGTCGCGCGCGCCGACCTGCCCGCCCTGGCGCTCGCGGCACGGGACGGCTACGCGGTCGCGGCGCACGACACGGCGACCGCCGGGTACGCGAGCGACCACGCGCTGCCGGTCGCGCACGACGTCCGCCCCGGCGGCGGCCGACCGTTGCGGCTCGTCCCCGGGCAGGCGGTGCGTGTCGCGTCCGGCGCGCCGCTGCCGCTCGGTGCGGACGCCGTCGTGCCGCTCGAGGAGACCGACCGCGGCGCGGTGCGCGTCGCGATGCAGCGGCCCGCGGTCGCGGGCCAGCACGTGCGGGCGGCCGGCGCGGACGTGCGGGCCGGCCAGGTCGTGCTCGCCGCGGGGACTCGGCTCGGTGCGCGCCAGCTCGCGCTCGCCGCGGCGCTCGGCCGGGGCCGCCTGCGGGTGCACCCGACGCCGCGGGTGGTGCTGCTGTCGGTCGGCGACGAGCTGACCGAGCCGGGCACCACGGGCACCGACGAGACCACCGTGTTCGAGGTCGACGGGCACGCGCTCGAGGCCGCCGTCCGGGACGCCGGTGCGTCCCCCGTCCGGGTCGGGATCCTGCCCGACGACCGGGCGACGCTCCGTGAGGCGCTCGAGGACCAGCTCGTCCGCGCGGACCTGCTCGTCATCACCGGTGGCCTGTCCGAGCTCGCGCACGACACCGTCAAGGACGTCCTCGCGCCGCTCGGCACCGTCCGCCTCGACCAGGTCGCGATGACCCCCGGGCAGCGGCACGGCTTCGGCACGGTCGGCGCCGAGCTCGGCCGGGACCGCGCCGTGCCGATCTTCGCGCTCCAGGGCAGCCCGGTCGCGGCGCAGGTGTCGTTCGAGGTCTTCGTCCGGCCGGCGCTGCGGGCCATGGCCGGCCACACGGAGCTGTTCCGCCCGTCCGTCGCGGCCGAGGCGACGACGGGCTGGGTGTCGCCCCCGGGGTTGCGCCAGTTCGTCCCGGCGACCGTGCTCGGGTCGCCCGACGAGGGGTACCGCCTCACGCCCGTCGGCGACCCGTCCGCGCCGACGGTGCACGCCCTGTCGCAGGCCAACGCGCTCGCGGTCGTCGGCGAGCAGGACCTCACCGTGCACCCCGGGCAGGTCGTCCACTGCCTCGTGCTGGAGGGTTGAGGTGGAGCGCAGCGGACGGTGCGGGACCGCGGAGCGTCACGCGCCGGGAGCGGAGCGCAACCTCAACCCGACCACAGGAACGGAAGGCTGAGCCGATGGCGACAGGCTGGCCCGCTGTCCTGCGTGAGGGTGACGTGCGGCTGCGCCCGCTCCGCCGGCGCGACCAGGACGCGTGGCTCGCGCTGCGGGCCCGCAACGCCGACTGGCTCGAGCCGTGGGACGCGACGAGCCCGGTCCCGACCATGGGTCCGCGCCCGACGTTCGCCGCGTTCGTCCGGACGCTGTCGGCGCAGGCCCGGTCGGGAGTGACGCTGCCGTTCGCGGTGGACCTCGACGACGAGCTCGTCGGGCAGCTCACGGTCGCGTCGATCACGTACGGCTCGTTGCGGTCGGCGACGATCGGCTACTGGGTGTCGGAGCACGTCGCGGGGCGGGGCACGATCCCCACGGCGGTCGCGCTCGCGACCGACCACTGCTTCGGCGCGCTGGACCTGCACCGGGTGGAGATCAACATCCGCCCGGAGAACCGGCCGTCGCTGCGGGTCGTCGAGAAGCTGGGCTTCCGCGACGAGGGCGTCCGCGAGCGTTACCTGCACATCCAGGGGCAGTGGTGCGACCACCGGGCGTTCGCGCTCACCGCGGAGGAGGTGCCGGGCGGTCTCGTCGCCCGGTGGCGGGAGCGTCGGGGTGCCGCTGCGGGGTGAACGGGACCGATCCGGGGGTCTGCGCCAGCCGACACGCCGTCACGGTCCCGGATTCGTCGTGCGGCGGCACCTACCGTCATGACGTGAACGATCTCGCAGGCCCCGTCGCCCTGGCGCTCGTGGGTCTGTGGGTCGCGTACCTGGTGCCGCACAAGCTGCGGTACCGACAGCAGCTGCTCGAGTCCCGGGCCGACGACCGGTTCTCCGAGGCGTTGCGCGTGGTGGCGGTGACCCGCCGGCGCAGGCCTCGGGGTCTGCCGGCGCACGCGCGGTCCGCGGACTCGACCGACGGGACGGCGACCGGCAGGATGCCGGGTCTGCTGACCCCGGGAAAGGGGCTCCCGGTGCTACCCGCCGGGAGCGCGACAGGAGGCGTCACCGTGGACCGACCGACAGCGACCGAGAGCAGGATCACCGCCGAGGCGGCGCGCCGTGCCGCCCAGGCCCGTGCCGCGCGCGCGGCGTCCGTCGCGCGCCGTGCCGCCGCCGCACGCCGTCGTGGACTCCTCGCGGGGGTCCTCGTCGTCGCGTCCGTGGTCGGCTGGACCGTCGCCGGGCTGGTGACGACCGTGACGTGGGTCGCCGGCGCCGTGCCGAGCGTGCTGCTGACCGGTGTCGTCGTGCTGGGCCGCCGGGCCGTGCTGGCCGGCCGCGCCGCCGACGCCGCGTGGGAGGCACGCGTGGCCGAGGAGCGCCGGACGGGCGTCGCGCCGCGCACGGGGGCGACGCGCGTCGTCGCACCGGCGGCACCGTCCGCTCGCCCGATCACCGGTGCGACCCCACGGGTCCCGGAGCGCCGGACGGCCCCGACGAGCGCGACCACGCGCACCGCCACCGAGACGACGGCCCCGACGAGCACCGCGGCGACGAGCACCACGAGCACCCCCACGACGACGGCGAGCACGGACGCCCCGCACGCGCTCGTGACCGGCCGTGCGGTGCACCCGTCCGACGCCCGCACCGAGGTGTTCGCGAAGATCGTCGCCGACCGCGGCGAGCCCGAGTCCGAGTCGCCCGCACGTCACGCGGCGACGGGCGGCGTGCCGGTCGTGCGCCTGACGACCCGCGCCAAGGACTCGGAGGAGGCTGCCCCGGAGCCTGACGGCGACGCCGGGACGGACGACGCCTGGTCGCCGGTCCCCGTGCCCCGCCCGACGTACACGATGAAGGCCACCGCGCCCCGCCGCGAGCCCGCCCCGCTCGAGAACCTCGAGGGCTCGACGGCGGTCCGTGCGACGGAGCGACCGGCCGTGCAGGAGGAGACGGTGGAGGTCGTCGAGCCGGTCGCGGAGACCACGGGCAGCATCGACCTCAACGCCGTGCTCGCGAAGCGCCGGGCCGCGGGGGAGTGACGACGCCCGCCGGGCCTCGATTTCGTGATCGGGTCCGACGTGGTGTTAGTCTGTAGCCCGCTCAAGGGGCTGTGGCGCAGTTGGTAGCGCGTCTCGTTCGCAATGAGAAGGTCAGGGGTTCGAATCCCCTCAGCTCCACCGCACGACGAAGGCCGGATCCGCAAGGGTCCGGCCTTCGTTGTTCCGCGGAAGCGCTACACCGATCGCGGATCAGTCGCCGAACCCGGTGAAGACCGCCTCGCCGGCGTCCAGATCCGCGGTGAAGCGGATCTCGCCGCCGGCGCCCACCAACTCGTCCGGGCTGTTCGGCACCAGACGCTCCGGCTTGAAGACCAGCTCCCAGCAGCGCACTCCGGAGCACTGCGGCGATCCACCGGACAGCCGACGCGCGGCGACGAGCACGTGCCCGGTCACCTCCAGATCGGCGGCGCCGAAGGCTCCCTCCGCCAGCCGCACGGCCCGGACGAGTTCCGCGGTGGTCTCAGTCGGTGCTGCCTCGCGGTCCCTGGTCACGGCGAACCTCCACCCGTCCAGCCCTTGGACGAGGCGTACCCACGGACGGCGGAGATGTGCCCGTTGAGCACGGCCATCCCGGCGGCGTAGCCGCGACCGCCCCGGCCCGGCTTGTCTGTTCCGTTGATGATCGCGTTCCAGCGAGTGGCGAAGGCACGCAGGAACGTGCTGAACCGGGCGTCGACACCGGGCTGCAACGCGGCCCGGGCGGCCGCGGCGTCGGAGCTGGCGGACTTCGGGACAGTCAGGGCGTCGATGTCGGTGTTCGCGCCGGTCCAGTTGGCGGTGGGGATGGCGTCTCTGAGCAGGTCGGAGTTCCAGTGCGCCCACTCGTGGGCGGAGGATGCCGCGGTGCTGTGCCAGTACGGGCCGGCGCCTCCGCCGCTCGCCGAGTCGTAGTCGGCCATGTCGTCGATCACGAACTGCCAGCGATTCCTGGAGCCGGTGGCGTTGTTGATGTTGCCGCCGTCCACCGGGTTCGGGGTGTTCGGCGCGGTCATCGAGCTCGGGGCGTTCGCCCAGGCTGTGATGCGGATGTCACCCCCGACGCGCATCGCCACCACGTTCGCGCGCCAGCTGGTCCCGGCATCCTGCACGTCCCAGTCCAGCTGCGGGAGCGTGGGCAGGCACTCGTTGCCGCCACCGCTGTGCACCGTGGGACTGCCGGTCGGACCGACAGCCTGGTCGGCAGCGAGCACGCCCGGAGCGGGTCGATGATCGCTCGTCCCGACGCGGGTCGGTCCGGGAGTGGTGGACCCACCGGCGAACTCGGCACTGACCTCGAGGGCGTGGGTGCGGACCGCACCATCCTCGGGGAGCAGCTGGTCGGGTTCGTCACCACCGGACACTGCCTCGCGCGCCGTCCGGGACGCGCCGACCAGGCCGCAGCAGGCAGTGTTCCCCGCGGCGCGCTGCAGCTGGAGGAGCTGGCGACGCTCGAGAGCTCGCGTGGTGACCATCGTCGGGACCTGCGGCCTCGCGCGGTCGACGGGGCGCACCGCGTGCCGTACGGCCGACCGCTCGTCTGGCACCTGCTCACCGCGACGGTGTCCGCCCATGGTTGACCTCCCTGACCGGGTCTGCCCCGTCCAGGATGGGTCGGCGGTGGAGGTCCTGTCGAGAGTCGAACGGGCAGCCTCCATCGCCGATCGCACGTGATGTCCGCGTCGTCGGCGTTCGGTGTCGTCGTGCTCATGAGAGCCGGCCTGGGTCCGACTTGTAGCCCATGTATGCCAGGAGGACGGGATGCGGATCGAAGCCGCGGCGGGACAGGAACGCCGTCCGGGAGGAGAGTTCCGGTCATGACGGTCATCGGAACGGACTGGCGGGTCGTCGACGGAGTCGTGACGGCATGGTTCGACGCGTCGTCGCTGACCGAAGGGGCAGTGTGGGCCCGGCGGGTCGTGGCGCTGGCGGACGACGTCGAGGTGGACGTGCGTGCGACGGGCGTGCGGGTGCGGCTCGACTCGGACGAGCACGCCGAGGCGGTGTCGGTGGCCGCGCGGGAGCTCGGGCTCGCCGCGGACCCGGCCGCGCTGCAGCACCTGAGCGTCGGGTTCGACTCCCCGGACCCGGGTGCGGTGACGCCGTTCTGGCTGCGTGCGCTCGACTACGCCCCGACACAGGACGGCGGTCTGGCGGACCCTCTGCGGCGCGATCCCGCGATCCGGGTCCGCAGGGCGACCGAGCCGCGGCCGTTGCGGAACCGCATCCACCTCGACGTCGTGCGGCCGGAGACGGCGGTCGAGCAGGCGGGTCTCGGTGAGGCGTTCGGCCCGTTCGGGGTGTGCCACGCCGACCCCGACGGCAACGAGGTCGACCTCGTCCCGGGCGACGCGCTCGACGAGGGCGGCCGGGCGGCCGACTGGCAGGCGGTGTTCAGCGCGATGGCCTGCTACCGCGTCACGGCGCCGACGCAGCAGGCGGATGTGGCCGTTGCGGCGGCGGAGCTGGCCGACGCCGTCGGGTTCCCGCTGCTGGTCGACCTGCGTCCCGGGTTCGTGGTCCTCGACACCGGCAAGGACCAGTGGGACGGCGAGGCGCACGGGCTCGACGTCGACTTCACGGGTCTTGCGCAGCGGATCCAGACCGCTGCGCGCGAGCTCGGCGCCGTGGCGGACCCGTCGCTGCCTCACTTCGTCCAGCTGTTCTTCGACGCCGCCGACGTCGCCGCGGTCCGCGCGTTCTGGGTCGCCGCGCTCGGGTACGTCCACGACCGGCGCACGCGGCTCACCGACATCGTCGATCCGCGGCGCCTGAACCCGGTGCTGGCGTTCCAGGAGATCGACGTCGCGGACACGGACCGCCGCCGGCAGCGCAACCGCATCCACGTCGAGCTCGCCGTGCCGGCGGATCTCGCGGCGGCGCGCGTCGCCGCGGCCGTCGCGGCAGGCGGGCGGGTCCTCGAGGAGTCCGAGGGCCGCTGGCGGGTCGCCGACCCCGAGGGCAACGAGCTCGTGGTCGTCGGCGGGTGACGCACGACGACACGCACCAGGGCGCCGCGCGACGAAGGCCGGACCCGTCGGAGGGTCCGGCCTTCGTCGTGATGCGGGGCGTGGGCGCCGGGGCGGGCGCCCGCAGGCTCAGAGCACGCTGCGGCGGCGCCGGCCCGAGACTGCCGCGACGAACACCGCGGCCAGGCCGATCTGCAGGAGCAGCTCGATCCAGTCGACGCCGTTCGTCTCCTGGACGCCGATGAGCGAGGCGAGCCACGTGCCGACGAGCGCCGCGACGATGCCGACGGCGACGGTCGCGAGGGCCGAGATGCGCTGCTTGCCGCGCACCACGAGCCGGCCGAGGATGCCGATGATCGCGCCGATGATGATCGCGCTGATGATGCCTTCGGGGGTCATGTGAACTCCTTGACTGAGAGGGGTTCGATCCGGTATCGGAGAACGTAGGGGACATTCCGCCCGGGCGCGCGCTGAGAAGGCCCGAGCTGGACATCCGTCTCACACCTGCGTCGGGCAGACCGGACCAGACCAGGACGAACGGGGTGGGCGGAGTCGGGCGTCCCCGGCGGGCCCGACGGGGCCGGTGGCATGATGACGCGGTGCCGCCCGACCAGCCCCCCACCGGCGCCGCAGGACTGGTCGCGAAGGCCCGGGCGTGGGTGGACCCGCTCGTCGTCATGATCCTCACGGTCCTCGTGCTCGGGCTCGTCGTGCCGGCACGCGGTGGGTTCGCGGACGTGCTCGAGGTCGTGAGGACCGCCGCGATCGTGGTCCTGTTCTTCCTCTACGGCGCCCGCATGGCGACCGGCGAGGTGTGGGCGGGCCTGCGCAACTGGCGCCTGCAGGGGTCGATGCTCGCCGCGACCTACGTGGTGTTCCCCGTGCTGGGCCTGCTCGTGCAGCTGCTGCCCGACGACGTCCTGGCGCCCGAGCTGAAGACGGGCGTCCTGTACCTGTCGCTGCTGCCGTCCACGGTGCAGTCGTCGGTCGTCTTCACGTCGATCGCCCGCGGCAACGTCGCGGGCGCGATCACCGGCGCGACGATTTCGAACGTCGCGGGCATCGTGCTGACACCGCTGCTCGTCGGCCTGCTCATGACCCGCACGAGCGGCCCGACGGGCGGGTCCGTCTCGGGGATCCTGTGGCAGCTCCTCCTGCCGTTCGCCGTCGGTCAGGCGGTCCAGCCGTGGATCGGGCGGTGGGTGCGAGAGCACGCGTCGCTGACGCGCGTGACCGACCGGGGGACCATCCTGGTCGTCGCGTACACGTCGGTGAGCGAGGCGACCGTCTCGGGTGCCTGGGACCACGTCACGGTCGTCGCGCTCGTGCTGCTGCTCGTTGTCTGCGCGGTGATGCTCGCGGTGATGCTGACGCTCACGTGGACGGGCGGCGGGAAGCTCGGGCTGGCCCGGCCCGACCGGGTGGCCCTGCTCATGTGCGGCTCGAAGAAGAGCCTCGCGACGGGCCTGCCGATGGCGTCGGTGCTGTTCTCGCCCGCGCTCGCCGCGAGCGTCGCGCTGCCCGTCATCGCGTTCCACCAGCTGCAGCTCGCGACATGCGCGGTCGTCGCGCGCCGCCTCGCCCGGGACGTCGAGTAGCGTGCCCGGGGACGTACCGCCCGTCATCGCCCGAGGAGTCCAGTGCCCGACGTGATCTCGCTGATCCCCCGCCCCACCACGCTCGACGTCACCGGGGGTGAGCCGTTCGTGCTCGGGCAGGGCACCACCGTCGTCGTCGAGAGCCGGCCCGAGCTCATCTCGGTCGGGGTGCTCGCCGCGGACCTGCTCGGACGCGTCACGGAGCACCCCGTCGAGGTGCGGTACACCGGCGGCGAGGCGCCGCACACCATCTGGCTGCGTATCGTCGAGTCGCTGCCGTCGGGCGCCGAGGCGTACCGGGTCGTCGTGCGGCCCGAGCGGGTCACGATCGACGCCCGCACCCCGGCGGGCCTGGTGCACGGGCTCGTCACGTTGCGCCAGCTCGTCACCCCGGAGCTCACCGTGCCGGCGGTCCGTGTCGAGGACGTGCCCCGGTTCGGCTGGCGCGGGCTGTCCGTCGACGTCGCGCGGCACTTCGTCGCGGTGCGCGACCTCAAGGTCGTCATCGGGCTCATGGCGCACTACAAGCTCAACGTGCTGCACCTGCACCTCACCGACGACCAGGGGTGGCGCCTGCACCTGCCGTCCCGTCCGCAGCTCACCGAGCGGGCGAGCAGCACGTCCGTCGGCGGCGACCCCGGCGGGTTCTACACGGTCGAGGAGTTCGCCGACGTCGTCGCGTACGCCGCCGCCCGCGGGATCCGGGTCGTCCCGGAGATCGACGTCCCGGGGCACGTCAACGCCGCCACGCACACGTACGGCGACCTCAAGCCGGGCGGCGTGCCCACCGACGCTTACACGGGCATCGAGGTCGGGTTCAGCCGGCTGCACGCCGACCTGCCCGCGACGAGCCGGTTCATCTCCGACGTGTTCGCCGACCTCGCCGCGATGACCCCCGGCGACTTCGTGCACATCGGTGGCGACGAGGTCCTCACGATGGAGCGCGGGGAGTACGCGGACCTCGTCGGTCAGGCGGCCGCAGCCGTCCGCGGCGCAGGCAAGCGCGTCGTCGGGTGGCAGGAGATCGCGCACACGGCGCTCGAGCCCGGCACCGTCGTCCAGTACTGGGACCCGCGCGTCGACCCCGCCCCGTTCGTCGCCGCCGCGCAGGCCGGTGCCCTGTTCCTCATGTCGCCCGGCTCGAAGACGTACCTCGACATGAAGTACGACGCGACCACCGAGCTCGGCCTCGAGTGGGCCGGTCACATCGAGCTGCGCGACGCCTACGACTGGGAGCCGACCGCGATCATCGAGGGGCTCCCGCCGGAGTCGGTCATCGGGGTCGAGGCCGCCGTCTGGACCGAGACGCTGAGGAACCTGGACGACCTCACCGCGATGCTGCTGCCCCGGCTCGCCGCGGTCGCCGAGGTCGCGTGGACGGCCCCCGAGCAGCGGGACTGGGACGGGTTCCGTTCGCGGGTCGCCGCGCACGGGCGGTTCTGGGACCGGTTCGGGTTCCCCTGGTACCGCAGCCCGCAGGTCGACTGGACCTGACGCGTCCCGCCGGCCCGGCGCCCGGGCAGGCGTCCCGACCGGCGCGGGTCCGTCAGATCCAGGTCGTCAGCCACATGTGCGCGTGCCAGAACCAGTACGGCACGACCATGGCCGTCCAGATCGGGTAGAAGAACGCCCCGACGGCCACGGCCAGCGCCACGATGGCCGACACGACGCCGATCGCCCACCGCCGCGAGCGCGGGTCGAGCTCGTCCTTCGGCCCGACGACGAGGGTGAACACGTACACGAGCGTCAGCACCATCCACGGCACGAACGCGACCGAGTAGAACGTGAAGATCGTGCGGTGCGGGTAGGCGAACCACGGCAGCCAGCCGGCGATGATCCCGGACAGGACCGCGAACGCCCGCCAGTCCCGGAACCGGACCAGCCACACGAGTGCGACCAGGATCGCGGCCGTCGCGGCCACCCAGAGCACCGGGTTGCCGATCGCGGTGATGGCCTGGGAGCACTGCGACGCGCCGCACGCGTCCTGCGCCTGCTGACCGGACAGGCCGGAGACCTCGGGAGGGTAGAACATCGACGTCGGTCGCCACTGGACGAGCCAGCCGAGCGGGTGCGACGCGTAGCTGTGCGGGGTGTCGAGGCCGGTGTGGAACGCCCACATGTCCTGGTGGTACTTCCACAGCGACCGCAGCGGCGCCGGCAGCCACGTGACGCCCTGACCGGGGTTGTCGGCGGCCCACTGCCGTCCGTACGCGAGCGGGTGGACCAGCCACGACGTCCACGTCGCGACGTACGTGACGGCCGCGATGCCGACCATCGCGACCCCCGCGACGACGCCGTCACGGCGGATGCCCGCCCAGAACCAGCCCCGCACGCCGACGGTCCGCCGTGCCGTGATGTCCCACGCCACCGTCATCAGCCCGAAGACGGCGAGGAAGTACATGCCGGACCACTTCGTGCCGATGGCGAGGCCGAGCAGCACCGCCGCCGCGAGCCGCCACCACCGCCAGCCCAGACGCGGCCCGGCGCCGAGGTCGTCGCCCGCGTCGAGGACCACGGCCGCCCGGTCGGCGAGCCGGCGCCGGGCCTGGTCGCGGTCCAGCAGGAGCGCCCCGAACGCCGCGAGCACGAAGAACATGAGGAACGGGTCGAGCAGGCTCACGCGCGACATCACGATCGCCTCGCCGTCGACCGCGAGCAGCACGCCCGCCACGACGCCCCACGCCGTCGACGAGAACAGCCGCCGCGCGACCCGGACGAGCAGCAGCACCGCGAGCGTCCCGAAGACGGCCGCCCCGAGCCGCCACGCCGCCGAGCTGCCCACGCCGCCGCCGAGCTGGATGCCCAGCCCGATGAGCCACTTGCCGACCTGCGGGTGGACGACGTACTCCGCGGCCGTGCCGAGCCCGGAGGCGTCACCTGCCTCGAACGCCGCGTTCGGGTCCGTCGGCCACGCGGCCTCGTAGCCGCGCTTGATCAGCGACCAGCCGTCCTTGACGTAGTACGTCTCGTCGAAGACGAGCTTGTGCGGGCGGCCCAGGTCCCACATCCGCAGGACGCCCGCGAAGACGGTCACCGCGAGCGCCCACAGCCACCCCGTCAGCCGCGCACGGGGGGTCGCGTCGAGGGCCAGGGCGTCGACGCCGACGAGGCGGCGCAGCAGCCGGTCCCGGGTGGGGAGGTCGTCGGCGGGATCGGGCTGCTCGGCCTCCGGGTCCGCGGCCTCGACGGGCTCGGCCTCGACCGGCTCAGCGGCGGCGGCCTCGGCGGGCTGGCTCACGGGCTCGTCGGGGGTCGCCGGCAGCCGGGTCTCGACGTCGTCGTCGGACGGGGCGGCCAGCACGGCGTCGTCGTCTCGGGTGGGCGGCACGCGGTCATCGTAGGGGTGACCGCTGTGCAGGGGCAGTGGTCTCGGTGCGCCGGACACCCCCGTCGGAACGGTGCCGCACGAGGTGGCAGGCTGGCGGGGTGAGCGCCACCGCACCAGGGCCGGGCCGTCTGGTCCTCGCCGCGACCCCGATCGGCAACGTCGACGACGCCTCGGCGCACCTGCGCCGGCTGCTCGCGGAGGCGGACGTCGTCGCCGCGGAGGACACCCGCCGCACGCGAGCGCTCGCGGCCCGGATGGGCGTCGAGATCGGCGGTCGCGTGGTCAGCCACCACGAGCACAACGAGGCGGAGCGCTCCGCGGACCTGCTGGAGGTCGTCGCGGGCGGCGGCACGGTCGTCGTCGTCACGGACGCCGGGATGCCGTCGGTGTCCGACCCGGGGTTCCGCGTCGTGACCGCCGCGGTGGCCGCGGGGCTGCCGGTGACGGCCGCCCCCGGCCCGAGCGCGGTGCTCACGGCCCTCGCCCTGTCGGGGCTGCCGACGGACCGGTTCTGCTTCGAGGGGTTCCTGCCGCGGCGGCCCGGCGAGCGGGCGCGGACGCTCGCGGACCTCGCCGACGAGCGGCGCACGATGGTGTTCTTCGAGGCCCCGCACCGGCTCGACGACGTGCTCGGCTCGATGGTCGACGCCTTCGGTGCGGACCGGCCCGCGGCCGTGTGCCGTGAGCTCACGAAGACGTACGAGGAGGTGCGGCGCGGGCCGCTCGCGGAGCTCGTCGCGTGGGCCGCGGCCGGCCAGGTGCGCGGCGAGATCGTCGTGGTCGTCGCCGGTGCCGCCCGGGCGGCGCCCGCGAGCACGGCGGACCTCGTCGCGGAGGTCCTCGCCCGGGCGGACGCGGGGGAGCGGCTCAAGGACGCCGTCGCCGAGGTGGCGACGGTCGCCGGCGTCCCGAAGCGGGACCTCTACGCGGCGGCGCTCGCGGCCCGCTCCCGCTGACCGGCCACCTCTCGCAGGCCTGACACAGGGCGACAGGGGGATGTCGACATGCCGACCCCCGCTCCTCGCTGAGAGGATCGATCCGGAGGTGCGCCATGCGTCCTGTCGGGTACTGGCTCAAGGTCGTCGACCGGCTCATCGAATCGGGCTTCGAGGAGGCCCTCGCCCGTGACGGGCTCACCCGACGGCACTGGCAGGTGCTCAACGTGGTGCACGCCGGTCCGGCGGACGAGCAGGTCGTGGCTCAGGTGCTCGCCGCCTTCGAGCCGTCGTTCGAGGGGCCCGTCGGGCGCGGGGAGCTGGTGCTCCTCACGTCGCGGCGCTGGCTGCGTCGGGAGCCCGAGGGGTACGTCTTCACGGAGGACGGGGAGGAGCACTTCCGCGTCCTCGAGGAGCGGGTCGCCGCGTTCCGGGAGGCCGTCGTCGAGGGCGTGTCCGAGCAGGACTACGCGACCGCGATCGGCGTGCTCGAGCAGGTGGCCCGCAACCTGGGCTGGTCGATCGACGACCAGGGCTCGGCGCCGGAGTCCGGCACCCCCGGCGCACCGCCGGCGACGGCCTGAGCCGACCGGTCCGGGGGCCGCGCCGGCGCGGCCGGCGCACGACGCTCCGTCGTGGCGTGCGGGTACGCCGTTCGGTGGGACGGGTTTGACCTGTCCCTCCGCGTGTCCCACAGTCCCACCGGTGAGCGATGCGCAGCAGGACCGTCAGCAGCCGTGGGGCGTGCAGCCCAGCCCGCCGCAGCCGGGTGACGGCCCGGGTCAGCCCGGCTCCCGTCCGGCGGGCCGCCGGCGTCGCCGCACCGCCGTGCTCGCCGCGGTCGGCGTGCCCGTGGTCCTCGCGCTCGTCGGCACGTCGGTCTACGCGGTCCACGCACGCCAGGGGCAGCAGGCGTCCGCGGGGGAGAGCGAGTACGCGCACGTGTACTCGCAGGTCGACCCGGGCAAGGAGTTCACGTTCGAGGTCGACTTCTCGGTGGACGACCTGACGATCGACGGCCGTCCCGCGCAGCCGGAGGACGTCGCCCAGGTCTTCGTCGACCCGCAGCTGCGTGTCACGGCACCGGACGCGGCCGTGATCGCCTGGGACCACGAGATCCGGGTCGGCCCGTCCGCGAGCCCCGAGGGCAGCCAGATCGACGCGGAGGGCGCGCGCATCGAGCTGACCGAGCCCGACCGGTGGGGCCTGTCCGACCAGTACTACATCGCGTTCTACCGCGACGCGACGACGGGCGCCGCGCTGGCGAAGCCGTCGGTGGTGATGTTCACGGTCGACACCCCGGTGCCGGCGCCCGCGACGTCCGTCGACGTCGACGAGCTCGGCGGCGCGCAGTTCTCCTGGGCTCCCGTCGAGGGCGCCTCGACGTACTACGTCGTCAAGCTGGCCCATGATCCCGGGAACGGCGTGACGGACACCGAGGTCCTCGCGTCGACGACGTCGACCTCGTGGAGCTCGCTCGACGACGGCACCCGGACCAGCGCGTGGGACGGCAGCGTCCGCATGCAGAACGAGGCGTTCAGCACCGTCTGGCACTCGGAGGACGACACGCACGACGCGAACCTCGCCCGGACCAGCGAACCCCCGCGGTCGCACCTGTACGGCGTCGTGGCGCAGACCGACCAGGGCACGTCGCCGATGTCGGTCGTCGACGCGAGCGCCGGCCTGGCCGAGATGCTCCCCGTCGAGGAGGCCGTCAACGCGGAGGCCGAGCTGGGGCTCACGGGTCGGGACGTCTCCCGGCCCGAGCAGCTGCCCACGCAGCTCCCGGTCACGCTCGCGGACGGCCGGACGGTGATGCGGCCCGTCCTGTACAGCCGCGACCTCGAGGAGGACGTCCTGAGCACCGCCGACGTCGACGAGTTCGGGGAGCTCGTCCGGGACGCGAACGGCGACTTCGTCGGTGTCACCAGCCGCACGATCTTCCACGTCCCGTACCGCATCGCCGGGACGGTGCTGAGCGGGTCGTACACGCTCGACGTCGGTGACAGGGACGCGGCGCTGCAGGGGGTCGACGCGGTCATCGCGGCCGTCGAGGAGCAGCGTTCCAAGGGGGGCCTGACCACCGGTGTCACCTACACGTCGTTGTCGTGGGACGCGGCCGACGCCAAGATCAGCTCCAGCCGCCCGCAGGTCGCGTACCCGGTGAGCTCGACGAACCCGCTGACGGACTACCTGGCGGCCAACCTCATCGCCGGCAACGAGTACATCGACGTCACGGCGTTCGTGCCGTGGGGGTCGAGCGCGACGGCGACGGGGATCGACCTGCAGGACGCGCTCGACGAGGCCAAGGCGCAGAACCCGTTCATCCTGGGCCAGCTCGACGTCGGGTTCCTCCGCGTGGACGACCGGCACGTGGTCGCGGTGAGGTTCCACGCGTTCGAGAGCGTCGCCGACTACCTGGCGGCGCAGAAGGAGCTGGGCGACGAGGTCGCCCGGGTCGCGGACCAGATCGTCACGGACGGCATGAGCGAGCAGGACAAGGTCGTCGCCATCAACGGCTACCTCACCTCGACCGCGTCGTACGACCACGAGGCGCTCGCTGCGAAGGACCGCGGGGAGATCGACCTGGTCCCCCGGGCGTGGATGGCGTCGGGGATCCTCCTCGACAAGACGGGCGTGTGCGCGTCGTACTCGATGGCGTTCAAGGTGCTCGCCGACGCGGCGGGGCTGACGTCGATGTACGTCACCGGACCGGTGACCGACGGGGACAGGCACGCGTGGAACAAGGTGAGGATCGGGGACGCGTGGCGGGTCGTCGACGTCACGTGGGACGACTCCACCCCGCCCGACCAGTACCTCCTCCTGACGGACGAGCAGGCCGCCGCCACCCGCACGCAGGACACGCTCTGGGTGGTCGACTCGCGGATCGACCAGTACGCAGCGAGCTGACGCGACGAGCTGACGCAGCGAGCTGACGCGGCGCGCGGGCGCTCAGTCCAGGTCGGTCGACGACACGAGCTGTGCGCCCGCGGCCCGCATCTCCTCGCGCGCGGCGGCGCCCTGGTCGGGCGTCACGGGCACCGTGAGGTCGACGAGCACCCGGGTGCGCAGGCCGAGCGCCAGCGCGTCGAGCGCCGTCGACCGGACGCAGTGCGACTCCGCGATGCCGACCACGTCGACGTCGGTGACCTGGGCGTCCCGCAGGATCTGCGCGAGCCCGCGCCCCTCCCCGTCGACCCCTTCGAACCCGGAGTACGCGGCGGCGTACTGACCCTTGCGCACGCTGGCGTCGGGCCCCAGCTCCGACAGCGCGGGGTGCAGCTCGGCCTCGGCGGTGCCCGCGACGCCGTGCGGCGGCCACGTGTCGACGTAGTCCGGGGTCTCGCTGAAGTGGTCGCCGGGGTCGATGTGCCAGTCCTGCGTGGTCACGACGAGCGCGTAGCGGTCGCGGTGGGCCGCGGCGTAGTCGGCGACACCGAGCGCCACGGCGGCGCCGCCGTCGACCCCGAGCGCGCCGCCCTCGCAGAAGGTCGGCTGCACGTCGACCACCAGGAGCGCGCGCCGCTCGCCGCTGGTGCCGTCCGGTGCGGGGTCCGTCATGGTCGCGCCTCCTTCGTCCCACCTTCGCACGTCCGTCGTCACATGCGACCAGTGCGCGGCGGGCGCGTGACGGGCACGCGACGGGCGCGCGACGAGCCGGCACGGTGGCGGTGCCCGGCCGCCGTGTGGTCCGCTGGGGGATGGCTGTCGCGGGGTCGCACCCGACGCGCCCCACCGGGGCTCGCCGGGCGGTCGCGTGCCTGGTCGCGGCGGGTGCGCTCGCCCTGACGGCGTGCACCGGGGACGACGGCGCGAGCCCGGGGCCGTCGTCGCCGCCCGTCGTCGCGTCGCCCGCGACGCCCGCGGCCACGGGCCCGTCAGGTCCTGCGACCGTGCAGGTGACCGACGTCCGCGAGATCACCGGTGACCTCGACGTGCCGTGGGGCATCGCATTCCTGCCGGGCGGCTCGGCCCTCGTCACGCTCCGCGACGCGGCGGCGCTCGTGCTGGTCGCGGCCGACGGCGGCACCACCGACGTCACCGGCCCGGGGGCCGACCAGCTGGCCCGGGAGGTCGTCCCGGACGGCGAGGGCGGTCTGCTCGGTGTCGCGGTGCTCGGCGGCGGCGCGGACGCCGTCGACGTCGCGCTGTACGCGACGACCGCCGACGACAACCGGGTGCTGCGCGGCACGCTTGAGGGCACCACGCTCGGCGAGCTCCGTCCGGTGCTCACGGGCATCCACAAGGCCCGCAACCACGACGGCGGACGCCTCGCGGTCGGGCCCGACGGGTACCTGTACGTCTCGACGGGCGACGCCGCGAACCCTCCCGACGCGCAGGACCCGGGGTCGCTCAACGGCAAGATCCTGCGGATCACCGCCGACGGCGAACCGGCCCCCGGCAACCCCGACCCGGGGTCGCCCGTGTGGAGCCTCGGCCACCGCAACGTGCAGGGCCTCGGGTGGTCGTCGGACGGCCGGATGTTCGCCTCGGAGTTCGGCCAGAACACGTGGGACGAGCTCAACGTCGTGGTCCCCGGCGGGAACTACGGCTGGCCGACCGTCGAGGGCACGGGCGGGGCCGGCGAGGGCTTCGTCGACCCGGTCGCCACGTGGGCCACGTCCGACGCGTCGCCGAGCGGCCTCGCCGTGACCGACGAGGGCGTGTACCTCGCGGCCCTGCGCGGCGAGCGGCTGTGGCGGGTGCCGCTGCGCCCCGACGGCGTCGGCGAGCCGCAGGCGCTGCTCACCGGCGAGCACGGGCGGCTGCGGGCCGTGACGGTCGCGCCCGACGGGTCGCTGTGGGTGATGACGAACAACACGGACGGTCGCGGCGACCCCGCACCCGGCGACGACAGGATCCTGCGGATCTCGCTCGGATGAGTGTGTCGATTGCGTCGGCCCCCGCACGTCGCCAGGGTGATCGGGCGAGCGCCCGTACGGACACGAGGAGGAACTCCCATGCAGTACCTGATGCTGGTGTGCACCGACCCCACCGCCGAGCCGGACGCCCCGGAGGTCCAGTCGATCGAGGACTGGGTGGAGGAGAACGACCGCCTGGGTCGCCGCAAGTACGGCGACCGGCTCCGACCGGCCGGAGAGGCGCGCGTGGTGCGGGTCCGGCAGGGCGGCACGCTCGTGACCGACGGCCCGTTCGCGGAGCTCGGCGAGCAGATCGCCGGGTTCGACATCCTCGACTGCAAGGACCTCGACGAGGCGATCGAGGTGGCGGGCCGGCACCCGATGGCGGCCGGCGGGCTCGTCGAGCTGCGGCAGTTCTGGCAGTGGGAGGACGAGGCGTAGGCGGGCGCAGAGCACGGAGCCGGGGTCGGGACGCGCGGGCGACACGCCGTCCCGGCCCCGGTTCGTCGCGCCACGCGGCGGGTGGTCCCGCACGGAGGTTTGCCGGATCAGTACCCTTTGCCCGGCCGGGGGGTTTCGTCCCCTGACCTGAGAGCCGCGCCTGATGTCCTTCGCCCGACGCCTCGACCGCCGCTCCACCCACCGAACTGTCCGATCACCTGACCGCCGTCGACGTCCTCCCGAGGTGCCCATGCCCCCGAAGCTGAAGACCCTCCTGATCTGGGTCGTCGCGATCTTCCTCGTGTACGCGATCGTGACGAGCCCCGACCGCGCCGCCGACCTGGTCAAGGCCCTGTGGGACGTGATCACCGGTGCGTTCGCCAGCTTCGGCCGTTTCTTCTCGAGCCTGACCGCGTGACGTGACGGCGCACGACCCGCTCGTCGGGCACCACAGCGTGCGCCGGTACGTGCTGCCCGAGGAGCGGGTGGTGCTGGCCGTCCGGCACCACTGGGCCAAGCTCGTCGAGCCGGTGGTGACGACGGTCGTGGCGTTCGTCGGGGTCGCGTGGCTCGTCGACCTGGCGTCGGGTGCGGTCGGCGACACCGCCGACTGGATCTGGTGGCTCTGGCTCGCGGTGGCGGTCCGGCTCGGCTGGCGGGTCCTGGAGTGGCGGACCGAGTGGTTCGTCGCGACCGACAAGCGGATGCTGCTGCTGCACGGCCTCGTGACCCGCAACGTCGCGATGATGCCGCTCGGCAAGGTCACCGACATGAGCTACTCGCGGTCGGTCGTGGGCCGGGTGCTCGGCTACGGGGAGTTCATCCTGGAGTCCGCCGGCCAGGACCAGGCGATGCACCGGATCACGTGGGTCGCGCACCCCGACACCACGTACCGGGAGCTGTGCGCGACGATCTTCACGTCGCCGTGGACGGCGCTGGGCGCACCGGGCAAGGCGCCCGTGTCCGGCCCGCCGGGGCCGCCGCGCAGCACCGGTCCCGACGCGCCGTCGGCGGGGAGGCCCGCGCCGGGCTTCCTGCCCGGCACCCCGCCCGCCGGACGTCCCGTGGACTGGCCGCCCCGGCCCGGCGTGCCGCCGACGGACGAGCCGCCGGTCGACACCCAGCCGATCCCCGTCCGGGTGGTGCCCGGCCGGCCGGCGGGCGACGCCACCGACCACGGCTGGTTCGTGTCCGACTCCCCGGCGACGTTCGTGCCGGTGGACGGCGACGGCCCGGGGCGGGAGGGCGGACACACCGACCGGGGGCCGGGGTCGCTCACCTAGGATCGGGCCCATGTCCCGCATCCTGTCGGCCGTCGCGTGGCCGTACGCGAACGGCCCCCGCCACATCGGTCACGTCGCCGGCTTCGGCGTCCCCTCGGACGTCTTCTCCCGCTACATGCGGATGGCGGGCCACGACGTGCTGATGGTGTCGGGCACGGACGAGCACGGGACGCCGATCCTCGTGCAGGCGGAGAAGGAAGGCGTGAGCCCGCAGGCGCTCGCGGACCGGTACAACCGCGTCATCGTCGAGGACCTGGCGCAGCTCGGCCTGTCGTACGACCTGTTCACGCGGACCACGACGCGCAACCACTACGCCGTCGTGCAGGAGATGTTCCGCACGGTCCACCGCAACGGCTACATGGTCGAGCAGCAGACCATGGGCGCGATCAGCCCGAGCACGGGCCGGACGCTGCCGGACCGCTACATCGAGGGCACGTGCCCCATCTGCGGCTACGACGGCGCGCGCGGCGACCAGTGCGACAACTGCGGCAACCAGCTCGACGCGATCGACCTCATCAACCCGAAGAGCCGCATCAACGGCGAGACGCCGAAGTTCGTCGAGTCGACGCACTTCTTCCTCGACCTGCCGGCGTTCGCGCAGGCGCTCGAGGCGTGGCTGCGCACCCGCGAGGGCTGGCGGCCCAACGTGCTGAACTTCAGCCTCAACCTCATCGACGACATGCGTCCGCGCGCGATGACGCGCGACATCGACTGGGGGATCCCCGTGCCGCTGGCCGGCTGGGAGGAGAACCCGAACAAGCGCCTGTACGTGTGGTTCGACGCGGTGATCGGCTACCTGTCGGCGTCGATCGAGTGGGCGCGGCGCACGGGCGACCCGGAGGCGTGGCGGGGCTGGTGGAACGACCCCGAGGCCCTGTCGTACTACTTCATGGGCAAGGACAACATCACGTTCCACTCCCAGATCTGGCCCGCCGAGCTCATGGGCTACGACGGCCGCGGGAACAAGGGCGGCACGCCCGGCCCGTACGGGAACCTGCAGCTGCCCACCGAGGTGGTCTCCAGCGAGTACCTCAACGTCGGCGGCCAGCAGTTCAGCTCGTCGCGCGGCGTCGTCATCTACGTGCGCGACATGCTGTCCCGCTACCAGCCGGACGCGCTGCGGTACTACCTGTCGATCGCGGGCCCGGAGACGCAGGACGTCGACTTCACGTGGGCGGAGTTCAAGCGCCGCACCAACGACGAGCTCGTCGCGGGCTGGGGCAACCTCGTGAACCGCACGGCGAACCTCATCAGCAAGAACTTCGGCGAGATCCCGGCCCCGGCCGAGGTCCAGCCGGTCGACGCGACGCTGCTGGCGACGTCGCGCGAGGGGTTCACCAAGGTCGGCGACCTGCTCGGCGGGCACCGCAACCGGGCCGCGATCGGCGAGGCGATGCGGGTGGTCCAGGAGGCCAACCGGTACATCTCCGAGACGGAGCCGTGGAAGCTGACGACCGACCGCGAGCGCCTCGGCACCGTCCTGCACACCGCGACGCAGGTGATCGCGGACGCGAACACGATGCTCGCGCCGTTCCTGCCGTTCGCCGCGCAGTCGGTGCACGAGACGTTCGGTGGCACGGGCATCTTCGCCCCGCAGCCCCGGATCGACGAGGTCACCGACCTGGACGACGACTCCCGCCACTACCCGGTGATCACCGGCGACTACCGCGAGGGTGCCCGCTGGGCGTCCGTGCCGGTGGTGCCGGGGACGCCGGTCGCGAAGCCGACGCCCGTGTTCACGAAGCTCGACGACGCGATCGTGGAGCAGGAGATCGCCCGCGCCGAGCAGGGCTGACCGGCCCGTGGCGCGGTCGCGCAACCGCGAGCGCGGCTGGCCGCCGCCGCCCGAGCCGCTGCCCTCACCCGTCGTCGACAACCACACGCACCTGGAGTCGGTGCTGGGGTGGGTCGCCGACGGGTGGGGCGGCGCCGAGGACGGGGGAGCGGCCCCCGCGGCGTCGCCGACCCTCGACGACCACCTCGCCCGGGCGGCGTCGGTCGGCGTGACCCGGATGGTCCAGGTCGGCTGCGACCTCGACGCGGTGGCGTGGACGGACGCGGTCGTCCGGGAACACCCCGAGCTGCTGGGCGCCGTCGCGATCCATCCCAACGAGGCCGTGCTGCACGCGGGCGTCCACGAGGTGGCCCCGGACGGCCTCGACCCCGACCCGCAGCCGCGGCACGCGACGAGCCTCGACGACGCGCTCGCCCGGGTGGCGGAGGTCGCCCGCGCCAACCCGCGGGTCCGGGCGATCGGTGAGACGGGCCTCGACTTCTTCCGGGCCGGCCCGCGCGGCCGCGAGGTGCAGCGGGAGGCGTTCCGGGCGCACGTCGCCCTGGCCAAGGAGCTCGGGCTCGCGCTGCAGATCCACGACCGGGACGCGCACGACGAGGTCGTCGAGGTGCTGCTGCGCGACGGGGCTCCCGAGCGGACGGTGTTTCACTGCTTCTCGGGCGACGTGGCGCTCGCGGGCGTCGCGGCCGAGCACGGGTGGTTCTGCTCGTTCGCCGGTCCGGTCTCGTTCGGCGCGAACGACGACCTGCGGGCGGCGCTGCGGGAGGTCCCGGCGGAGCTGCTGCTCGTCGAGACCGACGCGCCCTACCTCACAGTGCATCCCTACCGGGGGCGGCCCAACGCGCCGTACCTGCTGCCGGGCACCGTCCGGGCGGTCGCCGAGGCGACCGGGCGACCGCTGGAGCAGGTCTGCCTGTCCCTTGCGACGACCTCGGAGCGGGTGTACGGCACGTGGTGACGACGCCGCCGCGGGGGCCGGACGGTGGACCCCGGCTACCCGCACGGGTCACGGATCGGTTACGGTCGGACGGGCGTCCACCACGGACGTCTGCGGACGGGGGTCATCGACCCGTCCGCGGCCTGTGTCCGGGCCTGGTCGTGACGCGTCCCGCGTGCGGCTCACCGGCCGGGCGTCCGGCACCGACGTCGCACCGGAAGGACCCCGTGTGAGCCCCGACCACGAGCGCGCGACCGTCGGTCGCCCCGTGCGTCGTCGCCGCATGGCCCGGCTGGCCGCGCAGGCGCTCGTCCTGACGCTCGTCGTCGGCGCGACCAGCGCGTTCGCCGTGCTGCATAAGAACGTCACCATCGACGTCGACGGCAAGCCCCGGCAGGTGCTGGCGTTCGGCCGGACCGTCGGGGACGTCCTCGCGAGCACGCGCGTGCAGGTCGGTGACCGGGACCTGGTCGCCCCGGGTCTCGACCAGACGATCGACCGCGGCGGCCAGATCGTGGTCCGGCACGGGCACGAGATGTCGGTCGAGGTCGACGGCGAGGCGCGCACGGTGTGGACCACGGCGCTGACCGTCGGGGAGGCCGTCGACGGGCTGGGGCTGCGTGGCGGCGAGGTGCGGCTGTCCGCGTCGCGCTCGGCGAGCCTCGGCCGGGACATGCTGCGGGTCTCGACGCTCAAGACGATCCACCTGGTGGTGGACGGCCAGGTCATCGACGGCGTGAGCAGCGCGGACACCGTCCGTGACGCGCTGCGGGACATCGGCCTCGTGCTCGAGGAGGGCGACCAGGTGTCGGTCCCGCTCGGTGCGACGGCGGTGGACGGGCTCGTCGTGCTCGTCACGCGTGCCAGCACCGGCGGCGAGACGGTGACCGAGGCGATGCCGTTCGAGACCGAGGAGGTCGAGGACGCGGGTCTCGTCAAGGGCAACCGGGTCATCACGACCAAGGGCAAGGCGGGCGTCCGCACCACCACGTACGAGCTGCAGGTCGTCGGCGGGGTCGTCGTGGGCCGCACGCCGGTCGCGTCGATCGTCACGACCGCACCGGTGACCCAGGTGGTGAAGGTCGGCACGGCCGAGCTGCCGAACCCGAGCGTGGTGGCCGTGGAGCCGGGCAGCGCGCAGGAGATCGGCAAGCAGCTCGCCGCGCAGCGCGGCTGGGGCGACGACCAGTTCGCGTGCCTGCTCGACCTGTGGAACCAGGAGAGCGGCTGGCGGGTCAACGCCGAGAACAAGTCGTCGGGGGCGTACGGCATCCCGCAGGCCCTGCCGGGCTCCAAGATGGCGACGGTCGGTGCCGACTGGCAGACGAACCCGGCGACGCAGATCACGTGGGGCCTGAACTACATCGGCGGCCGCTACGGCGACCCGTGCGGTGCCTGGGCGCACCACGAGTCGTCCGGCTGGTACTGACCGGAGCGCAGGCAGGCGCAGGCAGGGCCCGGGCGGGGGCCGGCGGCGGGTGATGTGACGTAGATCGCGGTCGTCCGTCCATGTCGTCGCACACGCGGGCTGACCTGCGGCGACGCGAATGACAACGCGGGTCACTAGCACAACGACCGGCGTCGGAGGGTTGGAAAACCGATCACGATCCGGTTACGGTCGCGTGTCGCTGTAGCCCGTTCGTGTGATGGCACCCTCGTGTCGCCGTCGCTCCCGGGTCATGGCGACGGGCGACGACCTGTCGCCGTGACGGCCGGATCGGGGATCCGGGACCGACGGGTGACGCCCCCTGCGGGTGTCCGACCGTGCACCAGCGCCACGCACACCGCCGGGTGCCCTACGGGAGCACATCTCGCCCCCGTGCCCGGGCACCTCGACGGCTGGAGCCCCGTGCAGTTCTCGACCCGCACCCGGAACCCCTTCGCGCGATCCCGCGCCGCATCCCCCGCCCCCGGCGAGGGGACGCCCACCGAGCAGACCGCCCCGCATCCAGGCGTGGCAGCCTCGCCCACCGCAGCGAAGGGCCCCCGGTCCGGTCGAGCACGCATCGTGCCCGTCGTCGCCGCTGCCACCGTCCTCGTCCTCGCGGGCGGCACCGCCGCCTTCGCGAAGGCCCAGAAGTCCGTCACGCTCGACGTCGACGGCGAGGTCACCCACCTGAGCACGTTCGCCGGCTCCGTCGAGGGCCTCCTCGACGACCAGGACGTCCGCGTGGGCGACCGCGACGTCGTCAGCGCGAGCGGCGGCCTCACCGAGGGCGCCGAGGTCGTCGTGCGGCACGCCCACCAGGTCACCGTCGCCCTCGACGGCACCGAGAAGGTCGTGTGGACGACCGCGCTCACCGCCGACGAGGCGCTCGACTCGTTCGCGAGCCGCGCCGACTCGGTCGCGCTCGTCGCCTCGCGCTCCGCCGCGGGCGGTCGCCCCGAGATGGCCCTCGACCTCACGCTGCACGGGCCGGCCGACGTCGTCGTGGACGGCGCCGTGCTGCCCGCCCCCGACGCCGACGTCCGCGTCGCCCAGCTCCTCGGCGAGCTCGGCGTCACGCTCTCGCCGCTGGACCGCGTGAGCGTCCGCCACGGCGACTCCGGCCGCGTGCAGGTCGTCGTCAACCGGGTCGTCGTGCAGGACGTGACGTCCACCCAGGCGGTCCCGTTCGCGAGCACCACGCAGCCGGACCCCGCGCGCTACACCGACCAGCGCCGCACGCTCACCGTCGGTGTCCCGGGCGTGCGCACCGTCACCGAGACCGTCACGCTGGTCGACGGCGTCGAGACGACCCGCGTCCCCGTCTCCGACCAGGTCACGCAGGCCCCGGTCGACGAGGTCGTCGGGGTCGGCACCAAGACGCGCCCCGCGGCCGCACCGCAGGCACCCGCGGCGTCGACGGGCACCCCCGTGGCCGCCGGCGGCGACGCCGACGGCCTGAACTGGGCGGCGCTCGCGCGCTGCGAGTCGGGCGGCAACCCCACGATCGTCTCCGGCAACGGCAAGTACCACGGCCTGTACCAGTTCTCGGTCGGCACGTGGCAGGCCGTCGGCGGCAGCGGTCTGCCGTCGCAGGCCTCGGCCGACGAGCAGACGGCCCGCGCCAAGATGCTCTACAACCGCTCGGGCGCCGGTCAGTGGCCCGTGTGCGGCAAGAACCTGTTCAGCTGACCCCGTCAGCCGGACCGCACGTCCCGCGCCCGCCCACCGCTCGTCGGTCGGCGGGCGCGGCCGTGCCCGGCACGTCGGCCGGGACCGCCTAGGCTCGTCCGCATGCCGACCACCGCCCTGCTGGGGCCTGCGGAGATCCGTGAGCTCGCCGAGCGTGCGGGCGTCCGGCCCACGAAGACGCTCGGGCAGAACTTCGTGCTCGACGCGGGCACGGTCCGCAAGATCGTGCGGCAGGCCGACGTCACCGCGGGCGAGCGGGTCGTCGAGGTCGGCCCGGGCCTGGGCTCGCTCACGCTGGGCCTGCTCGAGGCGGACGCCGACGTGGTCGCCGTCGAGATCGACCCGGTGCTCGCACGCCTGCTGCCGTCGACCGTCGCGCGGCACGTCGACGGGCTCACGGTCACCGAGGTCGACGGGCACGCCGTCCTGCGCGACGCCGACGGGCGCGACCGTCTGACCGTCGTCATCTCCGACGCCCTCGACGTGCACGAGCTGCCCGGGCCCGCGCCGGTCGCGCTCGTCGCGAACCTCCCGTACAACGTGTCGGTCCCCGTGCTGCTGACGTTCCTCGAGAGGTTCGACTCGCTGGAGCGGGCGCTCGTCATGGTGCAGGCCGAGGTGGCGGACCGGCTCGCGGCACCGCCCGGCAGCCGCACGTACGGCGTGCCGTCGGCCAAGGCCGCCTGGTACACGCACGCCCGCCGCACCGCCACCGTGGGCCGCACGGTGTTCTGGCCGGTGCCCAACGTCGACTCCGCCCTCGTGCGGCTGGACCGCCGCGAGCCGCCGGCGACCACCGCCTCGCGGCAGGAGGTGTTCGCGGTGGTCGACGCGGCGTTCGCGCAGCGCCGCAAGATGCTCCGGCCCGCGCTGGCCACCCTGGCGGGTTCCGCGGACGCCGCGGAGCAGGCGCTGCGCGCCGCGGGCGTCGACCCGCAGGCGCGTGGTGAGCGGGTCGACATCGACGGCTTCGCGCGGATCGCCGAGCAGCTGGCGGCGGCGGGCGTCCTCGACCGTCCGACCAGGACGAGCACAGGTCGACCTGGCAGGGTGGACCCGTGACGTTGACCCCCGTGGCCCCGCTGCCCGAGCACGAGGTCAGGGTCCGCGCGCCCGGCAAGGTCAACCTCTCGCTGCGGGTCGGCCCGCGCGAGTCCGACGGGTACCACCCCGTCCTCACCGTCTTCCAGGCCGTCTCGGTGTTCGAGGAGGTCGTCGCGACCCCGTCGGACGTCCGCGAGCTCACCGTGAGCGGCCCGCAGGCCGAGCTCGTGCCGACCGACCCGTCGAACCTGGCGCTGCGCGCCGCCGCGCTGCTCGCCGAGCGCGCGGGCGTCGACGAGGGCGTGCACCTGCACCTGCACAAGGGTGTCCCGGTGGCCGGGGGCATGGCGGGCGGCTCGGCCGACGCCGCCGCGGCGCTCGTCGCCTGCGACACGCTGTGGCGCACGGGCCTCGGACGGGACGACCTGCTGGAGCTGGCCGCCGAGCTCGGGTCGGACGTGCCGTTCTCGTTCGTCGGGCACACCGCCGTCGGTTCGGGCCGCGGGCACCTGCTCACGCCCGCGCTGAGCCGCGGGGAGTTCCACTGGGCGTTCGCGGTGCAGGACCGGGGGCTGTCCACCGCCGCCGTGTACGCCGCGTTCGACGAGCTCGCCGCCGCGGGTGACCCGCCCGACCCCGAGGGTGACGTCCCGCTCATGCAGGCGCTGCGCGCGGGCGACCCCCGGGCGCTCGGTGCCGCCCTGCACAACGACCTCCAGCTCGCCGCCCTCGAGCTCGACCCGGGCCTCGCGGAGCCGCTCGCGGTCGCGCAGGACGCGGGCGCGCTCGGTGTGGTCGTCTCCGGGTCCGGGCCGACCGTCGCGGCCCTCGCCCGCAGCCGTCAGCACGCCCTCGTGCTCGCCGCCGCGTTCACGGCGTCCGGGGTCGCCGACCGGGTGCTGACCGCGGCGGGGCCGGTGTCCGGGGCGCGGGTCGTCGCTGCCGACTGAGCGGGCCGAGGTCGGCTCGACGCCTCCCGGCGGGCTCCGCATCCCGGTCCGCCCGGCGGTGGGTCAGCCGCACACCGAGGTGTCGTCCGCCGACGTCTTGACCCCGCTGCGCGGCTCCCAGGCGTCCGCCGGTGCCTGCGGCGGCGCGGTCGTCGTGGCCGGCGGGCTCGTGGCGGGCGGCGCCGTCCCTGCGGAGGTGGGCGTCAAGGCGGGCACAGAGGTCGGCACCTCGCGCCCCACCGGCTCGTCGGCGGCGATCCGTGCCCACAGCGTGGTGGCCTCCGACGTCCACTCCACCTTGTACCTCTGCCGGGTCGAGTCGACGACGGGTGTCATGACGAACACGATCTGGTCGGACCCGACGTGCTGCAGCGACCGCCCGAGCCCGACGAGGTCCGTGAGCCTGTCGAACCCGGTGCTCGCGCTGAGCGACCGGGTCGCGGCGTCGGCGAACGACAGCAGGGCCGGGGCGCTCGTCAGGACGTCGCGGCTCAGCACCTCGCGGGCGGTCGCGGCGAGGAAGTCCTGCTGCCGGCCGATCCGCCCCAGGTCGGAGCCGTCGCCGATGTCCTCCCGGGCGCGGGCGAACTGCAGCGCGGTCGGACCGTCGAACGTGTGCTGGCCGGCGGTGACGTGCAGGCCGGTCTTCTCGTCGTCGTAGTCCTGCGCGAGGCACATGGGGACGCCGCCGATCGCGTCGACCATCGTCTGGAACCCCGCGAAGTCGACGACCATGACCCCGTCGACGCGGACCCCGGTGGTCGACTCGACCGTCTTCCACGCGCACGCGGCGGCCGAGGCGACGTCGCCCCCGTGGTCCCAGCCGGTCGCGAAGGCCTTGTTGAACGGCGCGTCGGACAGGGCGGGGCTCGTGCTGCCGTCGGTCATGGTGCACGAGGGGATGTCGACGAGGCTGTCCCGGGGGATGGAGGCGAGCACGACCTGCGTGCGGTCGGCCGAGATGTGCGCGACGACCGTGGTGTCCGACCGCATGCCCTCGTCGGCACCGCCGATCTCGGCGTTCGCCCCGCGCCGGTCGTCGGAGCCGAGCAGCAGGAGGTTCACGGGGGAGCCGGCGTGCACGTCGGCGGGGTCCGCCGCCGTCGCGGACGACGACGGGCTCGGCCGGTCGTCGCCGAGCAGCCCGGCCGTGTCGAGGGTCTCGATGTTCGACTGCAGCCGCCACCACACCGCGCCGGCGGCGGCGCCCGCGAACGCCACCGAGCCGACGAGGACCAGGGCGACGACCCGCACCGTGCGGACGCCGCGTCCGCCGCGGGCATGGGACGGGGGCTGCGTGGGGGCGCTCATGCGCCTGACGCTAGAGGCGCAGGTCAGCGACGTGCGGGCGGTTCCTGTGCAGGTCCGCGTGCGGGCGTGGAGATCCTGTGACCCCGGCCCCGGGGTAGCCTGTCGCCCTCATGGCTCACCTTCTCGGCGCGGACCGCGTCACCCTCACGCTGGGCACGCGCACCCTGCTCGACGAGGTCAGCCTCGGCATCGACGACGGTGTGCTGCTCGGCGTCGTCGGGCCCAACGGAGCGGGCAAGTCGACCCTGCTGCGGGTCCTGGCGGGCCTCCAGGAGGTCGACTCGGGGCGCGTGACGCGCGCCGGCGGTGTGCGCGTCGCGGTCCTCGAGCAGCGCGACGACCTCGCGAGCGGCACGGTCCTCGACGCCGTCCACGGCGGGATCGACGAGCACGAGTGGGCCACCCACGCGGGCATCCGCTCGATCCACGCGGGCCTGCTCGCCGACGTCGACCTCGCCGCGGACGTGAGCACCCTGTCCGGCGGGCAGCGGCGTCGTGTCGCGCTCGCGGCCCTGCTGGTGCGGGACGACGAGGTCCTGGTGCTCGACGAGCCCACGAACCACCTCGACGTCGAGGGGGTGGCCTGGCTCGCCGCGCACCTCGTCGAGCGGTACGCGCGCGGGTCGGGCGCCCTCGTGGTCGTCACGCACGACCGCTGGTTCCTCGACGCGGTCTGCACGCGCACGTGGGAGGTGCACGACGGCGTCGTCGACCAGTACGACGGCGGGTACGCGGCCTACGTCCTGGCCCGCGCCGAGCGCGCCCGCACGGCGGCCACGACCGAGGAGAAGCGGCAGAACCTGCTCCGCAAGGAGCTCGCCTGGCTGCGTCGCGGCGCGCCGGCCCGCACGTCGAAGCCGAAGTTCCGGATCGACGCCGCGAACGCGCTCATCGCCGACGAGCCGCCGCCGCGCGACCAGCTCGCGCTGACCCGGATGGCGACGGCGCGGCTCGGCAAGGACGTGCTCGACGTCGAGGACGTGACGCTGGCGTACCCGGCGCACGACGGCACCGGGACGCGGGTGCTGCTCGACGACGTCACGTGGCGGCTCGGACCGGGAGACCGTGTCGGGCTGGTCGGCGTGAACGGCGCGGGCAAGACGTCGCTCATGGGGCTCCTCGCGGGCCGGGTCCAGCCGACGTCCGGGCGGGTCAAGCGGGGCAAGACCGTGCAGGTCGCCGAGCTCCGGCAGGACGTGGAGGACCTCGACGAGCTCGCGGACCTGCGCGTGGTCGAGGTCGTCGAGCGGGAGAAGCGGTCGGTGGTGGTGGGCGGCAAGGAGCTCACCGCGTCGCAGCTCGTCGAACGTCTCGGGTTCGCCCGCGACCGCGCCCGCACACCGGTCCGCGACCTGTCCGGCGGCGAGCGGCGGCGGCTGCAGCTGCTGCGCCTCCTCGTCGGCGAGCCCAACGTCCTGCTGCTCGACGAGCCGACGAACGACCTCGACACCGACACCCTCGCGGCCCTGGAGGACCTCCTCGACGGCTGGCCCGGCACGCTCGTCGTCGTGTCGCACGACCGCTACCTGCTGGAACGGGTCTGCGACCGGCAGCTCGCGCTGCTGGGCGACGGTGTGATCCGGGACCTGCCGGGCGGCGTCGAGCAGTACCTGGACCTGCGCCGCGCGGCGGTCGCTGCGAGCGCGGCACCCGCGGCGACGACGCCCGCGCCCGTCGCCGCCGACGTGCCGACCACGCCGACCGCGTCGCCGGCGGACGTCCGTGCCGCCCGCAAGGAGATCGGCCGCATCGAGCGTCGGCTCTCGAAGATCGCGGAGCTCGAGGCGAAGGTGCACGCCCGGATGGCCGAGCAGGCGACCGACCACGAGGCCGTCCTCGCGCTCGACGCCGAGCTGCGGACCCTCGCGGCGGAGAAGGACGACCTCGAGGGCCAGTGGCTCGACGCCGCGGAGATCGTGGGCTGACGGGCCGGTCCCACCGCACCCGGCGCGTCCCGCACCCGGACGGTGGCGACCTCGTCGTCGCTGGTCAGGCGCCGTGCACACCCGCCGCCCGCGCCAGGGCGAGCTGCGCCGCCACGGCCATCGCGAGCACCGCCCCGAGCACCACGAGCAGCGGTGCGGTCCACCCGCCCGACGCCGTGTGCACCGCGCCGAGCACGCTCGGGCCGAGGGCGGCGCACCCGTAGCCGGCCGTCTGGATCGCCGCGGACATCCGCCGGGCGCCCGCCTGCGACCCCGCCGTCGTCGCGACCACGGTGAAGATCACCGCGAAGTTGCCGCCCTGCGCCACGCCCGCGCACGTGCACCACAGCGGCCACCAGCCGGGGGCGACGAGCAGCCCGACGGGCAGCAGCACCCACCCGACCGTGATCGCCAGCGCGACGACCCGCACGGGCACCCGCCGCCCCAGCGCCAGCGGCACGCCGATGCCACCGACCATCCCGAACAGCTGGAACAGCGCGGCCGCCCCGCCGGACGCCGTCCGCGCGAGACCCAGCTCGTCGTGCAGGACCGACGGCAGCCACGCGCTCACCGCGTAGTAGCCGAACGCCTGCCCCGCGAACGCCACCGCGAGCAGCCACGTGACGGAGCGCCGCAGCACGTCGGGCCGCCCGTCGTCCGGGTCGTCGGGGCCGGTCCGGGCAGGGCCGCGAGCCGCCCGCCGCCACCCGTACGCCCGCAGCCACACGGCGAGCGCGACGACGGCCAGGAGCCCCCACGAGGCCAGCGCCCACCGCCAGCCGACGAGCTCGGCGAGGGGCGCGGTGAGGGTCGTCGTCAGGACGCTGCCGCCGTTGAGCGCGGCGGTGTACAGGCCGGTGACGCGGGCGACGTGCCCGGGGAAGTCCCGGCCGATGACGACCGGCACGGCGACGTTGCCCGCGGTGATCGCGACGCCGATGAGCACCGTCCCGACGAGGGCCGTGGTGGCGCCGCCCGACGAGCGCAGCACGGTCCCGGCCAGCACGGTGACGAGCGAAGCGGCGACGACGAGGGCCGTACCGAGCCGTGCGAGCAGCACGGACACCAGCGGCGTCGCGAGCGCGAAGCAGAGCACCGGAACCCCGGTGAGCAGCCCGGCTCCCGCCGCGGACAGGCCCAGGTCGTCGCGCAGCGGCTCGACGACGGGCGCGAGTGCCGTGATCGGCGCGCGCAGGTTGAGGGCGTACAGCAGGACGGCGGAGAGCAGCAGCCCCCGCGCGGCCGGTCCGACGAGCGGCCGGACCCCACTCATCGCCGGCTCATGCCCTCACGAGGCGTCGAAGGGGGCGACGACCTCGCGCAGCAGGTCGGCCAGCCGGCCGCGGTCCGCCTCCGAAAGGTCGCCGAGCAGGTTCCGCTCGACGTCGAGCAGGTCCGCGAACGCGGCGTCGACCCGGGCCAGCCCGGCGTCCGTGAGCTGGACGAGCACCCCGCGGCGGTCGTCGGGCGACGGCTGGCGCTCCACCAGCCCGTGCTCCACGAGCCGGTCGATCCGGTTCGTCATCGTGCCGCTCGTCACGAGCGTCTGGGTGAGCAGGGCGCCGGGGGACAGCCGGTACGGCGCCCCGGCCCGACGCAGGGCCGAGAGCACGTCGAACTCCCACGTCTCCAGGTCGTGCCGCGCGAACGCGCCGCGGCGCGCGAGGTCGAGGTGGCGTGCGAGCCGGCTGACCCGGGACAGCACGGTGAGCGGCCGCACGTCGAGGTCCGGCCGTTCCCGCTCCCACGCGAGCACGATCCGGTCGACCTCGTCGCGCGCACCCGGCTCGACGGGAACGGTGCCTGACGCCATGTCGCGAGATTACTCGACGTCGACAGACCCCTCCGGGACGTCGGTCAGGTGTGCTTGGCGAGCGTCGGGCGGCGCTCCAGCCCCGACAGACCGTTCCAGGCGAGGTTGACGAGGTGCGCGGCGACCTCCGCCTTGCGGGGACTGCGCGCGTCGAGCCACCACTGACCGGTGAGCGCGACCATGCCGACGAGCATCTGCGCGTAGATCGGCGCGGTGCGCGGGTCGAGGCCCTGCTTCTTGAACTGGTCGGCGAGCAGGTGCTCGACCTGCGTCGCGACGTCGCCGATGAGGCTCGAGAACGTGCCGGTCGCCTGCGCCACGGGGGAGTCGCGCACGAGGATGCGGAAGCCGTCCTCGGACGTCTCGATGTAGCTGAGCAGCGCGAGCGTGGTCCGCTCGACGAGCACCTTGGGGTGGCCGCCGCCCTCCAGCGCCCCGCTCAGCGCACCCGTCAGCGCCTGGATCTCCCGGTCGACGACGACCGCGTAGACGCCTTCCTTGCCTCCGAAGTGCTCGTACACGACGGGCTTGGACACCTCGGCGCGCGCGGCGATCTCCTCGACGCTCGTGCCGTCGAAGCCCTTCTCGGCGAACAGGCGACGGGAGACGTCGAGCAGCTGGGCGCGTCGCTGCGTGCCCGTCATGCGCGAACGCGGCACGCGCTTGGTCTCCGGCGTCACGGGGCCATCATGCCGTGCGTCGCGTCCGGGCCGTGGTGCCGGTCCGTGGTGCGGGTGCGTGCCCTGGCAGACTGGTCCGCCGACGGCGGTGCACGAACCGCCGGTCCGCCCTGGTGTAACGGCAGCACGCCGGCCTTTGGAGCCGTGCAGTCCAGGTTCGAATCCTGGGGGCGGAGCTCACGCTCACTCACGCCCGCGTCGTCGTGGCGCGGTGCCGGGTCACGGTCGTGCGAGTGTCCCGCGGCCGCCTGCGATCGCCAGGTCACAAGAAGGTAACGAGGAGAGCGAAACTCCCGCGGCGGGTGACGCGGGTCACTACCTTCACGACCGCGGGCGAACTCGCCCGAATCGTCCCGAGCAGGGAGAAAACTCAGAATGCGCATACTTCGTCGCGCCATCGTCACGCTCACCGTCGCAGGGTTCGGCGTCCTCGCCGTCGCGCCCGTCGCGCAGGCCTACGACGGCCTGTGCGACTCCGGCTACATGTGTCTCTACACCGACGCCGGTTACGGGGGGACCTTGCGGGGATTCAGCAACTCCAAGCTCTCGTTCGCCGGAGGAGCCTGGCTGAACGACAAGACCAGCTCCGCGTCCGCGAACGGTGGGTCGTGCCACCGCAGCTACTACATCAACCGCGACGACTGGGTGCTGAACGACGGGTACTTCTACCTGAACTCGCGCCAGCTCGACAACATGAACTACCGCGACCCCGACCTGACCAACGGCGCAGGCGTGGGGTCCTGGGCGGCCCCGGCCAACGCCAACGACCAGGTCTCGTCCGCGCAGTTCTCGGACTGCAGGTGATCTCATCGCACCTCCCCGGGTCCCGACCGTCGACGGTCGGGGCCCGGGGCCGAGTCCTCGTCACGCTCGTGCTCGTCGGAACGCTCGCTGCGTGCACCGGCGGCACGGGTGACGACCGAGCGCGCGACGACGCCCCGGACGCCGCGGCCACGGCCGCCGCGATCAGCGCGGGTGTCGTGCTCGACGCCGAGCTGAACCAGCAGACCGGGGCGATCACGTTCCCGCTGGACCCGTTCCTGCCGACGAAGGCCGACTCGTCCGTGCTCGACGAGGCGATCCTGCTGGACGCAGCCGCGTGCGCGGACGCGCAAGGGGTGCGCTACCTGGTCCCCGCGCGAGACGTGCCGCAGGAGTACGACCAGGACGCCCTGGACGGCCCCTGGACCATCGCTCAGGCCGAGCGGTTCGCCTTCGTCCAGCCGATGACCGACGCCGACCTTCGCGGCAACGGGATCGTCGGAGCACCAAGTGCGCCGCCGGTAGCCCCGCGCGCGGACCGCACGTTGGGCGACATCCCGACCGACAGCCCCGAGCGTCAGGTCGTGGACGAGTGCTACGCCAAGAACAAGAAGGTGGCGGCCGAGCTGCGTGCGGCGCAGAGCCCGACAGCACCGTGGATGCGCGAGCTGTCCGACGCGGCGACCGCGGCGCAGGAGTCGGACGTGGCCGATGGCCTCCGCGCAGAGCTGCGCGCGTGCTACGAGCAGCAGGGCATCGCCGTCGACCCCGCAGCGTTCGACGACGGCCACCTCGGGTTCACGGCCGGGGTGGCTGGTGCCGACCCGGGAACGATCGACGCCGACCAGATCGCCCTCGCGGTCGGCGTGGTCAGGTGCAAGGACCAGGTCCGGTACACCGAGCGCGCCGCCGCTCTGGTCGCACAGGCCCAGGCACCCTTGATCATCCGGAACCTCGACGAGATGCGCGCCTTCCGGCAGAACCTCGACGACGCCCTGGCGCAGGCACAGGACATCGTCGCCGCGCACGCCGACCTCACGACGACATGGTGAGTGAGCAGTCCGGCCCGCGACGAGCACGGTGGCTGGCGGTCTGGGTCGTCGTGTCGCTGCTCGTGACCAGCGTCGCTTTCGCCCTCGGCACGCTGGTCCGTTCGCCGTCCGAGGCAGCGGCCGCGAACTCCCGGGAGAAGGTCCCGGTCACGGCGCGGGTGACGCAGCGGGAGATCACCGCGGAGGAGACGGTCGTGACGGGCAAGGTCGCAGCCGGGACGAGACGCGACGTCGTCCCGGCCGCGACCTCGGCATCGGCCTCCCGCTCGGTCCTGACCGGCCGGTCCGTCGACGCCGGTGCCGTCCTCCTGCCGGGGACGGCGCCGATCGAGGTCAACAGCCGACCGCTGGTCACCCTCACGCTCCCGTTCGACCTCTTCCGGGATCTCGGACCAGGGATGGAGGGGAGCGACGTGCGAGCGGTCCAGGAGGGGCTCGCCGGCCTCCACCTGTTCCGGGGCACGCCCGACGGGCGGTTCGGGCGGCAGACGTCCGCCGCGATCCGGGCCCTGTACGCCCGCGTCGGCGCGAGCGCCCCGGCGCCGTCCACCGAGCTGTCGTCCGCGGTCGAGGCAGCGAACGAGGCGCTGACGGCGGCGGAGGCGGCCCTCCAGCCAGCCCCGACGTCACCGGAGGGCGCACTCGACGCCCCCACGAGCACGGCGGGACTCGAGGCAGCCGTCACCAAGGCCCGGGCGGACCTCGCCGCGGCCACGGCGGCCGCCGACACACCACTGCCGGCGGCCGAGATCCTCTCGCTGCCCTCGGCACCCGTCCAGCTCGTCTCGGTCGCGGCGGTGGGGACCGATGTCACCGAGGCGCCCGCCCTCACCCTCCGCTCGGGGGACACCACGGTCGTCGCGCGCGCGTCCGTCGCGGCGGCGGACCAGCTGGCGGTCGGCGCGACCGCGACGATCACCGGAGCGAGCGACACGAGCGTCAGTGCGAGCGCGACGGTCACCGCGGTGAGCGACTTCCGGTCGGCCGCCACGGAGGAGGGGACCCCACCGGGCTTCGACATCACGCTGACGCTGGGTGCGGACTCGGTGTTCGACGACGGTGCGCTCGTCGTGGTCACGCCGGACCAGGCGCCCGAGGCGGCGTCCGGGCCGGCCGTCCCGCTCGTCGCGGTGCGGCACGACTCGGACGGGTCGTACGTCATGGCGGGCGGGGGCACACCGGCACGCGTCGCCGTCACGGTCGTCGCGTCCGGCCAGGGGTGGGCGATCGTCGAGTCGGGGCTCCACGTCGGCGACGTCGTCCAGGTCAGCGGGTGAGCCGTCCTGCCCTCGAGGTGCGCGACGTCACGAAGACCTACGTGGGGCACCCCCCGACGCCGGTCCTGCACGGGGTGGACCTGTCCGTCGGCGCGGGAGAGCGAGTGGCGATCTTCGGCAGCTCGGGCTCCGGCAAGTCCACGCTCCTGAACATCCTGGGCCTGCTGGACGTCCCGACGTCGGGGGCGTACGACCTCCTCGGGCAGGACACCTGCGCATTGTCGTCGTCGACGCGCGCCAAGCACCGCGCCTCGGCCCTGGGGTTCGTCTTCCAGGAGCATCACGTCCTCGGCGCCCGGACCGTCGCCGAGAACCTCGCCATCAAGCTCGCGATCTCGGGCGTCGGCCGCCGCGGCCGGGCGGACCTGGTCCGGGACGCACTGACGCAGGTCGGGCTGACGCACCGCCGGAACGCCCCCGGCCGCCTGCTGTCGGGAGGGGAGAAGCAACGGCTCGCCGTCGCTCGCGCGATCCTGACGCAGCCGCCGGTGCTGCTCGCGGACGAGCCGACGGGAAACCTCGACCGGGCGAACGCCGACAACATCCTCGACCTGTTCGACTCGCAGGCCCGCAAGGGGGTCGCGGTCGTCGTCATCACGCACGACCCGACGACCGCGCGCTGGGCCGACCGGGCGCTCGAGCTCGACGGCGGCCGGTTGAGGCTCGGAGCGCACGGATGAACGTCATGGACCTGATGCACGACGTGCTCGTCGAGATCCACACCCGGAGGGCGCGCACGACGCTGCTCGTCGCCGCGATCGCGCTCTCGACGGGTGCCCTCGTCGGCGCCGTCTCGATCTCCCGGATGGCCGCGGTCCAGATCGACACCGACCTCGCGGCCACGGCCACGCGCACGATCGTCGTGACGCCGGCGTCGCAGGAAGGCCCCGCGAGCGCGCTCGCCGTCCCGGCCGGGGCCGTGTTCCCGAGCGACGCGGAGGCCGCCGTCACGTCGCTGCCGCTCGTGGAGGCCGCGGGGCTACGACAGGACCTGACGACGCGCGGGGCCGCAGTCCTGCGGGCGAGGGACCCGGTGGACGGTCCCGAGGTCACGGGCCTGACGGTCGCCGGCGTGAGCGCGGGGTACCTGGACGCCGTGGAGCTCGACGCCGTGCCCACCGCGTGGATGCTCGACGGCACCGACCGTGTCGTCCTGCTCGGGGCGAAGGCCGCGGAGTCGCTCGACGTCCCGGTCTCGCAGGATCCGACAGGGCACGGGGTCTGGCTCAACGGCATCCGCTATCCGGTCGTCGGCTTCCTCACGGGCGACCCGGCGCTGTCGTCGACCGTCGTCGTGCCCTACGGCCTCGTCACGCAGATGCTCGGTACCGACGCCGGCGCCTCGCTCACGGTGCTCACCGCGCCGGGCGGAGCGGGGCCGGTGGCCTCGGTCGTCAGGACCGCGGTGCGTCCGGACCTGCCCGCGTCGCTCGCGACGTCGATCGTGGTCGACGCCGCAGGTGCTCGCCGGGGCGTCGCCACGCAGCTCGACCGGCTCGTGGCGTGGATCGGAGGGCTGCTCCTGGCGCTCACGATGCTCCTGATCGCGAACGCGATGGTCGTGGCGGTGATGTCCCGCACCCCGGAGATCGGCCTGCGCCGCGCCATGGGTGCGTCACGCCGGAACATCGCGAGCCTGGTGCTGTGCGAGGGGGCGACCGCCGGGGTCGTCGGCGGCCTCGCCGGCGCTGCGCTCGCCGCGGTGCTCGTCGTCGCGACGGCCGTCGTCAACGGCTGGACGGCTCGGGTCGACCCGGTCCTGCTGGCCGTGGCCCCGGTGTTCGGCCTCGCCGCAGCGGCGCTGGCGTCGGTGTACCCGGCGGCCCGGGCGGCCGCGGTGCAGCCGGCGACCGCCGTCCGCTCGGACTGAGGTACGAGCAATCGGCGGGCCGCACCGACCCCGCGTCGTGCGGTGCCCGTTCCGTCACCGTGGCGTGGGAGCCCGTTCCCACGGCGGTAGAGTGCACGGTGCGCACGGTCCGCCGCCCGAGCCCATCGGGCAGATCCGCGAGGAGCACCCACAGGTGACGTATCCCCGCCCAGCCGCCGTCATCGTCCTCGCCGCAGGTGAAGGTACGCGGATGCGCTCGGCCACCCCGAAGGTCCTGCACACCCTGGCCGGAAGGAGCATGGTCGGCCACGCCCTGGCGTCGGCGCGTGCGCTGGACCCGGACCGGGTGGTCGTGGTCGTCCGGCACGAGCGCGCGGCGGTCGCCGCGCACGTCGCCGACATCGACCCCCGCGCACTGCTGGCGGACCAGGACGAGATCCCCGGCACGGGCCGCGCGGTGCAGGTGGCCATGACGGCCCTGGACGCCGCCGCGCAGGCGGACGTCGCGGGCGCCGCCCAGGGCACACCCGGCGCGGGCACGGCCGCGGGGGCGCTGCTCGACGGTGCGGTCGTCGTGGTCGCCGGCGACGTGCCCCTGCTCGACGCGGGAACCCTCGGCGAGCTGCTCGCCGCGCACCACGCGGACGCGAACGCCGTGACGGTGCTCACGACCGAGGTCGACGACGCGACCGGCTACGGCCGGATCCTGCGCGAGGTCGGCACCGGTGACGTGCTGGGCATCGTCGAGGAGAAGGACGCCTCGGAGGAGCAGCGCGCGATCGCGGAGATCAACTCGTCGATCTACGTCTTCGACGCGGCCGTGCTGCGATCCGCCCTCGGGCGGCTCGGCCGGGACAACGCGCAGGGCGAGGTGTACCTCACCGACGTGCTGGCGATCGCGCGGGCCGACGGCGGCCACGTGCGGGCGCTGCGCACCGACGACCCGCTGGTCGTCGAGGGCGTCAACGACCGCGTGCAGCTCGCCCGCCTGCGTGCCGAGCTCAACCGCCGGCTGCTCGAGGACTGGATGCGCGAGGGCGTCACGGTCGTCGACCCGGCGACCACCTGGGTGGACGTCGACGTCGAGCTGGAGCGCGACGTGACGCTCCTGCCCGGCACCCAGCTGCACGGCGCGACCGTGGTGCGCGAGGGTGCGACGGTCGGGCCCGACACCACGCTGACCGACGTCGAGGTCGGCCCCGGCGCGAGCGTCGTCCGCACGCACGGGACCCTCGCGGTGATCGGCCGGGGCGCGAGCGTCGGCCCGTTCGCGTACCTGCGTCCGGGCACCGTCCTCGGCGACGCCGGCAAGATCGGCACGTTCGTCGAGACGAAGAACGCCCAGATCGGCACGGGCTCCAAGGTCCCGCACCTGTCGTACGTGGGTGACGCGACGATCGGCGAGCACACGAACATCGGCGCCGCGTCGGTGACCGTCAACTACGACGGCGTGAACAAGCACCACACGACGATCGGCTCGTACGCCCGCACGGGCGCCGACAACATGTTCGTCGCACCCGTGACCATCGGCGACGGCGCCTACACGGGTGCCGGCAGCGTCATCCGGCGCGACGTCCCGGCCGGTGCGCTGGGCGTGAGCGCCGGGGCGCAGCGCAACATCGAGGGCTGGGTCGCCCGGGCCCGGGCCGGGACCCCGGCCGCCGACGCGGCCGGGCGTGCGCTCGCCGACGACGACACCGCCGACCTGTCCCCGCAGGCCCGCGCCGAGCGTGAGCGCGCCGCCAAGGCTGCCGCCGGGATCCCGCAGACGCCGCCGCCGCACCTGCCCGACCAGCCCGCACCCCTCGCGGAGCCCACCACCCCGTCGGCGTCCGCCGGCACGAACGCGAAGGACTCCACGCGATGACCGGGATCGTCTCCTCCGACGGCGAGAAGCGCCTCGTCCTGGTCTCCGGGCGGGCGCACACCGAGCTCGCCACGAACGTGGCGGGCGCCCTGGGCATCGAGCTGGTGCCGACGACCGCGTACGACTTCGCCAACGGTGAGATCTACACCCGGTTCGGGGAGTCGGTGCGCGGCTCGGACGCGTTCGTCCTGCAGTCGCACGCGTCGCCGATCAACCAGTGGATCATGGAGCAGCTGCTCATGGTCGACGCCCTGAAGCGGGCGTCGGCGAAGACGATCACGGTCGTCGCGCCGTTCTACGGGTACGCCCGCCAGGACAAGAAGCACCGCGGCCGCGAGCCGATCTCGGCCCGCCTGCTGGCGGACCTGTTCAAGACGGCCGGCGCGGACCGGCTCATGAGCGTCGACCTGCACACGGCGCAGATCCAGGGCTTCTTCGACGGGCCCGTCGACCACCTGTGGGCGATGCCGACGCTGATCGACTACGTCCGCACGCGCGTCGACACGTCGAACGTGACGGTCGTGTCGCCCGACGCGGGTCGCATCCGCGTCGCCGAGCAGTGGGCGAACAAGCTCGGCGGCGGCCCGCTGGCGTTCGTGCACAAGTCCCGCGACATCCGCAGCCCCAACAAGACGGTCGCGAACCGTGTGGTCGGTGACGTCGAGGGCCGCTCGTGCGTGCTGGTCGACGACCTCATCGACACCGGCGGCACCATCGCCGGTGCCGTCCGCGTCATCCTCGAGGCGGGTGCGAAGGACGTCATCGTCGCGGCGACGCACGGCGTGCTGTCCGACCCGGCGGTCGAGCGCCTCCAGGCCAGCGGCGCACGCGAGATCGTCGTGACCGACACGCTCCCCATCGAGGACGAGAAGCGGTTCCCGCAGCTGACGGTCCTGTCGATCGCGCCGCTCATCGCGCGGGCCATCCGCGAGGTGTTCGACGACGGCTCCGTCACGTCGCTGTTCGACGGCCAGGCCTGACGCCGCCCACCGGTGGACGTGCCGCAGAGCACGTCCACCGGGACCTTCGGGGTTTGGGGTGCGCCCCGGTACCGGGTAAGATCGTCAGGTTGCCTCGGCGAGGGACGACGGATGGTCCACCGGTTTCAGCACCACGGGGGACCGCCCTAGCTCCGTGATCGACTGGGCGGTATGCCTCCGCGTGCCCGTCCTGCGCCCCGCGTCGAGGCCACCGCCAGCGTCACCACCACATCTTCCGCGCCGTCGTCCTGACGACGGCGCACACACCACCATCGCCTCGTCCGCGCGTCGTCGTGCGGGCGCCTGCACCTGGGAGTCACCGTGTCCGACGTCAAGCTCACCGCCACCGCCCGTACCGAGTTCGGCAAGGGTGCCGCGCGCCGTCTGCGCCGTGCCGACCAGATCCCCGCCGTCCTCTACGGCCACGGCTCGGACCCGCTGCACGTCTCCCTCCCGGGCCACGACACCTTCCTGGCGCTCAAGCACGCCAACGCCCTGTTCGAGATCGAGCTCGACGGCAAGACCACCCTCGCGATCGCCAAGGACGTCCAGCGCGAGCCGGTCAAGAACGTCATCGAGCACGTCGACCTGCTCATCGTGAAGAAGGGCGAGAAGGTCGCCGTCGACGTGCAGGTGCACGTGGTCGGCGAGTCCGCTCCCGGCACGATCCACGTCGTCGAGGCGCAGACGCTGTCGCTCGAGGCCGAGGCGACGAACCTGCCGTCCGAGATCGAGGTCTCCATCGAGGGCCTCGAGGGCGGTTCGACGGTCCACGCCGGCGACGTCGCGCTCCCCGCCGGCACCGCGCTGCTGACCGACCCCGAGTCGATCGTCGTCGCGATCTCGGTCCCGCACGCCAGCGCCGATGACCTGGCCGCCGAGGAGGCCGCCTCCGAGCTGGCCGCGGCGCAGTCGGCTGCGGCGCACGCCGACGAGGCCTGAGCACCCCCGTACGTCCCGCCGGCGCCCGGTACCGTTCACGCGGTGCCGGGCGTCTGCCGTTCCCCGGACACACCTCGACCCCTCGGAGGCACCGCGATGACCGACGGACCCTGGCTCGTCGTCGGGCTCGGCAACCCGGGCCCGCAGTACGCGGGCAACCGGCACAACGTCGGCCAGATGGTGCTCGACGAGCTGGCCCGACGCACGGGTGCGACGTTCGGCGGCCGCTCGGGCGGGCTGCTGCACCGTCGCCCGCAGGCGGCGGTCGCGGAGGCTCGTCTCGGGGTGCTGCCCGGTGGAGCCCCGGGGCCGCGGGTCGTGCTGGCGAAGCCGGCGACGTTCATGAACGTCTCGGGTGGTCCGGTCGCGGCGCTGGCGAAGTACTACGACGTGCCGCTCGAGCGGATCGTGCTGGTGCACGACGAGCTCGACATCCCGTTCGCGGACGTCCGGCTCAAGCGCGGGGGCGGCGAGGGCGGGCACAACGGCCTGCGCGACACGTCGAAGGCGCTCGGCACGAAGGACTACGTGCGGGTCCGGGTCGGCATCGGCCGGCCGCCGGGCCGCACGGACCCGGCCGACTTCGTGCTGAAGGACTTCGCGAAGGCGGAGCTGAAGGACCTGCCGTGGCTCGTGGACCGGGCCGCGGACGCGGTCGAGGCGGTTCTCGTCGAGGGGCTCGAGCCGGCCCAGCAGCGGTTCCACACGAAGGCCTGACGGCGCCCGCCCCCGCGGTGCGCATGCCCGTCCTGGCTCGCGGAACGTGCGACGGCGCCGTCCGGGGAGCTCCCGGGCGGCGCCGTCGACGGTGCGCGGTGGCGGTGGTCAGCTGCCCTTGTGGACGGTGACGACCTTGCCGTCGGTGTACGTGTTGCCGGACAGGCTGAGCACCGCGGCGGTGGTGTCGGGGGCGATGATCGCGCAGTCCTTCACGCGGGTGCCGCGGCCGAACACGTTGCCCTTGAACACGAGGCCCGCCGCCGGGCCGCGGCCCTGCTCGGCGATGTTCACGCTGCAGCCGCCGCCGTCGATCCAGTTGCCGGACACGACGGTGTTCGAGATCGGGCCCAGACCGGGGGAGTACATCAGCGCGGCGTTGTAGGCGCCGTTGATGGTGTTCCCGACGACCTGGATGTTGCTGCCCTTCTGGATCTGGATGTTGTCGTCGTGCGTCCCGTCCTTCTGGTCGGGGGCGGTGTCGTAGTGCAGGTTGTCGTGCAGCCAGGACGACTCGACGCGCACATTGTCGCCGGTGATGCGCACCGAGTCGATGACGTCGTGGATGTTCGTCCGGCGCACCGTGAGGTTGAACCCGCGCACACCGTCGATCCAGTACGACGGCGCCGCGGCGAACACCTCGGAGTTCTCGATGGTCAGCGAGCCTGTCGGGGAGTCCTGGATCACGAGGCTGCGTCCCTGCGTGACGGCGTACCCGCGGATCACGGAGTTGCGGATCGTCACGTTGGCCGCGGACACCTGGACGAACCCGTGGACGTCGAGCGAGTCGACGACGGTGCCCGGCTCGGTGATGCGCAGGTCGCCCTCGTGCACGGTGAGCTTCGTGCCCGCGGGCACGCCCGTGTTCGTCGCGCCCGGCTTGGCGCTGGTGGTCGGCGTCGCGGTCGGAGTCGGGGTCGCCGTCGGCTTCGGCGTGGTGGTCGGCTTGGGCGTGGTGGTCGGCTTCGGGGTCGCCGTGGCGGTGGGGGTCGGCGTCGCTGTCGGGGTCGGCGCCGCGGTCTTCGTGGGCGTCGGGGTCGCCGACCCGGACCCGGTGGCTGCGGGGGCGACGACCCAGCCGAGGACCTCGGGCGCGATGCGGGTGCTGGCACCGGCGTTCACGAGGGTGACGGTCTTGCCGCCGGTGCCGCCGAGCGAGACGACGGCGTCGCCGTACGCCGCGGCGCCGGGCGACGCGGTGAGCAGCGACGTCGCGCGGCAGCCGGTGGACGCGGACGTGCCCGGGCACAGGGCGACGACGCTGGGGCGCCAGGCCCCGGTCGCGCGGACGCGCAGGTGCACCGCGGTGGCGCCGCTGGGCGGCGAGAGCGTGAGCGTGGTCGTGCCGGTCGGTCCGAGGACCTTGGCGGGCACGGCGACGGCGGTGGCGGACTCCTGCAGGCGTCCGCCCGTGGGGTTCGTCGACGCGCGCACGTAGAAGCCGTCGACGTCGACGTCGAGCGTCGCGGTGCCGCCGAGGTTGAACAGCTGGACCTGGTTGCCGGCGCTGCCGCCGAGGGGGACGACGACGGACGACTGGCGCGCCCGCTGCGCGTGCGGGTTGAGCGCGGTGGTGCCGGAGCAGCTCGGCGACGCCCCGGCGGCGCAGGCGGCGACGTTGGTGGACGTCGCTCCGGCGGCGGAGGTGAGGCGGAGCTCGACGGCGGTCGCACCGGCGGGCACGGACGGGAGCGTGACGACGGTCGTGCCGCGGTCGGTGAGCGTGGTGGCGGTCGCGACGCGGCGGGGCTCGGTCGGGACGTACAGCGAGTTCGCCGGCGACGAGGCCTTGCTCGTGTCGACGGTGTACCCGCGCAGGTCCGCGTAGACCTTCGCGGCCGCGGTGGAGACGAGGGTGACCCGGGGGTCGGCGGTGGTGACCGGGACGGACACGGTCAGGGTGCCGAGCTCGTCGGTGGACGTCTTCAGGGTGGTGCCGGTGCAGGAGCGGGCGGTCCCGGCGCACACGGACACCTCGGTAGGGGTGCCGCCGGCCGACGCGGTCACCTGCAGCGTCGCGGCGGTCGCCCCGACGGGCACGTCCGACAGCGTGACGGTGGTGGCGGCGCCGGCTGCCAGCGTCGTGCCCTTGAGGACGCGCACGGGGTCGGCCGGCCGGAAGGCGGTGACGGGGGCGGAGCTGGCGTTGGTGGCGACGAGCCCGGTGAGGACGACGGCGAGGCCGCTCGTGAGCGCGACGAGCGCGGACAGGTGACGTGGGCGGCGTACGGAGTGTCGTCCTCGCACGGGGCCTCCAGGGGAGAGGTAGCAGGTGTCACATCGGCTCCGGAGGGCGGTGGAGATGAGCCGAGGCGTGCCGCCACCCTAGGAGATTTCACCCGTACGGCCGAACATCGGATGATTCGGACCGTCCGTTATCACTTCGTGACACGCTCTGACCTGCAGGTGTGCGAGTTGAACGGTTGTCCCGGATGCTGAGACAGATTCAGCGGCCGAGCCGGCTCGCGAGCGACGTCCGGGTGCGGCGCACGAGGGTCAGCGCGCGTGGCGGGAGGTCGCGCACCTGCTGCCGTCGGCGCTGCCGGTCGTGGTCCTCGCGCAGCCGTCGCAGCAGGTCCGCGCCCTCGGCCCGGTCCGCGACGAGCCCCCGCTCGGCCCAGAACGCCCCGAGCACGTCCCGCGCCTCCGCGTCGAGCGCCGGGACGGCGTCCCGGTGCACGCCGAAGACCGGGGAGCCCGCCGCCGACGCGATGACCGCCCGCACACCGTCCGCGGTCGCGGCCCGCGGCCACACCACGGGGTTGACGTCGTCGGTCAGCTCGTAGAGCCGGTCGAGCGTGCCGTCGCGCCGCAGGAGCCACCCGGCGTACAGGAAGAACTCGGTGAGCTCCTGCGACACGAACTCGCGGGCGAACGACCGGCCGGACCGCGCCTCGACGTCCGCGACCATCTCCCGGACCACCGCGGTGTCCAGCGTGAACGGCGTGACGGTCGCCGCGAACCGGTCGACGTGCGCAGCGGGGTCGAGCCCCAGGTAGGTGAGGACGCGCTCGAGCGAGCCGCGCAGCGGGTGCTCGCGGTAGCTGTAGCCCCGCACGCGGATGCGGCCGTCGGGCGCCTCGAAGAACGACGCGGGCGGCGGTGCGACGAGGTGGTTCTTCGCGTCGAGCGTGACGTAGCGGGAAGTCTCCACGAGGCGGGCGACGGCCAGCTTGAGGACCTGCTGGCTCCGCCAGCCCGAGACCGTCGGGAGCGCGCACACGTCGTCGGGGCGCAGGATCCGCACCTGCGGCGCCCACGGACCGTAGGCGTCGAGCAGCGTCTGCGGGGTGCGCAGGCCGCGGCGGGTGTTGTCGAGGACGACGACCTCGCGCGCGGCGTCGGTGGGAAGGTGCACCGCGAACGACCGGGCCTGGAGGTGGAGCAGCGCGAGCTCCGCCTCGAACACGGGGGTCACGAACGTCAGCGGCTCCACAGGTGCCCTCTCGGCCGGTCGGGGGATGCGGCGGAGCATAGCGGGCACGCGACGAGGGCAGGGACGACGACGGGCCCGTCCCCGCACGAGGCGAGGACGGGCCCGGTCGAGGGCGGGTCAGCCCTTCTTGACGACGACGGCCTTGCCGTCGGTGTGCACGTTGTTCGTGTACGTGGTGACCGCCGTGGTGGTGGCGGGGGAGATCACGGCGCAGGTCTTGCGGCTGTCCGTGCCGAACGTGTTGTTCGTGAACTTCAGGCCCTGGATCGCGCCCTTGCCCGACTCGGCGATGTTGATCGTGCAGGCGCCGCCGCCGAAGTAGTTCTTGTCCATCGTGACGTTCGAGACGATGCCCGAGCCCTGCGTGAACATCATGGCCGCGTTGTAGGCGCCCTCGATGCGGTTGCCGACGATCGAGATGTTGTTGCCCTTGACGATCTGGATGTTGTCGTCGTGGGTGCCGTCGGAGTGCGACGGGTCGTTGTCGTAGTGCAGCGTGTCGTGCAGCCACGACGACTCGAGCGTCACGTTGTCGCCGTAGATGTGCATCGTGTCGATGACCGAGTGGATGTTGAGCCGCTTCGCGGTGATGTTGCTGCCGCGCAGGCCGTCGACGTACCAGTTGGGCGTCGCGTTGTAGAGCTCGGAGTCCTCGATGGTGAGCGAGCCGGTCGACTCGGACGTGACGAGGCCCTGGGCGGTGGTCGTCGAGACGCCGCGGACCACCGAGTTGCGGATGGTGACGTCCTTCGCCTTGACCTTGACGAACCCGCGGATGTCGAGGCCGTCGATGACGGTGCCCGGCTGCGTGATCGTGAGGTTGCCGTTGTAGACGGTCAGCTTGGTGCCGGCCGGGACGCCGGTGTTGGTGGCGTCGGGCGTGACGGTGCCGGGGGCCGGGATCTGGCGGTCGACCTCGCGCGGGGCGGTGGTGGGACCGGCCCACACGTCGGCGTAGCGGCCGACCGTCTCGCCGGACAGCTTGGGCGAGTACGTGGTGAACGCGATGCCGCCGGCGGTCTGCAGCGCCGCGGTGGTGTCGGTCGTGGCGACGGTCCAGTCGGCGGGCTGGGCGGTGCCGACGGGCCAGACCTTGGCGCGCAGGTCGGTGGTGCCGGTGCCGGTCGCCTGGAAGCGGACCTGGAGGTCGTTGCCGGGGGTCATCGACAGCGGGGTGGCGGACTGGGCGATGATCTTCGCGCCGGTGGCGTCGACCCGCACGATCGAGACGACGGTCTTGCCGTCGCCGGAGACCTTGAGCTTCACGCGGTAGCCGGACGTGTCGTCGATGGCGCGGCCGACGACGTACAGGTCGAACGTGCCGTTGGCCGGCTTCGACGCGATGCCGACGCGGGCCTGCACCTCGGTGTCGGTGCTCGGCGCCGCGGCGAGGCGCGCCGTGTAGTTGCCGCCCGCGGCGGGCATCGTCATGGTGCCGTAGCCGTTCGCGACGTTGAACGCGGCGGCGTTGCCGGCGGCGGTCCACGCGCCGCCCGTCGCGGTGGTGCCCCAGCCGCCGGCCGCCGTGCGGCCGAACGAGTCGACCACGTACGGCTGCAGGCCGGCGTCCGCGCTCGGCGACATCGCCGTCGCGGAGTCCGCGGCGCTCCAGGCGGAGGCCGACGTGGTGCCGATGGCGACGAGGCCGAGCGCGAGGGCGCCGGTGCCGGCTGCGGTGAGCATGCGACGGGCGGGGGAGCGGTGGCCGGGGTGACGGCGCGCTGAAGACACGGATGTTCCTCCTGGTTGGGGGGTGCTGGTCCGCGGCCGACCCATGAGCCCCCTCGGGGCCGGCGTGCCGGGCATTTGTTCGCCCGTGCTGCGATGTGTCCAGTATACGCATGCGTGTATACACGCATGCGTGGGTACAAAGTCCCCGGTTTCCGGCCGTTCCTCCCTCTGGGGGAGAACCAGGGTGAAATCGGGCAAGTAGGGACGGAACCGGACGAACAGCGCGCTAGCCTCCGAAGAACCGCCACAAACTTCACGTCCGCGTCGCTTGGGGGACACATGACGCTCACGGCAGACCGGGGAGGACTCGACCCGACGTTCGAGCGCGAACGTCGAGCCCGCTCCCGCGAGCCCCGCAGGTCCTGGGCCTCGCCGCAGCCGTTCGTGTCTCGGCCGACCCCCTACAACGGGCCCGGTCAGCGCGCCCACCGGTGGTCCGCCCGCTCGCGCCGGTACCGCGCGCTCATCACCGTCACGGACGCGCTCGCCGCCGGCCTCGTCGCCGCGGCGCTGCTGCTCCCGCGCCTGGGCGTCGACCCGGTCGCGTTCCGCTGGTCGCTGCTCGCCGCCGTCGCGTTCCCGCTGTGCGTCGCCGTGGCGCGCGGGTACGAGACCAAGCGCCTCGGGGTCGGCGTCGAGGAGTTCCAGTCGGTCGTCGCCGGCGGTGCCGCCGTGGCCGGCCTCGTCGTGATCCTCGCCTTCAGCTTCAACGCCGACCCGCCGCGCGTCACCGTGTTCATCGGCGTCCCGCTCGCCACCGCGCTCGCCTGCGGGCTGCGCTACGTCGTGCGCAAGCGCCTGCACCACCGCCGCGAGCACGGGCTCGACATGCAGCGCACGCTCGTCACCGGATCGGTGGCGAGCGCCTCACGTGCGTCGTACGACCTCTCGGCCGCCGCCTACGAGGGCTACGAGGTCGTCGGGCTGTGCCTGCCGTCCGCGGAGGACGAGGCACCGCTCACCGACCTGCCCGTCCTCGGCGGGATCGCCGACACCGCGCAGGTCGTCGCCGACTTCGCCGTCGACGTCGTCATCGTCACGGGCAGCGTCCTGAGCGGCGACGGGCTGCGCCGCCTCGGGTGGGCGCTCGACCGGGCCGGCGCCGAGATGGTCGTGATGCCGGACCTCGTGGAGGTCGCGAGCCCGCGCCTCACGCTGCGCCCCACCGGCTCGCTCCCGCTCCTCGAGGTCGAGATCGCGCCGCCGCGCCGCCGCATGGTCGCCAAGGCGGCCATGGACTACGCGATCGCGCCGCTCGTGGTCCTCGCCTTCCTCCCGGTGGTCGCGGTGCTCGCGCTCGCCGTGCGGCTGACGACACCCGGCCCCGCGTTCTACCGGAACACCCGCGTGGGCGTCGACGGCCGTACCTTCACCATGTGGAAGCTCCGGACGATGTACGTCGACGCGGACCAGCGCCGGGCGGCCCTCGCCGCGAGCAGCGACGGCAACGGGGTCCTGTTCAAGATGCGCGACGACCCCCGCGTCACCCCGCTCGGCAGGCTCCTGCGCCGGTACTCGCTCGACGAGCTGCCGCAGCTGTGGAACGTGCTGCGCGGCGACATGTCCCTGGTCGGCCCCCGGCCGCCGCTGACCAGCGAGGTCGACGTCTACGAGGACCGCGTCCACCGGCGCCTGCGCGTCAAGCCCGGCCTCACCGGCCTGTGGCAGGTCAGCGGCCGCTCCGACCTCGACTGGACGGAGTCGGTGCGCCTCGACCTGCGGTACGCCGACAACTGGTCGGTCGGGATGGACCTCATGATCCTGTGGAAGACGGCCCGCGCGATCGTCCGACCGAGCGGCGCGTACTGAGCCGTGACCGTCGAGGCGCCGTCGACACCCGCTACCCAGCCCGTGCCTGACCCGCCGGGCTCGTCGGGCGCGTCGGGAGCGTCGTCGTCGGCGCTGCGCACCCGCGCGGCCCGCGGAGCCGTCAAGCCCGAGATCCAGGCGCTGCGCGCCGTGGCCGTGCTGCTCGTCCTGGCCTACCACGTCGCCCCGAAGGGGCTGCCCGGCGGGTACGTGGGCGTCGACGTGTTCTTCGTGATCTCCGGGTTCCTCATCACCGCGCACATCGTCAAGCCGCTGCGGCGCGGCACGTTCACCGTCGGGGGCTTCTACGCCCGGCGCGCGGTGCGCCTGCTGCCCGCGTCGCTGCTGGTCCTCGCTGTGACGCTCGCGGGCACCTGGCTGTTCGTGCCGCGCAGCCTGTGGCCGCAGTTCGGGCGGCAGATCGCGGCGAGCGCGCTGTACGTCGAGAACTGGCTGCTCGCCGGGAACGCGACCGACTACTCCGCGCCCGCCGCCGACGTCAGCCCCGTGCAGCACTTCTGGTCGCTGTCCGCCGAGGAGCAGTTCTACCTCGCGTGGCCCGCGCTCCTCGTCGTCGGCAGCCTCGTCGCCGCCCGCTGGCACCGGTGGCGCCGGGCGTACCTCGCGGTGCTCGTCCCGCTCGCCCTCGCGTCCCTCACGTGGTCGGTCGTCGCGACCGCCGGCGAGCCCGCGTCGGCCTACTTCATCACCACGACCCGCGCCTGGGAGTTCGCCGCCGGTGGCATCCTGTGGCTCGTCGTCCACCGGGCCGCGACGCTGCCCGACCCGGCGCGGGCCGCCGCGAGCTGGGCAGGCGCCGGGCTCATCGCGCTCAGCGCGTTCGCGTTCTCGTCCCGGACGCCGTTCCCCGGGTGGGCCGCCGCCGTCCCCGTGCTCGGGGCCGTGCTGGTCCTCGCCGCGGGGCTGCCGCGGGCGCGCTGGTCACCGTCCGGGCTCATGGGCTGGGCGCCCGTGCAGGCCGTGGGTGACATGTCGTACTCGCTGTACCTGTGGCACTGGCCGCTGATCGTCCTGCTCCCGTACGTCGTGGGCGCGCAGCTCGGGCTCCAGGGGCGGGTCGTCGCCGTGCTCGTCGCCGTGCCGCTCGCGTACCTGACCCGGCGGTTCGTCGAGATCCCGGTGCTCGACGCGTACCGGCCCACGAGCGGCGCGTTCTGGCGGCGGAAATCGACCGTCGGCCTCGCCGTCGCGGCCGGCATGGTGCTCGTCGCGGTGCCGGCCTTCGCGATGAACACCACCGTCCGCCACGAGCAGGTCGCCGCGTGGGACGCCCTGGACTCGGTCGTCGCGAGCCCGCCGGAGTGCTTCGGCGCCGCAGCCGTCGACGACACCGCGTGCACCGACGGCCCCGCCGACGCCGTGTTCCCCGCACCGCTCATCGGCGACCAGGACGACTTCGGCCGCATCCATGCCGGCTGCCAGGTCGGCGGCGACACCGTGACCGCGACGCCGTGCACGTTCGGCGCCCCGGACGGCACCGTGAAGATCGCGCTCGTCGGCGACTCGCACGCCGCCCAGTGGCAGCCCGCGCTCGCGGCCGTCGCCGAGCAGCGCGGCTGGCAGCTCACCACCTACCTGCGCTCCGGGTGCCCCGTCACCGCCGCGCCGCCGCAGGACCGCAGCGCCGCGTGCCGGGCGTGGGAGAAGGACGTCATCGACACCGTCGCGGACGCGGACTTCGACTACGTCTTCACGTCCGCGCTCTCCGCGACCCGCTACGGCGGCGGCGACGGCGGTGTCGCCGGGTTCGTCGACGCCTGGACGCGGATGGCCGGGTCCGGGGCGCGCGTCGTGGCCCTGCGTGACAACCCCGACCCGACCCAGGCGGGCGTCGAGAGCACCCCGGCGTGCGTCGAGGACAGGTCGGCGGCGGCGTGCGGGACCCCGCAGGACGTGAGCCTGCTGCCCGACCCGCAGGTCACCGCCGTCGAGCGGACCCCGGGTGCGGCGCTCGTCGACCTCACCGGGTACTTCTGCCAGGACGGCACGTGCCCGGCGGTCATCGGCGACGTGCTCGTCTACCACCAGGACCAGCACGTGACGATGACGTACATGAAGACGCTCGCGCCCATGCTGTCCGCCGCGATCGACGAGGCCGTCGGGCCGGTCTCGGCGTCCTGACCCCGCACCCCTCACGACCGGGGCCCCGCGTGCGCGCGGCACCGGGCGGGTCAGGCGGCGGTCGGCACCGTCTTCGCGCCGCGGCCCGACCGTGCGAGCGCCACGACCTCGACGACCTCGCGGACGTCGCGCCGGATCACCGGCACGGCGAGCCACACCAGGCCGAAGAACGCGAGCGACGCCCCGACCGCCGTCAGGAGGGCCGTCCACCGGCCGTCGACGAGCGTCGACGCGTACCAGCCGACGCCCGCGCACGCCCCGAACGCGGCGATCGTGCGCAACGCGCCCGTCAGGAGCGCCCCGAGCGGCACCGGGGTGTGCCGGGAGAGCCACCACAGGGACAGCGGCCACGCGAGCATCGGTGCCACCGCGTACCCGGCGGCGACGCCGACGACGCCCCACGTGCTGCCCACGACCACGCAGGTGATCCGGATCGCGGCCGAGACGAGGGTGTAGCGCAGCAGCACGCCCGTCAGGCCGGTCGCGAGGTACACCCAGTAGCCGACGTAGGCGAGCGTCTGGAACATCCCCGCGGCGGCGAGGAACCGGATCAGCGGGATCACACCGGTCCACTGCGGGCCGAGCAGGATCTGGGTGAGCGGCTCCGCGGCGGCGATCACGAGGCTGAGCCCGGCGACGAGCGTGTACGCGAGCGCGAGCTGTCCGCGCCGCACGAACTCGCCGAACCGGACGGTGTCTCCGCGCAGGCGGCTCAGCACCGGCAGCGCCACGGTCGTGCTCGGCGCCCGCAGCTGCGTGAGGGGCTGCATGAGCAGCGAGAACGCCCGGTTGTACAGGCCGAGGCTGACCGAGCCGAACCGCACACCGATCGTCAGGGAGTCGACGTTGTTGCTGGCGTACCCGACGAGCTGGGTGCCGAGCAGGTTCCAGCCGAACTTCAGCAGGCCCCGCATCGGGACGTCCCGGCGCGGCAGTCCCGGCAGCCAGCGCCCCAGGACGACGGCACCCGCCAGCAGGACGGCGGCCGTGGTGAGCTGCTGCACCACCAGCGCCTCGTACCCGACGCCGTTCAGGGCGAGCAGGACGGCGGCGGCGAGCGCGACGGCCGGTCCGGCGATGTCGATCGCGGCGAGCTTCGCGAACTGCATGTGCCGCGTGAGGCCCGCCCGGTACTGCGTCGCGAGGCCGTTGAGCAGGAACGTGAACGACAGCACCCGGGCGATGCCCACGAGGTCCGGCTCGTCGTACAGGTCGGCGAGCAGGGGGGCCGCGAGGAACGTCGCGAGCGTGAGGACCGCGCCGATGGCCGTGTTGAGCCAGAACAGGTTGTCGCGCTGGTGCCGGCTGAGGGTCGTCGCCTGGATCGCCGCCGACGACAGGCCGAAGTCGCGGAACAGGTCCCCGATGCCAACGACCGTGAGCACCATCGCGAGCAGGCCGTAGTCGTGCGGCGACAGCAGGTGCGCGAGCACCACCACGCCGCCGATCTGGATCGTCATCCGCACGGCCTGCCCGCCGAGCGTCACCACCGCGCCGCGGGCGGTCCGGCGACCGAGGCCCGGGATCGGGGCGATGGCGTCGGGCGCCTCGGGTGCGGGGTCGGTCATCGCGTCATCCGAGCTTGCGCAGCGCGGCCTCGGCCGGCCCGAGGGCGGCCTCGGCACGCTCGCGGACCGCGCCGACGCCGTCGAGCAGCGCGTCGTCGGCAGCGAGCCGCAGCACCTCGTCGACGGGCGCGGCGGACGTGCGCAGGTCGATCGTCGCGCGCCACCCGAGGTCGTCGAGCAGCGGCTCGAACTTGCGCGAGTACGCGAGCGGGATCGCGGGCGTCCCGACCGACAGGGCGTTCAGGCACGCGTGCATGCGTGACCCGATGACGAGCCGGGCGGACGCGACGGCCTCGCGGACGTCGGCCAGGTCCGTCGGCACGAGCACGTCGACCCCGGCGTGCCGGCGGGCGATCTCGGTCACCACGGGCACGTCGTCGTCGGTCTTCGAGGAGGACAGGACGTGGGCGAGCAGCGTGACGTGCCGCCCCTCGGCGAGCAGACCCTCGATCAGCTGCTCGACCGTGGAGCGGTACCCGCCGGCGTCGACGTGCGGCCCGGGGTTCCACAGCAGGCCGGACACGTTGAGCAGCACGTCCCGGGTGCGCTCGACGACGGGCACGGGCAGGGCGAACACGACGTCGGTGGTGAGGACGTCCGCCTCCCGGCCGAGCGCGCGGGCACCCTCGGCGCTCACGTGGTCGCGGGCCATCACGGTCGTGGCGCGGCGCAGCGTGTGCTTCGCGAGCGCGCGTCCGCGGCGGCTGCCGAACGGGCCGATCGTCTGCGGCCCCAGCACCACGGGGACGCCGGCGCGGACGGCGAGGTCGGACAGCGCCGTCATCGCCGTGAGGCGCTGCAGCCCGTAGATGTCCGCGAAGCTGTCGCCCGAGCGCGTGTCCACCACGAGGTCGTACCCCGCGAGCCACGTCTTGAGGCCGTGCCGCCCCGTGACGTGCTCGCGCAGCAGGGGACGCCACCCGCCGATCGGCACCGGCGCGGCACCGCGGCCGAAGTTCTGCAGGTCCACCTCGGCGTCCGGGAAGGCGCGCCGCACGAGCGCCGCGCTGCCGTGCGCGAGCGCACGGACACCGAGGTTGGGGGACCGGTCGTCGGCCCACAGGACGAGTGCGCGCACCGAATCCCCTCTCCGGGTGCAGGCCGGGGCGGCCCGCGCCCTCGACCCGGACGAATCTACCCAAACAGCGCGAGACCCCCCGACGGCATCCGGGTGAACTTCGTCCCGTCAGCCCGTGACCTCGTCGAGCACCCGCAGCAACCGCTGCGCGTACCGGGCGGTCGAGAACCGGTCGTGCGCGTCGTCCTCGCCCGCGCGGGCCAGCGACGCCCGCAGCCCGTCGTCGCGCAGGAGCGTCGCGACGGCCTCGGCCAGGGCCCGCGGGTCGTCCGGGGGCACCAGCAGGCCCGTGTCGCCGTCCCGCACCACCTCGGCGAGCCCCTGCGTCCGCGACGCGACGACGGGCCGGCGCGCGAGCAGCGCCTCGACGGCGGTGTTGCCGAACGGCTCGACCCGGGACGGCACGAGCACCACGTCGCTCGCGGCGAGCAGGTCCCACGTCGGGTGGACGTAGCCGAGCAGGTCGACCCGGCCGGCGAGGTCGGGCCGACCGGCGCGCTCGCGGAGCTCGTCGACGAACCACTCGTACCCCTCGAACGGGGTCCCGGCGACGGACAGGTGCACGTCGAGACCCTCGGCGGCCAGCAGCGCGACGGCCTCCACCGCGACGTCGGTGCCCTTGCGCGGCGACAGCCGCCCGACGACGGCGAGCCGCCACGGGGTCCCGGCGACGTGCGACGCGTCGGCCGGCGGGGCCGGCGGCGCGGGCACGCCGTTGTGGACCACCTCGATGCGCGCCGCGAGCCGGGGCAGGGCGCCGACGAGCACGGCCGCGGCCGCGGCGCTGTTGGCGACGACCCGGCGGGCGAGCAGCAGGGGAGCAGCCAGGCCGGCGGCGACGAGCCGACCGCCGTCCTCCGCCTCGTGGACGTGCGCGAGGACCGGCACCCCGGCGAGCCGGCCGGCGAGCGCCCACACGGGGATGGTCACCGTGTTCACGTACAGGACGTCCGGCCGCACCCGGCGCAGCCAGCGTGTCGCCCGCACGGTCGCCGTCGCGGACCGCCACAGCAGCCCCGGCAGCCGCAGGGGGTGGAGCAGCGACTTGCGCAGCACCGGGAACGAGGCGACCAGCACGTGGGCGCCGCGCGCCCGGGCGAGCGGGAGCAGCGGGCCGTCGGAGGGCAGGACCAGGTCGACGGTGCCGCCGCGCTCGACGATCGCGGTGATCGACTCGAGCAGCTGGCGGTCCGAGCCGTACAGGTCCGGCGACGGGTGTGCGACGGCGACGTGCGTCATGCGGTGGCCCCCTGGTCCTCGCGGAGACGGTCGCGGCGGTCCCGGCGGGCGTACCACAGGCCCTCCGCGGTGCCGCGGGCGGCGGCCCAGACGGGCCCGGGGGAGCGCAGCAGCTGCCGCCGGCCCCCGCGCAGCACCACCTGACGGGCGTACCCCACGGACCGCAGCGCCCACGACCGCACCGCCGGCCGGTCGAGGTTGCGGGCCGCGAACACGAGCCGGCCGCGGCAGTTGTGCCGGTAGTAGAGGTCGGACTTGCGGCGCGTGCCCGCCTGCTCCTGCGTGCCCCCGACGTCGTGCACCGCCGTCAGCCCGTGCTCGACGACGAGGCGGCCGCCGGCCGCGCGCACCCGGACGGACAGGTCGATGTCCTCCCAGTACATGAAGTACGCGTCGCTGAACCCGCCCACGCGTCCCCAGAGCTCGTCGTGCAGCGCGAGGCACGCGCCCGTCAGCCACTGCGGCGTCGGACCCACGAGGTCGAGGCGGGTGCGGGTGCGGCCGGTGGCGGTGTCGAGCGCCCCGCCCGCGAACCACACGGAGCCGTCGGGCCGCAGGATGCGGGGGCCGACCAGCGCGAGCGGGTCCCGGCGCGCCGCGTCGAGCAGCCCGCGGGCCGTCGCGGGGTCGAGCTCGAGGTCCGGGTTCACGACGAGGAACGCGTCGCACCCCAGCTCCCGGGCGCGCGCGACGCCACGGTTCACCCCCGCGCCGAAGCCGTCGTTGGCGGCCGTCACGAGCTCCCAGCCGTGCGAGTCCGCCACGCGCCGGGCGGCGTCGCGCTCCTCGTCCGTCGAGAAGTTGTCCACCACGACCACGCACGCGTCGAGCCCGTGCGCGGTCGCCGCGAGGAACCTCTCGAGGAGGGCGTGCGACCGGTGGTTGACGACGACGAGCGCGTCCACCGTCCACCTCCCCCTCGTCGGGGGCGCCGCCCGCGCCCGCAGACGTGCAGGTCGCAGGCGCCCCCCTTGTCGTCCTGGTCGGGAACTGTAACCGCCGATCGCCCGACCGGGGGAGCGGTGGGCCGGGTGATGATCGGTACGATCCGGACGTCCCCACCCCAGGAGGTGCCGTGGTCGACCCCGCCCCGACCCGCCCGCACGGGCGACCGCGCGTGCTGCAGTCGTTCGCCGAGCCCGGCCCGACCACCAACCCGCACCTCGTGCTGCTGATGCGCGCGCTGCGCCGCAGCACCGTGGTCGAGACCTTCTCGTGGCGCCGCGCGCTGCTGTCCCGGTACGACGTGCTGCACGTGCACTGGCCCGAGGTCGTCGTCACCAAGACGACGCGGCTGCGCACCCTCGCCGCGGTCGTGGCGTTCGCGGCGACGCTCGTGCGCTGCCGGCTGCGTCGCACGGCCGTCGTCCGCACCGCCCACAACGTGGCGCCGCACGAGCACCTGCCCTGGGCCACGAGCGCCGTCCTGCGGCTGTGCGACCGGACGACGACGTGGTGGATCCGCCTCAACCCGACCACGCCGCTGCCCCCGGGTGCGCGGGCGACGACCGTCCCGCTCGGCGACTACGGCGACTGGTACGCGGCCCACCCCGAGCCGTCGCCCGTCCCCGGACGGCTCGTGCACGTCGGGATCGTGCGGCCCTACAAGGGCGTCCTCGAGCTCGTCGGCGCGTTCCGCGAGATCGACGACGACGCGGTGTCCCTGCGCATCGCGGGTCGTCCGGGGTCCCCCGCGACGGCTGCGGAGGTCGCCGAGGCCGCCGCGGGAGACCCGCGCGTGCAGGTCGCGCTGCGGCACCTCGACGACGCCGAGCTGGTCGCCGAGGTCGGCGCCGGGCAGCTCGTCGTGCTGCCCTACCGGAACATGCACAACTCGGGGGCCCTGCTGCTCGCGCTCACGCTGCGCCGGCCGGTCCTCGTGCCCGCCAACCCCGTCACCGACGCGCTCGCCGACGAGGTCGGGGCGTGGTGGGTCCAGCGGTACGACGGACCGGTCACGGGAGCGGTGCTGGCGTCCGCGCTGGCCGCGGTCGCGGACGGGCCGCCCGCGCCGCCCGACCTGTCCGGTCGGGACTGGGACGTGCTCGCGGAGCGCCACCTCGACGTCTACGCCGACGCCGTCCGGGCGGCCCACGGACGGTGAGGTCAGAGGTGCCTTGACCGGCACCTTGACCGGCACCTTGACCGGCACCTTGACCGGCACTGCGACCGGTCCGCGGCGGCCGCCGTGCCTCCTCCGTCCGGGTGCCCGACGCGCGTCCCAGCAGGTCCGAGGGGGTGAAGCGCGGGCGAAAAACGTCCCGATAGGTACCGTTCGTCCGATTGCTTGGGGCACACTCGACCCGTTCACCCCAGATGCTCGGGCCCGAGGAGTCACGCCTTGTCGCACGCGGTTCCCCTGCACGTCGCGCTGGTCGGGACCCGAGGGGTCCCCGCCCGGTACGGCGGCTTCGAGACCGCGGCCGAGGAGGTCGGGCGGCGGCTCGTCGAGCGCGGCCTGCGGGTCACCGTGTACTGCCGCACGGCCCGCGGCGAGCCGCGCGAGGACCGGTTCCTCGGCATGGAGCTCGTCCACCTGCCGGCGATGCGTCGCCGCTCGCTCGAGACCCTGTCGCACACCGGCCTGTCCGTCGGCCACCTGGTCGGTCACCGGGTCGACGCGGCGATCATGTTCAACGCCGCGAACTCGCCCTGGCTGCCGGGCCTGCGCGCCGCCCGCATCCCCGTCGCCACCCACGTGGACGGCCTCGAGTGGAAGCGCGCCAAGTGGGGGCCGTCGGGCCAGCGGTACTACCGCACGGCCGAGGCGCTCGCGGTGCGCTGGTCGGACGCGCTCATCGCCGACGCCGCCGGCATCCAGGACTACTACCGCGCCGAGTTCGGGGTGCCGACCGAGCTCATCAGCTACGGCGCCCCGCGGCTCGTGGACCTGCCGCCCACGCGGCTGACCGAGCTCGGCCTCGAGCCGCAGGGCTACCACCTCGTCGTCGCGCGCTTCGAGCCCGAGAACCACGTCGACCTCGTCGTCGAGGGGTACGTCGCGAGCGGCGCCCGCCTGCCCCTCGTCGTCGTCGGGTCGGCGCCGTACGCCGACGAGTACACGGCCCGCGTGCACGCCCTCGCCGACGACCGCGTCCGGCTGCTCGGTGGCGTGTGGGACCCCGAGCTGCTCGACACGCTGTACGCGCACGCCCGCACCTACCTGCACGGCCACTCCGTCGGCGGCACCAACCCGTCCCTCCTGCGCGCCATCGGCGCAGGCACGGCGACGGTCGCGTACGACGTCGGGTTCAACCGGGAGGTGCTCCGCGACGACGGCCGGTACTTCGGGTCGCCGGCGGACGTCGCCACCCAGGTCGAGGCGGCCGAGGCCGACCCCGACGACTGCCTGCGTCGTGGGAAGGCGCTCGCGGTGCGGGCGCTCGACTACGACTGGGACGTCGTCGCCGACCGGTACGAGGACCTGGCCCGCCGGCTGGCGTCCCGAGACCTGCGCCGCACCCGCGGCGGAGGCCGTCGCAGCGGTCGCGGGACCGCCGCCGTGAGCAGCCGGGTCCCGGCGGAGGTCGCATGAACCCCACCTACGGTCAGGCGCTCGCGCAGCTGCGCGGCGCGCAGAAGGCGGTCGCCCGGTCCGCCCCGGCGTACTCGCGGTTCGTGAACCGCCGCTGGGGCCGGTACCTCGCGGCCGGTGCGGCGTCGCGCGGGCTCTCGCCCGACGCGGTCACCGGCATCTCCGCGCTGTGCACCGCAGCCGGCATCGCCGTGCTCACCCTCGTGCCGATCTCGGTCGGGTCCGGGGTCGCCGTCGCGTTCCTGCTCGCCCTCGGCTACGCGTTCGACTCCGCCGACGGCCAGGTCGCCCGCCTGCAGGGGCGCAGCTCGACGGCCGGCGAGTGGCTGGACCACGTGGTCGACGCCGCGAAGTCGGTGCTCCTGCCGCTCGGGCTCGGGGTGGCGCTGTGGCGGTCCGACGAGGTCGACGACCGCTGGGTCGTGCTGCCGCTCGTCTCGACGGTGGTCACCAGCGTCCTGTTCTTCGCGATGATCCTCACCGAGCAGCTCCGGCGCGTGCACGGCGTGCGGTCGAAGGCCGACACCGACCCCGGGTCGCGGTCCTGGGTGCGGGCGCTGCTCGTCGTCCCGATGGACTACGGCGTCCTGTGCTGGTCGTTCGTGCTCCTCGGCGTGCTGCCCGTGTTCCTCGGCGTGTACGCCGTCATCACGGCGGCGTCCGGGCTGTTCCTGCTGCTCGCGGCCGCGAAGTGGTACCGCGAGCTCGCGGCGCTCGACGCCGTCCGCGCGGCCGGGACCGGGTCGTCGTCCCCCGAGCAGGTCCCGGCATGACGCGCGTCCCGCAGACCGCGGCACCGGCCGCCGCCACCCGCACGCTGCACGTCGTCGTCGCGATGCTCACGTACCGCCGGCCCGACGACCTCGCGGCCGCGGTGCCCGCGCTGCTCGCGCAGGCCGGGTCCGTGCCCGACGACGTGCGGCTGCTCGTCGTCGACAACGACCCCGACGCGTCGGCGCGCCACCTCGTCGAGGCGAGCGGCGCCGACTACCTGCACGAGCCCAGGCCGGGGATCGCGGCCGCGCGCAACGCCGCGATCACCGCGACCGCCGACGCCGACGTCCTCGTGTTCATCGACGACGACGAGCGCCCGGTCGACCGGTGGCTCGAGCTCCTGCTCGCGACGTACCGGGAGACGGGCGCACCGTGCGTCGTCGGACCCGTCGTCTCCGAGTTCGCCGCGCAGCCCGACGCGTGGGTGCGTGCGGGGCGGTTCTTCGACCGGCGGCGCCTGCCGACCGGCACACCCGTGACCGTCGCGGCGACGAACAACCTGCTGCTCGACGTCGCGACGCTGCGGGCGACCGGGGTGCTGTTCGACGAGGCGTTCGGCCTCAGCGGCGGCTCGGACACGCTGTTCAGCCGCACCCTCGTGGCCCGCGGCGTCCGCATGGTGTGGTGCGACGAGGCCGTGGTGGTGGACGTGGTCCCCGCCGACCGGTCCACCCGGACATGGGTGCTGCACCGCGCCCGCCGCAGCGGCAACTCCGCGAGCCGGTGCGCCGTGGCGCTCGCCGGGAGCTCGGCGGGTCGCACCCGGGCGCGGGTCCGCGCGGTGCTCGAAGGATCGGTCCGGGTCGGCGCCGGCGCGGCCCGGACGGCGGTCGGTGCGGTCCTGCGCTCGCCCGAGCACGACGCCCGCGGGCGCCGGACGCTCGCGCGGGGCACCGGGATGGTGTCGGGCGCGGTCGGCCACGTCGTCTACGACTACGCCCGGAGCTAGAGGGGTTGCTGTGAGTTCACCCGGACGACGCCTTTCGGCCATGTCGCATTTGTCTGTAACGTCCCCCTCAATCGACTTCGTCGGTGAGCCCTCGATGGCGCGGGTGTTCGTCACCATCTCGCAGAGGAAGGCTCGCGCATGATCACCGGCTACGCGCCCGGCGCCTACGACCTGTTCCACGTCGGGCACCTCAACCTCCTGCGGCACGCCGCCGCGCGGTGCGACCACCTGATCGCCGGTGTCGTCGACGACGACACCCTCGAGGTCACCAAGGGCATCCGCCCGGTCGTCCCGATCGCGGAGCGCCTCGAGATCGTCAGGTCCATCAAGCTCGTCGACGACGCGGTCGTCGAGGACGTCCCCAGCAAGCTGGAGATGTGGGAGCGGCTGCGCTTCGACGTCATCTTCAAGGGCGACGACTGGCGGGGGACCGACAAGGGCCGCCGCCTCGAGGCGATGTTCGCCGAGGTCGGGGTCGAGGTCGTCTACTTCCCGTACACGATGCACACGTCGAGCACCGCGCTGCGCCGCGCGCTGTCGCGGCTCGACGGGGCGGTCTACGCGAGCGCGGGCCAGTAGCCGGCGGCACGTGACGTCACGAGGGGCGGGACCGGTCGACGGTCCCGCCCCTCGTCGTCTGCGACCTGCCCGGCCGGACGCACCTGCCCGGCCGGCGTCGTCAGGCGATCTCCACCTCGGTGTGCTGGTGGGGCAGCGGTGCCTCGTCCGGTGCGGCGCCGGTGGCCGGCGTCCCGTTGACGCGGACGCGCGCCGCCCCCGCAGGCACGGGCTCGTCACGGCCGTCGGCCGGCGCGTCGCCGTCCGACGTGCGACCGCCGTCGGCGTGCGAGTGACGTCCCGTGGGCTCGTCCGGCCCCACCGGGAGCTCGATCGCGGGCGTGCCCGCCCCGTCCGACGAGGACGGCGCGTGGGCCGGTGCCGCGGCCGGTGCCGCAGGTGATGTCGCAGGTGATGTCGCAGCGGGTGCCGCAGGCGCGGCGACCTGCGCCGGCGCGACGTCCACGGCCGAGGCCGCGACCAGCGGCACCTCGGCCGTCTCGGTGGCGACGTCGGTGGGTCCGTTCCGGTCGGCCCGACGCGGGATGCGCGGCCGGCGCCGCGGCTCCATGTACCCGTAGGACGTGGCGCGCCGCTTCCGGGGCCCCCCGTTGAGCACGAGCCCCAGGCAGGGGGCGCCCAGCGTGTCGAGGGTCGTCAGGGCCTCCTGCAGGTGGTGGCGGTCCACCTTGCGGGCCCGCGCGACGACGATCGCGCCGTTGGTGCGACGGGCCAGCACCGCGGCGTCGCTCACGGCGAGGAGCGGCGAGGTGTCGACGATGACCATGTCGTACGTCGCCTTGGCCTCCTCGAGGAAGGCGGCGATCGCGGCCGAGTCGATGAGCTGCGTGGGGTTGGGCGGGACCCGGCCGGCCGTCACGACGTCGAGCCCCTCGATGCCCCACGGCTGGCGGACGTCGGCGAGCGTGGCCTTGCGCGCGAGGATCGTCGTGAGCCCCACCTCGCCCTCGAGCCCGCAGATGCGGGCGACGGCGGGGCGCCGCAGGTCGGCGTCGACGAGCAGCACACGCCGGCCGGTGTCGGCGAGCGCGAGCGCGAGGCTGACCGACGTCGTCGACTTGCCCTCGCGCGGCACCGTCGAGGTGACCACGAACGCGCGCACCGGGTCGGTCGAGTCGAGGAAGTCGAGGTTGGCCCGCACCCTCCTGTACGCCTCGGCGAGCGCGCCGCGGGGGTGCTCGATGATCGTGCGGGGGCCTTCGGTCGAGATCGACCGGTCGTGCGGGATGAGGCCGAGCAGCGGCCGCGCGGGCTCGCGCGGGAGGTCCGCGGTGCCGCGCACCTTGGTGTCGAGCCGGGCCCACGCCAGGGCGATGGCGAAGCCGATCGCGAGGCCGAGGGCGCCGCCGGTCGCGACGAGCAGCTTGGTGTTGGGGGAGAACGGCACACCTGCGGGGGTGGCCTCGCCGACCATGGTGATCTTCACGCTCGCGACGCCGTCCGCCGACGTCGGGGACAGCGACTCCACGGTCTCGGACAGCTGGTTCGCGACCGCGTTCGCGACGTCGGACGCCCGCTGGGCGGACCGGCTCGACGCGGAGATCTCGATGAGCATGGTGTCGAGGGGCGCCTCGGCGTGCACGACGGACGCGAGCTGCTTGGCCGAGACCGGCAGGTCGAGCTCGTCGATCACCGGCTCCAGCACCGCCGGGACGGTCGTGAGCTGCACGTACGACTCGACGAGGTTGCGCGTGTACGTGGACCCCTGCACGAGGTCGGCCACCGTGTCGCCGCGCGCGAGGGACACGAACACCTTCGCGGTCGAGCGGTACATCGGCGTGCTCGCCTGCGCCTGCTGGTACCCGATGCCGGCGCCCAGGACCGCCAGCACCACGATGACGTACCAGCGCTTGCGCAACGCGGCGAGGTACTCGCCGATCTCCATCCGACACTCCTTCGGTCTCGCCACGGGCGGTGCGGGCGCGGGTGGCATCCGCAGCTCCGGGACGACCTCCCCTCGGCCCTTCGGTCGTCGAACGCTACGGGGGGAATGCAGCAATTCTGGCACCAGTGCCGGAATTCACCCGATTGTCGCGAGGGTGAACAACGGTTCTGCACGGCTCGTCCACACCTACACTGACGCGGGCGCCGACCCGGGCGCCCCGGTGCGGACGGCGGTTGGTGCATGAGCGACGAGACGGTTCCCACCCCCGGCCGACCGGCCTGGGTCCTGTGGACCGGCGCCGGCGTGCTCGTCGTCGCGGTCGTGCTCGCGGTGGTGCTGCTCGTGCGCGGCTCGGGCGACGACGCCGCAGGTGCCGCGTCACCGAGCGCGTCCTCCTCGGCCGCGTCCGCGTCGCCGACGGCATCCACGGCCCCGTCGGCGTCCGCCGAGCCCGAGCCGTCCGCCACCGCCGAGCCGGGCGACGGGCAGGCGCAGCCCGGCGTGCCGGGGGCGACGCCCGGTCCCGACGGCCGCCCCACCGCAGCGCCGGTCGCGCTCGACGCGCCCGCGCAGCCGGCCGACGGCGTCACCACGCAGCTCGTCTCGATCGAGCCCGTCACCGGTGAGGCGACGCTGCCCGGCGAGGTCGGTGGCCCGTCGCTGCGGTTCACCGTGTCGGTCGTCAACCGGTCGGGTCCCGCGCTCGACCTGTCGGCTGCCGTCGTGAACGCCTACACGGGGGACGCCCTGGCGCCCGCGACCCCGCTGCTCAAGCCCGGCGGCCGGCCGTTCCCCGGTCAGGTGGCCGCGGGCGGCTCCGTCACGGGGGTCTTCGTGTTCAACGTCCCGGAGGCGGAGCGTGGGCACGTGCGCCTCGAGGTCGATCTCGGCCCTGACCTCACCGTCGTCCTGTTTGAGGGGTCCGTCCCCCAGTAGGGGGATTCACCCGATCTGGACGACAGTTCACCCGGGTGCTTATGACCCCATATGTCCGAACTCACCTAAAGTCGCTCCCGATCGTCTACGGCCCGCCGACCCCGGCGCGGGACCGCTGACGCGTTCGGAGGGAACTCGATCATGGTGGGACCGTCGAAGCTGTCTCGACTGGTAGGGCTGCTCGGCGCCGGTGCGCTCGCGATCACGGGCCTCCTGGTCGCCAGCCCCGCGCAGGCCGACACGGCACCGCCGAACCCGGCGGACCCGGTCACGGTGAGCGCCGACGCGCTGCCGACGGCGCAGATCAACGGCGTCGTGTGGAACCAGCAGGTCGTGGGCGACACCGTGTACGTCGGCGGTGAGTTCACGCGGGCCAGGCCACCGGGCGCGGCGGCGGGGACGAGCGAGGTCGTCCGGAACAACATGATGGCCTACAGCCTCAGCACGGGTGCGCTCAACACCTCGTTCGCGCCGAACTTCAACGCCGAGGTCCGGGACCTCGCGCTGACGCCGGACGGGACCAAGCTCGTCGCCGTCGGCGCGTTCACGACGGTCAACGGCGAGAACCGCTACCGCGTCGCCGCGTTCGACACCGCGACGGGTGCGCTCGTCAGTGCGTTCCGGCCGACCGTGAACTCGACGATCAGCGCCGTGGCGGTCACGAACTCGACCGTGTTCATCGGCGGCAACTTCACCTCGACGAACGGCCAGGCGCGCACCAAGGTCGCCGCGCTGCGGCTCGACAACGGCGCGACCCTGCCGATGTCCGCGGACCTCGTCGACGGGTCGGTGCAGGCGATCACGGTGGCGCCCGACGGCGCCTCGATCGTCATCGGCGGCTCGTTCACCTCGGTCGACGGCTCGTCCAACCCGGGCTACGGCCTCGCGCGGCTGGACTCGGCGACGGGCGACATGCTGCCCCTGCCGGTGAACACGCAGATCCGCAACGGCGGCGACGAGTCGGCGATCCTCAGCCTCGAGACCGACGGCGACACGTTCTACGGCACCGGCTACCACTTCGGTGGCGGCGGCAACGTCGAGGGCACGTTCGCGTCCGACTGGGCGACGGGAAGCCTCGTCTGGGTCGAGGACTGCCACGGCGACACGTACTCGTCGTACCCGATGGGCGACGTCATCTACTCCGCGAGCCACAAGCACTACTGCGGCAACTCGGGCGGGTTCCCGCAGACGAGCCCGTGGACGGTGTACCGCGGCACGGCGCTGACGAAGGCCGCGACGCGGGTCAACACGGCGGACATCTACGGCTACCCGGACCACGCCGGCCAGCCCTCCCCGACGATCCTCAACTGGTACCCGACGATCAACACCGGCACCTACACCGGCAAGTCGCAGGGCCCGTGGACCGTCACGTCGTCCGGCAAGTACGTGCTGTACGGCGGTGAGTTCACGCAGGTCAACAACACCGGCCAGCAGGGTCTGGTCCGCTTCACGACGATCGACCAGGCGCCCCTCAAGCAGGGACCGCGCCTCCAGGGCACCAACTGGCCCCTGACCGTCTCGTCGGTCGCGTCCGGTGAGGTCCGGATCGCGTGGAACACCAACTTCGACCGCGACAACGAGACGCTCACGTACTCGCTGTACCGCGCCAACACGACCTCGCCGCCGATCTTCACGCAGACGGTGTCGACGACGTTCTGGAACGTCCAGACGATGAGGTTCAAGGACACGGGCCTGACTCCCGGCAGTTCGCAGAGGTACCGGGTCTACGCGACCGACCCGAACGGGAACACCGTCGGCTCGGCCTGGGTCACCGTCACGGTCAGCGACGCGGTCCTGTCGCCGTACGCCGCGAAGGTCCTCGACGACAACGCGACGAACTACTGGCGCCTCGACGAGCCGAGCGGCTCCACGTCCGTCATGGACTGGGCCGGCAACAGCGACATGGTGTCGCAGGCCGGCGTGACGCGCGGCGTGGCCGGTGCGCTCGGCAGCACCGACGCGGACCTGGCGTCCTCGTTCAACGGCACCCAGACGGGTCTCGCGGCGACGCAGACCGCGATCACCGGTCCGCAGAGCTTCGCCCTCGAGGGCTGGTTCAAGACCACGACGACCGCCGGCGGCAAGATCTTCGGCTTCGGCAGCGCCAACACCGGCAACAGCGGCAGCTACGACCGGCACGTCTACATGGACACGGGCGGGCGCGTGCTGTTCGGCGTGTACCCGGGGTCGTCGAAGACGCTCTCCACGACCGCGAGGTACAACGACGGTGCGTGGCACTACGTCGTCGCCTCGCTCGGCGCGGACGGCATGAAGCTGTTCCTCGACGGCAAGCGGATCGCCCAGCGCTCCGACGTCACGTCGGCGCAGGCGTACTCCGGCTACTGGCGGATCGGCGGCGACAACTCGTGGAGCGGCGCGCCGTACTTCAACGGCTCGATCGACGACGTCGCGGTCTACAGCGCCCCGCTCACGACGACGCAGGTCGACGCGCACTGGGTCGCCGCGGGTCGCACCTCGACGGCTCCGCCGGCCCCGGCCGACACGTACGGCGCCGCCGTGTACAACGCCCAGCCCGACCTGTACTGGCGGCTCACGGAGCTGTCGGGCAGCACGGCGAACGACGCGAGCGTCCTCAACAACCCGGGCACGCTCACCGGAGGGTTCACCCGCCTGCAGGCCGGTGCGCTCGTCGGCCAGAGCTCGAACTTCGCGGTGCGGTTCAACGGCAGCAACGCCCTGCTCGCGAGCTCCGCGCAGTTCAACGACCCCGCGGTGTACTCCGAGGAGCTGTGGTTCAAGACGAACACCACGAACGGCGGCAAGCTCATCGGCTTCGGTGACGCGGCGACCGGTCTGAGCAGCAGCTACGACCGGCACGTGTACATGGAGACGGACGGTCGCCTCACGTTCGGCGTCTGGACGGGCCAGGCCAACACGATCACGACGACGGCCGCGTACAACAACAACGCGTGGCACCACCTCGTCGCGACGCAGGGTCCCGACGGCATGAAGCTCTACGTCGACGGGGTGCTGCGCGGCACCAACCCGCAGACCGACCAGCAGGCGTACGCCGGTTACTGGCGGGTCGGCGGCGACAACACGTGGGGTCCGCAGCCGTGGTTCGCGGGCACGATCGACGAGGTCTCGGTGTACTCGACCGTCCTCTCGCCGACCCAGGTCGCGCAGCACTTCGCGCTCGGCTCGGGCACGACGGCCCCGAACGTCCCGCCGACGGCGGCGTTCACGGCGACCCCGACGGACCTCTCGGTCCAGGTCGACGGCACCGGCTCGAACGACCCCGACGGGACGCTCGCGTCCTACGCGTGGAACTGGGGCGACTCGACGGCCGACGGCTCGGGCTCGACCGCGTCGCACACGTACGCCGCCGACGGCACCTACACGGTGACGCTCACGGTGACCGACAACCGTGGCGGCACCGCCTCCACGACGCGCACGGTGACGGTCGCCGCACCGCCGCCGAACCAGCCGCCGGTGGCCGCGTTCACCACCGCGGTGAACGTGCTCGCCGTGCAGGTCGACGGCACCGGGTCCGCGGACGGCGACGGGAACATCACGTCGTACGCCTGGAGCTGGGGCGACTCGACGCCGGGTGCGACCGGTCCGACCGCGTCGCACACGTACGCCGGTACCGGCACCTACACGGTGACGCTCACGGTCACCGACGACGATGGCGCGACCACCTCGACGTCGCACGACGTCTCGGTCACCGCCCCGCCGCCGAACCAGCCGCCGACCGCGGCGTTCACCTCGGCCGTGAACCTGCTCGGCGTGCAGGTCGACGCCACCGGGTCCATGGACGGCGACGGGAACATCACGTCGTACGCGTGGGGCTGGGGCGACTCGACCGCCGGCGGGACCGGCGCCACGGCGTCGCACACCTACGCCGCCGCGGGCACCTACACGGTGGCGCTCACGGTGACGGACGACGACGGCGCGACCGGCACGGTCACGCACGACGTCACGGTCACGGCCCCGCCGCCGGGCACCCCGTTCGTGCAGGACACGTTCACGCGGACCGTCGCGAACGGCTGGGGCTCGGCGACGACGGGTGGCGCGTGGACGACGGTCGGGACGGCGAGCCGGTTGTCGGTCGCGGGCGGTCGCGGTGTGCTGACCGACCCGGTCGGCGGCACGGTCGGCGCGTACCTGGGCTCGGTCGTGCAGACCAGCTCGGACGTGACGGCCACGCTCAGCACCGACCGGCTCTCGACGGGCACGTCGTACGCCACGCTGCAGGGCCGTCGGGTCGGCAACGACGCGTACGGCGCCCGTGTCCGCCTGGGTGCGGACGGCTCGATCCAGCTCCACGTGACCCGTGAGGTCGCGGGCACCGCGACCGCGGTGGCCGGTGGCGCGGTGACGGGCCTGACGTACGCCGCGAACGACCAGCTCCTGGTCCGGACGCAGGTCGAGGGCGTCTCGCCCACGACCGTGCGGGCCAAGGTCTGGAAGGCCGGCACGACCGAGCCGACGGACTGGCGCGTGACCATCACGGACACGGCGGCCAGCCTGCAGGCCGGTGGCGGCGTGGGCGTGACCGTCTACCACGGCGGCACCACGGGCAACCCCGCGGTCGCCTTCTCCTGGGACGACCTGACGGCGAAGGCCGTCGGGGCGGTGACCCCGCCGCCCAACGCGGCGCCGACCGCCGCGTTCACGGTCGGGGCTAGCGGCCTCACCGCGAACGTCGACGGCACGGGCTCGTCGGACGGCGACGGCTTCGTCGCCTCGTACGCCTGGGGCTGGGGCGACTCCACCGCGGCGGGGTCCGGCGCCACGGCGTCGCACACGTACGCCGCGGCGGGCACCTACACGGTGACGCTGACGGTGACGGACGACGACGGCGCCACGGCGTCGACGACGCAGTCCGTCACGGTGAGCGCCGCCCCGCCGGTCGACGACGCGTTCGTGCGGGACGACTTCGCCCGCACGGTCGCGAACGGCTGGGGCTCGGCGACGACCGGCGGTGCGTGGACGACCGTCGGGACGGCCAGCCGGCTGTCGGTCGCGGGCGGCCGCGGTGTGCTGACCAACCCGGTCGGCGGCACGGTCGGTGCGTACCTCGCGTCGGTGTCGCAGACGAACGCGGACGTGACCGCGACGCTGAGCACGGACCGGCTGTCCACGGGGACGTCGTTCGCGACGCTCCAGGGCCGTCGGGTCGGCAACGACGCGTACGGCGGCCGGGTCCGGCTCGGTGCGGACGGCTCGATCCAGGTGCACGCGACGCGTGAGGTCGCCGGGACCACGACCGCCCTCGGCGGCGGTGTGGTCACGGGCCTGACGTTCGCCGCGAACGACCAGCTCCTGGTGCGCACGCAGGTCCAGGGAGTCTCGCCGACCACGGTGCGGGTCAAGGTGTGGAAGGCCGGCACGACCGAGCCGACCGACTGGCGTGTGGTGGTCACCGACTCGTCGGCGACGCTGCAGGTCGGCGGCGGCGTGGGGGTCTCCGTCTACCACGGCGGCACCACCGGCAACCCGGCCGTCGCGTTCTCCTGGGACGACCTGGTGGCGCGACCCGTGCAGTAAGACGGGCACGGCACGACAGCGACCCAGGGAGCACGGGCCTGAGCACCGACTGTCAGGCGCACGGGCCTGAGCACGGACTGTCAGGCGCACGGGGTACGACGGGCGAGCTGCCCGGCGTGCCCCGTGCGTCGTTTCCGGGTCGGGGGTCCAGGACCGAGGTGCGGGCTCGTCGTCCTCGGGGCGGGGCGGGCGCGCAGGGCACTCGGGGGTCGGCACCCCGGGGTCGGCACCCGGCCGTCGGACCCGGGGGTGGAGCCGTGTCGTTGCGGGCGAGGACGCCCGATGCCCTGGGTCTTCGCTCAGGCGTCGTCGGCGGGCGCGGCGCGGCGCACGGCGAGGAGCCCGACCGCGAGCGCGAACAGCACGACGGAGCTCGTCAACGGGCTGAACAGCACGTTCCAGAGCGTCCGGATCGCCAGGTACGTCAGCAGGGCGCTCGCCGCATGTCGGCTGAAGGCGAGCGTGTAGCCGCGCAGCACGACCCACAGGGCGTACAGCGCGACGGCGAGCCCGGCGAACCCGAACTCGGCCCACAGGTCGGCGGCGGTGGAGTGCAGCTCGATCCCGCTGCCGAACATGTACCGCTCGACGTACCCGTTGTCGGGGTTGTAGCGCAACGACGCCATCCCGGACTTGGCCTCGAGCAGGTCCTGCGTGTTCGGCATGACGCCGACGCCGAACCCGTACGGGCGGTGCTCGACGAGCGCGACGGTGGCCCCGAACTCGGGGCGGGCGCCGGCGATGAGCGAACCCGAGAGCGCGATCTGCTCCTCGGTGCGCTCCTGGGCGTCCTTGCCGAGGTAGCCGTCGAGGATGGCGGCCTGCCCCAGGTAGTACAGCGCGACGCACAGCCCGCCGACGAGCACCACGGCGCGCACCCGGGAGACCGCCTTGGACCCGCGGCGCCGCCACGCGACCTGCTGGAGCGTGATGACGGCGGCGAGCAGCAGCATCGCGGCGGTGGACCGGCCCCCGTTGATCGCGGACATCCCGGCGAGCGCGAGGGCCGTGACGACCTGCAGCCACCCGCGCCGGGACATCCATGCGAGGCCCAGCAGCAGCACGGTGAGGGGGATCGCGAACCCGAACCGCCACGGGCTCTCGGCGAACCGGCCGCTGCGGTCGATGCCGAGCAGCATGCCGAAGCCGAACAGCGACGCGACGGCGGCGTCGGACATCCGGGTGCGTGCCCACACCACGACGCAGGCCCCGAGCACGGCGTTGAGCAGCACGATCACGCCGTTGACGGCCATCCGGGTGGTGGTGTGGTGGTCCTGCGACGCGAGCTCGGTGAGCCACACCCCGACGACGATCGCGACGCCGGTGAGCAGCAGCAGGGTGCGGACGTCGTGGAACAGCCGGGTGGACCGCCACCACACGGGCGCGAGCGCGACGGCCATGAGGGTGCCGAGGGTGAGCGCCTGGTAGAGCGGGCGCTCCATCCCGGTGGCGACGAGCGCGACGGCGGCGACGGCGGTGGTGGCCGTCACTCGCGTGCGCAGCAGCGGCCGACGCTCGGGGACGCGCTCCGACGGAGGTGGTGCGGCGGGATGCCGGGTCCCGGGCGTGGCGCGGCCGTGGTCGTCCGCGCCCTCCGGCACGGCCACGGTGGCCTCGCTCACGTCGCCCGGCCTCCTGCTCGTCGTCCGACCGTCCGTCGGTCTGCTCGTCGTCTGTCTGTCCGTCGTCGGTCTGCTCGTCGGCGGCAATCGTCGCACCAGGCGGCCCGCGGACGGTCCGGGGCGCACCTTTTTCGCCCGCTTAGCCCCTGTTCGGGATGTTCTGCCCGCCTAGACTCGGCGCATGACCAACCCGGCACCCGACACGTCGCCGCGCGGCGCCAAGGTCCGGGTGACGTGGGTCGACACCGGCCGCGGCATCGCCATCACGCTCGTCGCGCTGTTCCACGCGACCAACTGGCTGCTCGGTGCGGGTGCGCACGTCGAGGGCTGGGTCCAGGCGAACCTCGTGATGTCGTCCCTGCGCATGCCGCTGTTCTTCACGCTGGCGGGGCTGTTCGCGGGCAAGTGGGTCCGCGGCGCGTGGAGGCCGTTGTGGCGGCACAAGGTCTGCCTCTACCTGTGGGTGTTCCTCGTGTGGGGTGCCATCGGGTCGGTCACCTACTTCGCGGGCCTGCAGATGCGTGGCGCCGGCTCGCTGATGAGCAGCGTCATCCAGCCGTACGTGCTGTCACCGTTGATGCCGCGCCTGGAGCTGTGGTTCATCTGGGCCCTCGCGCTGTTCTTCGTCGTCGCCAAGCTCACGTCGCGGATCCCGCCGGGCATCCAGATCGCGGTCGCGATGGCCGGCGCCGCGGTCGCGCTGAGCGGCTGGGACACGGCGAGCCCCGGCTGGAACGGCGCCGTGAAGTACTACGGGTTCTTCCTCGTCGGCATGTACGGCCGTGAGCTCGTCCTGCGGCTCGGGTCGTCGGCGGGCCGGCCGGTGCTCGTGGCGGCGTTCGCCGTCTGGCTCGTGGTCGCCGTCGGGCTGTGGGCGCTCGGCTGGCGCGAGGTGCTCGGGCTGTACTTCGTCAACTGCCTGCTGGGCGTGCTGGGCGGCATCGCGCTGAGCCGAGCCCTCGCCGGCGTCCCGGTGCTGCGCTCGCTCGGCTCGCAGACGCTGCCGATCTACCTCGCCCACACGCCGATCATCATCACGTGCGCCGTCCTGCTCAGCAGCACCGGCGTGCTCACGTTCCCGCTGGTGGCGGTGCTCGGCCCGCCGGCCCTCGCCGCCGGGGCGATCGCTCTGGCCCTCGCGCTGCACCGCGGCGCGCAGCGGGTCGGTGCCGCGTGGCTCTACGCGCCGCCGGACTGGTTCGACGTCCGCGGGCGAGGGGGCGCGGCCGTGCGGGCGCGCGACGCGGTCCCCGTCGCGTCGTCGGCCGAGCCGCGACCGTGACGGCTCCGTCGCACCCGCCGGCACCGACGCACGCACCCGCCGAGGACCGCACGCCGGCGACGGCGCCGCGCCGGCACGCCGCCCGGCTGGAGTGGGTCGACGCGGCGCGCGGGTACAGCGTCGCGGCCGTCGTCGTCGCGCACGTGGTGCTGTGGCACGTCATGGACCCGGGCGTGCCCGTCGCGGGCGTCGGCGCGTCGTTCTGGGACCGCGTCTACGGGCTGATGGGCAGCGTGCGGATGCCGGTGCTCCTCGCGGTGTCGGGCCTCGTGATGGCGCGTCGGGTGCGGGCGGGCTTCGGCGAGGGTGGTCTGCTGCTGCGGTCGGTGCGCAACTACTACCTGTACGTCGTCTGGCTCGTTGTGTACGCGCTGTTCTACGCCGTGGTCGTCGAGCCGACGCTGCCGCACCGGGTCGACGGGTTCGGGGACGTGGTGCGCCAGCTCGTCGTCCCCGAGACGACCCTCTGGTACGTGTACGCGCTCGCCGTGTACATCGCGGTGCTGGGTGCGCTGCACCGGGTGCCGCCCTGGGCCGTGCTGACGGCGCTGTCCGTGCTGTCGGTCGTGATGCACGTGACGACGACGTCCGACCAGGTGTGGAGCAAGGTCCCGGAGCTGGCGGTGTACTTCGCGCTCGGCGTGTACGGCGCGGACCTGCTGCGGCGGCTCGCCGACCGGTCGTCGGTGCTCGTCGTCGCGGCGACGGCCGTGCTCGCGGCCGGGGTCACGCTGTGCGGGCGGTTCACCGGGGGGAACGAGGTCGCGGAGGCGGTCCTGTTCCTCGTGCGCGGTGCGGCGTTCCTGGCGCTGGCCGTCGCCGTCGTCGCGGTCGGCGTGCGGTGGTCGCCCGTGCGACGGCTCGGTGTCGCGCTGGGTCGCCGGACGCTGCCGATCTACGTCCTGCACCCGCTGTGGATCGCGCTCGTGCTGCTCGCCGCGGCCGGGTTCGCGCACGACGCGCTCCGCGACGTGCTCCGGTCGCCTGCCGGCGCGCTGCTGTACCCGCTGGTGCTGGCGTCCGCGGTGATCGGCCTGTGCCTGGGGACCGAGGCGGTGGTCCGGTGGGTGCGCCTGCGGGTGCCGCTGTTCGAGATGCCGCGCGCGTGGGTCGCCCGGCTCGACCGTCCCGCGGCAGGCGGCCCGGTGGAAGGCGGCCCGGTGGCAGGCGGCCCGGCGGCAGCCGGTCCAGCGTCTGCCGGTCCGGTGCCCGTGCCGCCTCGTGAGACGTCCGCTCGCCGCGGTGTCGGCGGCACCTCGTAAACTGGCAGCCACCCCGGGTCCTCGCTGACTCGGGGCGTTCGTGCTGCGCCCGCGCGCGGCGGCCGACCCTGCGAAGGACCCCCCATGGACCTGTCCGGCCTCATCCCGACGCTGCTCGCCGACCCCGCGGCGGCACAGGCGGTCGAGCTCGTCGCGGCACGCGGAGAGCTCGACGTCGTGAGTCCCGCCGGGGTGCGTCCGCCGCTGCTGGCGGCGCTCGCCGGGGCGTCGGCCGCGAAGGGGCGTCCGCTCGTGGTCGTCACCGCGACGGGCCGGGACGCCGACGAGCTCGCGGCCGCGCTGCGCTGCTACCTGCCCGACGACGACGTCGCGGTGCTGCCGTCCTGGGAGACGCTGCCGCACGAGCGGCTGTCGCCGCGGTCCGACACGGTCGCGCGGCGGCTGGCGGTGTTCCGCCGGCTCGCGCACCCGACCGCCGAGCGGGGGCCGGCGGGACCGGTCCGCGTGCTGGTCATGCCCGTCCGGGCGCTGCTGCAGCCGGTCGTGGACGGGCTGGGGGAGCTCGAGCCGGTGTCGGTGGACGTGGGGGACCGGGTCGACCTCACCGAGCTCACCGAGCGGCTCGTCGCGGCCGCGTACCAGCGGGTCGACATGGTCGAGAAGCGGGGCGAGTTCGCGGTGCGCGGCGGCATCGTCGACGTGTTCCCGCCGACCGAGGACCACCCGCTGCGCGTCGAGCTGTGGGGCGAGGACGTCGAGGAGATCCGCTGGTTCTCGATCGCGGACCAGCGCAGCCTCGAGGTCGCGAGCCACGGCGTCTGGGCGCCGCCGTGCCGGGAGATCCTGCTGACGGACGACGTGCGGGCGCGGGCCACCGAGCTCGTGCCGCAGCTGCCCGGTGCGGTCGACATGCTCGACAAGCTGGCCGCCGGGATCGCGGTCGAGGGCATGGAGTCGCTCGCACCGGTGCTCGTCGACCGCATGGTGCCCGTCCTCGACCTCGTGCCCGACGACGCGCTGCTGGTGCTGGCCGACCCGGAGCGGGTGCGGCGCCGGGCGCACGACCTCGTCGCGACGACCCAGGAGTTCCTCGAGGCGGCCTGGACGTCGGCGGCGGCCGGCGCGGCGACGCCGCTCGACCTGTCCGCGGCGTCGTTCGCGTCGTTCGCCGAGGTCCGGGCGCTGTCCGCGGTCCGCGGGCTCGGCTGGTGGACCCTGTCCGGGTTCACGCTGGACGCCGACGCGGCCGTGGCTGCCGGTGCGCCCGGCACGGACCCGGGTGAGCACAGCACGTCGCGGACCACGCAGGCCGAACGCACGCCGAGCGCTGCGGACGTCGCGGCCGACGCGGCCGACGACCTGCTCGCCGACGCGCACACGCTCGTGATCGCCGCACGCGACGTCGAGCGGTACCGCGGCGAGGTCGCCCGGGCCGTCGCCGACGTCCGCACGCTCCAGCAGGCGGGCTGGCGGCTGGTCCTGGCGACCGAGGGGCACGGTCCCGCGCAGCGCATGGTCGAGCAGCTCAAGGCGGCCGACGTGCCCGCCCGGCTGGTCGGCGGCGTCGAGGACGAGCCCGAGGGCGGCGTCGTGCTCGTCGTGCCCGCCCCCGTCGGCGCCGGGTTCGTCGCCGAGCCGCTGCATCTCGCCGTGTTCTCCGAGGCCGATCTCACGGGCCGGGCGGGCAGCAGCACGCGGGACATGCGGCGGATGCCGAGCCGCCGGCGCAACGTCGTCGACCCGCTGCAGCTGCGGCCCGGTGACTTCGTGGTGCACGAGCAGCACGGCGTGGGCCGGTTCGTGGAGCTCGTGCAGCGGACGATCGGCTCCGGCTCCACGGCGGCGACCCGCGAGTACCTGGTCATCGAGTACGCGAGCAGCAAGCGCGGCCAGCCGGGGGACCGGCTGTTCGTGCCGAGCGACCAGCTCGACCAGGTGACCAAGTACGTCGGCGGCGAGGCCCCCACGCTCAACAAGATGGGCGGCGGCGACTGGGCCAAGACCAAGGGTCGCGCGAAGAAGGCCGTCAAGGAGATCGCCGCCGAGCTCATCCGGCTGTACAGCGCCCGGATGGCGACGGCGGGGCACGCGTTCGGACCGGACACCCCGTGGCAGCGCGAGCTCGAGGACGCGTTCGCCTACGTCGAGACGCCGGACCAGGCGGCGACGATCGACGAGGTCAAGGCCGACATGGAGAAGCCGATCCCGATGGACCGGCTGGTCTGCGGCGACGTCGGCTACGGCAAGACGGAGATCGCGGTGCGGGCCGCGTTCAAGGCCGTGCAGGACGGCAAGCAGGTCGCGGTCCTCGTGCCGACCACGCTGCTCGTGCAGCAGCACCTCGACACGTTCTCCGAGCGGTACAGCGCGTTCCCGGTGACGGTGAAGGCCCTGTCCCGGTTCCAGACGCCGAAGGAGTCGAAGGAGGTCGTCGAGGGACTGGGCGACGGGTCCGTCGACATCGTCATCGGCACGCACCGGCTCATCACGGGCGAGGTCCGGTTCAAGGACCTCGGCCTCGTGGTGATCGACGAGGAGCAGCGGTTCGGCGTCGAGCACAAGGAGACGCTCAAGGCCCTGCGCACCAACGTGGACGTGCTCGCGATGAGCGCGACGCCGATCCCGCGCACGCTCGAGATGGCGGTCACGGGCATCCGCGAGATGTCGACGCTCGCGACCCCGCCCGAGGAGCGCCACCCCGTCCTCACGTTCGTCGGCGCGTACGACGAGAAGCAGATCTCCGCCGCCGTGCGCCGCGAGCTGCTGCGCGAGGGCCAGGTGTTCTACGTGCACAACAAGGTCGAGTCGATCGAGCGGGCCGCGTCCCGGATCACCGAGCTCGTGCCGGAGGCCCGCGTCGCGGTCGCCCACGGGAAGATGAACGAGCACCAGCTCGAGCGCGTGATCGTCGACTTCTGGGAGAAGAGGTTCGACGTGCTGGTCTGCACGACGATCGTCGAGACCGGCCTCGACATCTCGAACGCGAACACGCTCATCCTCGAGCGGGCCGACCTGCTCGGGCTCAGCCAGCTCCACCAGCTCCGCGGCCGGGTGGGCCGTGGCCGCGAGCGCGCGTACGCCTACTTCCTGTACCCGCCGGAGAAGCCGCTCACGGAGACGGCGCACGACCGGCTCCAGACGATCGCGGCGAACACCGACCTCGGCGCGGGCATGGCCGTCGCGATGAAGGACCTCGAGATCCGCGGCGCGGGCAACCTGCTCGGCGGCGAGCAGTCCGGGCACATCGAGGGCGTCGGCTTCGACCTCTACATCCGGATGGTCGGCGAGGCGGTCGCGAACTTCCGCGGCGACGTCGAGGAGGAGCTGCCCGACGTCACGATCGAGCTCCCCGTCGACGCGCACCTGCCGCACGACTACATCGCGCACGAGCGGCTGCGTCTGGAGGCGTACCGCAAGATCGCCGCCGCCGCGGACGCCGCCGCGCTGGGCGAGGCGCGCGCGGAGCTCGTCGACCGGTACGGCGCGGTGCCGCCCGCGGTGGACAACCTGTTCGAGGTCGCGGAGTTCCGCATCGCGGTGCGCAACGCGGGGCTGGCCGACGTCACCGCGCAGGGCAAGTTCGTGCGGTTCGCGCCCGTCGAGCTGCCCGAGTCGGCCCAGCTGCGGCTCAAGCGGCTGTACCCCGGCTCGGTGCTCAAGCCCGCGACCCGCACGGTCCTGGTCCCGTTCCCGACGACCGCGCGCATCGGCGGCAAGCCGCTGCACGGGCGCGACGTGCTCGTGTGGGCGCGGCAGTTCGTCGACGCGGTCGTCCGGGGGGACGTGGCCGCGGCGGCGACGGTCGGGACGTCCCGCTGACGTCGTCCCGGGCGGGACGGCCCGCGGACCCAGCGCAGGGCTCTACGATGACCGCGATCGACGAGCGACGACGCAGGAGGTCCCAGGTGGCGGTGCAGTGGCGTGCGGGTGCGGCCGGTCGGCGCCCCCGGGTGGTCGGGGTGCTCGTCGGGGGTGTGGTCGCTGCGACGCTCGCGGGCTCGCTCGCCGGGTGCTCGGACGGTGAGCCGGGTGCGGCCGCCGTGGTCGACGGGACGGTCATCCCGACGGCGGACGTCCGCACCGCGAAGAGCGAGCTCAACCCGTATCTCCAGGCCGTGACGTCGCTCAACGTGCTCACCGTGCTCGTCCAGGCGCCGACGGTCGTCGGGATCGCGGACGACGAGGGCGTCGGAGTCTCGGACGAGGACGCGCGGGCGCTGCTCGACTCGATCGTCGACCAGAGCGGCACGAAGACCCGGCCCACGTTCAGCGAGCCGTCCCTCACGGTCGCGAAGTACTCGATCGCGTACAACAACCTGCAGGCGCTGCCGAACGCGAAGGACGTCGCGACGCAGATCGACGAGGACCTGCGCGCGCTCGACGTCACCGTGAACCCGCGCTTCGGGGAGCTGGCGGACGGCAACCAGATCTCCGCGCCGTCGCGCAGGCCGTGGATCGTCGAGCCGAAGGCGACCGGCGGCTCCGACGACGGCTCGACCGGCCCGACGCCCACGCCGTCCCCGTCCTGAGCGCACGCGGATGAGCGAGCGGGCGGGTACGGACGGCGCGCAGGACCCGTTGCGACGGCTCGTCGACGTCATGGACCGCCTGCGCTCACCGGGCGGGTGCCCGTGGGACGCGCGGCAGACGCACCGCTCGCTCGTTCCGTACGCCCTGGAGGAGGCGCACGAGCTCGCGGAGGCGATCGAGACGGACGACCGGGCGGGCCTGCGCGAGGAGCTCGGCGACCTGCTCCTGCAGGTCGTCTTCCATGCCCGCATCGCGCAGGAGGACGCGGACGAGCCGTTCGACGTCGACGACGTCGCGGACGACCTCGTCGCGAAGCTCGTCCGCCGGCACCCGCACGTGTTCGGCGACGAGGCCCCCGGCCGGGCGGCCACGGCCGACCTCGAGGACCTGCATGTCGCGTGGGACCGGATCAAGCGCACCGAGAAGCAGCGCGAGTCGGCGCTCGACGGCGTGCCGCTGAGCCTCGGTGCCCTGGCGCGCACGCAGAAGGTGCTCTCCCGGGCGGCACGGGCCGGGGTCGCCGTCGGGGCCCCGGTGGGCGACGGGCTGGGCGAGCGGCTGTTCGCGCTCGTCGCCGAGGCGCAGGCCGGCGGGCTCGACGCCGAGGGCGAGCTGCGACGGGCGGCGCGTGCCTGGGAGGACGACGTCCGGGCGGCCGAACGGCCCCACGTATGACCAGGGCGGACGCGGCGGCGTCCGGTCTGGGACTTGTGTCACGGTAGGCCCGCTCCGCGGTCGCTAGCCTCGGCGCACTGCACCGCAGCACTGGACCAGCACTGCGCACAGCTCGACGAGACCGCCCAGCCAACGGAGGTACGTGTGACGACGATCGGGGTCCCCCGGGAGATCCGCGCCGGTGAGCGACTGGTGGCGGCGACGCCCAAGACGGTCGGCCAGCTGCGCGCGCTCGGCTACGACGTGGTGGTCGAGGCGGGTGCGGGTGCGGAGGCGACGTTCTCCGACGCGGCGTACGAGGCTGCGGGTGCCGTGGTCGGCGACGCGACGCAGGTGTGGGGGAGCGACGTCGTCACCGCCGTGGGTGCGCCGTGGGGGACGCAGGTCGACGCGATGCGGCCCGGTGCGGTGCTGGTGGCGATGCTGCAGCCGGCGACGCGCGCTGACCTCCTCGAGAAGCTCGCGGCGCGGCGGGTCACGGCGTTGTCGCTCGACGCGGTGCCGCGCATCTCCCGGGCGCAGAGCCTCGACGTGCTCTCGACGCTCTCGAACGTCGCCGGGTACCGGGCGGTCATCGAGGCGGCCGAGCAGTACGGCGGGATGTTCGCCGGTCAGGTCACCGCGGCGGGCAAGACGCCGCCCGCGAAGGTGTTCGTCATCGGCGCGGGCGTCGCGGGCCTCGCGGCGATCGGCGCCGCGGACAGCCTCGGCGCGCAGGTGCGGGCGTTCGACGTGCGGCCCGAGGTCGGCGAGCAGATCGAGTCGATGGGCGCGGCGTTCGTGCGGGCCGACCAGGCCCAGCAGCAGGTGAGCGCGGACGGGTACGCCTCGGCGCTGACGGACGAGCAGGAGCGGCTCACCGCGGAGGTGTACGCGCGGGAGACGGCCGACGCGGACGTCGTCATCACGACGGCGCTGGTCCGCGGCCAGGCGCCGAGGACGATCACGGCCGAGATGGTCGCGGGCATGCGGCCCGGCAGCGTGATCGTCGACCTCGCGGCGTCCGGCGGCGGCAACTGCGAGCTGACGGTGCCGGGCGAGCGGGTCGTCACGGACAACGGCGTCGTCATCGTCGGGTGGACGGACCTCGCGGGCCGGCTGCCCCAGCACACGTCGCAGCTGTTCGGCACCAACGTCGTGCACCTGATGCAGCTCCTCACGCCCGGCAAGGACGGCGCGCTGGTGCTCGACCTCGACGACCCGGTGCAGCGGGGCATGACGGTGACGAGCGCCGGTGAGCTCATGTGGCCGCCGCCGCCCGTCGCGGTCTCCGCGGCGATGCCGGGGCCGTCGGACAACGCCCCCACCGCCGAGGAGCTCGCGCGCGCCGAGCAGGTCGCGCACGAGGCGGCGGCCCGGCGACGGCAGCGCAGGACGGTCGGCTTCGGGCTCGCGGCCGTGCTCGTGACGCTCGCGATCTCGTTCGCCCCGCCGGCGTTCCTCGGCCACTTCACGGTGTTCGTGCTGGCCGTCGTCGTCGGGTTCTACGTGATCTCGAACGTCAGCCACTCGCTGCACACGCCCCTGATGGCCCAGACGAACGCCATCTCCGGGATCATCCTGGTCGGCGCGCTCCTGCAGATCGGGTCGTCCGACCCGCTCGTGACCGTCCTGGCCTGCATCGCCGCCGCCGTGGCGAGCATCAACATCTTCGGCGGCTTCCTCGTCGCGAACCGCATGATCCGCATGTTCCGGAAGGACGCCTGATGACCCTGACGTCCCTCGCGCAGGCGGTCTACGTCCTGGCTGCGCTGCTGTTCGTGCTCAGCCTGGCGGGACTGTCACGCCAGGAGAGCGCCCGCCGGGGGAACGCCCTCGGCATGGTCGGCATGGTCCTCGCCCTCGCCGCCACGATCGCGCTGTCGCTCGACGCGAGCGAGCGGCCCGCGTCGGCCACGGCGGCGCTCATCGGTGTCGTGCTGCTCGTCGGCGCGGTCGTCGGGACGTGGCAGGCCCGCCGCGTCGAGATGACGCAGATGCCGGAGCTCATCGCGATCCTGCACAGCTTCGTCGGCCTGGCCGCCGTGCTCGTCGGGTACAACTCGTTCCTCACGGAGTCGGCGCCCGACGCCGTGCACCTCGTCGAGGTGTTCCTCGGCGTGCTCATCGGCGCGGTGACGTTCACGGGGTCGGTCGTCGCGTTCCTCAAGCTGTCGGCGCGCATCCCGTCGGCGCCGCTCACGCTGCCCGGCCGGAACTGGATGAACCTCGGCGCGCTCGTCGCGTCGGCGGGGCTGATGTGGTGGTTCATCGCCGCGCACTCCGTGGTGCCGCTGATCCTCATGACGGTCGTCGCGCTGGCGCTCGGCTGGCACCTCGTCGCGTCCATCGGCGGCGGCGACATGCCCGTGGTCGTGTCGATGCTGAACTCGTACTCCGGGTGGGCCGCGGCCGCCGCGGGCTTCATGCTGAGCAACGACCTGCTCATCGTCACGGGCGCCCTGGTCGGCTCGTCCGGTGCGATCCTCAGCTACATCATGTGCCGGGCGATGAACCGGTCGTTCGTCAGCGTGATCCTCGGGGGCTTCGGCACGTCCGAGGGGACCGTCGTCGCGAGCGACCACGACTACGGCGAGCACCGTGAGGTCAGTGCCGTGGACGTCGCGGACATGCTGCGCGACGCCCGCAGGGTCATCGTGACCCCCGGCTACGGCATGGCCGTGGCGAAGGCCCAGTACCCGGTCGCGGAGCTCGTCGCGAAGCTGCGGGCGCGCGGCGTCGAGGTGCGGTTCGGTGTGCACCCCGTCGCGGGGCGGCTGCCCGGGCACATGAACGTGCTGCTCGCCGAGGCGAAGGTGCCGTACGACATCGTGCTGGAGATGGACGAGATCAACGACGACTTCGGCGACACCGACGTCGTGCTCGTGATCGGCGCGAACGACACCGTGAACCCCGCCGCGCTCGACGACCCGGGGTCGCCCATCGCGGGCATGCCGGTGCTCGAGGTGTGGCACGCGAAGCAGGTCATCGTGTTCAAGCGGTCGATGGCGACGGGGTACGCGGGCGTGCAGAACCCGCTGTTCTTCCGGGACAACACGTCGATGCTGTTCGGCGACGCCAAGGAGCAGACGGAGAAGATCGTCCACGCCGTCTGAGCGGTCCACCGTCGCCCGGGACGAGTCGCGCCCGGGACGGCGGGGCACCGGCGGGGCCTTGGGGGCGCCTCGCCGGGGTATCGAAACTCGAAACGCTTCACGCGTGGACCGTGGAGAGCGCCATCCGTAGCGTCGCGCGCGCCCCGCACCACCCCCGTCGCGAAGGAGCGACCCCCATGCCTCACGGTGCCCGCACGCCGCTGCGCGCGACGACGGCGATGCTCGCCGCCGTCGTCCTCGTCCTGGCCGGAGCCCTCGCCACGCTGCACGCCCAGCGTGCCGCGGCCGCGACGACCACGGTCCTGTCGGCGGACTTCGAGAACGGCCTCGACAGTTGGACGGGTCGCGGCGCCGCCGCCGTCGCCCTGCAGTCCACGGACAGCCCCCGCGGTGCGCAGAGCCTCGAGGTGACCGGCCGGACGGCGTCCTGGAACGGTGCGACGCGCGACGTCACGTCGCTGTTCACGCCCGGCACGTCCTACACGGTGTCCGTGTGGGTGCGGCTGCCCTCCGGGTCGTCCGGCAGCGCCGGCGTCCGGCTCTCCGCGCAGCGCGACACCGCCGGGACGTCGTCGTACGACACCATCGCCACCAGCACCACCGTGACCTCCGGCGCCTGGACGCAGCTCACCGCGTCGTACACGCCCGGCACGTTCACCACGGCGTCCCTGTACGTCGAGACCACCGGCTCGCTCACCGACCTGCTGGTCGACGACGTCCTCGTCACGAGCACCGCCCTGACGCCCGACCTCACCCTGCCGGCGATCAAGACCGCCTGGGCGAGCAGCTTCCCGGTGGGTGCCGCCGTCGAGGCCCCCGAGACCCTCGGCGCACGCTCCGACGTGCTGCTGCGGCACTTCGCCCAGATCACGCCCGGCAACGCCATGAAGCCCGACGCGACCCACCCGTCCGAGGCCACGTTCACGTTCACCGGCGCCGACCAGATCGTCGACTACGCCGTCGCGCACCACCTGCGCGTCTACGGCCACACGCTGCTGTGGCACCAGCAGACGCCCGCGTGGTTCTTCCAGCACGCCGACGGCTCCAGCCTCACGACGAGCACCGACGACCAGGCGCTGCTGCGCTCGCGGCTGCAGACCCACATCCAGACCCTCGCCGACCACTTCCGCACGACGTACGGCGAGTACGGCGCCGCCGGCAACCCGATCGTCGCGTTCGACGTGGTCAACGAGGTCGTCGACGAGAACCAGTCCGACGGCCTGCGCCGCAGCGAGTGGTACCGCGTGCTCGGCCCGTCGTACATCGCCGACGCGTTCCGCTACGCCCGCACCGCGTTCGGTCCGAACGTCAAGCTGTTCATCAACGACTACAACACCGAGTACGCGAACAAGCGGGCGCCTTACCTCGCGCTGGTGAAGTCGCTGCTCGCGCAGGGCGTCCCGGTCGACGGCGTCGGGCACCAGCTGCACGTCGAGATCGGCCGGTCGGTGAGCGACATCGACGCCACCCTCAGCGCCTTCGACGCGCTGCCGGTGCGCCAGGCCGTCACCGAGCTCGACGTCTCGACGTACAAGTCGTCGGGGGAGTCGTGGACCACGCCGCCCACGACCCGGCTCGTCGAGCAGGGGTACTACTACCGCGACGTCTTCGCGGTGCTCAAGAAGCACGCGTCGTCGCTCGAGTCCGTGACCCTGTGGGGTCTCGACGACAGCCGCACCTGGCTGCGCTCCGGTGCCGCGCCGCTGCTCTTCGACGGCACGCTCGCCGCCAAGCCGGCCTTCTGGGGCGTCGTCGACCCGTCACGCATCGAGGCGACGCCGACCCCGACGTCGACCACGCCGACCCCGACGCCGACCCCGACACCGACCCCCACGCCGACGTCCGGCGGCGCGTGCGTCGTCGACTACCAGGTCAGCAGCGCGTGGCCGGGTGGGTTCGTCGGGCAGGTGACCGTCGTCAACACCGGCACCGCGGCGGTCGACGGCTGGACCGTGCGCTGGACGTTCGGCGCCGGCGAACAGCTCTCCCAGGTCTGGAGCGCGACCGCGACGCAGCAGGGCACGCAGGTGACGGCCACGAACCTGTCCTGGAACGCCCGGCTCGCGGCGGCCGGCGGGTCGACGACGTTCGGGTTCATCGGCACGTCGACCGGCACCCCGGCGGCGGACCCCACGTCGGCGAGCCTCAACGGCACGAGCTGCGTCGTGCGCTGACGCACGGACCGCGTCGCGCGGCTGTGGGACGGCACCCGACGGTGCGGCCACCCATAGCCGCGCGGCGCCGTGCTGTCCAAGGTCCGACGTCCCACGACGGCCCGCCCGGGCCCCCACTAGGGTGAGGTCGTAAACCCACCCTGCTGTCGAAGGAGCACGCATGGCCAGCATCGAGGCCGTCGGCGCCCGCGAGATCCTTGACTCTCGCGGCAATCCCACTGTCGAGGTCGAGGTGGCACTCGACGACGGCACCATCGCGCGTGCAGCGGTTCCCTCGGGTGCCTCCACGGGCGCGTTCGAGGCGGTGGAGCGTCGCGACGGCGACAAGTCCCGCTACCTGGGCAAGGGCGTCGAGGAGGCCGTGAACGCGGTCATCGACGAGATCGCCCCCGAGCTCATCGGCTTCGAGGCCTCGGAGCAGCGTCTCGTGGACGCCGCCCTCATCGACCTCGACGGCACCCCCAACAAGGGCAAGCTCGGCGCCAACGCGATCCTCGGTGTCTCGCTCGCCGTCGCGAAGGCCGCGGCCGACTCGGCCGACCTTCCGCTGTTCCGCTACATCGGCGGCCCGAACGCGCACGTGCTGCCGGTCCCGATGATGAACATCCTCAACGGTGGGTCGCACGCCGACTCCAACGTCGACATCCAGGAGTTCATGGTCGCCCCTCTCGGCGCCACGACCTTCCGCGAGGCGCTGCGCACCGGCGCCGAGGTGTACCACTCGCTCAAGTCCGTGCTGAAGAGCAAGGGCCTCGCGACGGGTCTCGGCGACGAGGGCGGCTTCGCGCCGAACCTCGAGTCGAACCGCGCCGCGCTCGACCTCATCCTCGTCGCGATCGAGCAGGCCGGCTTCACGCCCGGCACCGACCTCGGGCTCGCGCTCGACGTCGCGTCGACCGAGTTCTTCAAGGACGGCGCGTACCAGTTCGAGGGCAAGGCGCAGTCGCCCGAGTTCATGATCTCGTACTACGAGCAGCTCATCCGCGACTACCCGCTGGTCTCCATCGAGGACCCGCTGTCCGAGGACGAGTGGGACTCGTGGTCGCAGCTCGTGTCCGAGGTCGGCGACCGCGTGCAGATCGTCGGCGACGACCTGTTCGTCACCAACCCGACGCGTCTGGCCCGGGGCATCGAGACCAAGGCCGCCAACTCGCTGCTGGTCAAGCTCAACCAGATCGGCACGCTCACCGAGACGCTCGACGCGGTGACGCTGGCCCAGCGCAACGGCTTCACGACGATGACCTCGCACCGCTCCGGCGAGACCGAGGACACCACCATCGCCGACCTGTCCGTCGCGACGAACGCCGGCCAGATCAAGACCGGTGCGCCCGCCCGCGGCGAGCGCATCAACAAGTACAACCAGCTGCTCCGCATCGAGGAGGAGCTGGACGACGCCGCCCGCTACGCCGGCCGCTCCGCCTTCCCGCGGTTCCGCCAGGCGTGAGGCCGTCCCGGCCGGTCGGCTGACGCCGAGCGGCCGGACCCCGCACCACCACGAGAGCGTGCGACCCGCCCGGGTCGCACGCTCTCGTGCGTCGTGCGTCAGGCGTCGTGCGTGCGTCAGCCCGCCCGCAGCCGCGCGGTGAGGACCGCGACGTCGTCGGTCCTCGTCCCAGGTCCGAGCGCCGCGATGATCCCGGCGGCCGAGACACCGTCTGACGCGTGCACCCTGCCGAGCGATGCCGTGAGCCGCGCGAGCCCGACGTCGAGCGACTCGCCGCGCCGCTCGATCAGCCCGTCGGTGTAGAGCACGAGCGTGTCGCCGGGGAGCAGCTGGGTCTCGCGATCGCAGCGCGCGGCGTCGGGCACGATGCCGAGCATGAGGTCGCTGCGGCCGGCCAGCAGCTCGGCGCGGCCGTCGGCGCGCACCACGGCCGGTGGCAGGTGGCCCGCGCTGGACCAGCGCAGCCGGCGCCCGACACCGCCCGGGCCGGACCCGGCCGGGTCGAGCCAGGCGAGCACGGCGGTCGCGGTGGCCGACAGCCCGATGCCGTCGATCGCCCGGTCGAGCTGGGTCAGGACGCTCGCGGGGGACCGGTCCTTCGCCCAGGCGAGGCCGCGCAGCACCGAGCGGAGCTGACCCATCCGGGCGGCGGCGAAGATGTCGTGCCCGGTGACGTCGCCGATGGTCAGGGCGAGCGAGCCGTCGGGCAGGCGGATCGCGTCGTACCAGTCCCCGCCGACCTCGTCGGCCCGAGCGGCGGTGGCGTAGTGCGCGTCGAGCGCGACGTCCCCGAGGGTGGGGAGCTCGGGCAGCATCGAGCGCTGCAGCACGTGCGCGGCGACCCGGCGGTCCTCGAGCACCGTGGACCGCGACAGGGCGAGCGCCGCGTAGCCGCCGAGCGCCCGCAGGGTGTCGCTCAGCTCGTCGTCGAGCTGCTGGGCGTCGTCCCACGTCAGGACGAGGACACCGAGGACGCGGTCCTCGACGACCAGCGGGACGAACGCCGACGCCCCGGCGGCCTGCGGTCCGGCGACGGCCGGCCCGCCGTGGGCGGCGCCGAGGGCGTCGCGGGAGGGGTAGAGGCCGGTGCGGCGGGTCGCCGCGGCGTGCCGGGCGGCCGCGTCGACGGCCGGTGCCACGGTCGCGGCGGGCCGAGCGGAGGCCTCCGGGCCGGCGTCGTCCACCGGGAGGGACGGCCCGGGACGGTCCTGCCACGGCACGAGCCGGGCTCCGTCACCCTGGACGAGGCTGACCCCCGTCGTCGCCGCCCCGAGCGCGCCCGCGGAGAACCGGCGGATCGTCGCGATCGTGTCCGGCACGCTGCTGACCTGGGCGAACGCCTCGGCGAGCTCGAGGAGGAGCTGGCTGTGCCGGTGCGCGCGCATCGCGCGGACGCGGAGCTCCCCGGCCCGCTGGGCGTGCTGGCGGAGCTGCACCTCGGTGCTGGCCGCCGACGCGGTGTCCTCCAGGTAGCGCAGGTCGTCGTCCGTCCAGGCGCGCGGTCGGTGGTCCACGGCGCACAGGGAGGCGACGACCTGACCGTCGATGTCGAAGATCGGGAATCCCGCGTACGCGATGGCGTCGAGCTTGCGGATCGCCGGGACGTCGCGCAGCCCCTCGACGGTGCGGGCGTCGGTGACGACGAGGGGCTCGGCGTCGGCCAGCACGTACTGGCAGAACGTCCACGACAGCGGGGTGCTGCGCAGCGACGCCCACGGCTCGACGAGCCCGGCGGCTCCGAGGTACGTCTCCTGGTCCCCGGCGGGGAACGCGACCAGTGCGACCGGCACGCCGAGGTGGGCGCGCACGAGGCGGGCGAAGCGTTCGAATGCCGGGTCCGGCTCCGGTGGCGTGACGGGCGGGAGGGCGTCGTCCCCCGGCGGCGGGCCGGCCGCAGCGGCGTGCGTGCTGGCTGCGCGGCTCACACGGTGAGTCTGTGTCCGGTTCCTCCCGATGTCCAGGTCGGCGCGCACCGACCGCGGGCGAACTTCCGGCCCACGCGTCCGGCGCCGGTCTGCTCGCGTCGCCGCGACCGGTTCCACCATGTGAGCGTTCCGGTGCGAACCCTGTCGTGCGCGCGCCCGGACGTGCAGCATGCCGGCCTCGCCCCAGCGGACGACGAAGGGATCGCGGCATGAGCGTGCAGAAGTCATCCCCGGCGGCCGAGCCCGCCGGGACCCCGGTGCGTCGGGCACAGCGGCTCCACCTGTCCGAGGACTGGCTCGCGACCGTCGTCGGGCTGGTCCTGCTCGTGCTGGTCCTGACGGGCGTCATCACCGGACCGGTGGTGCCCTGATGGCCGCGGACGCCGACGCGGGCGCGTCCGCAGCCGTCACGACCGACCGCGAGGGGACCCACGACGAGCCGCTCCCCGGCACGCCGACGGCCGACGCGGGCCTCGGGTGGGCGGTCGCGGGTCTCCTGCTGGTGGTCGCGCTCGCCGCGCTCACCCGCTTCCTCACGACGAACGTGCCGACCTGGACGGAGGGCACCGCGTTCGGCGACGTCGCCGAGTCGGTCGAGTTCCCCGTCTACGCCATCGCGCTCGGCCTGCTCGGCAACGCGGTGCTCGTCGCGACGCACCTCAAGGACAGGCTCGCGGCGGGCTTCCGCACCGAGCTCTTCATCAAGACGGGCGTCGTGCTGCTCGGTGCGTCGGTCAACCTCTCGCTGATCGTCACCGCGGCGGTCCCGGCGATCGTGCAGGCGCTGGCACTCGTCTCGAGCGTGTTCCTGTTCACCTGGTGGTGGGGCGGTCGGTTCGGGCTCGACGACAAGCTGCGAGCCCTGCTCGCCACCGCGGTGTCGATCTGCGGGGTGTCCGCGGCGATCTCGGCAGCCGGTGCTGTGCAGGCGAAGCGCGAGCAGCTCGCCTACGCGGCGACGCTCGTCATCGTGTTCGCGCTGCCGTCGATCTTCCTGCTGCCGTGGCTCGCGGACGTGCTCGACCTCACGCCGGCCGTCGCCGGTGCGTGGATCGGCGGCAACATCGACACCACGGCCGCCGTCGCGGCGGCGGGGACGATCGCGGGCGAGGACGCGCTCGCCATCGCCGCGATCGTGAAGTCGACGCAGAACGTGCTCATCGGCGTCGTCGCGGTCGCGCTCACCGCGTGGTTCGCGTTCCGCGTCGAACGCCGGCCCGACGCCGAGGCGCCCGGCGGCGGCGAGATCTGGCGGCGGTTCCCGAAGTTCGTGCTCGGATTCCTCGCCGCGTCGGTGATCGCGACGGTCTACACCTCGAACGTCGGTCCGGACGCGGCGAAGCCGGTCATCGCCGTCGCGAACGACCTGCGGACGCTGTTCTTCATCCTGGCGTTCGTCAGCATCGGGCTGGAGCTGCGGGTCCGGTCGCTGCGCACCGCGGGGTGGCGGCCCGTCGTCGTGTTCGGTGCGGCGGCGGTGTTCAACCTGGTCGTCGGGCTCGGCCTGTCCACCGTGCTGTTCCGCGGGTTCGAGGCCTGACGACGGGTCCCGCGGTCGGACCGGGGCCGGGTGCGGCCCCGCGCGATGCGCACACGCGCTCTCAGGATCGCGTTCCACCCGGCGCGCCCGGCCCACGTCCGCGCAGGTGGGCGCGGTCCGAGGCAGAATCGACGCATGTCCGCCCCCCGTCGTCCGGTGCAACCGGGTGCGTCCGGGCGGCGACCGGCACCGCCGAGGACCACCACCCCGCCGACCCCGTCGTCGGGTACCCCGCGTGCGGGGGCGGGCCGGCCCTCCGTCGCCCGCCCGTCGTCGCCGCGCTCCGGCGCGACGCCGCGCGTGGGTGCCGGTCCGACGGCGGCCCGCGGCCCGGCGGCCCGGTCCGGTGCGTCGCGGCCCTCGTCGCGGGCGGCGACGCCCGCTCGTGGCACGCCGCGCGCCGAGCGGGTCCAGGTGCGGATGCCGCGACTGTTCAGCGTCCGCGTGCTCGTGTTCTCGCTCGTCGTGCTGCTCGCGTTCATCCTCGTCTCGCCGACGCTGCACTCGTACCTGCAGCAACGGCAGGACCTCGAGGACCTGCGCCGCGAGGTGGCGGCGGCCCAGGCACGCAACGACGACCTGCGCGCGGACCTGTTGCGCTGGGACGACAGCGCCTACGTCATCGCGCAGGCTCGTGAGCGGCTGTCGTTCGTGATGCCCGGTGAGATGGCGTTCCGCGTGAAGGACCCGGAGACCGTCCCGGACACCCCCGCCACGACCTCCGGCCCGGCGGCCACCGTGCAGGGCGAGGACGTGACACGGCCCTGGTACGCGACCGTGTGGGACTCGGTGCAGATCGCGGGCAAGACGCCCGCCGGCACCGCCCCCGACGCCGCCACGACCCCTCCGGCGACGTCGCCCGAGACACCCGACCCGGGCCCGTCCGGCGGCTGACCGACGACCTGCCGGCCGACCGCCGCGGGCGGGGGACAATGGTCGCCGAACTTCACGCCGAACCTCACGCCGACCCTCGCGCCGACCCTGCCGTCGGCGGCCCGCAGCTCCGCCAGCCCCACGCGAACAGGACCCCGCATGGCCCCGACCCCCGACACGACCGTCACCGACGAGGACCTCGTCGTCCTGGCCGAGCAGCTCGGTCGTCCGCCGCGCGGCGTCGTCGGCATCGCGGCGCGATGCGTCTGCGGCCGGCCGCTCGTGGTCCGCACGGCCCCTCGGCTGGACGACGGGACGCCCTTCCCGACGACCTACTACCTGACGTGCCCACCGGCGGTGGCCGCGGTGAGCACCCTCGAGGCGTCGGGCGTCATGAAGGAGCTGACGGCACGGCTCGCGGACGACGAGGAGCTCGCGGCCGGTCATCGTCGGGCGCACGAGGCCTATCTGGCCGACAGGGAGGCGCTGGGGCACGTCGAGGAGATCGACGGGGTCTCCGCCGGCGGGATGCCGACGCGCGTGAAGTGCCTGCACGTGCTCGTCGGGCACGCGCTCGCGGCGGGACCCGGCGTCAACCCGGTCGGCGACGAGGCGCTCGCGATGATCGGCGACGAGTGGCGTCCCGACCGGTGCACGTGCTGAGCGGTGCGAGGATGACCGGCGTGACTCGTGTGGCAGCGATCGACTGCGGGACCAACTCCATCCGGCTCCTCGTGGCCGACGTCGACCGGGGGGCCGGCACTCTCGTCGACCTCGACCGTCGCATGGAGGTCGTGCGGCTCGGCCAGGGTGTCGACCGGACGGGACGGATCGCCCCGGAGGCGATGGCCCGGACCCTCGACGCGGCGCAGCGCTACGGCCGGATCTGCGACGACCTGGGCGTCGAGGCGGTGCGGTTCGTCGCGACGTCGGCCTCCCGTGACGCGGAGAACCGTGACGAGTTCGTCGTCGGCGTCCGGGACGCGCTGGGCGTCGAGCCCGAGGTCGTCGAGGGCACCGAGGAAGCCGCCCTCTCGTTCCGCGGAGCGACGGGTGTGCTCGCCGCTCGCCACCCGGGCCCGTACCTCGTGGTCGACCTCGGCGGCGGGTCGACGGAGCTCGTCCTGGGCACGTCCGCACCGGAGGCGGCGTACTCGATGGACGTCGGCTGCGTCCGGATCACCGAACGGCACCTGCTCGGTGACCCGCCGACGACTGCTGAGGTCGCGGCCGCCCGGCACGACGTCGCCGCCGCTCTCGACACGGCCGCCGCGGTCGTCCCGCTCGGCAAGGCCGTCACCCTCGTGGGTCTCGCGGGGTCGGTGACGACCGTGACGGCGCACGCGCTCGGGCTGCCGTCCTACCAGCCCGCCCGGATCGACGGCGCCGTGCTCCCGGTGGAGACCGTCCTCGCCGCGTGCGACGACCTGCTCGCCAGGTCCCACGAGCAGCGGGCGGAGCTCGGGTTCATGCACCCGGGGCGGATCGACGTGATCGGTGCGGGCGCGCTCGTGTGGCGCGAGGTGGTGAGCCGCGTGCGCGACGAGGTCGCCGCGGCCGGCGGGCGCCTGACCGACGTCGTGACGTCCGAGCACGACATCCTCGACGGCATCGCCTGGAGCGCCGCCGAACGCTGACCCGGCGGAGCGCCGAGCGCCGCCCCAGCCTCGGGCGTTCGCATCCGTGGTGGGTGCGCCGAACAGGCCCGATGGCGTGCCGCACTGACCCCGGTGGGGGACCGGTTCGGCGGGGTGCGGAGCCGGGGGTGGCACCCGCCGACGACGCCGTCCTCGCGCGCGGTGGCACGTGAGGTTCGCCTGCCGCGCCTCGGGCGGTCAGAACGGCGGGGTGTTCGGCGACGGGTGCGGGCACGTGAGCCGGTGGCGGCGCGTGAGCCGGTGGCGGCGCGTGGACCGGGTGCGGAGCGAGCAGCAGCGGTGACGCCACGAGACTCACGGCCGGCCGGACCGTCGTGATGCCGAGCGGGCTCGTCCACCAGGTGCTCCCGGTCGTCGGGTCCCGGCCCACGGACCAGTGGCCGTGGGTCTTCGCCCGGTGGTGGCGGCACAACGCGTGCAGGTTGCCGGTGGTCGTCTGCGGATGGGTCGCGCGCCGGGTCCGGTCGAACGGGACGACGTGGTCGAGGTCGCATCGTGCCGCCGGCTGACGGCACCCGAAGAACGTGCACGTGACGTCCCGGGCGATGACGGTGCGGGTCAGGTCCGCGCCCGGCCGGTAGGTCGTCGCGCCGGCCTCGACGGCGACGCCCGTCGCCGCGTCCGTCAGCACGCGGGTTCACGTCGCGTCCTGGGCGAGCTCGCGGGCCATCGCGGCCGGGATCGGCCCGAACGAGCCGAGCTCGGCGGGTGCGTCGTCGACCCCGAGAAGGGTCGTCGCGGCGACGGTGAGCTGGACGGCCGTGCGGCGCCCGTGACGCCGGGGGAGCGGGCCGACGCCCGGGACCTCCTGCGTGTCCAGGATCCGCAGGAAGACGTCCGCGAACGCGTCCGCACGGCGCTGGTCGACGCCGCGCTCGTCGCCGGCGGGCGCCGACGTGCCCGCCAGGGCGTCCACCACGGTGTAGACCGCCACGGCGGCGGGCGCGGGGAGGTACGCGCTGACCCACGCCATGGCGTCGTCGCCCCACTCCAGGCGGACGTGTCGGTCCTGCCTGGCGCGAGCCGCCCGGACCTCCACCTCGGCCGGGCAGGCCAGCAGGACCGTGCGGCGGACGTGCCGGCGGAGCTGAGGGGCCGTGAGGTCGGACGCATGGGCGACCGCGTCGAGGACGACCTCCCGGCGCGCGACGTCGCCCAGGCTCGCCGGGAGCTCGTCGAGCACGGCGGTCACCTTGCGTCCGTCGATCCGGCCCTCGAGGAGCGCGTCGTGCAGGGCGTGGTGCGTCCCGAGCGCGACGGCTTGGTGCACCGCCGCCTCGGCCGTGTGCCGCGTGGTGACCAGGGCGCAGGCGAGCTCGTCGGCGAGGTAGGTGCCGCTCGCCGTGCCGGCGGACCTCGCGACGAGCTCGCGGATCAGGTCGGCCTGCCGGGCGAGCGCACCCGACATGACCCGCTGCCAGGCGACGACCGCCTCGACGAGCGCGACGTCCGACGCGTCACCGACGTCGAGCGACTCCAGGCCGCCGGCCAGCAGCGCGACCGACCTCGGCGACTGCGCGTCGACAGCGGACAGCAGCGCATCTGCGGCAGCCCTCATCGCGCACCTCCGAACCGGTCGATTCGAACAAGTGTACGACTCACCACTGACAGGCGCGGCACCCGGTCCGGCGTGCTGGACGGTAGTGCGCAGTGTGCAGTACCGTGCGGATGCGGGGACCGGAGGGGGTCCCCGCACCAGACTCGCGGCGCCCCCGGGGCCCCGCGCGGCTCGACGAGGGAGGTCGCATGGACACCACCCAGCTGCTCAAGGGCGTGCTGGACCTGGCCGTGCTGGCCGTGGTCGCGGACGAGGACGGGTACGGGTACGACGTCGTCCGCCGGCTGCGCAGCGCGGGCATCGAGGAGGTCGGCGACGCGTCGGTCTACGGGACGTTGCGCCGGCTCTACTCGTCGGGCGCGCTGACGTCCTACGTGGTGCCGAGCGACGAGGGGCCGCACCGCAAGTACTACGGCATCAACGCGCAGGGCCGGGCGATGCTCGAGGCCCAGCGCAAGGACTGGCAGGAGTTCGCGGGCACGATGGCCCGGCTGCTCGGGACGGAGACCGTGCGATGAGCGTGCTCGCAGACACCGCCGGCCTGGACGTCGTCGGCTATGCGGCGGCGGTGCGGCGCAGCCTCGTCGGGCTCTCCCAGGACCAGGTCGACGACCTCACGGACGGCCTCGAGGCCGACCTGGCCGACGCCCTCGCCGACGAGCGGCACGTGGCGCACGGGCGCGAGCTCGTCGAGCAGTTCGGTGCGCCGGAGGCGTACGCGGCCGAGCTGCGAGCAGCGGCCGGCCTCCCCGCGGCCGGCGACGCCCGGGCCCGGCGTCCGCTCGACCCGGTGCGGCGATCACGCGAGGTCGGTACCCGGGTGCTCGGTCGTCTGCGCGCCCAGGCCTGGTGGCCGCCCGCCGAGGCGTTCCTGGTCTCGCTCCGGCCGGTGTGGTGGGTGTTCCGGGCGTGGCTCGTGCTCCAGCTCGCGACCGCGTGGGTGCTGGGCGACCGGCGCATGAGCTGGCTGCCGAACGCGTTCGCGGAGTGGGTGGTGCTCGGCGGGCTCGTCGTGCTGAGCGTGCAGTGGGGGCGCGGGGTCTGGTTCCAGTCGCGCAGCACGCGCTGGCTGCCGGTGCTCGCGAACGTCGTCGTCGTGCTCGCCCTCCTGCCCGTGCTCGCCACGATGAGCCACCGCTCCTCGCAGGTCGAGGACGTGTACCGCGCGTGGGCGGCGGGGGCGTTCAACGGCGGCGTGCAGACCGTCTACCAGGACAAGCCTGTCGACGGTGTGGTCGTGGACGGCATCCAGGTGAGCAACCTGTTCGTCTACGACGCGCAGGGCGACCCGCTCCAGGACGTGCAGATCTACGACGACCGCGGCCTGCCGGTCCGCACGACGTTCGACGACGGGTACGACCAGTTCTGGTTCCCGGGTTCGACCGAGCCGTGGTCGTTCGTGCCGGCGGCGGACGTGGGCGGCCAGGCCCGCTGGAACGTGTACCCGCTGCGTGGTGCTCCGACGTCGCAGTTCGAGTACGACGGCGGCTCGCCCGCGCTGCAGGTCGGGACGTCCGCCGGGACCCCGCCGTGGCCGTTCGCGAAGGCGCCGGCGCTCGTGGGGCGCGGGACCGTGCCGGCCGACCCGGCGGAGGGCACGGTGAGCGCGTCGGGCGACCAGACGGCGGGTGCCACCCCGACGCCGTCCGGCACGACGGGACCGACGGCGGGGCCGACGGCCGCTCCGACCCCCTGACGGCGACCAGGAGGTCGAGCGGCCGGGCACCGACGTCGTCACGCCCGGCGGCCGTCCGGCGCGACGGCCGGACGGCTGGACGGCGACCGACCATCGACCGGCGCCGCGCCGAACGCGCCGTCCAGCCTGCCGCGGTCGTCCCGGGGCCTTTCCCGACGTCCGCGCAGGTGGGAAGATGTGTCCCGAGCCTGGGAGCGCTCCCAAGCTGCACGACATCCGACGCCCGCCCGCTCGACGAGGAGCAGCGACATGCCCGACCACCCGCGCGCGACGCCCCGCGCCTGGGACGTCCCCATGGACCGTCGGGCGGCCCTCCGGCTCGGCGGGGGTCTGGTCGCCCTCGGCGCCCTGGCAGCCTGCACGCCGGCGGAGCGCACCGACACGGTGACGCCGACCGCGACCCCGACGGCGACCGCCTGGGCTCCGCCCGCGCAGCCCATGACCTTCCCGGCCGCGTTCGTCTTCGGTGCCGCGACCTCGGCGTTCCAGGTCGAGGGGTCGACGACCGCCGACGGCCGCGGCCCGTCGATCTGGGACACGTTCGCCGCGGTCCCGGGCCACATCGCGGGCGGTGCGACGGGCGACCCGGCCGCCGACCACTACCGGCGGTGGGAGCAGGACCTCGACCTCATGTCGGACCTCGGGCTGCGGTCGTACCGGTTCTCGGTGGCGTGGCCGCGGATCCAGCCGACCGGCTCGGGACCGGTGAACCAGCCGGGTGTCGACTTCTACCGCCGGCTCGTCGAGGGGCTGGGTGAGCGCGGGATCGCCCCGGCGATCACGCTGTACCACTGGGACCTGCCGCAGCCCTTGCAGGACGTGGGCGGGTGGGCGGTCCGCGACACCGCGGAGCGCTTCGTGGACTACGCGGGGATCATGTTCGACGCGCTCGGCGACGCCGACGCGACGTGGCTGACCATCAACGAGCCCAAGACGACGGCGTCGGTCGGCTACGGCACGCCCTACCACGCGCCCGGCGTCGCGGACGTCCAGCAGCAGGTCGCCGCCGTGCACCACCAGCTGCTGGGGCACGGGCTCGCGGTGCGCCGGTTCCGGGAGAGCGGTGCCCTAGGTGGGATCGGGATCGCGCTCAACCTGCTGCCCGTGTACCCGGCGGGCATGGGCGCGGAGGCGCCGACGACGAGGGCGGACGCCGTCGAGAACCGTCTGTACCTCGACCCGGTCCTCCTGGGCACGTACCCGGACGACGCCATCGGGGAGAAGGCCGGTCAGGTCCACGCCGACCCGGCCGCGTTCCAGGCGCTGGTCCAGGCCGGCGACCTCGACACGATCAGCGAGCCGCTCGACGTGCTGGCGGTCCAGTACTACGGCGTCGCCGGCATCGACCGGACGGGGAACGTCGTCACGATCGCGCCGCAGTCCGACGCCGAGTGGCAGCAGGTCCGACCGGAGGGCCTGTACGACGTCCTGACGCGGCTGACCCGCGACTACCCCGACGCGCCGCCGCTGGTCGTCACGGAGAACGGCATCCCCGACCCCACGGCCGCGGGCACGACGCAGGACGACGAGCGCACCGAGTTCCTCCGGGCCCATTTCCAGCAGGCCGCGCGGGCGATCCAGGACGGCGTCGACCTGCGGGCCTACTACGTGTGGTCGCTGCTCGACAACTTCGAGTGGGCGGAGGGGCTGACGCAGCGGTGGGGACTCGTGCACGTCGACTTCGACACCCAGGAGCGGACCCCGAAGGCGAGCGCCCTCTGGTACCGCGACGTGATCGCCGCCGGGGCCGTCCCGCCGGCCGGATGACGACGACGGACGATGCCGACCGGACGGCGGACGGATGACGCCGACCGGGTGACGTCGCCCGGATGTCGGCCCGGCGCCGGACGGCGCACAGCGGGCACCCAGGCGGTGTGCGCAGCGTCACCGTCCGGCGATGAGGCGGTGAAACTCGGGCGGCGATACCGTAAATACATGCCTCAGACCGTCCCCGCCCCTGCCGACGCGTCCCCGTCCGGCACTGCGGCGCCCCGCCAGACCAAGCCCCGCAAGGTCCCGCGCGTCGTCGTCCTCGGCGGCGGGACGGTCGGCCTGTACACGGCCCGCCGGCTGCGCAAGCGCCTCGGCAAGCGCGAGGCGGCCATCGTCGTCGTCGACCCGCGTCCGTACATGACGTACGCGCCCTTCCTCCCCGAGACGGCCGCCGGGTCCATCGACGCCCGCAACGTCGTCGCCCCGCACCGTCGCGCGCTCAAGGGCGTCGACGTGCTGCAGGGCAAGGTGTCGCAGATCCACCACGCCGAGCGCACCGTCGAGATCACGCCCGAGGAGGGCGAGCCGTACTGGATCACGTACGACCACCTGGTCGTCGGGCTCGGCTCGGTCGCCCGCACGCTGCCCATCCCGGGCCTGGCGGAGAACGGCATCGGCTTCAAGAACGTCGAAGAGGCCATCGCGCTGCGCAACCACGTGCTCAACCGGATCGACCTCGCGTCGAGCACCTGGGACCCGGAGCTGCGCAAGCGCATGCTGACGTTCGTGTTCGTCGGCGGCGGGTTCGCCGGGATCGAGGCGCTCGCCGAGGTCGAGGACATGGCCCGCGTCACCGTGAAGTACTACAAGGCCATCGAGCAGGACGAGCTGCGGTTCGTCCTCGTCGAGGGCTCGCCGCGCATCCTTCCCGAGGTCAGCGAGGAGCTCGGCGGCTACACGCTCGAGCAGCTGCGCAAGCGCAACATCGAGATCCACCTGTCGACGTTCCTCAGCTCGTGCGTCGACGGCCACGTGGTCCTGTCGAACAAGACGGAGTTCGACGCCGAGACCATCGTCTGGACCGCGGGCGTCAAGGCGAACCCGGTGCTCCAGAACTCGGACCTGCCGCTCGACCAGATCGGCCGCGTCACGACCAACGCGAAGCTCCAGGTCGTCGACGCGGACGGCGTCGTCGTCGCGGACGCCTACGCGGCCGGTGACTGCGCCGCCGTGCCGGACCTGTACAACCCCGGCAAGTTCTGCCCGCCGAACGCCCAGCACGCGCTGCGCGAGGGCAACCACCTCGGCGACAACCTCGCCCGGGTGCTCCGCTCGGCCGAGCCGACGGAGTACAAGCACAAGAACATCGGCGCCGTCGCGTCGCTCGGCATGTACAAGGGCGTCGCCCAGATGTTCGGCCGGATCAAGGTCCGCGGCTTCCTCGCGTGGGTGCTGCACCGCTCGTACCACGTGGCAGCCATGCCGACGTTCAACCGCAAGATCCGCATCGCGGCCGGCTGGACGGGCTCGATCCTGCTGCGCCGTGAGGTCGTCGCGCTCGGTGCGCTGCACGACCCGCGCGCCGAGTTCCGCGAGGCGTCGGTCCCGCCGAAGCCGCGAGTCGTCGAGCCCGGTGAGAAGGACGCGGCCGTGCCCGCGATCAAGGCGGAGCCGGCGTCGCCCGCCAAGAGCCGTCAGGCGAAGAGCGCGAGCTGACCGGCTGCACCCTCTGGCTCGAGCCCTCGACCTTCCCGGGTCGGGGGCTCGCGTCGTCTCCGGGCGTCCGCGGCGCGCGGGCTGGCAGGATGAGGCCGCCGGTGGAGCCCCCGTAGCCCAATCGGCAGAGGCAGCCGGCTTAAACCCGGCCCAGTCCCGGTTCGAGTCCGGGCGGGGGCACGTGCTCGACGGGCGTCGCGCGACGGATCGTCCTGTGTGGCTCGCGGCTCGGCCGTCGGCGGGCGCTAGACGAGACCCGCGGCGAGCTCGGACTCCTCGATGCCGGCGAGCCACGTCCGCTTGGTCGCGCGCCAGCCTTCGTCGTCGGCGCCGAGCCGCCAGTAGCCGGACACGGACAGGTCGTCCCGGGCGAGCCCGCGGTCGGCGCGCAGGTGGCGGCGGAGCTCGCGGACGGCGCCCGCCTCGCCGTGCACGAACGCGCTGACGGGGCCCGGCAGCGGAGGCAGGGCGGTGACGCGCTCGACGAGGGCGGTGCCGGGGACGCCGTCGCCGGTGTGCACCCAGTGCACCTGCACGTCGGTCGGGACGTCGAGCGGGAGCTCGTCCTCGGGGCCGTGGACCTCGACGACGACGTGCCCGACGGCGTCGGCAGCGAGGCGTTCGACCGCGACGGCGATCGCCGGGAGCGCGCTGAGGTCGCCGACGAGCAGGTGGGAGGCGGCGGACGGGTCGGGGGACCAGGCTCCGCCCGGGCCGACGAGCAGCACCTCGTCGCCGGGGGTGGCGCGGTCGGCCCACGGTCCGGCGAGGCCGGCGTCGCCGTGCACGACGAGGTCGAGCGTGAGCCGCCCGTCGGCGAACCCGCGGACGGTGTACGACCGCTGGCGCGGCTGCTCGTCGGGCGGGAGGGTCGCGCGGACGGCGTCGACGTCGAGCCGGCCGTCGTCGCGCAGGGGCCGGTGGGTGCCCGCCGCCGGGGGAAGGAACACGAGCTTGACGTAGGAGTCGGCGTGCGGCGACGGCACGAACCCGGCGAGCCCGGGGCCGCCGACGACGACCCGGACGAGCGACGCGGTGAGGCGTTCGACGTCCAGGACCTCCCCGACGAACGGGGCGGGGCGGGGGCGGACGGGCGCGTCGGTCACCGGGTCACGGTAACCGCGGCGCCGGGGTGGTCGTGGCGGGCGGTCAGTGCGTGGGCCCGTGCGCGACGCTGGTCGAGGGCCGTCCGACCTTGGCGTCCATGTCCTCGTTGAGCCGGATGAGCAGGTCGGCGAGCAGCCGGCGGTCGTCGGGCGACCACTCGGCCAGCAGGTCGTCGTACACCTCGGCGCGGGCCTGCCGGGTGTGGGCGAGCGCCGCGGCGCCGGCCTCCGTCATCGTCACCACGGCCCGCCGCCCGTCGCGGTCGTCGCGTTCGCGGGTCACGTGCCCGGCGGCCTCCATCGCGAGCACCTGGCGCGTGACGGTGGAGGCGTCGAGGCGCAGGTGGTCGGCGATCTCGTTGATGCCGCAGGGGCCGTGCGCGGCGAGCTGGCGCAGCGCGAGGTAGGCGGAGCGTTCGAGCGTGCCGTCGAGGCGTGGTGTGCGGCGGCGGTTGCGGTCGGCGAGGCGCAGCAGGAGGGCGATCTGCAGCTCGACGGACTCGATCGGGTCGTCCAAGGGGTCACCTCCGTGTGAGCGTCGGGAATCTAGGTGTAGCATACAGGTAAATTACCTGCCCCCTACAGATACCAAGGGTCCACCTGTGGCTTCCACGCGCAACGAACCGAACACGACCGCGATCTTCGCGACCACCCTCACCGCCTTCTTCGCGATCGCGGGCATCGCGATCGTCGATCCCATCCTGCCCGCAATCGGCTCCGACCTCGGCGCGACGACCTGGCAGATCGAGCTCCTGTTCACCGCCTACATCGCCGTCATGGCGATCGGGATGATCCCGGCCGTCATGCTCACGGGCAAGTTCGGCTACAAGAAGATCCTCGCCACGGGCGTGAGCGTCGTGGCCGTCGCCGCCATCGCCGCCTCCCTCACGGGCACCATCGGCCAGCTCGCCGCGCTGCGCGGCCTGTGGGGCCTGGGCAACGCCATGTTCTTCGCGACCGCGATGGTGCTGCTCGTGTCGCTCGCCAACGACCGGGCCTGGGCCGTCGAGCTGTTCGAGACCTGCGTCGGCCTCGGCTTCGCGATCGGCCCGCTCATCGGCGGGCTGCTCGGCGAGATCAGCTGGCGCGTGCCGTTCCTGCTGTGCGGCGTGTTCATGATCGTCGCGCTCACCGTCTCGGTCACCCGGCTCAAGGACCCCGCCGAGAAGCCCGCGCCGCTCACCCTCGGCCAGGTGTTCACGCCGTTCCGCCGCCCCGCGTTCGTGATCCTGTGCGTCATCACGGCGACCTACAACTTCGTGTTCTTCGTCGTGCTCGGGTTCACGCCCGTGTTCCTGCACCTCGACGTCATCCCGCTCGGCTTCGTGTTCACCGCCTGGGGCGTCGGCCTCGCCCTCGGCATCCTCGTGGTCGGCCACCGGCTGGCGCACCGGATCGGTGCCGTGCAGACCGTCGGCATCGCGATCATCGTGCTGCTCGCGTCCCTGTTCGGCCTCGCGACGTCGCACAGCACCACGCAGTCCGTGCTCGTGCTCGTCGTCGCCGGCGTCTGCATGGGCATCTGCAACGCCAACCTCACGGACCTCGCGCTCGCGGCCGGCTCGCCCGACCGGCGCGTCACCACCGGGTCGTTCAACCTGGTCCGCTGGGGGTTCGCGGCCCCCGCGCCCGTCGTCGCCGGGCTGCTCGCCGAGCACGTCGGCCTCACGTCGCCCTACTGGGTCGCGATCGGCGTGCTCGCCGTCGGCGTCCTCACGTTCCTCGTCGCCGGTCACGTTCTCGCCCGCAACGTCGGGGAGCGGGTCTTCTGGTCCCGGCTGAACCGCGACGCCGCGACCGTCGAGGGCACCCCCGAGGAGGCGGTCGCCGAGTTCGTCTGACGAGCCGCCGCAGACGAGCGACGCCCGGCCGGACCGTGAGGTCCGACCGGGCGTCGCTCGTTCGTGCGGGACGAGCCCGCCGCGTCAGGCGTCGGGTCAGGCGTCGCGACGCTTGAGCAGCACCGCGGCCGCCGCCAGCACGACGACGACGTACGCGGCGAGGACGCCGAAGCCCGCCCACGCCGACAGCGTGATGACGTCGGGCTGGGCCGCCGCCATCGCCGCGATCTGGTCGTTCGTCTGCGTGACCTGCGCACCGGCCACGTTCGGCAGGAACGGCATGATCTTGTGCAGCGGCTCCCACGGGATCGCGCTGAACATGATCGGCAGGATGAGCAGCGCGCCGAGCACGGTGGCGATCGCCGCGGCGGAGTGCCGCATGAGCGCACCGAGCGCGAACGAGAGCAGCCCGATCATCGAGATGTACAGCGCGTAGCCGGTCAGCGCCCGCAGCGTCTGGGAGTCGTAGACGTCGACCGTCATGCCGTCGCCGCCGAAGATCGCGGCCTGCAGCAGCGCCGCGACCGCGATGGACGCCGCCGAGACGACGAACACGACCACGAAGAGCACGAGCGCCTTCGCCCACAGCACCGGGGTGCGGCGGGGCTCCGCGGTGAGGCTGGAGCGGATCATGCCCGTCGTGTACTCGCCCGTGATCGACAGGGCGCCGAGCACCGCGACGGCCAGCGGACCGAGGTAGACGTTCAGGCCGAACGCGTCCAGGGGGTTCGTCGGCGCGCCGGCGTCGTCGGGCGCGTTGACCATGGCCAGCGTGAGCAGCACCGTGAAGCCCACGAGCGCGACGGCCGTGATGGCGAGCGTCCAGATGGTCGAGCGGACCGACCAGAACTTGATCCACTCGGACTTGAGCAGGTGGCCGAACGACAGCTTGTGCGTCGTCGTCGGGCGCGTCACCTCGGCCCGCGCGGGGGCGACGGTGGTGGTGCTCATCGGGCGTTCTCCTCGTGGGTCGGGGCGGCGGCGTCCGTGCCTGCCGAGGTGTGCCCGCCGGCAGGTACGGCAGCCGAGTGGTACTCGACGGCGTCCTGCGTGAGGCTCATGTACGCCTCCTCGAGCGAGCCCGTGATGGGCGTGAGCTCGTGCAGCACGATCCGGCCGGCGGCCGCGACCTCGCCGACGGCCTCGGACGTGGCGCCGTGCACCTCGAGCAGGCCCGGCTCGGCGGACGTGATCGTGACGTCCGGGGCGGCGAGCAGCTCGGCCAGCTGCGAGGCCTGCGGCGAGCGCACCTTGACCGTCGCACGCGTCGCGGCGGCGATGACCTGGTCCACCGGGCCGTCCGTGATGATCCGGCCGCGGCCGATGACCACCAGGTGGTCGGCCGTGAGGGCCATCTCGCTCATGAGGTGCGACGACAGGAAGACCGTGCGGCCCTCCGACGCCAGGTACTTCACGAGGTTGCGGACCCACAGGACGCCCTCGGGGTCGAGACCGTTGACCGGCTCGTCGAGGATCAGTGTGCGCGGGTCGCCGAGCAGCGCCACGGCGATGCCGAGCCGCTGGCCCATGCCGAGCGAGAAGCCGCCGACGCGCCGCTTGGACACGTCGTGCAGGCCGGTCATGTCGATGACCTCGTTGACGCGCTTGTCGCCGATGCCGTGCGTGGCGGCGAGCGCGCGGAGGTGGTTCTTGGCGCTGCGGCCCGTGTGGACCGCCTTGGCCTCCAGCAGCGCCCCGACCTCGGTCAGGGGCGAGCGGTGCTGGGCGTAGGGGCGGCCGTTGACCGTGACGGTGCCGGCCGTCGGGCGGTCGAGCCCGACGATCATGCGCATCGTGGTGGACTTGCCGGCGCCGTTCGGGCCGAGGAAGCCCGTCACCTTGCCGGGCTGCACCGTGAACGAGATGCCGTCCACGGCGGTCTTCGCGCCGTACTTCTTGGTCAGGCCTTGGGCCTCGATCATCATCGGTCCTCGTCTGGGGAAACTGTGACTGTTCGACCCTAGGTGCTCGCCCGGGCGGTTGTATCCGTCATTGGGTGGATATCCGGGACGGTTCAGGGTGGACCCTGAGTCGTCCCAAGGAACGATCCGGGGTTCACCCGCGTTCGGTACGGTGAACGCAGTCCTTGCGTGCTGCCGAGCCGTCCAGGAGGACGACGTGCCCAATCCCGTCTTCGACAACAGTCCCGTGTTCTCGGACCCTGCCGACCGGCGGGCCCGCACCAACGCGCAGCCCGGGGGGTCGACGGCCACCGCCGGCCAGGGCAACGCGCGCACGCTCGACGTCGCGCAGCTCGACGAGATGTACGCCCTGCCGTCCGCCGGCCCGCGCGAGACCGGCCGGATGACGTACGACGACGTGATCATCCGCACCGGCGGCCTGCTGGCCCTGCTCGTGGCGAGCGCCGCGGTGACCTGGGGCGTCGCTCCCGGCCTGTGGGTGGTCGGCGCGATCGTCGGGCTCGTGCTCGGGCTCGTCAACGCGTTCAAGCGCAAGCCGAGCCCCCTGCTCATCACGCTGTACGCGCTCGCGCAGGGCGTGTTCCTCGGCGGCCTGAGCAAGTTCTACGAGGACTGGCACGACGGCATCGTCGGGCAGGCCGTGCTGGCGACGGCCGCGGTGTTCGCGACGTCGCTGATCCTGTTCCGCTCCGGCAAGGTCCGCGTGACCCCGAAGTTCACACGCATGGTGCTGCTCGGCCTCGTCGGCTACCTGGTGTTCTCGCTGCTCAACGTCGTCCTCATGCTGTTCGGAGTGGGCGGCGGCCAGTTCGGGCCGATGCGCAGCGGCTGGCTGGGCGTGGCCGTCGGCCTGGTCGCCGTGGCGCTCGCGGCCGCGAGCCTCGTCATCGACTTCGACTCGATCAAGCGCGGCGTCGAGCAGGGCATCCCGTCGCAGTACGCCTGGTACGCGGCGTTCGGCCTCGTGGTCACGCTGGTCTGGCTGTACCTCGAGCTGCTGCGGCTGCTGGCGATCTTCCGGCAGTGATCCGCAGGCCCTGATCTGCGCACGCCGAGCGCGCGCCTCGGCGGGTCATCCGTGGCCCGCCGGGGCAGACTCGGCACGTGAAGTACGCACACCACATCTCGGAGCTCGTCGGCGGCACCCCGCTCGTCCAGCTCACGTCCGTGACCGCAGACCTGACGGCGACGATCCTCGCCAAGGTCGAGTACATGAACCCCGGCGGGTCCGTGAAGGACCGCATCGCCCTCAAGATGGTCGAGGCGGCCGAGGCCAGCGGTGCGCTGCGGCCCGGCGGCACGATCGTCGAGCCGACCAGCGGGAACACCGGCGTCGGCCTCGCGCTCGTCGCGCAGCGCAAGGGGTACCGCTGCGTGTTCGTCTGCCCCGACAAGGTCAGCCAGGACAAGCGCGACGTCCTGCGCGCGTACGGCGCCGAGGTCGTCGTGACGCCGACGGCGGTCCCGCCCGACCACCCCGACTCGTACTACTCGGTCTCCGACCGGCTGGTGCTGGAGATCGAGGGCGCCTGGAAGCCGAACCAGTACGCCAACCCGAACGGCCCGGCGAGCCACTACGAGTCCACCGGGCCGGAGATCTGGGCCGACACCGACGGGCTGGTCACGCACCTCGTCGCGGGCGTCGGCACCGGGGGCACGATCACCGGGACGGGGCGCTTCCTCAAGGACGCGTCGGCGGACCGCGAGTCCGGACCCGTGGTCGTCATCGGGGCGGACCCCGCGGGGTCGGTGTACTCCGGCGGCGACGGGCGCCCCTACCTCGTCGAGGGGGTCGGCGAGGACTTCTGGCCGGCCGCGTACGACCCGACGGTCCCCGACGAGGTCATCGCCGTCTCGGACGCCGACTCGTTCGCGATGACCCGCCGCCTCGCCCGCGAGGAGGGGCTGCTCGTCGGCGGCTCCTGCGGCATGGCCGTCGAGGCGACGCTCCGGTACGCCCGCCGCCTGCAGGACCGCGACCCCGAGGCCGCCGCGCGCGCCGTGATCGTGGTGATCCTGCCCGACAGCGGTCGCGGCTACCTGTCGAAGATCTTCAACGACTCGTGGATGCGCTCGTACGGCTTCCTCGCGGCCGACGAGGGGGCGACCGTCGCGGACGTGCTCAAGACGAAGACGGGGACGCTGCCCGACCTCGTGCACACCCACCCGAACGAGACCGTGCGCGACGCCATCGAGATCCTGCACGAGTACGGCGTCTCGCAGATGCCCGTCGTCGGGGCGGAGCCGCCCGTGAAGATCGGCGAGGTCGCCGGTGCGGTGTCCGAGCGGGCGCTGCTGGACGCGGTGTTCGCGGGCGACGCGTCCCTGTCCGACAGGGTCGACCGGCACATGTCCCCGCCGCTGCCGCTCATCGGGATCGGCGAGGCCGTGCAGGCCGCCCGCGCCGCGCTGCAGCAGGCCGACGCGCTCATGGTCGTCGACGACGGCGCGCCCGTCGGCGTGCTCACGCGGCACGACCTGCTCGGTTTCCTCGCCCGCTAGTGAGCCGTTCGTCAGCCCGTCGACCTGCCGGGTAGCCTCCCGGCAGACGGCCCGCGGCCGTCCCACGACCGACGTCCGAGGGAGCACGATGGCCCTGTTCGACCTGCCCCTGCCCGAGCTCGAGCGCTACCTGCCGGAGCTCGACGAGCCCGCGGACTTCGACGCGTTCTGGACCACGACGCTCGTCGAGGCCCGCGCGCACGACCTCGCGCTCACGGCGGTCCCGGTCGACACGGGCCTGCGGCTGGTCGACACGGAGGACGTGACGTTCGCGGGGTTCGGCGGGCACCCGATCAAGGCGTGGGTGACGCGCCCGGCGGGCAGCGCGGGGACGCGCGAGCTGCTGCCGGCGGTCGTCGAGCTCCTCGGGTACGGCGGTGGGCGCGGGTTCCCGCACGAGCGTCTCGCGTGGGCCGCCGCGGGCTACGTGCACCTCGTCATGGACACGCGTGGGCAGGGGGCGACGTGGGGGAGCGGCGGCCACACGGCCGACCCCGCCGGCACCGGGCCCGCGTTCCCGGGCGTGATGACCCGCGGCATCGAGGACCCCGCCGACCACTACTACCGCCGGCTCATCACCGACGCCGTGCGTGCCGTGGACGCGGTGCGGGCGCTGCCGGGGGTCGACCCCGACCGGGTCGCCGTGACCGGGATCAGCCAGGGCGGAGGGCTCGCGCTCGCGGTGGGCGGCCTGGCCGACGGCCTCGTCGCGGTCATGCCGGACGTGCCGTTCATGTGCCACTACCGCCGGGCCGTCGACATCAGCGACGCCAAGCCGCACGGTGAGCTCGTCGACTACCTCGCCGTGCACCGTGGGCGCGAGGCCATGGTGTTCCGGACCATGTCGTACCTCGACGGCGTGCACTTCGCCCGCCGTGCGAGCGCCCCCGCGCTGTTCTCCGTCGCGCTGCGGGACGTCACGTGCCCGCCGTCGACCGTGTTCGCGGCGTACAACCACTACGCCGGACTGGCCGGCGAGCGGCCCGCGACCGAGATCGAGGTGTACGCCTACAACAACCACGAAGGCGGCCAGGCGTACCAGGTGGACCGTCAGATCCGGTGGCTGGGTGCGCTGCTCGGCGGCCGGGGGGCACCCGTGCCGGCGGTCGGCGCGGCGGTCGGCGCGGAGGTCGCCGCAGAGGTCTGAGCGCAGACGTGCGGGAGGCCGGCGCCTGGATGTGGCGCCGGCCTCCCGGTGGTCGCACGTGCGGCGGGTTGTCCGCCGGACGGGTCAGACCGCGGCTGCTGCGAGCGGCCGCTCCGCGCCTGCCGTGGTCGCGGCGGTGGCGGGGGTGCCGGCCGAGCGGATCGCCCAGCCGATGAAGGCGATCGTGACGCCGAGACCCATCGCGAGGAACGCGACACCGAACGCGATCACCGAGGTGAACAGCGAGGCGCGCAGGAACGAGCCGTTCATCACGACGGTGCGCAGCGCGGTCAGCTTGGCGTAGTCCGCGTCCTTGGCGAGCTCCTCCTTGGAGGCGTCCGGGTTCGCGGCCTCGATCTCGTGGAGCTCGGTGCCGATCTCGGCGTACGTCTTGTCACCCGTCGCGGTCAGCGCGTGGTGGTTGATGATGTCGGCCTGCGCGAACGCCTCCCACGGCGTGTCGACGAGCTGGCCGCCGAAGTGGGCCGCGTCGGGCGACACGGTGATGTCCTCGGCCTTGAGGTGGCTCGACACCGCCCCCCAGGTGACGGCGCCGGCGACGAGGAACACGCCGCCGAGGATCATGACGATGAGGCCGTACAGGCGGGTGTGCGAGGCGGGGCGGGCGATGCTGGTGCTCATGTCTTGTGGACTCCTTCGAGTACCCCCGGTGTCCGGGCCTCTCCAGGCCCGATGAGCCGATCGGGCTCATGCGGAGATACTTGCGCGGCGTCATCTCCCGGGTGCAGGACCCAAGTCCCGGGTGCGGGTGATGTGAAGACGCAGGTCAGCGAGGGGGGCATCCGGGCGCGCGGAGGAGGGCGCGCCCGAACCGGGGGGTCGGACGCGCCCTCCTCGTCACCGGGGACGCATCCCCACGTCCCGGCGACGGGCCCCCTGCCACCTCGGCCGGCCGCACCCGCCGGACCCCGAGGCCTTGACGGTCATCCGACCGCACGCAACCGGGGACGGCCTGGGACCTAGGTCACGACGACGCGTCGCAGGCCGCCCACCAGGCCCTCGACGAGGAAGTCGAAGCTCTCGTCGACGTCGTCGGGCATGCCGAAGCCGCCGTCGAGCTCGAGGACCACGAAACCGTGCACGGCGGCCCGCACGGCGCGCACGGCGTCGATGCGCCGTTCGGGCGGGACGCCGAGCGCCGCGACGGCCGCGGCCAGGTGCTCGACGACCGCGGCGCCCGCCGCGCGGACGGCGTCGGCGTCCGGGTCGTGCACCCACAGGCTGCCCTGGACCGCCTGGTAGCGGCCGGGTGAGCGGCGGGCGAGGTCGCGCACCGCGTGGGCCATCGCGCGCAGGGTGCCGTCGTCGGCGCGCTCGTCGTGCTCGTCGGCGCCGTGCTCGGCGTCCACGGCCGCGAGGGCGTCCCGGAGCTGCTCGACGCAGACCAGGGCGACCTCGCGGCGCAGGGCGGGCAGCCCGGCGACGTGCTTGTAGAGGCTGGGCACCGCGACGCCGGCGCGGGCGGCGACGGCGGCGAGGGTGAGGTCGGCGAAGCCGGTGGGCCCGCCGTCGTCGACCACCGCGAGCGCGATCGTGACGACGGCGGACCGGTCGAGACCCGCCCTAGGCACGGGTGGCCGCGCGGACCTGGAAGCGGCCGTCGGCGTCCCGGGGGAGGCCGGCGAGGAACGCCAGGGTGCCGGGGACGACGACCTCGGGGGCCTGGTTCTGCGGGTAGTGCCCGACCTCCGGGATGAGCGTGACGTCGGCGTCGATCGCGCCGCGGAGCCAGGCGGCCTCGGCGGCGGGGTCCTTGAAGTCGGGGTCGACGGCGCCGACGAACGCGACGGCGGGGGCGGTGACCTGCGGCACGCGGGCCTCGACGGGGGCGTGCGTGAGCTGGACGGTGAGGTGCCGGAACGAGCGCAGGTGGGCGGGGTCGTGCATGGCGGCCCGCAGGTCGGCGACGTGCTCGTCGAGCCAGGGCGCCTTGCGGCCTCGGTTCAGGTACCCGCGGTAGTAGGACGCCCAGATCGCGGCGCCCCAGGGCCGGGAGAACAGGACCCGCATGAGGCCGTGCATGGTCGCGGTGACGAACCCGGGGACCGACGGATCGCGCAGGAACGGGCCGGTGAGCACGAGTCCGGCGACGAGGTCAGGCCGCTCGGCCGCGGCCCACGCGACGGCCCCGGCGCCCATCGAGTTGCCGCCGAGCACGGCCGGCCCGCCGAGGTGCTCGACGAGCGCGATCGCGTCCTGGCCGGTGACGACGTCGCCGTGGGTGCGGAAGGTGGTGTCCGAGTCGCCGTGGCCGCGCAGGTCCATGACGGCGACGCGGTGACCGGCCTCGACGAGCGGGCCGACGAGCTCGCGCCAGGTGCTGCGCAGGTCGCCCATGCCCGGGACCAGGACGACGAGCGGGGCGTGCGCCGGGCCGTCGACCGTGTACGCGATCCGGCCCTCGGGCCGCTGCAGGTGGTGCACCGTGGTGGTCATGACTGCAAAGCTAATGCCATTAGCCAAGCGGGTCAACAGGTTCGCGTCGGCGGCTGTTGGCAAGATGGTCCGGCACTGTCATCCATCGAAGGAGTACGTCATGTCCGCAGCGCTTCCCGAGGCGTCCGGCTCGTTCGGCGAGAAGCCCACGCTGACCTTCCCCGACGCGCAGGCACCCGCCGAGCTCGAGGTCGTCGTCCTGTCCCGCGGCGACGGCGCGCTCGTCGAGGCCGGCGACGACATCGAGGTGCACTACCTCGGCCAGACGTGGGGCGGCCACGTGTTCGACAACTCCTACGACCGCCGCGAGTCCATCAGCTTCCCGATCGGCGTCGGCGCCGTCATCGGCGGCTGGGACGAGGGCCTCGTCGGCCAGCAGGTCGGCTCCCGCGTGCTCCTGTCGATCCCGTCGCACCTGGGCTACGGCGACCGCGGTGCCCCGCAGGCCGGCATCCGCGGCGGCGACACCCTCGTGTTCGTCGTGGACATCGTCAACACCAGCAACTGACGCCAGGCACGGGCGGGACCCGGGGGAGCAGGTGCCCCGGGTCCCGCCCGTCCCTCGTCCCACCGCCGTTCCCACCGGCCACGGCCGCCCGTATCCTCGGCCCGTGCCGTCGGACGCGGATCTCACGATCGGGGAGTTCGCCCGCAGGTCAGGGCTCTCGCTCAAGGCCCTGCGGCTGTACGACGCGCGCGGGATCCTGCCGCCCGAGCGAGTCGACCCCGGCAACGGGTACCGGTACTACGGCGCCGGCCAGCTCGACCGGGCACGGACGATCGCCCTGCTGCGCCGGCTCGACATGCCGCTCGCGCTCGTCGGCGAGCTCCTCGACGGTCCGGAGGACCGGCTCGCCGGCACGGTCCGCACCTGGTGGGCCGACCGGCGGCGCGAGCTCGACGACCGCGGGCCCGCCGTCGACCTGGTCGTTCGGACCCTGGCGACCGCCGCCGACGCGCCGAGCAGGGCCGGGACGACGGCGGTGACCGGGTTCACCGGCGCCGACGTCGTCGTCGAGCGGGCCCCCGCCCGGCGCGTCGCCACCCTCCGTCGCCACGTGAGCCAGCCCGAGCTCGTGGCGTCCTTCACGGCCGACGTGCTCACGCTGCGCCGCCACCTCGCGGACGCCGGGGCGTCGACGGGCGCCGAGTTCTGGGTCCTGTTCCACGGTGCGGTCGGCCCCGACGGGGACGGACCCGTCGAGACGTGCGTGCCGTACGAGGGCCACGCGGACCCCGCCGGACCGGTCGTGCTGCGCGAGGAGCCTGCGCACCTGCTCGCGTCGGTGCCCGTGACGGCGCAGGACTGCCGCTACCCGCAGATCATCGGCGCGTACCTCGCGCTCGAGGGCTGGTTCGCCGACCACCGGCTCGACGGTGCCGGACCGGTGCGCGAGCTCTACCCCGTGCCGTGGTCGGACGAGGGCGTCGTCGCCCACGTCGCCCAGCCCCTGCCTGACGGCGCGGACCTCATCCCTTGACCCTGCCCCAGGGGCAGACCGGACCCTGACGACATGCCGCACATCGACGCGTACGCCCAGCACAGCCCCTACTCCGACCCCGGCCCCCACGGCGCGCTGCTCAAGGAGGTCGAGCCGACACCGCCCGCGCTCCACCAGGCCGCCTGCGCGACGATCGTCCACTACCGCGGCCAGGCGTCCGAGCTGGCCGCCGGGCAGGACGCCGACATCGACCTGCGCTGGCTGTCACACGTGCTCGACGTCGCGACGGCGCGCGTCCCCGGGTCGCTCACCGCGGACCGTCCGGTGCACGACCGGGTCGCGGGCTGCTGCCGGGACCACTCGCTGTTCGCCGTGGCCGTGCTGCGCGAGCACGGGATCCCGGCGCGCACGCGGGTCGGGTTCGCGGGGTACTTCGAGGGCGGCTTCCACCACGACCACGTGGTCGCCGAGCTGTGGGACGGCGACCGGTGGGTGCGGTTCGACCCCGAGCTGGACCCGGTGAACGGACCGGTGGGCGGCCCGCAGCCGTGGGGCTTCGACATCGACGACATGCCCACCGGACCGGGGGCACCGTTCCAGACCGCCGCCGAGGTGTGGCAGCAGGTCCGCGCGGGGACCGTCGACCCGAGCGTGTACGGCGTCGACGCGTCGATGCCGGAGCTGTGCGGCGCCGAGTTCGTGCGCGGGTACGTCGTCGAGGAGCTCGCGCACCGGCAGCGCGAGGAGCTCCTGCTGTGGGACGTGTGGGGCGACACCGTGCCGCGTGACCTGGCCGACGGGCTCCCGCCCGAGGAGGAGGTCGACGCTCTCGTCGACGAGGTCGCCGACCTGCTCGTGCGTGCCGACGCGGGGGACCGGGACGCCGAGGCGGCCCTCGACGCGCTGTACGGGACGAGCCCGCGCCTCAACCCGAGCGCGGGCGTCCTCACGCTGTCGCCGACCGGCCGCGTGGGGGACACCGACCTGGCCGCCCGCTCGACGCGCTGGCGCCCCTGACCCAGGCTCAGTCGCGCAGCACGTGCCGGTCGAGGAAGCCGTTCCGGAACACCCCGTCGGGGTCGACGCGCGCGACGAGCGCCCGGAAGTCGTCCCACCGCGGGTACAGCCGGCGCAGGTCCCGGTCGACGTCGGCGAACAGCTTCCCCCAGTGCGGCCGCGCGTCGAACGGGGCGAGCGCCGCCTCGATCGTCGGAAGCAGCGCCTCGACCTCGGGCTGGCGGGGGAGCCACGTGAAGTGCAGGCCGACGACGTCCTCGCCGTACGCGCTCGACAGCCACAGCTCGTCGGCGGCGACCGTGCGGACCTCGCTGACCTGCAGCAACGGCGCGATCCGGTCGCCGAGGTCCCGGAGGGCGGCGAACGCGCCGACGGCGTGCCGGCGCGGCACGAGGTACTCGGACTGCAGCTCGTCGCCGTTGCTCGGCGTGAACGCGAGCTTGAAGTGCGGCCACCGCTCGTGCCACGGACCCGGGACGCCGCCCTGCTGCGTGGCGTTCACGGGGTCGATGCCGGGCAGCATGTGCCGCTGGGAGGCGGCGGCCGTCCCTCCGAACAGGTCGGTGCGAGGCGCGTACGACGAGGTCACGCGGGTCTTGCGCCACACCTGACGCAGCGTTGGCTCGGCCCAGTCGGTGAACACGCTCACCGAGTCGGCGCTCGCGGTGAGCTCGTCGTAGTGGTGCAGGACCGCGTCCCACGGCACCTCGTCGTGCACCTCTTGCGCGACGTCGTACGTGGGCTCCACGTCGAGCGTCACGCGCGCCGCGACCCCGAGCGCTCCCAGCGCGACGACGGACCCCGCGAAGTCGTCGTCCCCGCGCGCGACCTGCCGGAGCTCGCCGCCGGGGCCGACGTACGTGAGCGCCGCGACCGCCGCCGCGAGGTTCGTCGACCGGTCCCCGGAGCCGTGCGTCGCCGTCGCGACCGCACCCGCGACGCTGATGTGCGGGAGCGACGCCAGGTTGTGCACCGCCCAGCCCGCGGCGTGCAGGTGCTCGGCGAGCGCGCCGTACCGGACCCCGCCGCCGACCGTGACCGTCCGGGCCGCGGTGTCGAGCACCACGTCCGGCGCGATCTCGTCGAGCAGGACGAGCGCCTCGGGCCCGTCGCCGAGGTCGTTGAAGCAGTGCCGGGTGCCGAGCGCGCGCACGTGGCGGGCGTCCGCGACGACCTGCCGCAGCTCGTCGACGGAGCGTGGTCGGTGGACCGTCTGCGCGCCGTACGCGTAGTTGCCCGCCCAGGTCGTCAGCGTCATGGGTCGTCCTCCTCGTTCCTGCCCGTCGTCGGACCGCCCTGCCAACGTACGTCAGCCCGCTGACCTGGACCTCGGTCCTGCCCTGCGTGGACAGTCGTGGACCGGCGGACACTCTTGTCATTACCGTTTCTGACAGGCCGCTACGCGGTCGCACAAGCCACTACCGGAGGCAGCAGGGAACGGGTCACGGGGGCCCCGGCCTGCTGCACGGCGGGCGGGTGGTCGACGAGGGGCGCGTCGGCCACCCGCCCGACGAACTCCGGCCGGCTCCGTCACGGGAGCCGGCCGGAACGTCGTGCACCGGATCGACCCTACGGACCGCAGTCGTCGCAGTGGACGTCGTCGGGTGCCTCGCCCGCGACCAGGGAACGCACCCAGTCGACGAGCCGTACGCCGTCGACCTCGACCTGGTAGAACTTCGCCGGCTCGAAGATCTGGTGGTCCGCGCCCGGTGCCGTGAAGCTGTGCAGCGTCACCCCGGCGGCCTCGATCGAGGACTCGTTCGCGTCGATCACGTCGAGCAGGTCGGGCGGGTCCCCGTCCATCCACCGCGTCACCTCGGACGCCGCCTGCGGGTCGTACGCGAAGTCGAAGCGAGCCAGCACGAGGTCGGGGTCGTGCCGTCCGGCCTGCGACCAGAACCGAGGAGGGCCCCACTCCTGGGCCGAGAGCCCGGCGACGGCCCAGTCGGGCACCGCGTCGTGGGCGCCCCATCGCCCGGCGAGGACGTCGGCGTCGAGCTCGGGGTCGTCCGGCCACGCACCGGACTGGCCGCCGAGCACCGTGACCTGCGCATCGGGCAGCCGGTCGGCGACGAGGCCGCCGTAGATCGGCGCAGCGACCGAGCCGGCCGTCTTGCCGACGACGACGACCTGCGTGGCGTCCGGATACTGCCCCACGAGGTGGTCGAGCGCCGCCGTCCCGTTGACGTAGCCGCGATGCTCCACCGTCAGCCCTGACCCGTACACCTGGGTGGCGTCACCCAGGTGCGCGTCGCCGGTGCACGAGCTCACGTAGAGGAACGAGTAGTCGCGGAACGGGTTGTCGGCCCGGGTGATGTCGAACATCCCGCTCCGGTTCTCCGGCTCCGTGCCCTGGATGCTCCAGTCGTAGAAGTCGTTCTCGCCGCGCTCGCCGGTGAACGCGCACATCGCGGCGTCCCAGCAGACCCCGCCGCCGTTCAGGAACAGCACGACCTTGGTCGGGTCGGCCCGCCACTCCCGGAACGCAAACTCGCTGCCGTCGGCGCAGTGGCAGTCGCCCCCGGGGACGACACGGGTCCACTCGAGCTGCACCGGGTGGCTGCAGCCGGTGAGCAGGGCGATCGTCGCGGCGAGCACGACGAGGGCGAGGCGGGGTGTCGTCGCACGGCGGCGGGTCGTGGCGGGCGGCAAGGTCGGCATGGGTGCCACGCTGCGCGCTGCCGTGCCCGCCGCACACCCGTCCGAGGTCATGCGCCAGAACCTGACCTCCGTCGGGTGTGGGGCAGCGACGCCCGGAAATAGGGTGGTGCGCGTATGAGGACTCCCGTGGCGGCCCGGTGGGCCGTCGTGCGCAGACCGAGCGTCCGCGACGCCGGTCTCGGCCTCCTGCTGCTCGCCGGCACGGTGGCGGTCGGTGGCGGTCCGGCGACGACCGGCGGCTCGCCGGAGACGGTCTGGCCGTGGGCCCGGTGGGTCCTGGCGGGGATCTGCGCCGCGGCCGTGGCCGTGCGCCGCCGCCTGCCGGTCCCCGCCCTCGTCGCCGCGGCGCTCGCCACCCTGGTGCCGATGGCGGTGGGCGCCGGCCCGGTCCCGACCGACCTGGCGGTGCCGATCGTCCTGGGCACGATCGCCGCCCGGCGCCCGCCCCGGGTCTCGCTCACGGCGCTCGGCGCGACGCTGGCCGTGGTGGCGGCGTGGTCGTCCGTCGTGGCGCTCGACGGCCGGGCCGACGGCCGGCACTTCACGGGCCCGTTCGCCACGGGCGGGCAGGTGCACGGTCAGGACGGCGCCGCGCCCGGTCCGACGGCGTGGGGCGGGCTCCCCGTCCTCGGGCTGCTGCTGGTCCTGGCGTGGACGATCGGGTGGGGTGTCCGGAGCCGACGCGCGTACCTCGGCGAGATCAGGGCGAGGGCGGCGCACGACCTGGAGCGTGAGCGCGAGCAGCAGGCGGCGCTCGCGGTCGCCGCCGAACGGGCGCGGCTCACCCGCGAGGTGCACGACGTGGTGGCGCACGGCCTCGCCGTGATCGTGATGCAGGCGCAGGGCGGAGCGGCGGCGTTCGCCAGGCGGCCGGCCGACACCCTCGCGGCGCTCGACACCATCGTGGCGACCGGCCGCGGCTCGCTCGCCGACATCCGCCACGTGCTGTCCGTGTCCGGGCAGGACGACGACGCGACGGCACCCGTGCCGGGCATCGCGCAGCTGCCCCGGCTGGCCGAGCAGGTCAGGCAGGCGGGCACACCGGTCGAGCTGCAGGTGACCGGGGTTCCTCGCACGCTGCCGACCAGCATCGACGCCTCGTCGTACCGGATCGTCCAGGAGGCGTTGACCAACGTGATGAAGCACGCCGGACCGGGGGCTCACGCCGAGGTGGTGGTGTCCTACGAGGGCGACGGGCTGACGATCGACGCCCGCGACGACGGCGCGGGTCCGGCGCCGTCGGACGGGACCGGCGGTCACGGGCTGCGCGGCATGCGGGAACGCGTCGCGCTCCTCGGGGGCGAGCTGACCGCCGGACCGGGGCCCGCGGGCGGCTACCTCGTCCACGCCCGCCTCCCGCTCGACCCGGACGGGCGGCCATGATCCGCGTCCTGCTGGCCGACGACCAGGCCCTGATCCGTGCCGGCCTCCGGATGATCGTCGAGAACGCCGACGACATGGAGGTCGTCGGGGAGGCCTCCGACGGCGCCGAGGCGACGGCGCTCGCGGCCGCGGCGAGCCCCGACGTGATCCTGATGGACGTCCGGATGCCCGGTGTCGACGGGCTGGAGGCGACCCGTCGCATCCGCGACGGCCGCCCGGACGGGCCGCGCGTCCTGGTCCTCACGACGTTCGACCTCGACGAGTACGTCTACTCGGCGCTGCGCGGCGGGGCGAGCGGGTTCCTGCTGAAGGACACGCTCGCCACCGACCTGCTGTCCGCGATCCGGGTGGTGGCGCGGGGAGACGCCGTCGTCGCGCCCGCGGTCACCCGCAGGCTCGTCGAGCGCCACGTCGGCACGTCCGGCCCGCTGCCCCGGACCGAGGCGGACCTGCGTGCTCTCACGGAGCGCGAACGGGAGGTGCTCGAGCTGGTCGCCCGGGGCCTGTCCAACGCGGAGATCGCCGGACGCCTCTTCCTCACCGAAGGGACCGTCAAGGGTCACGTCAGCCGCATCCTGGCCAAGCTCGACCTGCGGGACCGGGTGCAGGCCGTGATCTTCTCCTACGAGTGCGGCCTGGTCCGCGCCGGCGCCTGACGGGCGGTCAGCACGACGCCGCCGTCGCGGGGGCGCGAGGTGCGCTGCTCCGCGACGGCGGCGTCGGGTCGGTCAGGCGCCCGTCGGGCGGGGGCACGAGACTCCCGTGCCGCCCAGGCCGCAGTACCCGTTCGGGTTCTTGTCGAGGTACTGCTGGTGGTAGCCCTCGGCGTAGTAGAACGTGCCGGCCTCGGACGCGGGCCGGATCTCGGTGGTGATCGCGCCGAAGCCCGAGCGGGTCAGCCGCGGCTGGTACTCGTCGCGGGTGCGCTTGGCCGCGTCGGCCTGCTCCGGCGTGGTCGTGTAGACCGCGGACCGGTACTGCGTGCCGCGGTCGTTGCCCTGGCGGAAGCCCTGCGTGGGGTCGTGCGACTCCCAGAACTTCCGGAGCACGTCCTCGTCGGAGATCACGCTCGGGTCGTAGGCCACGAGGACGGCCTCGGTGTGCCCGGTCAGGCCGGTGCAGGTCTCCTCGTACGTGGGGTACGGCGTGTAGCCGCCCTGGTAGCCGACGGCCGTGGTGACGACGCCGGGGGTCTGCCAGAAGGCGCGCTCGGCGCCCCAGAAGCAGCCCATCGCGACGTACAGCACCCGGGTGCGGTCCGGCCAGGGTCCGTGCAGCGGGGTCCCCAGGACGGTGTGCGTCGTGGGCACCGCGTAGGCGTAGTCCTCGCGACCGGCGAGCGCACGCTCGGGCTCGACCATGGTGGAGGAAAGTGCGGATCCGAACAGCCAGTTCATGGTGCGGGGTCCTTTCCCGGGAGGCCTCGGGGCGGCTGGGTCGCCGCCTGATCCTTCCCGGCGTGTGCAACCGTCCTACACCTGCCGGTGTTCCCGGCACCGCCTAGCCTGAGGGCGTGACCACCGACCCCCTCGCAGCCGGGTACGACTGGAGCTCCGCAGGATTCTCGACCCGCGCCATCCATGCAGGTCAGGAAGCCGACGCGACGACCGGAGCCGTCGTGCCGCCCATCTACCAGGTGTCCACCTACAAGCAGGACGGCGTCGGTGGCCTGCGCGGCGGGTACGAGTACTCCCGCTCCGCGAACCCGACCCGCACGGCCCTCGAGGAGGCGCTCGCCGCGGCGGAGGGCGGTGCCGCGGGCTTCGCGTTCGCGTCGGGCCTCGCCGCCGAGGACACGCTGCTGCGCGCGGTCCTGCGGCCCGGCGACCACGTCGTCGTGCCGGACGACGCCTACGGCGGGACGTACCGGCTGGTGGCGCGCGTGTTCGGGCCGTGGGGGATCGAACACACACCCGCCCACCTGTCCGACCCCGGCGCGGTGCTCGCCGCGATCCAGCCGGGCCGGACGAAGGTCGTGTGGGTCGAGACGCCGACGAACCCGCTGCTCGGCATCGCCGACATCGCCGAGCTCGCGGCGCACGCCCGGTCCGCGGGGGCGCTGCTCGTCGTCGACAACACGTTCGCGACGCCGTACCTGCAGAACCCGATCGCGCTCGGCGCGGACGTCGTCGTGCACTCGACGACGAAGTACGTCGGCGGGCACTCCGACGTGGTCGGCGGCGCGCTGGTCGTCGCCGACGGCGCGCAGCTGCCCGTCGGGCTGGAAGGCCCCACGGGGACCACGAACGTCGCGGACGCGGTGCGGTTCCACCAGAACGCGTCCGGTGCGGTCGCCGGGCCGTTCGACGCGTGGCTCACGCTGCGCGGGCTGCGCACGCTCGCCGTCCGGATGGACCGGCACGTCGCGAACGCGACGCGGGTCGCGCAGTTCCTCGTCGAGCACGACGCCGTCACCCACGTCATCTACCCGGGACTGGAGCAGCACCCGGGGCACGAGGTCGCCGCCCGCCAGATGCGCGGGTTCGGCGGGATGGTGTCGTTCCGGACGGGGAGCGAGGCCTCCGCGCTGGCCGTGTGCGGCGCGACGCAGGTGTTCACGCTCGCGGAGTCGCTCGGCGGCGTCGAGTCGCTCATCGAGCACCCGCACCGGATGACGCACGGCTCCGTCGCCGGGACCGCGCTCGAGGTGCCCGACGACCTCGTGCGGATCTCGGTCGGCATCGAGGACGTCGACGACCTGCTCGCCGACCTGGACCAGGCCCTCGCCGCCGGACGGACCGCGTGAGCGGGCCCGTCGTCGCGTCGGAGGCGCCCGAGCCGACCGAGACCGACCCCGCTCGTCCCGTCCCGCAGTCCGTCCGCACCGCCGCGTCGTGGTCGTGGCGTCTGCTGCTCATCGGGGCCGCCCTCGCGGTGCTCCTGTGGCTGCTGTCGGCGCTCAAGGTCGTCGTCGTGCCGGTCGCCGTCGCGCTGCTCGTCACCGTCCTGCTCACGCCCGTCGTGCACTGGCTCCACGTCAGGGCCCGGCTGCCGCGCGTCGTCGCGTGCATGGTCGCGCTGCTCGGGCTCGTCCTGCTCGTCGGGGGCCTGCTGACGCTCGCGGGCCGCTCGATCGTCAAGGGCATCGGCGAGATCTGGGACCAGGCCGCCGAGGGCATCGACAAGGTCACCGACTGGCTCTCCACCGGTCCCCTCGGGCTGTCCAGCGCGGACCTCACGGCCCTCACGGACCGGCTGCGTGACGCCACGGGCGGCGGTGGCAGCTCCGAGCTCGTGTCCGGGGCACTGCACGCGACCACGACGGTCGGCCACGTGCTCGCCGGCACCCTCATCGCGCTGTTCTGCACGTTCTTCTTCCTGCTCGACGGCCGGACCATCTGGGCCTGGGTCGTCGGGCTGCTGCCCCGCGGCTCGCGCGAGCACGTGCACCAGGCGGGGCGGCGCGGCGTGGTGACTCTCGGCGCCTACACGCGGACGCAGATCCTCGTGGCCGCGGTGGACGCGATCGGCATCGGGCTCGGCGCCGCGATCCTGCAGGTGCCGCTCGCGCTGCCCCTGGCGATCCTCGTGTTCCTCGGCTCGTTCGTGCCGATCGTGGGCGCCGTGGTGACCGGGTCGATCGCGATCCTGGTCGCCCTCGTCGCACAGGGCCCCGGTGCCGCGCTCATCATGCTGGCGGTCGTCGTGGCCGTGCAGCAGATCGAAGGGCACGTGCTGCAGCCGTTCCTCATGGGCCACGCGGTGTCGCTCCACCCCGTCGCCGTGCTGCTCGCGGTCGCCGCGGGGTCGTTCACGGCCGGCATCATCGGCGCCCTGTTCGCGGTGCCCATCGCGGCGGTGCTCAACACGATGGTTCTCTACCTGCACGGGCACGACAAGTTCCCGCAGCTCGGGCGCGACGACCACGTGCCCGTCCGCGGGCGGGGGCACCCGGTGCTCGACCGGGCCATCGCCCAGGTCGTCGAGCGGGAGTCCGAACGGCAGGCGGAGGCCGACGAGCAGCACCCCGACGACCACGGGACCGGTGCCGTCGGGTCGCCCGAGCGGGACAACCGGTGATCGGGCTCGCCGAGGTCCAGGCGGCCGCCCGGCTGCTCGAGGGCGTCGCCGACCGCACACCCGTGCACGTCAGCCGAGCCCTGTCCCAGCTCGTCGGGGGCGACGTGTGGCTCAAGTGCGAGAACCTGCAGCGCGCCGGGTCGTTCAAGCTGCGCGGCGCGTACGTGCGGATGTCACGACTGTCCGAGGAGGAACGCGCCCGGGGTGTCGTCGCGGCGAGCGCCGGCAACCACGCGCAGGGCGTCGCGCTCGCGGCCCGCATGCTCGGCCTCGACGCCGTCGTGTTCATGCCCGTCGACGCGGCGCTGCCGAAGATCGCCGCGACCCGCGACTACGGCGCGCACGTCGAGCTCGCGGGGCGCAGCGTCGACGAGGCGCTCGTGCACGCGCGCGAGCACGCCGAGCGCACCGGCGCCGTGCTCATCCACCCGTTCGACCACGTCGACGTCGTCGCGGGCCAGGGCACCCTCGGCCTCGAGATCCTTGAGCAGGTGCCGGACGTCGCGACCGTGCTCGTGCCGGTGGGCGGGGGCGGTCTCGCGGCCGGTGTGGTCGCGGCGCTCGCGGAGGCCCGGCCGGACGTGCGGGTCGTCGGCGTGCAGGCCGCCGGTGCGGCCGCCTACCCGGCGTCGCTCGCGGCGCACCGCCCCCTGCGCGCCCCCGAGCTGCGGACGATGGCCGACGGCATCGCGGTCGGCATCCCCGGCACCGTGCCGTTCGAGGTGCTCGACACCCGGCACATCGACGTCCGGACGGTGTCCGAGGAGGACATCTCGCGGGCGCTCCTGCTCGTCGCGGAGCGCGCCAAGCTGCTCGTCGAGCCTGCCGGGGCGGTCTCCGTCGCCGCGCTGATGGCGGCTCCCCGGGACTTCGAGGGGCCGGTCGTCGCGATCCTGTCCGGCGGGAACGTCGACCCGCAGCTGCTCCTGCGGGTGGTGCGGCACGGGCTCGCGTCCGCCGGGCGGTTCCTGCAGATCCGGGTCCGGATCGACGACGCCCCCGGGTCGCTCGCCGCGCTGCTGCAGCACCTCGCGTCGTCGGGCGGCAACGTCATGGACGTGTCGCACGTGCGCACGGGCGGTGATCTCGCGCTCGACGAGGTGGGCGTCGAGGTGCAGGTGGAGACGAAGGGACCCGACCACTGCGCCCAGGTCCTGCAGCACCTGCGGGCGGAGGGGTACCGGCTCCAGGAGGGGTGAGGCGCGCCCGCTGCGACGAGCCCGGACGACGAACGCGGTGCCGCCCTCGTCGGTCGGGGGCGGCACCGCGTCCGGTGAGGCTCAGGTCAGGCGTCGAAGGGCTTGGCCGCGACGACCTGGACCGGGATCTCGCGCCCGTTCGGGGCCGTGTACGCGGTGGAGTCGCCCACCGACTTGCCGAGGATCGCCGCACCGAGCGGCGACGTCGGGGAGAACACCTCGATGTCCGCGCCCCCGGCGATCTCGCGCGAGCCGAGCAGGAACACCATCTCGTCGCCCGCGACGACGGCGGTGACGACCATGCCGGGCTCGACGATGCCGTCGTCCGGCGGGGTGCCGATCTGCACGTTGCGCAGCTTCGCCTCGAGCTCGCGGATGCGGGCCTCCTGCTTCGCCTGCTCCTCGCGAGCGGCGTGGTAGCCGCCGTTCTCCTTGAGGTCGCCTTCGTCGCGCGCAGCCGCGATGCGCTGCGCGATCTCCGTGCGGCCCTCACCCTTGAGGCGCTCGAGCTCCGTGCTGAGCCGGTCGTAGGCCTCCTGCGTGAGCCAGGTGGCCGCAGTCGTGTCGGTCACGATCGCTCCCTTCCGTGCGTGGGTGCCGGACGTCGCCGGCAGGTCGGCCCCGGGGTGGCGCCACAGCGCGACGCGGGCGTTCGAGAGCGTCTTGCGGGGGTGCTCGCCGTGCCTTCTCGGTCGCGTCGACCTGTGGTCACGCCGGACCGGGGCGGCGTGTGAAACGACCAGGATAGCAACCGGGGCGCTCGCGGGTGGGCCGGACGGGTGACGCCCTGCGGCCGACCTGCGCGATCGGCGCCCGCCTCGCGGGTCCGGGCCCGCGCAGGCCCCGGCTGTGACCGGCCCTCAGTAGCCGTCGACCGCGGGTGCCCCGGACGGCACGACCGGGTCGCACGACGCGACCGTGCCGCTGACCGCCAGCTCGGCGGTCGGCACGGTGACCGTGACCCGCTGCGTGCCGGTGTCGGCGGGGCCGACCTCGACGGTCCGGACGCCGACCTCGGCGAACGACTGCGACAGCGCCTGCACGCGGCACGCGACGGTGTCGCCCTTCGGCTTGGTGACCTCGAACGTCACGTCCGTGGAGGTCGCGCCGTCCACGTGGTACCCGACGTCCTTCCACGTCACCCGCTCGTCGGTGACGCCGATCGCGACCCACACGAGCAGCGCGGCCGCGACGAGCCCCAGGACGCCCCAGCCGACCCACCGGCGCGCACCGGTGCGCACGGTCGGCTCGGGGCCGTAGCGGCCGGCCGGTGGCTGGGGTGCGGGTGCGGTGGTCACAGGTCTCCTCGGAGCGGTGCGCGAGCACCTCGGGGCGTGCGCGATCATTGTCTCTCGTCCCACCGCTGGTCCGGACCGTCGGGTCCGTGCGCGGGTGGGCACCCGACGGGAGGGCGCGAAGGTGACCGAGGAGCGGCTGCGACTGATGGCGGTGCACGCCCACCCCGACGACGAGTCGAGCAAGGGTGCCGCGACGACCGCGATGTACGCCGCCGACGGCGTCGACGTGCTCGTCGTGACGTGCACGGGCGGCGAGCGCGGCGACGTGCTCAACCCGCAGTACGGCACGGTCGAGGGCGGCCTGGAGGGCATGCGGGCGGTGCGCCGTCGGGAGATGGCCGCGGCCGCCGACGCGCTCGGCGTGCGGCAGCATTGGCTCGGCTTCGTCGACTCGGGCCTCCCCGAGGGGGACCCGCTGCCGCCGCTGCCGGACGGCTGCTTCGCGCTCGTGCCGCTCGAGGACGCGACCGCCCCGCTCGTCGAGGTGATCCGGGACTTCAAGCCGCACGTCATCACCACGTACGACCCGTCGGGCGGGTACCCGCACCCCGACCACGTGATGTGCCACCGGGTGTCCGCCGAGGCCTTCGAGGCCGCGGGCGACCCCGAGCGCTACGCCGACCGGGGCGAGCCGTGGGCGCCGCTCAAGCTGTACTACAACCACGGGTTCTCGCTCGCCCGGATGCGGGCGGTGCACGACGCGCTCGTCGCAGCGGGCCGGGAGTCGCCGTTCGGCGACTGGATCGACTCGCGGGAGGCCCGCGAGGTCCCCGAGCGGGAGGTCACGACGCACATCCCGTGCAGCGCGTTCTTCCCCGCACGCGACGCGGCGCTGCGGGCGCACGCCACGCAGATCGACCCCGACGGCTTCTTCTTCGCGGTCCCGCGCGAGGTCGAGCTCGCGCAGTGGCCCACCGAGGAGTACGAGCTGGCGACGTCGCGCGTGCCCGTGACGCTGCCGGAGAGCGACCTGTTCGCCGGGATCCGCGCGCAGGACGAGGCCCGATGAGCCGGCTGCTGGCGGCGGGCCTCGCGTTCGTCGAGCCGAGCCCGTCGCCCTCGGGCGTGGAGATCACCGACGCCGCCAAGGGCTCGCCGGGGTTCATCGGCTTCGTCGTGACGTTCCTGCTCGCGCTCGCGGCGGTCGGGCTGTTCCTGTCGCTGACCAAGCAGCTGCGGGTCGTGGACCGTCGCGCCAAGCAGCTCGGGCTCGACGACGACGACGCGCCGCACCAGGACCGCGGCGTCATCGACGCCGGTCCGGCCGGTCCGGACGTCGAGGTCGACGCCGACGTCGAGACGACGTTGCGCGACTACCGGCCGCAGGACCCGGAGGACGGGCCGCAGGACGGGCCGCAGGACGGCGGCGCCCGGTGAGCCGTCCCGAGCCGCCGCTGCGACCGGCCGTCCGGATCACCGTCGGGCAGGTCTCCGTGAGCGACGACCGGGCGGCCAACCGCCAGCTCGTCGCGGAGGCGTTCGCCGTGGCGGCGCAGCGCCGGTCGGACCTGCTCGTGCTGCCCGAGTACGCGTCCGCCTTCGACAAGCACGGTGTCGGGAAGGCCTACGCCGAGCCGCTGGGCGGCCCGTTCGTCTCGCTCCTGCGGGAGCGGGCGGCCGCGACGGGCGTCGCCGTGATCGCCGGGACGGTGCTGCCCGGGGCCGGCGACCTGGCCGTGAACGCGGTGGTCGCGGTCGACGGGTCGGGCGAGCTCGTCGGGGTGTACCGCAAGGTCCACCTGTACGACGCGTTCGGCCACCGCGAGTCGGACCGCCTGGAGGCCGGCCCTGCCGACGCCCCGCCGCTCGTGATGGACGTCGCCGGGGTCCGGTTCGGGGTGCTGACCTGCTACGACCTGCGGTTCCCGGAGTCGGCGCGGCGCGTGGTCGACGCGGGCGCCGACGCGCTCGTCGTGCCGGCCGCGTGGGCCGACGGCGAGCTCAAGGCCATGCACTGGCGGACGCTCGCGATCGCCCGCGCGATCGAGAACACGTCCGCGGTGGTCGCGGTCGGGCAGGCCGGTGACGGCGTGGTCGGTCGCTCCGTCGTCGTCGGGCCGGACGGCGTCGTGGGGCTGGAGCTGGACGAGCAGCCGGGCCTGCGGACCGTCGACCTGGACGCCGAGGCGCTCGCGGCCGTGCGGGACCGGAACCCGTCGCTGGCGAACCGGCGGTACCGGGTCGTGCCGAAGGACTGACGTCCGTCGAGACCGTCCGACGTGGTCGGCGCCGTCAGGCGTAGCGGTACGACGCGATCGACACCGCGATGTAGTGGCACGCGAACGCGAGCACCGTGAGCGCGTGGAACACCTCGTGGAACCCGAACCAGCGGGGGCTGGGGTTGGGTCGCTTGAGCCCGTAGACGACGGCGCCGAGCGTGTACGCGAGCCCGCCCGCGGCGACGAGCCAGATGATCTCGGGACCGCTGCCCCGGTAGAACGCCGGCATGAACCACACGGCGACCCAGCCGAGCGCCAGGTAGACGGGCACGTAGACCCAGCGGGGCGCACCCAGCCAGAAGACCCGGGAGAGCAGACCGAGCAGCGCGCCGGACCAGACGACGATCAGCAGGACCTTCGCCGTCTTCTCGGGCAGCAGGAGCACGGCCAGCGGCGTGTAGGTGCCGGCGATGATCAGGAAGATGTTGGTGTGGTCGAGCCGGCGCAGGATGCCGCTGACCCGCGGCGACCAGCGGCCGCGGTGGTAGATCGCGCTCGTGCCGAACAGCATGACCGCGCTCAGGCCGAACACGGCGGTCGACCACTTCGCGGCGGGCGTGGGGGAGAGCACGACGAGCACGATCGACGCCGCCAGGACCAGGGGGGCGACGCCCGCGTGGATCCAGCCGCGCAGGCGGGGCTTGACGGACTCGGCCACCTGCTCGACGGCGCGGGAGACGCTCACGGTGACATCCTCGCGCAGCGACGGGGGTCCGGACGACGACCCGGGGCGGGGCGCGGAGGTGGCACTCACAGAGGGGCTCGTCTCGTCGGAGGGTCGTAACTTACGAGACCGTAGGTTACGGCACCGTAACCTCACGTGTCGACCGCCCCGGTGCGCCGTCGTCCGGCGGGGCGCGGGCACGGCGGGCAGGAGGGGGACGGAGCCGCCGACCCGGCCACGACGGGACGCGGCGGCCGGTACGGTGAACCTGGTCCCGACCCCCTCCGGGGCCCCGCCCCGACGAACCCCAGGAGCGCTGCGTGCGTCTGCCCCACCCGCTCTACGGGCTGTACGAGCGCCGGCTGGCGGCCTCGCTCCCGGCGGACCGGGTGCCCCGTCACGTCGGGGTCATCCTCGACGGCAACCGCCGGTGGGCCCGCAGCATCGGCGAGTCCACCGCGACCGGCCACCAGCGCGGCGCCGACAAGATCGCCGACCTGCTCGAGTGGAGCGAGGACATCGGCGTCGAGGTCGTCACGCTGTGGATGCTCTCCACCGACAACCTCGAGCGTGCCCCCGAGGAGCTCGACCCGCTGCTCGCGATCATCGAGTCCGCCGTCCGCGACCTCGCCGCGACCCGACGGTGGCGCCTGCAGCCGATGGGGGCGCTCGAGCTGCTCCCCGCGCACACCTCGGACGCCCTGCGCGCCGCGCAGGAGGCCACCCAGGACGTCGCGGGGCTGCACGTCAACGTCGCCGTCGGCTACGGCGGGCGCCGCGAGATCGCCGACGCGGTCCGCTCGTTCCTGCGCGAGCACGCCGAGGCCGGCACCGACCTGGACGAGCTCGCCGAGCAGTTCGACATGGAGCACATCGCCGAGCGGCTCTACACCAAGGGCCAGCCCGACCCCGACCTCGTCATCCGCACCTCCGGCGAGCAGCGGCTCGGCGGGTTCCTGCTCTGGCAGAGCGCGCACTCGGAGTTCTACTTCTGCGAGGCGTACTGGCCCGACTTCCGGCGGGTCGACTTCCTGCGGGCGTGCCGGGCGTACGCGGCGCGCGAGCGGCGCCTCGGGCGCTGAGCGCGACCCGCCGACGACACGCCGAGCGCCCCGACGAACCCCGTCCCTCAGCCAGGTGAACGTCGTGTGACAAGTGCGCGTGTCGGCCCGGGCATGTCGGGGGTGCGAGTTACGTTCCGCCATAGAGGACGGCGACCGCCGTCCCGGGAGGCCAGCCCATGGAGCATCCGCTCCGGGAGGAGGGCCGGACCCGGCCCTCTCTCACCGGAGGGGCCGACCGCCCCCGTCCCGTCGCCGATCGTCGGCTCCCCGGTCCGCGTGCGCGGACTGCCGACGTGAGGCGCCCTACGCGGCGCACGTAGCGCCGGAGGGAGCCTGCCGTGGTCAGCAAGGCACAGCACGTCACGGACACCATCACCACCAGCGACACCGCCGACGGACGCATCACGTACGTCCTCGACACGTCCGTGCTCCTGTCCGACCCCAAGGCCATCCTGCGATTCGCCGAGCACGACGTGGTCCTCCCCGTCGTCGTGATCACCGAGCTCGAGGGCAAGCGGCACCACGCCGAGCTCGGCTACTTCGCGCGGTCCGCCCTGCGGATGCTCGACGACCTGCGCCTCAAGCACGGGCGCCTGGACGCGCCCCTCCCGATCGGCGACCAGGGCGGGACCCTGCGCGTCGAGCTCAACCACACCGACCCGCAGGTGCTGCCCGCCGGCTTCCGGCTCGGCGACAACGACACCCGCATCCTCGCCGTGGCCGCGAACCTCGCCGCCGAGGGGCGCGACGTGACCGTCGTGTCCAAGGACCTGCCGATGCGGGTCAAGGCGTCGGCGTGCGGCCTGCGGGCGGAGGAGTACCGGGCCGAGCTCGCCGTCGACTCCGGCTGGACCGGGATGGACGCGCTCGACCTCACCGAGCAGCAGATGACGGACCTGTGGGAGCACGAGTCGGTCGCGCTCGCGGACATCGACGCCGGGTTCCAGTCCGCCGGCGCGCCGGCCGACCCGACCGACCTGCCCTGCCACACCGGCCTCGTGCTGCACAGCCCGCGCGGGTCCGCGCTGGGCCGTGTCACCGCCGACAAGCACATCCAGCTCGTCCGGGGCGACCAGGACGTGTTCGGCGTGCACGGCCGCAGCGCCGAGCAGCGGATCGCGATCGACCTGCTGCTCGACGAGGAGGTCGGGATCGTCTCGCTCGGCGGCCGGGCCGGCACCGGCAAGTCCGCGCTCGCGCTGTGCGCCGGGCTCGAGGCCGTGCTGGAGCGCCGGCAGCACCGCAAGGTCATGGTGTTCCGCCCGCTGTACGCGGTGGGCGGGCAGGACCTCGGCTACCTGCCGGGCAGCGAGGCCGAGAAGATGAACCCCTGGGCGCAGGCCGTGTTCGACACGCTCGGCGCGCTCGTCAGCAAGGAGGTCGTCGAGGAGGTGCTCGACCGGGACATCCTCGAGGTGCTCCCGCTCACGCACATCCGCGGGCGGTCGCTGCACGACGCGTTCGTGATCGTCGACGAGGCCCAGTCGCTCGAGCGCAACGTGCTGCTCACCGTGCTGTCCCGGATCGGGCAGTCGTCGCGCGTCGTCCTCACGCACGACGTCGCGCAGCGCGACAACCTGCGGGTCGGCCGGCACGACGGCGTCGCCGCGGTCATCGAGGCCCTCAAGGGCCACCCGCTGTTCGCGCACGTCACGCTGACGCGCTCCGAGCGGTCGCCCGTCGCGGCGCTGGTCACCGAGCTGCTGGAGGGCATCGAGGTCTGAGCCCGACGCACGAGGGCCCCGCGGTCGAACCCGCGGGGCCCTCGCGCGTCTCAGTCCTCGACGAGCTGCCCGTCCGCCAGCCGGATCACGCGGTCCGCCAGCGACAGCATCAGCGGGTCGTGGGTCGAGACGATCGCGGTCATGCCCTCTGCCTCGACGACCGCGCGCAGCAGGGCCATGACCGCCGTGCCGGTCTCGGTGTCGAGCTGCCCGGTGGGCTCGTCGGCGACGAGCAGGCGCGGGGAGTTCGCGAGGGCGCGGGCGATCGCGACCCGCTGCTGCTGGCCGCCGGACATCTCGCCCGGACACTGACGGGCGTGGTCGCCCAGGCCGACCAGGTCGAGCAGCAGGGCGACGCGGGCCTCCCGGTCGGCGGTCGGCAGGCGGCGCAGCCGCAGCGGGACGCCCACGTTCTCGGCGGCCGACAGGACGGGCACCAGGCCGAACGTCTGGAACACGAACGAGACGACGTCGCGCCGCAGCTCGACCAGGCCGCGCTCGTCGAGCGCGGACACCTCGCGCCCGTCGACCACCACGCGGCCCTCGTCGGGCTTGTCGAGGCCGCCGATCGCGTTGAGGAGCGTCGTCTTGCCGGACCCGGACCGCCCGACGAGCGCGACGAGCTCGCCCGGCGCGATCGTGAACGACACGTCCCGCAACGCGTGCACGGCGGTCGCGCCCGAGCCGTAGGTGCGGGTCACGTGCTCGACCCGGACGAGCGCGTCACCGGCCGGGGCCGAGGTGCGTGCGGTCGCCGTCGTGGGGCTCGTCATCGGCCCGCCTCCTCGTCGGTCGTGCCGGGCGCCGGGACCGCCGCGTGCCGGCCGGTGTGCGCGGGGGGCTCGTCGTGCGGCCGCGTCTGCGGGCCGTGGGGTCCCCGTGGGGGCGTCGGACGGTCGGGCCAGACGGACACGTGCGACGACTCCAGCGCGAGCCGCACCCGGCCGACGAGGTCGAGCGTCTGCCTGTACTCGCGGGGGAGCTGCACCCGGCCGGCGCGGTCGAGCACCGCGTACTCCTCGGCGACGACGGACTCGGTGCCGTCCTCCGCCGTGTGGGTGCGGCGCACCACCTCCGAGCTCGTGCGGCCGTCGCGGATGGCCACGGTGCGCTGCACGTGCTCGCTGACGCCCGCGTCGTGCGTCACGACGACGACCGTGGTGCCGAGCTCGCGGTTCACCGTGCGCAGGCCCTCGAGCACGTCGTGCGACGTCGCGGTGTCGAGCTCGCCGGTCGGCTCGTCCGCGAACAGGACCTCGGGGGAGTTCGCCAGCGCCACGGCGATCGCGACGCGCTGCTGCTCGCCGCCCGACATCTGCGCGGGCCGCCGGTCGGCGCAGTACCCGACGCCGAGCACGTCGAGCAGCTCGGCGGCCCGCTTCTCCCGCGCGCGGCGCGGCATCCCCGCGAGCGCCATCGGGAAGGCCACGTTCTCGGCCGACGTCAGGTACGGGACGATGTTGCGGGCCGTCTGCTGCCACACGAACCCGACCATCGAGCGCCGGTAGTCGACGCGCTGCCTCGCGGTCATCGACATGAGGTCCCACGGGCCGACCCGGACACGGCCGGCCGTCGGCACGTCGAGCCCGGACAGCACCGCGAGCAGCGTCGACTTGCCCGAGCCGGACGCACCGACGATCGCGACCAGCTCGCCGGACTCCACGAGCAGGTCCAGGCCCTGCAGGGCCTGCACCTCGACGCCCTCCGACTGGTAGATCCGCACGAGCGAGTCGCACACGATCAGCGCGCCGTCGCCGAACGTCCCCGTCCGGCGGCGCGCCCGTTCCTCCAGCGCGCCGAGGCTCTCGGTCACGGTCATCGCGTCCTCCCCGTCATCGTTCGCCCACCCTCAGCACCTCACCCAGCCGGTCCCGACGCCGCACCGCCGACTCCACGAGCACCGCGACGACGAGCGCGACGAGCACCACGAGCGCGGCTCCCGCGACCGGCAGCCAGTCGACCCGCAGCCGCGCGGCCCCCGGAGCGCCCGCGAGCGCGTCGAGACCGAGCGCCCCCGTCAGGACCCACGGCATCCCGACGCCGATCACGCAGCCCGCCAGCACGGCGGTCACCGCGAGCGGAGCCAGCTCGCCGAACGTGAGCGCCCGGGCCGTCCGGGCGTCGAGACCCTGCGTCCGCAGCGCCGAGACGGTCCGCGCGCGTTCCCGCGCCGTCCCGACCACCGTGAGCGCCAGCGCGACGACCGCGTAGCCGGCGAGCGCGAGGCCGGTCGCGACGAGCAGCGCCAGGAGCCCGGCGTTGAACGACGACGTGCGCCACTCGGTGAGCCAGCTGTCGCGCTCCGTGACGGTGACACCCCTCGACCGGTCGAGCCCGGCGGCCTCGGCGGCGGCCGCGGCACCGGGGCCGTCGACCCAGATCGTCTGGATCGCCAGGGGTTCCCCCTCGGCGGCGGCGAGGCGTCCCCAGTCCGCGAGGAGGGTCAGGTCGTCGTCGGGGTCGACGGGCGTGGTCGGCTCGGTCGGCGCGCCGCGAGAGGCGGTGGCGGCACCGGGCACGAGCGGGACGTCGGCGACCGTGCCGACCACGTCCACCTGGACGACCTTCTCGGTGACCCGGACCTGCGGCTCGACCAGCGCCGCGGCAGCGGCCGCCCGTGGGGTCGCGAGGACGCGCACGGTGTCCCCCTCGCCCAGCGTCGCCAGGCCGTCGGGGACCGGCAGCCCGTGCGCCGCGCGCGCCCGCGCCAGGTCGGCGGCGTCGACCGCGACCAGCCGGACGGCGAGCGCGGCGTCCTGGCCGAGGGTCCGCTTGCCCAGCTCGACGGCACCGGCGACGGCCGTCACCCCGGGCGCGGCCCGCAGCGCGGCCACGTCGGCCGGGGTCAGGTCGCCGTCCAGCCGTACCTGCGCGCCGACCGTGAGGTCCGCCGCACGGGCCTGACCGCCGCGGACGGTGACCGCGGTCGTCGCGCAGAACACGACGAGCGCGAGCGAGACCGTCAGCGTGAGCAGCGGCACCGCCGTGCCCGCGGTCCGTGCCGCCCGCGCCGTCGCGACCACGGGCACCAGGCCGCGGCGCCGGGCCGCGGTGCGCGACATCCCGCGCAGGACCGGGGGGAGCAGCCGGACGGCGACGACGGTCGCCGCGGCGGCGAGCAGCACGGGAGTGGCCGCGAGCAACGGGTCGACGGCGCCGGTGCGGGTCTGCGTGAGCCCGCGGCTGCGCACGGACACCAGGGCCGCGGCGGCGACGGCGACCAGTGCGAGCTCGACGACCACGCGACGGGACCGGCGCCGGCCCAGGAGCCGCTCCCGGTCGGCCCGGTTCGCGGGGAGCCGCTGCCCGGACCACGCCCGCCGGACGAGCAGCGCGGACCACACGGCGGGGGCGAGCGCGGCGGCGAGCACCACGAGCGCGGCCCCCGTCCAGGACCCGTCGGCGCCCGGGAGGAGCGCCTGCGCACCGGCGGCGCCCACGGCCGCCGCGAGCACGGCGAGCGGCACGCTCTCGACGAGCGCCCGGACCGCGACCGACGCGACGGACGCACCGCGGGCGCGCTCGGCCAGCAGCAGCGGCTCGCGGCGCAGGACGAGAAGTCGGGCCGCGAGGACCAGGGCGAGCGCCCCCGCGGCGGCGAGGCCGACGAGCAGGAGCGAGACCTGGGCCCGGGACGCGGCGAGCCGACCGTCGACGGCGTGCAGGACCGGCTCGAGGGTGCTCCGGATCGTCGGGGTGCGGCCGTCGTTGCCGGCGAGCGCGCTCGGCGTCGCTGAGAGCCGTGCCAGGGCCGCCTCGACCGCGGCCGTCGACGGCGCGTCGAACCGGTCCGCGACGACGGGGAACCGGTACGTCGTCACGAGCCCCCGGGCCTGGACCCCGAGCAGGAGGTCGGGCAGCGAGTCGTCGGTCACCAGGAACGCGACCCGGGCGTCCAGCGCGGAGGAGGGGACGGCCGGGAGAGGGGCGAGGAGGTCGCCCTGGTCGGCCCAGACCCGCGCGGCGGCGTCGGTCGGCGCGAACACGCCCGTGACCTCGGCGGCGAGCGTCCCCTTCGTCGTCCCGGCCACGTGGAACCGGTCACCCACCGCCAGGCCCGTGCGGGCGGCGACGGCCTGCGAGACACCCACCTCGACGACGCCGGTGGTGCCGTCGGCCGGGGCTCCCGGTGCGGTGCCGGCGACCCAGGTCACCAGCCCGGCACCGTCGCCGGTCCGGGTGGTGCCGACGTGGACGAGGCGCGTGCCGTAGTCGGCGGCGCCGATCGCGGTGGGGGTCGTCCGGGTGGCGGTCGCCGTCACGGGCTCGGTCGTGACCGCGTGCAGCGGCGCCGGCAGCGCGTGCCACATGTCCGCGGCGGCGTTGGCCTCGAGCTGTGCCGCGTCCTCGTCGCGGCCGTCGGCGGACCGGGGGGCCGCCCCGAGCTCGGCGGAGAGGTCCGCGTCGGGGCCCGCGTGCGACACGGCGTCGCGCACACCGTCGTCGGCGGCGTCCGACGTGAGGCGCGGGACGACGAGCGAGAGCAGGACCGTGACCGCGAGGAGCGCGGCGGCGAGCGCGAGCAGCCCCGCGTCCTGCCGGGCACGACGCCGCGCGACGAGGAACGCGGCGGCGCCTGTCGCGCGCACGGACCAGCCCACGGACCTGCCCACGGACCTGCGCACGGGCGTGCCCCCGGGCGTCCGGCCGGTCGCCGGCGCTGCGGACCTCGGTGTGCGGACGTCGGTGGGTGTCATCGTTCGTCCCCCAGGCGCAGGAGCGCACCGGACGCGCGGCGCAGCAGGGCGGAGGTGGTGACCGCGACGGCGGCGCCCACGAGCACGACGAGCGTGGCGACCAGGGCGAGCTGCGTCGGCCACGGCCACTGCACGACCACGGCGGGCACCGGTCGGGAGCCCGCGGCCGACACCGTGACCAGGGGGCCGACGACGCTCGCGAGCAGCGCACCGAGCGCGAGGCCGGCCACGAGGCCCAGCACGCCGAGGATGGCGTGCTCGACGAGGACCGCGCGCACCAGGCCGGAGCGGGACGCCCCGAGCGCCTGCAGCCGGGCGAGCTCGAGCCGGCGGGTGCGCACGGAGACGGTCGCGCTCATGGCGAACCCCGCGACGGCGAGCGCGAGGGCTGCGGTCGTGACGATCCCGAGGGCGGCCTGGACCCCGACACGCAGTGGCCCGTCGGTCGCGACCTCACGGGCCTGGGCACGGCTCGACGCCTCCCCGAGGTCCTGCTCGGTCGCGGCGGCGACGACTCCGGCCGCCCGGTCGTCGGGCACCTGGAGCCACCAGCCGTCGAGCAGCGGTGCGGGCTGAGACGCGAGCACCGCCGCGCGCGTGAGCGTGTCCCGGTCGGCCAGCAGCCCTTCGCCGGTGGGGTGCCCGGGCAGGTACGGCACCTCGCGCTCGACGACGACGGGGACCATGGCGCCGTCGAGGTCGACGGCGAGCTCGTCGCCGACCTCGACGTCGAGCGTGCGCAGCAGCGTGTCGGTCGCCAGCACCGGGACGGGTCCCTGGTCGAACGTCGCGGCCGTGAACGCGACCTGGCCGAACATCAGCTGGAGGACGTCGGCGGTCGTGGAGATCTTCAGGCCGTCGGCGGTGGCCGTCGGCGTCGTGACGGCGGGGGAGACGTGCTCGTCCGCCACGGCCCTGCCGCCCCACGTCGCGCCCGTGAGCGGCACGGCGACCGGGTCGGGCCTGTCGTCCGACCCCGCCTTCGACCCCGCCTTCGACCCTGCGTCCGGGGCCGGGTGCACGCGCAGGTCGGAGACCGTCACCACGACGCGGCCGGACGGCGACGCCGACGGCGAGGGGCCGACGTCGTCGGGCAGCGCCGTCGCGGCCGAGGACACGACGGCGACGAGCTGGAGCCCCGCTGCGGGCTCGGGCAGCGTCACGCCCACCACCTGGTCGGCGCCGTCGACGTCGACGCGAGGCAGGTCCAGGGGCGTGCGCGTGCCGTGGGCGTCCTGCACGACGAGCGTGACCTGCAGCGGCCCGACGAGCGCGGGGAACGTGTCGGTGCGCAGGCGGACGTCGATCGACGCCACGGTCCCCGGCAGCGCGATCCCGGTCGCGGGCGCCGCGGGGACGAGGGGTGCGGCGAGGGTCGCCCAGGCCGGTGCGGACCGGCCGCGCAGCACGTCGGCGGCATGGGTCGTGTCGACCGCGAGCAGCTCGACGGCGTGGGTGGTCGAGTCGTCCGCGGTGCCGGCCCCCAGGCCCACCGACCGGTGCGTGACGGCCGACGCCGCCCCGACGTCGGGGAGGGCGGTCACGGCCGCGGCCTGCTGGTACGGGGTGCCGTCGAGGTGCTCGAGGCGCACGTCGGTGCCGACGAGCAGGTCGGCCTGGTCCTCCTGGGAGGCGCGCCACGTGCTGAGGAACGCCTGCGAGAACGAGCCGACGGCGACGGCGAGCGTGAGCAGCAGCACGGCGCCCGACGCGCGGCCCGGGCGGCGCCCCACCTCCCAGGCGGCGAGGGGGGCGACCAGCGACCGGCTGCGCGACGCCAGACGCTCGCCGAGGCCCGACACGACGGGGAGCAGCCGCAGCGCGAGGACGGCACCGGCCAGCAGCAGGAGGGCGGGCGCGGTGACGAGCACGACGTCGACCCGGCCGAGCTGCTCCGGGTCGGTGCTGGTCAGGACCGGCGACCGGTAGCTGCGCAGCTGCCACACCCCGAGGCCGGCCAGCACGACGACCGCGAGGTCCGCCCCGGACCGGGCGATCGCGCCGCGCCGGTCCTGGCGGACGAGCTGCTGCTCGGCGTCGACGACGCTGCCCCGGCGGCGCAGCAGCGGTGCGACGAGGACCCCGGCGAGCAGCACCGACGCGACGGCGCACGTCACCCACAGGGACGCGGGGTGCCCGGTGCCGTCGTGCAGGCCCGCACGCCGCAGCACGTCGGCCCGCGTGACGGCCTGGTACACGGCACCGGCCAGCCAGGGGGACACCAGCGCCGTCACGAGCGCGACACCGAACGCCTCGAGGGCGGCCAGGCCGAGGACCTGGCCGGCGGACGCGCCGCGGGACGCCATGAGGGTCTGCTCGGCGGCCCGCCGCTCGGCGAGGAGCCGGGCCGCGAGCAGGAGCACGGTGACGGCGAGCACGACGAGCATGAGCCCGACGATCACGAGGCTGATGCGCGTCACGGCGAGGCCGCCCGTCGCGGTGTCGACCGTCGTGTCGAGGAGGCTGGAGAAGCGCGTGCCGGTGACGGTGGCGCCCATCGCCTCCATGAGGGCGGGCCGGGCGTCGACGAGCCGTGCGCGCATGCCCTCGAGCGCGCCGTCGGGCGCGTCGCTCAGCCGCGGGGTCGCGACGACGTGCGCGCTGCCGAGTGCCGCGGGCTGCGCGAGCACGTCCGGCGCCACCACCAGCGGTCCCCACGCGTCGGTCCGGACGAACCCGAAGCTGCCGGGCACGGGGTACGCGGGGTCGTGCTCCGCGCCCTGCAGGGTGTCGCGGTACCAGGTGCTCGCCGGCCCGGTGAGGGTGTGCACGCCGACGACGACCACGGAGGTGGGGGCGGTGGCGGCGGTCCCGGAGATGTCCACGACGCTGCCGACCGACCAGCCGTAGGCCGTCGCCGCGACCTGCGGCACGGACACCTCGACGTGCCCCGCGCCGTCGGTCACCCGGGTCGGCCACCGTCCCGCGACGAGGTCGGCATGCGCGGGGACCTCGGGGTTCGACGCGAGGTAGACCAGCGGCGCGATCGTGCCGGGGTGGCCGGTCAGGCCGTACATCGGGGACGCGAGCCACCGGTCGCGCTGCGCGGGCACGTCGCCGAGCAGGTCGTCCAGGAACCCGTCCGCGGCGGACAGCGCCGTCGCGGGGTCCTGCCCGTCGAAGGTGAGGGACACGTCGACCGAGGTCCGGGACGTCGGCGTCCGGTCGAGCGCCGCGTCGAGGGCGCGGTGCTCGCTCGCGTGCAGGAGCAGCGCGAACGTGCCGAGCAGCGTCGCGCCGACGACGGCGACCGCGAGGACGGCGACGAGCAGGGTGCTCTGCGCGGCGGCGCGGTGGCGCAGCAGGCGCAGCGTCCAGCCCACGGGTGGCCTCCTCGGCGTCGTCGTCCTGGGGCCGCGGAGGGCCCGGGCGCGCCCCGACCGACGGCCGGCCCGGTGGGTCGACGGGGTGTCGGGGGAGCGACCGGCGGGTCGCGGCTCTCGCGATGCTAGGCGAGCGTCCAGGGGGTGTGGGAGCGATTCCGCAGGTCACGGGCGGAGCGAGACGAAACCGTTATCGATCGGACGTGCCGGTCTCGACAGCCGGACGTCCGGCGGCGTATATTCCAGCCGGAATAATTTGACGGGAGGTGACGGACGTGGCCGTGGGTGAGCTCTCCGCCGTCGCCGTCCTCGTCCTCGGCCTCCTGCACGAGCAGCCGATGCACCCGTACCAGATGCACCAGAACCTGGTGGAGCGGGGCGACGCCCGGCTCGTGAGGATCAGCCTCGGCGCCGTCTACCACGGCGTCGAACGCCTCGAGCGGGACGGGCTGGTCGGCGTGGTCGGCACCGACCGCACCGGCAACCGCCCCGAGCGCACCACGTACCGGATCACCGAGACCGGGCAGGCCGCGTTCGCCCGACGGCTCACGAGCTTCCTCGGGGACGACCACCCCACCTACCCGCTGTTCTCGGTGGGTCTCGCCGAGGCCACCGACCTGCCCCGGGACGTCGTCACCGCCCAGCTCGAGCGGCGCCGCGCCCGGGAGGCCGGCCGGCTGGCCGACCTCGAGAGCGCCTACGAGCGGATCCGCGCCCAGGGACTGCCCCGGCGCTACGTCCTCGACGTCGAGCACGACCTGCACCTCATGCGTGCCGAGCTCGCCTGGCTCGACGGGGCGCTCGCCGAGATCCGGGACGGCTCGTTCCTGTGGGGCGAGCCGATCCCCGCCGCGTTCGTCGAGGCCTACCGCGCGGCCCGGCGCCACGCCCCGCAGGCTGAGGCTGACGACCTCACCGCCGCGCTCTGAACCACCCGCACCGCATCCCGCACCGCACCTCGCACCGCACCGTCCCCGGAGGACCCATGACCACCGTCGAGCCACCTCGCTCGCTCGTCGACCTGCACGGGCGCAGCCCGTGGAGCATCCTGCCGCCGCTCTGCCTCGGCTTCTTCATGATCATGCTCGACACCACGATCGTGAACGTCGCCGTCCCGACCCTCATGAAGGACCTCGACGCGGACGTCACGGCGGTCGGCTGGGTCAACAGCGCCTACCTGCTGACGTTCGCGGTGCTGCTGCTCGTCACGGGCCGCATGGGTGACAAGTTCGGCCCGCGGCCCGTCTTCATCACCGGCCTCGTGGTCTTCACGCTCGCGTCGCTGTGGTGCGGGCTGTCCGGCTCGGTCGAGATGCTCATCGTCGCGCGCGCCGTGCAGGGCGTCGGCGGTGCGCTCATGACCCCGCAGACCATGTCGATGATCACGCGGGTGTTCCCGCCGCAGAAGCGCGGTGCCGCGATGGGCATCTGGGGTGCGGTGGCCGGCGTCGCGACGATCACCGGCCCGGTGCTCGGCGGCATCCTCGTGCCGGTCGGCTGGGAGTGGATCTTCTACGTCAACATCCCCGTCGGCGTCGTGGCCCTGTTCTTCGCGCTGCGCAACCTGCCGGCGCTGCCCACGGCGAACCGCTCCTTCGATGGTCTCGGCGTGGCCCTGTCGATCGTCGGCATGTTCCTGTTCGTCTTCGGCCTGCAGGAGGGCTCGACGTACGACTGGGGCACCATCCGCGGACCGATCACGGTGTGGGGCGTCATCGCGGCGGGCCTGCTGATCCTCGTGGCGTTCGTGCTGTGGCAGCGCCACCGCGGGGACGACGCCCTCATGCCGCTGCGCCTGTTCCACAGCCGCAACTTCTCCCTGTCGAACGTCGCCGGCGCCGCCGTGACCTTCGCGATGACCGGGATCTTCTTCCCGTTCACGATCTTCCTGCAGGTGGCCCTCGGCATGACGCCGCTGCACTCGGCGCTCGTCGGGCTCGGCGGCTCGCTGCTGTCCGGCGTCGTCGCGCCGTTCGCCGGCCGCCTGTCCGACCGCGTCCCCGGCAAGTGGATCGTGGCGCTCGGCTTCGCGATCCTCACCGGCGTCGTCTGGGTGCTGTCGGTGCTGGCGACGCCCGACGTCGAGGTCTGGAAGCTCGTCGTGACGATGTGCTTCTTCGGCATCGGCACCGGCTGCCTCTTCTCGCCGCTGGCCAACCTCGCGACGTCCGGGCTCGACCACCGCAACGCCGGTGCGGGTGCGGGCGCGTTCAACACCAACCGGCAGATCGGCGGCGTCATCGGCTCGGCCGCCATCGTCGCGATCCTGACGTCCCGCCTGGGGATCGAGATCCCGAAGGCCGCGCAGGCCGCCGCCGGCCAGCTGCCCGAGCAGGCCCGCCAGCCGTTCCTCGACGCGTTCGCGCACGTCGACCAGAGCGCGCTCGCGGGCGGGGCCGGCGGTGCGTTCCCCACGCCCGAGGGGGTTCCCGCCGACGTGGCCGCCCAGATCCAGCAGGCCGCGCTCGACGCCGTGCACTCCGGGCTCTCGACCGCTGTCAGCCAGACGCTGCTGCTCACCGTGGCGATCCTCGCGGTGGGCCTGGTGTCCGCGCTCGCCATGAAGGGCGTCCGGCCGCACCCCCACGGCGCGCCCGCGCCGGAGCAGGCCGCGGCGGCCGTCGGCCACTGACGGTCCCGCGCCCGCACGACGAAGGCCCGGCCCCCCTCGGGGGCGCCGGGCCTTCGTCACGTCCGCGTCAGGCCTGCGGCGGCCGCGTCATGCTCAGCACGTCGAGGGCCGCGTCGAGCTGCTCCTCGGTGACCTCGCCGCGCTCCACGTACCCGAGGTCGACGACCGCCTGGCGGATCGTGAGCCCCTGCTTCACCGCGTGCTTCGCGATCTTCGCGGCGGCCTCGTACCCGATGACCCGGTTGAGCGGCGTGACGATCGACGGCGACGACTCGGCGAACGCCCGCGCCCGGTCCTCGTTCGCGACGAGCCCGGCGACCGTCTTGTCGGCGAGCAGCCGGCTCGCGTTCGCGAGCAGCCGCACGGACTCCAGCACGCCGGCGGCGATCACGGGGATCTGCACGTTGAGCTCGAAGGACCCGCTCGCACCCGCCCAGGCGACCGTCGCGTCGTTGCCGACCACCCGCGCGGCCACCATGAGCACCGCCTCCGGGATCACCGGGTTCACCTTGCCGGGCATGATCGACGACCCGGGCTGCAGGTCGGGGATCGCGATCTCGCCCAGGCCGGTGTTCGGGCCGGAGCCCATCCACCGCAGGTCGTTGCAGATCTTCGTCAGGCTCACCGCGATCGTCCGCAGCGCGCCCGACAGCTCGACGAGCCCGTCGCGCGAGCTCTGCGCCTCGAAGTGGTCACGCGCCTCCGTCAGCGGCAGGCCCGTGTCCTCGACGAGCAGCGCGATGACCCGCTGCGGGAACCCGGCGGGGGTGTTGATGCCGGTGCCGACGGCCGTGCCGCCCAGCGGGACCTCGGCGGCGCGGGGGAGCGCGGCCTGCAGGCGCTCGACGCCGTACCGGACGGCCGCCGCGTACCCGCCGAACTCCTGCCCGAGGGTCACGGGGGTCGCGTCCATGAGGTGCGTGCGGCCCGACTTCACGACGGACTTCCACGCGTCGGCCTTGACCTCGAGCGCCGCGGCGAGGTGCTCCAGCGCGGGGACCAGGTCGCGCACGACACCGGCCGTCGCGGCCACGTGCACGGACGTCGGGAACACGTCGTTGGACGACTGCGACGCGTTGACGTCGTCGTTCGGGTGCACGGGGCGACCGAGCCGGCGGGTCGCGAGCGTGGCGACGACCTCGTTCGTGTTCATGTTCGAGCTCGTGCCCGAGCCCGTCTGGTAGACGTCGATCGGGAAGTCGCCGTCGTGCGCGCCCCGCGCCACCTCGTCCGCCGCCGCGACGATCGCGTCGGCCACGTCCGCGTCCAGCACACCGAGCTCGGCGTTCGCCCGGGCGGCGGCCTTCTTGATGCGGGCGAGCGCCTCGATGTGGCTGCGCTCCAGGTGGGTGCCGGAGATCGGGAAGTTCTCGACGGCCCGCTGCGTCTGCGCCCGGTACAGGGCGTGCACCGGGACGCGGACCTCGCCCATGGTGTCGTGCTCGATGCGGTACTGGGTCGCCTCGGCCTGCGTGGTGTCGGCCTCGGTCGCGGCGGGCTGCGTCGGCGCCGGGACGGTCTCAGAAGTCATGAGTTCATCCTGCCGCACGGCACGGTCGCCGCCCACGCGTCACGATGGCGGTATGGACGACGTCACACCCGCCGGCGCCTGCCCCGCCGAGCGGTTCCTGGAGCACGGTCGCCTCGTCCGGACGCCGCGACGCCAGGACGACCGGCTGCTCGTGCTCGAGCACCTCGTGTCGCGGCTCATCGCGCCCGGGGAGGCCGCGACCGAGACGGCGCTCACCGAGCGGATCACGGCCGTCAGCACCGACCCGGTGCGGCTGCGCCGGGACCTCGTGGAGGCGGGACTCGTGGGGCGCCGCGAGGACGGGTCCCGGTACTGGCGCGAACGCATGACGGCCCACGACGACGAGCCGGGTGCGCGGCCCGGCCCCGAGGACTCCTGGCTCTGAGCCGCCTCGGGCGTCCGGTGCCGCGCGGCCGTCAGGGGCCGACCGGTGCGAGGCCCGCGAGCCACCGCCGGACGTCACGAGCGGACCGCAGGCGCACCACCGGGATCTCGCCCGTCGCCGCGAGCGCGCCGTAGCGCTCCCGGTACACCTCGTGGTGCTGCCACGACCACAGCACGACGTTGCGGTGCGGGTCCCGGCTCAGCAGGTCGAACGGCCGCTCCCGGTTCCCCGCCCACAGCTCCTCACGGGTGATCGCACGACGCAGGGTCCGCGTCACCAGACGGCGCATCACCACCCGCCGGGGCAGGTCGAGCCACACGATCGCGTCCGTGCCGTCGAGGAGGGGGACCGCCTCGAGCCAGTTGCCGTCGACCACCCACCCGTGCTGCCCCTCCGCGCCGCCGAGGCGGTCACGCAGGATCACCAGGGCCTCGTCGGGCTCGCGCTTGCGCCAGCCCTCGGCCCAGAACACCGCGTCGAGCTCGACGTGCGGCACGCCCAGGCGGGCCGCGGCGGCCGAGGCGAGCGTGGACTTGCCGGAGCCGGAGCTGCCGACGACGCGCCACCGGGCGGGATGCCGCCGGACGGGCTCGGAGCCCGGTCCGTCATCCGGACCGTCGCCCCGCGGCGTCACAGGTCGCCGATCGTCTCCGTCAGGTGCACCTTGCCGTCGGCCAGCGTGTACTCCAGGCCGACGATCGCGCACCGGCCCTCCGCCACGGCCTCGGCGAGCGAGACCGAGTAGCCCTGCAGCATCCGGACGGTGTGCTTGACGTGCTCGTGCCCGAGCGCGGCGGGGTCGACGGGCTCGGTCGCGCCGCCGGCCAGGTTGACGATGCTCGGGATGACCCGGTCGACGACCGCCCGCACGAACCCGCGCGGGAGCTCGCCGTGGTTGAGCGCCGCCGTCGCGGCCGCGACCGCACCGCACGAGTCGTGCCCGAGGACCACGACGAGCGGCGCGCCGAGCACCTCGACCCCGTACTCGATCGAGCCGATGACCGTCGTGTCGAGGACGTGGCCGGCCGTGCGGACCACGAACAGGTCGCCGAGGCCCTGGTCGAAGATGATCTCGGCGGCGACGCGGGAGTCGGAGCAGCCGAACAGCACCGCGAACGGGTGCTGCTCGGTGGACACCTCCGCCCGACGGTCGATGCCCTGCGACGGGTGCTGCATCTCGCCGCGGACGAACCGGTCGTTGCCTTCTCGGAGGGTGGCCCAGGCCTGCGCGGGGGTGAGGGTGTTCGGCACGTCGGTCATGGTCGCACCCGGCGGGCCGTCCGTGCAGGCCGGACCACGTTCCGGGCGGTCGTACAGGTGGCGCACGGCCGCGGGCGGGTGTACCCAGGGACCAGGTGATTCGTCCGTTCCTGACGGCACCTGCGGACGACGGGGTCACGCGCATTGGGGGAATCGGTGCGACGGCGGACGAGAGCTCTGGCACTGGGCACGGCGCTGGCGGCGCTGCTGCCGCTCGCCGCGTGCTCGGCGGAGTCCGGACCGCCCGTGCTCACGTGGTTCATCAACCCCGACGACGGCGGCCAGGCCGAGATCGCGAAGCGCTGCACCGACCAGTCGGGCGGCGCGTACTCCATCGAGGTGTCGATCCTCCCGCGCGACGCCGCCTCCCAGCGTGAGCAGCTCGCCCGGCGGCTCGCGGCGAGCGACTCGTCGATCGACATCATGAGCCTCGACCCGCCGTTCATCCCCGAGCTCTCGGAACCGGGCTTCCTCGCCCCGATCCCCGACGACGTCGCGACGAAGGTCTCGCAGAACGTCGTGGCGGGTGCGCTCGCGGGGGCGACGTGGAACGGCAAGCTCGTCACCGTCCCGTTCTGGGCGAACACGCAGCTGCTCTGGTACCGCAAGTCCGTCGCGGCGGCCGCCGGCATCGACCCCGCGGCAGGCCCCGTGACGTGGAAGCAGATCATGGACGCGGCCAAGTCGCAGGACAAGTTCCTCAGCGTGCAGGGCGCCAAGGCCGAGTCGCTGACCGTCTGGATCAACGCGCTCGTCGCGTCTGCCGGCGGGCAGATCCTCGAGAACCCCGAGGCACCGGCCGACGAGCTGAAGCTGGGGCTCGACACCCCCGCGGGCAAGGCCGCCGCCGACATCATCGGGACCATCGGCCGGGAGAACCTCGCCGGGCCGTCGCTGCCCACCGAGGACGAGGGCGTCTCCCTCACCGTCTTCCAGGGGGACCGCGGCTCGTTCATGGTCAACTGGCCGTTCGTCTGGTCCGCCACGAACGCGTCCGTCGAGCAGGGCACCCTGCCCCAGTCGCTCGTCGACGACATCGGCTGGGCCCTGTACCCGCAGACGGACGCCGCGCAGCAGTCGCGGCCGCCGTACGGCGGGATCAACCTCGGCATCGGCGCGTTCAGCAAGCACGTCGACCTCGCGTTCGACGCCGCGCAGTGCATCGTGACGCCCGAGAACCAGGCGTACTACTTCGTCGCGAACGGCAACCCGCCGTCGAACACGGAGTCGTACAACGACCCGGCGGTGACCAAGGCGTTCCCGATGGCGGACGTCATCCGGCAGTCCCTCGAGCAGGCCGCGCCGCGCCCGCAGACGCCGTACTACAACGAGGTGTCCACCGGCCTCCAGGAGACGTGGCACCCGCCGTCCTCCGTGAACCCCGAGACGACGCCGCAGAAGTCCACCGAGTTCATCACCGCCGTGCTGCACGGGGAGCAGCTGCTGTGAGGGGGGAGGCGCCATGACGACGACCGCTCCCACCGCGGCCGACGCGGACCGGGCGCGCACGACGAAGGTGCTGCTCAGCGACCGGACCAAGTCCGAGCGGCGCCTCGGCTGGTGGCTCGCCGGGCCGGCGTTCGTCGTCATGCTGGCCGTCACGGTCTACCCGATCCTGCAGGCCACCTACGACTCGCTGTTCCGGTACCGGCTCACCGCGCCGGACGACCGGGCGTTCATCGGGCTCAACAACTACGCCGTCGTCCTCACCGACTCCGTGTTCTGGAACGCGCTCGGGGTGACGGTGTTCATCACGATCGTCACCGTGCTCGTCGAGGTGATCCTCGGGTTCGTCCTCGCGCTGCTGATGCACCGGGCCATCACGAGCCTGCGCGGCATGCTCCGCACGGTGATCCTCGTGCCGTACGGGATCATCACCGTGGTCTCGGCGTTCGCCTGGTTCTACATGTTCGACATCACGTCGGGCTTCGTGAACAGCTGGTTCGACTGGGTGCCGGGCATCTCGCAGGACCTCAACTGGTTCGCGCACCAGGGCACGAGCCTGTTCGTCATCATGGCGTCCGAGATCTGGAAGACCACGCCGTTCATCTCGCTGCTCCTGCTCGCCGGCCTCGCGCAGGTGCCGAGCGAGCTCGACGAGGCGGCCGAGGTCGACGGCGCGACGTGGGGCCAGCGGTTGCGCCGCGTCACGCTGCCGAACATGAAGGCCGCGATCATGGTCGCCGTCCTGTTCCGGGCGCTCGACGCGTTCCGCATCTTCGACAACGTGTTCATCATGACGAACGGCGCCAACGGCACCACGGTGCTGTCGCTGCTGGCCTACCGCACGTCCATCGGACGCCTCGAGATCGGCCTCGGCTCGGCCATCTCCGTGCTGCTGTTCCTGTGCGTCATCGGGATCTGCTTCCTGGCCATCAAGCTCTTCAAGGTCGACCTGGCCGGTGCGAGGGGGGAGAGCTGATGCGCGGCATGCCCACCCGGCTGAAGATCGGCTGGACGATCATCGTCATCGCCGTCCTGACGTACACGCTGTTCCCCGTGGCGTCGATCGCCGCGACGTCGTTCAAGCTGCCCGGCGAGCTCAACCTCGGCACGTTCCTGCCGGTGCACTGGACGTGGGACAACTACACGCAGATCCTCGGGCCCGACGGCTCCGCGCGGGACCTGTTCGTGCCGTCGCTGCGCAACTCCATCGGCATCTCGCTCATCGCCACGGCCATCGCCGTCGTCCTCGCGACGCTCGCCGCGTACGCGATCGCCCGCCTCGACTTCCGCGGCAAGCGGCTCATCCTCACCACCGCGCTCGGGGTCTCGATCTTCCCCGTCATCTCGATCGTCACGCCGCTGTTCAACCTGTGGCGCCAGATCGGCCTGTACGACACGTGGCTCGGCCTGATCATCCCGTACCTGTCGCTCACCCTGCCGATCTCCATCTGGACCCTGGCCGCGTTCTTCCGGCAGATCCCGTGGGAGCTCGAGCAGGCCGCGCAGGTCGACGGCGCCACCACCTGGCAGGCGTTCCGGAAGGCGATCGTGCCGCTCGCGGCCCCCGGGGTGTTCACGACCGCGCTCATCGCGTTCTTCATCGCCTGGAACGACTTCGTCTACGGCATCTCGCTCACCTCGACGAGCCGCGCGCGCCCGGTGCCCGCCGCGCTGGCCTTCTTCACCGGTGCCTCGCAGTTCGAGGAGCCGACGGGTGCCATCTCCGCCGCGGCGGTCATCGTCACGATCCCCGTCGTGATCCTCGTGCTGCTGTTCCAGCGGCAGATCGTCTCCGGCCTGACGCAGGGCGCCGTCAAGGGCTGACCCCGAAGGAGGATCCATGGCTGCGATCACGCTGACCGACATCGTCAAGAGGTACCCGGACGGGTACCTGGCGGTGAAGGGCGTGAGCCTCGACATCGCCGACGGCGAGTTCGTCATCCTCGTCGGACCGTCCGGGTGCGGGAAGTCGACGCTGCTGCGGATGATCGTCGGCCTCGAGGACATCACCGACGGCGAGCTGCAGATCGCGGGCAAGCGCGTCAACGAGCGGGCCCCCCGCGACCGCAAGCTGGCGATGGTGTTCCAGAACTACGCGCTGTACCCCCACCTCACCGTCTTCGAGAACATCGCGTTCCCGCTGCGGCTCGCCAAGGGGAAGTTCACCGAGCAGGAGATCCAGGACAAGGTCAACTTCGCCGCGCAGACCCTCGAGCTCAAGGACCACCTGCAGCGCAAGCCTGCGAACCTGTCCGGCGGCCAGCGGCAGCGCGTCGCGATGGGCCGCGCGATCGTCCGCGAGGCCGACGCGTTCCTGTTCGACGAGCCGCTGTCCAACCTCGACGCCAAGCTCCGCGGCCAGATGCGTACCGAGATCAGCCGCATGCAGCGCCGGCTCGGCACCACCACCGTGTACGTCACGCACGACCAGACGGAGGCGATGACGCTGGGCGACCGGGTCGCCGTGCTCCGCAAGGGCGAGCTGCAGCAGGTCGCGTCGCCGCGCGCCCTGTACGAGCACCCCGTGAACCTGTTCGTCGCCGGGTTCATCGGCTCGCCGCCCATGAACTTCGTGCCGGGGGAGATCTCCGGCGACGTCATGAAGCTGCCGTTCGCGGAGGTCCCGCTCACCGCCGACCTCAAGACGCGGCTCGGCTCGAACACCCTCGTCATCGTCGGCATCCGGCCCGAGCACTTCGAGGACCACGCGATCGCCGAGCAGCAGGGCCGCAAGGGCGGCGTGCCGTTCAAGGCGAGCGTCGACGTCACCGAGTGGCTCGGCTCCGACCTGTACGCGTACGTGCCGTTCGAGACGCGGCCCGAGGTCGCCGGCAAGCTCGAGGAGCTCGACCGGGACCTCGACGGCGAGGGGCTGCGGACCCAGCTCGTCGTCGCGCTCGCCTCCGACTCCCGGGTCCGCGACGGCGACGACGCACCCCTGTGGTTCGACCCGAGCAAGATGCTCGTCTTCGACCCGGAGTCCGGCGAGAACCTCACCTACGACGCCGACGCGGCACGGGCCATCGACGAGCAGAACGAGAAGGACCGCAAGGCGTCGATCGAACGGGCGAAGAAGCGGGAGGCCGCCGCGGCGAGCGCCTGAGCGGCGGAACTCGAGCCGCGACCGTCACGCACGACGCCCCGGGCGTCGGGGGCGTCGTGCAGCGGTCCGTGCCGTCAGGCGTCGAGCTCGGTCGACGTCGGAGGGTTCGCGCCCGGGCGGGACACGGTGATCGCCGCGATCCGCACGCACCGGTTCAGCACCTGCTCGACGGTCGCGGTGTCGACGTCGGCGAGCGCCTCGCGCCGGTCCGCGCCGAGCAGGCCGGCCGACCACAGGCCGTCGATGAGCCCGCCCATGAACGAGTCGCCCGCGCCGACCGTGTCCGCGACCTGCACCTGCTGGGCGGGCACGTGCATCCGGGCGCCCGACGAGGTGCTCGCGAACGCACCGTCCCCGCCGTGCGTGACGACGACCAGCGCCGGGCCGGACCGGCTCCACTCCTCGGCGATCTCCGCGGGTGCGACCCCGGGGTGCAGCCACGCGAGGTCCTCGTCGCTGACCTTCACGACGTCGGACAGGCGCACCAGGGCGTCGACGACCGGCAGCGCGTGCGCGGGCGAGCCCATGAGCACGGGCCTGAGGTTCGGGTCGTACGTGATGGTCGACGTCGGTCGGCGACGGGCCAGCAGGCGGGCCACTGCGGCGCCTCCCGGCTGCAGCACGGCCGCGATGGAGCCCGTGTGCACGACGAGCGGGTCGCCCGGCTCCTCGTCCCAGGTCTCCGGCAGGTCCCACTCCAGGTCGAACTCGTAGGTGGCCGTGCCCGTCGCGTCGACGAGCGCCGTGGCCGTCGGCGTCCGCGCCGCGGACCGGTTGCCCGTGAGGACATGCACGCCGGACGCCTCCAGGTGGCGGCGGATCGCGTCACCCTCGACGTCGGAGCCGAGCCACGTCAGCAGGTCCGCGTGGCGACCGAGCCGCCCCAGGCCCAGTGCCACGTTCGCCGGGCTCCCTCCCGGGTGCTCGCCCCGCGAACCGTCGAACCGCTTCACGACGTCGATGAGCGCCTCGCCCACGACCAGTGCCCGCCCGTCCTGGCTCATCGGACCTCCCCCTCGTCCTGCGTGTCGTCCTGCGCTGCGACGCGCACCGGCTCACGGACGGCGGACAGCCGCTCCCGAGCACCGTCGAGCCACTCCTGGCAGCGTGCCGCGAGCGCCTCGCCGCGCTCCCAGAGGGCGAGCGAGTCCTCCAGCGACGCGGCACCCGCCTCCAGCCGGGAGACGACGGCGACGAGCTCGTCGCGCGCCTGCTCGTACGTCAGGCCGCTGACGTCGGGGAACGCCGCGCCGGGGCCGCCTGGCGTCGCGTCGCCACGTGCGGCGTCGTCAGGTGCAGGGGCCGAGCGAGGGTCCGTCGTCGTCTTGGGCACAGGGCCAGTCAACCAGCCGGTGACCACACGGTCGCCCCGGTCCGGCCCTCGGGCGGCCGCGGGCCCGGGACGAGCCGGTGGCACCGGGCCACGACGCCGCGCGGGGCAGCGGTGCGCCTACCGGGCGCTCGCCCGCGCGGCCGCGCCGGTGGGCCTCGGCCCGGCTCCCACGGTGGCCGCGAGCTCGCCCCCGGCGACACGGATCCGCAGCGCGTCGCCGGCCTCGACGTCCGCGGGGTCGCGGACCACGTGCCCGTCGGTCCGCTGCACGACCGCGTAGCCGCGTTCGAGCGTCGCAGCGGGGGACAGGGCTCGGACCTGCGCCCGCAGGCCCGCGATCTCGGCGAACCCGTGGACCAGCCCGGTGTGCAGCGCGCGCCGGGCGGTGTCCCGCAGCGTGTGCAGCCGGGTCTCGTGCGCGTCGACGAGCGTCGTCGGCTGGGCGAGCGCGGGGCGGCTGCGCCAGTGGTCGAGCGCCGCCTGCTCGCGGGCGAGCCGGTGCGTCACCGCGGCACGCGCGCGGGTGCGGGCCTGCACGAGCCGGGCACGCTCCTCGGACACGTCGGGCACGACGCGCTTGGCGGCGTCCGTCGGGGTGGACGCGCGCAGGTCCGCGACGAGGTCGAGCAGCGGTGAGTCGAGGTGGTGCCCGATCGCGCTCACGAGCGGGGTGCGGCACGCGGCGGCCGCCCGGACCAGCGTCTCGTTGCTGAACGGCAGGAGGTCCTCGAACGACCCGCCGCCGCGTGCGACGACGATGACCTCGACCCGTGGGTCCGCGTCGAGCTCCGCGATCGCCGCGCGCACCTCCGGCACGGCCCGCGGGCCCTGCACGGTGACGCGGCGGATCTCGAACTGGACGGCGGGCCAGCGGGCGCGGGCGTTCGACACGACGTCGTGCTCGGCGTCGCCCTGCTGCGCGCACACCAGCCCGACGACCGCCGGCAGGAACGGCAGCGGCCGCTTGCGGTCCGCGTCGAACAGGCCCTCGGCCCCGAGCACGCCCTTGAGGTGCTCGATCCGCGCCAGCAGCTCGCCGAGGCCCACCAGGCGCACGTCGTCGGCCGCGAACGTGAGGTCGCCCTTCTTGGCGTGGAACCGCGGCCGGGCGTGCACGACGAGGTGCGAGCCGTCCGCCAGCCGGTCCGCGATCGGCGCGATCGCGCCCGCCGGGGCCGTCACCGACAGCGACATGTCGAGGTCCGTGTCCCGCAGCGTCAGGAAGTACAGCGTGTTCCATCGCTTGAGGTTGAGCACCTGCCCCTCGACCCACACCGGCGGCATCCGTGCGATGTAGTCCGCGATCTTCGGCGCGAGGTGGCGCACCGGCCACGGCCGCTCGGGGGTGGTGTCGCCCGCCTTGAGCGGCAGCGGGCCTGCGGACGCCCGGACCGCGCCGTCGGGCACGTCCAGCCGGTCCGGGGTGGGGTCGATGCTCACCGGACCAGCCTGCCCCATGACGCCGACACCGCCCGCACGCCGTCCGGGCCGTCCGCGCGGACGGGGGACACCGACGCCGAAGCCCCACGGACGCGGCGCCGCCGTCGGTACGGTCCGAGCGACCAAGCCCGCCGGTCGTCGACGCCCGGCCGGTGGACCTGCAGCCGAACCGGACAGGAGCCACGCCATGAACGGCGACACCCGGGCGCCCGCCCGGCCGCAGGTGCTCCTGACGATCGCCGTCGTCGTGATCGCGCTGATCGCCGCGGGCACCTTCGGGTTCTCCGCCCTGCTGCTCGGGAGCGGGTTCGCCGCCGGCCCGCCCGCAGCGCCCGGCACGTCCGTGGTCCTGTGGGTCCTGAGCGGTGCGGCCCTGGCCGCTCCCGTGGCGCTCCTGCCGACGCTGGGCTTCCCGGTGCGACGGCGCACGTCACTGGTGGTCGCGGTGGCGGTCGTCGTCACGGCGGCGCTGGTGGGCGTGCTCGGCCTGAACCAGGACTGAGCACCGACCGACGGCCGCAGCGCCCGTGGCGCGGCGGTGTCATCGCCGTGCAGGATCCGTGCAGGTGCGCCGGCGTCGGCCCGCCCGGCCACGAGGGGGCCCCGTGGTCGACCGTAGACTCACGGCGTGACGTCCTCCTCCGCCGGTACGGCCCCCGACTCCGACGCCCCGGTCAAGCGTGTGCTGCTCGCCGCGCCCCGCGGCTACTGCGCGGGCGTCGACCGGGCCGTCGTGGCCGTCGAGAAGGCGCTCGAGCACTACGGCGCCCCCGTGTACGTCCGCAAGGAGATCGTGCACAACAAGTTCGTCGTGGAGACGCTCGCCGCCCGCGGTGCCGTGTTCGTCGACGAGACCGACGAGGTGCCGGAGGGTGCGCGCGTCGTCTTCTCCGCGCACGGCGTCTCGCCGGCCGTCCACTCCGCCGCCGCGGCCCGGTCGCTGCAGACCATCGACGCGACCTGCCCGCTGGTGACCAAGGTGCACAAGGAGGCCGTGAGGTTCGCGGCCGACGACTTCGACATCCTGCTCATCGGCCACGACGGCCACGAGGAGGTCGAGGGCACGCAGGGTGAGGCCCCCGAGCACATCCAGGTCGTGAACTCGCCCGAGGCGGTCGAGCACGTCGAGGTCCGTGACCCCGAGCGGGTCGTGTGGATCTCGCAGACGACGCTGTCGGTCGACGAGACGATGGAGACGGTGCGCCGGCTGCGGGAGAAGTTCCCGCACCTGCAGGACCCGCCGAGCGACGACATCTGCTACGCCACGCAGAACCGCCAGGTCGCGGTGAAGAAGCTCGCGCCGCAGTGCGACGTCGTCATCACTGTCGGGTCCGCGAACTCGTCGAACTCGGTCCGGCTCGTCGAGGTGGCGCTGGAGGCCGGCGCGCGCTCGTCGTACCGGATCGACACCGCCACGGAGATCGACCCCGCCTGGCTCGACGGCGCCACGACGGTCGGCGTGACCTCGGGTGCGTCCGTGCCGGAGATCCTCGTCCAGGACGTGCTGGCTGCGCTGGCCGGGCACGGGTTCGGCCAGGTCGAGGAGGTCCGCACGGCGACCGAGGACCTGATGTTCTCGCTGCCGCGTGAGCTGCGCGCGGACCTGAAGGCCGCCGGCAACCCGGCCACGACCCCGCGCCGCGAGGGCCGCCGCTCCCTGGACGTCCAGCCCGCCTGACAGGGCTGGGCCTCACGCGGTCGTGGCTGCCCCGCCGCCGTCGCCGGTCTCCGTCGTCGGCCGGACGGCGTCCCGGAGCGCCTGCTCGTCCCGGTCCGCGCCCTCGGGGCCGAGCGCGAGCCGGTCGAGGGCGACGAACTGCTCCTCCGCGGACGCGACGAGCTCGGGTGCGGTGACGACCGACAGCTGCGGGTTCACCGGTGCGGGCGCCGGCAGCTCGCCGTCCACGACGTCGAGCGTCGCGAACCGCCGGGCGCTGACGAGCACCCGGGTCTCGAGCGACGACACCGTCTGGTTGTAGGCGCCCGCGGCGGAGTCGAGGGCGCGACCGAGGCGGGCGAGGTGCGCCCCCATGGTGGCGAGCCGCCCGTGCAGCTCCTTGCCGAGCGTCAGGACGGCCTGCGCGTTGTCGGCGAGGGCGTCCTGCCGCCACGCGTACGCGACGGTGCGCAGTAGCGTCAGGAGCGTCACGGGCGTCGCGATCACCACGTTGCGCTCGAACGCGTACTCGATCAGCGCCGGGTCCTGCTCGGCGGCGGCGTGCAGGAACGACTCGGCGGGCACGAACATCACGACGAGCTCGGGAGCCGGCGCGAACTGGTCCCAGTACCGCTTCGCCGCGAGGTCGTCGACGTGCTTGCGGACGTGGCGGGCGTGCGCCGCGAGGCGGTCGGCGCGCACGGTCTCGTCCGTCGTCTGGACAGCGTCGAGGAAGCCGAGGAACGCGACCTTCGCGTCGACGACGATCCGCTTGCCCCCCGCGAGGCGCACGACCATGTCCGGCCGGAGCAGGCCGTCGTCCGTGCGGACCTGCTCCTGCTCCACGAAGTCGACGTGCGCGAGCATCCCGGCGGCCTCGACGACCCGGCGCAGCTGCACCTCGCCCCATCGCCCGCGCACCTGCGACGAGCGCAGCGCGGTGACGAGCTGCGACGTCTCGCCGCGCAGCTGGTCGGAGGCCGTGCGCATCGCCCGGACCTGCTCGCCGAGCGCGGCGTGCCCCTCGGCGCGGGCCTTCTCGGCGGTGGAGAGCTCGGCACGGACGTGCTCGAGCGTGCGGGCGAGCGGCTCGACCATCGCCCGGACGGCCTGCTCCCGCTGCGCGAGCTCGCCGACCTGCGTCTGGTGGTCCGCGGCGAACCGCTGGTGCGCGAGGGCGAGGAACTGGTCCGTGCTCGTCGCGAGGGCGTCCGCGGCGAGGGCCCGGAACTGCTCGGTGAGTCGCTCGGAGTCCGCCCGCGCGGCGTCGAGCCGGTCGGCGGTCGCGGCGCGCTCCGCGTCGAGGGAGGCCCGTGCCCGCGCGGCGTCCACCTCGGCGGCCCGCACACGGTCGGCGGCTCGCTCCTCGACGCGCCGAGACGCGAGGAGCCACGCGATGACGCCGCCCACGACGAGGCCGACGACGAGGCCGGCGGCGAGCCCGACGAGCATCCCTGTGTCCATGGCCCGCACCCTCTCAGGCGCCTCCGACATCCGCGGGACCGCCGCACCCGGACGGCGGCCTGACCAGGCGTGGAGGGTCCCCCTATGCTGACCGGATGCCGCCCGAGGACGTCCGCGCCACCCTGCCCGACCAGGCGCCCCCCGCGCTCCTGCTCCAGGGTCTGTGGCGCCGGTTCGGCCAGAAGATCGCGGTCGCCGGCATCGACCTGACGGTGCCGGCCGGCTCGTTCTACGGCCTCGTCGGCCCGAACGGCGCGGGCAAGACGACGACGCTGTCGATGGCGACCGGGCTCCTGCAGCCCGACTTCGGCACGGTCCTGGTGCACGGCCGCGACCTGTGGGCGGACCCGGTGGGCGTCAAGGCCGTCCTCGGTGTCCTCCCCGACGGCGTGCGACTGTTCGACCGGCTCACGGGCGCGCAGCTCATCACGTACGCGGGGCTGCTGCACGGCCTGGACCGCGAGACCACCGCCGCCCGCACCGCGGACCTGCTCGCCGCGCTCGACCTCGCCGCGGACGCGCAGACGCTCGTCGTGGACTACTCGGCGGGCATGACGAAGAAGGTCGCGCTCGCGTGCGCGCTGGTGCACGCCCCGCGGCTGCTCGTGCTCGACGAGCCGTTCGAGGCCGTCGACCCGGTCTCGGCGGCGAACATCCGCGACATCCTCGCGTCGTACGTCGCGAGCGGCGGCACCGTGATCGTGTCGTCGCACGTCATGGACCTCGTCCAGCGGATGTGCGACCACGTGGCCGTGATCGCCGGGGGGCACGTCCTCGCGGCGGGCACGGTCGACGAGGTCCGCGGCGACGCGAGCCTGGAGGACAGGTTCGTCGAGCTCGTGGGCGGTCGCGTCGGCGGGGAGGGGCTCGCGTGGTTGCGCACCTCGTCCGACTGAAGCTCACGCTGCTGCGCAACGGCCTGCGCCGCAGCGCGTGGCAGATCGTCGGCCTGGCCGTCGCGGCGTTGTACGGGCTGGTCGTGCTCGGGCTCGTCTTCGCGGGGCTCGTCGGGACGAGCGTGACCCGCCCGGACCTGCTGCCCACGGTCACGGTGCTCCTGGGGTCCGTGCTGGTCCTCGCGTGGGCGCTCGTGCCGCTCCTCGCGTTCGGGGTGGACGCGACGGTCGACCCGGCCCGGTTCGTGCTGTTCCCCATCCCGCGGCGCGCGCTCGTCACGGGCCTGGCGATCGGTGCCCTCGTGGGTGTCCCCGGGGTCGTGACGACGCTCGTGGCGCTCACCGTGGCGGGCGTGTGGTGGCGGGACCCGCTCGCCGTCGTCGCCGGGCTCGTCGGCTCGGTCCTCGGCGTGCTCACGTGCATCGTCGCGAGCCGCACGACGACGACGCTCATGTCGACGCTCCTGGCCAAGCGCCGGTTCCGGGAGATCCTGGCGGTGCTCGTCGTGCTGCCGTTCATCCTGCTCGGGCCCGTGCTGAGCCAGGCGCACCGGCTCGACGTCGGCGCGGGCACCCTCGACCGCGTCGTCCTCGTGCTCGGTTGGTCGCCTCTGGGCGCCGCCTGGGCGGTCCCGGCGGCCGTCACGGACGGCGACCCGCTGGGGGCCCTCGCGCGGCTGGCCGTCGCGCTCGTCACCGTGCTCGTCCTGGCGATCGTCTGGGACCGGGGCCTCGCGCACAGCGCGGTGAACCCGCCGCACGAGCAGGGCTCGTCGAAGGCGCACGGGCTCGGGTGGTTCGGCCGCCTCCCCGCGTCGCCGCTCGGTGCCGTCACCGCCCGGTGCCTCACCTACTGGGTCCGCGACCCGCGGTACGCGATGTCGATCGTGTTCATCCCGGTGTTCCCGCTGATCATGTGGGTCGTCGCGCCGGACAGCCAGGTGCTGCTGCTCGTCGGGCCGGTCACCGCGTTCTTCCTGGGCTGGAGCATCTCGCAGGACGTCTCGTTCGACGGGACGGCGTTCTGGACGCACGTCGCGGCGCCGCTGCGCGGGTGGACGGACCGGCTCGGCCGGGTGCTGGCCGTGACCGTGCTCGGCCTGCCCGCCGTGCTGGTGTTCGCGGTCGTGCCGACGGTCGCGACGGGGCACGGCGGCGACCTGCCGGCCGTCCTCGGTCTGTCCATCGGCGTGTTCCTCACGGCGCTGGGCGTCGCGAGCGTCGCGTCCGCGCTCGTCGTCATGCCCGTGCAGAAGGTCGGGGAGAACCCGTTCGGCTCGCGCCAGGGCGGGTCCACCGCGGCGGTGACGTCCCAGCTCGCGGGGTGGGCGGCGACGTTCGGGCTCGTGCTGCCGACGATCGGGCTCGCCGTCGTCGCCGTGCAGCAGGGGTCGGCGGTGCTCGGCGGGCTCGCGCTGCTCGTCGGGGTGGCGCTCGGGGTGACGTTCCTGGTCGTCGGCGTCCGGATCGGTGGCCGCGCGTTGGAGCGCCGGCAGACCGCGCTCCTGAGCCGGCTCGTCTCGTTCCCCTAGGAACCTGGGCCGGGGCGGCGTGCCGGCCCGGTCGGGGTCTGCCCGATCGAGCACGGATCGCCGACCGCCTCGACATCCTCGCCGGCCGTCGCCGACACTGGAGGGTCGGGAGCAGGTCGCCTCCGGGAGGTCCAGATGTGGGCGCGGGACACCGTCGGTGGACGCCCGCCCCGCACGCCCACCCGCCCGGAGGAGGCCGAGTCGCCGGCCGCTCCCCGGTCCCTGCTGGCCCTGCAGGCGACCGCCGGCAACAAGGCCACGGTCAGCTGGGTGCAGGGCACCCGTGCGTTCCCCGCGGTGCAGCGGGACGAGCTGGAGCACCCCGAGGACGCCGGTGAGCCGAGCGAGGCCGAGGAGCTCCAGGACCGACCGCGCCCCCGGACCAGGGAGCAGGCCCGGGAGATGGTCGACGCCCACGTCGTGCCCAGGAGCTGCTTCATCGAGCTCGAGAACAGCCGGGCGGGGTGGCGCGCCATCCCGGGCACCGGGTGCGCCCACTGGGTGGCCCACCAGCGCGGCGGCCCCACCGGGACCAGCCGCGTGTGCGAGCTCGGCTTCAAGTACCGGGTCACGGAGCTCCTCGCCTCGCTGACGCAGCGCTCGGCCGACCTGCAGGGGGCGCGGGTCGGTGACGTCTGGTCGGCCAACGGCTCCTCCCACGTCGGGATCGTCCGCGCCGTGAACCTGGAGGACGGCGGCACCCGCGTGGTCTCGGTGAGCGTCGAGAACGACAGCTCGGCCAGCGGGGGCGTCGTCACCCAGACCAAGACCGACGGCTCCATCTACGGCGGCTAGGAGCGAGCACCGCCCCGTAGACTTGCCGCCCGTGGCACTCACCATCGGCATCGTCGGCCTGCCCAACGTCGGCAAGTCCACCCTCTTCAACGCCCTGACCCGCGCGCAGGTCCTCGCGGCGAACTACCCGTTCGCGACGATCGAGCCCAACGTCGGCGTCGTCCCGCTGCCCGACCCGCGCCTGAACGTGCTGGCCGACCTGTTCGGCTCGGAGCGGATCCTGCCCGCCACCGTCTCGTTCGTGGACATCGCGGGGATCGTCAAGGGCGCCAGCGAGGGGGAGGGCCTGGGCAACAAGTTCCTCGCCAACATCCGCGAGGCCGACGCGATCTGCCAGGTCACGCGCGCGTTCGCCGACCCGGACGTCGTGCACGTCTCCGGCGCGGTGAACCCGAAGGACGACATCGAGATCATCGCCACCGAGCTGATCCTCGCCGACCTGCAGACCCTCGAGAAGGCGGTCCCGCGTCTCGAGAAGGAGGTCAAGGGCAAGAAGGCCGACCCGGCCCTCCTCGCCGCCGCTCAGGGCGCCCAGGCGCTGCTCGAGAAGGGCCAGACCCTCTTCGCCGGCGCCGCCGCCGCGGGCCTCGACCCCGAGTACGTGAACCAGCTCCAGCTCATGACGAGCAAGCCGTTCATCTACGTCTTCAACACCGACGACGCCGGCCTCGCCGACACCGCGATGCAGGACGAGCTGCGCGCCCTCGTCGCCCCCGCCGACGCGATCTTCCTCGACGCCAAGTTCGAGTCCGAGCTCGTCGAGCTCGAGCCCGACGAGGCTCGCGAGATGCTGGCCGACAACGGCCAGGACGAGGCGGGCCTCGACCAGCTCGCCCGCGTCGGCTTCCACACCCTCGGCCTGCAGTCGTACCTGACCGCCGGCCCGAAGGAGGCCCGCGCCTGGACGATCCACCAGGGCTGGACGGCCCCGCAGGCCGCCGGCGTGATCCACACGGACTTCCAGAAGGGCTTCATCAAGGCCGAGGTCATCTCGTTCGACGACCTCGTGTCCGCCGGCTCCGTCGCCGCCGCCCGCGCCGCCGGGAAGGCCCGCATCGAGGGCAAGGACTACGTGATGGCCGACGGCGACGTCGTGGAGTTCCGCTTCAACGTGTAGCGATGGCCGTTCGCTCGAAGGGTCGCGTGATGCGCGCAAGGGTCTCGTCGTGGACCATCGACGGTGATGATCTGAGCTCGGCCGTCGTCGAGGATGTGACCGACGTCGTGGTCGTCGGGCCCGCCAGGTGAAGCGTCGTGGCCCTCGCTTCGGAGGAGCCCTGCCCCCACCGCCCCCTCGGCCGCCGAGAGGGCCACGCCGCGGGTTCGCCGACTGGGTGAACAGCGCACAGGTGTCGACGGTCCTGCTCGTCCTGGTTGCCGTCGGCACGACGGCGGGCACGTGGTTCGCGTACGGCGCGGCCCATGCCCTGCAGGAGCGTGGTGTGCAGGCGAGCGCAGTCGTGGTGGACGTCCACCAGGCGACGGCCCGCACGGACAACAGTTACGTCACCGTCAGTTTCGTGGACCAGGCTGGCCAGGAGCAGACCGTGGAGGTCGCCAACTACAGGTGGAGTCCCCGGCCGCGCGTCGGGGACAGACCGGTCGTTCTGTACGACCCTGAGGACCCGTCCACGATCGCCGACGTGCGGATGGGTCCCGACTTCCTGCTCAGTTGGCTCCTCGCAGCCGCGGCCGTCACGGCCGGTGTGCTGGCCTGGTTGACGTGGACGAGGCGCCTGGACTGGAGCAAGCTGCGCTGGCTGACGGCGTGACGGCAATGGAGCCCGACGGCGACGTGGTGGAGTTCCGCTTCAACGTCTGACCCTGCAACCGCTGGGCGCGCGCCGGGTGCAGGTCGGCAGCACGATGTCGTCGCGTTCCGGTTCAATGTGCGACGCGAAGTGACGCACGGGCGGCGAGGGGAACTCATGCTGGTCTACGACAAGGCCAAGTACCACGACGAGAGCGTGGAGGAGGAAGGCCTTCCTCATGAGCATGCCGACCACCACATCGTCTACTTCCTGCGCTGGCTGATCGAGAACGACCTCGTCAGCCGTGAGATGACGAAGGGCGGGGCCGGCCGTGCGCTCAAGGCGTACCGGTCGGGGCGGCAGTCGATCTTCTGGCTGTTCGAGTGGTGGGACCGGTGCTTCGTGAGCGACATGGTGTCTGCGGAGGCTCGACCCTTCGTCGACTCCTACTTCGACTACCAGCACGGTCAGTACCTCGCGGACTACGACAGCGTCCTGGTCGGGGAGCTGCCGTCCTTCTTCCACGTGACGTACACCGACGCGAGCTATCGACTTCTCGCGGCACGCGTCTCCGCACGGTGGGACGACTTCCGGACGGCGGCTCGCTGACAGCCGCGCTGCCGTAGATTCCGCACGAACCCGAGGAGGACACGTGTCGTACGTCGTCGATTTCGAGAACGTCTCCACCACCGGCCTGGAGTCGTCACCGGTCGCCGAGGCCCTCGCGGGCCTGCGCGCCAACGAGGCCCGGTACTTCCGGAACAAGTACGACCACGTCTTCACGGTCGAGCCGGCGTCGGAGGCGCAGGACGCGGTGGCGTACGTGAGTCGCGTCCTGCAGGAGGAGCGGGACCTCGTCATCGGCTCGCGACCGCTCGAGGCGACGTCCTTCGAGGTCGACGGGATCCGCTGGACCTACGTGTTCTACGAGTCGGGCCTGTCGATCAATGTGCTCTACACCCTGGAGGAGGGCGGGAAGCGAGCGGTCGGCTTCAAGCTCTCGGACGGCATGGAGGTCCCGGCCGAGCTCGCGGACCGCTTCAAGTTCGCCCGGCAGAAGTCGAAGCTCGCCGGGACGATCCGGGGCTCGTTCTTCGTCGTCAAGGGCGAGTACTGAGCGTGCCTGCGTCGTCGGCCATGCGCGTGCACTGACCTGGCCGGACCGACGGTCGAGGGCGCGGAATGCCCGGGCGGGGCCGGGTGCGGCCTGGCTAGGGTGTCGGCCGACGCGCACGACCGAGGGGGAGGCCTGCGTGACGGATGTCGGGTCAGGGGCGCACGCGGTCGTGCTGCGGGGCGGGTCGGAGCTGACCGCCCCGGGGTCGCCGGCGGCGGTGAGCACGGAGTCGGTGGCGTTCGACCGTCGCCCGGTGTCGTGGGACGACCTGCCGTCGGACCTGCGCGACCGGACGACGCGCGCCACGGCGTTCGTGGGTGAGTGCGCGGGGCTGGATGCCGAGCTGGACGTCGCCGACGGGTTGCCGGTGCAGGTGTGCCGGGCGTGGCGCGCGTACCGGGACGTCGTCTTCGTCGCCGAGGTGGTGCGGTCCGTCGCGCCCGGCCCTCGCGGTGGCGTCGAGGCCGTGGGCCCGTGGCGGGAGCGTGCCCTGGCCGCGTACGCGGTGCGGGGGGTGCCGGACCGCCGGGTCGGCTCGGTGGACGCCGAGGTCGCGGAGCCCGGCTCCGAGGGTCAGGTCCGGATGACGCAGCCGGCGCCCGTCCCGTCTGCGCACGCGGAGGCGGCGACGGCGTGGACGTTCTTGCCGGGCGCCGTGCGTGCCGGCGCGGAGGGACGGGTGCCCGAACCGACCGTCTGGCTCGGCACCCTCGTCCAGCAGCAGAGCTCGGCGGGTTTCCCGCTCGCGCAGGACGTCCTGGTGCTGCGTCTGGGGACCGCGGCGGCCGTGGTCGTGCGCGCCACCCGGTCGGTCGCGGCGGTCCCTGGTGCCACCGTCGCGGCGCAGCGGGCCCGGATGGCGCGCACGCCGTGGCTCGTCGAGCAGGTCACGTTCGCGCTGGGCGGCCCGGACGTGCAGCGTGCACGGCTGGCGGCGGGATCGTGACTCACTACGAGCTGCTCGGGGTCGCGTCCGACGCCTCCGACGACGACCTGCGCCGTGCCTACCGCGCCGCCGTCCGGCGGGCGCACCCGGACACGGGCGGCAGCGCCGAGCAGTTCGCCGCCGTCCAGGCGGCGTGGGAGGTCTTGTCGAACCCGCAGCGGCGCGAGGCCTACGACGCCGAGCTCTCGGGCGAGCCGTCGTGGGACGACGACGCATGGGGCGCGTCGGTGCCGTTCGACGACGACGCGGAGGTCCCGGAACCCGCGCGGCCGGAGCCCGCGCGACCGGACCACGTGCCGCCGTCGGACCGGGAGACGGCGCCGGATCAGGGACCCGACGCGGCCTGGGACGGCGTCGTGCCCGACCCGTACACGTCGGAGCCTCTCGTGCTGCCGGACGACGTCGACGTGGCGCCCGAGCCCTTCCGCCCGGAGCCTGCCGACGAGCAGGAGCGGTTCGCCCGCGCCACGGCACTGGCGTCCGCCGCCGGGTTCGTCGTGCTGGCGTCCCTCCCCGCGGTGCGCAGCGGTCCCCGAGGCTCGGAGCCCGTCGGGATGGCGTGCTTCGTCGCCGTGCTCGCCGCCCTGGTGCTGGCAGCGCGCTCGAGGCAGCGGGACTCCAGCGCGGCCCGGACGGCGGCACTGGTGCTCGTCGAGTCGGTGCTGGTGCTCGTGCTGGTGCTGGGCGCGACCGACGCGAGCGGTGCCGCGAGCGCGATGTTCCTCGTCGCCGCGGTCGCGACGGCGACGGCCTGCGTGTGGGTCGAGCAGCGGCACGCGCGGCTGAGCCGGCGGGGTGCTCACGACGCGGCGCACGACCGGCGCGTGGCCGCGGCGCGGGCCGTCCTGGCGCGCGCGCACGCGTGGAACGACCTGCTGGCCGTGCGCCGGGACACCGGTGGCACGGTGTGGTGGGTGGAGTCGCTCGCGGGCGACGGTGACGCGACGGTTGCGATGGTGCGCCTGCCGGACGACGGGGGCGCGGCGGTCCCGATGGTGCTCGGCGCCTGGGTCCCCGCGCACATGTGGGTGGTCCTCGACGCGGACGGTGACGTCGTCGCGCTCGCCCTGCCGGGTGCGCCGGAGGAGTGGCGGTCGGTCCTGGCGGACGCGCTGGCGGCCGCGCGCGTCTGACGGCGGGCGCCGAGCTGCACGGGCGCCGTCAGTGGCCCTGCGGTCCCGAGCCGGCGCCGGCGACGTCCTCCTCGCTGAGCTCGATCCCGAGGCTCCTCTCCATCTCCTCGAGCGGCACGCCCTTGGTCTCGGGCATGACGAGGACGACCCAGACCAGCTGCCCGATCATGCACACGAAGAAGAGCGCGAAGGCCGTCCCACCGCCGAGCGCGGAGGCGATCCCGGGAAACGTCCAGGACACGGCGGCGGCGAACACCCAGTGGGTGAGCGACCCGAGGGACTGCCCGCGGGCACGGATGCGGTTGGGGAAGATCTCGGAGATGAACACCCAGATCACGGACCCCTGCCCGAAGGCGTGGGACGCGATGAACACGACGAGCCCGGCGAGCACGAGCACGCTGGAGAAGCCCGAGAACTCGCCGTCGAACGCGAAGAACACGACGGCGAGCGCCCCGAGGCTCACGAGGTACCCGATGGACCCGACGAACATCAGGCGCCGTCGCCCGATCCGGTCGATGACCGTGAGGGCGGCCATGGTCGCGACGAGGTTGACGAGACCGACGACGACGCTCTGCAGCGAGGCCGCGTTGTCCCCGGCGCCGGCCATCCGGAAGATGTCGGGGGCGTAGTAGAGGATCGCGTTGATGCCGGAGAGCTGGTTGAACGCGGCGATCGCGAAGGCCAGCAGGATGACGCGCCGGTTCTGCCGGACGAAGAACGGCACGCGTGTGGCGCCGTGGAGCTTGGCGAGCGCCTCCTCGATCTCGCGGATCTCGAACTCTGCTTCCTCGGGCGAGCCCGTGGTCCGGTCGACCACCGCGACGGCCTCCTCGCGCCGCCCGACGGAGAACAGCCAGCGGGGCGTCTCGGGCACCGTGAACAGCAGCAGGAAGAAGACGACGGCGGGGAACGCCATGACCATGAACATCCAGCGCCAGGCGGTGTCCTGCGGCAGCGTGTTCTCGATGACGAAGTTCGACAGGTAGGCGAGCAGGATGCCGAGCACGATGTTGAACTGCACGAGCCCGACGAGCCGTCCGCGGTACCTCGGCGGGGCGATCTCGGCCGTGTAGATGGGGGCGACGACGGACGCGACGCCGACGCCGATCCCGCCGAGGAACCGGAACACCATGAACAGCCACAGGTCGCTCGCGAGCCCGCTGCCGAGCGCTCCGACGAAGTACAGGATGCCGATCGCGAACAGGACCTTGCGGCGGCCGTACCTGTCGGCGGGCCGGCTCGCGGCGAGGGCGCCGACGATGGTGCCGATGAGGGCGGTCGCGACGGTGAACCCGAGCATGAACCCGCCGATGTCGTAGACCCGTTCGAGGTCCTCGGTGGTGCCGGAGATGACCGCGGTGTCGAACCCGAAGAGGAGTCCGCCCAGTGCGGCGACGATGGCGCTTCTCAGCACGAGCCCGTTCATGGTGCCCCCTTGCGACCGTGCGAGGTCGAGGGAGTGCGCTCGTTGCTCGACGTCCTGGTCCCTGCCCCTGCGGCCATGGTCGACCCGCGGGCGGCGGGCTGCACCTCACGCTGTGGACGGGTGCTCGTGGCGCGGGTCTATCCGGCGGGCACCGCCGGGGTCAGCACGAAGACCCGCAGCTCGCGGACGGTCCGCGCGTCGTAGTCGTCGTACCCGGGCCAGATCGCGCGCAGCGTACCCAGGAGCCGGGCGCGCTCGTCGTCGTCGGCGAGGTGCGCGACCACCTCGACGCGCCGCCCGCCCACGGTGACGGCGGCGTGGGGGTCGGCGAGCAGGTTGCCGGACCAGGCGGGGTGGTGCTGCTGGCCCCAGTTCGAGCCGATGACGACCCAGCGCTCGCCGTCGCGGGCGTAGAGGAGCGCGGCGTCGCGCGGCTCGCCGGACCTGCGGCCCGTGGTCGTGAGGATGAGGTGGGGGAGCGTGGGGCGGCCGAGCACGCTCCAGCGGCCGTCGGTGGCCTTCTGGATGCGCTTGTCGATCCGGGAGACGGCGCGGCCGAGGCGGGCGAACCAGCGGGTGCGGCCGGCGCGGCGCAGGGCGGCGGTGATGTCCACGCCCACGAGTGTGCGGCACGCGCCGCGGTGCTTCGCACGGCCAGGCCGACGGCCCCGACGGGGTCCCATAGCAGACACCAAGGTCTGGTGCATAGCACATAGAGGGTGTGTCGAGGGCCGAGATGTCCGATCTTGCTGCTCGGGGGCCAGATCTGGCAGGTTTCAAGGATGTTTCCGCAGGCCGCTGTCTCGTATGCTGGACAGTACCGGCCAGTATCAATCAGATAACGATCCGCCGTTCGTGGTCACCGTGCCCGATATGTCCGACCCTGCTTGACTAGCGTGTGCGCAACTCACGGCGGACGTGTATCTACGTGACATACCGGCGAACAGTGATCCTGCTCTCGGCCCGGAGATCACCGTCCACCCCTTCCCAGGAGGAACATTGAAGATCAGGCGAATCAGCGCCGCCGCCGCGGTCGTCGCGGCCGGCGCGCTCGTGCTGGGCGCATGCTCCGGTCCGGCGGGCTCCACCATCGAGGAAGACACCGCGGTCAACGTCGGCTGGAACGAGCCGTTCCGCTCGACGAACAACCTCACGTCGAACGGCAACGCCACGACGAACGCGAACATCCTTTACCTGATGAACTCGTTCTTCAACTACTACGACGGCGACCTGAAGCTCGCGAAGAACGAGGACTTCGGGAAGTACGAGGTCGTGAGCGAAGACCCGTTCAAGGTGAAGTACACGATCAACGAGGGCGTCAAGTGGTCCGACGGCACCGCCGTCGACGCCGCCGACCTGATCCTCTACTGGGGCTCGCAGAACGACCAGTTCGACACCGTCACCGGCGACGACGTCGAATACGGCGAGGACGGCTCGATCGACGCGAAGGACGCCGCCGCGGTGTACTTCGACGGCTCGTCGCCGGCCATGAACCTCATCACGGACTTCCCGGAGATCGGCGACGACGGCCGCTCCGTCACGCTGAGCTACACCGAGCCGCGCTCCGACTGGGAGGTCTCCTTCCAGGCGTCGCCGATCGCGGCCCACGCGCTGGCGAAGCTCGCGCTCGGCATCGACGACCCGAAGGAGGGCAAGCAGGCCGTCGAGGACGCGTTCAAGAACGACGACAAGGAGGCGCTGGCGAAGCTCTCGAAGTCCTTCAACAACGACTTCAACTTCACCAAGCTCCCCGCCGAGAAGGAGAAGTACCTCTCCTACGGCGCGTACGTCATCACGGACTACGTCGAGAACCAGTACCTGACGCTCTCGGCCAACAAGGACTACACCTGGGGCCCGAAGCCCAAGGTCGAGTCGGTCACCATCCGCTACACGGAGGACCCGCTCGCGTCCGTCACCGCCCTGCAGAACGGTGAGGTCGACCTCATCGCGCCGCAGTCCTCGGTGGACGTCCTCAAGACGCTCGACGGCATCGACGGCATCTCGTACACCACCGGTGACGAGGGCACGTACGAGCACGTCGACCTGACCTTCAACAACGGCGGCCCGTTCGACCCGGCCACCTACGGCGGCGACGCCGAGAAGGCCAAGCTGGTGCGCGAGGCGTTCCTCAAGACGATCCCCCGCCAGGAGATCATCGAGAAGCTCATCAAGCCGCTGAACCCGGACGCCAAGACGCGTGACTCGTTCACCGTCGTCCCGGGTGCCGCGAACTACGACGAGGTCGTCAAGAACAACGGCTCGGACGCCTGGACGAACGTCGACATCGACGGCGCCAAGGCGCTCCTCGCGCAGGCCGGCGTCACGACGCCGATCGACGTCCGCTTCCTGTACGGCAAGTCGAACGTCCGCCGTGCCAACGAGTTCCAGCTGATCTCGGCCTCGGCCGCGCAGGCGGGCTTCAACGTGCTGGACAACGGTGACGACGCCTGGGGCTCCAAGCTCGGCAACGGCACCTACGACGCCTCGCTGTTCGGCTGGCAGTCCACGAACACCTACGCCCTGAACTCCGAGGCGAACTACATCACCGACGGTCTGAACAACTTCGGTGGGTACTCCAACGAGAAGGTCGACGGCTGGTACAAGGACATGTCGACCAACACGGACGCGGACAAGGAGACCGAGCTCATCATCAACATCGAGAAGCAGATGAACGATGACGCGTTCGGTGTCAACATCTTCCAGTTCCCCGGTGTCGTCGCTCACCGCGACGTCCTGAAGGGCGTCTCGACGATCGCGCTGTCGCCGACGATCTTCTGGAACTACTGGGACTGGGAGATCAGCGCGGACGACACCCTCGAGGGTCCGACGGAGACGCCGGCTCCCGCCGAGAGCTGACGCTGATCCACACCGTGTGACACCCACGCTCAGCGGGGGCACCACGGCGGTCATCCCGACCGTGGTGCCCCCGCTGGCGTGGCCCGGAAAGTCCGTCGCAGACGGGTGCCGACCGGCCGCGCCCACCTCGCGCGCGTAGAATTCGTCGGCACGAGCCCGTCTCCAGGTCAAGGACCCCTGATGGCCACCACCACCACTTCCGGCAGCGCAGCAGCCGAGACCGACGCGCGATCCGCGTCGGACGTCGCTCCCGCTCCGGTCAGACGACAGCGCCGCGGCGCGCCCATGGCGACGTTCCTCGGTCGCCGGTTCCTGTCGTCCCTCATCGTCCTCGTCGGCGCGACGTTCATCGTCTACATGCTGCTGGCGTACGCGATCGACCCGCTCGAGGACCTCCGCACGAGCACGGCCCCGAACAAGGCCCAGCTCATCGAGGCCCGCATCAACGCGCTCAACCTCGACACGCCGCCCGCGCTGCGGTGGCTCGAGTGGCTGCGCGGCGCCGCCGGGTGCCTCGTCGGCAACTGCGACCTCGGGACCAGCTGGGTGACCGGCAACCAGGTGACGTCGATGCTGCAGGGCGCCGTGTACTCGACCGTGCAGCTCGTCGCCACGGCGACGTTCCTCGCGATCGGCCTCGGCGTCGTGGTCGGCATCGTGTCCGCGCTGCGGCAGTACACGGGCTTCGACTACTCGGTGACGTTCGGCTCGTTCGTCCTGTACTCGCTCCCCAGCTTCTGGGTCGCCGTGCTGCTCAAGCAGTGGGGTGCCATCGGCTTCAACGACTTCCTCGCCGACCCCGTCGTCAAGACCGGGACGACGGTCCTGCTCGCGGTGATCGCCGGCATCGTGTGGTCCGCGATCATCGGCGGACCGCTCCGACGGCGACTCACCACCTTCGGTGTCGCGGCCCTCGCGACCGCCGCGGTGCTCGTGTTCGTCTCCGAGACCGGGTGGCTGCTCGACCCGAGCCTGGGGCCGGTGGTGATCGGCGCGCTCGGCGTCGGCATCGCCTACGCGGTCGTCGCGCTCGGCGCCGGGCTGAAGAACCGGCGTGCGCTGTACTCCGCACTGACCACGGTCGCGCTGGGCGTCGCGCTGTACTACCCGTTGCAGTACGCGTTCGTGAACGCCAGCTGGCCGCTCATCATCGGGCTGGCCGTCGTGGCGGTCGGCGCGGGCCTGCTCATCGGCTACCTGTTCGGCGGACCGGACCGGGTGGTCTCCGCCCGGGCGGCCGCGATCACCGCGGTCGGCGTCGGCTTCCTCATCTTCGTCGACCGCGTCATGGCGGTCTGGTACACGTACTCGAACTCCACGCGCATCAACGGGCGGCCGATCGCGACCATCGGGTCGCAGACGCCGGGCCTGCAGGGCGACTTCTGGGTCGAGGTGCTCGACAAGTTCACGCACCTGCTGCTGCCGACGATCGCGCTGATCCTCATCTCGTTCGCGGCCTACACGCGCTACTCGCGGGCCAGCCTGCTCGAGGTGATGAACCACGACTACATCCGCACGGCGCGCGCCAAAGGCCTTCCCGAGCGCGTCGTCACGGTGCGGCACGGGTTCCGCAACTCCCTGATCCCGCTCGCGACCGTCGTCCCGCTGGACCTCGCCGCCCTCTTCGGTGGCGCGATCATCACCGAGCGCATCTTCGCGTGGAGCGGCATGGGCACCATGTTCCTCAAGGGCCTGCAGACCGCCGACGCCGACGTGGTCATGGGCTACTTCATCGTGACGGCCACGCTGCTCGTCGTCGCCAACATCGTCGTGGACTTCGTGTACGCGGCCCTGGACCCCCGGATTCGGGTGAACGCATGACGCTCCAGCCACCGCTCCAGCCCGCCGAGGAGCACCACGACCCGGCGGAGGCCGTGGAGCAGAACGAGAACGCCATCGAGCTCAAGGAGGTCGAGGGCCTCTCCCAGGGCCGCATCGTCCTGCGCCGCTTCGTGCGGCACCGCGGCGCGATGATCTCGGCGTTCGTCCTGCTCTTCGTCATCGTCCTCGTCACGACGTCGATCGGCTGGGGTCCCATCCCCGGCTGGTGGAAGTACGACTACCGGGAGCTCAACCCGATCACCAACGCCGGTGGTGCGCCCACGATGGGGTGGCACGACGGCAGCTTCACCTTCGGGGACCACCCGTTCGGGCAGGACAACATCGGCAAGGACGGCTTCGCGGTCGTCATGCGCGGCACGCAGCAGTCGCTCACCGTGATGTTCGTGCTCGGCATCGTCTCGACGTTCATCGGCATCGTCATCGGCGCGTCCGCGGGCTTCTTCCGCGGCCGGACCGACAACGTGCTCATGCGGGTCACGGACATGTTCATCACGATCCCCGTGATCATGATCGGCGCGATCCTCGGCAAGTGGGTCGGCGGTGCGAGCCCGTGGGCGCTGGCCTTCGCGCTGGCCATCGTGTCGTGGACCGGCATGGCCCGGCTCGTCCGCGGTGAGTTCCTGTCGCTGCGCGAGCGGGAGTTCGTCGACGCCGCGCGCGTGGCCGGCGCGAGCAACGGCCGGATCATGTTCAAGCACATCCTGCCGAACGCGATCGGCGTGATCATCGTCAACGCGACGCTGCTGATGGCGGCCGCGATCCTGCTCGAGACGGCGCTCAGCTACCTCGGGTTCGGCATCCAGTCGCCCGAGGTGTCGCTGGGGCAGCTCATCAGCGAGTACCAGACCGCGTTCGCGACGCGGCCGTGGCTGTTCTGGTGGCCCGGCCTGTTCATCGTGACGATCGCGCTGACCATCAACTTCATCGGTGACGGTCTGCGTGACGCCTTCGACCCGCGGCAGCGGCGCATCCCGACCCGTCGGGCGCTCGCACGTGCCGACCGTCGGCGTGAGCACGCCGCGGCCCGCGCGGTCGCGTCGGCGAAGGCCTGATCCATGGGCGGCGGCTCAGGGCGTCGGTCCGACGCCCCCGAGCGTGAGGGTCGGCCGGGCGCGTCAGAGCGTGAGCGTCAGCACGGACAGGGCGGCGAGGAACAGCACGGACGCGATGAGCGCCACGTGCACACGCACCACGGGTCGGCTGCGCTCGAGCCGGGGGTCGTCGAGCAGGCCCGCGTCACGGACCTCCTCCCACCGGGAGCGGACGAGCGCGGCGGCCTGCCCGGAGTCCGAGGACATGAGGTCGCCGGGCCGGACGGTGCCGCCCGGGCCGTAGCTGCTCTCGGGCAGGTGCGCCATGTCGCCCGGGCCGGCCGTCCGGGCGCGCGTGCGGCTCGGGGCCGGTGCCGCCCACGAGGAGTACGAGCCCCACGCCGTCTCGAGGGTGAGGGCGTACTTCACGTCGACGAGCCGGATCGTCGGCCACGGCAGCTCGACGGTGCGCAGCACGTTGCGCAGCTCGACGCCCGCGGGCGTCACGACGACCGCCGGGTTCCAGTACGCGGCCCACATCAGCAGCGCGACGAGCGCGACCAGCGGGAGCCACTGCCAGGTCGTCCCGGGCGACCGCACCAGGCCGCTGACCACCACGAACGCGCAGCCGACCCACACCACCACCGACAGCCCGCGGCCGAAACCCGGCCGGAACACCACGACGTCCGACGACATGCGGCCATCGTCGCAGACCCGCTCGGACGACCCGCTCCCGGGGCCAGGACCCCGGCACGGACGGAAGGAACCCCTCAGCCGTGAGCACGCAGACCCTGGAGCCGGCAGGCGCCGACCCGCAGACGAAGGCCCCGATCCTCGAGGTGCGCGACCTGACGGTCGAGTTCTTCGTCGACGGCGCGTGGTACCCCGCCGCGATCGACGTGACGTACGACGTCCGCCCCGGTGAGGTCCTCGCGATCGTGGGCGAGTCGGGCTCCGGCAAGACGCAGTCGTCGATGTCGCTGATCGGGCTGCTGCCGCCGAACGGGCGCGCCGCGGGTTCGGCGAAGCTCGGCGGGAAGGAGCTGCTGGGGCTGACCCACAAGCAGCTCTCGTCCGTGCGCGGCAAGGAGGTCGCGGTCATCTTCCAGGAGCCGATGACCGCCCTGAACCCCGTCTACACGGTCGGTTTCCAGATCGTCGAGACGCTGCGCGTGCACTTCGACATCGGCCCGAAGGAGGCGCGGGCCCGGGCGGTCGAGCTGCTGCGTCTCGTCGACCTGCCGAACCCCGAGGCGGCCGTCGACAAGTACCCGCACCAGCTCTCCGGCGGGCAGCGGCAGCGCGCGATGATCGCGCAGGCCCTCGCGTGCGACCCGAAGCTGCTGATCGCCGACGAGCCGACCACGGCCCTCGACGTCACGGTCCAGGCCGAGATCCTCAAGCTCATGCGCGACCTGCGCAGCCGCATCGACTCGGGCATCGTCCTCATCACGCACGACATGGGTGTCGTCGCCGACCTCGCGGACCGCGTCATGGTGATGAAGAACGGCAAGGTCGTCGAGCACGGCACCGCGGACGAGATCTTCAACCACCCGAAGCACCCGTACACGATCCAGCTGCTCGAGGCGGTGCCCCACCTGGGGTCGCAGATCACCGAGGACGCGCCGGCGGACGGCACGGCAGGCACGGCCGTCGCGGACCGTCCTGCCGTCGCGACGTCGCCGGTGACGGCGCCCGCGCCCGCGCCGGCCACGGGCCTGGGTGACGCGCTCGTCGCGAAGGACCTGATCATCGAGTACCCGTCGCGCGGCCGCGTGCCGGCGTTCCGGGCCATCGACGGCGTGGACCTGTCGATCGGCCGCGGCGAGGTCGTCGGACTCGTCGGCGAGTCCGGCTCGGGCAAGACGACCGTCGGGCGTGCCGCCGTCGGCCTGCTCCCGGTCGCCGGTGGGTCGCTGCAGGTCAACGGCGTGGAGCTGGCCGGCATCAAGCCGAAGGACCTGCGTGCGGTCCGGCAGGACGTGTCGATCGTCTTCCAGGACCCGGGCTCGTCGCTGAACCCGCGCCTGCCGATCGGCGAGTCCATCGGCGAGCCCCTCAAGCTGCACAAGATCGCGCAGGGGGCGGAGCTCAGCAAGCGCGTCGAGGACCTGCTCGACCAGGTGCACCTGTCGCGCGGCATGCGCAACCGGTACCCGCACGAGCTGTCCGGCGGCCAGCGCCAGCGTGTCGGCATCGCCCGTGCGCTCGCCCTGAGCCCCAAGCTGCTCATCGCCGACGAGCCGACGTCCGCGCTCGACGTGTCGGTGCAGGCCCGCGTCCTGGACCTGTTCCAGGAGCTGCAGCGCGAGTACGGCTTCGCGTGCCTGTTCATCAGCCACGACCTCGCAGTCGTCGAGATCCTGTCGTCCCGCATCGCGGTGATGAACAAGGGCCAGCTCGTCGAGGTGGGGGAGCGCGACACGATCCTGCGCAACCCGCAGCAGGACTACACCAAGCGGCTCCTCGCCGCGGTGCCGGTGCCGAACCCCGCCGAGCAGAAGCTCCGTCGGGAGGTCCGCGACCGCCTGCTCGAGGAGGCGGCGGCCGAGCTCTCGGCGCGCGACTCGGAGATCGGGCACCAGGACGCCGTCGCGGAGAGCGACGAGGCCGAAGAGCAGCTCAAGGGCGACTACGAGGTGCGCAACTCGCGGCGTCTGCCGGGCAACTGATCGACCCGTCCGTGCCCGCGTGGCACGGACCCGTGCACCCGATTCGTCCGGCAGAGTTCAGTTCCGGGCGGCGATGACCGATACACCCGCATGCGGGGGGCAGGTCGTGGCCGCCCGGAACCTTGTCCGGCCGGCATCCGCGCCGGTCGGAGCGACGATCGGGAGGCGCGGTGCGCAGGGCGTTCACGCAGGGGGCGACCGGGTTCGCGGCGGTGCTGGGGCTGGTCCTGGCGCTCACGGCATGCACCGGACCCGAGCCGGACCCGGAGCGCGCCGGCACCGTGGTCGTCGCGGTGAGCGCACCGTTCCTGTCGCTGAACGGTGGCACGGTCGAGGGGCGCAGCCCGGGCAGCACCCTGGTCCGGGGGCTCGCGCAGGGCGGGTTCGTGTCGCTCGACGAGGACGGCGAGGCCGTGCCGGACCCGGCGTTCGGCACGATCGAGAAGCTCTCGGACTCGCCGCTGACGGTCCGCTACACGATCGCCGACTCGGCCACGTGGTCCGACGGCACGCCCGTCACCCCGGCGGACCTGCTGCTGGAGTGGGCGGCGCGCAGCGGCCAGCTCGACACCGTCGTCCCCGAGCTCGACGACGCAGGGGAGATCACGAACGAGGACGCGCTCGACGAGGGCGTCGCGTTCGCGGCGACGTCGCCGGCGCTCGTGCACGTCGAGCAGGTCCCGGCGGTCGACGGTGCGACCGTGACGCTCACCTACGCGTCGCCCGTGGCCGACTGGCAGACGGCGCTCGACGTCGGTGTGCCCGCGCACGTGGTCGGCGCGGCCGCGCTCGACATCGAGGACCCGCAGGAGGCCGCTGCCGCGGTCACGACGGCCATCACGTCGGCCGACCCGGTCGCGCTGCGGTCGGTGTCGGCCGCGTGGCGCACGTCGTTCGACGCGACGGTGCTCGCGGACGACCCGTCGCGCGCCGTGTCGACCGGCCCGTACAAGATCAGCGACGTGGTCCCCGACGGCCGCGTCGAGCTCGTCCGCAACGACGAGTACACGGGCCCGAGCCCGGCGGCGTTCGACACGGTCGTGGTCCGCAGCGACCTGCACCCGCTGGACGCGGTCGACGCGCTGGCCGACGGCGAGGCCGACGTCGTCGCCCCGCTGGACACCCCGGACGTGCTGGACGCGCTGGAGAAGGTCGACGGCGCCGTCGTCACCACCGGCGGGGACAGCACCCTCCAGCTCCAGCTCCAGGTGGCCGGCGGTGGGGCGTTCGACCCGGCGACGTACGGGGGCGACGCAGCCGTCGCGAGCGCGGTCCGTCGCGCGTTCCTGCTGGCCGTGCCGCGGGACACGGTCGTCGCCGACGCCGTCGTGCCGCTCTGGCCGGACGCCACGGTGTCCGACGCGATGCTGCCCTCGGTCGGGCCCGAGCTCGGGGAGGTGACCGCGTCCGCGTCGGCGGACCCCGACGCCGCCGCGGACCTCCTGGAGCAGGCGGGCGTGACGACGCCGGTCACCGTGCGCGTCCTCACCAACGGCGACGACCCGGTGCGGCACCAGGCGCTCGACGCCCTGACCGCGGCCGCCGCGGACGCGGGGTTCACCGTCGAGCCCTACACGCCCGACCTCGGGGTGGCCGCCGACCTGCTGGGTGCGCCCGACGCGTGGGACGCCGCTCTCGTCCCCGTGACGCAGGGCGACCTGCCCGTCGCGTCGGTCGTCGACCGGTGGCGGACGAAGGGCGCGACCAACGTCACGGGCTGGAGCGACCCGGCGCTGGACACCGCGCTCGACACGCTCGCCGCGACCGTCGACCCCGCGCAGGTCGCGACCGCCGCGCAGAGCGTGGCGCAGGCCCTCGCCGACGGCGGCGCCGCCGTGTCCGTCGTCCGCACCCCGGTCGTCGTGGCCACCCGCAAGGCGGACCCGAGCACGGCCGACCGGCTGCCCACGGTCCCCGCCGTGCCGCTGCTGACGCTCGGCCGGGCGGACCTCACATCGTGGTGGGACTGGGCGCGCACGCCCGCATCGTGACAGGCGGGTAGAATCGGTCGGCGCCCGACGACGCGGCGCCCTCCCCACCTCCTGAGATGAGTTCCCCCATGCCTGAGCCCACGTCTGTGGTGACCACGACCGGCGTGCGTTCCGACCTGCGCAACGTCGCCATCGTCGCGCACGTCGACCACGGCAAGACGACGCTCGTCGACGCCATGCTGTGGCAGTCCGGCGCGTTCGGATCCCACGCCCACGTGGACGAGCGCGCGATGGACTCGGGCGACCTGGAGCGGGAGAAGGGCATCACGATCCTCGCCAAGAACACCGCGGTCCGGTACTCCGGCCCGGCGGCGGCGGAGTTCGGCCAGCCCGACGGCATCACGATCAACGTCATCGACACCCCGGGCCACGCCGACTTCGGCGGCGAGGTCGAGCGCGGGCTGTCGATGGTCGACGGCGTCGTCCTGCTCGTCGACGCGTCGGAGGGCCCGCTGCCCCAGACGCGGTTCGTGCTGCGCAAGGCGCTCATCGCGAAGCTCCCCGTCATCCTCGTGGTGAACAAGACGGACCGCCCTGACGCCCGCATCGACGAGGTCGTGCACGAGGCGACCGACCTGCTGCTCGGCCTCGCGTCCGACCTGCACGAGGACGTGCCGGACCTGGACCTCGACGCGATCCTCGACGTCCCCGTCGTGTACGCCGCCGCCAAGGCCGGTCGTGCGTCGATGAACCAGCCCGCCGACGGCGGCCTGCCGGACTCGGAGAACCTCGAGCCGCTGTTCCGCACGATCCTCGAGAAGATCCCGGCGCCCACGTACACCGAGGGTGCGCCGCTGCAGGCGCACGTCACCAACCTCGACGCGTCGCCGTTCCTCGGCCGGCTCGCGCTGCTGCGCATCTTCAACGGCGAGCTGCGCAAGGGCCAGACGGTCGCGTGGGCCCGCCAGGACGGCACGCTGCAGAACGTCCGCATCACCGAGCTGCTGGAGACGAAGGCCCTCGAGCGCGTCACCACCGAGTCGGCCGGCCCCGGCGACATCGTCGCCGTCGCGGGCATCGAGAACATCACTATCGGCGAGACGCTGACGGACCCGGACGACCCGCGCCCGCTGCCGCTCATCACGGTCGACGACCCGGCCATCTCGATGACCATCGGCATCAACACGTCCCCGCTGGCCGGCAAGGGCGGCAAGGGCCACAAGGTCACCGCCCGCCAGGTCAAGGACCGCCTCGACAAGGAGCTCGTCGGCAACGTCTCGCTCCGCGTCGTGCCCACCGAGCGTCCCGACGCGTGGGAGGTGCAGGGCCGTGGCGAGCTCGCGCTCGCGATCCTCGTCGAGCAGATGCGCCGCGAGGGCTTCGAGCTCACGGTCGGCAAGCCGCAGGTCGTCACGAAGAAGATCGACGGCAAGATCCACGAGCCCGTCGAGCGCATGACGATCGACGTCCCCGAGGAGTACCTCGGCGCCGTCACCCAGCTCCTCGCGCAGCGCAAGGGCCGCATGGAGACGATGTCGAACCACGGAACCGGCTGGGTCCGCATGGAGTTCCTCGTCCCGGCGCGTGGCCTCATCGGCTTCCGCACCCGGTTCCTCACGGACACCCGCGGCACCGGCATCGCCTCGTCGATCGCCGAGGGCTACGAGGCGTGGGCCGGCCCGATCGAGACCCGCATCAACGGCTCGCTCGTCGCCGACCGCCCCGGCCCGGCGACGCCGTTCGCCATGATCAACCTGCAGGAGCGCGGCTCGTTCTTCGTCGACCCCACGCAGGAGGTCTACGAGGGCATGATCGTCGGCGAGAACTCCCGCAACGAGGACATGGACGTCAACATCACCAAGGAGAAGAAGCTCACCAACATGCGCTCCTCCACGGCGGACAACTTCGAGAACCTCGTGCCGCCGCGCAAGCTCACGCTCGAGGAGTCCCTCGAGTTCGCACGCGAGGACGAGTGCGTCGAGGTGACGCCCGAGGTGGTCCGCATCCGCAAGGTCGTCCTCGACCAGACGGAGCGCGCTCGCATCACGGCGCGCAACAAGAAGTCCTGATCTCCGCCTGAGGAGATGACCCTGGTGGCCGGCGGTCTCGTCGCGGTGCACGCGCACCCGGACGACGAGTCGCTGGCCACCGGTGCGTTGCTGGCCTCGTGGGCGGCGTCCGGCGGCCCGGTCACGCTCGTGACGTGCACCCGGGGGGAGCGCGGCGAGGTGATCGGTGCCGGGCTGGCCCACCTGGAGGGTGACGGGCCCGCGCTGGCCGCGCACCGCGAGGCGGAGCTCGAGGCGGCGCTGGCCGCCCTGGGCGTCCCCGACCACGTCTTCCTCGACGAGGTCGGTCCGCCCGCCGGCGCCCGCTACGAGGACTCGGGCATGGCCTGGCTCGCCGCCGGCCGGGCGGGCAGCGCCGACGACGTCCCCGCCGGGGCCTTCGTCGCCGTCCCGCTCGACGAGGCCGCCGCACGGCTCGCCCACGTCCTGCGCTCACGACGCCCCGACGTCGTCGTCACGTACGAGCCCGCCGGGGGCTACGGGCACCCGGACCACGTGCGCGCGCACCAGGTGACGATGCGCGCGCTCGAGCTCGCCGTGCTCCCCGACGCCGGGCTGCCGGCGGCGCCCGCGCCGGTGGTGCTGTGGGCCGCGCAACGCGCCGGTGCGCTGCGGGCCGCGCGCCACGCCCTCGACGGCTCGGGTGTCCGGATCGCACTCGGCGCCGCGCGCGACGGGCTCACTCTCCCCGCGCCCGGCGACGGCCTGCCGTCCGTCGCGGTCCCCGACGAGGCGGTCGACCTGCTCGTCGACGTCCTCCCCGTCCGGGACCGGGTGCTCGCCGCCCTGCGGGCGCACGCGACCCAGGTGCACGCCGTGCGGCCGATCGACGGCGTCGGCGACCTGGTCGGCTGCTACGCGCTCAGCAACGACGTCCTCGCACCCGTCCTGCCGACCGAGGACTACCGGGTCGTCGCCGGCTCGGGTGCGGCCGTCGTCTGGCCCACCGGCGTGCGGCCGGTAGCCTGACGCGCGTGCACCCCCTCACCGCCGGCAGGGTCGGCAAGGCGCTCGTCGCGCTCGTGCTCGGCGTCGCCGTCGGCACGGTCGGCACCCTCATGCACCGCAGCGTCCAGCCGTGGGGCGTCGTCGCGTGCCTCGCGCTCGTCGCGACCGCCGGCGTCGTCGCCCGCGCCTGGGACGGGTGGCCGACGCTCGTCGCCTACGCCCTGGGCGTGCTCGGGTCCACGCAGCTGCTCGCGCGGGAGGGCCCCGGCGGTGACGTGCTGATGCCCGCCGGCCAGGCGATCGGCTGGGTCTGGGTCCTGGGTGCGGTCGTCGTCGTGCTGGGGGTCGCGGCCGCGCCCCGGCGGCTGTTCGTCGACCCGCCCGTGGAGCGACCGTCCGCCGTCACGTCGGCGTCGACGACGCCGTGGCCCGAGCCCGTCGCGCAGCCGGGCGCGGTCGGCGCTGGAGACCCGGTCCTCGAGGCCGGGGACGACACGGCACCGTGACGACCGAGGAGCGCGGCGTCGCGCCGGACGACCTGCGGGCCGCCGTCGGACGCCTCCCGGCAGGCGTGGCCGTCGTGACGCTCGCGTGGCGCGGGACGGTGCACGCGACGACCGTCAGCTCGTTCACGTCCGTCTCGCTCGAGCCGCCGCTCGTGCTGTTCTGCGTGCACGCCGACGCCCGGCTCCGGGACGCCCTCGACGACGTGGACACCTGGTCCGTCAGCGTCCTCGCCGACGACCAGGCCCCGACGGCCGACTGGCTCTCGTCCTACGGCCGGCCGACGATCGACCAGCTCGCCCGCGTCCCGCACCGCACCGCGCCCGTGTCCGGGAGCGCATGGATCGACGGCGCCGCCGCGTGGTTCGACTGCCGGACGTACGCCGTGCACAGCGCAGGCGACCATGATGTCGTCGTCGGCCTCGTCGAGGCCGTCGAGCAGGGACGGCCCGGCGCCGGGGGGCTCGTGCACCTCAGAGGGCGCGTCCGGCCCGTCTCCTGACGGCCGCCGCGACCCCGCGCACCGCGCGCGTGACGTGCACGGGCCGGGCGGGTCGTGTGACGACGAGGTGAGAAGGTCGCCGCACCGCGCGCGAAGACCCTGATGGTCGGGGTACCGCCACTAGAATCGCCCGGGCGCGGGCCACGCGCACCTTCAGCAGCAGGGGAGCACGATGACCGACGGCACCGACCTCGACGACGCCGAGCAGGCCGTTCGGCCGGGTCCCGGCACCACGGACCCGGTGCGCAAGCCCGTCCCGCACACGAACGGGACGGCACCGCAGCCGCACGGCGCCGGCGCCTCGGACGGCGCGACGGACGGCTCCGTGAGCCGCGACGCGGCGGACGCCGCACCGAGCGACGCTCCGACCGAGGGTGCTCCCACGGACCTCGATGACGCGACCGCCGCGACCGCACCGCCCGCGGAGCCCGAGCCGACGGTCGCCGACGACCCGACCGGCATCGACGTCGCAGCCGCGGCGGACGCCGGTGACGCGGACGACGCAGCCTTGACCGGCGCCGGCACGGACGGCGCCACCACGACCCACGAGGACGACGTCGAGGTGGCGGGCGCGGACGTGGCCGGCGACCCGTTCGACGACGCCGAGCCCGAGGCGCTCGCGCCGGGCGCCGGGGTGACGTCCGACGAGGCGACCGATGCTCCCGATGTCGCGTCGAGCGGCCCCGAGTGGCCCGTCTGGGGTGGCTCCGGCTCCGCCGCGTCGGGCGCTGCCCAGACCGTCGTGGATGACGCGACACCGGATGCGGCAGCCTCTGACGAGACGGCCTCTGACGAGACGGCCTCTGACGAGACGGCCTCTGACGAGACGGCCTCTGACGAGGCAGCGTCCGTCGAGACGGCATCCGTCGAGACGGTGTCCGACGAGACGACCTCCGGCGAGGCGGACCTCGACGAGGCGGGCGCGGACGAGGGCCGCACCGCTCCGGAGGCCGTCGAGCCGGTCGTCGGCTCGCACCCCGTCACCCACGCCGGGCCTCCGGCCGAGGGGGAGTCGGTCACCGGCGCCGAGCCCGGCACGGACGTTCGTCCCGTCGCTGACCCGGAGCCGGCGACGCACACCGGGCCGCCCGCCGACGCCAGGCAGGACGTCGACGAGGAGCCGGTGGCCGCCGCTGAGCCAGTCGTTGAGGCTGAGCCGGTCGTTGAGGCTGAGCCGGTCGCCGAGGCAGAACCCGTCGTCGAGGCTGAGCCGGTCGCGCCCGCCGAGCGGGTCGTCCCCGCGGTCGCGCAGGCGGAGCAGCCTGCCCCGGCGGCATCTCCAGGCGGTTCGCCGGCCCCCGTGCCCCCGGCCGGTGCTGGCCCGACGACCGCTGGGCCCGTTGCTGCCGCGCCGCCCGTGGCTGGTGCGCCGGTCGGTGCCGCGCCGCCCGTCGCCGGTCCGCCGGTTGCTGCCGGTCAGCCGGCCGCTGCCGGTCAGCCGGTCGCTGGTGCGCCGGTTGCTGCTGCGACGCCCGTCGCCGGCCCGCCGGTCGTGGCCGCGCCGCCGGTGGCTGGCCCGACCGTCGTGGCGCCGGGCGCTGCGACCCCGGTCGTCACGCCTCCCGTCGTCCCGACCGTGGCCGCTGCGGCGCCGGCGGTCGGGCTGCAGCCTGCGGCCCCGCAGCCGGTCGCCCCGCAGCCGGTCGCCCCCCAGCCGGTCGCTCCCCAGCCGGTCGCCCCGCAGCAGGTCCCGGCCGCATTCGCCCCGCCGACGTACACCGCGCCGCCCGCCGCTGCGCCGCCCGTCGTCGCACCGCCCGTCACCCCGCCGCCCGCGCCGCCCGTGCGCACGTCCGTGTCGGCACCCGCACCCGCACCCGCACCCGCGCCCGCGCAGGCCGCGCCGCCCCGTGGCCCGTTCGCGCCGGTCGAGAGCGGTGCGCCGTCGACCGCGCCGCGCATCCCGTCGGGCCCGGTCGTCACGGGCCCGGAGTCGAGCGGTCCGGAGCGACCCGCGTCGCCGCTGGACGACTTCGACGCGGAGGACGGCACCCGGCGCTGGCCGCGGCGGCTGCTCATCACGGCCGGTGTGGTCGTCGTGCTCGGCGGCGCGTACGTTGGTGCGTCGTACGCGCTCGCGGACCATGTGGCGCGCGGTGCGACGGTGGCCGGCGTCGACATCGGCGGCCTCTCCTCGGCGGCCGCCGTGGACCGGCTGACGTCGGAGCTCGGTGAGGCGACGACGCAGCCGATCCCGGTCGTCGCGAACGACGTCCAGGCGACGATCGACCCGACCGCGGCGGGCCTCGTGCTCGATGCGGAGGCGACGGTCGCGACGTTCACGGGTCCGCACCTCGCGGACCCTGCGCACCTGTGGCGGCAGATCGTCGGCGAGGGTGAGCACCCGGCGACGTCGCACGTCGACGAGGACAAGCTCGCGGCCGCGGTCGAGGACCTCACCTCGTCGCTCGCGCTCGCCCCGGTGGACGGCACGGTCGTGTTCGTCGACGCGGCACCGAAGTCGACGGCCGCCGTGGACGGCTGGAAGCTCGACGAGGACGGTGCGGTCCAGGTCCTCACGGACGGGTGGATCAGCGCGGAGCGTCCCGTCGTCCTGCCGACGGAGGTCGTCGAGCCGGCGGTGACCCAGGCGGAGACGGACGCGGCGATGACCGGTGCCGCCCGCGCGCTCACGTCCGGCCCGGTGTCCGTCATGGTGGCGGACCGGCTGGCCGTCCTGAAGCCCGAGACGCTCGCGGCGAACGCCTCGTTCACGCCCACCGACGGCGCGCTCGTGCTCCAGCTCAACGGCGAAGGGCTCGCGAAGGACGTCCTGACCCAGCTCCCCGACCTGCTCACCGAGTCGGCGGACGCGCACTTCGAGTTCCAGAACGACGCGCCCGTGATCGTGCCCGGCACGCCGGGCACGTCGCTCGACCCGGCGGCGCTGGCCACGGCGGTCGCGACGGCGGCGGGGGCGGGCGACCGGACGGCGCACGTGGAGCTCGTGCAGGCCGACCCGGCCGAGTCGACCGCTGAGCTGGAGGCGCTCGGCATCAAGGAGGTCGTCGCGGAGTTCTCGACGCCGCTGACGTCCGAGCCCCGCCGCACGACGAACATCTCGAACGGCGCGGCGAAGATCACGGGCACGCTCATCAAGCCGGGCGACACGTTCAGCCTCACCGAGGCGCTCGGCCCGGTGGATGCGGCGCACGGGTTCGTCGAGGCGGGCGCGATCATCAGCGGCGAGCACACCGACGCGTGGGGCGGCGGCCTGTCGCAGCTGTCCACGACGACGTTCAACGCGGCGTACCTCGCGGGCATGGAGGACATCACGCACACGCCGCACAGCGAGTGGTTCGCGCGCTACCCGGAGGGTCGTGAGGCGACGATCTTCACGGGCTCGATCGACATGAAGTGGAAGAACAACACCCCGTACGGCGCGCTCGTGCAGGCGTGGACCGCGGGTGGCCGCACGTACGTCCGGCTGTGGGGGACGAAGTACTGGACGGTCGAGTCGACGACGAGCGCGCGCTCGGGCGTCGTGGCGCCGACGACGGTGTACTCGCAGTCGCCGACGTGCGAGTCGTCCGCGGCGGGCAACCCGGGCTTCAGCGTGACGGTGACGCGCAAGACGTACCTCGGCACGGAGCTGAAGAAGACGGAGTCGAGGACGACGCGGTACAAGCCGCAGAACAAGGTGATCTGCGGCGCACCGCCGGCGGCGACGCCGACGCCGTAGCGTCTCAGCCGCCGGCTCTGCCCCTGCGGGGTGGGGCCGGCGGCACCGTCTTGGCGAGGCTGATGTCGGCCGCGGGGACGTGCACGTCGCCGTGCCGGGTGCGGACGAGCACACCGTCGTCGTCGACGGAGATGAGGTCGCCCAGCACGTCGGTGTACCGCGGCTCCCCGCCGGACCGGGCGGGCGGTGCGTCGTCGGGGACGTCGTCGCGACGGCGCCGGACGACGACCCGGACGCCGGGAGCCCAGCCACGCCAGGCGTCGGTCGGGGTGCTCATGCGGACCGCCGGGGGGTCGCGGTGCTGGTGGGCGGGGGTGCCTGGCCGTTCGTCGACGGTCGTGGACACCGCGTCACGGCGGCGGGCATGTGAGGGATAATAGGACCCCCTGCTCAGTGGAGGACTCTGCCGTGACCTATGTGATCGCCGAACCCTGCGTGGACGTCAAGGACAAGGCGTGCATCGAGGAGTGCCCGGTCGACTGCATCTATGAGGGCAAGCGCTCGCTCTACATCCACCCGGACGAGTGCGTGGACTGCGGTGCGTGCGAGCCGGTCTGCCCGGTCGAGGCCATCTACTACGAGGACGACGTCCCGGAGCAGTGGAGCGAGTACTACAAGGCGAACGTCGAGTTCTTCGACGACCTCGGCTCGCCCGGTGGTGCCGCGAAGATGGGGGAGATCGACAAGGACCACCCCATCATCGCGACGCTCCCGCTGCGCGTGCACGACGCCTGACCGCGCCCGGATGGGCCTGCTGACCGGCACGCTGCCGGACTTCCCGTGGGACACGCTCGTGCCGTACGCGGAACGTGCGCGTGCGCACGAGCGCGGTCTCGTCGACCTGTCCGTCGGGACGCCCGTGGACCCGACGCCCGCTGTCGTGCGCGACGCGCTCGCGGCGGCGGCCGACTCGCCGGGGTACCCGCTCACGCACGGCACTCCCGCGCTACGGGAGGCGGTCGTCGCGTGGTTCGCGCGCCGGCGGTCGGTGCCGGGCCTGGACCCGGCCGCGGTGCTGCCGACGGTGGGGTCGAAGGAGCTCGTCGCGCTGCTGCCGTCGCTGCTCGGCCTCGGTGCGGGCGACGTGGTGCTGCACCCGGCGACGGCGTACCCGACGTACGACGTGGGGGCGCGCCTCGCCGGTGCGACGCCGGAGCCGACGTCCGACCCGGTCGCGCGGCTCGCCGAGGGGGGCGTCCGGCTCGTCTGGCTGAACTCCCCGGGCAACCCGGACGGCCGCGTGCTGGGGGTCGACGAGCTCCGCGCGGTGGTCGACGCCGCCCGCGCAGCCGCGGAGCGTGAGGGCGCGCCGGTCGTCGTCGCGTCGGACGAGTGCTACGCGGAGCTGGCCTGGGACGAGCCGTGGGCGTCGTCCGGCGTGCCGAGCGTGCTGGATCCTCGCGTCACGGGCGGCGACCTGACGGGTCTGCTCGCCGTGTACTCGCTGTCGAAGCAGTCGAACCTCGCGGGGTACCGCGCCGCGTTCACCGCGGGCGACCCGGAGCTGGTCGGCCGGCTGCTCGAGACGCGCAAGCACGCCGGGATGATCGTGCCCGGCCCGGTGCAGGCGGCGACGGCGGCGGCGCTCGCGGACGACGAGCACGTCGCGGAGCAGCGCGAGCGGTACCGGCGGCGGCGGCAGGTGCTCCGGGCGGCGTTCGAGGGGGCGGGGTACGCGGTCGACGGGTCGCACGCCGGCCTGTACCTGTGGGTGCGCCCCGAGCACGGCGCGCAGGACTGCTGGGTCACGGTCGGTGACCTCGCCGAGCTGGGGATCCTCGTCGCGCCGGGTGCGTTCTACGGCGCACGAGCCGCGGGGCACGTCCGGGTGGCGCTGACGGCGACCGACGACAGGGTGGCCGAGGCGGCCGCACGGCTGACCGGAGCCTGACGGCTGTGAGCGGCGTCACACCGAGACGGACCCTCCGAGGATTCGTCACGGCACGCCAGCCGCAGGTACCGTCGAGGCTGGCCAACGAGGGCCCCCGAGCCGCCGGCCACCGGCCGCCGTCATCGACCACCTGCTCCACGCGGTACCCCCGCCACAGCCGGTCGTCGCAGGAAGGAACACCATGTCGGATGTCGTGACCGCGCCGGTGCAGCTGATCGTGGACGGCCAGTCGCGGGACCTCCCGATCGTGCCTGCGACCGAGGGGAACGACGGCATCGTCGTCTCGTCGCTGCTGCGCGACACCGGCCTGGTCACCGTCGACCCCGGCTTCATGAACACCGCGTCCTGCGAGTCGAAGATCACCTACATCGACGGCGACGCGGGCATCCTGCGCTACCGCGGCTACCCGATCGAGCAGCTCGCCGAGCAGGCGACGTTCCTCGAGGTGGCGTACCTGCTGATCCACGGCGCGCTGCCGACGCCGACGGAGCTCGACGCGTTCACGGAGCGGGTCAACCGTCACACGCTCGTGCACGAGGACTTCCGCACGTTCATGGGGACGTTCCCGCGCAACGCGCACCCGATGGCCGTGATGTCGTCGGCGATCAACGCGCTGTCCACGTTCTACCCGGAGTCGCTGGACCCGCAGGACCCCGAGACGGTCGAGCTCGCGACGGTGCTGATCCTCGCGAAGACGCGGACCATCACGTCGTACGTGCACCGCGCCTCCAAGGGTGAGCCGCTGCTGTACCCGGACTACTCGCGCGGGTACGTCGAGGACTTCCTGCGGATGACGTTCGCGGTCCCCTACCAGCAGTGGGACCCGGACCCGGTGGTGGTCCAGGCGCTCGACAAGCTGCTCATCCTGCACGCGGACCACGAGCAGAACTGCTCGACGTCGACGGTCCGCATCGTCGGCTCGTCGCAGGCCAACCTGTACGCGTCGGTGGCCGCGGGGATCAACGCCCTGTCCGGCCCGCTGCACGGCGGCGCCAACGAGGCCGTGCTCAAGATGCTCACCGAGATCCAGCAGAACGGCGGCGACGCCACGGACTTCATGCGTCGGGTCAAGGACAAGGAGCCGGGCGTCCGGCTCATGGGCTTCGGCCACCGCGTCTACAAGAACTACGACCCGCGCGCGGCGATCGTGAAGAAGAGCGCCGACGCGGTCCTCGCGGCCCTCGGCAAGGACGACGAGCTGCTCGACCTGGCTCGCGGCCTCGAGGAGATCGCGCTCAGCGACGACTACTTCATCTCCCGCAAGCTGTACCCGAACGTCGACTTCTACACCGGGCTGATCTACAAGGCCATGGGCTTCGACGAGCGGATGTTCACACCGCTGTTCGCGCTCGGTCGGATGCCCGGCTGGATCGCCCAGTGGCGCGAGATGATGCTCGACCCGCAGACGAAGATCGGCCGCCCGCGGCAGATCTACACGGGGGAGACAGCCCGCGACTACGTGCCGGTGGACGCCCGCTGATCGGGACCGCCGCGGCGGCCGCGTGAGGCGAGCCCGGGACTACGTGCCGGTGGACGCCCGCTGATCAGCCGGCGAGCGTCACGACGACGCTTCCGGGGCTGACGGGCTCCGCGTCGGGCACGGTCGACCACGTGTCGCCCTCGCCGCGGTCCCACACCTGGTCGGCGACCTCGACACGTGTGACCGCGAGGGGCTGCGCGACGGCGACCGCCCACTGCGCGACGGCCCACCCGAGCCGGTCCCGGTCGGTCTCGGGCCCGAGGGGCCCGGCGTCGATCGACACGTCGATCTCGCCGTCGGTGCTGGGCTGCACCTGCGCGGGCAGGTCGCCGAGGTCGCGCCGGACCCGGTCGACGAGCGCCTGCGCCGACCCGCTGCCGGGCTGGGCGTCGGCGAGCGTGCAGGTCAGCGCGTTCGGCGACCACCCGGTGAGCGCGGACGCGTAGGCCCGGGCCACCCCTTCGTGCTGCGCGTAGGCGTCGGGGAACCCGGAGCGCTGCACGGCCTGGGCCGCCTCGGTGACGGACAGCTGCTCGTAGCCGTCGACCTGGGTGAGCCCGTCATAGAACCGCCCCGTCGAGTACACGGGGTCGAGGATCTCCTCGGGCGTCCCCCAGCCCTGCGAGGGTCGCTGCTGGAAGATGCCGAGCGAGTCGCGGTCGCCGCCGGGCAGGTTGCGGAGCTTCGACTCCTGCAGGGCGGTGGCGAGCGCGATCGTGACCGCGCGGGCCGGGAGGGTGCGCCGGACGCCGACGGCGGCGACCAGGGCGGCGTTGTCGGACTGGTCGGGGTCGAGGAACCACCGGGTCCCGTCGACGTCCGCCGCGCACCGTTCGGCGACCGGCGTGGCGTCGTGCTGGCGCAGGACGGTCACGACGACGCCCACGGCGGCCGCGAGCACGACGAGCACGACGACGAGCCCGCACCCGGCGCGGGCGGCGCGGCGGCGGCGTGCCCCTCGGCGAGCCACCCGTCAGTTGGCGTGCAGGGCGGCGTTGAGCTCGACGCCCGAACCCTGACGCGCGACCGCCTCGACGCCGCCGGTGAGCGAGTTGCGGCGGAACAGCACGCCGTCGACGCCCGCGAGGTCCCGGGCCTTGAGGATCTTCGGCTCGTCGCCGCCGACCAGGGTCACCTTCGTCCCGGCGGTGACGTACAGGCCGGCCTCGACCACGCAGTCGTCGCCGAGCGGGATGCCGACGCCCGCGTTCGCGCCGAGCAGGCTGCGGCGGCCGATGGAGACGACCTCGCGCCCGCCGCCGGACAGAGTCCCCATGATCGAGGCGCCGCCGCCGATGTCGGAGCCGTCGCCGACGACGACACCGGCGGAGATCCGTCCTTCGACCATCGACGTGCCGAGGGTGCCCGCGTTGTAGTTGACGAAGCCCTCGTGCATCACGGTGGTCCCAGGCGCGAGGTGGGCGCCGAGCCGCACGCGGTCCGCGTCGGCGATCCGGACGCCGGACGGGACGACGTAGTCGACCATCCGCGGGAACTTGTCGACGCCGAGGACGCTGACGGGGACCCCGGTCGCGGCACGCAGGCGGGCCCGGGTGGTCTCGAAGCCGTCGACCGCGCACGGGCCGCGGTCGGTCCACACGACGTTGGGCAGCACGGCGAAGATGCCGTCGAGGTTCTGGCCGTGCGGGGCGACGAGCCGGTGCGAGAGCAGGTGCAGGCGCAGGTACGCGTCCGCGGTGTCGACGGGGGGCGTGTCGAGGTCGACGACGGTGCGGACCACCTCGACCCGCACGCCGCGGAGGTCGTCGGTCCGCTCGGCGGCCGTGAGGTCGGCCGGTGCGTCCGCGTCGTCGGCGGGAGCGCCGAGCTCGGGGGCGGGGTACCAGACGTCGAGGGTGGTGCCGTCGTGGGTCACCGTGGCGAGGCCGAAGCCCCACGCCGTGCGCGCAGTCATGGCGCCAACCCTAGGACAACGGCGACCGCTTCCCGTGCCGTCGGCGACGCGGATGACGGGCCGGTTCCCGCGTGCGCGGGCGGGGCAGGCGGCGGGCCGGAGGGCCTGCGTCGCGCCGGGCTAGGGTCTCTCGTGTGACCGACCGACCCGCACCCGCCGCCCCCACGTCCGACCCCACGGCGGTGCCGACGGTGCGCCTGGACCTGGACGGCGATCTCGTGGATCTCACGCGGGCGCTGTGCGACCTGCCGTCGGTGAGCGGCGACGAGCGGGCGATCGCGGACGCCGTCGAGGAGGCGCTCCGGGCGTACCCGCACCTCGAGGTGCTGCGGGACGGCGACGCGGTCGTGGCCCGCACGTCGACGGGCCGGCCGACGCGTGTGGTGGTCGCCGGGCACCTCGACACGGTGCCGATCGCCGACAACCTGCCGACGCACGTGGTCGGCGAGGGCGTGCACGCCGAGATCTGGGGTCGCGGCACGGTCGACATGAAGGCGGGCGTCGCCGTGCAGCTCGCACTGGCCGCGGAGCTGGCGACCCCGACGCACGACGTCACGTGGGTGTTCTACGACCACGAGGAGGTCGCCGCGGACCTCAACGGCCTGGGTCGGTTGTCGCGCGAGCACCCGGACTGGCTCGCCGCGGACTTCGCGGTGCTGTGCGAGCCGACGGCGGGCGGCCTGGAGGGGGGCTGCAACGGCACGATGCGGCTCGAGGTCAGGCTCGAGGGCGTCGCCGCCCACTCGGCACGCGCGTGGGTGGGGCGCAACGCCGTGCATGCCGCCGGGGAGGTCTTGCGGCGGCTCGAGGAGTACGAGCCCCGGTCCGTCGAGGTCGACGGGCTCGTCTACCGCGAGAGCCTCAACGCCGTGCTCATCTCGGGCGGCACCGCGGCCAACGTCATCCCCGACGCGTGCGTCGTCACGATCAACTACCGCTTCGCCCCGTCGACGTCGGTCGAGCAGGCCGAGGCGCACGTCCGCGAGCTGCTCGACGGGTACGACGTGGTGGTCGTCGACGCCGCACCCGGCGCCCGCCCGGGGCTCGACGACCCCGCCGCACGTGACTTCGCCGCAGCAGTCCTCGCCGTGACGGGCGGCGTGCCGGCCCCGAAGTACGGCTGGACGGACGTCGCCCGGTTCTCGGCGATGGGCATCCCCGCGGTCAACTTCGGGCCGGGCGACCCGCTGCTCGCGCACAAGGCGGACGAGCGCTGCCCGGTGTCGCAGATCGCGGTGTCGCACCTCGCCCTGCGGGCCTGGCTGACCGCCTGACGGTGTCGGGCCGGTGACGGCTCTGCGACGAACGGGCGACAGCCGCTCATCACCCGCTCGGGGCGGCGCGTCCGCGCGGTTCACGCGCTTACAGTCGAACGCATGAGCGACGACGGTCAGCCCGCTCCGGGCCACGGCTACCGCAAGGGTCCGGTGCTGCTGCGCGGGCAGCAGATCCCGACCACCACGTCCGACCAGCGGCTGCTGAGCCGGACCGACCCGGCCAGCTGGCTGCACGACGACCCGTGGCGGGTCATGCGGATCCAGAGCGAGTTCGTGGAGGGCTTCGGCGCGCTCGCGGAGGTCGGTCCGGCGGTGAGCGTGTTCGGCTCCGCCCGTGTGCCCGTCGACCACCCGGACTACGCGCTCGGGGTCGAGGTCGGCAGCCGGCTCGCGGAGGCCGGGTACGCGGTCATCACCGGCGGCGGCCCCGGGATCATGGAGGCCGCGAACTGCGGCGCCAAGAAGGCGGGCGGCCTGTCGGTCGGGCTCGGCATCGAGCTGCCGTTCGAGCAGGGCATGAACGACTTCGTCGACCTGGGCGTGAACTTCCGCTACTTCTTCGCGCGCAAGACGATGTTCGTGAAGTACTCCGAGGGCTTCGTGGTGCTGCCCGGCGGGTTCGGCACGCTCGACGAGCTGTTCGAGGCGCTCACCCTGGTGCAGACCCACAAGGTCATCAGCTTCCCGATCGTCCTCGTGGGCACGGACTATTGGAGGGGCCTCATCGAATGGGCCTCCGGACCGGTGCTGGAACGCGGCATGATCTCTCCCGTGGACCTGGACCTCATCAAGCTCGTGGACACCGCCGAGGAGGCGGTCGCGATCGTGCTGGAACGGGGCGCGGAGCTGCGCGCCGAGGAGGAGCGCGCCGCCGCGGCGACCGCGCAGGCCCAGCAGGCGGCCGAGAGCACCACCCGGTGACGGGCGGGCCTGCGGCCGACGTGGGGGCGGTGCCCGGTCGGGTCCCGCCCGCCGGCGCCCCGCTGCGGCTGCGGGACCGGGTCATCGGGCCCGACCGCCCGGTGGTGATGGCGGTCGTGAACCGTACCCCGGACTCGTTCTACGCGCCCGCCCGGCACGACGACGCCTCCGCGGACGCCGCCGTCGCGCGGGCCGAGGAGGAGGGCGCCGACATCGTCGACCTGGGCGGCGTCCGGGCCGGCCGCGGTCCCCGGGTGGAGCCCGACGAGGAGATCGCCCGGGTCGTGCCGCTCGTCGCGCGCGTCCGGCGTCGGCACCCCGGGCTGCTCGTGAGCATCGACACGTGGCGCGCCGAGGTCGCGCGGGCCGCGGCGGACGAGGGCGTCGACCTGGTCAACGACACGTGGGCCGGTCACGACCCCCGGCTCGTTGAGGTCGCGGCGGAGCGCGGCCTGGGCGTCGTGTGCTCCCACACGGGCGGTGCCCGGCCGCGCACGGACCCGTTCCGGGTCGCGTACCCGCGGTCGGCGTCGCGGTCGGGGCCGGGGACCGGTGACGCGTTCGACGAGGTCGACGGCGTGCTCGACGACGTCGTCGCGACCGTCTCGGCCGCGGCGGCCCGCGCGGTCTCGCTCGGCATCGATCCCGGGAGCGTGCTCGTCGACCCGACGCACGACTTCGGCAAGAACACCTGGCACTCGCTGCACCTCGTGCGCAGGACGCAGACGCTGGTCGCTCTGGGGCACCCTGTCCTCATGGCGTTGTCGCGCAAGGACTTCGTGGGCGAGTCGCTCGACCTGCCCGCCGAGGAACGGCTCGAGGGCACGCTCGCGGCGACGTCGGTCGCGGCCTGGCTCGGCGCCCGGGTCTTCCGAGCGCACGACGTGGCGGCCACCCGGCGCACGCTCGACATGGTCGCGACGATCCGCGGCGACCGGCCGCCCGTGCGCGCCGTGCGGGGCCTGGCGTGACCGCGCCCGCGGGGGCGCCCGCCACGCAGGACGGCGAGGAGCCGGCACCCGTCGCGTCGCGCTGGGACCCGCGCACGTGGCCGTGGTGGTGCCAGACGCTCGCCGTCTACGCGGCGGCGCGGCTGTTCAGCGCGATCGCGTTCGTCGTGACCGCGCAGCACCAGGTCGAGAGCTACTTCGGTCCCGCCGCACCGTCCTACCTGCAGTTCACGGGCGGCTGGTGGGACGCGCTGTGGTACCAGCAGATCGCCGAGGGCGGGTACCCGTCCGAGCTGCCGCGGGACGAGCAGGGCGTCGTCCAGCAGAACCCGTGGGCGTTCTTCCCCCTCTTCCCGATCCTGGTCCGCGGTCTCATGGCGGTCACGACCGCGCCCTGGCACGTCGTCGCTCCGATCCTCGCCCTCGTGCTCGGCGGCGCCGCGACCGTCGTCATCTACCGGCTCGTCGAGAAGGGGGCACCGCGGGCGGTCGCGGCCCGGCCGGGCCTGCCGCTCGCGACGGTGCTGCTCGTCAGCGTCTTCCCGACGGCTGTCGTCCTGCAGGTCGGATACACCGAGTCCCTCGCGCTGCTGCTCATCGCGTCCGCCCTGCTGCTCCTCGTCGAGCGGCGGTACCTGCTGACCGCCGTCGTCGTCCTGGCCCTCGGCTTCACCCGGGCGGTGGCCCTGCCGATGGCGGCGGTGATCGTCGTGCACGCGGTCGTGCGCTGGTGGGGGAGCCGCAAGGGGACCGACCACCTGGGCCTGCGGGACGCGGGCGGTCTGGTCGCGCTCGCGGCGTCCGCGGTGGTCTCGGGGGTCGCGTGGCCGTTGATCTGCGGCTGGGTGACGGGCGAGAAGGACGGGTACCTGCTGACCCAGGAGTCGTGGCGCGGGGTGCACGAGGTCGTCCCGTTCGGGGCGTGGGGGTACGTGTCGCACTTCTGGTTCGGCGAGTGGGCGTGGTGGGTGGTCGGTGCCGGCGCGCTGCTCGTGCTGGCGGTCCTCGTGGTGCCGGCGGCCTGGCGGCTCGGCAACGAGCTGCACACGTGGCCGGCCGCGTACGTGCTGTACATCGCGGCGGCGATCGAGCCTGGCAGCAGCCTCGCCCGGTTCCTGCTGCTGGCCTTCCCGTTCGCCGCCGTGACGGCCGGCGTGGTCACCCGTCCCGCCGTGGCCCGGCGCCTGTGGCTGGGGGCCGTGGTCGCGGTGATGCTCGGGCTGCAGCTCGTGTGGATCTGGAACACGTGGCGGCTCACGCCGCCGTACGGCTGGCCGCCCTGACGGGAGCTCGCGGACACTGGACGTGCGTCCGGCCGTACCCCCGTTCATACGCCCGGTCGGGGGTCTCGACGTACGTCGACCGAGGTAGGGGCCCTCGCGGTCGACTAGGATGAACGCGGACAACCGGCAGCTCGGGCCGTCGGCCTGTGCGCGCGAGCGCACGGGTGCGGCCCGGTCCGGACGCACGAGGCGAAGGAGAGGCCCCGCATGGCCGCGATGAAGCCGAGGACCGGTGACGGACCGCTCGAGGTGACCAAGGAGGGACGAGGCATCGTGATGCGCGTCCCGCTCGAGGGCGGTGGACGGCTGGTGGTCGAGCTCAACGCGACCGAGGCCGCCGAGCTGGGCGAGGCTCTGACGTCCGTCGTCTCCTGACGGCGGACGCCGATCGCATGGCACGGACCACGGACGCGCGACCCCGGTCGGCACCTGACACCGTGATCGGCCGGACCCCGCCGGCCGTCGTGCTCGACGGCGCCGAGCTCGGCACGTCGGCGCTCCTGACGGACGGGTCCACGGACGCCGTCGCCGTCCCGGTCGCCCCCGCAGGGCCGGGCGACGAGGGCGTCCAGCCGCGCGAGGGCACCGCGGAGGCCGCGGCCCGGTTCGGGCTGGACCTCGCGGAGATCGCCGAGCGGGTGCGCCTCACGGGTGCGCCCGGCGAGTCGTACGTGCTGCAGCTCCCGCGGCCCGTCGGCTCGTCGGTGGTGCTGCCCTGGTCCGACCTCCCGCCGCGGCTGGTGCTCGTCGGCGTCGGCGAGGGGACACCGGGCGACCTGCGCCGGGCGGGCGCCGCGCTCGCCCGGGCCACGCGCGGGCTCGGTCGGGTCGTCACCACGCTCGGCGCGCACCGTGGCCAGTCGGCCTCCGACCAGGCGACGGCGGCCCGCGCGCTCACGGAGGGGTACCTCCTGGCCGCGTACACGCCGCCGAGCGCGGCCGCGCGGACGGCCCCCGAGACGCCGCCCGCGGAGCTGGTCCTGCTGGGTCGGGACGGCGGCCGGGCTGCTGCGGCGGTCGAGGCGGGACGGGTCGCCGCGCAGGCCACGTGGCTGGTCCGCGACCTCGCGACGACGCCGTCGAGCACCAAGAACCCCGCATGGATGGCCGACCAGGCGGTCCGGCTCGCGACGGCGGCCGGGCTCGAGGTCGAGGTGCGCGGCCCGCGCGAGCTCGAGGCCCAAGGCTTCGGGGGGATCGTGGCCGTCGGCGCCGGCTCGGCGTCGCCACCCCGGCTCGTCACCGTCGGCTACACGCCGTCGACGACCGGTGGTGGCGCCCACGGGGTCCGGCACGTCGTCCTCGTCGGCAAGGGCATCACCTACGACACGGGCGGGCTGTCCATCAAGCCGCGCGAGGCGATGGTGCCGATGAAGACGGACATGACCGGTGCCGCGGTGGCCCTGGCTGCCGTGCTCGGTGCCGCGCAGGCCGGGGTCGGGCACCGCGTGACGGCGGTGCTGCCGCTCGCCGAGAACCACTTCGGAGGGGCGTCGTACCGGCCCGGGGACGTCCTGCGGCTGTTCGGGGGCACCACCGTCGAGATCGCGAACACCGACGCCGAGGGGCGCCTGGTGCTCGCGGACGCGCTCGCCTGGGCCGACGCCGCGCTCGACCCCGACGTGCTCGTGGACGTCGCGACGCTGACCGGGGCGGCGACGCTCGGGCTCGGCAAGCAGCACGCCGCGCTGTACGGGTCGGACGACGACCTCGTCGCCGCGCTCGTCGAGGCGGGCGACGCGTCGGGCGAGCTCGCCTGGCACATGCCGCTGGTCGACGAGTACGAGGAGGCCGTCCGGTCGGACGTCGCCGACCTGCGGCACGTGCCGTCCGACAAGCGGATCGGGGGCGGGTCGATCACGGCCGCGCTGTTCCTGCGCCACTTCGTCGGGCAGCGCCGGTGGGCGCACCTCGACATCGCCGGCCCGGCGCGTTCGACGGCGGACCGCCACGAGGTGACCGAGGGGGCGACCGGGTTCGGTGCCCGGCTGCTGCTGCGGTACCTGTCCGACCTGCAGTGACGCACGCCTGAGCCGGCCCGCCCGGACAGGGCGGCGCGCGCCCCGAGGGCAGCGGGTGGGGGTCGCGTCAGCGGCGCACGGCCACCAGCAGCCCGTCCCCCGACGGGAGCATCGCGGGCAGCAGGCGCTCGTCGCCGCGCACCGTGCGACCGACCTCGCGGATGATCGTCGTCAGCTCGTCGCGGCGCGCCGGGTCCGCCACCCGGTCGTGCCACAGGGCGTTGTCCACGGCGAGCACACCCCCGGGCCGCAGCAGGCGCACGGCCTGCTCGACGTAGCCGGGGTACGACTCCTTGTCCGCGTCGACGAACACCAGGTCGTACCCGCCGTCCGTGAGGCGCGGCAGCACGTCGAGCGCCCGGCCCGAGATGGTCCGCGTCCGCGTCGGCCGGACACCCTCCTCGGTGAACGCCTCCTTCGCGGCACGCTGGTGCTCGACCTCGAGATCGATCGTGGTGAGCACGCCGTCCGTGGGCATGCCCCGCAGGAGGTAGAGGGAGCCGACGCCCGTCCCCGTGCCGATCTCGACGACCGCGCGCGCACCGGCGGCTGCGGCGAGCACGGACAGGGCCGCGCCCGCGCCCGGCAGCACCGGCGTGCACCCGAGCTGCGCGGCGCGCTCCCGGGCGCGCAGCAGCACGTCGTCCTCGGGGAGGAACTCCTCGCTGTAGACCCAGCTCTGGGCCTTGTCGGTGGAGATGGCGGCCTCCCGGCGGTGCTGGTGGTGCGTCTGGACGTCGTCTGGCGAGGTGCGGCGGACGTGCCGCGAAAGCGCTGGTGGGCGCTGGTCGCGGCCAGCCTATCGGCCGCCTCGGCGGGGGCACCGCAGGCGGCACCGGGCACCTCGTGCGGGTGAGGCCGGAACTTCCGGGGCCTGCGCGGCGTTGCTCCGGTTCGTACGGGTCGGCAGGACCTGGGACACTGAGGACCCGCACCGACGTGGTACGCGCCCGAGCACACGCAGCACGCACCGCACCACCCGAAGGAGCACCGAGGACATGACCGCGCAGCCGGCTGCCTGGCAGCCGCCGACGTGGGAGCAGATCGTGCGCGAGCACTCCGCGCGCGTCTACCGCCTCGCGTACCGGCTCACCGGGAACCAGCACGACGCCGAGGACCTCACGCAGGAGACGTTCGTGCGGGTGTTCCGCTCGCTCGGCACGTACACGCCCGGGACGTTCGAGGGCTGGCTGCACCGCATCACGACGAACCTCTTCCTCGACCAGGCGCGCCGCAAGCAGCGGGTCCGGATGGACGCGATGGGCGAGGAGCAGGAGCGCTACGCGTCCACCGACCAGCTCGCGGCGCCCGAGCGGGCCTTCGAGCACGCGCACCTCGACCACGACGTGCAGCGCGCCCTCGACGAGCTGCCGCCGGAGTACCGGGCCGCGGTCGTCCTGTGCGACATCGAGGGCCTGTCGTACGAGGAGATCGCGGTCACGCTCGGCATCAAGCTCGGCACCGTGCGGTCCCGCATCCACCGGGCACGGGCCCGCCTGCGTGAGTCGCTCGGCCACCGCGCCCCGGGCGCCTCAGGGACCGTCCCCGCACCCGCCCGGGCGTCGCGATGACGCACCTCGGGTCGTGGATCAGCGCGCTGGTCGACGGTCAGCTGTCCGTCGCCGCCACCGAGCGCGCGCTCGCGCACGTCGCCGGGTGCCCGCAGTGCGCCGCCGACCTGGCCGCGGCGCGCGCCGCACGCACGGCGCTGTCGTCGTCCGCGGACGACGTGCAGCCCACCGCCGACCTGACCGCGCGGCTGCTCTCGCTGGCACCGGCGGCCGACGCACCGGTCCGGTTCGGTGCCGACCCGTTCGCGCCGCCGCCGCGGCGCAGCCGTCCCGAGCTCGCGTCGTACGGGCTCACCGGCGGCGTCGCCGCGCGCGCCTGGGCAGGACGCACCGGCGCGCCGCTGCGCGGCCAGGTCGCCCCGCGCCGCTCACCGGTGCGGCTCGCCGCCGGCTCGGTCGCCGGGCTCGGCGCCGTCGCGGCGATGCTGTTCGTGCTCGGGGAGCGGCCCGACGTCGTCCCGGTCGGCAGCCCCGGCGCGGACCTCGAGGCGCTCGCAGCAGCCGTCCCCACCGGTCCGGGCACCGCCGTGTCCACGCGCTGGGCGCCGGACCCGGTGTCGGCGGTGGCCGTGGACGACGACACCCTCGGCTGGCTCCGGTCGCACGGGTGGTCCGTCCCGCAGTCGCTGCCGTCGGGCTGGTCCGTGGCCGCGGTGCGCTGGTCGGGTGACGACGCGACGGTGCTGGAGGTCGACGTCGCGACCCCCACGGGGTCGTTCGTCGTGACCGAGCAGCAGGGCCGCCTCGACACCGAGCAGCTCGCCGCCGTGCCCGTCCAGCAGGTCCGGGGGCGCGACGTGTACGTGCTCGCGTTCGAGCCGTGGCACGTGGCGTGGCAGGCGGACGCGACCGTGGTCCAGGTGATCGGCTCGGCGCAGGACGACACGGACGTCGACGCTCTCGTGGGAGCCTTTCCCGGTGGCACCTTCGACGACGGGGTGCCGGCGCGGATGACGCGCGGCTGGGACACGGTGACAGGAGCTTGGCAGCGCCCATGACGAACCCCGACGACGACGCCGTGCACCGTCCCGCGCCGATGCCGGACCCTCAGCCGGACCCGCAGCCGCACGCGTCGTCGGTGGACCACGCGCAGGCCGAGGCCGCCGCCGAGCCCGCCCCTCTGTTCGCACCTCCCGGGCCGCGCAGCTGGTCGGTGCCCGGCACCGGTGCGGCGCCGACCTCGCCGGTGACGCCGCACGGGCCCGTCCCGGGCGCCGCGCCCGTGTCGGACAACCCGTTCGCCGCGCCGCACCGGCCGTCCGCGCACGCGTCGGGCGTCGCCCACGCTCCCGGCTCGCCGTACGCGCCGGGCACCCCGGGGGGCGCGCACGTCTCGCACGCGTCGTCCGCGCACGCGCCCGGACCGTACGCGCACGGGGTGCCCGCGGCGCACGCGTCCGGGCCGTACGCACCCGGGACGCACGTGGCCGGCCCGCACGCCGCGGACCCCCACGGCCCGCACGCACCTGCCGGTCTCGTCGGCCCCACGGCGGGCCCCCGGCGCCGGCGGCGCACCCTGTCGGTGGCGTGGGTCGTCCCGCTGGTGGCCCTCGCGCTGGTCGCGGGCGTGGTCGGCGGCGTGCTCGGCTCCCGGATCGGCCCGGACCCGCACCTCGCGGACGCGGGCCTGCCGGTCGCCGCGGCGGGCTCCGGCTCGCAGAGCGTCGACCGCGCGCCCGACTCGGTCGCGGGCATCGCCTCGAAGGTCCTGCCGAGCGTGGTCTCGATCCAGGTGGACGGGCCGTCGGGGACGGCGACGGGGTCGGGCTTCGTGCTGCGCCAGGACGGCTACGTCGTGACGAACAACCACGTCGTCGCGGACGCGGCGGACGCGTCGACGTCGATCACGGTGACGTTCTCCGACGGGAGCGAGAAGCCCGCGACGATCGTCGGGCGCACCTCGGAGTACGACCTGGCCGTCGTGAAGGTCGACGTCGAGGGCCTGACCCCGCTCCTGCTGGGCGACTCGGACACCGTGGTCGTCGGCGACCCGGTCGTCGCGATCGGTGCGCCGCTGGGCCTGGCCGGCACGGTGACGACCGGGATCGTGAGCGCGCTCAACCGGCCGGTGTCGGCGGGCGACGAGACGGACACGGCCTTCATCAACGCGATCCAGACCGACGCGGCGATCAACCCCGGCAACTCCGGCGGCCCCCTCGTCGACGGCTCGGGTGCGGTCATCGGCATCAACTCGGCGATCGCGCAGCCGCCGGGGTCGCTGAGCGAGGTCGGCGGCAGCATCGGTCTCGGCTTCGCGATCCCGTCGAACCAGGTGCGGCGGACGGCCGAGCAGCTGATCGAGACGGGTCACGCGACCTACCCCGTCATCGGTGTGCTGCTGGACCAGCGCTACGTGGGCGAGGGTGTCGCGGTCTCCGCGGTCGACCGGGACGGCACCCCGGCGATCACCCCCGACGGACCGGCCGACCGGGCGGGCATCCACCGGGGCGACATCATCCTCGCGATCGACGGCCGGCCCGTGACGGACCCTGACGAGCTCATCGTCGCGATCCGTGCCCGGACGCCCGGCGACACGGTCGTGCTGCACGTGCGGACGGGTTCCGACGAGCGGGACGTCCGCGTCCGGCTCGACGAGGGCCCCGCGAGCTGACCGCCGACGCTCGCTGAGGCGGCCGGATGCGCCGGGCCCGTGCCCGGCCGTCCCGCAACGCCCCCGGGGGCCCAGGAGCGGGGGGTACCCTGACCGGGTGTTCGGGATCAACGGCGGAGAGCTCGTGGTGCTCCTCGTCGTCGCGGCGCTCGTCATCGGGCCCGAACGCCTCCCTGCCTACGCCGAGCAGCTCGGCACGTGGGTGCGTCGTGCGCGCCGGTTCGCGCAGGACGCCAAGGCCCGGGTCGACGAGGAGCTGGGCGAGGAAGCCCGCGACATCGACTGGGCGTCGCTCGACCCCCGCCGGTACGACCCGCGGCGCATCGTGCGCGAGGCGCTGCTGGAGGACACGGCCCCGGCGCGCCCGGTGACGGTGCCGTCCACGTCCCGCCCGACCGCGGGGCGGGTGCCCGGTGGGCTCGCCGCGGGGGCGACGTCGACGGCCGTGGGCGGTGAGCCGAGCTGGCGGGCTCCGTTCGACGACGAGGCGACCTGACGCCGACGTCACCCGACCACCCGAGCGCGGGCACCGCCGGCGCTCGAGGCTCCTGAGCCCGCCTTCCGCACAGCCCCGCGGCCCCCGCGCCGCGCCCGACAGAATGGTCTGATGGTCCGCATGGTCACGGCCCCGCACCGCTCGCGCATCTTCTCCGGGATGCAGCCGACGTCCGACTCGCTCCACCTGGGCAACTACCTGGGCGCGCTGACCCAGTGGGTGGCGCTCCAGGACGACCACGACGCGATCTACTGCGTGGTCGACCTGCACGCCCTCACGGTCGGCCCGGACCCGGCGGTCCTGCGTGAGCGCACGCGCCGCACGGCCGCCCAGTACCTGGCGGCGGGCGTCGACCCGGCGCGTTCGATCCTGTTCGTGCAGTCGCACGTCCCCGAGCACGCGGAGCTGGCCTGGTTGCTGTCGTGCCAGACGGGGTACGGCGAGGCGAGCCGGATGACGCAGTTCAAGGACAAGGCGGCGAAGCAGGGCACGGACGGCACGACGGTCGGCCTGTTCACGTACCCGGTGCTCATGGCGGCGGACATCCTGCTGTACGGCACGGACCTGGTGCCCGTCGGTGAGGACCAGCGTCAGCACCTCGAGCTCACGCGGGACCTCGCGCAGCGCCTGAACAGCCGCTTCGGCAAGGACACGGTCGTGGTGCCCGAGGCGCACATCGTCAAGGCGACGGCGAAGATCTACGACCTGCAGGAGCCGACGGCGAAGATGAGCAAGAGCGCCGAGAGCCCCAACGGGCTGATCGAGCTGCTCGACGACCCGAAGGTCGTCGCCAAGCGCATCCGCTCGGCGGTCACGGACACCGAGCGGGAGATCCGGTTCGACACGGCCGCCAAGCCGGGCATCTCGAACCTGCTCACGATCTACTCGGCGCTCTCGGGCACGGACGTCGCGACGCTCGAGCGGCAGTACGAGGGCAAGGGCTACGGCGACCTGAAGAAGGACCTCGCCGAGGTCGTCGTCGACTTCCTCACGCCGTTCCAGGCGCGGGTCAACGGCTACCTGGCGGACCCGTCGTCGCTCGACGCGGTCCTCGCCGACGGCGCGGACCGGGCGCGCGAGCTCGCGTCGCCGACGCTCGACCGCGTGTACGACCGGCTGGGCCTGCTGCCGCGGCGGACGGCCCGGCGGGGTCTGCACGCGGCCGACGGCTCGCCGCGCGACGCCTCCTCGGGCGCGTCCGACGGTGCGGCTGCGGCTGCGGGCGCGGCTGACGGTGCCGCTGACGGTGCGGCACCGGACGTGGTCAGGGCCGGGGCGTGAGGTTGCCGGAGCGATCCGGCAACCAGGTCCGGATCGGCGTCGCGATCACCGTGCCGGAGCCGTACGGCTCCGAGCTGCAGGCGGCCCGTGCCCGTTTCGGCGACCCGTGGGCGGACTTCATCCCGCCGCACATCACGCTGCTGCCGCCGACGGTCGTCGAGCACGACGCGATGCCCGGGATCGACGCCCACCTCGCGGACGTCGCCGCGCAGCACGCGCCGTTCGTCGTCCGGCTGCGGGGGACCGCGACGTTCCGCCCGGTGTCGCCGGTCGTGTTCATGCAGCTCGTCGAGGGCATCTCCGGCTGCGAGGGGCTCGAGGCGGACGTCCGGGCGGGGGTGCTGGCGCAGGAGCTGCGGTTCCCGTACCACCCGCACGTGACGATCGCGCACGAGGTCCCCGACGCCCAGCTCGACATGGCGTTCGACGGGATGGCCGACTTCGACGCGACGTTCGTCGTGACGCACCTGCACTGCTACGCGCACGGCGACGACGGCGTGTGGCGTCCGTCGCGGGACTTCGTCCTCACCGGGCCCGAGCCTGACGGGACGGGGACGGCGGCCGGGACGGGGGCCGACGTCGGGGCCTCGCGGCCCGCGGATGCCGGGAGCGTGACGTCGACCTAGGGTCGTCGCATGGCGGCAGGCGCGGCACGGCGGCCGGACGAGGACACCGCCGGCCCCGCGGTCGGCGAGGGTGCCGCGCACGTCCACGCGGCGGCCGTCGCACCGGACCCGCCGGGCAAGCCGGGCAGGCAGGGCGCAGGGAGCGCGCGACCGTCGCTCGTCGACCGCGCGAAGGCCCTGATGGAGTGGTGGAAGCACTCCCGCCCGGGTCGGGCGAACGCCCGGTTCGGGGCACGCGGCGGCGGGCTGCTCACCGGGGGCATCGCGTACGCGGCGCTGTTCTCGGTGTTCGCCGGGCTGACGATCGGGTACACGGTGTTCATGGCCGTGCTCGGCGGCAACGACGAGCTGCGGCAGAAGGTGCTCGACTCGCTGTCGGCGTCGTTGCCCGGCCTGCTGAGGACCGACGAGGGCACGGGTCTGATCGACCCCGACGCGCTCGTCCTGAGCCCCACCCTCACGGCGGCGGGAATCGTCGCGCTGGTCGTGCTCGTGCTCAGCGCGCTGTCGGCGACGGCGGCGCTCCGCACGGGGGTGCGGGCGATGTTCGGTGCCGTCGGCGGCGAGAACGCCGTGATGGGCAAGCTGCGCGCGCTCGTCGGCTTCGTCGGCATGGCGGTGGCCGTGCTCCTGTCGGCGTTGCTCACGACCGCCGTCGGGGCCGCGACGCAGTGGCTCCTGCAGGTGGTCGGCTGGACGGGCACGTCGAGCCTCGCGGTCCGGGTGGTCGGCATCGCGGTGGCGTTCGTGGTCGACGTCGGGACGTTCCTGCTGGTCGTGAAGGTCCTCGCGGGGGAGAACCCGCGCTGGCGGGACCTGTGGTGGGGGTCGGTCATCGCGGCCACCGGGATCGGGGTGGTGCGGATCCTCGGGACGTCGGTGGTCGCGGGCAGCGCGAGCCGGAACCCGCTGCTCGCGTCGTTCGCGGTGATCGTCACGCTGCTGGTGTGGATCAACCTGATCTCGCGCATCGTGCTGCTGGCGGCGGCGTGGACGGCGGACCCGCCGCTCGAGGAGCCCGCGGGCGAGGATGCGACGCCGGCCGGTCCCGCCGAGCCGCGCCGGGGGTGACGGCGACGGTCCGTCACCCGTCCGGAGGCATGCTGCGGGCGGCGCGCCGTGCGGGCGGGTCGCGGGCGCTGACCTCGGCCGCCGTGCTGACTATGCTGACCGACGACCTCACGCGGGCCGGCCGGCGCCGGCGCACCAAAGGACACCGATGACCAGCCCGACCTCGCGCCCGACCGTGGTCGGGTCGTGCCGCCGGTGGGACGGGTCCGCCCGATGACCGTGGACGGCGTGCGTCTGGAGGTCGGGGTCGCGACCGACCGCGCGGGGCGTGCGACGAACGAGGACACCGCGCTCGCGCTGCGCGGCGTGTACGTCGTCGCGGACGGGATGGGCGGCCACGAGGCGGGCGAGGTCGCGAGCGGCATGGCGATCGAGACCGTCCGGGCGCTCGTGGGCACCACGCCGGACCTGGAGACGGTCCGTGCGACGCTGCGCGCCGCGCACGCGCGCCTGCGGGACCTGCCGTCGTCGACGGGTCGCCGGCCGGGGACGACGATGACGGGCGTGATCCTCACCGAGCACGAGGACCTGCCGTGCTGGATCGTGCTGAACGTGGGCGACTCCCGGACGTACCGGATGGCGGGCGGGGTGCTCGAGCAGGTCACGCGGGACCACTCGGAGGTCGCGGAGCTGGTGGCGAGCGGCGTCGTCGCGGCCGAGGAGGCGTCGCGGTACCCGCGCCGGCACGTGGTGACCCGGGTGCTGGGCGGTGGCGCGTCGGAGGTCGACCCGGACCTGTGGATGTTCCCGGTGAGCCCGGGCGACCGGATGCTGGTGTGCTCGGACGGCCTGACGGACGAGCTCACGGACGCCCGGATCGAGGCGGCGCTGCGGGCGACGCCGGACCCGCAGGACGCGGCGGACCGCCTGGTCGGCGAGGCCCTGGCAGCCGGGGGCGCCGACAACATCACGGCCGTGGTGGTCGACGCGACGCTCGCGCGCTCCTGAGCGTCAGACGGTCGAGGCGGCTCGTCGGGCGAGCGCGTGGGACCGGCTCGACCGCATGCCGTCGACGGTGAGGATCACGAGCGCCGTCCAGACGAGGCCGAACCCCCACCACCGGGCGGGCGGCATCTGCTCGTGCAGCACGACGACGCCGATGAGGAACTGCAGCACCGGGGTGATGTACTGCAGCAGCCCGATGGCGGTGAGCGGGAGCCGTCTGGCCGCGGCGCTGAACAGCAGCAGGGGCACGGCGGTGACGACGCCGGCCGACGCGAGGAGCACGGCGTGCCCGGCGCCCTCGGTGCCGAACGTGCCGGTGCCCTGGATCCCGGTGACGACGAGGTAGCCGAGCGCGACGGGGGCGAGGACGAGCGTCTCGGCGGCGAGGCCGGGCACGGCCTCGACGGACCGGCCGACGCGGTTCTTGACGAGCCCGTAGATCCCGAAGCTGGCCGCGACGGTGAGCGCGATCCACGGCAGCCGGCCGTACCCGGCGGTGATGACGACGACGGCGGCGGCACCGAACCCGAGCGCGACCCACTGCACCGGGCGCACGCGTTCGCGCAGCACGAGCACGGCGAGGCCGACGGTGACCAGCGGGTTGATGAAGTACCCGAGGGCCGCGTCGACCACGCGGTCGGTGAGCACGCCGATGACGAACGCGAGCCAGTTGACCGCGAGCAGGACGCCCGCCAGGGCGAGCAGCCGCATGGTGCGTGCGTCGCGCAGGGTGGTCCGGAACGAGCCCCACGTCCGGGTCACGGACAGCAGCACGAGGCAGAACAGCAGGGACCAGACCACCCGGTGGGCGATGATCTCGACGGCTCCGGCGGGCTGCAGCAGCGGGAAGTACAGGGGCAGCGCACCCCACAGGACGTACGCGCCGATGCCGGTGCCGAGTCCGAGGCGGTCGAGCGGGGTGGGAGCGGGTCGGGGGGCGGGGGAGCGGTCGGGCACCCGACGAGCGTAAGCGGCGGTTGACGACAGCCCGGACGCCCCCTAGTGTCCGATTGCTGCAAGTTTCATGAGCGTTGCACCTTCTGTTGCAGGAGGCGTGGCGCCTGCGCGCCGCCCACCGGTGAACCCGTCGGACGGCACACACCTCCTCCCGGGACCTGGCGGTCCCACCCGCGCCGCGCAGCGTCCGACCCCGGGCACGGCGGCGGTAGCAGGCCGGTCGTCGCGACGACGCGACGGCCCCGGAGCGGCTCGACGACGAGGTCGGGCCTTGCCGCGAGGAGTGCACGACGTGTCCCACCACCCGACCCAGCACCACCCGACCCAGCACCACCCGACCCAGCATCCGACCCACCATCCGACCCACCATCCGACCCAGCACCCTCCGCGCCGGGCGGCGCTCTGCGCCCTGCTCGCCGTCGTCCTGACGCTGACCGGGCTCGCCGCGACGAGCCTGGCCGCCGCCCCACGTGCCGACGCCGCGCCCGCCACGATGCGGCCGGCGGCGAACCTGTTCCAGTGGACGTGGAACTCGATCGCGAGCGAGTGCACGACCGTGCTCGGCCCCGCCGGCTACGGCTTCGTGCAGACGTCGCCGCCGAACGAGCACGTCGTCCTGGCCGGCCAGTGGTGGACCTCGTACCAGCCCGTCAGCTACAAGATCGAGTCCAAGCTCGGCACCCGCGCCGAGTACAAGGCGATGATCGACACCTGCCGCGCCGCCGGCGTCTCCGTCATCGCCGACGTCGTGGTCAACCACATGTCCGGCCAGACCTCGGGCACCGGCTGGGCCGGCACGGTGTTCACCGAGGAGCACTACCCCGGCCCGGAGGGCGGGTACGGCCCGCAGGACTTCCACTCGTGCCGCACGAACATCAGCAGCTACAACGACCGCTGGCAGGTGCAGAACTGCCGGCTGGTCAACCTCCAGGATCTCGACACGGGCGCGGAGTACGTCCGCCAGGAGATCGCGAACTACCTCAACGACCTCATCTCCCTCGGCGTCCGCGGCTTCCGGGTGGACGCGTCCAAGCACATCGCGGCGACCGACCTCGAGGCGATCAAGGCGAAGCTGACCGACCAGAGCGTGTACGTCGAGCACGAGGTCATCGCCGGCGCCGGCGAGCCGATCCAGCCCTCCGAGTACCTCGGCTCCGGCGACTCCAACGAGTTCACCTGGTCCCGCACCCTCAAGTCGGTCTTCCAGAGCGGCAACCTGTCCTCGCTCGCCGGGCTCAAGGACCAGTCCTGGCTGCTGCCGACCGACAGGGCCGCGGTGTTCGTCGACAACCACGACACCGAGCGCAACGGCGAGACCCTGAGCTACAAGAACACCACGGACTATCGGCTCGCGAACGTCTTCCAGCTGAGCTACCCGTACGGCTGGCCGACGGTGTACTCCGGGTACGCGTTCAGCACCAACGACGCCGGGCCGCCGCAGCAGGGCAGCGGCGAGGTCGACGACGCCGTGTGCGGGCAGGGCACGTGGACGTGCGCGCACCGGTGGAACGAGACCGCGCACATGGTCGGCTTCCGGAACACGGTGGGCACGGCGGCGCTGACGAACGTGTGGAGCGACGGCGGCAGGCTCGCCTACGGCCGCGGCGACAAGGGGTACGTGGTGATCAACCGTGACGGCTCCGCGCTGCAGCGCACGTTCCAGACGTCGCTGCCCGCCGGCCGCTACTGCGACGTCATCAGCGGCGCGGCGACGTCGGGCGGGTGCTCCGGGACGGTCGTCACCGTGGCCTCCGGGGGCGCGGCGACGTTCACGGTCCCGGCGAACGGCGCCGTCGCGCTGCACGTCGGGCAGCTCGCGGGCGGGACCGGGTCGCCCACGCCGTCGCCCACCCCGACGCCGACGACGGCGTCGCAGGTGTCCTTCGGGGTGAACGCCACGACCGTGTGGGGGCAGAACGTCTTCGTGGTCGGAGACCGTCCGGAGCTGGGCGGCTGGGCGCCCGCGAACGCGGTCCCGCTCTCGTCGGCCACCTACCCCGTCTGGCGCGCGTCGGTGACGCTCCCCGCGGGGACGGTCGTCCAGTACAAGTACGTGCGCAAGGAGTCGAACGGGGCGGTGACCTGGGAGTCCGGTGCCAACCGGACCGTCACGGTGCCGGCGAGCGGTGTGCTCACCCTGACCGACACCTGGCGCAGCTAGGCCGCCACGAGGTGGCGCCGGGTCGTCGGACCCGGCGCCACCCGGGCCCACGGACGGGGTGGCGTCGAGCGCGTGGAGGTGTGCGGCGCCACCCCTGGGCCCCCGCCGGAGCCGTCTCACGTGTGTCCAGATGCTGGCGACGGGCTGAGGATCCCCTCATCTGCCGCCCTACACTGGGCCGAGCACAGCCCTGCCGTGCCGTCCGGAAGGCCCGCGAGAACCGCGGCCGAGGACGCACCCGCCAGCAGGGCTCCCCTGATCGGAAGGCACCGCGTCCCGTGAGCACCCCGACCTTGCGCGTCGCCGTCGTCGGCGCCGGACCGGCCGGCATCTACGCGGCCGACATCCTGTCGAAGACCGACCTCGACGTCAGCATCGACCTGTTCGAGCGCCTCCCGGCGCCGTTCGGCCTCGTGCGGTACGGGGTCGCGCCCGACCACCCGCGCATCAAGCAGATCATCGTCGCGCTGCACAAGGTGCTCGAGCGCGGCGACATCCGGCTGCTCGCGAACGTCGACTACGGCACGGACCTCAAGCTGGACGACCTGCGCCAGTTCTACGACGCGGTCATCTTCTCCACGGGCTCGATCCGCGACGCCGCGCTGCCCGTCCCGGGCATCGACCTCGACGGCTCCTACGGCGCCGCCGACTTCGTGTCGTGGTACGACGGGCACCCGGACGTGCCCCGCACGTGGCCGCTCGAGCACCAGCACGTCGCCGTCCTCGGCGCCGGCAACGTCGCGCTCGACGTCGCGCGCATCCTCGCCAAGCACGCCGACGACCTGCTGCCCACGGACGTCCCCGCCAACGTGTACGACGTGCTCAAGCAGAACCCGGTGAGCGACGTCCACGTGTTCGCCCGCCGCGGCCCGGCGCAGGTGAAGTTCTCCCCGCTGGAGCTGCGCGAGCTCGGCCACGTGCCCGACGTCGACGTCATCGTGTACCCCGAGGACTTCGAGTTCGACGAGGGCTCGATGGCCGCGATCCACTCCTCGAACCAGACCAAGCAGGTCGTCAAGACCCTCACGGACTGGACGCTCAAGGAGCCCGAGGACCTCACCGCCAGCCGCCGCATCCACCTGCACTTCCTGCACAAGCCCGTCGAGCTGCTCGGCGAGGACGGCAAGGTCGTCGGCCTGCGCACCGAGCGCACGGTGCTCAACGGCGACGGCAACGTCTCCGGCACCGGGCAGACCGAGGACTGGCCCGTCACGGCCGTCTACCGCGCGGTCGGGTACTTCGGCTCGCCGCTCGTCGACATCCCGTTCGACGACGTCGCGGGCGTGATCCCCAACCGCGAGGGCCGTGTCCTCGACGTGGACGGCGACCACATCCCCGGCGTGTACGCGACGGGCTGGATCAAGCGCGGGCCCGTCGGCCTCATCGGCCACACCAAGTCGGACGCGTCGGAGACCATCCGCCACCTCGGTGAGGACGTCGCGGAGGCCGGTGACGCGTTCTACACGGCCACCGACCGTGACCCGTCGGCCGTGACGGACTTCCTCGTCGGACGTGGCGTCGAGGTCGTCCAGTGGTCGGGCTGGGAGCTGCTCGACGCGTACGAGAGGGAGCTCGGCGAGCCCCACGGCCGCGAGCGCATCAAGGTCGTCCCGCGCGAGGACATGGTCGCCGTGGCGCTGGGCCGCGAGGCCTGACCCGACGACGAACCGACGGGGGCCCGCTCGGCGACCACGCCGGGCGGGCTCCGTCGTCCCCTGGCTCGATCCGTCGTCCCCGGCCCGATCCGGTGACCCGGCTCAGCCCGTGATGCGGCGCAGGAACTCCCGCGTGCGCTCCTGCCGGGGGTCGCCGAGCACCTGGGCGGGCGTGCCGCGCTCGTGCACCCGCCCCTCGTGCAGGAAGCACACCTCGTCGGCGACCTCGCGCGCGAAGCCCATCTCGTGGGTCGCGACGACCATCGTGAGGCCGGTCTGCTTGAGCTCGGCCAGCAGCTGCAGCACCTCGCCGACGAGCTCCGGGTCGAGCGCGCTCGTCACCTCGTCGAGCAGCATGACGGCGGGCCTGCCGACGAGCGCGCGGGCGATCGCGACACGCTGCTGCTGCCCGCCGGACAGCTCGTCCGGGAACGCCGTGGCGCGGTCGGCCAGCCCGACGCGGTCGAGCACCGCCATCGCCTCGGCCCGGGCCTGGTCGCGGCCGGTGCCGTGCACGAGCCGCGGCGCGAGGGTGAGGTTGTCGAGCACGCGCAGGTGGGGGAAGAGGTTGTACGCCTGGAACACCATGCCGATGCGGGCGCGGACCGTGTCGGCGTCGAGCCGGGGGTCGGTGATGTCCTGGCCCTCGAGCTCGATCACCCCGTCGTCGACGTCCTCGAGCAGGTCGATGCAGCGCAGCAGCGTGGACTTGCCCGAGCCGGACGCGCCGATGAGCACGACGACCTGGTGCGCGTGCACGTCGAGCGACAGGTCGTCGAGCACGACGTGCTCGCCGAACGCCTTGCGGACGCCACGGACGGACAGCAGCGGGGAGCTCGGCAACGACCCCGGCATGGGGTCGCGCACGCGTCCCGGGGTCATCGCATCGCCCCGCCGCCGGCCAGCGCGCTCTGCGCCCCCAGCCAGCCGGACCGTCGGGCGAACCGGTCGGTGAAGCGGGTCAGCGGGATGGTGAGCGCGACGAAGAGCACGCCGGCGACGACGTACGGCGTGAAGTTCGCGTACCGCGCGGTCTCGATCTGCGCGGCCCGGACGGCGTCGATCGCGCCGAGGATCGAGATGAGCCCGGAGTCCTTCGACAGCGCGACCAGGTCGTTGAGCAGCGGCGGGACCACGCGCCGGACGGCCTGGGGGAGCACGACGTGCCGCATCGCCTGCGCCCGGGTGAGGCCCAGCGAGCGGGCCGCGGCCATCTGCGACGGGTGCACCGACTCGATCCCGGCCCGGAACACCTCCGCCACGTACGCGGAGTAGGTGAGCACGAGCGCGATCCCGCCCAGCACGACGGCCGACGTGGGGATGCCCTGCAGCCGCAGGCCCGGCAGGCCGAAGCCGACGAGCAGCAGGACGAGGATCAGCGGCAGGCCCCGGAACACGTCGACGTACCCGGTGGCGAGCGCGCGCACCGGGAAGAACACCGGTCCGTGCAGGGTGCGCGCGAGCGCGAGGAGGAGGGCGAGGACCAGGATGAACACCGCGCTGACGGCCATGACCCGGATGTTCAGCCACAGCCCGTCGAGGATCGCCGGGAACGACGCCGTCGCGACGTCCCAGTCGAAGAACGACGCCTTGACGCGCGGCCACCCGGGCGAGGACGTGAGCGCGAGGACGGCCACGGCGACGAGCGCGACCGTGGAGACGGCGGCGACGAGTGTCGAGCGGTGCGCGCGGCTGCGACGGTAGGCGTCCCGCTCCTGCTGGCGCTCGGAGGGCGCCCAGCTCACTTCAGGACCGGCGCACCCGCGGCGTCGGTGAGCCACGTCGCCTCGAGCTTCGCGAGCGTGCCGTTGGCGCGCAGCGCGTCGACGGCCTCCGTGACGGGCCCGGTGAGGGCGCTGCCCTTGTCGAGCACGAGGCCGAACTGGTCGCCGCCCGCGCTGTCCGGGAGCTGCCCGACGAGGATCCCGCCGTCCAGCTCCGCGCTCGTGAGGTAGAGCGCGGTGGGCAGGTCGACGACGATCGCGTCGACGAGCCCCGACGTCAGGGCCTGCTTGGCCTGGTCGTTGTCGTTGAACACGGAGACCGGCGTGGCCGGGTCGATGGTGTCCTGCGCGGCGGTGAGGCTGGTCGTGCCGACCATCGCGCCGATCCTGAGCCCCTGGAGGGCGGCGAGGGACTTCGCGGTCTCGCCGGCCGTGCCCTCGAGCGTCACGACCGCCTGCGCGGTCTCGTAGTACGGCGAGGAGAAGTCGAGGTTCGCCTTGCGCTCGTCGCTGATCGACACCTGGTTGATCGCGATGTCGAAGGTCTTCGCCCCGGGGGCGATGATCTGCTCGAAGCTCGCCACCTCCCAGGTGACGTGCTCCTTGTCGAAGCCCAGCTGCTCGGCGACGGCGTACGCGACCGCCGCCTCGAAGCCCTTCCCGGTGGTCGGGTCGTCGTCGACGACCCACGGCTCGTAGGCGGGGTCGGACGTCGCGACCGTCAGCACACCGGGCGTGACGGTCGTCAGCGTGCCGTCCGAGGGGGTGGCGTCCGAGCCTGCGTCGTCCGTCGGCGCGCACGCGGCGAGCGCGAGGGCGGCAGCGGCGGCCACGGCGGCGAGAGCGGTCCAGCGAGCGCGGCGCACGGGGTCCTCCGGGGTGTGGGGCGGAAGGTGGGGCAAGGATACGAGGGAACCGGTCCGTGACGGCGTGCGTTCCACGGGTGCAGGACTGCGAGGAGAGAGAAGAACCATGGGTCACCAGCACTACAACGGCCTGAAGACGGCGGCGCTGTTCGGCGCCATGTGGGCGGTGCTGCTCGCCGTCGGCTGGCTGCTCGGCGGCGGCACGCCCAAGTTCCTGCTGTTCTTCACGGTCCTCGGCCTGGTCATGACGGCTTTCTCGTTCTGGAACTCGGACAAGATCGCCATCAAGGCGATGCGCGCCCGGCCGGTGAGCGAGCTCGAGCAGCCGGTGATGTACCGGATCGTGCGCGAGCTCTCGACGGCGGCCCGGCAGCCGATGCCTCGGCTGTACGTCTCGCCGACGGCCGCGCCGAACGCGTTCGCCACCGGGCGCAACCCGCAGAACGCCGCGGTGTGCTGCACGGAGGGCATCCTGCAGCTGCTCGACGAGCGCGAGCTGCGCGGCGTCCTGGGGCACGAGCTCATGCACGTCTACAACCGGGACATCCTCACGTCGTCGCTCGCGGCGGCGGTCGCGGGCGTCATCACGTCGCTGGCGCAGTTCGCGCTGTTCTTCGGCGGCGGCAACGACCGCGACCGCGGCGGCAACCCGATCGCCGGGCTCCTGCTGGTGTTCCTCGCGCCGCTCGCGTCGACCCTGATCCAGCTGGCCATCAGCCGGACCCGGGAGTACGACGCCGACGAGGACGGCGCGCGCCTGACGAACGACCCGCTCGCGCTCGCCTCGGCGCTGCGCAAGCTCGAGGCCGGCACGAAGGCCCGCCCGCTTCCGCAGGACCGCGAGCTCACCAACGTCTCGCACCTGATGATCGCGAATCCGTTCCGCGGCCAGGGCGTCGCCAAGCTGTTCTCGACGCACCCGCCGATGCAGGAGCGGATCTCCCGGCTCAAGGCCCAGGCGGGCCAGCAGGGCGGCATCACCCGCTACTGAGCGTGGGGTGAGAGGGCTGCGGATGAGGTAACTCTCACCGAATCTCCACGCTCATCCGATGAGATCGAACCGTCACATTCCGGACGGAACCCTAGGCTTGCTGGCCGCGAGGGGGCGCGGTGCCCGCTCGCGTCGAGGAGGCGCTGTGGCCCAGGACCGGTACGACGTCGCGGTGGTCGGAGGTGGGGCCACGGGCTCCGCGACGGCCTGGGCCCTGGCCCGCAGCGGGCACACGGTGGTGCTCGTGGAGGAGCGGACGTCGCTCGCGGAGACCGGCTTCGACCTCGTCCGGCTCGGGCACGCCGACCCCGACCGCACGCGGCTCGCGCTCCTGGCGCACCAGTGGTGGCAGATCCTCGAGCAGGAGTCCGGCGCCGAGCTCCTCACCCTGACCGGCTGCGTCGAGCACGGGCCCGTCGAGGCCCTGCGGCCGCTCGTCGAGACCCTCCTCGTCTCCGACATCCCGTTCGAGTACCTCACCGGGCCGGAGGCGGCCCTCCGGTGGCCGTGGCTGGCGTTCGACGACCGGGTCGTCGTGCAGCCCGTCGCAGGCGTGGCCGACGCCGGCCGGACGATCCTCACGCTCCAGGAGCAGGCGGCGCTGCACGGCGCGGAGATCCGCCGGGGCACGCGTGCGGTGCGCGTCGAGCGGGGTGACGACGGCGTCCGCGTGCACGTGGCACGGGCCGGCGCCGCCGACCCGCACGCGTGGGACCAGGTCTCGACGATCGAGGCCGGGGCGGTCGTCGTCACGGCGGGACCGGCGTCCGCCGGGCTGCTCGGCGAGGTCGTGACCCTGCCCGCGAGCCGGGCCGTCCAGGACCACCGGTCGCAGGGGACGAGCACGGAGTCGCACCCGAGGGACCAGGGGCCCGCCTTCGTCCACCGCGTCGACGCCGCCGCGCACGGCGCCGCCCGCGGCTCGCTCGGCCCCGACGACGGCTACCCGACGGACGGTGTCCGCGGCTACCACGCGCCGGACGGGTCGCTCACGGTGGTGAGCCGGACCGAGGACCTGGATCGCGTGGTCCTCGACGAGTACGTGGCGGCGTGGCTCCCGGGCGTCACGCTGTCCGAGCAGCCCGTCCCGGTGGCGACCCGGCACGACGGCCCGATCGTCCTGGACCGGCTCGGCCGCGTCGTCGTCGGCGTCGGGATGGGCGTCCACGGCGTCGCGTTCGCCCCGGGGACGGGGCACGTGCTGGCGACGCTCGCGGAGGACGCCCTGGGGTTCGCCCGGCTCTACGACGACCCGGAGGCGTTCGACCGGGCGCCGTTCGCCCTCACCGCCCTGGTCCCGACCGCCTGAGCGGTCCGGGCCGCCCCAGAGGGCGGGCCGCCTCAGAGGACCGGGCCGACGGTCTGACGGAGGACCTGCCGGGTGGCACCCCGGCGGGGTCCTGCGCCGGGCGGTGGGCCCGGCGCAGGACCGGGTCAGCGGTAGTTGACGAACTGCAGGGCCGCGTCGACGTCGGCACCCTTGAGCAGTGCGATGGTGGTCTGGAGCTCGTCGCGGCTCTTCGCGGAGACCCGCAGCTCGTCGCCCTGGATCTGCGTCTTGACGCCCTTGGGGCCCTCGTCGCGCACGATCTTGGCGAGCTTCTTGGCGATCTCGCTGCTCAGGCCCTCCTTGATGAGCGCCTCGAGGCGGTACTCCTTGCCCGACGGCTTCGGCTCGGGGCCGTCCTCGCCGGTGTCGAGCGACTTGAGCGAGATGCCGCGCTTGATGAGCTTGGACTGGAACACGTCGAGCACCGCGAGCACGCGCTCGGAGGAGTTGGCGACCATGAGGATCTTCTCGCCGCTCCAGGTGATCGACGCGCCGACCCCCTTGAAGTCGTACCGCTGGGCGATCTCCTTCGCCGCCTGGTTGAGCGCGTTGTCGACCTCCTGCCGGTCGACCTTGCTGACGACGTCGAACGACGACTCGCTCGCCATGTGTCTCCTCCTGCCGCCCGGTCTCGCCGGGTCATCTCCTGCGGGGTGGCCCTCGTCGGGCCGCACCCCACCGTGCTGCATCTCGGGCCGTTTCGCGAGCACTGCCCGCGGCTTGCTATCCTTCCACCCGCACGCCGCTCGCGGTGTCGGCCTCCGGGTCGACGGTGACGGCGGGCAGACCCTGGCGGGTTACCCGAGTGGCCAAAGGGGGCTGACTGTAAATCAGCTGGCAACGCCTACGGGGGTTCGAATCCCTCACCCGCCACACTGCACGACGAGAGCCCGGACCTTCGCGGTCCGGGCTCTCGTGCGTTTCTCGCGAGGAGCGCGTCCTGCTGCCTAGGGTGGGCGCAGGTCGGCCGACGGCCGCCGCCGCCCGCCCCCGGGGCGCCGCGCCCGGCGACCTGGAGAGGGCACCATGCACATCTCGGCCAAGTCCGACTACGCGATCCGGGCCGCCCTGGAGATCGCCCAGCGGGAGCCCGACGTCGTCACGGCGGACACCATCGCGGGCGGGCAGGGCCTGCCGCGCACGTTCGTCGTGTCGATCCTGGCGGACCTGCGCCGCGCCGGGCTGGTCCGGGCGCACCGGGGCTCGTCCGGCGGGTACGTGCTGACGCGGCCGGCGTCGGACGTCACGCTCGGGTCGATCATCCGCGCCGTGGACGGGCCGCTGGGGCAGGTGCACGGGCTGCGGCCGGACGAGGTCGAGTACCCGGGGGTCGCGGAGCACCTCCCGGACGTGTGGGTCGCGGTGCGCTCGAGCCTGCGTCTGGTGCTCGACGGGACGACGCTGCAGCACGCCTTGACGGGTCGGCTGCCCGCCCCGGTGGCGCGGATGCGGGATGCGCCCGGTGCGCGGGAGCCGCGTGCGGTGCCGTCGTGGGCGAGCTGATCGTCCACGATCCAGACGAGCGGCGATAAAGCCGACTCAATCGGTAGGCTATTGGCGCATGACCCTCACCCAGCCCGTCGAGGTCGCCGGTCGCGTGAGCGACGCGGAGCTGCTCGCGAGGTACCGGCCGGTGTTCGCCCGGATCGCGCAGGGCACGCTCGAGCGTGAGGCGTCGGGCCGCCTGGCCCTGGAGGAGTCCGGCTGGCTGCGCGACGCGGGGTACACCGCGGCCCGCGTCCCGCGCGAGCTCGGTGGCGACGGAGCCAGCCTGCGCCAGCTCTTCCTGCTCACCGTCGAGCTCGCCGCCGCGGACTCCAACCTGCCCCACGCGCTGCGGATCCACTTCCGCACCACGGAGGACCACTGGGCGCGACGCGACGAGGCCCGGGCGCAGCAGTGGCTGCGACGGATCGCGGACGGCGCGGTCGTCGGCACCGCGGTCAGCGAGCGCACCGGGGAGTTCCGCAAGCCGGCCACGACGCTGCGCCGCGAGGGTGGTCGCCTCGTCCTGAACGGCACGAAGTACTACAGCACCGGCGCGCTGTACGCCGACTACCTCACGGTGTCCGCAGCGCGGGAGGACGGCGAGCTCGTCACCGCGGTCGTCCGGGCGGACGCGCCGGGCGTCGAGCGCATCGACGACTGGGCCGGCTTCGGACAGCGGGGGAGCGCGAGCGGCACGACGGTGTTCGTGGACGCCCCGGTGGAGGGCGAGGACTGGGTCTTCCCGCCGCCGGGCGGTGGCGCCGGGCGGCTCGCGCACCTGCAGCTCACCCACCTGGCGACCGCGGCGGGGATCGTGCGGCGTGCGACCGACGAGGTGGCGGAGTTCGTCCGGCGCCGGCACCGGACGTACCCGCACGCGAGCGCGGCCGTGGCCGCCGACGACCCGCTGGTGCAGCAGGTCGTCGGCCGGGCGGACGCGGTCGCCGGGACGCTGCGCGCGATCGTGCTCGACGCGGCGGACGCGCTCGACCGGGCGGCCGACGCCCGGTACGCGGTGCGGACCACCCCGCCCGCGGAACGCTCCGCCCGGGCCCTCGACGAGGCCGCCGCGCTCGAGGTCGAGGCGGAGCTGAGCGCCTACCGGGCGCAGAGCGTGGTCCTCGACCTCGCGCTGCGGACGGTCACGGACATCTTCGAGGTCGGTGGCTCGTCGGCGCTCGACGGCAGCCACCACCTGGACCGGCACTGGCGCAACATCCGCACCCTCGCGTCGCACAACCCGGTGATCTACCGGGAGCGCCAGCTCGGCGACCACCTCCTGAACGGCACGCCGCCGCTGCTCGCCTCGGCGGAGGACACCGCGACCGCAGGCTGAACGACGGGGGTCGAGCGGGCGAGCGGCACGAGGGCCGCGGCGGCCACGAGGGACGCGGCCCCCATGACGAGCACGAACCGCTCGTCGGCGATCCACGCGCCCACCAGCGGTGCGCCCGCCCGGGACAGCGCCATCGGCACGGTCATGACCGCGAGGATGCTCGCGAAGCGCGCGACCCCGAACGTGTCGGCGACGATCGACGGCCGCGCCACGACGCTGATGCCGTAGCCGAGCCCGAACCCGCCGACGCACGCGAGCGTCAGCGGGAGGGACGTGCCCGCGAGCGGCAGGACGAGCAGCGACGCACCCTGGACGGCGAACGACACCGCCGTGACCGTCGCCATGCCGAACCGGCGGGCGAGCGGTGCGAGCGCGAGCCGCGAGCCGATCTGCATGGTGCCGACCGCCAGCGGGAGCGCGGAGGCCGTCGCCGGGCTGAACCCGACGTCCCGGAAGTACGTGACCATGAGCAGCAGGAACGCCGACGTGGCACCGGCCTGCGCGACGAACGCGACGAGCAGCAGCCAGAACCGGGGGCTGCGCAGTGCGCCGCCGACGGGCGCCCCGCTGCGAGCGGTGGCGCGCAGCGAGTGGGCGGCCCGCCCCGGCACGGCCCACAGGTGCACGGGGACCGCGACGAGCGCGAGCGTGCCGGCCAGCACCAGGAGGGCCGTGCGCCAGCCGAGCAGCCCGTCGAGCCAGCCGGTGAGCGGGTAGTAGAAGCTCGTGGCGAGCCCCGTGATCATCGTGAGCACGACGATCGCGCCGTCGCGGTGCCGGTGCTCGGTGGCGACCACGAGCACCGCGAACGCCGCCTCGTACGTCGACATCGCCAGCGCCAGGCCGACGAGCGTGAACGCGAGGTACAGGCCCGTCAGCGACCCGGCCCGGGACCAGAGCAGCACCGCGACGACGCCCACGGCCGAGCCCGTCGTCATGAGGGTGCGACCGCCGTAGCGGTCGAGCAGCGACCCGACCGGGAGGGCGGCCGCCGCGCCGACGAGCGTCGAGATCGTCGCGGCGAGCGTCACGGCTGAACGGCTCACGCCCAGGTCGTCCGCGATGGGCACGAGCAGCACCGTGAACGACTGGATGAGAGCGCCGTAGCCGACGGTCTGCGTGACCGCGAGGACGAGGACGAGCCGCCGCCAGCGGTGCTCGTCCTGCTGCTCCGGGCGGGCGGTGGTCGGTGCCGGAGCGCTCATCCGCGCAGCAAGGGCAGCAGCTCGTCGCCCTGGCGCCGGATCTCCCGCAGGTACGGGGTGTCGGAGAGCACGAAGTGGGTGATGCCGAGGTCCTGGTACCGGCGCAGCGACTTCGCGACGTCCTGCGCGGAGCCGACCAGCCACGTGGTCCCCGCGCCGCCGCCGCCGAACCGGCCGGGCGTCGTGTACAGGTTGTCGTCGAGCACCTCGCCCTGCGCGGCGAGGTCGAGCAGTCGCCGCTGCCCGACGGCCGTCCCGCGGTGCCGGTCCCGCGGATGACCACCCTGGGAGCGGGCCATCTCCGCGACCCTCGCCTCGGCGTCGGTCCACGCCTCGTCGGTGGTGTCCCGCACGAACGTGGTCACCCGCAGCCCGAACTGCAGCGGGGCGTGCTCGCGGCCGAGCTCGTCGCTCAGGGCCCGGAGCCGCTCGATGCGCTCCTGCACTCCGGCGAGCGGCTCGCCCCAGAACAGCTGGACGTCGGCCTCGGCGGCCGCGACCCGCTCGGCCGCCTCGGACGCACCGCCGAAGTAGAGGGTCGGATGCGGCCGCCCGTCGCGCGGCTCGATGCGCGGGACGACGGTCGACCCGGTGACCTGGAAGTGCTCGCCCGCGTAGTCGACGTGCTCCTGCGTCCAGAGACGTCGGACGAGCTGGAGGAACTCCTGCGTGCGGTCGTAGCGCTGCGCCTGGTCGCCCTCGCTGTCGCCGTAGGCGCCGAGGTCGTCCTTGCCGGACACGACGTTCACGCGGACGCGGCCGCCGGTGAGGTGGTCCAGCGTGGCGGCGGCGGACGCGAAGTTCGCGGGCCGCCAGTAGCCGGGCCGGACCGCGACGAGCGGCTCGAAGGTGGTGGTGCGGGCGGCCAGCGCGGCGGCGACCGTGAACGTGTCGGGCCGTCCCCAGCCGGTGCCGAGCAGCGCACCGGTCCAGCCGTGGTCCTCGAGCGCGACGGCCTGCTCGGTGAGCGTGCGGAGGCTGTTGTGGTCCGCGGACACGGGCTCGCCGCGGTGCCCGGGGGTGACCTGGTTGGGGATGTACCAGAGGAACTCGGGGTTGCTCACGGGTCGTCCTTCGGTGGTGTGGGTCGACGGGCCGGTCAACGGGCCGGTCGACGGGCCGGTCAACGGGCCAGGTGGGCGAGCTGCGCGTGCCGGACGTCGGCGCTCTGCCCCTGCACCAGCACGAACAGGGCCGACCGGGCGTGCAGCTGGGCGGTGTCGTCGTCGGCCAGGCCGCGGCCCGAGCGGGCGACGACGAGGGCCCGGGTGAGCGTGGTGAGCGCGTCGCCGCTGGCGACCTTCGTGGCGAGCCGCTCGTCGAGGCGGTGGCGGCCACCGCCGGCGGCGGCCGCCTCGTCGGTCAGCGCGTACGCCCGGGCGCGGATCTCGGCGACCCGCGGCCGCCACGTGTCCGCGACGGCGTGCGCGAGGGCGTGCGGTGAGCGCTCCAGCTCGTCGAGCACGGTGGCGGCGAGACCGAAGTGGTGGCTGCGCGCGTCGCTGGCGGTGCCGAGGTCCTCGAACCGGGTCTGCTCGAGGGACTTCGTCGAGAGCACGTGGTCGTCGGGCACGAACACGTCGTCGAGCAGGACGCGCTCGGTCCGGCTGCCGCCGACGGCGGCCAGGGTCAGCGGTGCCGCGACCCGGGTGCGCTCGCCGACGACGACGAGCGCGGTGACGACCTGCTCGGTGCGGCGCTCCACGGCGGCGACGGTGAGCGCCGAGCTGAGGCCCCAGCCGCTCACCCAGGAGATCGTCCCGCTGAACGTCCAGCCGCCGGGGACCCGGGTGGCCGCGACGTAGTGCTCGGGGAAGCGGCGTACGTCGCTGATCCCCGCGCCGAGCAGGACCTCGCCGCGCAGGACGCGCTCGGCGATCTCGGGCAGAGGCCGGTCCTGCGTGAGGGGGTCGGCCAGCCGGCCGGCGAGCGGGGCGTGCTGCGCCCAGACGAGCCACGTGTTGAAGCAGGCACCGGCGACGATCTCGTGCAGCCGCCGGTCCGTGGCTCGGTCGACGGCGAGCCCGCCGTACCGGGCCGGTGCCAGGTGGTGGAGCAGGCCGAGCGCGGCGAGCTCGTCGACCCGCTGCGCCGTGACGCCCTCGCGGTCGGTCCGCAGGGCCGTCGGTCGCAGGACCTCGTCGGCGTACCGGCGGACCCGGACCACCAGCGGGTGCGCGTCCGCGGCGTCGACGTCGTCGGCCGGCGCCGTCGTTTCCGTGCTTGATACAGCCATCGCCTGGTGTCCCCCCGCTGGTCGCCCCGCGGCCCGTCCATCCGTCGAACGGCTCCGCCCGCATGTCGGGACACCGTACTAAAGCCGATAGACATACTCCACATTTCCTGTCACTCTCCGTGCCCCGCCGGACGACCCCTCCGGACGGCCACCGGACGACCCCTCCAGACAGGACGTGGAACCGCGATGAGAAGCACCCGACTCCGTTCGCTGCTGGCCTCCGCCGCAGCCGTCACCGCCCTCGCGACGGGTCTGGCCGGGTGTGGGGGCTCGACGCCCGAGGCGGCGACCGAGACCACGGGCGAGCCCGTCTCCGGCGGCACCCTCACGTTCTACGACCCCGTCGAGTACACCGCGTGGGCGCCGACGAACTCGATCTGGTCCAACTCGCAGGTGAGCGGCAACCTCGCCGAGCGCCTCGTGTGGCAGGACCCGAAGACCGGCGACTTCAAGCCGTGGCTCGCCGCGTCGTGGGAGATCAGCGACGACCACCTGACGTACACGTTCACGCTCAAGGACGGCATCACCTTCAGCAACGGCGACCCGCTCGACGCCGAGACCGTCAAGCTCAACTTCGACCAGCACGGCCTCGGCGACAAGGCGCTCGGCATCCCGGTCGACCCGTTCTGGGGCGACTACGCGGGCACCGACGTGGTCGACGCCCTCCACCTGCAGGTCCGGCTCACCAAGCCGAACGCTGGCTTCCTGCAGATCCTGTCGAACTACCGGGCCAGCTCGATCCTGGGCAAGCCGTTCCTCGCGCTCGACCTCAACGGCCAGGGCAAGCTCGAGAACTGGGTCGGCACCGGGCCGTTCGTCGTCGAGTCGGTCTCGGGGACGACGGGCGTGACGCTGACGCGCCGGGCCGACTACGACTGGGCGCCCGAGGGCTCGGCGCACCAGGGCGAGGCGTACCTGGAGAAGGTCGTCTTCAAGACCGTGCCCGAGGCCAGCACCCGCGTCGGCGCCCTGCAGTCGGGGGAGGCGCAGGTCTCGCGCAACATCGCGCCGTACGACGAGGAGACGGTGACCTCGGGCGGCGGCCAGCTCGTCGCGATCCCGATCCAGGGCCAGACGAACGCCCTCACGGTCCAGCTCGACGCGCACGCGCCGACGCTCGAGAAGGACGTGCGGCTCGCGCTGCAGGCGGCCACCGACCGTGAGGAGATCAACGCGACGGTGCTCTCGCCGAGCTACCCCGTGCCGACGAGCCTGCTCGTGCAGGGGACACCGCTGCGCGGCGAGTCGAGCGACCACCTCACCTACGACCTCGACAAGGCGAAGTCGCTGCTGGACAAGGCCGGCTGGAAGGCGGGGACAGACGGGATCCGCGAGAAGGACGGCCAGCGCCTGCACTTCGAGATCTGGGTGGCCCCGTACTACCAGGTCTCCCAGGCGGTGCTGGAGCTGCTCCAGTCGCAGTGGAAGAAGGCCGGCGTCGAGCTGCACATCAACAGCGCGTCGCTCACCGAGTACGAGGCCGTGCAGGCGGCCCGCGGCGACACGTGGACGTTCGCGCAGGGCCAGTCGTCGACCGCCGACCCGAGCGTCCTGCGTGCCGCGTACGCCAGCTACCGGCAGAACTCCACGCACAACCCCACGCCCGACGCGACCCTCGACGAGCTGCTCGGCGCCCAGGCGCTCGAGTTCGACCCGGAGAAGCGCAAGGCCGCCGTCCAGGACATCGAGGACTACGTCCTCGAGCAGGGCTACTCGATCCCGCTGTACGACGAGACGCAGGTCTTCGGCCTCGCCCCCGACGTGCACGGGTTCGCCACCGAGTCGACGGGCCGCTCGTGGCTGTACGACACGTGGATCGGGCAGTAGTCGTGGGCCGCTACCTCGCCCGGCGCGGCGCGCAGGCGGTACTCGTCCTCTGGGCCGCCTACACCCTGTCGTTCGTGCTGCTCAGCGCCCTCCCCGGGGACGCCGTCACCAACCGGATCCAGAACCCCGAGGCGAACATCTCGCCCGAGGGCGCCCGGACCCTGCTGGCGTACTACGGCCTCGACCGGCCGCTGTGGGAGCAGTACGCGCACAGCCTCGTCGGGGCGTCCCGCGGGGACCTCGGCTACTCGCTGACGACCGCGCAGCCCGTGCGGGAGCTCCTCGCGAGCGCGCTGCCGTCGACCCTGCAGCTGACGTCGCTGGGCCTGGTCTTCGGCGTGCTGATCGCCGCCGTGGTCGCGGTGGCGACGAACTACGCGCCGTGGCGGTGGCTGCGCACCCTGACGGCGTCCGGTCCTGCGCTGTTCGCCTCGGTGCCGACGTTCGTCGCCGGCATCGTGGCCCTGCAGTACCTCTCCTTCCGGTACGGGCTGATCCCGTCGGTCGACGACGGCACGTTCCGGGCGCTCGTGGCCCCCGCGGCGACCCTCGGGCTCGTCGTCGCGGCACCGCTGTCCCAGGTGTTCGCCACATCGATCCGCACCACCCGGAGCCAGCCGTTCGTGCACGTCCTGCACGCCAAGGGTGCGCGGGAGGGCTACATCTTCCGCAAGGACGTGCTGCGCAACTCCTCGCTGCCGGTGCTCACCCTGCTCGGGCTGGCCTTCGGCGAGCTGATCGCCGGCTCGGTGGTCACCGAGTCCGTGTACGCCCGCAGCGGCGTCGGGCAGCTCGTCGTGGGGGCGGTCAACACGCAGGACCTGCCCGTCGTGCAGGGCGTCGTGCTGCTGTCGACGGCCGCGTACGTGCTGATCAACCTGGTCGTGGACCTCGCGTACCCGTTCGTCGACCCGCGGATCCTCGTCGACGGCGCCCCGCGGGGCGCGACCCGCCGACGCGCCCGGCAGCGCAGCGTCGTCGTCGAGCCGGCCGCCCCGCGGCTGCTCCCGGCCGAGGTGGTGATGCCATGACCACGGTCGTCGACACCGGCAGCGTCACCCGCCCGGGCACGGACCCGGCACCGGCCCTCGAGCAGCCGGCCGCACGGGAGCGCCCGCTCCCCGTGCGGGCGCTGGCCTGGCTCGGCGGCCACTGGACGCTCGTGCTCGCGGTCGCCGTCGTCGCGCTCGTGCTCGCGTGGGCCGTCGTGCCCGGGGCGTTCGCGAGCCACGACCCGCTCGCCGTCGACCCGGCCGGCAAGCTCCGGGCCCCGTCGGCCGAGCACTGGTTCGGCACCGACCAGCTCGGGCGCGACCTGTACTCCCGGGTCGTCCACGGGGCGCGCGCGTCGCTCAGCGGCTCCGCGATCGCGGTCGCCGTCGGGGCCGTCGTCGGGTCGCTGCTCGGTGCGCTCGCGGGCTGGTTCGGGGGCGTCCTGGACGCGGCGATCGGCCGGGGGATCGACGTCCTGCTGTCGATCCCGGGCTTCCTGCTCGCCATCACGATCGTCGTGCTGCTGGGCTTCGGGATCGTGCAGGCGGCGGTCGCGGTGGGACTCACGATGACCGCGACGTTCGCCCGCCTGATCCGCTCCGAGGTGCTCCGGGCCCGGACCAGCACGTACGTCGAGGCGGCCACCACGAGCGGCGCGTCCACGTGGGACATCCTGCGCCGGCACGTGGTGCCCAACTCGATCGCGCCGACGCTCTCGCTGGTCACCGTCCAGCTCGGCATCGCGATCATCTGGATCGCGTCGCTGAGCTTCCTCGGGCTCGGGGCGCAGCCGCCGGACCCGGAGTGGGGCCGGCTCGTCTCCGACGGCCGGAACTACATCGCGAGCCGCGGCTGGCTGACGCTGTGGCCCGGGCTGACCGTCGTGGCCGTCGTCCTCGCGACCAACCACATCTCGCACCACCTCACCCGCAGGGACGCGTCATGACCGCCGTGCTGTCCGTCGAGAACCTCACCGTCGGCTACCGGACCCGCGGCACCCTCGTCCCGGTCGTGCACGACGTCTCCTTCGAGGTCGAGCCCGGCCAGGTGCTGGCGCTCGTCGGGGAGTCGGGCTCCGGGAAGACGACGACGGGCCACGCCGTGCTCGGCCTGCTGCCGGGCAACGGGCAGGTGACCGGTGGCCGGATCCGGTTCCGCGACCAGGTGCTCACCGAGCTCGGGCCGCGGGGCTGGCGCGACGTGCGGGGCCGGGCCGTCAGCCTGATCCCGCAGGACCCGGGGGTCTCGCTGGACCCCGTGCGGCGGGTCGGGCACCAGGTGGAGGACGTGCTGCGCCTGCACACCGACCTCGACGCCCGGGCCCGCCGGGACCGGGTCCTCGAGCTGTTCGAGCTCGTGGGCTTCACCGACGTCGAGCGTCGCTACCGGCAGTACCCGGGCGAGCTGTCCGGGGGGATGCGCCAGCGCGTCCTCATCGCCTCCGCCATCGCCGTCGAGCCCGACCTGATCATCGCGGACGAGCCGACGTCGGGCCTGGATGCGACGGTGCAGAAGCAGGTGCTCGACCTCATCGACGACCTGCGCGCCCGCAGCGGCACGAGCGTGGTGCTCGTGACGCACGACCTCGGGGTCGCGGCCGACCGGTCGGACCTCCTCGGGGTCATGCAGCACGGCCGTCTCGTCGAGACGGGCCCGACGGCGCAGGTGCTCGCCGACCCGCAGCACGACTACACGCGGCGCCTGCTCGACAGCGTCCCGGCCCGGCTCGCGTCCGCGCGCGAGCGGGTGGAGGTCCCGGCGAGCCGGGAGGTCGTGGTCGAGGTCGAGGACCTGCGCAAGGTGTACGGGGACGTCGCGGCGGTCGACGGCACGTCGTTCGAGGTCAGGCGCGGCGAGACGTTCTCGATCGTGGGGGAGTCCGGCAGCGGCAAGTCGACGACGGCGCGCGTCCTGACGGGCCTCACGCAGGCGACGTCGGGCCGCGTGCGGCTGCTCGGGACGGACGTCACCGGCCTCGGCCGACGTGGGTTCCGCCCGCTGCGCCGGGACGTGCAGATCGTCTACCAGAACCCGTACGCGTCGTTCGACCCCCGCTTCGACGTCTACCAGGTCGTCGAGGAGCCGCTGCGCTCGCTGCGGGACCGCCCGCCCGGGTCCGGCGGGCGGTTCAGTGGGCGGTTCAGTGGGCAGTTCAGCGGGCGGCTCGGCGGGCGCCGGCCGCACGAGGACGAGGTCGTCGCGGCGCTGGAGGCGGCGGCGCTGCCCGCCGACGTCGTCCACCGCCACCCGCGGGAGCTGTCCGGCGGGCAGCGGCAGCGCGTGGCGATCGCCCGCGCGCTCGTGCTGGAGCCGAAGATCGTGGTGCTCGACGAGCCGATCTCGGCGCTCGACGTGTCGGTCGCGGCCCAGATCCTCGAGCTGCTGCGCACGTTGCAGGCCGAGCGGGACCTCACGTACGTGTTCATCTCGCACGACCTGGCCGTCGTGCGCGCGATCTCCGACCGGGTCGCGGTCATGCGCGAGGGCCGCATCGTGGAGCACGGGCCCGTGGAGCGGGTGTTCTCCGCGCCCGAGACGGACTACACGGTGCAGCTGCTCGACGCGATCGCCGGCCGACGCCTCACGGCCGGGGTGCCCTGACGCGACGACGACGGCGGGGCACCCGTGGTGGGTGCCCCGCCGTCGGTGGGCGAGCGGTCGGGTGTCAGGAGGAGGTGGCGCAGGTGTACGTGCCCTGCGTCACCGAGATCGTGCCCTCGAAGAGGGTGTCGAACTTGCCGGCGTCCTCGGCGGTCGCGAACGCGACGCCGACGCCGAGCGGGTCCGCGTAGCCGGTGAGGCCGGCGAGCTGCTCCTCGGCCCCGCTCTGGCAGGACGGGTCCCACGGCAGGGTGTCGTAGCCGACCTCGCCGAGCTTCTCGATCGTCGGCTGGACCTTCTGCGTCGCGCCGTCGCCGTTCTCGACGACGTCGGTCCACACGACCCAGAACGCGTCGGTGGTGGTGGCCGGGTCGATGGCCGTCGGCCACTCGACGGTCGTGCCGGCGGCGGTGGGGCTGCTCGGCGGTGCGTCGTCGGCGTCGTCACCGCCTCCGGTGCAGGCGGCGGTCGCGAGGACGAGCGAGGCGGAGAGCAGGAGGGCAGCAGCGGTGCTGCGTCTGTGCGGGCGCATGGGCGGGATCGTGACATGTCGGACACGCGGCGAGCGACGACGCGAAACGATTAGGCAACCGGCTCTCACCGGGCCCTCACGCGAGCGGGTGACGCCCGACCGGCGCGCGATCATCGGCTTCGGGCCGGTCGCTCGGGCTCGATTTCGCAGCGACCCCAGGGCCCGTGTAACCTTGCTCGCGCTGCCCCGATAGCTCAGTCGGCAGAGCGTCTCCATGGTAAGGAGAAGGTCAAGGGTTCGATTCCCTTTCGGGGCTCTGTGGTGTGACGCGGTTCCCGTTCCCCTCCGGGGGGCGGGGCCGGCACATCGACAGTGGCGGGGTAGCTCAGGTGGTTAGAGCACACGGCTCATAATCGTGGTGTCGCGGGTTCGAGTCCCGCTCCCGCTACCGCCAGGTGAACACGGTGCGTCGGCCGGCGCGCTGCAACAAGATCGCAAGCGCCGCAGCGGCGCGAGAGGTGGCAAGACCATGGCCAGCAAGAGCGCGGACGTCCGCCCGAAGATCACGCTCGCGTGCACGGAGTGCAAGGAGCGGAACTACATCACGAAGAAGAACCGTCGGAACGACCCCGACCGTCTCGAGATGAAGAAGTTCTGCCCGCGCGACGGCCGTCACACGGTGCACCGCGAGACCCGCTGACGTCGGTCAGCACGAGTCAGCGGCGAGTCGTCGAGGATGCCCGTCGACACGAGCTACGCGGGGCGTGAGTACCCGCCGAACGCCGCCTACGACGTAGGCCGGGAGAAGCTCCGGGAGTTCGCGAGCGCCGTCGGTGCGACGCACCCGGCGCACCTCGACCCCGAGGCGGCGCGGGCGTTCGGCCACCCGGACGTCGTCGCACCGCCGACGTTCGCCGTCGTGGTCGCGCAGCGCGCCGAGGCCCAGCTCTTCGAGGACCCGGCCGCCGGGATCGACTTCAGCCGGGTCGTGCACGCCGACGAGCGGTTCACGCACCACCGGCCGATCCACGCCGGCGACCGCCTCGTCACCGTGCTCCACGTCGACTCGATCGTCGAGCGTGCGGGCCTCGCGATGATCACGACCCGCGCCGAGATCGCGTCGCAGGACGGCGAGGCCGTCGCGACCGTCGTCTCGACGCTCGCCGTCCGCCCGGAGGAGTCCTGATGGGCGACCGCCCGCAGCCGGCCGACCTCGAGGTCGGCCAGGAGGTCGGCCGCCGCGAGGTCACCGTCGACCGCGCCCGGCTCGTCCGGTACGCCGGGGCGAGCGGCGACTTCAACCCGATCCACTGGAACGACCGCGTCGCGCGCTCGGTCGGCCTGCCCGACGTCATCGCCCACGGCATGTGGACCATGGGGGCGGCCGTTTCGGTCGTCGTCGACTGGGCCGGCGACCCGGGCGCCGTCGTCGACTACCAGGTCCGTTTCACGCGCCCGGTGCCCGTGCCCGACCCGGGGAGCGCCACCGTCGAGGTCGTCGCGGTCGTCGGGGCGCTCGACGCCGAGGCCGGGACGGCGCGGATCGACCTCACGGTCACGCTCGACGGCGTCCGGGTGCTGGGCAAGGCGCAGGCGGTCGTCCGGCTGGGCTGAGCCCGCCCGCACGGACCAGCGGCTAGGCCGGCACCGGTCCGGTCGTCGTCCCGATCCGCAGGCTCACGGGAAGCTCCCGGTAGGGCGGCATCTCGCCCGCCAGCAGGTCCTCCACCGCGTGCGCGACGGCCGCGCCCTTCTCGGCGAGCGGCTGCGCGACGGTGGTGAGGACGTCGGGCGCCAGCCACGGCAGGTCGAGCCCGTCGAAGCCGAGCACGGAGACGTCCTCGGGGACGCGCAGGCCGAGCTCCCGGGCGGCGAGGACGACCCCGCCGGCCAGCAGGTCGGACTGGCACACGATCGCGGTCGGCCGGTCGGGTGCGGACAGCAGCGCACGTCCGGCGTCGGCTCCGTGCTCGACGAGCGACGCGGGGGTCTCGTAGACGGCGACGGGGGTCACGCCCGCGTCGGTGATCCCGGCGAGGCGCCGGCTGGTGATCTCCCAGTCGAGCGCGGTCATCCGCTCCTCGTCGGCGACGCCCTCGCGGCGCTCCCGGTTGAAGGGGAGCGTCACGGTCGCGATCCGGGTGTGCCCGAGCTCGAGCAGGTGCCGGGTCGCCGTCGCGACGCCGCCGCGGTCGTCGATCCCGACGGTCGCCATGTCGGTGAACTGCTTGCCCTCGACGAGGACGGTGGGGATGCCGCGGCGTCGCAGGGACGCGAGCACGGGGTCGTCGGTGGTGCCGCCCCAGAGCAGCACGGCGACGTCCATCGCCGCCGACTCGACGAGCGGGTCGACCGTCGCGGCGGTGAGCTCGTCCGCACCGGGGATGAGCAGCACGCCCAGGCCGAGCGGGCCGATGGTGCCGACGAGGCCGTCGAGCACCTGGACGGACACCGGGTCACGGAACGAGCGGCGCAGGGCGTCGCCCACGACGACGCCGACGATCCCCGAGCGGCCCTGGCGGAGCTGGCGTCCGAGGGGGTTCGGGCCGGAGTAGTCGAGCTCGGTCGCGGCGTCGAGGACGCGCTGCCGGGTGGCGGCGGCGATCGGTCCGGCGCCGGAGAAGGCCAGGGAGGCGGTCGAGACGGAGACCTTCGCGGCGGCGGCGACGTCCGCGAGGGTCGGGCGCTGGGTCGACAGGGTGCACCTCCGGGTCGGCGCTCCCGGCGTCGCGCGGTCGCTCGGGGCGACCGGGGGCCGGGTGCGGCGTGCTCTTGCTCTGGGGCGTCGGGACGCGGGTCGCGCTGCCGGGCGCGACGGAGTGCGCGTGTTTGACGCGACGGCCAGCGTACCCGCAGTATGGACGCCTCCATCAAAACGATTCGACATCCCGTTCAAACCCTGCTCGAATCGATTCGACCCTCTCTGTCACGTCACGTCCCGACCGGAGCCTGCGTTGTCCCACCCCGCCCTCGCCGGGCACGTCCCCGCCATCGCCCGCGCCCGCTGGCTCCTCATGGGCCTGTTCGCGCTCACCGGCATCACGTTCTCGAGCTGGCTCGCGCGCATCCCGACCGTCCGCGACGCCCTCGACCTCTCGACGGCCGAGCTCGGCGGGATCCTGCTCATCGGCTCGCTCGGCGCGCTCGTCACCGTGACGTTCTCCGGGATGATCGTGCAGCGCTGGGGCAGCCGCACCGGCATGCTCGCCGCGACGTTCGTGCTCGCCGCCGCGTACGTCCTCATGGGCGTCGGACCGACCGTGGGCTCCGTCGCGGTGCTGTCCGCGGGCATCTTCCTCAACGGCGTCGCGATCGCGCTCGGCAACGTGCCGCTCAACGTCGAGTCGTCGCGCATCGAGCGCGCGATGGGCCGGACCGTGATCCCGCAGTTCCACGCCGGGTTCTCGATCGGTGCCGTCCTCGGTTCCGCGCTCGGGGCCGCCGCGTCGCACGCGGACATCTCCGTCGCGCTCCAGTTCTCCGTGGTCGCCGCCGTCGCCGTGGTGTGGCGGCTCGCGTCGCTGCGCGGTGTCGTGCTCGACGACGCGATCACCCCGCGCCCGGTCCGGCAGGCGGCGACCCCGCTGGACGGGCAGGCCCGGGTGGGCCGCCGCCGCCGGATCGCGACCGCCCTCGACTCCTGGCGGGAGCCCCGCACGCTCCTCATCGGCGTCGTCATCATGGCCGCCGCCCTGTCCGAGGGCTCGGCCAACGACTGGCTGTCGCTCGCGGTCGTGGACGGGTTCGGCCGGTCGGAGGCCGTCGGGGGTGCCGTCCTCGGCGTCTTCGTCGGGGCGATGACCGTCGTCCGCCTCCTCGGCACCCGGCTCATCGACCGGTTCGGGCGGGTCGTCGTCCTGCGGGCGTCCGGCGCCGTCTCGATCGTCGGGCTCCTGCTGTTCGGGTTCGCCCCCTCGCTGACGCTCGCCGGGGTCGGTGTCGTCGCCTGGGGCTTCGGCGCCGCCCTCGCCGTGCCGATCGGCATCGCCGCCGCGTCCGACGACCCGCTGCGCGCCGCCGGGCGCGTCGCCGTCGTCTCGTCGTTCGCGTCCGTCGCGTCGATCGCCGCCCCGCCGCTGCTGGGGATCGCCGCCGGGGTGACCGGTGCCCGGCACGCGCTCGTGCTGATCGTCGTCGCGATGCTCGCGAGCGTGCTGCTCTCGCGCAGCGTCGCGCACCGGACCGAGCAGGCGGAGGCCATCCCGGCTCCGGTGCTCGACGACCTGCCTGCCCTCGTCCCCGCCGAGCCCGACAGCCTCGCGGTGCTCGTCGCCCGACGCGCGGCCGTCCGCCCGGGGGAGCACGCACCCGACGAGCGGGCGCACGCCGCGCACGCCTGCTGACCCCGCCCGCACGCCGCAACCCTGACATCCTCGAGGGGGACACCGATGACCGAGCCGCACGCCGGAGGGCCGATGACGACCGACGACCGGTCGGTACCGAGCCCAGGCCCGTCGCGACTGGTGCAGCGCGCGTCGCTGGCCGTGTTCGTGGTGTTCATCCTCAACGGGTTCAACTTCGCGACCTGGGCATCGCGGCTGCCGGCCATCCGTGACGGGCTGGGGTTCAGCCCGGGGGAGATGGGCGTGCTGCTGCTCGTCGCGTCGGTCGGGTCGCTCCTGTCGCTGCCCGTGTCCGGGCTCGTCGTCGAGCGTCTGGGCGCTCGCCGCACCGTGCTCGGCTTCGCGGTGCTCAACGCGACCGGGCTGGTCGTCGCGTCCGTCGGGGTGGCCATGGACCAGGTGGTCGTCGTCGGTCTCGGGCTCGTGCTGTTCGGCGTGGGCACCGGCGTGTGGGACGCCGCGATGAACCTCGAGGGCGCGGCCGTCGAGCAGGGCCTCGGTCGCACCGTCATGCCGCGGTACCACGCCGGCTTCTCGTTCGGCACGGTGGCCGCCGCCGCGATCGCCGCGGTCGCCGCCGGGCTGCACGTCCCCGTCGTGGTGCACATCCCGATCGCCGTGGTGCTCTCCGTCATCGGCGTCGCCTTCGCGGTCCGGTCCTTCCTGCCCGCCGACGACGAGCACCCCCACGCCGTCGCCGCCCCCAGCACGGGCACCACGGCCGACCCGTCCACCACGACGCCGCGCGGCGCGCGCGGGGCGCTCGCGGCGTGGCTCGAGCCGCGGACGCTGCTCATCGGGCTCGTCGTGCTCGCCGCCGCCCTCACCGAGGGGGCCGCGAACGACTGGGTGAGCCTCGCGGTCGTCGACGGCTTCGACACCGGCCACGCGCTCGGCGCCCTCGCGTTCGGCGTCTTCGTCGCCGCGATGACGGGGATGCGCTGGTTCGGCACCGCGCTGCTCGACCGGTTCGGGCGGGTCGCCGTGCTGCGCCTGTGCGCGGTCCTCGCGATCGTCGGCCTGCTCGTGTTCGGCCTGTCGGGCCAGCTGTGGGTCGCGCTGCTCGGCGTCGTCGCGTGGGGTGCCGGTGCGGCGCTCGGCTTCCCGGTCGGCATGAGCGCGGCGTCCGACGACCCGGCGCGTGCGGCGGCGCGGGTGAGCGTCGTGTCGACGATCGGGTACAGCGCGTTCCTCGCGGGGCCGCCGCTGCTCGGGCTGCTCGCCCAGCACGTCGGGTACCGCCACGCGCTGCTCGCGATCCTGGTGCCGATCGTGCTGGGCCTGCTCGTCGTGAACGCCGCCGCGCCGCTCAAGCGCCCCGCGACGGAGCAGGCGACGGCCGAGGACGGCGAGCCCGCGGTCTAGCCTGGTCCGGTGCAGCCCACGGCGACGAACTCGGTGACGACCTCGGTGACGACCTCGGTGACGACCTCGACGTCCACCCCCGCGCTCGCGGACCTCACCACCTTCCGGGTCGGTGGCCCCGCGTCGCGGTACGTGGAGACGACGACCGAGCGCGAGCTCGTCGAGGCGGTCCGGGCGGCGGACGACGCGGGCGAGCCGCTGCTCGTCGTCGGCGGCGGCTCGAACCTGCTCGTGTCGGACGCCGGGTTCGACGGGGTCGTGGTGCGGGACGTCCGCACGGGCATCGACGTCCCGGACCACTCGGCGTGCGCCGGCGTGACGTACACGGTCCCGGCGGGCACGCCGTGGGACGAGGTCGTCGAGCAGGCGGTGACGCACCGGCTGGTCGGCCTCGAGGCGCTGTCCGGCATCCCGGGCTCGACGGGCGCGACGCCCGTGCAGAACGTCGGCGCGTACGGCCAGGAGGTCGCGCAGACGATCTCGACCGTCCGCGTGTGGGACCGGGCGCGCGGCCGCGTGCGGACCCTGCCGCTCGTCGACCTGAAGTTCGGATACCGCACCTCGCTGCTCAAGCGGTCGATGCGCACGGTGGACCCGGCCGACCCGCGCTCGCCGTGGCACCCCACCCCGCGGTACGTCGTCCTCGACGTGACGTTCCAGCTCCGCCAGGGCACGCACACCCGGTCGATCGACTACCCGGAGCTCGCCCGGACGCTGGGCGTCGGCGTCGGGGAGCGAGCCCCGATCCTCGACGTGCGGGCCGCGGTGCTCGAGCTGCGCGGCCGCAAGGGCATGGTGCTCGACCCCGCCGACCACGACACCTGGAGCGCCGGGTCGTTCTTCACCAACCCCGTGCTGGCCGCGGAGTCGGTGCCGGAGGGCGCACCCCGGTTCCCCGCGACGGACGGGCTGGTCAAGACGAGCGCCGCCTGGCTCATCGAGCACGCGGGGTTCTCGCGCGGCTTCGGTGCCCCGGGGCCTGCCGCGCTCTCGGCCAAGCACACGCTCGCGCTGACCAACCGCGGGGGAGCGGACGCCGCCGACCTCGTCGCGCTCGCGCGTCAGGTGCGCGACGGGGTCCGCGAGGCGTTCGGCGTGGTCCTGGAGCCCGAGCCGGTGCTGGTGGGCGTCACGCTCTGAGGCGCGACGTCCTCGGGGCCGAGCAGCGCACCGCGGACGAGCGCGACCGCCTCGGCGTCGTCCAGCCCGGCGGCCCGCACAGCCGCGACGTACACCTGTGCCGCCCGACGGGCGACGTCCGTTGGCACGGACGCGCCCGCCGCCACCACCGTGCCCGCCCGGCGGCGCGTCTCGACGACCCCGTCGGCCTCCAGCTCGTGGAAGGCGCGGGCGACGGTGCCGGGGGCGAGGCCGAGATCGGTGGCGAGCGCCCGGATCGTCGGGAGCCGGTCGCCCGCGACGAGCCGCCCGGCGGCGACGTGCGCGACGACCTGCGCGCGGATCTGCTCGTACGCGGGGACGCCCGACGTCAGGTCGACCTCGAGCTGCGCCGTCATGAGACGCGCGGCCGCGCCGCGGCGGCGACGGCGGGACCGAGGCGGGGCGGGGCGTCGAGGCGTGGGGTGCGCGACGCACCGACCGCGACGACGACGGCGACGACCGGGATCGCCAGGGCGACCAGCAGCCCGGCGAGCGCGACGCCGGCCGAGCCGCCCAGGGCCTGCGTCCAGCGCGGCTCCACGCCGCGTACGCAGTTCGCCGCGAAGAACAGGCACCCGGCGAGGGTCCACGCGACGACGAGCTGCCCGCCCGCGAGGACCCGCCGGGCCGAGACGCGGCGCAGCGCCCAGTCGTCGGCGGGGTCCGTGTCGGCGACGGCGGCGCGCCGGACGACGAGGGCCAGCACGGCGACGCACAGCAGCACGACGACCGCGGTCGCCACGGCGATGACCTGCCCGTAGTACCAGCCGGGGAACGGGCCCCCCGTCGACCTCGAACCGTCGGCGTGCACCGCGGACAGCGACCGCCCGTCGGCCTCGGCGGCAGCGGCGCTGGTCGCGAGGAGCGCCGCCAGCAGGACCGTCCACGTGGCCGTCAGCGCGGTGAGCGCCCGCGGCGCGACGTCGCGGAACCCGCGCCGGACGAGCGGTGCCCGCCGGACCGCCCCGTGCGGGCGCGGCCAGGTGAGCTCGCCGACGAGATGGACGAGCAGGAACGCGGTGCCGGCGACGGCAGGGACGGTGCCGAGGAAGGCGCCGGTCGCGATCCCGTGGAGGTGGGGCGTCGTGGTCTTCGCCACCAGCACGGGGACGGGCACGAGCACGGCCCAGGCAACCACCGTGACCCGGTGGGCGTGCCGCTCGGCCGTCCCGAACGCCTCCGAGCGGGTGGCGGGCCCGGCCGTGCGGACCGGCCGGAGCACGACGGCGACACCGAGCAGGAGGACGAGCACGAGCAGCAGGGGCAGTGCGCCGGACATCGTCGCTCCTTGTGTCAATGAATCAACTGATTGACACAATCGCGCGCACGGCGGCCCGCCGTCAAGCGCTCAGCCAGTCGTTCACCCCGGCGAGCAGCCGCGCCCGCACGTCGTCCGACGCGCGGCTCGCTCGGATCGACGACCGCGCCAGGTCCGCGAGCAGCTCGTCCGTGAACCCGTGCACGTCCCGGGCGAGCTCGTACTGCGCGAGCAGCCGGGACCGGAACAGCAGCGGGTCGTCGGCCCCGAGAGCCACCTGCGCCCCCGCCTCGACGAGCACCGCGAGAGGGACCTCGTCGGCCGACCGGTACACGCCCAGCGAGACGTTCGACGCGGGGCACACCTCCAGCGCGACCCCCTCGTCCACGACCCGCCCCAGCACCCGCGGGTCCTCGACCGACCGCACCCCGTGCCCGAGCCGGTCCGGACGCAGGTGCTCGACGACGTCCTCGACGTGCGCCGGGCCGAGCAGCTCGCCGCCGTGCGGCACCGACGCCAGACCCGCACGACGGGCGATCGCGAACGCGGGCGCGAACTCGGAGGTCTCGCCGCGGCGCTCGTCGTTGGACAGCCCGAACCCGACCACCTGACCCGGTCCGTCGCCCGCGTGGTGGGCGGCCAGCCGCGCGAGCGTCCGCGCCTCGAGCGGGTGCCGCATGCGGGAGGCCGCCACGACCACGCCGACGTCGACACCGGTCGCGACCGACGCCTCCCGGGCGGCGTCCAGCACGATCTCGATCGCGGGCGTGAGCCCACCGACGAACGGCGCGTACGACGTCGGGTCGACCTGGATCTCCAGCCGCCCGGATCCTTCCGCGGCATCGTCGGCCGCCGCCTCGGCGACGATCCGGCGCATGTCGGCCTCCGACCGGACGCAGGCGCGCGCCGCGTCGTACAGCCGCTGGAACCGGAACCAGCCGCGCTCGTCGGCCGGCACGTGCAGCGGGTCGTCCTCGAGCAGCGCGGCCGGCAGGCGGATGCCGTGCTCCGCCGCGAGCTCGGCGAGCGTCGCCGGCCGCATCGAGCCCGTGAAGTGAAGGTGCAGGTGAGCCTTCGGCAGCAGGGCCAGGTCGCGCATCGGGACAGTGTGCCAGCGGTGCGCCCCGGGGCGGCTCAGGCTCAGGCCGTCGCGTCCACCAGCCGGTACCCGACCCCACGGACCGTGTCGAAGTGCTCCGGACCCACCTTGCGGCGCAGGTACCGCACGTACACGTCGACGACGTTGCTGCCCGGGTCGAAGTCGTACCCCCACACCTCGGACAGCAGGCGCTCCCGGGTCAGCACGTCGCCGGGGTGGCGCAGGAAGGTCTCCGCGAGCGCGAACTCCCGCGCGGACAGGTCGACCTCCTGGCCGCCGACCCGGATCCGCCGGGTGCGCAGGTCGAGCTGCAGCGGACCGTGGGACAGCACCGACGGCTCGCCCGCCACCGCCGACGGCTGGGCCCGCAGCCGCAGCCGCACCCGGGCCAGGAGCTCCTCGAAGCGGAACGGCTTGGCCATGTAGTCGTCGGCCCCCGACTCGAGGCCGGTGACGGTGTCCGTCACGGACGAGCGCGCCGTCAGCACGATGACCGGGACCGTGCGGCCCGACTCCCGGAGCCGGCGCAGCACTTCGAACCCGTCCATGTCGACGAGCCCGAGGTCGAGCACGAGCAGGTGCACGCCGCCGGCCTCGACCCGCGCGATCGCCTCGGCGCCGGACGTCACCGCGGTCGCCTCGTACCCGGCGGCCCGCAGGCCCTTGGCGACGAACGCGGCGATCCGCTCCTCGTCCTCCGCGATCAGGATGTGGGTCATCGGTTCTCCACGAGCTGGGGGACGGGTGGGGTCTCGCCGTCGACGAGGTCGACGGCCGGGAGGTCGAGCACGAACACCGCACCCGGGCCGGCGTGCGGCGGCGGGTGCTCGAGGAAGACGCGGCCGTGGTGGGCCCGTGCGATGGCGGCGACGATCGGCAGGCCGAGCCCGGCGCCGTGCGGGTTGCGGTCCGCCTGCCCCCGGTGGAAGCGCTCGAACACACGCTCCTCCTCCTCGGGCGGCACGCCGGGGCCCTCGTCGCGGACCCACAGCAGCAGCCGGTCGCCCGCGACCTCGCTGCCCAGCCGGACCACGGAGCCCGGGACGGTGAAGCGGTGCGCGTTGGCGAGGAGCTGCAGCCAGGCCTGGGTGACCCGCTGGGCGTCGAGCTGCACCGTCACGTCGGCCCGCGCCACGACGACCCACTGCCGGTTCCCGAGCACGCGCGCCTTGTCGTGCACGTCGTCGGTCAGCCGGCCGACGTCCGTGGGTGCGAGCCGCACGAAGTCGGGACGGTCCGCGGTCGCCAGCGTCATCAGGTCGTCGACGAGGCGGTGCATCCGGTCGAGCTCGTCGAGCGTGAGGGCCTGCGTGGCGCGCACGTCGCTCGCGTCCTCGGGGTCCATGAGCTCCAGGTGGCCGCGCACGATCGTGAGCGGCGTCCGCAGCTCGTGCCCGACGTCGTCGAGCAGCTCCCGCTGCGACCCGAACGCCAGCTGGAGCCGGTCGAGCATCGCGTTCACGGTGCGTGCGAGGTCGGACAGGTCGTCCTTCCCGCTGACGTCGATGCGCTCCGACAGGTCGGACTCGGTGACCCGGCGGGCGGTGTCCCGCAGCAGGCGCACCGGCCGCAGCAGGCGCCCGACGACGAACCACGCGACCACCGTCGTGAGCGCGAGCGCCGCGATCCCGACCTCGACGTACGACACGTACGTCTCGCGCAGGGCGCGCATCTCGGCACCGCGGTCGAACGCGACGACGAACAGCCCGCGCCCGGGGGAGTGCGACACGTGCACGGGCACCGCGACGAACCGGTACTCGGCGGTCGCCGTCCGCAGGGTCCGCGGAGCGATGTCCGGGCCGAACCAGCGGGTCGCCAGGTAGTCGACGAGCTCCTCGTCCTGCCCGAGGGGGAGCGCCTGCGTCTCGGGCGCCGCCTGCCACACGAGCTCGTCGTCCACCAGCGTGACGACCCCCTCGTTCCGGCCGGGCACGCGGGTCCGGACCGACTCCTTGAGCAGCGCGTTGAGGTCCATCGCCGGGTGGTCCGTGCTCGACCCGGCCGCCTCCTCGACGGTCCGCAGCGCGGTGACGGCCCGGGCGAGCGAGTTGTCGATCCGGGCGTCGACCTGCCGGACCTGCAGCCCGTAGGCGGTGCCGCCCGCGATCAGCACGGTGAGCCCGGCGAGCGCCACCACGGCCGTGAGGATCCGGGCCCGGACGGTGAGGTGGGCGCGCGGGTTGGCCGGCACCGAGGCGTCCCCGGTGCGGGGTTCCCCCTCGACGTCCGCGCGCACGGGGGACAGTATGGCCCGCCCGTTTCACCCGGTGAAGGCCGTGGCCCGGGGCCGCGCCGGACGTTCGCCCGGTCGGCCCTGGGCCGTCCGTCGGCTCAGCCGGCCTCGGACAGCAGCTTCTGGATCCGCCCGACGCCCTCGACGAGGTCCTCGTCGGCGAGCGCGTACGAGAGCCGCAGGTACCCGCTCGGACCGAACGCCTCGCCCGGCACGACCGCCACCTCGACCTCGTCCAGGATCAGCGCCGCGAGCTCGGCCGACGTCCGCGGCGTGACGCCCCGGATGGTGCGGCCCAGCACGCCCTCGACCGACGGGTAGACGTAGAACGCGCCCTGCGGGGCGGGGATCGTCACGCCGTCGATCGCGCCGAGCATCTCGACGATCGTCCGGCGGCGCCGGTCGAACGCGAACCGCATCTCCTCGACCGCGGCGAGGTCGCCGGACACGGCGGCGATCGCGGCCCGCTGCGACACGTTCGCGACGTTCGACGTGAGGTGCGACTGCAGGTTGGTCGCCGCGGCGATGACGTCCTTCGGCCCGATCATCCAGCCGACCCGCCAGCCGGTCATCGCGTACGTCTTCGCGACACCGTTGAGCACGATCGTCGTGTCGGCGAGCTCCGGCACCACCCGCACGATCGGCGTGAACACCGAGTGGTCGTACGTGAGGTGCTCGTAGATCTCGTCGGTGATGACCCAGATGCCGTGCTCGAGCGCCCACCGGCCGATCGCCGCGGTCTGCTCGGGCGAGTACACGGAGCCCGTCGGGTTCGACGGCGAGCAGAACAGCAGCACCTTGGTGCGGGGCGTCCGCGCCGCCTCGAGCTGCTCGACGGTCACGAGGTAGTCCTGCTCGACGCCCGCGAACACCTCGACGGGCACGCCGCCCGCGAGCCGGACGGCCTCCGGGTACGTGGTCCAGTACGGCGCCGGCAGCAGCACCTCGTCGCCCGGGTCCACGATCGCGGCGAACGCCTGGTAGACGGCCTGCTTGCCGCCGTTCGTCACGAGGACCGACGACGGCGCGACCTCGTACCCGGAGTCGCGCAGCGTCTTGGCGGCGATCGCCTCGCGCAGCGCGGGCAGGCCGGCGGCCGGGGTGTACCGGTGGTTCGCGGGGTCCTTCGCGGCGGCGACGGCGGCGTCGACGATGTACGACGGCGTCGGGAAGTCCGGCTCGCCGGCGCCGAACCCGATCACCGGCCGGCCGGCGGCCTTCAGCGCCTTCGCCTTCGCGTCGACCGCGAGCGTCGCCGACTCGGCGATCGCGGCGAGGCGTGCGGAGACGCGGGGACGGGGGGCGGACGGCTCGGTCTGGGCGCTCACGGCGTCCATAGTGGCAGAGGTCACGCGTCGTCGTCGGCGCCATATCGACGGCTGATCGGGCGCGGTTCGACCGAGGGGCGCTCGTCGCGTACAGTGGTCCCCCGGCGGTTGACGTCCGCCATGATGAGCCGTGCCCGAGCGGGGTCCGTGGATCCCGGGGGAACGTCCGTCGGACCCCCAGCGGGAGCACTCCGACGGTCGGTGCGCGGACCGTCGTGGCGGTGAAGGCCGTCGTAGGGCAGTGGCGCAATTGGTAGCGCAGCGGTCTCCAAAACCGCAGGTTGCAGGTTCGAGTCCTGTCTGCCCTGCGCACGCGGTCCGACCCGAACGGGTCGGCAGCGAGCAGGATCGCCGGACGGTCCGGCGCGACGCGTCGGCCGTCCGTCCGCCGGGTCCCGCACGGGGCCGGGCGGTCACCACGAGACGTAGGGGCCTGACGTGAGCGAAACAGCACCGGCTGCGGCGTCCGACGCCGAGGGTTCGGCGTCGCGCACCCGCGCGCCGAAGGCGGCCGGCAAGGACACCAAGCGCGGGCTGTTCTCGCGCATCGGGCTGTTCAACCGTCAGGTGATCGCCGAGCTCAAGAAGGTCGTGCGTCCCACGCGCTCGGAGCTCATCACCTACACGAGCGTCGTGCTCGTGTTCGTCGCGGTCATCATGGCGTTCGTCACCGTGGTCGACCTGGGCGTCGGCAAGCTGACCTTCTGGGTCTTCGGGGCCTGACGTCGTCGCGGCCCTCCGGCCGCCGGGCAGCGGGCGTGTCGCCGCGCCACCCACAAGCACAAAAGGCTGAGAAAGCAGGTTCGCACGTGTCGCAGGAGTCGCAGGAGCCCACCACGGCTGCCGAGACAGAGCTCGAGGACGCCCTGGCGTCGGTCGAGGCGGTCGAGGTGCCCGCAGGTGACAGCGACGTCGCCGACGTCGCCACCGACGAGGTGGACGCCGACGAGGCTGCCGACGCCGTCGCGGACGCCGAGGACGCGGAGGACGTCGCGGACACCGAGGACGTCGCGGACGCCGAGGACGTCGTCGACCCCGACGAGGACCCGGTCGCCGCGTTCAAGGCCCAGCTCCGCCGGCTGCCCGGCGAGTGGTACGTCATCCACTCGTACGCCGGCTACGAGAACCGCGTGAAGGCGAACCTCGAGAACCGCACGCAGAGCCTCAACATGGAGGACTTCATCTACCAGGTGGAGGTCCCCATGGAGGAGGTCGTGGAGATCAAGAACGCGCAGCGCAAGGTCGTCAAGCGCGTCCGGATCCCCGGCTACGTCCTGGTCCGCATGGACATGACCGACGAGTCGTGGGGCGCAGTCCGCCACACGCCGGGCGTCACGTCGTTCGTCGGCCACACCCACCAGCCGGTCCCGCTGACGCTCGACGAGGTCTTCTCGATGCTCGCGCCGGTGCTGGCCCCCAAGACCCCCGCGGCCGCCGCCACCACCAAGGCCGCCTCGCAGATCCAGGTCGACTTCACGGTCGGCGAGTCCGTCACGGTCACCGACGGCCCGTTCGACACGCTGCCCGCGACGATCTCCGAGATCAACGCCGAGAACCAGAAGCTCAAGGTCCTCGTCTCCATCTTCGGCCGGGAGACCCCGGTCGAGCTCTCGTTCAGCCAGGTCGCCAAGATCTGAGCCTGAGCACCTCCCCGCTCCGCGGGGAAGTCGTTTGCAACCGGGTCATCGCCCACGGCGTCGGCCCACGAGAAGGACGGAAGGCATCATGCCCCCGAAGAAGAAGGTCACCGGCCTGATCAAGCTCCAGATCAAGGCCGGCGCCGCCACCCCCGCGCCGCCGATCGGTCCGGCGCTGGGTCAGCACGGCGTCAACATCATGGAGTTCTGCAAGGCGTACAACGCGGCGACCGAGGCCCAGCGCGGCAACGTCATCCCCGTCGAGATCACGGTGTACGAGGACCGCTCGTTCACCTTCATCACGAAGACGCCGCCCGCCGCGGAGCTCATCAAGAAGGCCGCCGGTGTCGCCAAGGGCTCGCCCACGCCGCACACCGTCAAGGTCGCCACGCTGACCAAGGCGCAGATCAGCGAGATCGCGAGCACCAAGCTCGAGGACCTCAACGCGAACGACCTGGCCGCCGCCGAGAAGATCATCGCGGGCACCGCCCGTTCGATGGGCATCAAGGTCGAGGGCTGACGTACCTCGCGTCTTGCACGACCCCCGGTCCGAGCATGCTCGGACCGGGGCGCACGAACAGCGAGCCGACCAGGACCGCTGAGAAGTGAGTGGCAGGGCCGTGTGCGGCCCGCAGACCACGGCTGCTGAACAAGGAGAACAAGCAGATGGCCAAGCACAGCAAGGCGTACCGCAACGCCACCGAGAAGATCGAGGCCGGCAAGGTCTACAGCCCCCTCGAGGCCGTCCGACTGGCGCAGGCCACGTCGACGACCAAGTACGACGCGACCGTCGAGGTGGCCTTCCGCCTCGGTGTCGACCCCCGCAAGGCGGACCAGATGGTTCGTGGCACGGTCAACCTGCCGCACGGCACGGGCAAGACCGCGCGCGTCATCGTGTTCGCCACGGGTGAGCGCGCCGAGCAGGCCCTCGCGGCCGGCGCCGACGAGGTCGGTGGCGACGAGCTCATCGACAAGGTGGCCAAGGGCTACACGGACTTCGACTCCGCCGTCGCGACGCCGGACCTCATGGGCAAGGTCGGTCGACTGGGCAAGGTCCTCGGCCCGCGCGGTCTCATGCCGAACCCGAAGACCGGCACCGTGACGATGGACGTGGCCAAGGCCGTGTCGGACATCAAGGGCGGCAAGATCGAGTTCCGCGTGGACCGTCACGCGAACCTGCACTTCATCATCGGCAAGACGTCGTTCTCCGACGTCAACCTGGTGGAGAACTACGCCGCGGCGCTCGACGAGATCCTGCGTCTGAAGCCGTCCGCCTCGAAGGGTCGCTACATCACGAAGGCGACCGTCTCGACGACGAACGGCCCCGGCATCCCGCTGGACCAGAACAAGACCCGGAACCTCACGTCCGAGGACGACGCCGCCTGACGCAGCGTCTCCCCGGCGCGTGACGCGCCGGACCGTGCGGTCGACGAAGGCCCGATCCCCCCTGCGGATCGGGCCTTCGTCGTCTGACCGTGCTGGTCCTGAGGCGGTGCGACCGGGTTCATCGCCGGCCGGCGAGCTCCAGGGGCCGGGTCCACAGGCCGGTGAGCCACGCCTGCACCTCGGGGCCCTCGGGACCGGCCAGTGCGAGCTGCGCACTCCACTCGATCGCGGTGGCGACGGTGCGGGCGACGGCCATCGTCGGGGTGGGGACGGCGTTGCCGCCGAGCGCGAGGTACTCGTCGAGGAACAGAGCGACCGGGTCGAGGCGCCACACCGGGTCGAGCGCGGGTCCGAGCGCGATCGCGACCCAGTCGAGGGCCGTCGCGACGTCCCACCGTGGGTCGCCGGTGCCGCTGCGAGGCTGCCCGCACGGCGGCTCCTGCTCGGCGTCCTCATGGTGCGCGGCGCCGAGCAGGGTGGCGCGCGTGATGCCGTGCCGGCGGGTGACGACGACCTCGTCGCCCGTCGGGTCGCCGTGCGTCCACTGGGCCGCGGTCCAGTCCGCCCGTGTGCGGCGCAGCGCGCGCAGGACGCCGGGGTGGGCCCGGACGGCCCAGATCGGGCCGGTCTCGGCGGGCAGGGTGTCGAGCCAGTCAGGCAGGGGCTCCGTGAGGACCCAGGGGACGTCGGCCACCGGGGTGGCCGGGGTGACCGGTGTGCGGTGCAGCCGGACGAGCGCCGCGGCCCAGGCCCCGAGCAGCGCGCGCAGGTCCGACTGCAGCGCGAGCAGCGGGCCGTAGTGCGCCATCCGGGCGACGACGGCCTCGAGCTCGCGGACGAGCGGTTGGGGCTCGGCCTCGGCGAGGTCGTCCGCCGGAGGGACGAGCGCGTGCCGGGCGGGGTGCTCGCCCGGACCGTCGCACACCCGGTCGGGTCGCGCCTGGACCGCTCCGGGCTGGTCGACGAGGGCGACGACCTCGGGCGACGGGCCTGCGGCGGCGTGCCGGCCGACCACGGGCTCGAGCGCCTCGACCCGCGCGGGCCGACGGCGGTCCACCCAGGGCCCTTCGACGACGACGGACGTCACGTGCGTACCTCCTCGATCGTGGTCCCGCCGGCGCCCGACGGGCGGGCGCCGGCGGGGGCTGGTCAGCGCCGGCGACCCCGGCCCAGTGCGGTGACGTACCCGGCCCAGAACGCCTCCCGGGCCTGGCGGGCGGCGACGGCCCGGGCACGCTGGACGGCTGCGGCCCGTGCTCGGGCGACGTAGGCCGCGCGGACGCGGGCGACGTACGCCTGGATGTGCTGCTGGGTGTACGGCTCGGTGAACGGTTCCGTGAACGGCTCGGTGAACGGTTCGGTGAAGGGGTTGGCGCCGAGTGCCTCGGTGAACGGCTCGGTGAACGGCTCGGTGAACGGTTCGGTGAAGGGCCCCGTGAACGGCTCGGTGAACGGTTCGGTGAAGGGGTTGGCGCCGAGTGCCTCGGTGAACGGCCCCGTGAAGGGCTCCGTGAAGGGCTCCGTGAACGGCTCCGTGAACGGCTCGGTGAACGGTTCGGTGAACGGGTTGGCGCCGAGTGCCTCGGTGAAGGGCTCCGTGAACGGTTCGGTGAACGGCTCGGTGAAGGGCTCCGTGAAGGGCTCGGTGAACGGTTCGGTGAAGGGGTTGGCGCCGAGTGCCTCGGTGAACGGCTCCGTGAACGGCTCGGTGAACGGCTCGGTGAACGGCTCCGTGAACGGCTCGGTGAACGGGTTGGCGCCCAGCGCCTCGGTGAAGGGCTCCGTGAACGGCTCGGTGAAGGGCTCCGTGAACGGTTCGGTGAACGGCTCGGTGAAGGGCTCGGTGAACGGCTCGATCGACGCCCGGCCGGCGCCACCCGTCGGCCGCCGCCGCACCGTGGTCGGCCGCTGCTGACCCGCACGACCCGCCCCCGCCCCTGCCCCCGCAGTGCCGGTCACGCCGCCCGTCGCACGGGCGGCGGCCCCGTTCCCGGCTGCGCGTGCGCCGGTCCCCGCCCGCCCGGCCGCCGCTGCCCGCCACCCGGCGGCGAACGCGGCGTTCACGGTCGCGGACGAGCCGCCCCACCCGGCGCTGCGCGGGTCGAGGAGGCGGCGGGCGGCCAGGGCGCGTTCGCGCCGGGCCCGGGCGAGTCGGCTCGCGGCCGCGGCGCGGGCGCTGGCGACGGTCGCGACGTCGACCCCGAGGGTGTCGAGCACCGCGGAGATCGGGCTCGCGACGGCGTAGGAGCCGTCGTCCTCCCCGGCCCACAGCAGGGCGACGACGCGGCCGTGCTCGTCGACGACGGCCGACCCGGAGTCGCCCTCGGCGGAGAACGCCTCGGCGCCCTCGTCGGGTTCGATGCGGACCTGGTCGCGCAGCGTCCGCCACCCGGTGCCGGGTCCGAAGTCCACGGAGGTCGTGTAGTCGGTCGACACGACGCGGCCGCTGCGCAGGCCCGTCGTGCGCCCGTACTTGCGGACGACGCCGTCCTCGACGGCGGCGCCGGCGCCGGTCACGGCCCCGATGCCGACGATGCCCGGCACCCACGGCGCGCCGGGTGCGAGGGCGACGACCGCGGCGTCGATCGTGTCGGTCAGGGCGCCGCGGACGAGCGCGCCGACACGGTCGCGGCGGGGGTCTCCGCCGTCGGCGAGCGCGGGCTGGATCCAGGTGCTGCCGGCGTCCTCGAGGCCGTCCCCGGCGGCGACGTGCCAGTTCGTGAGGCCGAGCGCGCGCCCGCTGAGGCGGTCGGTGACGACGACCCCGAGCGTCCCGTTGACGGAGCGCCGCTGCGCGTGGCCGTCGACGGGCACGGTGACCGGGTCGGCCGGTCCGACGCTCAGACCCCCGGCGAGCGGCCGGACGCGGCCGCGCACGACGTCGCGCTCGCCGACGGCCGAGGACGAGCCGAGCAGCCGCACCCGGTGCTCGACGACGTCCGTGGGGACGCCGTCGATGGTCGCCGGGATCCGGTCCTGCTCCGCGAGGTCGCCGTCCGCGAGCTTGCGTTCGACGTGCACGACGATCGCCTGCCGGCCTGTGGGGCGGCCGTCGGACCACTTCTCCCCGATGTCCACGCCGACGACGCCGGCGCGGGCGATGAGGGCGTTCTCGATGTTTCGCTTGGTCGGGCGGATCTGCTCGCGCGTGAGGTCCTGCGGCGTGCGGTCCTGCTCGGTCATGTCGCGTGTCTCCTCGAATCGGTCAGAACGGGTCGTCCGACAGCCTTCCGGCGGCCCCCGGCGCAGGGAAGGACGAAGTCGGGCGGGTGATGGGCAGGAGCGCCCCGGACCTGCCCTGATACACGCTCGTGGAGGAAGTTTTCTGCGAGACGTATCTGGCGGTGGGACCGCGGCTCCTGACGGTCGATCCCGAAGGCGGGGGATCACGCGCGGGTGCGCGAGGACCTGGTCCTGGACGTGCGCCCGAGACGTGGTTCGTCGTTCTTGTCGGGGTTGTTCCGGGCCGCCTACTGTGTCAGTGGCGGCCGCCCGACGAGGCCGCCTGTGAGGGGTCCATGATGAGTGACGACCTGGTGGAGCCGGTGGACACCGCGCTCCGCGGCCAGGGCGAAGGGTTGGCCGACAGGGCCGCCCGAGCCGTGGTCGCCTACCGCGACGGGGACCGGGAGCCCCTCGCAGCGCTGGTGCAGGTGATGACGCCGTTGCTGTGGCACACCGTGCGCGCTCAGGGGGCGGACACGGAGACGGCCCAGGACGTGGTCCAGAACGTGTGGCTCACGCTGGTGCGCGACATCGACTCGATCCGCGACCCGCGCGCGACGCTGCAGTGGATGCTGGTGACCGCGAAGCGGGCCGCCTGGCGTTCCGTGCGCCGGTCCCGCGAGGACCTGGTCCGCCACGAGCAGGACGAGCACGTCACCGACTGGCTCGCGGCTCCGGTCGACGACCGGCCGGACACCGTGGCGGTCCGTTCCGAGCGGGACCAGATCCTGTGGGAGCACGTGTCGTCGCTGCCGGACCGCTGCCGGCGCCTGCTGGGCCTGGTGGCGCTGGTCGACCGGCCGGACTACACCGTGGTGTCGAGGGCGCTCGGCATGCCGGTCGGCAGCATCGGTCCCACGCGTGGCCGGTGCCTCGCCAAGCTGCGCCTCGCCCTCTCCTCCGACCCCGCCTGGAGCGTGTCATGACCACCGACGAGAGCACGCTCGCCCTGGTCGCCGCCGGCGGCCTGGACGTGGACGACCGCGAGATCCTGCGCAGGATCGCCCTGCTGGTCGAGGCCGCGGACCCGGTCCCGGCCGGGCTGGTGGACAGCATCGGCATGGCCCTGACGATCGAGGCCCTGCACGCCGAGCTCGCCGAGCTGCACCTGGTCGGGGAGCCCGAGCTGGCTCGCCGCGCCGACGAGACGAGCATCGAGGCCGGCACGATCACGTTCACGACGGACGTTCTCACGGTGATGATCTCGGTGCACCCGGAGGCGGGCCGTGTCCGGGTCGACGGGTGGGCGGCCCCGGCCGGCGAGCTGTCGGTCGAGCTGCACCAGTCGGGCGACGTGACGACCACGACGTCGGACTCGGACGGCCGGTTCTCGTTCACGGACGTGGAGCACGGGCCGGCGCGGCTCGTCCTGCGACGTCCGTCGGACCCGACGGTGCCGATCGTCACGCCGCAGATCGAGCTCTAGGGCGACATGTCGGACCAGGGCGGCCCGGCGGCGACCGGGCCGCCCTCCTTCGACGTTCTCGTCGAGGCGGTGCAGCGGGCGGAGACGGAGAACGCGGAGGGTCGGCCGACCCGGGCGCGTCGTCGCCTGCGGCCGGTGCTGCGTGAGCTCGCGGCGATGGAGCCGACCCCGGGTGCGGTCCGCCTGCGGGCACGTTCACTGATCGAGCTCGCGAAGGCGGACTTCGAGACGCGAGGCGGTCCGCGTGCGGCGCTGGACGAGCTCGACGCGATGCTCGCCGCGCAGGAGGTCGACCCCCGGCTCCGCTGGCGCGGCCTCGAGCCCGCCGTCGCGGGCCTGCGGGGTCTGCTGGCGCTGCGTGCGGGCCGGCACGACGAGGCGCTGCGCTGGCTCGACGAGGCGGTCGCGTCGATCGACGAGGCCGAGCCGATCGACGGCTGCCGGAGCCTGCTGAACCGCGGGGTGCTGCACTCGGAGCTGCACCACGTGGCGCAGTCGCGTGCCGACTACGCCGAGTGCGCGCGCCGCTCCCGGCAGGCGGGGTTCGCGCGGCTGACGTTCAAGGCGGAGCACAACCTCGGCTACCTGGCGTTCGTCGAGGGCAAGCTGCCGGACGCGCTGGCGCGGATGGAGGTCGCGGCCCGCACGCTGCCGGGGCCGCCGCACCCGATCCAGATGCTCGACCGGGCGCGGGTGCTGCTGGAGGCGGGACTCGTGGGTGTGGCGGACACGACGTTCGCGGAGGCGGCGGCGCTGTTCGAGGCGCAGCACCTGCCCCGGGACGTGGCGGAGTGCGAGCTGGGCCGCGCGGAGTGCGCGATGCTGCGCGGCGACGTGTCGGCGGCGCGCCGGTTCGTCGCGTCGTCGGAGCGCCGGTTCCGCCGTCGCGGCGACGAGGCGTGGGTGGTGCGCACGTCCCTGCTCGCGCTGCAGGCGGACGCGGTCACGTACGCGAGCGCGCACGACGACGACCCGCGCACGCGTGTGCTGTGGGCGGGCCTGTCCCGTCGGGCGGCGAAGCTGGAGCGGATGTGCCGGGCGACCGGCCGGACCGTCTGGGAGGGGGCCGCGGCGTACGTGCGCATCGAGGCGGACCTGTGCCGCGGTGCGCTGGACGACCCGGCGGCGGTGCTCGAGGAGCTGGGCACGGTGCGAGGGAGCGACCCGGTGACGGTGCGGCTGCACGGCCGGTGGATCCGCGCGATGCTCGCGCTGGCGGCGGGGGACCGGCCGCGGGCCGGCCGCTACGTCCGTGCGGGTCAGCGGGACCTGGCGCTGCACCGCTCGCGGTTCGGGTCGCTCGACCTGCGCACGGCGGGCGCGGTGCACGGCCGTGCGCTCGCGGACCTGGACGTCCGCCTGGCGCTGGCCGTCGACCGCCCGTCGGCGGTGCTCGACGCTGCGGAGCGTGCCCGTGCGGTGATCGGCGGCACCCCGCGGGTCAACCCGCCGGACGACCCGACGTCGGCCGAGCTGCTCACGCAGCTGAGGCGGCTGATCGACGAGAACCGGGGCGTGCCGCAGCGGGCGGGCGCGGACCCGCAGCGGATCCGGATGATCCGTGAGGCGCAGCGGCTCAAGCACGAGATCCTGGCCCGGTCCTGGCACGAGCGCGGGCGGGTGGGCGACGACCGGCCGGGTCGCGCGGTCGAGGTCCGGCGGATGCTCGAGCAGCGCCCGGGCAGCACGGTGCTCGACGTGCTGATCCACCGTGGGCAGGTCCTCGCGGTGGAGATGGGCCACGGCCGCAGCACGGTGCACCACCTGGGGGACTCGTCGGCGGTGGCGGAGCTGGTCCGCCGGGTGCACGCCGACCTCGAGGTCACGTCGAACACGCTCGTGCCGGCGGACCTGCGGGAGGTCGCCCGCCGGTCGCTGCTGCACGGCATGACGGACCTGGAGAAGCGTCTCGCGCCCGCGCTGGGCGCTCCGGGCGAGCTCGTCGTCGTCGCGACGGGCTGGCTCGGCGTCCTGCCGTGGTCGATGCTCTCGTCCCGGCTGGGCCGCCCGACGGTCGTCGCGCCGTCGGTGCACCACTGGATGACGTTCGCGGGCTCGGCGCCGCAGACGCCGGTGCGGGTGACCGCGGCCGCGGGTCCGGGGCTGCGGCACGCCGACGCGGAGGCCCGCGAGATCGCGGCCCTGTGGTCGGGGGGCGAGGCCGTCGTCGGCGACGACGCGACGGTGGCCCGGATGATCGAGGTGCTCGGCTCGCCGGGCGTGGTGCACCTGGCCGCGCACGGTCGGCACGAGCCGGACAACCCGTTGTTCTCGTCGGTCCGGATGGCCGACGGCCCGCTGTTCGCGCACGAGCTGGACGCGGGGGGCCAGACGCCCGACCTCGTGGTGCTGTCGAGCTGCGAGGTCGGTCGGGCGAGCATCCGGGCCGGCGGGGAGGCGCTCGGCATGGCCAGCGTGCTGCTCCGGCGCGGGGTCGGCTGCGTGGTGGCCGCGGTCGCTCCGCTGCCCGACGACACCGCGATGCGGGTCATGACGCGCACGCACGCGCTGCTGCGCTCCGGACGGCCGGTCGCGGAGGCCGTGGCGACGGCGGTGGCGGAGGACGCGCAGGTCACCGGGGTCGTGGCGCCGCTGATGTGCTTCGGCGCCCCCGTGTGACCGCCGGGCCGGACGACGCCGGATTTGGTCCGCCACGTCGGGTGCCGTAGTCTCGTGGGGCCCAAGACCGCCGGTCGTCGGAGTCACCCCGTGTGAGTCCGCCCGAAGTCCCGCAGCAGCGGAGGCCAGCGCAGGTGAGTGTTCCCGGACGGACCGGCATGCCGTGTCCTGAAGTCGAGCCCCGCGCCTGCGCGGGGCTCTTGTCATTTCTGATGACGTCTCTGCGGGCCTGACGACCGGTGGCACCACCATCGGAAGGATTGCCATGGCGAGGCCGGACAAGGCAGCCGCTGTCGCAGAGCTCACGGACCTGTTCCGTGAGTCGAACGCGGCCGTGCTGACCGAGTACCGCGGGCTCACCGTCGCGCAGCTCAAGCGGCTGCGCAAGGCGCTCGGCGGTAACGCAACCTACGCCGTGGTGAAGAACACGCTGACCGCGATCGCGGCCAAGGACGCCGGACTGACTGGCCTCGACGACGCGCTCGCGGGCCCGTCGGCGATCGCCTTCGTCACCGGCGACCCGGTCGAGGCCGCGAAGGGTCTGCGTGACTTCGCCAAGGCGAACCCCGCACTGGTCATCAAGGGGGGCGTCCTCGACGGCCGCACCCTGACCGCTGCGGACGTCACCAAGCTCGCGGACCTCGAGTCCCGCGAGGTGCTGCTGGCCAAGGCGGCCGGCGCGATGAAGGCCAAGCTCTACCAGGCTGCGTACGTCTTCACCGCGAACACCGCCCAGGCCGCCCGTGTCATCGATGCCCTGCGCCAGAAGCAGGAATCGGAAGGCGCAGCCGCCTGACCCTGTCCTGACGGGCAGCCAGTCGACGCGCACAACCCACACCCTGCTCCGGCGCTGGGGGACGACCCCCGCCGGGCACCAACGAAAGGAACGCCGATCATGGCGAAGCTCAGCACCGACGAGCTCATCGAGCAGTTCAAGGGCCTCACCCTCATCGAGCTCTCCGAGTTCGTGAAGGCGTTCGAGGACGTCTTCGAGGTCACCGCCGCCGCTCCCGTCGCCGTCGCGGCCCCCGCCGCCGGTGGCGCGGGCGCCGAGGTCGAGGCCGAGGAGGAGAAGGACTCGTTCGACGTCGTCCTCGAGGCCGCTGGTGACAAGAAGATCCAGGTCATCAAGGAGGTGCGCGCGCTCACCTCGCTCGGCCTCAAGGAGGCCAAGGACCTCGTGGACGAGGCCCCCAAGGCCGTCCTGGAGGGCGTGAACAAGGAGGCGGCCGAGAAGGCGAAGGCCGCTCTCGAGGGCGCCGGCGCCACGGTCACCCTCAAGTGATCCGACCTCCGGCGCGGTCCTGACCGCCGCCGGAGGGACTGCTCGACGCGCGAAGGCCCGCATCCCGACAGGGGTGCGGGCCTTCGTCGTCGGCGGGTGTCCGCGCAGGTGGGGAGGGGTGACGGCGTGCCGCCGGCGCTGCACGGGTGGCGGGCGTCGGGGGCCGGACTTTCACAGGAGGCGTGACGTGTGCCACCATGGCGCCCGGCGACAACGTGGTCGCCCGTCGGGCGTCACCGTCCGGTCGAGCCGGGCGTCCGGGCCGGGGAACCCACCTGCGGGGGTTCTTCGAGCGAAGGGCGTCGTCACCGGGTAGACGTTCGTGCCCCGGGCGGGTATGCTAGCGCTTTGCGCTGGCCTGTGCCCGCGATCCCGTATAACCCGAGCAGTGGACGTCGTACGTGCGCGACGTCCCTGGCTCAGAGGCCGGGGGGTCGCGCTTAGCCGGGCCGGTTGCAGCGTGCACTCGATCCGCAGGGAAGGACCCCTCTTGGCTGCCTCGCGCACCCCTTCTGCACCCTCCGCCGACGCCATCGCGAACCGCACCGCCTCTCGCCGCATCTCCTTCGCCAAGATCCACGAGCCCCTCGAGGTCCCCGACCTGCTCGGTCTGCAGACCGAGAGCTTCGACTGGCTGCTCGGGAACGAGCGCTGGCAGGGTCGCGTCGCGAAGGCCCTCGAGGCCGGTCGCCAGGACGTCCCGGAGACCGCTGGTCTCGAGGAGATCTTCGAGGAGATCTCCCCGATCGAGGACTTCGGCGGCTCCATGTCGCTCTCCTTCCGCGAGCACCGCTTCGAGCCGCCGAAGTACACGGCCGAGGAGTGCAAGGAGAAGGACTTCACGTTCGCCGCGCCGCTGTTCGTCACGGCCGAGTTCGTCAACTACACGACCGGTGAGATCAAGAGCCAGACGGTCTTCATGGGCGACTTCCCGCTCATGACGGAGCGCGGCACGTTCATCATCAACGGCACCGAGCGCGTCGTCGTCAGCCAGCTCGTCCGCAGCCCCGGCGTCTACTTCGAGCGCATCGCCGACAAGACGTCCGACAAGGACATCCTCACGGCCAAGGTCATCCCGAGCCGTGGCGCGTGGCTCGAGTTCGAGATCGACAAGCGCGACAACGTCGGCGTCCGCGTCGACCGCAAGCGCAAGCAGAACGCCACGGTGCTGCTCAAGGCGCTCGGCATGACGGAGTCGGAGATCCGCGAGGAGTTCGCGGCGTACCCGGCCGTCATCGACACCCTCGAGAAGGACCACGTCCAGACGCAGGACGAGGCGCTGCTCGACCTCTACCGCAAGATCCGCCCGGGCGAGCCGCCCACGGTCGAGGCCGGCCGCGCGCTGATCGAGAACTTCTACTTCAACCCGAAGCGCTACGACCTCGCGAAGGTCGGCCGCTACAAGCTGAACAAGAAGCTCGGCCTGGACGTCCCGCTCGCGGACTCGGTGCTGTCCAAGGACGACGTCGTCGCGACGATCAAGTACCTCGCGTCGCTGCACATCGACCTGCCGACCCTGCCCGGCACGCGCGCCGGCGAGGCGGTCGAGATCCGCGTCGAGACCGACGACATCGACCACTTCGGCAACCGTCGCATCCGCGCGGTCGGCGAGCTCATCCAGAACCAGGTCCGCACGGGCCTGTCCCGGATGGAGCGCGTCGTGCGCGAGCGCATGACGACGCAGGACGTCGAGGCCATCACGCCGCAGACGCTCATCAACATCCGTCCCGTCGTCGCCTCCATCAAGGAGTTCTTCGGGACGAGCCAGCTGTCGCAGTTCATGGACCAGAACAACCCGCTCGCGGGCCTGACGCACAAGCGGCGTCTGTCGGCCCTCGGCCCGGGTGGTCTGTCCCGCGACCGCGCCGGCATGGAGGTCCGTGACGTCCACCCGTCGCACTACGGCCGCATGTGCCCGATCGAGACCCCTGAGGGCCCGAACATCGGTCTGATCGGCTCGCTCGCGACGTACGGGCGGATCAACCCGTTCGGCTTCGTCGAGACCCCGTACCGCAAGGTCGAGGCCGGCCGCGTCACGGACGAGGTCCACTACCTCACGGCCGACGACGAGGACCGCCACGTCATCGCCCAGGCCAACGCGCCGCTCAAGGCGAACGGCGTCTTCGAGGAGGACCGCGTCCTGGTCCGCGTCAAGGGCGGCGAGATCGAGTACGTCGCCGGCGAGAACGTCGACTACATGGACGTCTCCCCGCGCCAGATGGTGTCCGTCGCGACGGCCCTCATCCCGTTCCTCGAGCACGACGACGCGAACCGTGCCCTCATGGGCGCGAACATGCAGCGCCAGGCCGTGCCGCTGGTCCGCTCCGAGGCGCCGCTCGTCGGCACCGGCATGGAGCGCCGTGCGGCCGTCGACGCGGGCGACGTCATCGTCGCGTCGAAGCCGGGTGTCGTCACCGAGGTGTCGGCGGACCTGATCACGGTCGCGAACGACGACGCCACGACGACGACGTACCGCGTCGCGAAGTTCCGTCGCTCGAACCAGGGCACGTCCTACAACCAGCGCGTGCTGGTCGACCAGGGCGCGCGCGTCGAGGTCGGCTCGGTGCTCGCCGACGGCCCGGCGACGGACGAGGGCGAGCTCGCGCTCGGCCGCAACCTGCTCGTCGCGTTCATGTCGTGGGAGGGCCACAACTACGAGGACGCGATCATCCTGTCGCAGCGCCTCGTGCAGGACGACGTCCTGTCCTCGATCCACATCGAGGAGCACGAGGTCGACGCCCGCGACACGAAGCTCGGCCCCGAGGAGATCACGCGGGACATCCCGAACGTCTCCGAGGAGGTCCTCGCGGACCTCGACGAGCGCGGCATCATCCGCATCGGTGCCGAGGTCGCGGCGGGCGACATCCTCGTCGGCAAGGTCACCCCGAAGGGCGAGACCGAGCTGACCCCCGAGGAGCGCCTGCTCCGCGCGATCTTCGGCGAGAAGGCGCGCGAGGTCCGCGACACGTCGCTCAAGGTGCCCCACGGCGAGTCCGGCACGGTCATCGAGGTCCGCACGTTCAGCCGGGACGACGGCGACGAGCTGCCCGCCGGTGTCAACGAGCTGGTCCGCGTGTACATCGCGCAGCGCCGCAAGATCACCGACGGTGACAAGCTCGCCGGCCGTCACGGCAACAAGGGCGTCATCTCGAAGATCCTCCCGGTCGAGGACATGCCGTTCCTCGCGGACGGCACGCCGGTCGACGTCGTGCTCAACCCGCTGGGTGTGCCCGGTCGAATGAACGTCGGGCAGGTCCTCGAGACGCACCTCGGGTGGGTCGCGAAGCAGGGCTGGGACATCTCGCTCGCCGAGGGCGACGTGTCGTGGCGCGACGGCGTCCCGGCGATCGCCGCGTCCTCGCCGGCCGGCAACCCGGTCGCGACGCCCGTGTTCGACGGTGTGCCGGAGGAGACCCTCACCGGTCTGCTGGGCAGCACGCTGCTCAACCGCGACGGCGTCCGCACGGTCGGCGGCGACGGCAAGGGCCGCCTGTTCGACGGGCGTTCCGGCGAGCCGTTCCCGGACCCGGTGGCGGTCGGCTACATGTACATCCTCAAGCTGCACCACCTGGTCGACGACAAGATCCACGCCCGTTCGACCGGCCCGTACTCGATGATCACGCAGCAGCCGCTGGGTGGTAAGGCGCAGTTCGGTGGCCAGCGGTTCGGCGAGATGGAGGTGTGGGCCCTCGAGGCGTACGGCGCTGCCTACACGCTGCAGGAGCTCCTCACCATCAAGTCGGACGACGTGCCGGGCCGCGTCAAGGTGTACGAGGCGATCGTCAAGGGCGAGAACATCCCCGACTCGGGCATCCCGGAGTCGTTCAAGGTCCTGCTCAAGGAGATGCAGTCGCTCTGCCTGAACGTCGAGGTGCTGTCCTCGGACGGCGTCTCCATCGACATGAAGGAGAACGACGACGAGGTCTACCGCGCCGCGGAGGAGCTCGGCATCGACCTGTCGCGTCGCCCCAACGCCAGCAGCATCGAAGAGATCTGACGTCGAGCCCCGGTCCGGCTGCCGTGAGGAGGCCGGACCGGGTGCCCGCACCCTTTAGCAACATTTCCGTCCGCCGGGGACCTGTCACAGAGCAGGCCGGCAAGCGAAGGAAGTAGGACCCCCCTTGCTCGACGTCAACGTCTTCGACGAGCTTCGTATCGGCCTCGCCACGGCCGACGACATCCGTGCCTGGTCGCACGGTGAGGTGAAGAAGCCCGAGACCATCAACTACCGGACCCTGAAGCCGGAGAAGGATGGCCTGTTCTGCGAGAAGATCTTCGGTCCCACCCGGGACTGGGAGTGCTACTGCGGCAAGTACAAGCGCGTCCGCTTCAAGGGCATCATCTGCGAGCGCTGCGGTGTCGAGGTCACGCGCTCCAAGGTGCGTCGTGAGCGCATGGGCCACATCGAGCTCGCCGCTCCGGTCACCCACATCTGGTTCTTCAAGGGCGTCCCGTCGCGCCTCGGCTACCTGCTCGACCTGGCCCCGAAGGACCTCGAGAAGGTCATCTACTTCGCGGCCTACATGATCACGTGGGTCGACGTGGACGGTCGCCAGGAGGACCTCCCGAACCTCCAGAACGAGATCGACCTGGAGAAGAAGGAGATCTCGGACCGCCGCGACAACGACATCAACACCCGCGCGCAGAAGCTCGAGGCCGACCTGGCCGAGCTCGAGGCCGAGGGTGCCAAGGCCGACGCGCGCCGCAAGGTCCGCGACTCGGCCGAGCGTGAGATGGCGCAGATCCGCAAGCGCGCGGACCTGGACCTCGAGCGTCTCGAGAACGTGTGGGACCGGTTCAAGAACCTGAAGGTCGCGGACCTCGAGGGTGACGAGCTGCTCTACCGCCAGCTGCAGGACCGCTACGGCAACTACTTCGAGGGCTCGATGGGCGCCGCGGCGATCCAGAAGCGCCTCGAGGCGTTCGACCTGGAGGCGGAGTCGGAGAACCTGCGCGAGATCATCAAGACGGGCAAGGGCCAGCGCAAGACGCGTGCCCTCAAGCGTCTGAAGGTCGTCAACGCGTTCCTCACGACGAGCAACTCGCCGACCGGCATGGTGCTCGACGCCGTCCCGGTGATCCCGCCGGACCTGCGTCCGATGGTCCAGCTCGACGGTGGCCGCTTCGCCACCTCCGACCTGAACGACCTGTACCGCCGCGTCATCAACCGGAACAACCGCCTCAAGCGGCTGCTCGACCTCGGCGCGCCCGAGATCATCGTCAACAACGAGAAGCGGATGCTCCAGGAGGCCGTCGACTCGCTGTTCGACAACGGCCGCCGCGGTCGTCCGGTGACGGGTCCGGGCAACCGCCCGCTCAAGTCCATCTCGGACATGCTCAAGGGCAAGCAGGGCCGGTTCCGCCAGAACCTGCTCGGCAAGCGCGTCGACTACTCGGGCCGTTCGGTCATCGTCGTCGGCCCGCAGCTCAAGCTGCACCAGTGCGGTCTGCCCAAGCAGATGGCGCTCGAGCTGTTCAAGCCGTTCGTGATGAAGCGCCTCGTGGACCTGAACCACGCGCAGAACATCAAGTCGGCCAAGCGCATGGTCGAGCGCGCGCGCCCGGTCGTGTGGGATGTGCTCGAGGAGGTCATCACCGAGCACCCGGTGCTGCTGAACCGTGCGCCCACGCTGCACCGTCTGGGCATCCAGGCGTTCGAGCCGCAGCTCGTCGAGGGCAAGGCGATCCACCTGCACCCGCTCGTCTGCGCCGCGTTCAACGCGGACTTCGACGGTGACCAGATGGCCGTCCACCTGCCCCTGAGCGCGGAGGCGCAGGCCGAGGCCCGCATCCTCATGCTCTCGAGCAACAACATCCTCAAGCCGTCGGACGGCCGTCCGGTGACCATGCCCTCGCAGGACATGATCATCGGCCTGTTCCACCTGACGTCGGACCGGCTCGAGGGTGCCGAGGGCGCAGGCCGGTCGTTCAGCTCGGTGTCCGAGGCGATCATGGCGTTCGACCAGGGCAGCCTGGACCTCAACGCCGTCGTCAAGATCCGCTTCGACGACCTGGTCCTGGCCGAGGCCGACGCGCCCGAGGGCTGGACCGAGGGCGACACGCTGATCTTCGAGACGACCCTGGGTCGTGCGCTGTTCAACGAGCTGCTGCCCGTCGACTACCCGTACGAGAACGGCGTCGTCGACAAGAAGCGTCTCTCGGTCATCGTCAACGACCTCGCCGAGCGCTACCCGAAGGTCGCCGTCGCGGCGTCCCTCGACGCGCTCAAGGAGGCCGGCTTCCGGTGGGCCACGCGTTCCGGCGTGACCATCTCGATCTCCGACGTCGCGACCCCGGCCGCGAAGAAGGGGATCCTCGAGGAGCACGAGGGTCGCGCGGCGAAGGTGCAGGGCCAGTACGAGAAGGGCCTCATCACCGACGACGAGCGTCGCCAGGAGCTCATCGAGATCTGGACGCAGGCCACCGACAAGGTCGCCAAGGCGATGCAGGAGAACTTCCCTGCGCGCAACACCGTCTACCGCATGGTCGGCTCCGGTGCCCGTGGTAACTGGATGCAGGTCCGGCAGATCGCCGGTATGCGTGGTCTGGTCGCCAACCCGAAGGGCGAGATCATCCCTCGTCCGATCAAGGCGAACTACCGCGAGGGCCTGTCCGTCCTCGAGTACTTCATCGCGACGCACGGTGCCCGCAAGGGTCTGGCGGACACCGCTCTGCGGACCGCCGACTCGGGCTACCTGACCCGTCGTCTGGTGGACGTCTCGCAGGACGTCATCGTCCGCGAGGACGACTGCGGCACCGAGCGTGGCCTGACGATGCCGATCGGCGTCCCGACGGCCGACGGCACGCTGCGTCGCCACGACAAGGTCGAGACCAGCGTCTTCTCGCGGACCCTCGCGACGGACGCCGAGATCGACGGCGAGGTCATCGGCCGCTCGGGCGACGACATCGGCGACGTGCTGCTCGACCGTCTCCTCGAGGCGGGCGTCACGGAGCTCAAGGTCCGCTCGGTCCTCACGTGCGAGTCGCGCGTCGGCACCTGCGCCCGTTGCTACGGCCGCTCGCTGGCCACCGGCAAGCTCGTCGACATCGGCGAGGCCGTCGGCATCATCGCGGCCCAGTCGATCGGTGAGCCCGGCACGCAGCTGACGATGCGTACCTTCCACACCGGTGGTGTGGCGTCGGCCGACGACATCACGCAGGGTCTGCCGCGTGTCCAGGAGCTCTTCGAGGCCCGTACCCCCAAGGGTGAGGCGCCGATCGCGGAGTTCAGCGGCCGGATCGTCATCGAGGAGGGTGACCGTTCGCGGCGCATCGTCCTGACGCCGGACGACGGCTCGGAGGAGATCGCCTACCCGATCACCAAGCGGTCGCGTCTGCTCGTCTCCGACGGCGACCACGTCCAGGTCGGCACCCAGCTCGTCCAGGGCGCCGTCGACCCGAAGAAGGTGCTGCGCATCCTCGGCCCGCGGGCCACGCAGAAGCACCTGGTCGACGAGGTGCAGGAGGTCTACCGCTCCCAGGGCGTGGACATCCACGACAAGCACATCGAGGTCATCGTGCGGCAGATGCTGCGCCGCGTGACGGTCCTCGACTCCGGCACCACGGACCTGCTGCCCGGCGAGCTCGCCGAGCGTGGCCGGTTCGAGGACGCCAACCGCGGTGCGATGTCCGAGGGCGGCCAGCCGGCCTCGGGTCGTCCGGAGCTCATGGGCATCACGAAGGCGTCGCTCGCGACGGACTCGTGGCTCTCGGCGGCCTCCTTCCAGGAGACCACCCGGGTGCTCACCGAGGCCGCGATGTCGGGTCGGTCCGACCCGCTGCTCGGCCTCAAGGAGAACGTCATCCTCGGCAAGCTCATCCCCGCCGGGACGGGCCTGCCGCGCTACGGCAACATCGCCGTGGAGCCGACGGAGGAGGCGAAGGCTGAGCTGTACCCGACCTTCGGCTACGACGAGATCGACTTCCCCGCCCTGGGCCTCGGCTCGGGCGAGGCGATCCCGCTCGAGGACATCGACTTCGGCGACTACCGCTGACGTCACCTGCCTCACCGACCCGAGGGGGTCCACCGTCATGGTGGGCCCCCTCGGGCGTGGGGGCCTGGTTGCCCGGCGCTGCGCTGAGCAGCGTGTGCACCGTCTCTTTGACGGTGCTACGGGGCGCCAGGTAACGTAGGACACCGTGCCCGCGCCGTCGGGCTCTCGCGCATGCACTCGGAAGTGGTTCCCCGGTGGGGGAGCGCGCCGAGCGTGCCAGGTGGTCCCCCATCCACTGCGCAGCCTTCCGTCTCAGGTCATGCTGGACGGAGAGCGCCGCAGAAGACCGGGGCGACACGCCCGGGCGCGGGGGTCGGTTCGGGACTCAAGTGAAGCGAGGCAGTCGCGCGACGGGCGACGATCCTCCACCATGCCGGCCGTCCAGGGTGACGGGGTCCGGTCGACCAGAGCTCATCCAACAGACGGAGACGTAGTGCCTACGATCCAGCAGCTGGTCCGCAAGGGCCGGCAGGCGAAGACGAACAAGTCGAAGACGCCTGCCCTCAAGGGCAGCCCCCAGCGACGCGGTGTGTGCACCCGCGTCTACACCACGACCCCGAAGAAGCCGAACTCGGCCCTCCGCAAGGTGGCCCGCGTGCGTCTCTCGAGCCAGGTCGAGGTCACCGCGTACATCCCCGGTGTCGGCCACAACCTGCAGGAGCACTCGATCGTGCTCGTGCGCGGCGGTCGTGTGAAGGACCTCCCGGGTGTCCGGTACAAGATCGTCCGCGGCGCTCTCGACACGCAGGGCGTCAAGAACCGCAAGCAGGCGCGCAGCCGCTACGGCGCGAAGAAGGTGGGCTGATGCCTCGCAAGGGTCCGGCCCCGAAGCGGCCGCTCATCGTCGACCCCGTCTACGGGTCCCCGGTCGTCACGCAGCTGATCAACAAGGTCCTGCTCGACGGCAAGAAGTCCGTCGCCGAGGCGATCGTCTACGGCGCCCTCGAGGGCGTCCGTGAGAAGACGCAGGGCGACCCGGTCGTCGTGCTCAAGCGCGCGCTGGACAACGTCCGCCCGTCGCTCGAGGTGCGTTCGCGCCGCGTCGGTGGTGCGACCTACCAGGTCCCCGTCGAGGTGCGCCCGGTCCGCCAGACCACGCTCGCGCTGCGCTGGCTCACCGACTACTCGCGCGCCCGTCGTGAGAAGACGATGACCGAGCGCCTGATGAACGAGATCCTCGACGCCTCCAACGGCCTGGGCGCCGCCGTGAAGCGTCGCGAGGACATGCACAAGATGGCCGAGTCGAACAAGGCCTTCGCGCACTACCGCTGGTAATCACCGGCCGGCCGCTGCCGGCCCGCGGACCCGCCCCAGGGCGGTGACCCGGGCCGGCAGCGCCACCCAAAGCCAACCGACAAGGGGCAACTCACGTGGCACTGGACGTGCTGACGGACCTCACGAAGGTCCGCAACATCGGCATCATGGCGCACATCGATGCTGGCAAGACGACGACCACCGAGCGGATCCTGTTCTACACCGGGGTCAACTACAAGATCGGTGAGACGCACGACGGCGCGTCGACGATGGACTGGATGGAGCAGGAGCAGGAGCGCGGCATCACGATCACGTCCGCCGCGACGACCTGCTACTGGAAGAACAACCAGATCAACATCATCGACACCCCCGGTCACGTGGACTTCACGGTCGAGGTGGAGCGCTCGCTGCGCGTCCTCGACGGTGCCGTCGCCGTGTTCGACGGCAAGGAGGGCGTCGAGCCCCAGTCCGAGACGGTGTGGCGCCAGGCCGACAAGTACGACGTGCCGCGCATCTGCTTCGTCAACAAGATGGACAAGCTGGGCGCCGACTTCTACTTCACGGTGAAGACGATCGTGGACCGCCTCAAGGCGAAGCCGCTCGTCATCCAGCTCCCCATCGGCTCCGAGAACGACTTCATCGGTGTCGTGGACCTGGTCGAGATGCGTGCCCTCGTGTGGCGCGGCGAGACGGCCCTCGGCGAGAAGTACGAGATCGAGGACATCCCGGCCGACCTCGTCGAGAAGGCGGAGCAGTACCGCGCCGAGCTCCTCGAGGCCGTCGCCGAGACGGACGACGAGCTGCTCGAGAAGTTCCTCGGCGGCGAGGAGCTGACGGTCGCCGAGATCAAGGCGGGCATCCGCAAGCTCACGGTCTCCTCGTCGGCCTACCCGGTCCTGTGCGGCTCGGCGTTCAAGAACAAGGGCGTGCAGCCCATGCTCGACGCCGTCATCGACTACCTGCCGACGCCCCTGGACGTCCCGGCCGTCGAGGGCCACGACATGAAGGACCCGGAGCTCGTCGTCGAGCGTCACCCCGACGCCACGGAGCCGTTCTCCGCGCTGGCCTTCAAGGTCGCGGCGCACCCGTTCTTCGGCAAGCTGACCTACGTCCGGGTGTACTCCGGCAAGGTCTCGCAGGGCGCCCAGGTGCTCAACTCGACGAAGGGCAAGAAGGAGCGCATCGGGAAGCTCTTCCAGATGCACTCCAACAAGGAGAACCCCGTCGAGGACGCGACGGCCGGCCACATCTACGCGTTCATCGGCCTGAAGGACGTCACCACCGGTGACACCCTGACGGACCCGAGCGCGCCGGTCGTGCTCGAGTCGATGACGTTCCCCGAGCCGGTCATCGACGTCGCGATCGAGCCGAAGACGAAGGGTGACCAGGAGAAGCTCTCCACGGCCATCCAGAAGCTCGCCGAGGAGGACCCGACCTTCCGCGTCAAGCTCGACGAGGAGACCGGCCAGACCGTCATCGGCGGCATGGGCGAGCTCCACCTCGACATCCTCGTCGACCGCATGCGTCGCGAGTTCAAGGTCGAGGCCAACGTCGGCAAGCCGCAGGTCGCGTACCGCGAGACGATCCGTCGTTCGGTCGAGAAGATCGACTACACGCACAAGAAGCAGACCGGTGGCTCCGGCCAGTACGCCAAGGTCCAGATGACCTTCGAGCCGCTGGACCCCGCCGAGGGCGAGCTGTACGAGTTCGAGAACAAGGTCACCGGTGGCCGCATCCCGCGCGAGTACATCCCGTCGGTCGACGCCGGTATCCAGAGCGCGATGCAGCTCGGTGTCCTCGCGGGCTTCCCGCTCGTGGGCGTCAAGGCGATCCTGCTCGACGGCGCGTCGCACGACGTCGACTCCTCGGAGATGGCGTTCAAGATCGCCGGCTCGATGATCCTCAAGGAAGCGGTCCGCAAGGCCGACCCGGTCCTCCTGGAGCCGGTCATGGCCGTCGAGGTCCGCACCCCCGAGGACTACATGGGCGACGTCATCGGCGACATCAACTCGCGTCGCGGCATGATCCAGTCCATGGAGGACGCGACGGGCGTGAAGGTCATCCGCGCCCAGGTGCCGCTCTCCGAGATGTTCGGGTACGTGGGTGACCTGCGGTCGAAGACCCAGGGCCGCGCCGTGTACTCGATGCAGTTCGACAGCTACGCCGAGGTTCCTCGCAACGTGGCCGAAGAGATCATCAAGAAGACCCGGGGCGAGTAGTCCCACAGGTCGACACCTGTAGTTCCATCACACAAACCGACCCGTAGGACCGCACGCCTGGCAGGTACCGTCCGGTACCGGCAGACGGGCAATCTCTACCAAGTCCTGAGGAGGACACCCAGTGGGCAAGGCGAAGTTCGAGCGGACGAAGCCGCACGTCAACATCGGGACCATCGGTCACGTCGACCACGGCAAGACGACGCTGACCGCTGCCATCTCGAAGGTCCTGCACGACAAGTACCCGGACCTGAACCCCTTCACGCCGTTCGACGAGATCGACAAGGCGCCGGAGGAGAAGCAGCGCGGTATCACGATCAACATCGCGCACGTCGAGTACCAGACGGAGAAGCGTCACTACGCTCACGTCGACGCTCCGGGTCACGCGGACTACATCAAGAACATGATCACGGGTGCGGCGCAGATGGACGGCGCCATCCTCGTGGTCGCCGCGACGGACGGCCCGATGGCCCAGACGCGTGAGCACGTCCTGCTCGCCCGTCAGGTCGGCGTCCCGTACCTGCTCGTCGCGCTGAACAAGTCCGACGTCGTGGACGACGAGGAGATCCTCGAGCTCGTCGAGGTCGAGGTCCGCGAGCTGCTCTCGGCTCAGGGCTTCGCCGGCGACGACGTCCCGGTCGTGCGCGTCTCGGGCCTCAAGGCTCTCGAGGGCGACCCGGTCTGGGTCAAGTCCGTCGAGGACCTGCTGGACGCCGTCGACGAGAACGTGCCGGACCCGGTGCGCGACATCGACAAGCCGTTCCTCATGCCGATCGAGGACGTCTTCACGATCACCGGCCGTGGCACGGTCGTCACCGGCCGTGTCGAGCGTGGCCGCCTCAAGGTGAACGAGGAGGTGGAGATCGTCGGCATCAAGGAGAAGGCGATCAAGACCACGGTCACCGGCGTCGAGATGTTCCGCAAGCTGCTCGACTACGCCGAGGCCGGCGAGAACGTCGGTCTGCTCCTGCGTGGCACGAAGCGCGAGGAGGTCGAGCGCGGCCAGGTCGTCGTCAAGCCCGGCTCGATCACGCCGCACACCGAGTTCGAGGGCCAGGTCTACATCCTGGCCAAGGACGAGGGTGGCCGTCACAACCCGTTCTACGGGAACTACCGCCCGCAGTTCTACTTCCGTACCACCGACGTCACCGGCGTCATCACGCTGCCCGAGGGCACCGAGATGGTCATGCCCGGCGACAACACGGAGATCCACGTCAACCTCATCCAGCCCATCGCGATGGAGGAGGGCCTCGGCTTCGCCATCCGCGAGGGTGGCCGCACCGTCGGCTCGGGCCGGGTCGTGAAGATCCTCAAGTGATCACCGCCCCTCGGGGCTGATCCTTCGCGCAGGGCCCGGGAGCTTCGGCTCCCGGGCCCTGCGTCGTCCCCGGCGCGTGTGCGGCCCGACGTGCCGGCGACGTGTGGGCGAACGCACAGCCTGGCCGGATTGGAGTATCTCGGTCAGGTCTGGCACACTGTTCAGGTTGCCCTTTCCGGGGTGGTGCGCTCGCGCGCGCTGTGCACGGAAGGGCGGGAAACGTGTGGAGAGCCGCCGGACCTCGGGGAGCACCCGATGGTGGTCGGTTCGACAACAACCAACGGCCCTCGTACCGCCACGGTACGCAGCAGGGTGGTGTGCCGCTCTACGCGACACGCCCGAGTGCGGGGGTCGGATGGACCGGTTCGAGAGAGAGAAGTAGACGACGCCATGGCGGGACAGAAGATCCGCATCAGGCTCAAGTCCTACGACCACGAAGTCATCGACAGCTCGGCGCGCAAGATCGTCGACACGGTGACTCGCGCTGGTGCGTCGGTCGTGGGTCCGGTGCCGCTGCCGACGGAGAAGAACGTCTTCTGCGTCATCCGGTCGCCCCACAAGTACAAGGACAGCCGCGAGCACTTCGAGATGCGTACGCACAAGCGGCTCATCGACATCATCGATCCCACGCCGAAGGCCGTCGACTCGCTCATGCGTCTCGACCTGCCTGCGGACGTGAACATCGAGATCAAGCTCTGACGCTGGGAAGGAACTGATCTTCATGGTTACCCAGCAGAACGCGCGCCCCGTCACGGCGCTGCTCGGCACGAAGCTCGGCATGACGCAGGTCTGGGACGACAACGGTCGTCTCGTGCCCGTCACCGTGGTCGCCGTCGGCACGAACGTCGTGACGCAGGTCCGCTCCGCTGAGACCGACGGTTACGCCGCTGTGCAGCTCGCCTACGGCGAGATCAAGCCGACCAAGGTCACCAAGCCGCTCAAGGGCCACTTCGAGAAGGCCGGCGTCACGCCGCGCCGGCACGTGGCCGAGATCCGTACGTCCGACGCCTCCGAGTTCACGCTCGGCCAGGAGATCACCGCGGCCGCCTTCGAGGCCGGCGCGGTCGTCGACGTCATCGGTACGACCAAGGGCAAGGGCACCGCCGGTGTGATGAAGCGTCACGGCTTCCACGGCGTCGGCGCCTCCCACGGTGCGCACCGCAACCACCGCAAGCCCGGCTCGATCGGTGGGGCCTCCACCCCGTCGCGAGTCTTCAAGGGCCTCAAGATGGCCGGTCGGATGGGTGTCGCCCGTCAGACCACCCAGAACCTGACCGTGCACGCGGTCGACGCCGAGCGGGGTCTCATCCTCGTCAAGGGTGCCGTTCCCGGCCCCAAGGGCGGCGTCGTCGTCGTGCGTTCCGCTGCGAAGGGTGCGTGACCGCATGAGCGACACGCTGACCGTCGACGTCCTCGACGCCTCGGGCAAGAAGGCCGGCCAGGCCGAGCTGCCCGCGGACGTCTTCGACGTGCAGACCAACGTTCCGCTGATCCACCAGGTCGTCGTCGCGCAGCTTGCTGCGGCGCGCCAGGGCACCCACGACACGAAGTCGCGTGGCGAGGTCCGCGGTGGCGGCAAGAAGCCGTACAAGCAGAAGGGCACCGGCCGCGCCCGTCAGGGTTCGACGCGTGCTCCGCAGTTCGCCGGTGGTGGCGTCGTCCACGGCCCCACGCCGCGTGACTACTCCCAGCGCACCCCGAAGAAGATGAAGGCCGCGGCGCTCCGCGGTGCTCTCTCGGACCGCGCCCGTGCCGGCCGCGTGCACGTCGTCTCGGGCTTCGCCCCGGGCACCGCGCCGTCGACCAAGTCCGCTCTCGCGGTGCTGGACAACCTGTCCGGCCGCAAGAACGTCCTGGTCGTCGTCGAGCGCTCGGACGAGATCACGTGGAAGTCGCTGCGGAACGTCGAGCGGGTGCACCTGCTGGTCTCCGACCAGCTCAACACCTATGACGTCCTGATCTCGGACGATGTCGTGTTCACGCAGGGCGCGCTCGACGCGTTCCTCGCGGGTCCGCCGAAGGGCGCCTCCGCCGTGGCCACGTCCTCCGAGGCAGAGCTGGAGGACACCAAGTGAGCGACATCGGCAAGAACCCGCGCGACATCCTCGTCGCGCCCGTCGTCTCCGAGAAGAGCTACGGCCTGCTCGACGAGGGGAAGTACACCTTCCTCGTCGACCCGCGCGCCAACAAGACCGAGATCAAGATCGCCGTCGAGCAGGTGTTCGGCGTCAAGGTCGAGTCGGTCAACACGGCGAACCGCAAGGGCAAGGCTCGTCGGACCCGTTTCGGCATCGGCCGCCGCAAGGACACGAAGCGTGCGATCGTCACCCTCCGCGAGGGAACGATCGACATCTTCGGCGGTCCGGTCGGCTGAGCGAAGGACTGAGAACTCATGGGTATTCGTAAGTACAAGCCGACAACGCCGGGCCGTCGTGGCTCGAGCGTGGCCGACTTCGTCGAGATCACGCGCTCCACGCCGGAGAAGTCGCTGGTCCGTCCGCTGCACAAGACGGGTGGCCGCAACTCCACCGGTCGCGTGACGACCCGTCACCAGGGTGGCGGTCACAAGCGTGCGTACCGCGTCATCGACTTCCGTCGCCACGACAAGGACGGCGTGCCCGCCAAGGTCGCTCACATCGAGTACGACCCCAACCGCACGGCGCGCATCGCGCTCCTGCACTACGCGGACGGCGAGAAGCGCTACATCATCGCGCCGAACAAGCTGGCGCAGGGTGACGTCATCGAGAACGGCCCCGGCGCCGACATCAAGCCCGGCAACAACCTGCCGCTGCGGAACATCCCGACCGGTACGGTCATCCACGCCATCGAGCTGCGGCCCGGCGGCGGTGCGAAGATCGCCCGCTCGGCTGGTTCGTCGGTGCAGCTCGTCGCCAAGGACGGCCCGTACGCGCAGCTCCGGCTGCCGTCCGGCGAGATCCGCAACGTCGACCTGCGCTGCCGCGCGACGGTCGGCGAGGTCGGCAACGCCGAGCAGTCGAACATCAACTGGGGCAAGGCCGGCCGCATGCGCTGGAAGGGCAAGCGCCCGACCGTCCGTGGTGTCGCCATGAACCCGATCGACCACCCGCACGGTGGTGGTGAGGGCAAGACGTCCGGCGGTCGTCACCCGGTCAGCCCGTGGGGTCAGCCCGAGGGTCGCACCCGTCGTCCGAACAAGCCGAGCGACAAGCTCATCGTGCGCCGTCGGCGCACCGGCAAGAAGCGCTGATAGGAGCCTGAGATGCCACGCAGCCTGAAGAAGGGCCCGTTCGTCGACGGTCACCTGCAGAAGAAGGTCGACGTCCAGAACACGGCCGGCACGAAGAACGTCATCAAGACGTGGTCGCGCCGTTCCGTCATCACCCCGGACTTCCTCGGCCACACCTTCGCCGTGCACGACGGGCGCAAGCACACCCCGGTGTTCGTGACGGAGTCGATGGTCGGGCACAAGCTCGGCGAGTTCGCTCCGACCCGGACGTTCCGCGGCCACGAGAAGGACGACCGGAAGGGTCGTCGCCGCTGACCCCCGGGTCAGCCAGGCGACGCCCTCACCGGCAGAGACAAGAAGGCAGGACAGCAATGGAAGCCAAGGCGAAGGCGCGGTTCGTCCGCGTCACGCCCCAGAAGGCCCGGCGCGTCGTGGACCTCATCCGTGGCAAGCAGGCCGGCGAGGCCGTGGCGGTGCTGAAGTTCGCGCCGCAGGCGGCCGCGGAGCCCGTCCTCAAGACGGTGCAGTCGGCGATCGCGAACGCGGTCGAAGGGGCCAAGCGCAACAGCCAGCGTCTGGACGAGCAGGACCTCTACATCTCCGAGGTCTTCGTCGACGAGGGCCCGACGCTCAAGCGGTTCCGGCCGCGGGCGCAGGGTCGGGCGAGCCAGATCCTCAAGCGCACGAGCCACATCACCGTGGTCGTCGCTGAGCGTGAGACGAAGGGAAGGGCCCGATAGTGGGACAGAAGGTCAACCCGCTCGGGTACCGCCTGGGCATCACGACGGACCACCGCTCGCGCTGGTTCGCGGACTCGACGAAGCCGGGTCAGCGCTACCGCGACTACGTCCGCGAGGACGTGCAGATCCGCAAGCTCATGAGCACGGGTCTCGAGCGCGCGGGCATCGCGAAGGTCGAGATCGAGCGCACGCGTGACCGCGTCCGCGTCGACATCCACACCGCCCGCCCGGGCATCGTCATCGGGCGTCGTGGCGCGGAGGCCGACCGCATCCGCGGCGAGCTCGAGAAGCTCACGGGCAAGCAGGTCCAGCTGAACATCCTCGAGGTCAAGAACGCCGAGATCGAGGCTCAGCTGGTCGCCCAGGGCATCGCCGAGCAGCTCGCGAGCCGCGTCTCGTTCCGCCGTGCCATGCGCAAGGGCATCCAGTCGGCTCAGCGCGCCGGTGCCAAGGGCATCCGCGTGCAGGTCTCCGGCCGCCTCGGTGGCGCGGAGATGAGCCGCACGGAGTTCTACCGCGAGGGTCGTGTGCCGCTGCACACGCTCCGCGCGAACATCGACTACGGCTTCTTCGAGGCCCGCACGACCTTCGGGCGCATCGGCGTCAAGGTGTGGGTCTACAAGGGCGACATGACCGAGAAGGAGTTCGCCCGCGACCAGGCGACCCAGGCCCCGCGCCCGGCTCGTGGTCCGCGTGGCGAGGGCGGTCGTGGCGAGCGTGGCGACCGTGGCCCCCGTTCGGGTGCCCCGCGTCGTGAGCGTTCGGACGCCCCCGTCGAGGCCACCGAGGCTCCGGCCGCCGAGGCCGCTGCCCCTGAGACCGGAACGGAGGCCTGAGCCGTGCTGATCCCGCGCAGGCTGAAGCACCGCAAGCAGCACCACCCGGGGCGCTCCGGCGCCGCGACCGGTGGTACGTCGATCTCGTTCGGTGAGTACGGCATCCAGGCTCTCGAGCCCGCCTACGTCACGAACCGGCAGATCGAGGCTGCTCGTATCGCCATGACCCGCCACATCAAGCGTGGTGGGAAGGTCTGGATCAACATCTACCCGGACCGTCCCCTCACCAAGAAGCCCGCCGAGACCCGCATGGGTTCCGGCAAGGGCTCGCCCGAGTGGTGGATCGCCAACGTCAAGCCCGGCCGAGTGATGTTCGAGCTCGCCGGCGTCCCGGAGCCGCTGGCTCGCGAGGCCATGCGCCGCGCGCAGCACAAGCTCCCGATGAAGACCCGTTTCGTGGTTCGCGAGGGTGGTAACTGATGGCTATCGGAACCAAGGACCTGGCTCCCACCGAGCTGGACACCTTCGACGACGAGAAGCTGGTCGCCGAGCTGAAGAAGTCCAAGGAGGAGCTGTTCAACCTCCGCTTCCAGTCGGCCACCGGTCAGCTCGAGAGCCACGGGCGTCTCAAGGCCGTGCGCCGCGACATCGCGCGGATCTACACGATCCTGCGTGAGCGCGAGCTCGGCATCCGTACCGCCCCGAGCGCGAGCGAGTGAGTCTGATGAGCGACGAGAAGAACGAGAAGACGACTGCGGTGGCCGAGGCTCGGCCGTACCGCAAGACCCGCCGCGGCTACGTCGTGAGCGACAAGATGGACAAGACCGTCGTGGTCGAGGTCGAGGACCGGGTCAAGCACCCGCTCTACGGCAAGGTCATCCGGCGGACGAGCAAGGTCAAGGCGCACGACGAGCAGGGCTCGGCGGGCATCGGTGACCTGGTCCTGATCATGGAGACCCGGCCGCTGTCGGCCACCAAGCGGTGGCGTCTGGTCGAGGTCCTCGAGAAGGCCAAGTAAACCCAGCATCACCCCAGTTGCCCACGGGCGGCGGGTGCCGACGCAAGACGACACCCGCCGCGACGTGTGCATCACGGCAACTACGTGCGGCCAGGCTCGCCCCAGCTCGGGGTGAGAACCCGCCGGACGACAGGAGTAGGTCATGATCCAGCAGGAGTCGCGACTGCGTGTCGCTGACAACACGGGTGCCAAGGAGATCCTCTGCATCCGTGTGCTCGGCGGCTCCGGCCGCCGGTACGCCGGCATCGGCGACATCATCGTCGCCACCGTCAAGGACGCCATCCCCGGCGGGAACGTCAAGAAGGGCGACGTCGTCAAGGCCGTCGTCGTGCGCACCCGCAAGGAGCGCCGCCGTCCGGACGGTTCTTACATCAAGTTCGACGAGAACGCCGCCGTGATCCTCAAGAACGACGGGGAGCCCCGTGGCACGCGCATCTTCGGCCCCGTGGGCCGCGAGCTGCGCGACAAGAAGTTCATGAAGATCATCTCGCTGGCGCCGGAGGTGCTCTGACCATGGCGAAGATCAAGAAGGGCGACCTCGTCCTCGTCATCTCGGGCCGCGACAAGGGCCGTCAGGGCCGTGTCCTCGAGGTGCTCACCGAGACGCAGCGTGTCGTCGTCGAGGGCGTGCAGCGCGTGCAGAAGCACGTGAAGGCCGGCCAGACGGCCCGCGGCACCCGCACCGGCGGCATCGAGACCGTCGAGGCCCCCATCCACATCAGCAACGTGATGCTCGTGGACCCGGAGACCAAGAAGGGCACCCGGGTCGGCTACCGCACCGAGCAGGTCGAGCGCGACGGCCGTACCCGCACCGTCCGGGTCCGCGTCGCCAAGCGCTCCGGTAAGGACATCTGATGACCGAGATCACCGCTCCGGCGCAGCCCCGGCTCAAGACTCGTTACAACGACGAGATCAAGCCGGCCCTCTTCGAGCAGTTCAGCCACGCGAACATCAACCAGACCGCGCGTCTGGTGAAGATCGTCGTGAACATGGGCGTCGGCGAGGCCGCCAAGGACTCCAAGCTCATCGACGGCGCGATCCGCGACCTGACCCAGATCACGGGCCAGAAGCCGCAGGTCACCAAGGCCCGCAAGTCCATCGCGCAGTTCAAGCTGCGCGAGGGCATGCCGATCGGCGCCCACGTGACGCTGCGCGGCGACCGTGCCTGGGAGTTCCTGGACCGCCTGCTGTCGACCGCGCTGCCGCGCATCCGCGACTTCCGCGGCCTGTCGCCCAAGCAGTTCGACGGCCACGGCAACTACACCTTCGGCCTCACGGAGCAGTCGATGTTCCACGAGATCGACCAGGACAAGATCGATCGCGTCCGCGGCATGGACATCACGATCGTGACGACGGCCGACACCGACGACGAGGGTCGCGCTTTCCTCAAGCTCCTCGGCTTCCCGTTCAAGGAGAACTGACATGGCGAAGACCGCCCTCAAGAACAAGGCCGCCGCGAAGCCGAAGTTCGCGGTGCGTGGCTACACGCGCTGCCAGCGTTGCGGCCGGCCCCACTCGGTGTACCGCAAGTTCGGCCTGTGCCGGATCTGCGTGCGGGAGATGGCCCACCGTGGCGAGCTCCCCGGCGTCACCAAGAGCAGCTGGTAATTCTGAAACCTGTACCAACGATCGTCGGTAGGTCTGCGCCGCCCGCCATCACGGATGGCGGCGCAGATACCCCGGCGAGAGAGGGCTGAAGCCCCATGACCATGACTGACCCCATCGCAGACCTGCTCACGCGGCTGCGTAACGCGAACTCGGCGCACCACGACTCGGTGTCGATCCCGTTCTCGAAGCTGAAGTCCCACATCGCGGAGATCCTCCAGGCGGAGGGCTACATCGCGGGCTGGAAGGTCGAGGACGCCGTCGTCGGCAAGAACCTCGTCATCGAGCTCAAGTACGGCCCCAACCGTGAGCGTGCGCTCGCCGGTGTGAAGCGCGTGTCCAAGCCGGGCCTGCGCGTGTACGCGAAGTCGACCAACCTGCCCAAGGTGCTCGGTGGCCTCGGCGTGGCGATCCTGTCCACGTCCTCGGGTCTCCTGACCGACAAGCAGGCCGCCAAGAAGGGCGTGGGTGGGGAAGTCCTCGCCTACGTCTGGTAAGTCCGAGACGGAAAGGAGCAAGCCATGTCTCGAATCGGCAGAATCCCCGTCCCGGTCCCGGCCGGCGTGGACGTCAGCATCGACGGTGCCCTCGTGTCGGTGAAGGGCCCCAAGGGGACCCTCACGCACACGGTCGCCGCCCCCATCGAGGTCGCGCGCGACGAGGCCGGTGCCCTGGTGGTCACCCGCCCGAACGACGAGCGCCTCTCGCGCTCGCTGCACGGCCTCACCCGCACGCTCCTGGCGAACCTCGTCACGGGTGTGACGGAGGGCTACACCAAGAAGCTCGAGATCGTCGGCACCGGTTACCGCGTGACGGCCAAGGGCACGGACCTCGAGTTCGCCCTCGGCTTCAGCCACCCGGTCGTCGTGACGCCGCCCGAGGGCATCACGTTCGTCGTGGAGGCCCCGACCCGCTTCTCGGTGCAGGGCATCGACAAGCAGCAGGTCGGCGAGGTCGCCGCGAACATCCGCAAGATCCGCAAGCCCGAGCCGTACAAGGGCAAGGGTGTGCGTTACGCGGGCGAGAACGTGCGCCGCAAGGTCGGAAAGGCTGGGAAGTAAGCCATGGCGATCAAGATCATCGGCAAGGGCAAGCGCATTGCCCGTCAGCGTCGTCACCTGCGTCTTCGCAAGAAGGTCGCGGGCTCGGCCGCTCGTCCCCGCCTCGTCGTGACCCGGTCCGCCCGGCACATCACGGCGCAGGTCGTCGACGACGGCATCGGCCAGACGCTCGCGTCCGCGTCGACGCTCGAGGCGGACCTGCGTGCCGCGAACGGCGACAAGACGGCCAAGGCCCGCAAGGTCGGCGAGCTCGTCGCCGAGCGCGCCAAGGCTGCCGGCGTCTCCGCCGTCGTGTTCGACCGCGGCGGCAACAAGTACCACGGCCGGGTGGCAGCTGTCGCCGACGGGGCCCGCGAGGGCGGACTCTCCCTGTGACGACCACGACCATCCCCGCATCGAAGAAGAGGACTCACTGATGGCTGCTCCTCAGCGCAGCAACACCGGGGCGCCCGCGGGCGGCACCGGCGGCGGCGACCGCCGCGACGGCGGTCGTGGCCGTGACGGCGGCGGCCGCGGTCGCGACGCCGCAGAGAAGAGCGCGTTCCTCGAGCGCGTCGTCACGATCAACCGCGTGGCCAAGGTCGTCAAGGGCGGCCGGCGCTTCAGCTTCACCGCGCTCGTCGTGGTGGGCGACGGCGACGGCACCGTCGGTGTCGGCTACGGGAAGGCCAAGGAGGTGCCCGCGGCGATCGCCAAGGGTGTCGAGGAGGCCAAGAAGAACTTCTTCAAGGTCCCGCGCATCCAGGGCACCATCCCGCACCCCATCCAGGGTGAGGCCGCTGCCGGTGTCGTCTTCCTGCGTCCGGCGTCGCCGGGTACCGGTGTGATCGCCGGTGGTCCGGTGCGCGCCGTGCTCGAGTGCGCCGGCATCCACGACGTGCTGAGCAAGTCGCTCGGTTCGTCGAACGCGATCAACATCGTCCACGCGACGGTCGCGGCCCTCCGCGGTCTCGAGCGTCCGGAGGCCGTGGCCGCGCGCCGTGGGCTCCCGGTCGAGCACGTGGTCCCGGCTGCGCTCCTGCGGGCGCAGGCCGCCGGCCTGGCTGCCGCTGCGGGCGCGAAGGCAGGTGCCTGATGGCTCGTCTCAAGGTGACGCAGAAGCGTTCCGGCATCGGTGGCAAGCAGAACCAGCGCGACACGCTGCGCACGCTGGGCCTGAAGCGGATCGGCGACGTCGTCGTCAAGGAGGACCGTCCTGAGATCCGCGGCATGGTCAAGACCGTGCAGCACCTGGTCGCGGTCGAGGAGGTCGAGTGACCATGGCTGACGACAAGAAGGCCGACGCGACGGCCGAGGAGGTGACGGCCCCCAAGGCCGCCGCCAAGAAGGCTCCCGCGAAGAAGGCGCCTGCCAAGGCTGAGGCCACGGAGGCCGCCCCGAAGACGACCAAGGCCAAGGCCGCGGCGTCCGAGAAGGTGGAGCCGAAGGCCGACGCGAAGGCGGAGAAGGCCGAGACGAAGGCCGCCCCGGCGAAGGCCAAGGCGGCTCCCGCGAAGAAGGCTGCCCCGGCGAAGTCCGAGGCCGCCGTCAAGGCGGCCGAGGCCGCTGCCGAGCCCGGCGCCGGTGGCACCCTCAAGGTGCACCACCTGCGTCCGGCCCCCGGCGCCAAGACCGCCAAGACCCGCGTGGGTCGTGGTGAGGCGTCGAAGGGCAAGACGGCCGGTCGTGGCACCAAGGGCACCAAGGCCCGCTACCAGGTGCCGGACCGCTTCGAGGGCGGGCAGATGCCGCTGCACATGCGGCTGCCCAAGCTCCGCGGCTTCAAGAACCCGTTCCGCGTCGAGTACCAGGTCGTCAACCTGGACAAGCTCTCGGCGCTGTACCCGGACGGTGGCGACGTGACGGTCGCCGACCTGGTCGCGAAGGGTGCGGTCCGCAAGGGCCAGCCCGTCAAGGTGCTCGGCACCGGCGACCTCACGGTCAAGGTCTCGGTCGCGGTCGACGCCTACTCGGCGTCCGCGAAGGAGAAGATCGTGGCTGCCGGCGGAAGCGTCGCGCAGGACTGATTCACGGACGGGGCCGGTGGGGCCGACAGGACTCCCACCGGCCCCGTTCCGCATGCTGGGGGGCATCGGTTAGGGTGCCCCGTTGCCTGCAATGATTCGCGGGCGTTCACGGCCGGAACGGACCGGTCGTACGAGATGCCGCACAGGCGGCCCAGGAGGACCAGGTGCTCAGCGCATTCGTCAGGGCGTTCAGGACGCCCGACCTGCGGCGCAAGCTGCTCTTCACGATCGGCATCATGGTCGTGTTCCGCATCGGTTCGTTCCTGCCGACGCCGGGTGTGTCGTACCCCAACGTGCAGACGTGCATCGCCGACGCGGAGAACAACTCGCTGCTCGGTCTCGTGAACCTGTTCAGCGGCGGGGCGCTGCTCCAGCTGTCCGTCTTCGCGCTCGGGATCATGCCGTACATCACCGCGAGCATCATCATCCAGCTGCTCCGTGTGGTGATCCCCAAGTTCGAGGAGCTGCACCGTGAGGGGCAGTCCGGCACCGCGCGGCTCACGCAGTACACGCGGTACCTGACCATCGGCCTCGCGATCCTGCAGTCGACGACGATCATCACGGTCGCGCGCAGCGGTCAGCTCTTCTCCGGCTGCCCCGTCGACGTCATCCCGAACGACGACTGGGTCACCCTCCTCATCATGGTCATCACCATGACCGCGGGCACGGGCCTGATCATGTGGCTCGGCGAGCTGATCACGGAGCGCGGCGTCGGCAACGGCATGTCGCTGCTCATCTTCACGTCGATCGCCGCGAGCTTCCCGACGTCGCTGTGGTCGATCGCCGGTGGCAACAACGGTGCGACGAAGTTCATCGTGGTCCTCGCGGTCATCGTGCTGGTGATCGGCGCCGTCGTGTTCGTCGAGCAGTCGCAGCGACGCATCCCGGTCCAGTACGCCAAGCGCATGGTCGGCCGGCGCATGTACGGCGGCTCGAGCACGTACATCCCGATCAAGATCAACATGGCCGGCGTGATCCCGATCATCTTCGCGTCGTCGCTGCTCGCGATCCCGGGCCTCGTCGCCCAGTTCGGTGACCAGACGGCGGGCTGGGTCCAGTGGATCAGCCTGCACCTGGCGAAGCAGAGCGCGCCGCTGCACCTCGCGCTGTACGTCGTGCTGATCATCTTCTTCTGCTACTTCTACACGGCCATCACGTTCAACCCGGACGAGGTCGCCGACAACATGAAGAAGTACGGCGGCTTCATCCCGGGCATCCGGGCCGGTCGCCCGACGGCCGAGTACCTCGACTACGTCATCACGCGCATCACCGCGCCGGGGTCCATCTACCTGGCGATCGTGGCGCTGATCCCCACGCTAGTGTTCATCGGGCTCAACGTCGGCTCCAACATCCCGTTCGGTGGCTCGTCGATCCTCATCGTGGTGGGCGTCGGCCTCGAGACCGTCAAGCAGATCGAGTCGCAGCTGCAGCAGCGGCACTACGAAGGGTTCCTCCGATGAGCGCACGTCTGGTCCTGCTCGGTCCTCCGGGAGCCGGCAAGGGAACGCAGGCGGCGCGGCTGGCCGAGGAGCTCGGCGTCCCGGCGATCTCGACGGGCGACATCTTCCGCGCCAACATCAAGGGCGGCACGGAGCTCGGTCGCACCGCGCAGGAGTACTCGTCGCGTGGTGCGCTCGTCCCCGACTCGGTGACGAACGCGATGGTCCGGGACCGCCTGGCGCAGGACGACGTGGCGCAGGGCTTCCTGCTCGACGGCTACCCGCGCAACGCGGCCCAGGTCGAGGAGCTCGACGCGATCCTCGCCGACCTGGGGCTTCCGCTGGACCTGGCCGTGGAGATCACGGCCGACCCGGAGGTCGTCGTCGAGCGGCTGCTCAAGCGGGCGCAGATCGAGGGCCGTGAGGACGACACGGAGGACGTGGTCCGTCACCGCCTCGACGTGTACGCGGAGCAGACGGCGCCGATCTCGCAGGTCTACGCCGATCGCGGCCTGCTCGCGCAGGTGGACGGCATCGGCGACGTCGACGACGTGACGCGCCGGCTGCTGGCAGCCATCGGCTCGCTCGCTCGCTGAGCGTGCCCATCGGGTGACCGCGATGTTCGGCCGGGAACGCATCGAGTACAAGACCCCTGACCAGGTCGCCGTCATGCGGCGGGCCGGTCTCGTCGTGGCGGACGCGCTCGCCGCGGTGCGTGAGCACGTCGTCGCCGGCGCGACGACCGCCGATCTTGACGCGGTCGCCGCGCGCCTGATCTCGGAGCGCGGGGCGACGCCTTCCTTCCTTGGCTACCACGGGTACCCCGCGACGCTGTGCGTCTCCGTCAACGACGAGGTCGTGCACGGCATCCCGGGTCCGCGTGTCCTGGACGAGGGCGACGTCGTGTCGGTCGACTGCGGCGCGATCGTCGACGGGTGGCACGGTGACTCCGCGATCACCGTGGTCGTCGGCGACGGTGATCCCGAGGATATCGCGCTCGCTGCCACCACGGAGCGCGCGATGTGGGCGGGCATCGCGGCGCTCGCCCGCGGTGACCGGCTCGGTGCGGTGGGGGAGGCCGTCGAGGACGTCGTCGACGCGGCTGCGGAGGCAGGCCTCAACGGTGGCAGCCGTTACGGCGTCGTGCAGGAGTACGTCGGCCACGGCATCGGGACGGCCATGCACCAGCCGCCCGACGTGCTGAACTACCGGGCCCGTGACCGCGGCCCCCGGGTCCGCCCGGGGCTGTGCGTGGCGGTCGAGCCGATGATCGTGCGTGGGTCGCGCATGACCGAGGTGCTGGACGACGACTGGACCGTCGTCACGGAGGACGGCTCCCGCGCGTCCCACTGGGAGCACACGGTCGCCGTCCTCGACGGCGGCATCTGGGTCCTGACGGCTCGGGACGGCGGCGCGGGGCCGCTCGCCGAGCTCGGCGTCGAGGTCGCGCCGCTCGCCTGAGCCGCGCTCCCGCGGCCTGCCGGACAGATGTCCGGTTCGTCCGGTCCGCCGTTCAGGTGAACATCCGTCCAGATTCGAGATGAATCGCGTTCATCTGCGCAAACGCCCCTTGTCCGTCGCATATGTCCGATAGTGTGCCGCCGACCCCAGAGGTGAGTGGCGTGTCGCCGCGTGCCCGAGGGAGCCCGCAGGCGCGCCCCCGTCGCGTCTGCCACGTATCGACGATGGGTGGCCCATGCAGCGCAGCGTTCGTCCCGTGTCCTCGTCCCGAGCAGCTCGGTCTGCTCGCACGTTCACCACTCTGGCGGTCGCCACGGTCGTGGCTGCCCTGGCGATCACGGCCAGCGCCGCTGCAGCCGAGGCCCATGGTGGCTCGGACCGTGGCGGTTCGAACCACGGCACCTGGCAGAAGCCCGCTCCCGCCACGTCGAAGGCCTCGACCACGCCGAAGACCTCGGCCACCCCGACGCCCTCGATCGAGCCGGGCACGGCGACGGGTGCGTACGTCTACCGCAAGCGGGACGCCTCCAAGAAGGCGTCGTGGGAGAACTCCACGCAGCAGTACCTCGTCGCCGCGTGGCCGGGGCGGTACTACCGTCCGCTCACGCTCGCGGAGGTCCGTGCCGCGGTCCCGGTGACCGTGTGCGGGCCGGGTTGGGCCGTCCAGGAGGACCAGGCGATCGGTGACGTGTCGCTCTTCACGGGTTCGAAGGCGCCGTCCTACCCGGTCGCGACGATCGGGTGGCCGCCGATCACGGCCGCCGAGCACACCGACCTCGAGAAGTCCTTCGAGGTGCCGGCCTGCGGCGCGACGACTCCGGCCCCGACGCCGTCGGTCACCCCGACCCCGACCCCGACCCCGACGGTGACGCCGAGCGCGACGCCGACGGTGACGCCGACCTCCGAGGTCCAGCCCACCCAGACCCCGACGACCAGCGCGACGCCGACCCCGAAGCCGACGCCGACGCCGTCCGCCACCAGCGAGGTCGCGGCCGCCCCCAGCCCGACGCCGACCCCGACGCGCACGCCGACGCCGACGCCGACGATCGTGTCGGAGGTCCTGGCTGCGAGCGGCACGGGGACGCTGGCGACCACCGGGTCGTCCCTGACGGTCCCGCTGACCGTGGCTGTCGTGCTGCTGCTGGGCGGCGCCGGTCTCGTGGTGCTGCGACGCCGTGGCCGTGCCCAGGGTGCGGGCTCGGACGCCTGACGCCTGGTCTGACCTGAGCGGGCCCCGGTGCGCGTGCCGCACCGGGGCCCGCTCGTGCGTGCTGCCGGGTGGCGTCCGGGAGCGGTCCTGGTGAGACCAGGGCCACCGTCCCGCCGGTTTCGTCCTGCAGGGGCGATGCCGTAAGATCGTCCGTTGGGTGTGTGCGCCCGTTCACCTCCAGTCCTTGTCGGACTGGTCCGGTCGCACCCGCTCTCCACGAGAGCTGAACCTGGGCCCGCACGACGCGGGGCGCAGGGGCTGGTCGACGTGGGTTGATCAATGAGACCGACAGTTAGCGGAGGACATGGCGAAGAAGGACGGTGTCATCGAGATCGAGGGCAGCGTCGTGGAGGCTCTGCCGAACGCGATGTTCCGCGTGGAGCTCACCAACGGCCACAAGGTGCTCGCCCATATCTCGGGCAAGATGCGTCAGCACTACATCCGGATCCTTCCCGAGGACCGGGTGGTCGTGGAGCTGAGCCCGTACGACCTGTCCCGCGGCCGGATCGTCTACCGCTACAAGTAATCACCACTCGAACACGCCGTCACGCCGCCGGTCCCCGGAGGCTCATGCGGCGGCGGAGGAACACGCGATGAAGGTCAAGCCCAGCGTCAAGAAGATCTGCGACAAGTGCAAGGTGATCCGCCGGCACGGTCGCGTCCAGGTGATCTGCGAGAACCTGCGTCACAAGCAGCGCCAGGGCTGATGCCCTGACGCGGGACGCATCTCCCGCAGCAGCACCACTGACAGCCGCCCGCGGCTGTCGCAGCACGACGGTCCCGACGTCGGGACCGGCAAGCGCACCGCCACTCCGGTCGGTGCCGGGCGAGAGCCCGGTCCACCGGCGAACCCCCGGTCGGAGGCCGGGGCCCGCAGCACGCGGGAAGGTGGTGCGGCAGACCTCCGACGCAGTACAGGAGCCACCAGGCACATGGCACGTCTTATCGGCGTAGACCTCCCCCGCGAGAAGCGGCTCGAGATCGCGCTCACCTACATCTACGGGGTCGGCCGCACGCGCTCGCTGCAGACCCTCGCCGCCACCGGGATCAGTGGCGACATCCGCGTGAAGGACCTCGGCGACGCCGAGCTCGTCGCGCTCCGTGACTACCTCGAGGCGAACTACAAGCTCGAGGGTGACCTTCGCCGTGAGGTCGCTGCGGACATCCGCCGCAAGGTCGAGATCGGCTGCTACGAGGGCCTGCGTCACCGCCGTGGCCTTCCCGTGCGTGGTCAGCGCACGAAGACCAACGCGCGTACCCGCAAGGGCCCGAAGCGCACCGTGGCCGGCAAGAAGAAGGCCGGGCGCAAGTAGCCCGTCGCCCCGGGACGACGACGCGCCTCGCGCGGTCGGCCCCGGGATGCCGGTCCAGCGACCTGTAGATCACGAGAGAAGAAGCAGATGCCTCCCAAGACCCGTTCCGCCGTGCGCAAGCCGCGCCGCAAGGAGAAGAAGAACGTCTCCCACGGCCAGGCGCACATCAAGAGCACGTTCAACAACACCATCGTCTCCATCACGGACCCGTCCGGCGCCGTGATCGCCTGGGCGTCGTCCGGCCAGGTGGGCTTCAAGGGCTCGCGCAAGTCGACCCCGTTCGCCGCGCAGCTCGCCGCCGAGGCCGCCGCGCGTCGTGCGCAGGAGCACGGCATGCGCAAGGTCGACGTCTTCGTGAAGGGCCCGGGCTCGGGCCGCGAGACGGCGATCCGCTCGCTGCAGGCCACCGGCCTCGAGGTCGGCTCGATCCAGGACGTGACGCCGCAGGCCCACAACGGCTGCCGTCCGCCCAAGCGTCGCCGCGTCTGACCTTCGGTTGGGCCGGTGCGTCGCCCCAGGGCGCGCACCGGCCCGCTCGTCCGACTCCGCTGGCCATGCGGACCGAGGCATGCCAGCTCGTAGTACCTGCGGAGCGTCATATGGCGGACGCCCGCTGAGAGGAATCACACCGTGCTGATCGCACAGCGCCCCACCCTGACCGAAGAGGTCATCTCGGAGAACCGCTCGCGGTTCTCCATCGAGCCGCTGGAGCCGGGCTTCGGCTACACGCTCGGCAACTCGCTCCGCCGGACGCTGCTGTCCTCCATCCCCGGTGCCGCCGTCACGTCCATCCGGATCGACGGTGTGCTGCACGAGTTCTCCACCGTGCCGGGCGTCAAGGAGGACGTCACCGAGATCATCCTCAACATCAAGCAGCTGGTCGTCTCCTCGGAGAACGACGAGCCCGTCGTGATGTACCTGCGCAAGCAGGGTGCGGGTGTGGTCACCGCCGCCGACATCGTGCCGCCGGCCGGTGTCGAGGTGCACAACGCCGACCTTCACCTGGCGACGCTCAACGACAAGGGCAAGCTCGAGATCGAGCTGACCGTCGAGCGTGGCCGTGGCTACGTGTCGGCGAACCAGAACAAGTCGTTCGACGCCGAGATCGGCCGGATCCCGGTCGACTCGATCTACTCGCCGGTCCTCAAGGTGACCTACAAGGTCGAGGCGACGCGTGTCGAGCAGCGCACGGACTTCGACAAGCTGGTCGTCGACGTCGAGACGAAGGCCGCGATCAGCCCGCGGGACGCGCTCGCGTCGGCCGGCAAGACGCTCGTCGAGCTGTTCGGTCTGGCTCGTGAGCTCAACGTCGAGGCCGAGGGCATCGAGATCGGCCCGTCGCCGACGGACGCGGCCCTGGCCGCGGACCTGGCGCTGCCGATCGAGGACCTGCAGCTGACGATCCGCTCCTACAACTGCCTCAAGCGTGAGGGCATCCACTCGGTGGGCGAGCTCGTCGCGCGCAGCGAGGCCGACCTCCTGGACATCCGCAACTTCGGTGCGAAGTCCATCACGGAGGTCAAGGAGAAGCTCGCCGAGCTCGGCCTGACCCTCAAGGACAGCCCGCTCGACTTCGACCCGACCGCCAGCGCCTACTACGGCGACGACGAGGGCGACTTCGTCGAGGACGAGCAGTACTGACCGACGCCGGGGAACGCGCACCCGGGCACTGACCCCGGGGCGCGTCGCCCATCACTGGAACTCAAGGAGTAAAGACCATGCCTACGCCCACCAAGGGTCCCCGGCTCGGTGGCGGACCGGCGCACGAGCGGCTGATCCTCGCGAACCTGGCGACGTCGCTGTTCGAGCACAAGCGGATCACGACGACCGAGGCCAAGGCCAAGCGCCTTCGCCCGCTCGCCGAGCGGCTCATCACGTTCGCCAAGCGCGGTGACCTGCACGCCCGCCGTCGCGTCCTGACCGTCGTCAAGGACAAGGGTGTCGTGCACGAGCTGTTCACCGAGATCGCGCCGGCCGTGGCCGACCGTCAGGGTGGCTACACGCGCATCACCAAGATCGGTCCGCGCAAGGGCGACAACGCGCCCATGGCCGTGATCGAGCTCGTCCTCGAGCCGCTGTCGCCGAAGCAGGCCGTCGTCAAGGAGGCCACGAAGGCCGCCGCGAAGGCTGCCCCGAAGGCGAAGGCCGAGCCCGAGGCTCCCGCCGCTGTCGAGGAGGAGGCCGCCGAGGCCGCCGTCGAGGAGACGCCGGCCGACGCCGTCGCCGACGAGGCGACGACCGACGAGGCTGCCGCCGAGGGCGACGCCGAGAAGGCCTGACGCACCACTGCCTGACCGAGAGGCCCGGACCCCGCTGGGGGTCCGGGCCTCTCGTCGTCGGGGCATCGGTGCGTCGGCCCTGTCCTGCTCGTAGGGTCGGAGCATGTGGCCCCCGGTGGTCCTGGTGCACGGCCTGCGCGCGTCGCGCACGATGTGGCGTGCCCAGGTCGAGTCCGTCGAGCGGGCGGGTGGCGTCGCGGTCGCGGTGGACCTGCCGGGGCACGGGCGGCGGCTCGAGGAGAGGTTCACGCTCGAGGAGTCGGTGGCGACGGTGTCCCGTGCGGTGGACGGGCTGGGCGGCCGGGCGCTCGTCGTCGGGTTGTCGCTCGGTGGGTACGTGGGCATCGCGCACGCTGCTCGGCGGCCGGACCAGGTCGTCGGCCTCGTCGCGGCGGGCTGCTCCACGCAGCCGCGCCGGCTGGTGCTGTCCGGGTGGGACCTGGCCGGCCGGGTGATCGCGCGGCTGCCCGACGCGGGTGCGGGCCTCAACCGGTTCATGGTCGCGCGTACCGTCCCGCCGGCCGCGGTCCGGGACCTGGAGGAGGGCGGGTACGCGCTGGGGGTGACGGGGGACGTGATGCGGGAGATGGCGCAGGCGGCGCCCGTGGCGGACCTGGCCCGGATCGAGGCGCCGGTGTGGCTGGTGAACGGCCGGTTCGACCACTTCCGTGGTGAGGAGCGGGTGTTCCTGCGCGCGACGAGGAACGGCCGGCTCGTCGTCGTGCCGCACGCGACGCACCTGGTGAACCTCGTGCAGCCGACGCGGTTCAGCCGGGTGCTGCTGGAGGTCCTGGACGAGCTGGGAGCAGCCGGCGGTGCGACCGCTCCGGAGCCGGACGTCGCGACGGCGTAGCGGGCGCTCGTCAGGCGGTGGGCGGTCGCAGGCCCAGGTTCCAGGCGCGCACGCCGCCGACGATCCCGGCCTGGTTCGGCACGACGACGACGTCGTCGCCCAGCCTGTCGAGCACCTGCGGGGTGACCTGCCGTGCGTTCCCGCCACCGAGGTAGAGCCGGTCCCAGAGGAACACCGGCCGCAGCCCCTCGACGACCCGCCGGACCCGGCGCGACCACAGCCCGTCGCCGAGCCGGGCCCGCTCGACCTGACCGATGTACAGGTCGTAGGGCATGCCCCAGCGCACGGGGGCGTGGGAGAGCTCGAGGTGCGGCGCGAGAGCCCCGCCGTCGAACAGCGCGGACCCCAGGCCGGTGCCGAGGGTGAGGACGAGCTCGACGCCCGTGCCGGAGACGACCCCGGCGCCGTGCACCTCGGCGTCGTTCAGCACGAGCGTCGGCAGGCCGAGCCGGGCCTGGACCGCGGCCCGCACGTCGCACCCGGACCACGCCTCGACGAACTCGGGGTCGACGGCGGTGCGGGGACCGGACCGTGTCACGTAGTGCGGCGTGGAGACGACGACACCGTGCCGGATCATGCCGGGCATCCCGACCGTCACCCGGTCGGCTCGGGGCAGGCCGTCCGCGATCTGCGCGATGGTCTCGACGAGCCGGTCCGGCGGCAGCGGGTACGGGGTGGGGACCCGGACTGCGGGGGCGTGCAGCGTGCCGGCCGCGTCGAGCACGGACGCCTTGATGCCGCCGCCGCCGCAGTCGACGGCCAGCGTGAACGGGTCGGCTGCGGTGCTCGGCACGAGCCCACGGTAGGCCCCTGGTCGGGCGGGCGCCGGGATGGGCGGGCCTGCTCGGGTCCGTGGTCGGGGACGGCGGCGGGTCGCGACTACCGTGGTGGCCCGTGAGCACGACGAGCGCCGCGCCTGCGGACCCCGCTACGCACGACCTCGGCGAGGGCGTCGTCCGGCTGCGGCTGGACCTCGCCTACGACGGCACGGGGTTCGCCGGCTGGGCACGTCAGCCCGCGCTGCGGACGGTGCAGGGCGTGCTCGAGGACGCGCTCGCGACGGTGCTCCGCGCCGGTCCGCTGGGCCGTCCGGCGCCGCGGGTCACGGTGGCCGGCCGGACCGACGCCGGGGTGCACGCGCGCGGCCAGGTCGCTCACGTCGACGTCGAGACCGCGCTGCTCGACGCGGCCCGGGGCCGGTCGGACCGGCCGCCGACCGAGGCGCTGCTGTCCCGGCTCGCCGGCGTGCTGCCCCCGGACCTCGTCGTGCACCGCGTGGTCGGCGCGCCGGTCGGCTTCGACGCGAGGTTCTCGGCCCTGCGTCGCCGCTACGCGTACCGGATCTGCGACGACTCCGAGCACCGCGACCCGCTGACGCGCGCGCACGTGCTGTGGCACCGGCGCCCGCTGGACGCCGCCGCGATGGACGCCGCCGCCGGCGCGCTGCTGGGGCGCCACGACTTCGCCGCGTACTGCAAGCCCCGTGAGGGGGCGACGACGATCCGCACGCTCGAGGTGTTCCGGTGGCACCGCCCTGCCGACGGCCCGGACGCGGGGCTCGTGGTCGCGGACGTGCAGGCGGACGCGTTCTGCCACTCGATGGTCCGCGCGCTCGTCGGCGCGAGCGTGGCGGTCGGCGAGGGCCGGCGGCCCGTCGGCTGGCCCGCCGAGCTGCTCGTCGGGCGCCGGCGCGACGGGGGTGCGGCCGTGGTCGCCGCGCACGGGCTCACGCTGGAGGCCGTGGGGTACCCGTCGGACGACGAGCTCGCGGGGCGGGCGGTGCAGACGCGCGCACGCCGGCAGGCCGACGACGTCGACACCCCGACCGGCTGCTGCGGCTAGCGGCACCGGCGGCCCCGGCCAGGTGCCGGTGCGGCGTCAGCGCGAGGTCAGGACGCAGAACTCGTTGCCCTCCGGGTCCGCGAGGACCAGCCACGGCGCGTCGCCCTGGCCGACGTCGGCGTCGGTCGCGCCCAGGTCACGCAGCCGGGCCGCCTCCGCTGCCTGGTCGTCACCGGCGTACGGCCGCAGGTCGAGGTGGACGCGGTGCCGTGGGGTCTGTGCGGCGGGCGTCCGGACGAGCTCGAGGTACGGGCCGACACCCGCGGACGAGCGCAGCCGCGCGTGGTCGTCGGTCACCTCGTGCACGGTCCAGTCGGTGGCCTCGCCCCAGAACCGGGCCATGGCGCGTGGGTCGGCGCAGTCGACCACGACCGCGGCGACCGGCCCGGTGTCCCGGTAGAGCTCCCGCGGCTCGAGCACGCAGAACAGGTTTCCCTCGGGGTCGGCGAGCACCGTCCAGGGCACGTCGCCCTGGCCGATGTCGGCGGGTGTCGCACCGAGCTCCTGCAGCCGTGCGACGAGCTCCGCCTGATGGGCGGCCGAGGTGGTCGCGAGATCGAGGTGCGCCCGGTACCGCACGGCCTCGCGGTCCGGGACGGCGACGACGTCGATGAAGACGGCGACGGGGTCCGGGTAGACGACGTCCGGCGGTTCGACGTTCGTCACTCCGGGGCCCTCGCTGGACACGCCCCAGCCGAGCGCGTCCGCCCAGAACCGCCCGACGGTCTCGTCGTCGTGGGCCTTGATGTTCACCTGGACCAGTCGCAGCGCCATGGAGCCCGACCTTAGGGGCCGGGCGTCACGGGCGCGACGTCACTCCTCGTCGTCGTCGTCGCGGTACCGCCGGTCGTCGACGTACTCCTCCTCGATGAAGTGCACGGCGGCCTCCTCGGCGGAGGCGGCGCCGCCCGAGACACCGGCGTCGATCGCGAACTCGTCGTTGCCGCCCGCGCTGACGGCGTCGCCGTCCGAGACGAGCCGCCCGGCGCGCAGCGGCTCCCGGTCGCCGCTGACGTGCGGCGACACCTCCCACACCTCGGGCTCCTCCTGGCCGATGCGCTGGTCGATCGTCTCGCGGTGCGACTCCTCCCACGCGGTCTCGCCGTAGTGGTTGGAGCGCGCACGTTCGGGTGGGGAGTAGCCCTCGTCGAGCAGGTCGTCGACGCCGCGGTCGACGAGGGTGTCCTCGCGCGGCAGCTGGTCGGTGTCGCCCTCGCTGCCGAGCTCGGGGTCAGGGCTGGTCGCGGAGGTGTCGCTCATGCTCTCGACCTTCGCACCGCCGTCGCGCGTCCGCCAGGGGGGCGAATGAGGTTCGTCGTCCTGTCGGCAGCAGGGACACTGGGGCCATGGGTCATCTCGACATCGGCGGCATCGGCTACGTGCTCCCCGACGGCCGTCCGCTCCTCGACGACGTGACGTTCCGCGTCGCCGACGGCGCACGCGTCGCGCTGGTCGGGCCCAACGGTGTCGGCAAGTCCACGCTGCTGCGCATCGTCGCCGGCGACGAGCAGCCGCACGCGGGGTCGGTCGGTCGCAGCGGGGGGCTCGGGGTGATGCGGCAGGACGTCGGACGGATCGACGACGACCGGTCGATCCGGGACCTGCTGGCGTCGCTGGCGCCCGTGGCGGTCCGCGACGCCGCCGTCGAGCTGACGGCCGCGGAGCTGGGGATCATGGAGGTCGACGACGAGCCCGCGCAGATGCGGTACGCGCAGGCGCTCGTCGACTGGGCGGACGTCGGCGGCTACGAGGCGGAGGCCGGCTGGGACCGGGTCACGGACGCGGTGCTGTCGATCCCGTTCGAGCAGGCGCAGCACCGCGAGGTCCGCTCGCTGTCCGGCGGTGAGCAGAAGCGGCTCGTGCTGGAGGCGCTGCTGCGCGGCCCCGACGAGGTGCTCCTGCTCGACGAGCCGGACAACGCGCTCGACGTACCGACGAAGCGCTGGCTGGAGCAGCGGCTCGTCGCGTCGCCGAAGACGGTGCTGCTGGTGAGCCACGACCGGGAGCTGCTGTCGAACGTCGCCACGCACGTCGCGACGCTCGAGCCCACGGTCGTCGGGGCGTCCGTGTGGGTGCACGGCGGCGGCTTCGCCACGTACCACCAGGCCCGGGAGGACAGGCGCTCGCGGGCGGAGGAGCTGCTGCGGCGCTGGGAGGAGGAGCACGCGAAGCTCAAGGAGCTCGTGCTCACGCTGAAGACGAAGTCCGCGTTCAACGACGGCCTCGCGTCGCGGTACCAGGCGGCGCAGACGCGGCTGCGCAAGTTCGAGGAGGCCGGCCCGCCGACGATCCTGTCGCGCGAGCAGTCGGTCAAGGTGCGACTGCGGGGCGGCCGGACGGCGAAGCGCGCGGTCGTCGCGACCGGGCTCGAGCTCACCGGGCTCATGCAGCCGTTCGACCTCGAGGTCTGGTTCGGCGAGCGGGTGGCGGTGCTGGGCTCCAACGGCTCGGGCAAGTCGCACTTCCTGCGGCTGCTCGCGGCCGGCGGCAGCGATCCGGGCCCGGAGCACGAGCCCGCCGACGACACCCCGGTGAAGCCCGTCGCCCACACCGGCAAGGTCGTCCTGGGCTCGCGCGTGCGGCCGGGGTGGTTCGCGCAGAACCACGCCCACCCGGAGCTCGTCGGGCGCACGCTGCTGGAGATCCTGCACCGCGGCGACCAGCACCGGTCGGGGCTCGGCCGTGAGCAGGCCAGCAAGGCGCTCGACCGGTACGAGCTCGTCGGCCAGGCCGAGCAGACGTACGAGACCCTCTCGGGCGGTCAGCAGGCGCGGCTGCAGATCCTGCTGCTCGAGCTCGGCGGCGCGACGCTCCTGCTGCTCGACGAGCCGACCGACAACCTCGACCTGCACTCCGCCGAGGCGCTCGAGACGGGCCTCGCCGCGTTCGAGGGCACGGTCCTCGCGGTGACGCACGACCGCTGGTTCACGCGGACGTTCGACCGGTTCCTGACGTTCGGCTCGGACGGCCGCGTCGTCGAGACCCCGGAGCCGGTGTGGGACGTCGCCCGGGTGCAGCGCGCCCGCTGACGCTCCCACGGCGAGGTGCGCCGACGCTCACACGACGAGGAGCACCGCGAGCGTCGTCATGACCGCGGCGACGAGGAGGTCGAGCGCCTGCCAGGCGCGCGGCCGGGCGAACAGCGGTCGCAGGCGCGTCGCCCCGAGGCCGAGCGCCGTGAACCATACGGCGCTCGCGGTCGCGGCCCCGGCGGCGAAGCCCCACGGGGCGTCCTGCTGCCCGGCCAGGCTGCCGAGGAGCACCACGGTGTCCAGGTAGACGTGCGGGTTGAGGAAGGTCAGCGCGAGGCACGTCGCGAGCACCGCGCCGCGCCCGGCGGGGCCCGACGAGGCGGGGTCGAGCCGGCCGGGCGTCCGTGCACGTCGGACGGCGGCGAGCGCCAGGACCACCAGGAACGCCGCCCCGCCGTACCGCGCTGCGGCGAGGGCGGCGGGGTGGCTGTCGACGAGGGTGCCCAGCCCGCCGACGCCGGCCGCGATGAGCAGGACGTCGGCCGCGACGCAGACGGCGACGACGGCGCCGACGTGCTCACGTCGTAGGCCCTGGCGCAGCACGAACGCGTTCTGGGCGCCGATGGCGACGATCAGGGACAGGCCGGAGAGGAACCCGGCGAGGGCGGAGGTCACGTCGTCGACGGTAGGTCGCGGCGGTCGATGAAGACCAGCGAATGTTTCAAGGGGACATGTAGCATTGCTTCATGACGTTCGACCCGGACCAGCTCGCCGCGCTGGCGGCCTGCGTCGACGAGGGCACGTTCGAGGGTGCCGCCCGGCGGCTGCAGGTCACCCCGTCGGCCGTCAGCCAGCGGATCCGCGCGCTCGAGCAGTCCGTGGGGCAGGTCCTCGTGCGTCGGTCACGGCCCGTCGCGGCGACGCCCGCGGGGGAGGAGCTCGTCCGGCTCGCGGGCCAGGTGGCCCTGCTGACCGCGGACACCTGGTCGGCCCTGCGCTCGACCGTCGGGAGCGACGTGCCCGGCGACCCGCGCCGGCTCGCCCTCGCCGTCAACGCGGACTCCCTCGCCACGTGGTTCCCGGCCGCGCTGCGCGACCTGCCCGCCGGCGTCGTGGTGGACGTCCGGCGCGCCGACCAGGACGCCACCGCGGCCATGCTGCGCGACGGGACCGTGCTCGCCGCGGTCACCGCCGACCGCACCCCGGTGCAGGGGTGCCGGGTGCGCCCGCTCGGGGCGATGCGGTACCGGGCGATGGCCGCGCCGTCGTTTCGGGGGCGCTGGTTCCCGGACGGTCCGCACGCCGGTGCGCTCGCGGTCGCGCCGGTCGTCGTCTTCGGGCCGGACGACGCCCTGCAGCACCGGTTCGCGGGACGGGTCGCCGGGCGGGACGGCGCCGCGCCGGTGCTCGCCGGAGCGCCGGTGCATCGCATCCCCTCGACGGCGGGCTTCGTGGCGGTGCTCGCCGCCGGGGTGGGCTGGGGGATGGTGCCCGAGCAGGAGGCGGACGCGCACGCGGAGGCGGGGACGCTCGTCGACGTGGCGCCCGGTGCGTGGCTGGACGTGCCGCTGTTCTGGCAGCACTGGTCGGTCCGCACGCCGACGCTCGACGACCTCACTGCCCGGGTGGTGGCGGCCGCGCGAGCGCTGCGGCCGGGGCCGTCGCACGTCCCGCCGGACGTCCCCCCGGACGTCCCGTCGAACGTCCCGTCGAACGTCACAGCCGGCTGATTTTGACCCCGTCTCCGGGCGCCAGGTAGTCTGTTGCTTCGTTGTGCGTCCCCTGTCGCGCGCGCCGGGCTTCTCACCTGGCTGCCGCGGTGGCGTCCCGGTGCGTTTCCCACTCGCCGGACGGGATGCTCCGACAGCCATCCTCGGGTGCTCGCCGCCATGTTCTTCCAGGCGTGCGGGCGCTCATGACACGCAACACGAAACGAAGGCTACGACCGTGCGTACGTACACCCCGAAGCCCGGCGACGTCGAGCGGAACTGGTACGTCATCGACGCGACCGATGTCGTCCTGGGCCGCCTGGCCACTCACGTGGCCACGCTGCTGCGCGGCAAGCACAAGGCGACCTTTGCCCCGCACGTGGACGGTGGCGACTTCGTCATCGTCATCAACGCGGAGAAGATCGCCCTCACCGGCAACAAGCGCGAGAACAAGCTCGCGTACCGCCACTCCGGCTACCCGGGTGGTCTGCGGGCCACCGCGTACTCGGACCTGCTGGACAAGCACCCCGAGCGCGCCATCGAGAAGGCCGTCCGCGGCATGCTCCCCAAGAGCTCGCTCGCGCGTCAGCAGCTCACCAAGCTCAAGGTCTATGCCGGCAGCGAGCACCCGCACGCCGCCCAGCAGCCGAAGCCCTTCGAGATCACCCAGGTCGCGCAGCAGGCCTGAGGCCGCCGCGCGTAGAGACACAGGAACCGAGGACACCAGTGGCAGAGACCACGGTCGACATCGACCTCGAGGGCGACGACACGCCCACGACGTACACCTCTGAGACGGTCGCCCCGACGGGCCGCGGTCAGAGCATCACGGCCCCCGGCCAGGCCCTGGGCCGCCGCAAGGAGGCCATCGCCCGCGTTCGCCTGGTGCCCGGCACCGGCCAGTGGAAGGTCAACGGGCGCACGCTCGAGGACTACTTCCCGAACAAGGTGCACCAGCAGCTCGTCAACTCCCCGCTGAAGCTCGTGGACGTCGAGGGTCGCTTCGACGTCGTCGCGCGCATCACCGGTGGTGGCGTCTCCGGCCAGGCCGGCGCGCTGCGCCTGGGCATCGCCCGTGCGCTCAACGCGATCGACGCCGAGCACAACCGTCCGGCCCTCAAGAAGGCCGGCTTCCTCACTCGTGACGCCCGCGTCGTCGAGCGCAAGAAGGCCGGTCTCAAGAAGGCCCGCAAGGCCCCGCAGTACTCGAAGCGCTGATCCTTCGCGCTTCTCCGATGGCCCCGTCGGTCCACGTGACCGCCGGGGCCATCGGCATCTGCGGAACGCGCCGCGCTGCACCGGCGCTCGGACGTGCACGACGACGAAGGAGTCTGTGATGGGTCGACTGTTCGGGACCGACGGGGTCCGAGGGCTCGCCAACCGTGACGTGACCGCCGAGCTGGCCGTCGACCTCTCCGTGGCCGCCGCGCACGTGCTCGGCGCCCGCGGTGAGTTCGCCGGGCACCGGCCGCGCGCCGTCGTGGGCCGTGACTCGCGGATCTCGGGCGAGTTCCTGTCGGCGGCCGTCGCCGCCGGGCTCGCCTCCGCGGGCGTGGACGTGAACAACGTGGGCGTGCTGCCGACCCCCGCGGTCGCGTACCTCACCGCGCACCTCGGGGTCGACATCGGCGTCGTCCTGTCCGCGTCGCACAACCCGATGCCGGACAACGGCATCAAGTTCCTGGCCCGCGGCGGGCACAAGCTCGACGACGACGTCGAGCTCGCGATCGAGGCGCGGCTGACGGAGGACTGGGACCGGCCGCTCGGCGGCGACGTCGGTCGGATCCGCCTCGACACCGGCGGCGCCGGCGACCTGTACGTGCAGCACCTCGTGTCGACGATCGGCGCGCGGCTGGACGGCCTGCGCATCGCGGTCGACTGCGCAAACGGCGCCGCGAGCGAGGTCGGTCCGGCCGCGCTGCGGGAGGCCGGGGCCGACGTGGTCGTCATCAACGCGTCGCCCGACGGGCGGAACATCAACGAGAAGTGCGGCTCGACGCACCCCGAGCAGCTCCAGGCGGCGGTCGTCGCCTCGGAGGCCGACCTCGGCGTCGCGTTCGACGGCGACGCGGACCGCTGCCTCGCGGTCGACGCGACCGGCCGGCTCGTCGACGGTGACCAGATCATGGGCGTGCTCGCCCTCACGCTGCGCGACTCGGGGCGGCTCGCCCACGACACGCTCGTCGCGACCGTGATGAGCAACCTCGGGCTGCGGCTGGCGATGACCGCCGCGGGGATCCGGACGCTCGTCACCTCGGTGGGCGACCGGTACGTGCTCGAGGCGATGCGTTCCGGCGGGTACTCGCTGGGCGGCGAGCAGTCGGGCCACATCATCATGGCCGAGCACGCCACCACCGGCGACGGCATCCTCACGGCGCTGCAGCTCGCCGCGCGGGTCGCGACGACGGGGGAGTCGCTCGAGCGGCTCGCGGGCGTGGTGCAGCGCCTGCCGCAGACGCTCGTGAACGTCCCGGGCGTGGACAAGACGCGGGCGGACCAGGACGGCCCGCTGCTCGAGGCGGTGCAGGCCGCGGAGGCGTCGCTCGGCGAGACGGGCCGCGTGCTGCTGCGCTCGTCCGGCACCGAGGACCTCGTCCGCGTGATGGTCGAGGCCGCCACGCAGGCGGACGCGGACCGTGTCGCGCGCGACCTCGCCGACGTCGTCGCGGCGCGACTCGCCCTGTGACCGACGGGACCGACGCGGCCCGGCAGCGGGACGTGGCACTGCGTGACGTCGTCCTGCGGCTGCTCGAGGACGCGGGCCCGACGGGCACGGCCACGATCGTCCAGGCCGGTCACCCGGCGCTGCGGGCGGTCGCGGTCCCGTACGACGGGCAGCTCGCCGCCGACGAGCTCGCCGCGCTCGTCGCGCTCATGCGCAGGACGATGCACGCGGCGCCGGGCGTCGGGCTCGCGGCGCCGCAGCTCGGTCTGCCCGTCGCACTCGCGGTGCTCGAGGACGCGGGACTGGGCGACTCCGAGGCCGCCGCGGCACGGGAGCATGCGCCGCTGTCGTTCCGGGTGCTCGTCAACCCGCGTTACACGCCCGTCGACGGGGAGCGCGTCTCGTTCTACGAGGGGTGCCTGAGCGTGACCGGCTACCAGGCGGTCGTCGCCCGCGCCCGCAGGGTCCACCTCGTCGGGTACGACGAGACGGCACGCCCGCTCGACGAGGTCGTCACGGGCTGGTCGGCGCGGATCGTCCAGCACGAGACCGACCACCTGGGCGGGACGCTGTACGTCGACCGTGCCGAGCTGCGCTCGCTCGCCGCGTCGAACGAGCTCGGCTACCGCTGGGCCAGCGAGCCGCGCCCGGAGGGGGCTGCGAAGGCCCTGCGGTTCCCGCTCGAGCCGTGAGCGCCCCCGAGTCGGGGTGGGGGTCGCCCCAGGGGTGATCCGGGGGTTCCCCCGATGTCGCGGGGGTGGTCGGGAACCTACGGTGGAGGGACGGCGCCGCACCGGTGCGCCCCCCGACCGCAGGAGCTGATGACACGTGCTGGAGGCCTGGGCCCTCGCGCTCGCCGGCTCCCCGTGGGTCTTCGTCGTGCTCTACCTGTTCGCGGCGGTCGACGGCTTCTTCCCGCCCGTGCCGAGCGAGTCCGTGGTCATCGCGATGGCGACGCTCGCGATGTCGACGGGCGCGCCGAACCTCGCGCTCGTGATGCTCGTCGCCGCGGCGGGGGCGTTCACGGGGGACCAGATCGCGTACCAGATCGGCCGCATGGTCAAGGTCCGCGAGCTGCGGTTCATGCGCGGTCCACGCGGACGAGCCGCCCTCGACTGGGCCGGGCGTGCGCTGGCGGAGCGCGGGCCGTCGTTCATCATCGCCGCGCGGTACATCCCCGTGGGTCGCGTCGCCGTGAACATGACGGCGGGCACGCTGCAGTACCCGCGTCGGCGGTTCGTGGGCCTCACGGCGCTGGCCGCGGTGACGTGGGCGCTGTACTCCACGGCGATCGGTGTCGGGGCCGGTGCGTGGCTGGGCGGTCACCCGTGGGTCGCGATCGCCGTCGGTGTCGTGGGCGGCTTCCTCATCGGCATGCTCGTGGACTGGGTGCTCCGCCACGGGCGTGTGACGCTGGACCGGCTGCGGGGGCGTGGCCCCCGGCACGGGGACGTGCCGCCGGCGGGGCCGCGGGCGGTGGGGGACCTGACCCCGGTGCCTCCCACGAGCCTGGACCGGGAGGTCACAGAGCGCTCACGATCGGAGCCCGCGGCCTAACGATCCGGTCACAGCGGGGGTGACTCGCCCGGAGCGTGCCTATTCTCGGAGCGGGTCGACGTCGGTGTCGGCACTCCCGCACCCGCGCCGGCCCCGAGGGGGTTGCGTCGTCGTGCGGTTCGACGACACAGGGGGCGGCGATGACGGCACGTGCACGGGCAGGGGGCGGTCGGTCCGGCCGCGCCGTCGCCGTGCCCGTGCTCCTGCCCGTGCTCGTGCTCGGTCCGGCACTGCTCGCCGGGTGCGCGGGGAGCCCCGAGCCGACCACACCCGTCGCCCGCGTCGCGTCGCAGGCCGACTGCCTCGCCCCGCAGGTCCTCTCGGCGCTCGAGCTCGTCCCCGCGTCGACGGACGGCAAGGTGCGGCGCACCGCGCACCCCGACGTCCCCGCGGCGGGCCGGATCCCCGACGACTTCATGCCCGAGAGCGTCGTCACGTGCACCACGGGCGAGCGGCTGCGGGACGCGTCCGGCACGTGGGCGGCAGTCACGCAGGCGCGGCTCGAGGGTGACCTGGGCCCGCTGCTGGCGCTGATCGACCGGAACCGCACGGAGCCCGCGGGGACGTGCGGCGGCGAGGGGCCGACCCGGACCGTCGTGTGGCTGGTCGACGCGCTCGGACGGGCGGTGCGGCCGCTGGTCCCGGTCGACCCGTGCGGCGCCCCGACGCAGGAGGTCCGTGACACGCTGGCGGCGCTCGACGGCACGGACAGCACCGACTACCCGGTGGAGCTGCTCGTGCCGCGGGGCACGCCCCGGAGCTGACCGCTCAGAGCTTGCGGAGCCGGACCCGCTCGACCGAGTGGTCGGGCCCCTTGGTGAGCACGAGGGTCGCGCGGCTGCGCGTCGGCAGGATGTTCTGCTCGAGGTTCGGGGCGTTGATGGAGTCCCAGATCTGCTCGGCGCGTTCGACGGCCTCGTCGTCCGAGAGCGACGCGTACCGGTGGAAGAACGACTCCGGCTTGGCGAACGCCGTCTCCCGCAGGGTGAGGAACCGGTCGACGTACCACTGGCGCACGTCCGACGTGCGGGCGTCGACGTAGATCGAGAAGTCGAAGAAGTCGCTCACGGCGAGGTTCGACGAGCCCTCCGCGGTCGGCCGGGCGGGCTGCAGCACGTTGAGGCCCTCGACGATGAGCACGTCGGGCCGGTTCACGACCGTCTCGCGTCCCGGGACGATGTCGTACGTGAGGTGGTCGTACACCGGGGCGCGGACCTCGGGGCGGCCGGCCTTGACCTTGGACACGAACCGGAGCAGGGCCCGGCGGTCGTACGACTCGGGGAAGCCCTTGCGCTCCATCAGCCCTCGCCGCTCGAGCTCGGCGTTCGGGTAGAGGAAGCCGTCGGTGGTGATGAGCTGGACGCGGGGGGTGGCGGGCCACCGGGCGAGGAGCTCGCGCAGCAGGCGCGCGGTGGTGGACTTGCCCACGGCGACCGACCCGGCGACGCCGATGACGAACGGCGTGCCGCCGACGTCCTCGCGCAGGAACGTGCTGGACGCGGCGTGCAGCGCCCGGGTCGCCTCGATGTGCAGGTCGAGGAGCCGGGAGATCGGGCGGTAGATCGCGTCGACCTCGGCGAGGTCGATCGGGTCGCCGAGGCCGGCGAGGCGCTCGACGTCGGCATCGGTGAGGGGCAGCGGCGTGGAGGCCGACAGCCGGGTCCACGCGTCGCGGTCCAGGTCGACGTACGGCGTGGCCGGGGTGAGCGACGGTGGCACGGGACGATTGTGCCGGACGTCGCGGCCGGCACGGCGCACGGGGCCGTGCACGCGGTCGTCCGCCGGTCCCGCAGGGCCGGTGCAGGCGGCGCGGGCGTCAGGCCCGGAAGCCGGTGAGCAGCGCGCGCACGCTCGTCTCGAACTGGGGGCGGACGGCGTCGTCGGCCGCCGAGGTGGCGGCCGGTGTCAGCGGGAGCGCACCGAGCAGGTCGGCCATGACCCAGCCGTGCACCTGCGTCCAGGTGGCGGTGGCGAGCGTGTCGGGGTCGTCGGCGCGCAGGGCGCCCGTGGCGAGCGCACGGTCGATGCGGGACCGGTGGGCCGCGAGCGAGGCGGTGCCGCGCGCCTGGACGGCGGGACGTCCGACCATCCCCGGGACGACGGGCGTGAACATGACGACGTAGAGGGTGCGGTGGTCCAGGGCCCACGTGCGGTAGGCGTGGGCGGCGCGGACGAGCCGTTCGACGGGGTCGGGCTCGTCGTCGGACGCGGAGACGGTGGCGTCGAAGCCGTCCCACGCGTCGAGGAGGACGGCCTCGACGAGCCCGGCCTTGTCGCCGAAGTGCGTGTAGACGCCGATCGTGGAGCACCCGGACCGGCCGGCGACGAGCCGCACGGTGAGCGCGTCGACGCCCTGGTCGGCGACGATCGCCGAGGCCTCGGTGAGGATGCGGCGGCGCAGGGCGCTCGGGGACGGGACGGTTGACGACGCGGAAGGCACATCACTACGTTATGCGCATAACAACGTAATGCCAGCCCAGGCGCGTCCTGAACCGGGTGCGTCGACCCCCGGGCGGATGGCCCCGGGGCGCTGCGCCCGCACACACCCGTCGAGACCGAAGGTGACCGCCATGCCCCGGACCTCCCCCCGCCGCGCCCTCGTGGTCGACGTCCGCCCCGCGGTCGCCGGGGTGGTGCTGCTCGCGCTCGCCGCCTGCGGGGCCGCCGCACGCGGGAGCGGCGACGTCGCGCCGCCGTCGACCCCCACCGCCACCGTCGCGCCCACGCCCGAGCCGGGGGCCTCGGCCCTCGTGCTCACGAGCCCCGACGTCGACGCCCGCGGTGCCGTGCCCGACTGGGGCGTCGGCGCGGTGGGCACGTACTGCTCCGGACCGAACCGCTCGCCGAGCCTCGACTGGGCCGGCGGACCGGCCGGCACCCGGTCGTACGCGCTCACGATGACGAACACCGTCGCGCCCAGCCACGTGTCGTGGGTCGTCACCGGCATCCCCGCCGACGCCGCGCACCTCGACCAGGCCGAGGGCGGCCACCTCACCACCGGCGTCGTCGGCACGAGCCTGGCCGGGGCGGGGCAGTACGTGGGCCCGTGCCGCGGCGGCGTCGACTACACGCTGACGCTCTACGCGCTCGACACCCCGGTCGCCGGGACCGCACGGACGGACCTCGACGAGCTCGGAGCCCTCGTCGAGGGTCACGTGCTCGCGACCGCGACCCTCGTGATCCGCCGGCCCGGCCGATGATCACGCCCGCGGCGGCGACCGGCGGGCCGCCCGAGCGTGCCCGGTAGACTCCCCGCCATGTGTGGAATCGTCGGCTACGTCGGTAGCAGTGTGCCCAGCGACCGTCCTCTCGAGGTGGCGATCGAGGGCCTGCGGAGGCTCGAGTACCGCGGGTACGACTCGGCCGGTGTCGCGCTCGTCACCCCGGGCGGCGGCCTCGCGACCGCCAAGAAGGCCGGCAAGCTGGCCAACCTCGTCGAGGAGCTCGACCTCCACCCGCTGCCTGCCGCGACCGCCGCGATCGGGCACACCCGCTGGGCGACCCACGGCGGCCCGACGGACGTCAACGCGCACCCCCACGTGGCGGGTCGGCTCGCGGTCATCCACAACGGCATCGTCGAGAACTTCGCGGCGCTCAAGGCCGGCCTCGTGGCGCAGGGGGTGGAGTTCGCCTCGGAGACGGACACCGAGGTCGCCGCGCAGCTGATCTCGCGCGCGTACGACGAGACGAAGGACCTCACGACCGCCATGGCGCAGGTCGCGCGGACGCTGCACGGCACGTTCACGCTGCTCGCCGTGCACGCCGACGCGCCCGACGTCGTGGTGGGCGCCCGGCACGACTCGCCGCTCGTCGTCGGGATCGGCGACGGCGAGAACTTCCTCGGGTCGGACGTGTCCGCGTTCATCGCGCACACGCGCTCGGCGCTCGAGCTCGGCCAGGACCAGGTCGTCACGATCACGCCGACCTCCGTCGAGGTCACCGACTTCGACGGCGCACCGGCGCAGGCGCGGGCGTACACGGTGGACTGGGACGCGGCCGCCGCCGAGAAGGGCGGCTTCAGGTCCTTCATGGACAAGGAGATCCACGACCAGCCGCACGCCGTCGCGGACACGCTGCTGGGCCGCACGGACGCCCAGGGCCGCCTGGTGCTCGACGAGGTCCGCATCGACGAGTCGGTGCTGCGGTCCGTCGACAAGATCGTCGTCATCGCGTGCGGCACCGCCGCGTACGCCGGGCAGGTCGCCAAGTACGCCATCGAGCACTGGTGCCGCGTCCCGGTCGAGGTGGAGCTCGCGCACGAGTTCCGCTACCGCGACCCGGTCGTCAACGAGCGGACCCTCGTGGTCGCTGTGTCGCAGTCCGGCGAGACGATGGACACGCTCATGGCGGTGCGGCACGCGCGCGAGCAGGGCGCGAAGGTGCTCGCGATCGTCAACACGCACGGCTCGACGATCCCGCGCGAGGCGGACGCCGTCCTCTACACGCACGCCGGTCCGGAGATCGCCGTCGCGTCGACGAAGGCGTTCCTCGCGCAGATCACGGCCGCCTACCTGCTCGGCCTGTACCTCGCGCAGCTGCGCGGGAACATGTTCGCCGACGAGGTCACCGCGATCCTCGACGAGCTCCGTGCGATGCCCGACAAGATCCAGCAGGTCCTCGACCGCGCCGGGCGGGTGCGCGAGATCGCCCGGTGGATGGCCGACACGCAGTCGGTGCTGTTCCTCGGCCGGCACGTCGGGTTCCCCGTCGCGATGGAGGGCGCGCTCAAGCTCAAGGAGCTCGCGTACATCCACGCCGAGGGGTTCGCGGCGGGCGAGCTCAAGCACGGGCCGATCGCGCTCATCGAGCCCGGGCAGCCCGTGTTCGTCATCGTGCCGTCGCCGCGCGGTCGTGACTCGCTGCACTCGAAGGTCGTCTCCAACATCCAGGAGATCCGTGCCCGCGGTGCGCGCACGCTGGTGATCGCGGAGGACGGCGACGAGGCCGTGCGGCCGTTCGCGGACGAGGTGTTCTACGTGCCGAAGTCGCCGACGCTGCTCGCGCCGCTGCTCGCCGTGGTGCCGCTGCAGGTGTTCGCGTGCGAGCTGGCGACCGCCAAGGGGCTCGACGTGGACCAGCCGCGCAACCTGGCCAAGTCCGTCACCGTCGAGTGACGCGCCGGACCCGCGCGTGATCGTCGGCGTCGGCATCGACGTCGTCGACGTCGCCCGCTTCGTCGCGACCCTGCACCGGGTGCCGGCGTTGCGGGACAAGCTGTTCACCCCGGAGGAGCGCGAGATGCCGGAGACGTCGCTCGCCGCGCGGTTCGCCGCCAAGGAGGCCATCGCGAAGGCGTTGGGCGCACCCCCGGGGATGAGCTGGCAGGACGCGACCGTCCGTCGGATCTCCGGGGCGCAGCCCGAGATCGAGGTCGTCGGCACCGTGCTCGCGCGGGCGACCGAGCTCGGGGTCAGCCGGTTCCACCTGTCGATCTCGCACGACGCGGGGATCGCCTCCGCGGTCGTCGTCGCGGAACGGGACTGATCGATGACGTACACCGTGAGCGACGACCGGGACCGCGTCGACCGGGATGCCGTCTGGCGGCTGCTCTCGACCGAGGCGTACTGGGGCCGGTGGCGCGAGCGCGAGCACCTCGATCGACAGATCGACGCGTCCTGGCGGGTCGTCGGCGTGTGGGACGACGCGACGGGTGCGACCGTCGGGTTCGCCCGGGCCGTCTCGGACGGCGTGGACTTCGCCTACCTCGCGGACGTGATCGTCGACCCGGCGCACCGCGGCCACGGGCTGGGCAGGCGCATCGTCTCGACGATGGTCGACGACGGCCCCGGCGCCCGGTTCCGGTGGGTGCTCGCCACCGCGGACGCGCACGGGCTGTACAGCGGGTACGGGTTCGGCGAGCCGGGGGGAACGATCATGGTCCGCCCGAGCCGGAACGGCTGACGGGTCAGCCGCGGTACGGCTGCGGCACCGCCGGGCCGGGCGGCCGTCCGCTCAGCGCGAGCGTCCGCCCGCCTGCACCGACCGGCCCGGTCAGCCACAGCGTCCCCGTGCGGGGGCACCGCTGCAGCGTGCCACCTGGCACGGGCGCGGCGACGCCCGTCCACGTGACCAGGTGGAACGCGGCGTAGTCGGAGGCGAGGGGGTCCGCGACCCAGCGGTCCGTCGTGCACCGGCACGTGGAGCCCGCCTGCGACCGGGCGAGCGCCTCGGCGGCGGCCCGACGGTCGCGGCGGCGGCGGAGGCCGGCACGGACCGCGGCGCGTGCGCCGAGCGCGCCGGCCACCACGCCGAGCGCCCCGACGACGACGAACACACCGAGCGTCGCCCCCGACGTCGCCCACGCGGCATCCCCGCTCAGGGCACGGCCCACGCTCGCGACGACGGTCAGGTCCACCACGACGGCGACGGTCCCGCCCGCGATGACCGCGAGCATGTACCACCCGGCCGACTGCGACTCGCGCGACGTGGTCCCCCCCTTGTCCTCGTCGTAGACCCTGGTGCGCAGCTCGCGCCAGACGGACGTCTCGGTGCGCGTCAGACCCGGCGCCCGCACCAGCGCGAGGAAGCCGAACGCGGCGGCCGGCGCGACGAACCGCATGAGCTGGGCATCCCCGTGCATCGCTGCGACGAGCGCCGTCGCGGCCAGGACGGCCGCGGCGCACGCACCCGCCACCCAGTACCGGAGCAGGGACGGCGTGAGGCGCTTGGCGGCGGCGCGCACGTCGGCGTTCGCCGGCACACGGACGTCCACCGCGTGCAGCAGGAGGCGCGCCCCCGCGCGGTCGCCGCGGGCGGCGAGCGCGTCGGCGATCACGAGCGCGGTCGCCACGTCGGGCTCGGCCCGCCGCCGCAGCGTGCGGTCGGCCCAGGCCGCGACGAGCGCGCCGAGCCTTGCGGCGTCCTTCGCGGGCCGGGCCGCGAGCGCCGCGACGGCCGTCCGCACGAAGGACTCCCCGGTGGAGCGCTCCGGCCCGGCGGCCACCCGAGCGCGGTCGGCCGTGTCCCGGTCGCCGCGGGCGTCCGCCGCCGCGGCGACCAGCGGGGCCACCGTCGCCGCCGGCCAGCGTGACGCGGCCGACCCGAGGAGCGCGGACCACGACTGGTCGTCGCGGCGCGCGGCCCGCACCGCGCTGAGCACGAGCTGCGGGTAGGCGACGTCGCCGGTCGGCGAGGCCGCCCGGGCGGCGCGGTCGAGGGTGACGTCGGCCTCGTCGAGGCGGCCGACGAGCAGGAGGTCGCGGGCGCGCAGCACGTCCGGCACGGCCGGGTCGGGCCCGGACCATGGTCCGGCGGGACGGCGGTCGTCGAGCGCGAGGGCGAGGGTGGGCTCGTCGGCGGCGCGGGCCGCGTCCGTCCACCACCACCAGGACGCGAGGACCTCGTCGTGCTCCAGGGGCAGGGCGGCGCCCTGGGGGACCGTGCCGGGGTGCTGCGCGGTGCCCGGCGCGCCTCCCTGCCCGGTGCCGGGGTGCGGGGTGCCGCTCCACGTGCTCACGGGTCGAGCATCGACATCCAGGCCCGGCCACTTGAACCGCGCACGCTCACCGCAGGGCGGCGACGACCTCGCGCTCGAACAGCTCGATGCTCGACCGGTCGTACGCGGCGTCGAGGAAGTACGTGATCGCGTACGTCATGCCGAGCGCCTCGAGCGCCGTGAGCTTGTCGACGAGCTGCTCGGGCGTCCCGACGAGCGTGCCCCGGCGGAACTCCTCGGCGACCTCGGCGGCCTTGTTCGGCACGGTCAGGGAGAGGTGCTCCTCGACCCACGCGGCCTTGTCGTCCACGTCGGCCTGAGTCTCGCCGATGACCACGTTGTAGTTGGCGGACCGCGTGATCTCCTCGAACGGGCGGCCGATCGCCTCGCAGTGGCCGCGCAGGACCTCCGACTTGCGCGCGAAGCCGTCGAGGGAGCCGTCGAAGTTCGTGTACTGCGCGTGCTCGGCGGCGATGCGCAGGGTCTTCTTCTCGCCGCCGCCGGCGACCCACAGCGGGGGACCGTCCACCTGCAGGGGGAGCGGTGACAGCTGTGCGCCGTCCACCTGGTAGTGCTCGCCGTCGAGCGTCGCGACGCCGTTCGTCCAGAGCTGCTTGAAGATCTGCACGCCCTCGTCGAGCATCGCGATGCGCTCGCCGGCGCGCGGGAAGCCGTAGCCGTATGCCCGCCACTCGTGCTCGTACCAGCCGGCGCCGATGCCCATCTGCACGCGGCCGCCGGAGATGACGTCGGCCGTCGCGGCGACCTTCGCCAGGTACGCGGGGTTGCGGTACGCCATGCACGTGCACATCTGCCCGAGCTTCACGCGTGACGTCGTCGCCGCGAAGGCGTTGATGAGGCTCCACGCCTCGTGCGTGGCCTCGCCGTTCGGCTCAGGCACCGCGTGGAAGTGGTCGTACACCCAGATCGAGTCGAAGGTCTCGCCCTGGTCGGCGTGCTGCGCGAGACCGTTCATTACGGCCCAGTGGTCGCGCGTCTCGATGCCGGTGAGGTCCTGCCGCCAGCCCTGCGGGATGAAGAGTCCGAATCGCATGCCAGGCACGTTACCGGCGCAACCGCGAGGATGAGCCTCGTGAGGGTCGCATGGACGTCGGACCAGGTCCGGGCGCTGGAGGAGCCGCTGCTGGCGGCCGGGGTCCCGCTCATGGAGCGGGCGTCGTTCGCGCTGGCGGTGCACGTCGCCGGGGTGCTGCGGGAGCGGCGCGGACGCGTCGGCGGGGCCCGCGCGGTGGTGCTGGCCGGCGGTGGGAACAACGGCGGCGACGCGCTGCACGCGGGGGCCCTGCTGGCGGGGCGCGGCGTCGAGGTGTGGGCGGTGACGACGTCGGCGCGGGTGCATGCGGCGGGCCTCGCGGCGGTGCGGGCGGCGGGCGGCCGGGTGGTGACGGTGGCGGACCCCGAAGGTCCGGACGTCCGGCGCGTCCCCGTCGACGAGGCGGCCGCGCTGGCCGCCCGCGCGGACGTGGTGCTCGACGGCGTGCTCGGGATCGGGGCGCGCGGCGGCGGCGTCGGCGGGGTCGCCGGTGCGCTCGTCTCGGCCGTCGGGGCGCTGCCGGACCGCCCGTTCGTCGTGGCGGTCGACGTGCCGTCGGGGATCGGTGTGGACGACGGCACGCGGTCGGGCCCCGTGCTCGACGCGGACCTCACGGTCACGTTCGGGGCGGCCAAGCCGGGCCTCCTCCTGCCGCCCGCAGCCCGCTCCGTGGGGCGGGTCGAGGTCGTCGACATCGGGCTGGGCGGTCTCCCGGAGGGGGCCAGGCCGCACGTGGTCCGGCTGGAGGTGCCCGACGCCGCGGCGCTGTGGCCCGTGCCGGTCGCCGCGTCGCACAAGTACACCCGCGGCGTCGTCGGCGTGGTCGCCGGCACCCGGTCGTACCCGGGTGCGGCCGTGCTCGCCACCACCGCGGCGGTGCGCAGCGGTGCCGGCATGGTGCGCTACCTCGGCGACGTCGGCGAGACCGTGGTCGCGCACCGGCCCGAGGTGGTCGTGGGGCCGGGCAGGGTGCAGTCCTGGGTGTTCGGGCCCGGGGTGTCGCCCGACGACGCGGGCCAGCGCCGGCGGATCGAGTTCGCGTTCGAGGGCGTGCTGCAGCGCGGCGAGGCCGCCGTGGTGGACGCGGGCGCGCTCGAGCTGCTGCCCCGCCACGTCGGACCCCACGTCGTCCTCACGCCGCACGCGGGCGAGCTCGCCCGGCTGCTCACGAGGCTCGGCGCGGACGTGGACCGGGCCGGCGTCGAGGCCGAGCCGCTGCGGTGGGCGCGGCTGGCGCACGAGCGCACCGGTGCCACGGTGCTGCTCAAGGGCGGGGTCACCGTGGTGGCCGGTCGTGGCGGCGCGGCGTACGCGCAGGCGGACGCGCCGGCCTGGCTGGCGACCGCGGGCGCGGGCGACGTGCTCGCGGGCATCCTCGGCGCCCTGCTCGCCGGGCGGGTCGACGACCTGCACGACGACGCGAGCCTGGTCGCGGCGCTCGCGGCCACGGCCGCGCTCGTGCACGGCCGTGCGGCGCACCGGGCGAACCCGGGCGGACCGGTCGACGCGGCCGCGGTCGCCGACGCGCTGCCGGGCACGATCGCGGACCTGCTGCGGGAGGCGGGCACACTGGCCCCGTGACCGGACCCGTGACTGGCCCCGTGACTGGCCTCAAGACTGGACCCGTGACGCTCGCGCCCGACCTGCGGCGCCGGCTCGACGACCTCCTCGCGGCCGGCGGTCGCCGGATCCTCGGCATCACCGGGTCGCCGGGCGCGGGCAAGACCACGCTCGCCGCGGACGTCGGCGCGGCCTACCCGGACGTCGTGGTCGTGCCGATGGACGGCTTCCACCTCGCGCAGACGGAGCTGGAACGGCTCGGCAGGGCCGACCGCAAGGGGGCGCCCGACACGTTCGACGCCGCCGGGTTCGTCTCCCTCCTGCGGCGGCTCCGCGACCCCCGGCCCGGCGAGACCGTGTACGCGCCCGAGTACCGCCGCGACCTGCGCAACGGCGTGGCGGGGGCGATCGCGGTGCCGCCCGACGCGCCGCTGGTCGTCGTCGAGGGGAACTACCTGCTGCTCGACGAGCAGGGCTTCGAGCCCGTCGCCGGTCTGCTCGACGAGTGCTGGTTCGTGGCGCCCGACGACACCGTGCGCCTCCAGCGGCTCGTCGCGCGGCACGAGGCGTTCGGCAAGGCCCCCGACGCGGCACGGGAGTGGGCGCACGGGCCCGACGAGCGCAACGCGGTGCTCGTCGCGGCGACCGCCGGCCGGGCCGACGTCGTCGTGCGGCCGAGCTGACGTCGCGCGGAGGTCCGCCGGCGTCGCGCTGAGGTCGTGGTCGGCCGGGATGCGACCGTCCGGGCCGTCGGCCTGAGCCGGGGTGCGACACTGGGCGCCGTGAGCGAGTACCCCGCCCGAGCCGTCGTCGATCTCGCGGCCGTCCGCGGCAACGTGCGCGCGCTGGCAGCGCACGCGCTGACCGCGCAGGTCATGGCCGTCGTCAAGGCCGACGCGTACGGGCACGGTCTCGTGCCGTGCGCCCGTGCCGCCGTCGACGGCGGGGCCGGGTGGCTCGGCGTGGCGCAGGTCCCCGAGGCCCTCGAGCTGCGTCGTGCCGGCGTCGTCGGCCCCCGCGTCCTCACGTGGCTGTACGCGCCGGGCGCGCCGCTGCGCGAGGCCGTGGAGGCGGACGTCGACGTGTCGGTGAGCGCCCCGTGGGCGCTCGACGAGGTCACCGCCGCCGCCCGCGCCGCCGGCCGTGCCGCCCGCGTGCACCTCAAGGTCGACACGGGCCTGGGCCGCAACGGCCTGACCCCGGCCCAGCTCGACGAGCTCCTTCCCGCGGCCCTCGCCGCGCAGGCCGAGGGCGCCGTCGAGCTCGTCGGGGTGTGGTCGCACCTGGCGTTCGCGGACGAGCCGGCGCACCCCACCGTCCGGACGCAGGCCGTGGTGTTCGCCGACGCGGTGCGCCGCGTGGAGCAGGCCGGCGCCCACCTGGAGGTCCGGCACCTGGCCAACTCGGCCGCGACCCTCACGGACCCGGCGGTGCACTACGACCTCGTGCGCCCCGGCATCGCCGTGTACGGCATCTCGCCCGTGCCGCAGGTCGGCGGGCCGCAGGAGTTCGGGCTCGTGCCCGCGATGACGCTCGAGGCCGAGCTGGCGACCGTCAAGCCGGTCCCCGCCGGGCACGGGGTCTCGTACGCGCACCAGTACGTCACGCCGCAGGAGACGGTGCTCGGCGTGGTGCCCCTCGGGTACGCGGACGGCGTCCCGCGGCACGCGTCCGGCACGCAGGACCGTCCCGGTGGTCCGGTGCGTGTCGGCGGCCGGACGGTCGGCGTCACGGGGCGGGTGTGCATGGACCAGGTCGTCCTCGACCTCGGCCCTGGTGCCACGGACCGCGCGGGCGACCGTGTCGAGCTGTTCGGCACCGGCGCCGACGGCGGTCCCACGGCGCAGGACTGGGCCGAGGCGGCCGGCACGATCGCGTACGAGATCGTCACCCGCATCGGCGCGCGGGTGCCGCGCGTGCACGTGGACACCGAGGCCACGCTGCTCACCGCCGCCGTCACCGAGGCCACCGAGGCGGTCCGGTGAGCGACCTGACCTCCGGGCTCGTGGTCCGTCTGCCCGACGCCGACGCGACGCGCTCGTTCGGTCGCGCGCTCGCCGGGGTGCTACGCGCCGGTGACCTCGTGGTGCTGACCGGTGACCTCGGGGCGGGCAAGACGACCCTCACGCAGGGCATCGGCGCGGGCTTGCACGTCCGCGGCCAGGTCGCCTCGCCGACGTTCATCATCGCGCGCGAGCACCCGCCGCTGCCCCGCGAGGACGGCTCGCGCGGGCCGGCCCTGGTGCACGTCGACGCGTACCGGCTCGGGTCGCTCGACGAGGTCGACGCGCTCGACCTCGACTCGAGCCTCGACGAGGCCGTGACGGTCGTCGAGTGGGGCGAGGGGTGGGTCGAGGCGCTCACGTCGGACCGGCTGGAGGTCACCCTGCAGCGGCCGCGCGGCGACCACGACCCCTCCGGGCACGACCCGTCCGAGCACGACGCGCTGGACGCCGCCGCGGGGGAGCGGACCGTGACCGTCCGGGCCGTCGGAGACCGGTGGGCGGGCGTGGTGCTGCCCGATCCCGACCTCGACCCCGACCTCGACCCCGACCTGGCAGGAGGCTGACCCGATGCCCGTCCTCGCACTCGACACCTCGTCGTCCGTGGCGGTCGCCGTGCTCGGCGACGACGGCACCGTGCTCGCCGCCCGGTCCGACGACCAGCCCCGCCACCACGCCGAGCTGCTCGCCCCGATGGTCGAGGCGGCGCTGGCCGAGGCGGGTGTCGACCGGGCCGCGCTGACGGCGGTCGTCGTCGGCACCGGCCCCGCGCCGTTCACCGGCCTGCGCGTCGGCCTGGTCACGGCCCGCACGCTCGGCCTGGCCCTCGGCATCCCCGTGCACGGCGTGCCGAGCCTCGACGCGGTGGCGGCGACGGCGTCCCGCACCCTCCCGGCGGGCGCGGACGTGCTCGTCGCGACGGACGCGCGCCGCCGCGAGGTGTACTGGGCGCTGTACCGGGTGCACGGCCCGGGCGACGTCCAGGTCGTCGTCGCCCCCGAGGTCGCGTCGCCGGCCGACGTCGCCGCGGACCCGAGGACCGGTGGTGCGCTCGTCGTGGGGCGCGGTGCCGCGCTGTACCCGGCGCTCGCGGCGGACGGGGCGCTCGACCTCGACGTGGACCCCGCCGAGCTCGCCCGGCTCGCGCTGGCGCGCGCGGCAGCGGGCCAGGTCCTCGACACCGAGCCCCTCTACCTGCGCCGCCCCGACGCGGTGCCCTCGGCCGGCGGGAAGCGCGTCCTCGGATGACGAGCCTCGTCGTCCGGTCGCTGTGCCCGTTGGACGTGCCGGCGGTCGTCCGGATGGAGGGCGAGCTGTTCGGTGCGGGCGCGTGGTCGCGCGAGTCGATCGTCGAGGAGCTGTCCGGGCCCGGGCGCTGGTACGTCGGGGCGCTGGACGGGGACACGGGCGAGCTCGTCGGGTACGCCGGGCTGTGGTTCGACGGGTTCGACGCCCAGGTCATGACGATCGGCACGGACGTCGCCCACCAGCGCCGCGGCGTCGGCCGGCGGCTGCTCGGCGAGCTGCTCGACCGGGCCCGGACCCTCGGCGCGGGGGCGGTGCTGCTCGAGGTGCGGGTCGACAACGAGCCCGCCCTGCACCTGTACGAGAGCGTCGGCTTCGAGCGGATGGGCCTGCGACGCGGGTACTACCAGCCGGAGAACGCCGACGCGTGGACGATGCGGCTCGACCTGCGCCGCGACGGTGCCGACCAGCGTGCCGGCCAGCGTGCCGACCAGCGTGCCGACCAGCGTGCCGACGAGGGGGACAGAGGATGACGACGAGGTCCGACGTGCTGGTGGACGCAGCGACGCTGGCGGCGGCGCTCGCGGGCGACGAGCCGCCCCTGGTGCTCGACGTGCGGTGGGCGCTCGGCCGGACCGACGGTCACGAGCTGTACCTCGCGGCGCACGTGCCGGGGGCGGTGTTCGTGGACCTGGAGACGGAGCTCGCCGCGCCGCCGAGCCCGGCCGAGGGGAGGCACCCGCTGCCGGACGTCGGCGACCTCGAGGCCGCGGCCCGGCGGTGGGGCGTGCGTGACGACCGGGCGGTCGTCGTGTACGACGGCGTCGGCGGGATGTCCGCCGCCCGCGCGTGGTGGCTGCTGCGCTGGGCGGGCGTGCCGGACGTGCGGCTGCTCGACGGCGGCCTGGACGGCTGGGTCGCGGCCGGCCTGGGCGTCGAGGCCGGTGACGTGCTCGCCGAGCCGGGCGACGTCGTCCTCGTCCCCGGCGCGCTCCCGACGGTGACCGCGGACGAGGCCGCCGCCTGGGAGGGGGACCTGCTCGACGCGCGGGCGGCCGAGCGCTACGCGGGGGAGGTCGAGCCCGTCGACCCGCAGGCGGGCCACATCCCGGGTGCGCTGAGCGTGCCGACGGCGGGCAACCTCGCACCGGACGGGTCGTTCCTGCCGGACGACGCGCTGCGCGCCCGGTTCCGGGACGTCACGGGCCCGGTCGCGGTGTACTGCGGGTCGGGCGTGACGGCCGCGCACCAGGTCGCGGCGCTCGCGGCCGTGGGGGTCGAGGCCGCGCTGTACCCGGGGTCGTGGTCGCAGTGGTCGAACGACCCGGACCGTCCGGTGGCGACGGGTCGCTGACATGCGCGAGGGCCGCGACCCGGGTGGGTCGCGGCCCTCGTGGCCGTCGGACGGTCAGACGGTCAGCGACGTGTCGGCGAACGTGAGCCGCTCCGCGCGCGGGCGGTGCGTGCCGGCGCCCTCGCGGCGGCCGACGTTGACGACGAACAGCGACTTCCAGCCGGTCTCCGCGAAGAACTCGGCGTCGATGCCCTGGGTGTCGCCACCGGCCATCGGGCCGGCGTCGAGGCCCGCGGCGCGCAGCCCGACGATGAGGTAGCCGGCCTGGATGAGGGCGTTGGTGCGGGCCATCTGGTCGCGCGTGTCGGCCTGCGGCTCGAGGACGTCCGCGTAGGAGGCCATGTGCGGCGCGAGCACCGGCAGGTGCTTGTGGAAGCCGGGGTCGGCGGCGAGCACGAGCGTCACGGGGGCGGCGAGCACGCGCTCGCGGTTGCCCTCGGGCATGAGGGCCGCGAGACGGGCGCGGGCCTCGGGGGTGCGCACGACGAGCAGGCGCAGGGGGATCGTGTTCATCGCCGTCGGACCCCACCGGACGAGGTCGTAGACGGCGGCGATCTGCTCGTCGGTCACGTCGTCCTGGGTGAAGGCGCCGACGGTGCGGGCCTCCCGGAACAGCAGGTCGGCGACGTCGTCGGAGACGGCGAGGCCGGGGAGCGGGAAGTCGAGCCCGTCGAGGACAGTCACGTCAGTGGTCATGTGTCGTTGAAGCGTCAACTACCCCCGGAGATTCCGGGGAGCGGGCGTGACGCTGGTCACTCGGCCTCCCCACCTATCCTGGACGGCATGGCAGACCCCCTCGTCCTCGGCATCGAGACCTCGTGCGACGAGACGGGCGTCGCGCTCGTCCGCGGCCACGACCTGCTGGTCGACGCCGTCGCGAGCTCCGTCGACGAGCACGCGCGGTTCGGCGGCATCATCCCCGAGATCGCGTCCCGCGCCCACCTCGAGGCGATGGTCCCGACCATCGAGCGCGCGCTCGCCACCGCCGACGTCTCGCTCGGCGAGGTCGACGCGATCGCCGTCACCGCGGGGCCGGGGCTCGTCGGCCCGCTCACGGTCGGCGCGTCCGCGGCCAAGGCGCTGGCCCTCGGGCTCGGCAAGCCCCTCTACGGCGTCAACCACGTCATCGGGCACGCGGTCGTCGACGAGCTCGTCGACGGGCCGTTCCCCGAGCGTGTCATGGCCCTCGTGGTGTCCGGCGGGCACTCGTCGCTGCTGCTGATCGACGACACCGTGAACGTCACCGAGCTCGGCTCGACGCTCGACGACGCCGCGGGGGAGGCATTCGACAAGGTGGGCCGCCTGCTCGGCCTGCCGTACCCGGGCGGCCCGCACATCGACCGGCTCGCCCGCGACGGCGACCCGCACGCGATCCGGTTCCCCCGCGGCCTCACGGCCCCCAAGGACCAGGCCGACCACGCGGCGAACTTCTCGTTCTCGGGCCTCAAGACGGCGGTCGCCCGCTGGGTCGAGACGCAGCAGGACGCCGGTCGCGAGATCCCGCTGAACGACGTCGCCGCGTCGTTCGCCGAGGCCGTCGCCGACGTGCTCACCGCCAAGACGATCGCGGCGTGCCGGCGGCACGACGTGTCGACGCTCGTCGTGGGTGGCGGGTTCTCCGCCAACTCCCAGCTGCGCGACATGGCCGCGAAGCGCTGCGCCGAGGCCGGTATCGAGCTGCGGATCCCGCCCATCCGGTACTGCACGGACAACGGCGCCATGATCGCCGCCCTCGGGTCGGCCGTGGTGCGGCGCGGGCTGCCGCCGTCGTCGCTCGACCTCCCGGTCGACTCGTCGATGCCGCTCACGCAGGTGCTCGTCTAGCTGGACCGACCGGTCACGCGGGGACGGCGTCGCGGGCGCGCTCCGGACGGCGCCACGTGCGCCAGACCCGGGCACCGACCAGGTAGGGCACCAGGAACACGACGAGGTAGACGAGCGCCAGCCGCCACGTCGCGACCGTGCCGACGGAGACCGTGTCCGCGGTGTACGTGTACGTGGTGGTGGCACCGAACGCCGTGTGCTCGACGGTGCCGCCGCCCATGGCCGCGAGGGTGTCGAGCGTGCCGGCGGCGTACGCCCAGCTGAGCCAGACCAGCGTCGATGCCGCGAGCGCGCCCCAGACCGCACCGGTGCCCCACCGTGGCAGGCGGCGGCCCAGCTCGGCGACGTACTCCTCGGCGAGCACGCGGGGATGCCCGAGGTCGGCGACGGCGCGCGTCATGCCCACCTCCGCGGCCGTGGCCGTCAGCTCGGTGCGCAGCTCGCGCACGATGCGGCGGTTCTTCGGGTAGTCCTGCATCGCCCACGAGAAGCGCAGCAGGTAGCGCTCGCGGACGAACCGGTCGCGCGGTGACAGGCGGGGCAGCGTGGCGGTCATGACGCCTCCTCGGCGCGTGGGGTGGTGGGGAGGTCGGTGCCGGTACCGGTGCCGGCTCGGGCGAGCAGGGTGGCGGCGGTGCGGCTGAGGGTCGCCCACGCCTGCGTGGCACGGGCCAGCTCCGCCGTGCCGTCGGGCGTCGGGACGTAGTACTTGCGGGCGGGTCCCGCGCTGGAAGCGACGAGCCGGCTGGCGACGAGGCCGTCGCGCTCGAGCCGGTTGAGCACGGGGTAGACCGTGCCCGCGGACATGTCGTCGAGGCCCGCGTCCTGCAGGCGGGTGACGAGCTCGTACCCGTAGGACTCGCGCTCGGTCAGCACCGCCAGGACGAGCATGGGCAGGACGCCCTTGAGGAGCTGGGGATCGGACATATGGGTACGGTATGACCAGCTAGTAGGCAATGACAAGTACCTAGCGAAGCCGAGGTCACGTTTGTGGGTGATTGACAGGGTTTGTCCGGAGGGGTCCACTGGGGACGTCCCGAGGAGACGACGATGTCACCACGCCCCCGCCCCGCCCTGTCTGCCGCGCTCGCGCTCGCGTTCGCTGCGCTCGTCGTGGGCACCCCGCCCGCGCCCGCGGCCGCCGACGACCCGGCGCCCTTCACGTTCCTCGTCGTCCCCGACACCCAGAACTACGTCAGCACGACCGCGAACGACCCGGTCATGGCCGCGCAGACCCAGTGGATCGTCGACCACCGCGCCGACCTGAACCTCGCGTTCGTCGCCGGGCTCGGCGACATCGTCGGCGTCGAGACGTCCACCCTGCAGTGGCAGCGCGCGTCCGACCACCTCGCCGTCCTCGACGCCGCGGGTGTCCCGAACACGGTCGTCCCCGGCAACCACGACATGGACCTCACGACCGGTGCCGCACCGCTCTACCAGCAGTTCTTCCCGCCGAGCCGGTACGCGGGCGCGTCGTGGAACACGCCGGCTGCGTCGTACGGCGGGTATCTCGGCCAGGACCAGTTCGGGCCTGACGGCGTCGACCGGCAGAACCTCGACAGCTACGCCCTGTTCAGCGCGTCCGGTCTCGACTTCCTGGTGCTCAACCTCGAGTACAACCCGCCCGACGCCGCGCTCGCGTGGGCCCGCCGGGTGCTCGCGGCCTACCCGCAGCGGCGCGCGATCCTCGTCACCCACTCCTACGTCGACGTCACGGGCGCGCTCAGCACCCAGGTGCTGCGCGCCGACGGCGGCAACAGCGGCCAGGACCTGTGGGACGAGCTCGTCTCCACGAGCTGCTCGATCTTCCTCGTCGTCAACGGGCACTTCTACTCGGGGGACGAGTCCGAGGCCCGCCGCACGGACACCAACTCCTGCGGGCAGCCCGTGCACGCCGTCCTCAGCGACTACCAGGGACGGGCGCACGGCGGCGACGGGTGGCTGCGGTACTACACGTTCGACCCGGCCTCCGACCAGATCACCGCCGTGACCTACTCGCCGACGCTCGGCCGGTTCGAGACCGACGACGACAGCGCGTTCGTCCTGCCGTACGACATGGGCGGCACGGCACCGCCCCCGCCGCCGCCCCCGCTCGCGGCGGACACGTTCACCCGCACGCTCACCGGCGCGTGGGGCGCGGCCGACACCGGTGGCACGTGGACGCTCACCGGCGGGACCGCGCGGTTCACGGTGGCCGCCGGTGCCGGGCGTCAGGCGCCGCTGCCCGGCGGCACGGTGACGGCGAACCTCACGACCGTCGCGTCGACGGCCACGGACCTCACCACGACCGTCGCGCTCGACCGCGTCCCCGACGCCGCGCTGTACGCCACGGTCGCGGGCCGGCTCGTCGGCTCGACGGAGTACGGGGCGCGGCTCAAGGTGCTTCCCGGCGGCGCCGTCCAGCTGCACGCCGAGCGGTCCGGCACCGTGCTCGCGGGCGGCACGCTGCCCGGGCTCGTCCTGACGGGAGGGCAGCGGCTGCACGTCCGGGTCCAGGTGCAGGGCACCGCGCCAACGGCCGTCCGGGTGCGCGCCTGGCCCGACGGCGCTCCCGAGCCCACGACCTGGTTCGCCACCGCCACGGACGCCACGGCCGCGCTGCAGGTCCCGGGCGGCGTCCGGATCTCCACGTACGTCAGCGGCGGCACGACGGGCGGCGCGGTCACGGCCTCCTACGACGACGTCCTGGCCACGACGATCGGGTCGGCACCCCCGCCGCCCCCCGTGAACCAGCCGCCCGTGGCGACGCTCACCGCGACCGCCACCGGCCTGTCGGTCGCGGTCGACTCCACCGGGTCCGCCGACCCCGACGGCACCGTCGTGGCGCGGTCGTGGACGTTCGGCGACGGCGGCACGGCGACCGGCACCACCGCGACCCACGCCTATGCGGCGGCCGGCACGTACACGGTCACGCTGACGGTGACGGACGACGACGGCGCCACCGGGACCGCGACCCGCACCGTCACCGTCACCGCGCCGCCCCCGACGAACGTGCTCGCCGCCGACACGTTCTCCCGCACGGCGACCCGGAGCTGGGGCCCGGCGGACACCGGCGGCACGTGGACCCTCGGCGGCGGCACCGCCGCGTTCTCGGTCGCCGGCGGGGCGGGTGTCCTGCAGGTCGCACCGGGCGCGACGCTCACCGGCACCCTGGCCGGGGTGTCGTCCACCTCGACGGACGCGCAGGCCACCGTCTCGCTGTCCGCCGTGCCGGACAACACCCTGTACGCGGCGGTGTCCGGCCGGGTCGTCGGGTCCGCGGACTACGCCGCGCGGATCAAGGTGCTCGCCGGCGGGGGAGTGCAGCTGCACCTGGTGCGCAGCGGCACCGCGCTCGCGGGCGGGACGCTGCCCGGCGTGACGCTGACGCCGGGGGCCGTGCTGCACGTGCGCACGCAGGCCGTCGGGACCGGGCCGACGACGCTGCGGGCACGCGCGTGGCTCGACGGCACGAGCGAGCCCGCAGCGTGGCAGTACACCGCGACGGACTCGACGGCAGCCCTCCAGGCGGCGGGCGGCGTCCGGGTGACGACCTACCTGTCCGGTGCCACGACGACCGGCGCGGTGACCGTCCGGTGGGACGACCTGACGGCGTCGTCGGTGCCCTGACGCGGCCGCGCGCGGTCGGGCAGGGTCACAGCGGCCGGCCCGCCTTCATCTCGGCGACGAGCGAGCGCACGACGGAGTCGAGCTCGCCCGCGTTGCGCCGGGCGACGGCCCGCTGCCGCTGGTAGGACGCGCCCCGACGCAGGATGACACGCACCTGCTCGAGCTCGGCGCTGCACCCGAGCCGTTCCGCGACGGGTGCCAGCTCGACGAGCCAGCGACCCACCGAGTCGGTGACGAGCTCCTCGTCGCCGGCGGCGTTCGTGATGATGATCGCGTCCATGCCGTACCGCGCCGAGCGCCACTTGTTCTCCTGCGTGAACCAGGGCGGCAGCGTGGGCAGGGTCTCGCCGCGGTCGAGCATCGAGGAGAAGTGCTCGACCCAGCAGTGCGTGAGCGCCGAGATCGCCGTGACCTCGAGCAGGTTCGCGGCGCCGTCCGCGATCCGCATCTCGAGCGTGCCGAACCGCGGCGACGGCCGGACGTCCCACCGGACCTCGTCGAACTGGTCGATGACGCCGGTGTGCAGCATGTCGCCGACGTACTGCTCGAGCTGCTCCCACTGCTCGAACGCGAACGGCAGGCCCGCGGTCGGCAGCTGCTGGAACAGCAGGGCCCGGTTCGACGCGTACCCGGTGTCCTTCGCGGCCCAGAACGGCGACGACGCCGACAGCGACTGGATGTGCGCGAACACCGTGAGCATCGCGCGGCTCAGCGGCAGCACCTTCGCCCGGTCCTCGATGCCGACGTGCACGTGCACGCCGTAGATGAGCATCTGCCGGCCCCACCACTGGGTGCGGTCGATGAGCGTCGCGTACCGCTCCTTGTCGGTGACCTTCTGCTGCGCCCAGTTGGCGAACGGGTGCGTGCCGCCGCCCATGAGGTCGATGCGCAGCGGCGCCGCGGCGGCGCGCACCTCGTCGAGCGAGCGCTGCAGGTCCGCACCGGCCTCGCCGACGGTCCGGCACTTGCCCGACGAGATCTCCACGGTGTTGAGCAGGAGCTCCTGCTTGATGTGCGGGTTGTCGGTGCCGTCCTCGGGCCGGACGGCCGCGAGCACGGCCTCGGCGGCCTGCCGCAGGTCGCCGGAGTCCGCGTCGACGAGCGCGACCTCCCACTCGATCCCGACCGTGGACCGCTCGGACCGGGCGAACGGCAGCGCGACGGGCGCGGCCATCAGACGGGCTCCACCACGAGGACCTCCTGGTGCCCGGCGACGCGCGTGAGGACGACGGTCGCCTCGGCGTCGCCGCGCAGGTCGAGCTGCTTGCGGAGCTGCTCGGGCACCACGGCGGTGCCGCGCTTCTTGATGGTGAGCCGTCCGACGCCGCGCTCGCGCAGGTAGGTGCGCAGCCGCTTGAGCCCGAACGGCATGACGTCGAGCACGCGGTACGCGCGCACCACGGGGTCGTCGACGAGCTCGTCGGACGTCACATAGGCGATCGTGGGGTCGACGAGCGTCCCGCGCACCCGCTCGGCCGCCTCGGCCACCAGCCCGGCCCGGATCACGGCACCGTCCGGCTCGTACAGGTACGCGGCCACCGGCCCGACGGAGGCCTGCGCGCGGGTGCCGTGCACGGCGTACGACTGGTCGCCGACGAGCACGAGCGCGGAGCGGCCGGGCCCCTCGGGCGCGAGCGAGCCGAACCACAGGCCCAGCTCGACGACGTCGCCGTCGACCGACACCCACTGCGCGCGGGCGTCGTCCGGGAGCGCGGAGTGCGGGATGCCCGGTCCGAGCTTGAGGCCGAGCCGGGGCACCGTCTCCCGCAGGGCGAGCACGGCGTCCAGCGGCGGCGCGTACGCGGCGGGGTCGAACAGCCTGCTGCCGGACGACGTGCGGCGTGCGGGGTCGGCGTACACGCCGTCGACGCCCTCGGCGCGCAGGTCGAGCGCGAGCCCGTCGCCGTGCCGCACCACGGCCTCCGGGAAGTGCCGCAGGTTCACCGTCGCGACGGCCGCGGTCGCCTCGTCGACGTCCGTCGCGAGCACCCGCAGCCCGACGGCGGCGAAGGCCATCGCGTCCGCGCCGATGCCGCAGGTGAGGTCGGCGACGTGCGTGCAGCCGGCGTCGCGGTACCGGCGGGCGTGGTGCGCGGCGACCGTCAGCCGCGTGGCCTGCTCGAGCCCGGCGGGCGTGAAGAGCATGCCGTCGGCGAACTCGCCGAGCTTGGCCCGGGCCTTCGCCCGCAGGCGGGACTGCGTCAGCGCGGCGGCCACGAGGCCGGGGTCCAGGCCCTCGTCGCGCAGCCGGGTGGACAGGGCCATGGCGCGGGCCTCGTCGTACGGCGGCAGCGCGGCCAGCAGGGCCCACCCGTCCGGGCTGAGCAGCGAGGCGAGACCGGCGGAGTCCATGCGGTGATCCTCGCACCTGCACGGCCCTCGGCAGCGCCTCTCGGGTGCCGGTTGGCACTCGCCTTGACCGAGTGCTAACCCATTCCTAGAGTGGGGAGCTGGCACTCTCCCGGTGAGAATGCCAACGGCGCTCCGGCCGCGGCACCCGCGACGACGTGGACGGCACGCCATACGGACATCAGTGAACGACTCACATGCGAAGGGGAGGTCCGCTGTGTCGGTCTCCATCAAGCCCCTCGAGGACCGGATCGTCGTCAAGACGCTCGACGCCGAGACGACGACCGCCTCGGGTCTGGTCATCCCCGACAGCGCCAAGGAGAAGCCCCAGGAGGGCGAGGTCCTGGCGGTGGGCCCGGGCCGTGTCGACGACAACGGCAACCGCGTCCCGCTCGACGTCGCGGTCGGCGACAAGGTCATCTACTCGAAGTACGGCGGCACCGAGGTCAAGTACGCCGGCGAGGAGTACCTCATCCTGTCGGCGCGCGACATCCTCGCGGTCGTCGTCAAGTGACCTGCGGGCGCCGGGCCGCTGACGCCTGACGTCGCGGCCGGCGCCTGACGCACGAGAGCCCCCCTCCCGTCCGGGAGGGGGGCTCTCGTCGTCCTCGTGGGTCCTGGTGCGTCAGACGGCGGCGCGACGGGCGCTGCGCTGCGCGAGGATCGCTGCCCGCTCGTCCTCCGACAGGCCGCCCCACACCCCGTACGGCTCGCGGACCGCGAGCGACTGCTCACGGCACTCCTTGAGGACGGGGCACGTCGCGCAGATCGCCTTGGCGGCCTCGGCGCGGCGTCGGCGAGCTGAGCCTCGCTCGCCCTCCGGGTGGAAGAAGAGGTCCTGGTCGGCGTCCCGGCACGCGCCGTCGAACTGCCACTCCCAGAGGTCCATCACCGGCCCGGGCAACCGCGAGATCTCGGCCATGCGTTCCTCCTCGGTCCTCTCGACCGCCCAGCGGTGGGCGGTCGATCACGTCATGCGTCGTGGTGGTGCGCCCGCGATCGGACAGCGGGTGAAGCGATGTGCCGCCACGTTACAACCGCGCCAGAAGTTGTTCAAGACTGTGTCGCCCAATGGAGTGATGGCGCGATTCGGTCCGTCGGCGCAGGTCGCGGCCCCGGCTGTTCGCTCGTCTGCCGCAGCGAACCCGACAGGTGCGACCGGCGAGTCCTGGCAGAATCGCGTCATGGTCCCCGAGCGTGACGAGGAGCCGGTCGCCACGGCGACCGACGGACTGGCCGCCGCCGACCTCGCGCCCGCCCTCGCCGTCGCCGCCGTCGCCCGGCGTCTCGGTGTCGCACCGGCCACCCTGCGCACCTGGGACCGCCGGTACGGGCTCGGACCGTCCGAGCACTCCGCCGGCGCCCACCGCCGCTACAGTGCCGTCGACGTCGACCGGCTGCTCGTCATGCGCCGCCTCACGCTCGACGGGGTCGCCCCCGGCGAAGCCGCCCGCGTCGCGCTCGCGACCGACGTCCGCCCCTCCGGCGCCGCCGGCGGGTCCGCCACCGGTCCGGCCGGAGACGTCCCCCACCAGCCCGCCGCCCCGGGCCGGACACCGGGCCTCGCGCTCCTCGTCGCCACCCCCACCGCCCTCGTCGACGCCGCGCTCGCCGGCGACGCCGACCGGTGCGCCCGCCTGCTCCGGCTCGGCGGCTCGTCCGCGACCGGCTCCTCCGCCGGGCACGGCGGCGTGGCCGGCTGGTGGACCACGCTCGTCGAACCCGCCCTCGCCGACCTCGCGCGGCGCACCGTCGTCGACACCCCGGGCGTCGACGCCGAGCTGACCCTGCGCGCCGCGGCCCTCGAGGCCCTCCGTGCGCACGCAGGACGGCCGCCCGCCGTCGGCGCCTCCGTCGTGCTCGTGCTCGTGCCCGCGGGAGAGCCGCGGCCGCTCGTCGTCCACGCCCTCGCCGCCGCCCTCGCCGCCGACGGGGCGGACGCGCGGATCGTCGGGGGCCCCGTGGGGCCGCACCACGCCGTCGAGCTCGTCGTCATGACCCGCGCCGCCGCCGTCGTGACGGTGGGCCGGCGGCTCGACCCCGACCTGTCCACCGTGACCCGGCTCGCGCAGGACCGGCCCGACGTCCCGCAGTTCGTCATGCTGCCCGCGGCCGCGTGGGACGCGGTGCCCGTCGAGCGGTCGGTCCACGTCGCACGGTCGTTCACCGGGCTCCTGCACGAGGTGCTCGCGGTCACCGGGGGAGCCTCGGAGGGCTGACGACCGCCGGTCGCGCCGCCGCCCGTCGCCTGACCGGCGCTCGACAATCCGCGACAGGTCCCGCAACGCCGGACGAACCACCGTGACGCATGCGTGACAATTCAGGCTGTGCCTAACGTCCCCGGCACCCCCGACCGATAAAGAACCACGTGGCCGCGATGCGGACCACCACCCAGCGGCACCGTCGTCGACCCTGACGGCTGCCGGTCACCGACGATGAGGGGAGCGGCACCCATGGCAGGAGTCGTGGTCTGTCACGGCTCGGCAGTGGTGCGCGAGCGCCTGGTCGTCACATCGATCGGGGTGCCCGCGCTGACCCCGGTCCGTGCCGCCGCCGGAGTGGACGAGCTCGTGTCGCTCGCCCGGCGCATCCCGCCGACCATCGTGCTGCTCGACGCCCATCTGCCCGCCCCCGGCTCGACCGAGGCGATCCGGCGGCTGCGTGCCGTCGCGCCCGGTGCGGCAGTCGTGCTGCTGGCGTCGCCCGACGACGGTGCGGCCCTCGACCGCGCGCTCGCCCTCGGCGCCCGCGGCTTCCTGGCGCCAGACGTCGGCCGGCCCGAGCTGTCCGCCGTGGCGGCGCACATCCTCGCCAGCCCGGTGCTGGCGGCGTCCAACGGACGACCGGCCGCGGTGGACGTGCCGAGCCCGGCGGTCGGGCACGACGCCGACGGTGCCGGACGGCCCGTGCGGACGCTGTCACCCGTGGCCGTCGACGACGCGCGCGACCCGCAGGAGCCGGTCGTGCCGGTCCCGACCGGCGTCGCGACCGGTGCCGCGCTCACCAAGCGCGAGATCGAGGTCCTGGTCGGCATGAGCAACGGCCGGTCGAACGCGCAGATCGGCGCCGAGCTGTTCCTCTCGGAGGACACGGTCAAGACCCACGCGCGGCGGCTGTTCCGCAAGCTCGGGGCCAAGGACCGGGCGCAGGCGGTCGCGATCGGGCTCCGCCGCGGCCTCATCCGCTGACGGCCCGGTCCGGCACGGTCCGTCAGCGGACCGGTCCGGTCCGGTCCGCGGGACCCCTGACGGGAGTGCTCCGGCGTCGACGTATCCTTGACGGATGACGGAGCTGGGACACTCGCCCGCCGACCCCTTCGCGCGGATCGGCCTCACCTACGACGACGTGCTCCTTCTCCCCGGGGAGACCGACGTCATCCCGAGCGAGGTCGACACCACCTCGCGGCTCACCCGTGAGATCTCCGTGCGCGTGCCGCTCCTGTCGGCCGCGATGGACACCGTCACCGAGTCGCGCATGGCCATCGCCATGGCGCGCCAGGGCGGCATCGGCATCCTGCACCGCAACCTGTCGATCGCGGACCAGGCCCACCAGGTGGACCTCGTCAAGCGTTCCGAGTCCGGCATGATCACCGACCCGGTGACCACGTCGCCCGAGGCGACGCTCGCCGAGCTCGACCGGCTGTGCGGCACGTACCGGGTCTCCGGCCTGCCCGTCGTCGGCGAGGGCGGCCGGCTGCTCGGCATCATCACCAACCGCGACCTGCGGTTCGTCCCCCCGCACGAGTTCGAGACGCGGCGCGTGCGCGAGGTCATGACGGCGATGCCGCTCGTCACCGCCCCCGTGGGCATCACCCGCGACGACGCGGCGGCCCTGCTCGCGAAGCACAAGATCGAGAAGCTGCCGCTGGTCGACGACGCCGGCATCCTGCGCGGCCTCATCACCGTCAAGGACTTCGTGAAGTCCGAGCAGTACCCCGACGCCACCAAGGACGGCGAGGGTCGGCTCGTGGTCGGCGCCGCGATCGGGTTCTTCGGTGACGCCTGGGAGCGGGCCACCGCGCTCGTCGAGGCCGGCGTGGACGTGCTCGTCGTCGACACCGCGAACGGCCACGCCCGCCTGATGCTCGACATGGTGCGCCGCCTCAAGTCCGACCCCGGCACCCGTCACGTGCAGGTCATCGGCGGCAACGTCGCGACCCGGCCCGGCGCGCAGGCGCTCGTCGACGCCGGTGCGGACGCCGTCAAGGTCGGTGTCGGCCCCGGGTCCATCTGCACCACGCGCGTGGTCGCAGGCGTCGGCGTCCCGCAGGTCACGGCCATCCACGACGCCGCCCAGGCGTGCAAGCCCGCCGGCGTCCCGGTCATCGGCGACGGCGGTCTGCAGTACTCCGGCGACATCGCCAAGGCGCTCGTCGCCGGCGCCGACACCGTGATGCTCGGGTCGCTGCTCGCCGGGTGCGACGAGTCGCCCGGCGACCTCGTGTTCGTCAACGGCAAGCAGTACAAGCACTACCGCGGCATGGGCTCGCTCGGCGCGATGGCCTCCCGCGGCCGGGTGTCGTACTCCAAGGACCGGTACTTCCAGGCCGACGTGGCGACCGACGAGAAGATCGTGCCCGAGGGCATCGAGGGCCAGGTGCCGTACCGCGGCCCCCTCGGCGCCGTCGCGCACCAGCTCATCGGCGGTCTGCACCAGTCGATGTTCTACGTCGGCGCGCACACCATCCCCGAGCTGCAGGAGCGCGGGCAGTTCATCCGGATCACGCCCGCGGGGCTCAAGGAGTCGCACCCGCACGACATCCAGATGACCGTCGAGGCACCGAACTACTCGTCCGGCCGCTGACCGGGCGCGCGCAGGCGGGTCGGACGCTCGGCGGCCGGCGTCGTCACCAGAGCGTGCCGACCGGCTCCCGGGCGGGCCACACGCCCTCGGCGCCAGGACCCTCGAGACCCTTCTCGGCCCGCCACGCGTTGAACCCCTCCGCCCAGGCCTGGTGCGCCGTGACCTGGTACTCGTGCAGCGTGTCGAGGTCCAGGTCGGCGAGGTGCGGGAAGCGCCCGACGATCCGCTCCAGCACGTCGAGCGTGGCCACCACGTCGACGTCGGCGCTGTGCAGCGACCCCGACTCGACCACCTGGTAGAACCCGCACAGGTCGACGAGCTTGCGCTTGCCCTGCCGGTAGCGGTCCTCCGCGCGGTCCAGCACGAGCGGGTCGATGACCGGGCGGGCCGCCCCCAGGAGCCGGTCCGGCAACGTCGGCAGCCTGTGGCGGCGCAGCTCGGCGTCCAGCAGGCACAGGTCGAACGCGGCGTTGTACGCGACGACCGGCACGCCCGAGCGGAACGCGTCGGCCAGGATCGTCGCGATCTCGTCCAGCGCCGGCTTCGGGGGGCCACCGTGCTCGCGGGCGTGCTGCGTCGTGACGCCGTGGATCGCGGCCGCGGCCTCCGGGATCTCGACGCCCGGGTCGATCAGCCACGTGCGCACGTGCGTGCCCGTGCCGTCGCGGCGCACGAGGGCCGCGGTGACGATCCGGTCGTGGTCGACGTCGACCCCTGTGGTCTCCGTGTCGAACCCCAGCAGCGGCCCGTCGCTCCAGCTCATCGCACTCCGTCCCTCGCGTACCTCTCGCCCCCTGCGGCGGTCCGTCCCGGCCCCGCTGCGCCCAGGTTCGCACCGACCGCCCACACGGCCCGGCACCGTCCGCGGCGCGCCGCGCATCGCACACCCACCGGGCGCAGGCCACCGCCGGCGCCCACTGCCCGCGCGGACCGCCTCGCCCCGCCCCCCTGCGTGCGGCGCGGGAGGGGCGGGCCGAGGAGGGGGCGGGCGAGGGAGGGACGGGAGCGCGGGGTGGGGCGGCGTGGGGGGAGGGGTGGGCGCCGGTAGCCTGGTGCGGTGAGCAACGAGATCGAGATCGGGCGCGGCAAGCGTGGCCGCCGGGCGTACTCCTTCGACGACGTGGCCGTGGTCCCCTCGCGGCGCACGCGGGACCCGGAGGAGGTCTCGGTCGGCTGGCAGATCGACGCCTACCACTTCGACCTGCCCGTCGTCGCCGCCCCGATGGACTCGGTGATGAGCCCGGCCACGGCCGTCGCGCTCGGTGAGGCCGGTGGCCTGGGCGTGCTGGACCTCGAGGGTCTGTGGACCCGGTACGAGGACCCGACGGCGCTGCTGGCGGAGGTCGCGACGCTCGACCCTGCACGGGCGACGACCCGCATGCAGGAGATCTACGCGGCGCCCATCCAGCCCGAGCTCATCACGGCCCGGCTCAAGGAGATCCGTGCCGCCGGCGTCACCGTCGCAGGTGCGCTGTCGCCGCAGCGGACGCAGGAGTTCTGGCGGTCGGTCGTCGACGCGGGTGTCGACCTGTTCGTCATCCGGGGCACGACCGTCTCCGCGGAGCACGTCTCCGGCCGCGCGGAGCCCCTCAACCTCAAGCGCTTCATCTACGAGCTCGACGTGCCGGTCATCGTCGGCGGGGCGTCCACCTACACCGCGGCGCTGCACCTCATGCGGACGGGTGCCGCGGGCGTCCTCGTCGGGTTCGGCGGGGGAGCGGCGCACACCACGCGCGTGTCGCTCGGCATCCACGCGCCGATGGCGACGGCCGTCGCGGACGTCGCGGCGGCGCGGCGCGACTACCTCGACGAGTCGGGCGGCCGGTACGTGCACGTCATCGCGGACGGCGGTGTGGGGCGCTCGGGCGACCTGGTGAAGGCCGTCGCCTGCGGGGCGGACGCCGTGATGCTGGGGGCGGCGCTCGCACGGGCGACCGAGGCGCCGGGCCGCGGGTTCCACTGGGGCCCGGAGGCGCACCACCCGCACCTGCCGCGCGGGGAGCGGGTCGAGGTCGGCACCGCGGGCACGCTCGAGCAGATCCTGTTCGGCCCCGGGCACACGGCCGACGGGACGCTCAACCTCATCGGCGCGCTGCGGCGGGCGATGGCGACGACGGGCTACTCCGACCTCAAGGAGTTCCAGCGCGTCGAGGTCGTGGTGTCTCCGTACCAGCCGCACTGACCTTTCTCGACGACGCCCGGGCGGGTCCATGACGGATCCGCCCGGGCGTCGTCGTGCGTGCACCCGGCCGTGCCCGGCCCCGCCCCGGTCCCGCCCCGGTCCGGTCCCGCCCCGGTCCGGTCCCGCCCCGGTCCGGTCCCGCCCCGGTCCGGTCCCGACCCGGCCGTGCTCCGCTGGCGCCCCGCGGCCTTCGGAGGAAGGTGAGACGGAGCGGCATCACCTGCACCGATGTCCGAACAGACATTTGTTTAAGTCCGAATGTGCCCGAATCTCTTGACATGTCGGGTGAACCGGACGACTCTGGTCGCACAGAGGGCAGGCGGAAGGCGCCGCCCACGGGGACATCGGAGTCGACGTGTACGCACCCGAGCGGCACCAGCAGATCCTCGCCAGAGCGCGCCAGGACGGCCGGGTCGACGTCACCGCGCTCGCGGACGAGCTCGACGTCACGCCGGAGACGATCCGCCGGGACCTCACGGCGCTCGAGCGGCACGGCCTCGTCCGCCGCGTCCACGGCGGCGCGATCCCGGTCGAGCGGCTCGGCTTCGAGCCGGGCATCGCCGACCGCGAGGGCGTCCTCGCCGGCGAGAAGGAGCGCATCGCCAAGGCCGCGCTCGACGAGGTCCCCGACAACGGCGCGGTGATCTTCGACGCGGGCACCACGACGGTGCGCCTCGCCGAGATGCTGCCCACCGACCGGGAGCTCACGGTCGTCACGCACGCGCTGCCCGTCGCCACGGTGCTGGCGTCGCGGCCCAACATCACGCTGCACCTGGTCGGCGGCACGGTCCGGGGACGGACGCTCGCCGCCGTCGGCTCGTGGGCGCTCGCGTCCCTGGCCGACATCCACGCCGACGTCGCGTTCCTCGGCACGAACGGGCTGAGCGTCGAGCACGGGCTCACCACGCCGGACCTCGCCGAGGCGGCCGTCAAGCGGGCGCTCGTCACGAACGCCCGGCGGACGGTGGTGCTCGCCGACCACACGAAGATCGGCCGGGTCGACTTCGCGCACGTCGCGCCGCTGGCCGACGTCGACACCGTCATCACCGACACGGGCGTGGCCCCCGAGCTCGTCGAGGAGATCGAGGCCGCCGGACCGCGGGTGGTGCGCGCATGATCGTCACACTGACCCCGAATCCGAGCCTCGACCGGGCGCTCGAGCTGGACCGGCTCGTGCGCGGCGAGGTGAACCGGGCCACCGGCGCGCACGTGCACCCGGGCGGCAAGGGCATCAACGTCTCCCGCGTCCTCATCCGGCACGGCGTCCCGTCGCTGGCCGTCCTCCCGACGGGTGGTGCCGACGGTGCCCGGCTCGTCGACCTCCTCGGCGAGCGGGCGGTGCCCGTGGTGCCCGTGCCGGTCGGCGGCGACGTGCGGACGAACCTGACGCTCGTCGAGACGGGCGGCGCGACGACGAAGGTCAACGCCCCCGGCCCGGCGCTCACGCCCGACGAGGTCGACGCGCTGCTCGCGGCCGTCGAGGCGCAGCTCGTGAACCGCCCCCGGGCGCTCGTCGGTGCGGGCAGCCTGCCGCTCGGCGCGCAGGAGACGTTCTTCGTCCGGGTCGCCGGCCTCGCCGCCCGGTACGCGGTGCCCTTCGCGCTCGACACCTCGGGACTGCCGCTGGCCCGCGCCGTCCGGTCCGGCGGGCTCACGCTCGTGAAGCCGAACGACGAGGAGCTCGCCGAGCTCGTGGGCGGCGACATCGTCACGGTCGGCGACGCGGTCGAGGCCGCCCGCACCGTGATCGAGGCCGGCAACCGGGCCGTGCTGCTGAGCCTCGGGGCGCACGGCGCGATGCTCGTCCTGGCCGACGCCGTGTGGTGGGCCGGTGGCCCGCCGCTCGTGCCCGTCTCCACCGTGGGCGCCGGCGACACCACGCTGGCCGGCTTCCTCGCCGCCGAGGGGCACGCCCCCGACCGGCTGCGTCAGGCCGTCGCGTTCGGCCGCGCCGCCGTGCTGCTGCCCGGCACCGCCGTCCCGGCGCCCGAGGACATCGACCTGGACGCCGTCCGGGTCGTCGAGAACCCCGCACCCCACCTCGCACTGAAGGAGCTGTGAACCGTGAGCACACCGCTGATCACCCCTGACCTCGTCGCCGTCGACGTGGTCGCAGCCGACCGCGACGCCGCGACCCGGCAGCTCATCGACCTCCTCGCCGCCGCCGGGCGGGTGACCGACGCCGAGGGGTTCCACGCCGACGTGCGGGCCCGCGAGGCGCAGATGGCCACCGGCATGCCGGGCGGCATCGGCCTCCCGCACGCCCGGTCGGCCCACGTGACCGCCCCGAGCCTCGCCGTCGGCAAGGTGCCCGGCGGCGTCGACTTCGGCGCCCCCGACGGGCCCGCGACGCTCGTCTTCCTCATCGCGGCCCCCGACTCGGGGGACGCCGCGCACCTGCAGATCCTCGCGGCCCTCGCCCGCCGCCTGGTCCACGAGTCGTTCCGCCAGTCCCTCAAGGACGCCACCGACCCCGCCACGGTGGCCGAGATCATCACCCGAGAGGTGGTCCCCTCATGAAGCTCGTCGCCGTCTCGTCCTGCCCCACGGGGATCGCCCACACGTACATGGCCGCGGAGGCCCTCGAGCAGGCCGGCAAGGCCGTCGGCATCGAGGTCCACGTCGAGACCCAGGGCGCCGCGGGCTCCACGCCGCTCGACCCGCAGCTCATCGCGGACGCCGACGGCGTCATCTACGCCGCCGACCTCGAGGTCAAGGACAAGGACCGCTTCGCCGGCAAGCCGTTCGTCGACGTCGGCGTGAAGAAGGCCGTGCACGACGCACCCGGTGTCATCGCCGCCGCGGTCGCCGCCGTCGAGGCCGGGGTGCCGGCACCGGTGGCGGGGGCCGCGCCGATCGCGGCACCGGCCACCAAGGTCGACCGGAACGCCGGGGTCGGCACGCGCATCCGCCAGTGGCTCATGACGGGTGTCTCGTACATGATCCCGTTCGTCGCCGCGGGCGGGATCCTGATCGCCCTCGGGTTCATGGTCGCGCAGTTCGCCGGGGGCAGCGACGGCGTCATCGCCGTCACCAAGGTGCCGGTCAGCCACCTGCTCAACGACTTCAGCGTCGCGTCCGGCATGGACTGGGCGGCGCTGCTCTTCCAGACGGGCGCCGTCGCGTTCGGGTTCCTCGTGCCGGTGCTGTCCGGGTTCATCGCGTACGGCATCGCCGACCGGCCGGGTCTGGTGCCCGGGTTCGTCGGCGGGGCCGTGTCCGTGGCCGTCGGCGCCGGGTTCCTCGGCGGCCTGGTCACCGGCTTCATGGCGGGCTTCCTCGCCCTGTGGATCAGCCGCTGGAAGGTCGCGAAGGGCGTGCGCGGCATCATGCCCGTCGTCGTGATCCCGCTGCTGTCGTCGTTCGTCGTCGGCCTCGTGATGTTCGTGGTCATCGGGCAGCCGATCGCGAGCCTCATGGACGGCCTGAGCAGCTGGCTCAACGGCCTGTCCGGCTCGAACCTCATCCTGCTCGGCGCCCTGCTCGGCGCGATGATGGGCTTCGACCTCGGCGGCCCGATCAACAAGGTCGCCTACACGTTCGCGGTGACCGGCCTGGCCACCGAGGGCCTGGGCACCGACGCGGTGCAGTACCGGATCATGGCCGCGGTCATGGCCGCCGGCATGGTCGCCCCGCTCGCCATGGCGCTCGCCTCGTCGGCCCGCAAGAAGCTGTTCACGCACGCCGAGCAGGAGAACGGCAAGGCCGCGTGGCTGCTCGGTCTGTCCTTCATCTCCGAGGGGGCCATCCCGTTCGCGGCGGCCGACCCGTGGCGCGTGATCCTCTCGTCGCTCGTCGGCTCGTCCGTCACCGGGGCGATCGTCATGGGCGTCGGCTCCGCGCAGCGCGCGCCGCACGGCGGCGTGTGGGTGCTGCCGCTCATCTCGAACCCGTTCGGCTTCCTGATGGCCGTCGCGGTCGGGATGGTCATCACCGCCGCGCTCGTCGTCGTGCTGAAGAGCGCCAAGCCCAACCCCATCGTCCAGGCGGAGCAGGCCGTCGACGAGCAGCAGGAGCTCGTCGCCCAGACCGTCTGAGCCCGTCCCTCGTACCGTCAGGAGAAGTCCCATGGTCCAGCGCACCGTCGTCGTCGCCTCCCGCGTCGGCCTGCACGCCCGTCCCGCGATGCTGTTCACGCAGGCGGTCGCCGCCAGCGGCGTCCCCGTGACGATCGCCCGCCCGGGCGGCGAGCCCGTGGACGCGGGCAGCATCCTGTTCGTCATGTCCCTCGGCGTGCCGCACGGGGAGGAGGTCACGCTCGCGGCGGACGGCGACGGTGCCGAGGCCGCGCTCGACGACCTCGTCGCGCTGCTCGCCACCGACCTGGACGCGCAGGACGCGCCCGCGGCACCCGGGGGCGGGTCGTGAGCGCCCCCACGGTCGAGCAGCGGGTGCTGCACGGCGTCGGGGTGGGCCGGCGCGGCATCGTCGGGCCCGTGGCGCAGGTGCAGCCCGCGCCGCACGTCCCGGCCGACGCCCCGCTCCTGGTGGACGGGGTCCCCGCGGACGCCGAGACGACGCGCGAGGTCGTGGACCGGGCGTTCACGGAGGTCGCCGACGGCCTGCGCGACCAGTCCACGCGCGCCGCCGGCACGGTGCGGGACGTCCTCGCCGCGACTGCCCAGATGGCCGACGACAAGGCGCTGCGCAGCCAGGTGCTCGCGAAGGTCGCCGCGGGCGAGCCCGTGGTCGGCGCCGTCGACGGCGTCGTCGAGATGTTCGCGACGATGTTCGAGCAGGCCGGCGGCTACCTCGCCGAGCGCGTCACCGACCTGCGGTCCGTCCGCGACCGCGTCGTCGCCAAGGCCCTCGGCCTGCCGGCGCCCGGCGTGCCCGAGCTGCACCGGCCGTCGGTCGTGGTCGCCAAGGACCTCGCGCCCGCAGACACGGCCGCCCTGGACCTGACGAACGTGCTCGCGATCGTCACCGAGCTCGGCGGTCCCACCGGCCACACCGCGATCATCGCCGGCCAGCTCGGGCTGCCGTGCGTGGTGCGCGTGGGCGGTGCGACCGCGCTCGTCGACGGCACCGAGGTCGCCGTCGACGCGGCCGCCGGGACCGTCACGACCGACCCCGACGAGGCCCAGCGCGCCGAGCTCGACCGCCGGGCAGGCGTGGAGCAGGCGCTCACCGCTGACACCGCACCGGGCGGCACCGCGGACGGCCGGCCCGTCCAGCTGCTCGCGAACATCGGCACCGCCGAGGACGCCGAGCGGGTCGCGGCCGGCGCCGTCGAGGGCGTCGGCCTGTTCCGGACCGAGGTGCTCTTCCTCGAGCGGGCCACCGCACCCGGCGAGGAGGACCAGGCGGCGGTCTACGCGCGGGCGCTGCAGGCGCTCGGGGGCCGCAAGGTCGTGGTCCGCACGCTCGACGCCGGTGCCGACAAGCCGCTCGCGTTCGCGACGCAGCCCGACGAGGAGAACCCGGCGCTCGGCGTCCGCGGCTACCGGCTGGTCCGCAGCCACCCGGAGCTGCTGGAGACGCAGCTCGCCGCGCTGGGCCGCGCCCAGTCGCACGCCGAGGTCGCACCGTGGGTCATGGCGCCGATGATCGCGACCGCCGCCGAGGCACGGGACTTCGCCGCCCGGGCCCGGGCGCACGGCATCGCGAAGGTCGGCGTGATGATCGAGGTCCCCGCCGCGGCGCTGCGGGCGGGCGAGATCCTCGCCGAGGTGGACTTCGTCTCGCTCGGCACGAACGACCTCGCGCAGTACGCGATGGCCACCGACCGGCTCCGCGGCGAGCTCGCCGACCTGCTCGACCCGTGGCAGCCCGCGGTGCTCGACCTCGTCGACGCGACCGCCCGGGCGGGGGTCCAGGCGCACAAGCCCGTCGGGGTGTGCGGCGAGTCGGCGTCCGACCCGGTGCTCGCGCTCGTGCTCGTCGGGCTGGGTGTCACGAGCCTGTCGATGTCGGCGGGAGCGGTGCCGGCCGTCCGGTTCGCGCTGCGGCACCACACCGCCGCGCAGTGCCACACCATGGCCGCCGCCGCGCTCGCGGCCGAGTCGGCGGTCGCCGCCCGGGCCGCCGTCGTCGGCCTCCTCGTGCCCGAGGTCCGGGACACCCTGGGCCTGTAGGTACCGATCGGCACCTGATCGGCACCCGGAACGGCCCCCGGAACGGCGGTGTCGCGGGGCGGACCCCACACCCCCCGCGGCACCGCTCGGCGGTGGTCGGGTGACTGTCCGGCAGGGTGCGTGGCATCCCCAGGAGGCGCGCGTACCCTGGCGCGCATGGCGCACGACCCCGGACATGCGGAGCTCCACGACCCCGAGACCGACCCGCTCGCGACGTACGTGCTCGAACCTGACGACGTCCGCACCCTCCTGGACCGGGTGGTGGCGTCGCCGGGCGCCGCGACCCACACGTCGCACGCACCGTTCACCGGTGGCCCGATCGCGGCCGTCCCGCTCTCCACGCCCGACGACGTGGCGCGTGCGGCCCGGCGGGCACGCGCGGCGCAGCGGCTGTGGGCGGCTCGCCCCCTGCGGGACCGCATCGCGGTCCTGTCCCGCGTGCACGACCTGGTGCTGGAACGGCAGGGCGAGGTCCTCGACCTCATCCAGCTCGAGGCCGGCAAGGCGCGCGTCTCCGCGTTCGAGGAGGTGTGCGACATCGCGATCGTCGCGCGCCACTACGCGGCCCGTGCGGGCCGGTACCTCGCGCCCCGGCGCGTTCCGGGCCTCATCCCGGGCCTGACGACGACGAAGGTGCTGCGGCACCCGGTCGGCGTCGTCGGCATCGTCGCGCCGTGGAACTTCCCCCTCACGCTCACGCTGGGCGACGTGCTGCCGGCCCTCGTCGCGGGCAACGCCGTCCTGCTGCGCCCCGACCCGCAGACGTCCCTCACGGCGCTGTGGGCGGCCGAGCTGCTGGAGGACGCGGGCCTGCCCGAAGGGCTGCTGCAGGTCGTCGTCGGTGACGGCCCGACGGTGGGCGCCGCCGTCGTCGAGCACGCCGACCACGTGAGCTTCACCGGCTCCACCCGCACCGGCCGGGTCGTCGCCGCCCAGGCGGGCGAGCGGCTCGTGCCCGCGACCCTCGAGCTCGGTGGCAAGAACCCGATGTACGTGGCGTCGGACGTCGACGTCGAGGTCGTCGCCGAGGGGGCCGTGCGTGCCTGCTTCGTGGGCACCGGGCAGGTGTGCGTGAGCATCGAGCGCATCTACGTGCACGAGGACGTCGCCGACGAGTTCCTCGACGCGTTCGCCCGGCGCGCCCGCGGGTTGCGGCTGGGTGCCGGGCTCGACTACCGCTCCGACGTCGGCTCGCTCACGTCCGCCGCGCAGCTCGCGACGGTCGTCGAGCACGTCGAGGACGCGATCGGGCACGGCGCGACGGTGCTCACCGGCGGCGTGCACCGGACGGACCTCGGGCCGTGGTTCTACGAGCCGACAATCCTCACCGACGTGCCGCCCGAGGCGCGGCTGTTCCGCGAGGAGACGTTCGGCCCGGTCGTGGCCGTGTACCGGGTCGCGTCGGACGACGAGGCCGTCGCCGCGATGAACGACAGCGAGTTCGGTCTGAACGCGAGCATCTGGACCGCCGACACGCGCCGCGGCGCCGCGCTCGCCGCGCGGGTCCGGGCCGGGTCCGTCAACGTCAACGAGGGCTACGTGTCGACGTGGGGCTCGATGGGGGCGCCGCAGGGTGGCACGGGCGCGTCGGGGCTCGGGCACCGGCACGGGCGCGAGGGGCTGTGGGAGACGACGCGCCTGCAGACCGTCGCGGTGCAGCACGGCGTGCACGGGCTGCTCGGCGGGCCCGGGGTCGGCCTGCACCGGCTGTTCGACCTCGGCACCGAGACGTGGCCGCGGGTGTACACGCAGGCGCTCCGGGCGATGAAGGCGGCCCGCCTGCCCTGACGGGCGTGGGTCAGGCCCCTCGGGCGGCGAGCGTCTCCCACCGGGCCACCGCCTCGCTGCGCGACGACACGCCGAGCTTGCGGTACGCCGAGATGGCCTGGGTCTTCACGGTGTTCCGCGACACCCCCAGCCGCTCCGCGATGCCCGGGAACGTCAGGTGGGTCGACAGCAGCGGGAGCAGCCGGATCTCGGCGGGTGTGAGGGCGTCCGCCAGCACCGTCGACGCGGCGGCCTCCCGGACCTGGGTGTGCACCGCGGTCACCCGGTCGGGAAGGTCGCCCAGCCCGGGTCGGCGCCGCACGACGTCCTCCGCCTGGCGGACGACCGACGCGGCGGACTGGACGTCGCCGAGGGCGACGAGGGCTCGGGCCGTCTCCACGAGCGCCTGCGTCGAGACGACGGGCAGCGCGTGCGTCAGCAGCGGGCGCAGCGCCAGGGCGTGGCCCAGGTGCGCGAGGGCGTCGTCACGGTCACCGGAGCGCAGCGCGACGCGCGCCGCCCAGGCGTGCACCAGGGCGCTCGACCAGTACGAGTCGTACCGGCCGCCGCGCAGGAGGTCCGTCGCGTCGTGCACGAGTGCGTCGACGGCCGGCCACCGGCGCTGGGCGGCGGCCACGGTCGCGCGCTCGCAGAGCGCGAGAGCCGCGAGCGGCTCGGCGCCGGACGCCGTGGCGAGATCCACCGCCTCGGCGAACAGGGCGTCGGCCCCGTCGAGGTCGCCGTCGAGGAGAGCCGCGAGCCCCTCCGTGTGCCGCATCGTCGCGCGGAACGGGCTCGCCGGCGAGAGACCCTCCCACCCCTCCTGCGCGTCGGCCCGCATCCGGGCGACACCGGCGCGGGCCTCGATCGCGCGCAGGTACGCGAGCGTGCCCTCGACCGTGCTGCCGTCGGGCAGCGTGCCCGGGCGGGCGGCGCGCGTCGCGAGGTCCGACCAGCGCTCGGCGCGCACCGGGTCGCCGACCAGCGCGAACGTGAGCGCGGCGTGCACGGCGACCGCCGGGAACGTGTCGAGGTCGGTCGCCTCCTCGAGCCAGGTCATCCAGCGCCGGACGCGGTCGACCCGCCCGACCGCCCACGTGCGCTGCGCCCACTCCAGGACCAGGCCCGCGAGCAGGGCCTTGTCCCCGCTTCTGTGCGCGTGCTCGATGGCGGCCCCGCCGTCGCCGGCGGCGGCGTACCAGGTCGCGGCGCGACGGTGCAGGTGCGGCACGATCGACGGCTCCCTGCGGTGCAGCTCGGCGAGCAGGAGGTCCCGCAGCAGCGGGTGGCACCGGTAGCGCTCGCCGCCGCGGTCGACCGGCAGCACGACCCCGCGGGCGGCGAGCCGTTCCAGGTCGGCGCCGCTCGACCACGTCGGCAGCACGGCGTCGCACAGCGGGCCCGTCAGCTCGTCCAGGACCGAGCACCGCACCAGCAGGGACGTGTCGCGCAGGGACAGACCCGCGAGCACCTCGGCCCGCAGGTAGTCGCGCATGAACCGGTCGTCGCCGGTGAACACGTCGTGCGGCCCGGGCCGGCGCGACTGCTCGCGCAGCGCCATCGCCGCGAGCGACAGGGCGACCGGCCAGCCCTCGGTCCGCTCGAGCAGGTCGCCCAAGGCCTCGAGGTCGAGCTCCGCCCCCGCACGGGCCAGGAGGTCGGCAGCCTCGTCGACGTCCAGCACGAGGTCGTCGGGCCCGATCTCGAGGAGCTCGCCGTGGACCCGCAGCCGTGCGGTGGCCACGGGCAGCCCTGACCGCGAGGCCAGCCCGACACGGCACGTCGCCGGGAGCTCGTCCACGAGGCCGGTGAGGGCGTCGAGACCACCGGGATCGGTGAGCGCCTGCACCTCGTCGACGAGGAGCGTACGTGCCGGTCCCGCCGCGAGCGTCCGGACCGCCTGCTCGACCGTCGGTGTCCCGGGGTCGGCGGGACCGGCCGCCGCGACGACGGCGGCGAGCAGCCCGCCGGCGTCCGTCCCGGGACGGCACGTGACGCGCACGGCGTCGTCGCCGACCCGGTCCGCCCACTGCGCGAGCACCGTCGACTTGCCGTACCCCGCAGGGGCCACCACGGCCACGACCCGTGCCGAGGACGACATCACGAGGTCGAGCAGCGAGTCCCGCGGGACGACGACGAGGGTCGGACGCGGTGCAGGGGTGCGCCGGAGGGTCGGGGCCGGGGGGTCGGTGGCGGCGAGGGGGCGAGGGGACGAACCGTGCGATTCGTGAGGATTCGCATCCACGTCCTGGACGCTACCCCTGAAGCCCCGGCACAGCACCGCCGCACCGCCCGGGCCCCGGGCGGCTGCCGCGCGTCGGTGCGGGTCAGGTCCTCGGCGCCCCCAGGTCGATGTGCGGGACGTCCTGCGAGTCGTCTCCCCAGGCGATCCGGCGGGGCGTGTCGTGGGACTCGACGGTCGCGGCGTGGTCGCGGTCGAAGTAGTCCCAGGCCCAGCTGAGGAACGCGTCGGTGCGGCTGTGCACGCCGCTGAGCAGCATGGCGTGCACCCCGAGCCAGGCGGCGAACGCGAGCGGGCCGTCGACCTCGTGGCGGTGCGCGCCGACCTCGGCGACGGCGGCGTTGCGGCCGATCATCGCCATGATGCCCTTGTCCTTGTAGTGGAACGGCCGGGTCGCCTCGCCCCGGGTGAGGCGCGCGACGTTCTCGCCGGCCCACCGGCCGGACTGCTGCGCGACCGAGCCGAGCTGCGGGAGCGTCGGCACGCCCTCGCCGGGACCGGACGGGACGTTCGCCACGTCGCCGACGGCCCACACGCCGGGGAAGCCCTCGACCGACAGATCGGGGCGCACGTCGAGGCGTCCGCCGCGGCCGGTGGTCGCGCCGGCGGACTGCACGATCTCGGGTCCCGTCTCGCCGCCCGCCCAGATGACGGTCCGGGTGGGCAGGTGGGTGCCGTCGCTGAGCTCGACGTGGTCGGGGTGGACGGCGTCGACGCCCGTGCCCAGGCGCAGGAGCACCCCGTCGTCGGTCAGCTTGCGGTGCGCGTACTGCTGCGCGCGCTCCGAGAACGGCCCGAGCACGGCGTGGCCGCGGTCGACGAGGTGCACGCGGCCCTCGTCGGGCAGCTTGCCCGCCTTGCGCAGCGCGGTGAACAGCTCGGCGAGGGCGCCGGACACCTCGACACCCGTCGGGCCGCCGCCGACCACCACGATGTCCAGCGCGCCGGGCTCCACCTGCGTCCCGGCCGCCTCGGTGACCAGCGCGCGGTGGTGGCGGCGCAGCCGCTCGGCGTCCGCCACCGAGTAGAGCGGGAAGGTGTGCTCGGCGGCGCCCGGGATCCCGAAGAAGTTCGGGCGGCCGCCGGCGGCGACCACGAGGTGGTCGGCGGTGAGGGTGCGGCCGTCGGCGAGCGTCAGCGACCGGTCGGCGAACGACGCGGCGACGACGTCCTGGACCACCACGTCGACGTCCGCCTCGGCCGCGAAGATCGTGCGCAGGGGCCGGGCGATGTCCTCGGCGGGCAGCTGCGACGTCGCGACCTGGTACAGCAGCGGCTGGAACTGGTGGTAGTCGGCGCGGTCGACGAGCGTGGTCGTGACGGCGTTCTGGCCGAGCGCCTGCGCGGCCGCCACCCCGGCCAGCCCGCCGCCGAGCACGAGCGCGGTGGTCATGACCTCTCCTTCCGGGGACTCACAGGGACATCTCCCGCACCCGCTCCGCGAGGATGATCCGCGCGGCCGCCTCGACGAGCGCCAGGTGGGAGAACGCCTGCGGGACGTTGCCGAGGTGCCGCGCGGCGTCGACCTCGAACTCCTCGGCGTACAGGCCGAACGGGGACGCGATCCGCAGCAGCCGCTCCATGAGGTCGAGCGCCCGCTGCTCCTCCCCGACGACCATGAGCGCGGACACCAGCCAGAACGAGCAGATGACGAACGTGCCCTCCTTCCCGGACATGCCGTCGTCGGTCTCGTCGGTGCGGTACCGCAGGACGAACCCGTTCTCCGTCAGCTCGTCCGCGATCGCGAGCACGCTGGCGTGCAGCCGGGGGTCGTCGCCGGGGAGCAGCCCGAAGTGGGCGGCGAGCAGGGTCGAGGCGTCGAGCGCGTCCGTGTCGTAGTGCTGGCGCAGCACGCCGCGGCCGTCCAGCCCGTGCTCGAGGATGTCGGCCTTGATCTCGTCGGCGGTCGCCGACCAGCCGGCCTCGAGCTCGGGCTCGCCGCGGATGGCGGCGAGCTGCGCGGCGCGGTCCATCGCGACCCAGCACATGATCTTCGACGAGACGTAGTGCTGGGGCTTGCCGCGGGCCTCCCAGATGCCCTGGTCGGGCTCCTTCCAGATCGCCGCGGCGCACGTGGCCTGCGCCTCGACGAGCGGCCAGAGCCGGGCCGGCAGGCGCTCGCTGCGCCGGGTGTGCAGCAGGATCGAGTCGAGCACCGAGCCGTACACGTCGTTCTGCCGCTGGTCGAACGCGCCGTTGCCGATCCGCACGGGCCGGGCGTCCTGGTAGCCCGTGAGCTCGTCACGCGTGCTCTCGGTGAGGTCGCGGCGCCCGTCGATGCCGTACATGATCTGCAGCCCGCCGTCCTCGACGGGTTCGACGTCGGCGACGAACTGCATGAACTCGTCGGCCTCCCAGTCGAGCAGCAGGTAGTGCAGGGCCTGCAGCGTGAACGTCGAGTCGCGGATCCACGTGTAGCGGTAGTCCCAGTTCCGCTCGCCGCCCGGCGTCTCCGGCAGCGACGTGGTGAGCGCCGCGACCGTCGCGCCCGTCGGCATGTACGTCAGGCCCTTGATGACGAGGGCCGACCGCTCGACGTACGGCCGCAGCCGGTGGTCGGGAAGCCGGGCCCGGCCCAGCCAGCGGCGCCAGAACTCCCGCGTCGCGGTGATGCGGGCGGCGGCGTCGGCGGCGTCCCGGGGCCCGTCGAGCGACGCCGACCACGAGAGGGCGACGAACGCGGTGTCGCCCGCGTTCAGCACGTGCCGCCCGCGCACGGAGTCGCCCCCCTCGACGCCGAGCGCGAGGTCGGTGTGCAGCCGCAGGTGCACGTCCCCGACGGTGATGTCCGCCGTGCTGCCGCCGGGTGCGTCGAGCGTCCACGTCCCGCGCGTCCGCCCGTAGTCGAACGCGGGCTCGCACACGAGCTCGATCTCGGCGGACCCGTCGAGGCAGGTCGCGGTCCGCACGAGCAGGTGCTCGGCGTCGTCGTCCGCGGGCGGGCGGGTGTGCGGCGTGGTGGCGTCCTCGCCGGTCCGCGGGCCCATCGTCAGGGCGTCCCGGACCTCGACCCAGCCGGTCGGGGTGTGCCAGGTGGTGACGAGCACGTTCGTGCCCGGGTCGTACGCGCGCGTGCTGGGCACGTTGATGCCGTACGGCGCGAGGCGGAACTCGCCGGCGCCGCGGTCGAGCAGGCTGCCGAAGACGCTCGGGCTGTCGAACCGCGGCACGCACAGCCAGTCGACGGAGCCGTCGGCCGCGACGAGCGCGCCGGTGTGGCAGTTCGAGAGGAACGCGTACTCGGCGATGGGCGGGAAGGGTGAGGCGGGGCTGTTCGAGGTCACGACGTCTCCTGGGTGTGGGTGTCAGCCGAGCCGGGCGAGGAGGTGGTCGCCGACGCGCAGCGCGTTGGCCATCGCGGTGAGCGCCGGGTTCACGGCGCCGATGCTGGGGAAGAAGCTCGTGTCGACGACGTACAGGTTGTCGACCTCGTGCGCGCGGCAGTCGGCGTTCAGCACCGAGGTCGCCGGGTCGGTGCCGAACCGGACCGTGCCCGCCTGGTGGGCGCAGCCCGCCACCGGGATGTCGTTCTTCATGTAGACGTCGCGCGGCACGAGGTGGTGCGGGTGCATGCCGAGGTGGCCGAGGTTGCCCTTGACCCGGGTGTAGAGCTCCTCGAGCGGCTGCCGGTTGTTCGGGGTGTAGCTGAGCACCACCTGGCCCTCGGCGTTCAGGGTGACCCGGTTCTCGGGCTCCGGGAGGTCCTCGGCGGAGAGCCAGAAGTCCACGGCGTGGTCGGCGACGTCCTGGAGCGCGAACATCGGGGCGAGCCGCGCCTCGACGGGCTTCTCGCCCCGGTACATGGGCGCCGACGACTTGCCGACCATCTGCACGTTGCCCATCGGGTAGGGGAACGCGTCGTCGCCGAAGTAGTAGTCGTTGACGCCGAGGGTCTTCTGGAACCGGGTGTCGTTGCGGTCCAGGGAGATCGCGAGGAACGCGCGGCTGTTGTGGAACATGTAGTTGCGGCCGACCTGGTCGGACCCGTTGGCGAGGCCGTGCGGGTGGCGGTCGTTCGCGCTCGCGAGCAGCAGGCGGGCCGAGTTCGCGGCGCCGGCGGAGACGACGACCACGTCGCCTGTGAACCGCTGCTCCTCGCCGTCGACGTCCGCGACGACCGACGTCACGGTGCGGCCCGAGCCGTCCGTCTCGAGCCGGCGCACCTCGGCGTTGCGGACCAGCGTGACGTTGTCGTGCGCCACGGCGGGCCGCACGGCGACGACCTCCGCGTCCGACTTGGCGTGCAGCAGGCACGCGAACCCGTCGCAGGTGGCCGTGCGGATGCACGGGCTGTACGCCGGGTCCGCCTCGTTCAGCATGATGCCCGAGGGGGAGTGGAACGGGTGCAGGCCGAGGGCCGCCAGGTCGTCGAACAGCCGCTGGATCCGTGGCTCGTGCGAGACGGCCGGGTACGGGTAGGGACCGCTCGACGGCGGCTCGGTGGGATCCTCGCCGCGGGCGCCGTGCACCTGGTAGAGCGCCTCGGCCTGGGTGTAGTACGGCTCGAGCTCGTCGTACCGGACCGGCCACGCGGGCGAGAGGCCGCCGTGGTGCTGCAGCTCGCCGAAGTCCTGCTCCCGCAGCCGGTACAGCGCGGCCCCGTAGAACTTCGTCGCGCCGCCCACGTTGTAGTGCACCTGCGGCTGGAACGCGCGGCCCTCGTGGTCGTACCAGGTGTCCTTCGAGACGTAGCGGTTCCTGACGAACACCTCGGTCGCGTCCCAGTTCTCCAGCTCGCGCGGCAGCCAGTCGCCCCGCTCCAGCACGAGGACGCGCTTCCCCGACGGGGCCAGCCGGTGCGCGAGCGTCCCGCCGCCCGCGCCCGACCCGACGATGACGACGTCGTAGTGGTCCGTCATCTCACAGTCCCGGGCTGCTGTGCATGATGCCGCCATCGGCGAAGACCGTCGTGGCGGTCAGGTAGGTGGCGCCCTCGTCGGCGAGGAACGCGACGAGGGCCGCGATCTCGCTCGGCTCGGCCATGCGCCCCAGGGGGATCGCGGCGTCGAGGGTCCGCATCTTCTCGGGGTCGTTCATCGTCGACGTGTTGATCGGGGTCGCGACCGCCCCGGGACCGACGCCGATGACCTGGACGCCCTGCGGCCCGAGCTCGACCCCGGCGGTCCGGGTGAGCATCCGCATGCCGCCCTTGGACAGGCAGTACGGCGTGTTGCCCGGCATCGGCCAGTCCTCGTGCACCGACGTCATGTTGATGATCCGGCCGCCGCCGCCCTGCTTGATCATCTGCTTCGCGGCGAGCTGGGTGCCGAAGAACGCGCTCTTGAGGTTGATCGCCATGACGCGCTCGTACTGCTCCTCGGTGGTGTCGAGGATCGACGTGCGGGTCTCGATGCCGGCGTTGTTCACCATGATGTCGAGCCGCCCGAACGCCTCGACGGTCTTCGCGACGAGCATCTCGAGGTCCGCGACCTTGCTCACGTCCGCGTCGACCCCGATCGCCTTGTCGCCGAGCGCGACGACCTGCTTCTCCAGCAGCTCGGTCGCCTCCGGGTTCGACACGTAGTCGATGACGATGTTCGCGCCCGCCTCGGCGAGGGCGAGCACGACGGCCTTCCCGATGCCGCTGTTGCCTCCGGTGACCACGGCCACCTTCCCGTGCAGGGTCATGTCAGTGCTCCTTCGTCGAGCGGTGCGGGCGGCCCCGGTTCCGGGACCGCGGGGTCGGGCGGCGGCGGGCCGGTGACCCGTCGGCGGAAGACGACGTACGACCAGCCCTGGTAGACGAGGACGATCGGCACGAGGAAGGCGGCGACGACCGTCATGACCTGGAGGGCGTACTGGCCGGACGCCGTGCCGGTGACGGTGAGGGTGTAGGCGGGGTCGGTCGTCGAGACGAGCACGGACGGGTACAGGTTCGTGAAGATCGACACGACCGTCAGGCCGATCCCGACCGCCGTCGCGCCGAACGACCAGCCGTCGCGGTGGGCGCGCAGCAGCAGCGCGGCGACCAGCACCGCGACGAGGGCGGCCACCGGGGGAGCGATGCTGCGCACCGCGGGCGCGTCGGACTGCGCCGGCGTCCAGACGGCGAACGCGACCAGCAGCAGCGCCGTCGGCCACACCGCGAGCGTCGCGACGCGGTGCGACCGGAGCCGGACGTCCCCGGTGGTGCGGAGCACCAGGAACGTCGCCCCGTGCAGCACGCACAGGGCGAGCATCGTGACGCCGACGAGCAGCCCGTACCCCGTGACGACGTCCGCGACGGTGCCGGTGAACTCCTCGTCGGCGTCGACGGGCAGCCCTGCGAGGAGGTTGCCGAGCGCGACGCCGAGCAGCAGCGGGCACAGGGCGCTGCCGACCGTCAGGCACCACGACCAGGTGTGCCGCCAGCGTGCGTCGTCCATGCGACCCCGGAACTCGAACGAGACCCCGCGGGCCATGAGGGCGACGAGCAGCAGCACGACCGCGAGGTACAGCGCGGAGAACCAGGTGGCGTACCAGGACGGGAACGCCGCGAAGATCGCGGCCCCGCCGACGACGAGCCAGACCTCGTTGCCGTCCCAGAACGGGCCGATCGTGTTGATCGCGACCCGCTGCTCGGTGTCGGTGCGCCCGACGACCTTGTGCAGCATCCCGACCCCGAAGTCGAAGCCTTCGAGCACGAAGAAGCCGGTCCACAGGAAGGCGACCACGAGGAACCACACCGTCGGCAGCGTCATCGACGTCCCCCGTCAGAACGTGAGCACCGGGACGCGGGGCTGCCCGTCGTCGCCGGCGTGCTCGGGCTCGTCGGGCTCCAGCTCGAGCCCGCGCCGCGCGAACCGCAGCATGAGGAACACGTTCACCGCGCCGAGCAGCAGGAACACGCCGTAGAAGACGACGAGGCTGAGCACGATCTCGGTGGTGCTGACCGACGGGGACACGCCGTCGGCGGTCCTCATGAGGCCCTGCACGATCCAGGGCTGGCGGCCGTTCTCGGTGAGCATCCAGCCGGCGGTGTTCATGACGAGCGGCGCGACGGCGGCCCAGGTGGCGACCCACAGGAACACCCGCGCGGTCGGCAGCCGGCCCCGCCACCACACCCACACGCCCCACAGCGCGAGCAGCGCCGCGAGCGAGCCGAGGTACGCCATGACCCGCATCGACCAGTACTGCACGAACACGTTCGGCACGTAGCTCCCCGGCCCGAACTCCTCCTGGTACTGGGCGTTCAGCTCGTTCAGCCCCTGCACCGACCCGTTCCAGGTCCCGGTCGCGAGCAGGGACAGCAGGTGCGGGATCTCGATGATCTTCGTCGGGTCCTGGTCGTCGTTCCCGCCGCCGACCTGGAACGCGGAGAACGAGCACGGCCCGCAGTCCGTCCACTGCGCCTCCGCCGCGGAGATCTTCATCGGCTGGTAGGTCGCCTCGATGACGCCGAGGTGGCTCCCGACCCCGAGCGTCAGCAGGATCGCGGGCAGCAGCACGGCCAGCGAGAGCTTTGCGGACCGCGTGAACAGCTCGACGTCACGGCCTCGCCGCAGGTACCAGGCGGACACCGCGAGCATCACGGTCGTCCCGGTGACCGCGGCGGCGAGCAGCACGTGCAGGTAGCCCCACAGGAACACCGGGTTCGTCATCACCGCGCCGATGTCGCTCAGCCGCGGTCGACCGGTCGACGGGTCGACCGTGTACCCGACGGGGTGCTGCATCCACGAGTTCGCGGCCATGATGAACGCCGCGGACCCGGCCGCGCCGAGCGCGACCAGCCACGCCGACAGCAGGTGCACCCGCGGCGGCAGCACCCGCCAGCCGAACACCCACAGCCCAATGAACGTCGACTCCAGGAAGAACGCGGCCAGGCCCTCCATCGCGAGCGGCGCCCCGAACACGTCCCCGACGAACCGGGAGTACGCCGACCAGTTCATGCCGAACTGGAACTCCTGCACGAGCCCGGTCACGACGCCGACGGCGACGTTGATGAGCAGCAACGTGCCGAAGAACCTGGTCAGGCGGCGGTGGTCCGCGTGCCCCGACCGGAACCACAGGGTGTGCAGGACCGCGACGAGGAACGCGAGGCCGATCGTGATCGGCACGAACAGGAAGTGGTAGATGCTCGTCGACGCGAACTGCAGGCGTGCCAGGTCGAGTGCGGACACCCTTGCTCCCGGGAGGTCGCGGGGTCCCGGGCGCGCGTCCTGCGCCCGGCGAGGACCGGCTATCGTCGAGCGTCGCCGCGCCCGTCCGGGGCGGCATCACCCCAGGGGGATGAAACGGAGCGGATGTTGCCAGGAGGTCACCCGACGCCGCGTGGCGGTCACCCGGAGCCGTCGACGACGACGACCCGTCCCGAGGCTGGGCCCGTCGTCGGGCGCACCCCTCCGTCCGGGCGCCAGCACCGCATCACGTGGCGCGACCACGAGGCCGTCGTCACGCAGGTCGGCGCAGGCCTGCGGGAGTGCGTGCTGGACGGCCGGCCCGTCGTGGACGGGTTCGACGTCGACGAGCGTGCGCCCGACGGGCGGGGGCAGGTGCTCGCGCCCTTCCCCAACCGGCTCGCGGGAGGCCGGTACACGTTCGGCGGCCGGACCTGCCAGGTCGCGGTCGACGAGCCGGAGCGCGGGAACGCGATCCACGGCATGGTCCGCTGGCTCGACTGGACCGAGGTCTCGTGGACCGAGCACGACGTGGTACTCGGGTGCGTCCTGCGCCCGCAGCCCGGCTACGCGTGGGAGCTCACGCTGCAGCTCGGCTACCACCTCTCGGCCGAGGGGCTCACCGTCGCGTCGTCGGTGCGGAACACCGGGGTGGAGCCGGCCCCGTTCGGCATGGGCTTCCACCCGTACCTCGGGCTGGGGGTGCCCGTCGACGCCCTCGAGCTCCTCGTGCCGGCTCAGACGCACTTCCCGGTGCCCGCCGACCGCGACGAGCGGCCGACGCCCGTCGACGTCACGGGTTCGCACCTCGACTTCCGCACGCCCCGGGCGGTCGGACCCGAGATCCTCGACACGGTGTTCGGCGAGCTCGCCCGAGGGGACGACGGACGCGCGGTCGTGCACCTCGCCGACCCCGTGGGCGGACAGGGCGTACGCCTGTGGGTCGACGACGCGTTCGGCTACCTCATGGTCTACACGGCGGACGGGGTCGAGCCCGCCGAGCGCCGGCGGCGGTCCGTCGCGATCGAGCCGATGACGTGCCCGCCGCACGCGCTCCGGTCGGGAGCGGACCTCGTGACGCTCGAGCCCGGGGCGACCTGGCGGGGGACGTGGGGGCTGGCGACGGGATGACCGGCGGCGGCGCCGACCGCCCGAGAGGGCCGACGCGTCACGCGTGACCGGCCACCGCGGGCGCGGGGTCCGACTCGTCGCTCGTCCCCTCGAGGCCGGCCGCCTCGATCGTGGCGACGGCCTGCCGGGCGATGGCCAGCTCCTCGTTCGTCGGCACGACGAGCACGCGGGTGCTCGCCCAGTCCGCCGAGACGATCGTCGCGACCTTCTTGCGGCCCGCGTTGCGCTCCGGGTCGAGCGCGATGCCGAGCGGCTCCAGCCCGGCGCACGCGAGCGCGCGGACGATGTCGTCGTTCTCGCCGACCCCGGCGGTGAACGTGATCGCGTCGACCCGGCCGAGCACCGCGACGTACGCGCCGATGTACTTGCGCAGCCGGTGGATGTACACGTCGAGGGCCCGCTGCGCGGCCGCGTCGCCGCCCTCGATGAGCTGGTGCAGGGAGCGGAAGTCGTTCTCGCCCGCGAGCCCCTTGAGGCCGGAGCGGCGGTTGAGCAGGTCGTCGACGTCGTCGACGGACATGCCGGCGTTGCGCTGCAGGTGGATGAGCACGGCTGCGTCGATGTCGCCCGAGCGGGTGCCCATGACGAGCCCCTCGAGCGGTGTCAGCCCCATGGACGTCTCGACGGCCACGCCGCCGCGCACCGCCGACGCGGAGGCGCCGTTGCCGAGGTGCAGGACGATCTGGTTGAGGTCCGCCAGCGGGCGGCCGAGCACCCGGGCGACCTCGCCCGACACGTACTGGTGGGACGTGCCGTGGAAGCCGTACCGCCGCACGCCGTGCTCCCGGGCCACGTCGACGTCGATCGCGTACGTCGCCGCCGCGTCGGGCAGCGTGTGGAAGAACGCCGTGTCGAACACGACGACGTGCGGCACGTCCGGCAGCAGCTCGCGTGCCACCGTGATGCCGGTGAGGTTCGGCGGGTTGTGCAGCGGCGCGAGCGGGGACAGGGCGTCGATCTTCGCGATCACGTCGTCGTCGACGACGGCCGGACCCGTGAACGTCGAGCCGCCGTGCACCACACGGTGGCCGACCGCGATCACGTGCGCCTCGGACAGTCGCGGCCCGACCTCGTCGAACAGCCCCAGCACCGTGCGCAGGCCCGCGTCGTGGTCGGGCACCGGGTCGGTGCGCTCCACCGTGGTGTCGCCGAACGTGTGCTTGACGACGCCCGCCTCCTCGCCGATCCGCTCGACGATGCCCGACGCGATCGCGGCACCCCCGACGGGGTCGACGAGCTGGTACTTGATCGACGACGAGCCGGAGTTCACGACGAGCACGCTGCCGTGCGGGTGCTGGTTCATCGGGTCGTCGCCTCCGCGGGCTCGGTCGTGGTGGTGGTGAGGGCGGCGAGCGCCTGCGCCTGGATCGCCGTGATGGCGACCGTGTTGACGATGTCCTGCACGAGCGCGCCGCGCGACAGGTCGTTCACGGGCTTGCGCAGGCCCTGCAGCACGGGGCCGATCGCCACGGCGCCCGCCGAGCGCTGCACGGCCTTGTACGTGTTGTTGCCGGTGTTGAGGTCGGGGAAGACGAACACGGTCGCCCGGCCCGCGACCGTCGAGTCGGGCAGCTTCGTCTGCGCGACCGACGCGTCCACGGCGGCGTCGTACTGGATCGGGCCCTCGACGGACAGGTCCGGCCGGCGCTCGCGGACCAGCTCGGTCGCGGCGCGGACCTTGTCGACGTCGGCGCCGGACCCCGACGCGCCCGTCGAGTACGACAGCATCGCGATCCGCGGCTCGATGCCGAACTGCACCGCGGTCGCCGCCGACGAGATCGCGATGTCCGCGAGCTGCTCGGCGGTCGGGTCGGGGATGACCGCGCAGTCCGCGTACACCAGCACCCGGTCCTCCAGGCACATGAGGAACGCGCTCGACACGCTCCCGACGCCCGGCTCGGTCTTGATGATCTCGAACGCCGGCTTGATCGTGTGCGCCGTGGTGTGGGCCGCGCCGGAGACCATGCCGTCCGCGAGCCCGAGCTGCACCATGAGCGTGCCGAAGTACGACACCGACGGGACGATCTCCTTGGCCCGCTCCACCGTCATGCCCTTGTGCTTGCGCATCTCGGTGTACTCGGTCGCGAACCGCTCCAGCAGCGGGCCCGCGTGCGGGTCGACGACGTCGGCCTCCGCGAGGTCGAGGCCCAGCTCCGTGGCCCGGGTGCGGATCGCGGTCTCGTCGCCGAGGATCGTCAGCCGGGCGACGCCACGACGCAGCAGCGTGGAGGCGGCCCGCAGGATCCGGTCGTCGTCGCCCTCCGGCAGCACGATGTGGCGCTTGTCGGACCGGGCCCGGTCCAGCAGCGCGTACTCGAACATCAGGGGCGTGACGACCTCCGGGTGCGCCACGTCGAGCGCCGCGAGCAGCGCGGCACCGTCGACGTGCTCCTCGAACAGCGCCAGGGCCGTGTCCACCTTGATCTGCGAGTCGGCGGACAGGCGACCGCGCACGGCGGCGGCGGCGCTCGCGGACCGGAACGTGCCGAGGTCCGTCTGGATGATCGGCAGCCGCGTGCCGAGACCGTTGATGATGCGGCTGATGACCTCGGGCGGCTGGAACCCGCCGTTGAGGACGATGCCCGCGAGCGACGGGAACCCCTCGGCCTGGTGCGCCATGAGGAGGCCCAGCAGGATGTCGGAGCGGTCGCCGGGCGTGATGAGCACGGCGCCGTCGGCGATCCGGTCCAGGAGATGCTCGACGGACATCGCACCGACGAGCATGTCGAGCACCTCGCGGGAGAGCAGGTCCTCGTCGCCGTGGATGAGCCGCCCGCCGACCGCGTCCGCGACCTGCCGGACGGTCGGTGCGGTGAGCAGGGGGTTCTCGGGGAGCGCGAACGACGGCAGGCCCGTGCCTCCGGCGAGCAGGGCGCGCACGTCGTCGACCTGGCGCGACGAGCACCGGTTGGCGACGACCGCGACGACCTGCGCGTGGTTCGCGTGCATCTCCGCGATGACCACCTCGGCGGTCTGGTGCACGGCCGCCGGCTTCTTGCCCGTCCCGTTGATCACGAGCACCACGGGCGCACCCAGGTTGGCCGCGATCCGGCCGTTGTACGCGAGCTCGGTCGGCCCGGCGACGTCCGTGTAGTCGGTGCCGACCACGACGACCGCGTCGCAGCGGCGCTCGACGTCGTGGAAGCGCTGCACGATGACCCCGAGTGCCGCCTCCGGGTCCGCGAGCACGTCCTCGTACGTCACGCCGACGCACTCGTCGTACGTGAGGTCCACACCGTCGTGCGCGAGCAGCAGCTCGAGGACGTAGTCCCGCGTCTCCGTGGACCGGGCGACCGGCCGGAACACGCCGACCCGCTGCACGGTCCGGGTGAGGAGGTCGACGAGGCCGAGGGCCACGACCGACTTGCCGGAGTCCCCTTCGGGGGACGCGAGGTAGATGCTGCGGGCCACGGTGGTCGTCTCCTGGTGCTGTGATGGTGCGGTGCCCGGGCGGTCGGGGTCGCCGCCCGCCCGGGCGTCGTGCGTGCTACTCGTTGTCCCCGCCGGTGGAGAGCGTCGCGGCGACCTCCCCGGAGTCGGCGGCGTCGCCCGCGTCGGGCCACACCCAGTCGCGGACCTCCGGCAGGTCGTCCCCGTGCTCGCGCGTGTACTCGCGGGCCCGCAGACGGGCGTCGACCATCTTCTGGCGGAGCCCGGCCTGCGCGGTGCCGAGGTGCGGGACCTGGTCGATGACGTCGATGACGAGGTGGAAGCGGTCGAGGTCGTTGAGCATCACCATGTCGAACGGCGTCGTGGTGGTGCCCTCCTCCTTGTAGCCGCGCACGTGGATGTTGCTGTGGCCCGTGCGGCGGTAGGTGAGGCGGTGGATGAGCCACGGGTAGCCGTGGTACGCGAACACCACGGGCCGGTCGGGCGTGAACAGGCCGTCGAACTGCTTGTCGGACAGGCCGTGCGGGTGCTCCCGCTCGTCCTGCAGCCGCATGAGGTCGACGACGTTGATGACGCGCACCTTGAGGTCCGGCAGCTCGCGCTTGAGGATGTCGGCCGCGGCCAGCACCTCGAGCGTCGGCACGTCGCCCGCGGCGGCCAGCACCACGTCGGGCTTCTCGCCCGGCACCTCGGTGCCCGCCCAGTCCCAGATGCCCAGGCCGCGCGTGCAGTGCGCGATCGCCTCGTCCATCGTGAGGAAGTTCGGCGCCGGCTGCTTGCCGGCGACGACGACGTTGACGTACTGGCGGCTGCGCAGGCAGTGGTCGTACGTCGACAGGAGCGTGTTCGCGTCCGGCGGCAGGTACACCCGGACGACCTCGGCCTTCTTGTTCACCACGTGGTCGATGAACCCGGGGTCCTGGTGGCTGAACCCGTTGTGGTCCTGGCGCCACACGTGGCTGGACAGCAGGTAGTTGAGGCTCGCGACGGGCCGCCGCCACGGGATGTCGTTCGTGACCTTCAGCCACTTGGCGTGCTGGTTGAACATCGAGTCGATGATGTGGATGAACGCCTCGTAGCTGGTCAGCAGCCCGTGGCGCCCCGTCAGCAGGTAGCCCTCGAGCCACCCCTGGCACTGGTGCTCGGACAGCATCTCCATCACGCGGCCCGCGCGGGCCAGGTGCTCGTCGACGTCCGCGCCGTAGAACTCGGCGTTCCACTGCTTGTCCGTCACGTCGAACACGGCCTGCAGGCGGTTCGACGCCGTCTCGTCGGGCCCGAAGATCCGGAAGTTGTCCGGGTTCTGCCGGATGACGTCCGTGAGCCACTGCCCGAGGATGCGCGGCGCCTCGCTGATCGACCCGCCCGGCGCGGGCACGTCGACCGCGTAGTCGCGGAAGTCCGGCAGCCGCAGGTCCTTGAGCAGCAGCCCGCCGTTCGCGTGCGGGTTGTCGCTCATCCGCAGGTGGCCCTCGGGGTTGATCGCCCGCACGTCGTCGTGCACGCGGCCGTTCTCGTCGAACAGCTCGTCCACCCGGTACGACTCGAGCCACTGCCGCAGCACGTCGAGGTGCTCCGGGGTGTCCCGGGCGCTCGCCAGCGGCACCTGGTGCGCCCGCCACGAGCCCGTCGTCTTCTTGCCGTCGATGGTCGCCGGACCCGTCCAGCCCTTCGGGGTGCGGAACACGATCATCGGCCACTGCGGTCGCCGCTCGTCGCCCTCGCGGGCGAGCCGCTTGATCTCGGCGATCTCGTCGAGCACCTCGTCGAGCAGCGTCGCGAACCGGCGGTGGACGTCGACGTGCGGCTCGTCGTCGAACCCCGCCACGAACACGTGCGGCTTGTGCCCGTACCCGACCATCAGCGACTCGAGCTCCTCGTCGCTGATGCGGGCGAGGACCGTCGGGTTGGCGATCTTGTAGCCGTTGAGGTGCAGGATCGGCAGCACGACGCCGTCCTGCTCCGGGTTGACGAACTTGTTCGAGTGCCAGCTCGTGGCCAGCGGCCCGGTCTCCGCCTCGCCGTCGCCGACGATCGTCGCGACCAGCAGGTCGGGGTTGTCGAACGCCGCGCCGTACGCGTGGGACAGGGCGTACCCGAGCTCGCCGCCCTCGTGGATCGAGCCGGGCGTCTCGGGCGCGACGTGCGACGGGATGCCGCCCGGGAACGAGAACTGCCGGAACAGCCGGCGCAGGCCCTCCTCGTCCTCCGTCATGTCGGAGTACACCTCGGAGTACGTGCCGTCGAGGTACGCGCTCGCGACGAGCCCGGGACCGCCGTGACCGGGGCCGATGATGTAGATCGTCGACTGCTGCCGCTCCGCGATGGCCCGGTTGAGGTGCGCGTAGATGAAGTTCAGGCCGGGCGTGGTGCCCCAGTGGCCGAGCAGGCGCGGCTTGACGTGGTCACGGGTGAGCGGCTGCCGCAGCAGCGGGTTGTCGAGCAGGTAGATCTGACCGACGGACAGGTAGTTCGCCGCGCGCCACCACTTGTCGATGCGCTCGAGCGTCTCGGTCTCGACCACCCCGCCCGTGCCGGTGCGCCAGGCGGTGGACGCCGACGTCGTCGTGCTCATTGCGTGCTCCCCGTGATCGTCCGAAGGTCCTCCGGCGGCGGGCCGCCGGTGCCGATGCCAGCCTTGCGTGGGACGGGGCCGCGACCCGGGACGTACGTCCCGGCAACCCCCTGTCAGGTCACGTCGACGCCCACCTGTCATACAACCGCACTCACGCCGGACCCGCACGGGTGTGGGAGATCACACGACGACGTGCCCCTGGTGTCCACGTGCAGGTCAGCGGCCGTTCGCCCGTGCGTGGGCACCGGGGGGCCGGTGGGCGGTCCGGGGCACCGCGGCGGCCGGGTTACCGTGGCGGCGTGACCGAGCCGCGCCCGCAGACGACGCTGCTGCGCGCCGCCGTGCGGCCTCGGATGATCGTGCTGCTCGTGGTGCTCCTGGCGGCCGCGGCGGTGTGCGCCCGGCTCGGGGCCTGGCAGCTCGACCGGGCTCAGGTGCGGGGCGCGAAGGCGGAGGACCGGCACGTCGCCGCGCTCGTCGCCGCCCCGCCCGTCCCGCTCGGCGACGTCCTCACGCCGCAGACCTCGTTCCGCGGCGACATGGTCAGCCGCAAGGTCACCGTGACCGGCGCGTACGACGCCGCCGGACAGCTCCTCGTGGGCGGCCGCGCGCACGACGGGGTCACCGGGTACCTCGTCGTCACGCCGCTGCGCGAGCCCGGGGGAGCGGTGCTGCCCGTGGTGCGCGGGTGGGTCGCCGCACCGGCCGACGCCGACGTGCCGCCGGCCGGCGACGTGACCGTCGTCGGGTACCTGCAGGCGTCCGAGCAGGCCGGGGACGGGGTGCGGCTCGGTGAGGACGGGACCAGCGGCCGCGCCGACGCGGTCTCGTCCGCCGAGCTCCTCAACGTGTGGGGCGGCCCCATCTACACCGGCTACCTCGTCGTCGCGACCTCCGACCCCGCCCAGTCGGACGCGGTCGCGATCCTCGACCCGCCCCGCAAGCCCGGCGCCGGGCTCAACCTGCAGAACCTCGCCTACGCCGCGCAGTGGTGGCTGTTCGGCGGGTTCGCGGTGCTGCTGTGGCTCCGGCTGGTCCGCGACGAGGCCGCCGGCGGCCGACCGGAGCCGCGCGGCTCGTCCCCGGCCCCGGCGGGTCCACCGGCACCGCCGGCCGCCGCCTGACGCCCCGCCTCGTTTTCGCCCTCGCGCGGGACCGACCTCCGCTACGGTGCGCCATATCGATTCTCGATGTGCCAAGGAGCTTCCCGTGCCGGTCGACACCGCCGCCCACCGTCCTTCCGCCGCGCCCGACCGCATCGCGCGCTGGATCGACCGGCTCGCGACCGGCCTCGTGCTGCTCGGCTGGATCGCCGGCTTGGGCAGCGTCGCGTACGTCGTCAACGGCGCGACGCAGGCACCGGCCACCGTCAAGGTCCCGGTCCTGCTCGCTGCCGAGCCGTCCGCGGGATGGGGCAACGTCCAGCTCGAGCTCCCCGGCGTCGAGATCCCGGACGGCTGGGTGTCCGGCGCCGAGCCCACCGGCGGCGTGAACGTCGACAGCCGGGTGACGCTGGCGGCCTGGGGGTCGACCCGAGCTGAGCAGGTGCTCGCCCGCGGCAGCGGGCTCGTGGGCGGGATCGCGTTCCTCGCGGGCGCACTGCTCCTCCAGCCCGTGCTCCGTGCTGTCGCCGGTGGTCGCCCGTTCGCCCCCGGAAGCTCGCGCCGGATCGCCTGGTCAGCGGCCGTCGTGGGGGTCGCCGGGGTCGTCGCGCCGCTGCTGCCGCAGTGGGCGGGCCTGCTCGTCCTGGCCCGCACCGGGCTCGACGCGAACCCGACGTTCGCCGGCGTCGTGCAGCTGTCGTTCGACTCGGTGTGGGTGGCGGTGCTGGTCCTCGTCGTGGCGGTCGCGTTCGCGGCGGGCGAGCGCATGACGCGCGACGTCGAGGGGCTCGTGTGACCGCGGACGACGACCATCGCGTCGTGTGCCGCCTCGACCGGCTGCTCGCCGAGCGGGGGATGACGCTCGTCGAGCTCGCCGAGCGGGCGGGGATCACCGTGGCGAACCTGTCCGTCCTCAAGAACGACCGCGCGCGTGCCATCCGGTTCACCACGCTGACCGCGGTGTGCGACGTGCTGGCCTGCACACCGGGAGACCTGCTCGGGATCCGGCCCGCCCCGGAGGGGTGATCTGGCCCGCATCGGACCGACCCGCCAGTTGTCGTGTTGTCATTTGCCGAGCCGTTGAGCGACAAACCTCGAGCTTGTCGTGTCAGGAGTACGTCGCCTCCTGCACGAGGGCTTGCCACCGAGGAGCGGGCGGTCGCCCGCCGAGGTGCCGGCGACGTGGTTGGCTGGCGCGCATGGGGCTCTGGCATCTCGCGCACCGCGCCGACTGGGACGCCGCGTGTGCGGCCGGCACGTACCGGGTCTCGACCAGGGGCCGGACGCTCGACGAGGTGGGCTTCGTGCACGCGTCGAGACCCGCACAGCTCGCCCACGTCGCAGAGGCCGTGTACGCGGACGACCCCGAGGACCTCGTCGTCCTGGTGCTCGACGAGGCGCTGGTCGGCGCGGCGGGCGTCCCGGTGATCGAGGAGGACGGTGGGACGGGTGAGCTGTTCCCGCACGTGTACGGCCCGATCGACCCGTCGTGGGTGACGGAGGTGCTGCCCGCCCGGTTCGACGAGCACGGGCGGTTCCGCGTGGACGTGCCCGGCTGACCTGACGGCTCGAGCCGAGCGTCACGCACCTCCGGCCGGCCGAGGTGAGGTCGGGTCGATCAGCCCAGCGGCGGCCGGCGGCGCAGCTCCTTGACGGCGCGCCGCTGCTTCTCCCCGGCGGCCCGCCGCTCGCGCGACGCGCGGCTCGGCCGGGTGGCCCGGCGGGGCGGGCCCGGGGGCGTGAGCGCGTCGTCGAGGATCGCGACGACGCGGGCGAGCGCGGCCTCCCGGTTGCGCAGCTGGGACCGCTGCTCGGACGCGGCGACGGTCAGCACGTCGCCGCGCAGCCGGTGCGCGAGCCGCTCACGGACCCGCTCCTCCTGCTCGGGCACCACCCAGAGCACGGCCGTGAGGTCCACGGACAGCTCCGCGCGCGAGTCCGCGGTGTTCACCGACTGACCGCCGGGGCCGCCGGACCGCGAGAAACGCCACGAGAGGGCGTCGTCCGGAAGGACGACACCCCCTCGCAGGGCGATCGGGCCGGTCATCTCACTCGTGCTGCCACGAGTGCCACAGCGCGGCGTAGTCGCCGCCGGCGGCCACCAGCTCGTCGTGCGGCCCGATCTCGGAGATTCGGCCCGCGTCGACCACGGCGACCCGGTCGGCGTCGTGCGCGGTGTGCAGCCGGTGCGCGATCGCGACGACGGTCCGGCCCGCCAGGACGGCCGACAGCGACTTCTCGAGGTGCCGTGCCGCCCGCGGGTCGAGCAGGGACGTCGCCTCGTCGAGCACGAGCGTGTGCGGGTCGAGCAGCACCAGCCGGGCGAGCGCGATCTGCTGGGCCTGGGCGGGCGTCAACGGGGCGCCGCCGGAGCCGACCTCGGTCGCGAGCCCGTCGGGCATCGCGGCGACCCAGTCCCACGCCTCGACGGCCCGCAGGGCGCGCTCCAGGTCCGCGTCGGTCGCGGTGTCGTCGGCGAGCCGCAGGTTGTCCCCGACCGTCCCGACGAACACGTGGTGCTCCTGCGTGACGAGCGCGACGTGCCCGCGCAGCTCCTCCAGCGGCAGGTCGACGAGCGGCACGCCGCCGACCGTCACGGAACCGCCGGTGGGCGGGTGGATGCCGGCGAGCATGCGCCCGAGCGTCGACTTGCCCGCACCGGACGGCCCGACGACGGCCAGCCGCTCGCCGTGCCGCAGGTCGAGGTCGATCGAGTGCAGCACGTCGTGCCCCTCGCGGTACGCGTACCGCAGGCCACGGGTGCTGATGTCCTCGTCGGCGGGCGTGCCCTCGCGCGTCTCGCGGTCCGGCTCGACGAGCTGCACGCCGACGATGCGCGCGAGCGACGTGGCGGCCACCTGGATCTCGTCGACCCAGAAGATCAGCTCCCAGACGGGCCCCGTCACCTGGTACGTGTACATGACGATCGTGACGACGGCGCCGAGCGAGACGTAGCCGTTCGACGCGAGGTACCCGCCCCACAGCAGCACCGCGACGGGCGCGAGCACGAACGCGAGGTCGATCCCGGGGAACAGGACCGTGCGCAGCCGCAGCGTCTCCTTCTCGGCGAGGAACGCCTCGTGCAGGTTCGCGTTGACGCGGCCGAGCCGGCGCGGGCCGAGACGCAGCGCGTCGACGGTGCGGGCGCCCTCGACGGACTCCGTGATCGTGCCGTTGAGCGCCGCGTACGACGCGGACTCGCGCTGGTAGGCGGGCGTCGCGCGCTTGAGGTACCAGCGGACGACGACGAGCATCCCGGGCACGCCGACGAACATCGCGACCGCCACCAGCGGCGACATGAGCAGGCTCGCGGCGACGGTGAGCGTGATCGTGACGACGGCGACGATGACCCGCGGCACGCCGAACCGGACGGCGTGCTGCAGCCGGTTGACGTCGTTCGTCGTCCGCGCGACGAGGTCGCCCGTGCCGGCCCGCTCCACCGTGGACAGCGGCAGCGACGTGACGGTCTCGATGAACTCCTCGCGGAGCTGCGCGAACACCATCTCGCCGAACACCATCGACGACTTCTGCGCGAACCGGATGAGCACGGTCTGCGCGAGCACGGCGGTGACGCCGAACGCGATGAGCCGGTCGACGTAGGAGACGCTCGTGCCGTCGTTGACGGCGTCGACGAGCCGGCCCAGCAACCACGGACCGGTCAGGCCCGCGACCGCGGCGAGGGTGTGCAGCGTCGCGATCTTCGTCAGCGGCCGGCGGTGCGTGCGCAGCAGGTGGGTCGCGTACGCCCGCACGGCGGCCGAGTCGGCGATGGGGAGCTTCACGGTCGTCCTCCTCCCTGGGTCACGGAGTCCTCCAGCAGGTCGAGCTCGGGGGCGGCGTCCTCCGCCGCCTCCTCGTCGAGGTGCCGCCCGACGACGCGCCGGTAGGCGGCGGCGGTGAGTGCCCCGGCCGCACCGGACAGCAGCTCGTCGTGCGTGCCGCGGGCCACGAGCTGGCCGTCCTGCACGAACTGCACCTCGTCGACGTGGTCCAGCACGAGCGGCGACGCGGTGACGACGAGCGTCGAGCGCCCGCGCCGGGCGTCCGCGAGTCGCGACGCGATCCGCGCCTCGGTGTGGGCGTCGACCGCGCTGGTCGGCTCGACGAGCACGAGGATCTCCGGGTCGAGCAGCAGCGCCCGGGCGAGCGCGACGCGCTGCCGCTGGCCGCCCGAGAGCGACCGGCCCTTCTCGGGCAGCTCGCCCGCGAGGCCGTCGGGCACGGAGTCGAGCACGTCGTGCGCGTCGGCGAGCGCGACGGCCGCGAGGAGGCGGTCCTCGTCCTGGTCGCCGTGCACGTCGAGCTCCTCGGCGAGCACGCCGGAGAACAGGTGCGGCGTCGCCTCGGCGACGACGATCCGGCGGCGGACGTGCTCCTTGTCGATCTCGGCGAGCAGCACGTCGCCGAGCCGGACCGGGGTGTCGGCCTCGCCGTCGTCGTCGAACCGGCCGAGTCGGGTCGCGATGCGCGCCGACTCGTCCGGGTCGGCGCCGACGAGCGCGACGACGCGTCCGGGCTCGATGGTGACGCCGCTGGTCTCGTCGACGAGCGGGACCTCGCCGTCCGGTGCCTGCGCGGTCGCCGGCCGGGCACCCGTGGACGGCACGACCTTGAGCACGTTGATGACCTTCCCGGCGCCGACGTGGGCGCGGGTGGCGGCCTGCAGCATCATCGTGGCGTTCTGCACCGGCCAGCCCAGGAACGCGGCGTAGCCGTAGGTGGCGACGAGCTGGCCGGGCGTGATCTCGCCCGCGAGCGCCATGTGCGCGCCGAGCCAGATGAGCACGGCGACGAACAGGCCGGGCAGCAGCACCTGCAGCGCGTCGAGCCACGACTGGGTGGTCGCCACGGCGACGCCCCGGCCGCGCACGACCTGCGACTGCTCGCGGTAGCGGGCGTTGAACACGCCCTCGCCGCCGATGCCGCGCAGGATGCGCAGGCCGGAGACTGTGTCGGACCCGAGCGTCGTCAGGCGGCCCGACGCCTCGCGCTGGGCGGCCTGGCGATGCTGCAGCGGCTTGACCAGCAGGCCCAGGGCGACCGCGACGGTCGGCAGGCCGAGGAGCACGACGAGGCCGAGCGTGACGGACAGCCGCAGCATGAAGACGGCGGCGACGCCGTAGGCGACGATGCTGCCGACGAACCGGGCGGCCACCGCGTAGACCTCGCCGATCCGCAGCGCGTCGTTGGCGACCGCGGAGACGACCTCACCGGTCGGCAGCTCGGCGGTGATCGCGTGCCCGGACCGCGACACGGTCCGTCCGACGAGCTGGGACGACGTGAACGCGGCCCGCAGCCAGTTCGCGATGTCGAACCGGTGGCCGACCGCGGAGGCGGCGGCGCTGACCACGCCGAGCACGCCCAGGGCGCCGGCGGCGCGCCACAGGTCGGGGCCGAAGCCGTGCGCGAGGCCGCCGTCGATCGCGCGGCCCGTCAGTGCGGGCAGGATCGCCTGGCAGGCGAACATGAGGATGCCGAGCGCGACGGCGACGAGGAGGATGCCCCACTGCCGGCGCGCCAGCCACCACAGCAGCGCCAGCGGGCCGGTGAGCGGCGGCGTGCCGGGGTCGTCGAGGGGGAGGGAGCGCACGGGCACCAACGTTACGTGCTGGTACCGACACGCCTCGAAACGTTTTCCGCCGTCCCGGACGCGCCCCGCGAGCGAGGGTCGCGCGTCCCGCCTCGGGCCGCCGCGGGCCCGGCCGGATGGGCCCCAGCGCCCACGACCGGTGCAGGCCCGCGGGCCCGCGCGGGCCGCCGGGGCCCACCCGAGGGCCCGTCGCGGCGGGACCGGCCACCGCCACGATGGGCGCCGTGCCCGACCGCCCCCTGACCCGCGCGCCGGGCCGACCCGCCGTGCGGCTGCCCGCCGCGCGGGCGGTCGAGCCGCGGGTCGCTCGGTCGGGCGAACCCGGCGGACCCGACCGTGTCGAGGGCCGCTGGGCCGGTCGGGTGATCCTGCGGCGCGCGTCCCGCATGGTCACCCGGGGCAACGATGAGCAGACGCTCATCCGGGTGGATTCGTCCCCGTACGTACGGTCTGTCCGAATAGCATGTGCGCTCGTCGCTCCCCGGCGTACCGGTCGGGACGCGAAGGTCGTCGTCACGCGAGCCCGTCACGCGGAGCCGTCGACGACCACCCGACCGCCTCGGACGCCCGCCCACCGCACGCCTCACCAGGGGAGTACCGCCCGGATGCCCTCGATCGTCGTCTCCGCCATGGTCGCCTCGGCGGACCCGCTCCCGGCGCCCCCGGGCGTCCCGCGGTCGACGGTCGTCGCGCCCGCCGACCTCGCAGGGCCGGACCCGGGCGTCGTCGCCGGGGCGTCGCACGCCCTGCTGGTGGGCGAGCGCAGGCACGAGCTCCTCGTGCGCAAGCAGGCCGCCGCGCTCGCCGACCGCGGTGTCGCGGTGGCCTGGCGGACCCTCCCGCACGGGCCCGGCGCGCTCCTGATGCTGGCGTCCCAGGCGGCGTCGGCGTCGCTGTCGGCCGGCGAGACCGTCGCCTTCCTCGACGCGCTCGCGGCGCAGACGTGGAGCGGCGCGTGGACGCCGAGCGTCACCAAGCTCGAGGACCCCGCGCCGTCGATGAGCCAGCACGTGCGCTCCCTGTCCCCGGGCGGCGACGGCTTCGTCGTCACCCTGTCCGGTCCCGCGCCGGCCGTCCGCGGCGTCGGGCCGCGGGCACGGCCCGACGAGCCCGCCGTCGACAGGGGAACCCTGTACTGCGGCGGGCTGGACCGCGTCCCGGCACACGCCCGGACCCACCTGCTCGCCGCGAGCGGCTGCACCGAGATCGTCGACCTGCCGGGCATCCGCCCCCGCGAGCACGACCGGCTCGGCACGAGCCGCGCCGTCGAGGCGGTCGCCCTGCCCGGCGGGGCCGGGGTGTACCTGCCCGCGATGACCGGCCGCTGCCCCGCGTGCGCCGAGCCCGTCTTCACCGACTTCTGCCCGTTCTGCCATGTCCGCCGGACCGTGTCCGTCGAGCCCCGAGGAGCAAGTGCGTGAACCCCCGCCAACGACGAGGTGTCCTGTTCATCCTGCTCTCCGCGGCGCTGTCCGTCGTCGTGTTCTTCCTGGTGGCGTCCTACGTCGGCAGCGTGTCGAGCAAGGTCGGCTCGATGGTGACCGTGTACCGGGCGGCGGAGGCGCTCCCCGCGTTCGCGGTCCTCGACGAGTCCGCCCTCGTCGCCGACGAGGTCCCCGAGAGGTGGGTCTCGCCCTCGGCGCTCGTGTCGAAGGACGACCTCGTCGGGCGCAAGGTCGGCGTCAACCTCGACGCGGGCACGCTCCTGTCGAGCGACCTGCTCGTACCGCCGTCGGACCTCAGCCCGACCGAGCGTGAGATCGCCATCAACGTCGACGAGGTGACCGGCATCGCCGACCGCGTGCGGCCCGGCGACCACGTCGACATCTACGCCGTGTTCGCCGACGTGCCGGGACTGCCCAAGCAGGTCCGGGTCCTCGTCGAGGACGTCCGCGTGGTCTCCGTGCGCGGCAGCCAGGTGCAGGTCGACGAGAACAGCGCGACCGGACAGTCGACCGTCGTCCCGGTCACGCTCGCGCTCGAGCCGAACGACGCGCTCGCCGTCACGTACGCCGCCGCCTTCGCGAAGGAGGTCCGGCTCGTCGGGCTCCCCGCCGGATCCGGCGAGGACCGGACCGGTGAGGAAGGTGACTTCGACGCCGGGAACCTCGGCGGCGAGGCCGTTCCGGAAGGGGTGAACGGCTGATGGCCGGCACTGTCGTCATCGGGTGCGCCGACCAGTCCCTGGCGTACGAGCTGCGGGCCCAGATCGCCGAGGCCGCGGACGTCGAGGTCGTCGGGGTCGGCGAGACCACCACCGAGCTCACCGACCTCGTGCTGCAGCACGACCCGAGCATCGTGCTGGTGCACGACCTGCTCGGGCCGGAGCCGGTGCACCAGGTGGTCCGCGACCTGAGCCTGCGCCGGCCTGCGAGCGTCGCGATCGTCGTCACGAGCGACGGCGACCCGGAGTCGCTCGCCTCGGCGATGGACGCGGGCGCGCGTGGCGTCCTGTCGTACCCGCTGTCGTTCGCCGACGTGCAGCAGCGCGTCAACACCGCGCTCGACTGGTCGCGGCACATGCACTCGATGCTGCTCAGCGCGTCGGCGGACGGCGGCAGCGCCCGCGGCCGCGCCATCGTCGTGGCGGTCGCCGGCACCAAGGGCGGCGTCGGCACGACGACCGTCGCCACCCACCTCGCGTGGGACGTGCGGCGCGAGCTGCCGGACCACAAGGTCCTCGTCGTCGACCTGGACCTCGAGAAGGGCGACGTCACGAGCCTCATCGAGGCGCGCGCCCGCACGTCCGTCGCCGACCTCGCGAAGGTCGCGCAGGACCTGTCGGTGCGCACCGTCGCGGACGCCGTCTTCCAGCACGAGTCGGGCCTGCACCTGCTCCTCCCGCCGGACGACGTGCGTGACGTCGAGTGGGTGACGCCGTCCGCGATCCGGCAGATCGTCGGCCTGCTGCGTCAGCAGTACGACCTCGTGATCGTCGACGTCGGGTCGCACGTGACGCCGGTGCAGGCCGCCGTCGTCGAGATCGCCGACGAGGTCGTCTCCGTCATCACGCCCGACCTCATGAGCATCCGGGCCCTGCGCCGGAACCTGCGCTGGTGGGAGTCGCTGCAGGTGCGCAAGCCGGAGACCGTGCACGTGCTGCTCAACAAGTCGTCGCGGCAGGACGAGGTCCAGCCCGAGACGGTGCGGCGGCTGTCGCCCGGCGCGATGCTCACGACGGTCATCCAGGACATGGGGCACCGGCTGGAGAGCGCGATGAACTCCCGCGCCCCCGAGCTGGTCACCGAGGTCGCCTGGTGGAAGGCCCTGCGGGCGGTCGGCCGGGAGGTCGGCGTGGTCCGTTCGACCGCCACGGCGTCGCCCGAGGCGGGCGCCGCGCCCGGCACCCGGCGGGCCGCCGGCCGCCGGCAGAAGGTCGGGGACGCCGGGTCGGCCGCCGTCGAGCTGGTCGCCCTGCTCCCGATGATCTTCCTGGTCTGCGCGGTGCTGTGGCAGCTCGGCCTGACGGGGCTCACGTACGTGTGGACCGGGTACGGCGCGTCGGAGGCGGCACGTGCCGTGCAGCTCGGCGAGACGCCCGCGCAGGTGCGCGCCGCGACGCTCGACGCGTTCCCGACAGGGCTGCGGGACGACGTCGACCTCGAGCTCGCGAGCCCGCTGCCGTCGTCCGTCGACGTGAGCGTGCGCATCCCCGCGGTCGCCCCCGGGCTGATGAGCACGCCGTGGACGGCGACCGTGTCGCGAGAGGTGGTGCAGGAGCCGTGACCCGACGGCGCGCCCCACGCCCCCGCGACGAGCGCGGCTCGACGGCGATCGAGATGCTCGGCCTCGTCCCGATCTTCGTCGCCGTCGTGCTCGCGTTCCTCCAAGTCGCCGCGTTCGGGCTCACCGCTCACGCCGCGAACCAGGCGGTCCGCGACGGCGCCCGGGCGGCGAGCCTCGGCCGGTCGGTGCCGGCCGCCGTGGACGCCTCGCTGCCGAACGGTCTGCGGACCGCGCAGATCACGTACCCCGCCGGTGCCGTGCGGATCGAGGTCCCGGTGCCCCGCATCGCGATCTTCCCGTCGTTCACGGTCACCCGTCAGGCCGTCATGCCGCGGACGGCGCCCTGATGCGCGCGGGATTCGGCGAGTGGGACCACCGCCAGGACCAGGCCCTCGAACCGGCGGTCGCCGCCCCGGTCGCGGCCTCGTCGCGCAGCGACCTCGACGAGAGCCTCGTCGCGTCGTTCAAGCGCAAGCTGCTCGACGAGGTCGACCTGCACGAGCTCGGCCGCCTCGACCCCGGTCAGCGCCGCATCCGGCTCGAGCGCGTCGTCGCCCACCTCGTGTCGACCGAGGGCGTCATCCTCACGACGCGCGAGCGCAACGCCCTCATCCGTCGCGTCGTGGACGAGTCCATCGGCCTCGGTGTGCTCGAGCCGCTGCTCGCCGACGACTCGATCTCCGAGATCATGATCAACGGCCCCGAGACCATCTACGTGGAGCGGTTCGGCCAGGTCGAGCGTGTGCCCGCGGCGTTCGCGTCCGAGGAGCAGCTGCGCCAGACGATCGACCGGATCGTCTCGACCGTGAACCGGCGCGTCGACGAGTCGAGCCCGATGGTCGACGCGCGGCTCCCCGCCGACGAGCGGATGCCGCGCGGCGCCCGTGTGCACGTGGTGCTGCCCCCGCTGGTGCTCAACGGCCCGACCGTCACGATCCGGCTGTTCCCGAAGTCGTACGGCCTCGACGAGCTGCTCAACCGCGGCAGCCTCGACCGGGGGACGGCCGAGCTGCTCGCCGCCTGCGTCCGGGCCCGGCTGAACATCATCGTCTCCGGGGGCACGTCGTCCGGGAAGACGACGATGCTCAACGCGCTGTCGGCGTTCATCCAGTCGCGGCAGCGCATCATCACCATCGAGGACGCCGCGGAGCTCTCGCTCGGGCAGGAGCACGTCGTGCGCCTGGAGACGCGGCCCGCGAACGTCGAGGGGCACGGCCAGGTCACGATCCGCGACCTCGTCCGCAACGCGCTGCGCATGCGCCCCGACCGCGTGATCGTCGGCGAGGTCCGCGGCGGCGAGGCGCTCGACATGCTCCAGGCGATGAACACCGGCCACGAGGGCTCCCTCGCGACCGTCCACGCGAACTCACCGGTCGACGCGCTGATCCGCCTGGAGACCCTCGCGTCGATGAGCGACGTCGACGTGCCGTTCCACGCCCTGCGCGACCAGGTGAACAACGCCGTCGACCTCGTCATCCAGCTGCTGCGCGGCTCCGACGGGACGCGGCGCGTCGTCGAGGTGGGCTGGGTGGCGTCCCGGCACCGGGAGGACTTCGTCGTCCAGCCGCTCATGCGGTGGGACCCCGAGATCCCGAACCCGGTCGGCCCGCCCGGGCGGTTCGTCCGGTACCCGATCCCGCAGCCGATCCTCGACCGGCTCCGCATCGCCGGTGAGCCGATCGGCATCGCCGCGGGCGCCCCGACGGCCCCCGCACCGCCCGCACCCTCCGCACCGCTCGCACCGCTCGCACCCCCCGCGCCCCCGGCGCAGCCCGGCGCGCACGCCGCGACCGGAGGGAGGACGCCGTGACCGTCCTGGTGATCCTGGTCGCGGTCGTGGCCGCCGCGATCCTGCTCGTCGTCGGGATCGGGGACCTCGGGTCGGTCGCGGCCCGGCGACGCTCGTTCATCGCCGGCGTCATGGCGGACGAGGTCGGCTCCCAGACGCGGTTCGCCGCGTGGGACCGGTCGTTCCGCCGGACGCGGCCCGGCCGGTGGGTCGAGAGCCAGCTCCTGCTCGCCGGTGAGGAGAGCCGCCCGCCGCTGCTCGTCGCGCTCGTCGCCGTCGGCGGCGGCGTGCTCGTCGGCTGGGTGCTCGCCGTCGGCCTGGCACCGCTGTTCGGGCTGCTCGGCGTGGCCGCCGTCGTCCTCGGGATCCGGTCGTACCTCGCCCGGGCCCGCGACCGGCGCAACGAGCAGTTCATCACCCAGATGCCCGAGCTCGCGCGGGTCATGTCCAACGCGACGAGCGCGGGGCTGTCCATCGCGTCGGCCGTGAGCGTCGCGGCGGCCGAGCTGTCGGCGCCCGCCGGGCCCGAGCTCGCCCGCGTCGCGTCCCGGATGCGGTTCGGCGACAGCCTCGAGACCGCGATGCAGGGTCTCGAGAGCCGGCTCCCGTCGCGGGAGGTCACCGTCCTCGTCTCGACGCTCCTCGTCAGCGCGCGCAGCGGTGGCTCGCTGGTGACGGCGCTGCGGGACATCGCGGACACGCTCGAGGCGCGGCGCGAGATCCGCCGCGAGGTCCGCACGACCCTCGCGCAGTCGACGTCGACCGGGTACATGGTCATCGCGCTCGGCTTCGGGCTGCTGTTCCTGCTCAACTTCATCCAGCCCGGCACGGTGCAGGCGATGCTCGACTCCTGGGTCGGCCGCGCGGCGCTCGTGGTCGGCTCGGCCCTGTTCATCGGCGGCTTCCTGCTCATCCGGCGGATGACGAGGTACAACGGATGAGCGCGCTGGTGGTGCTCGGCGCCGGTCTCGGGGCCGCGCTCGCGGCGGTGCTCCTCCTGGTCGGGTACCGGACGATGCGGCGCGACGCCCTCGACACGCTCGCCGTCGACGACCTGCGGCTCCTGCGGGGCCAGCAGCGCCGCCGCGCCGAGGGGGAGTTCCCGCTCGAGCGGCTCGCACGCGGGCAGGTGCCGCGGCTGCGTCGCCTGCTCGGTCAGCGCCGCCTCGCGCAGTTGCAGCGCATGATCGACGAGGCCGGCCGCCCCGACGGGCTGACCGTCGACGGCTACCTCACCCGCACCGCCTGGTGGGCGATCCTCGTCCTGCCGGTGTTCGTCGTCATGCTGCTCGCGGGCAGCGTCGCGGGTGCGCTGCTGGCGCTCGTGGTGCCGGTCGTGCTCCCGCTCAGCCGGGTGGCGGGCGAGCAGCGGCGACGGCGTGAGCGCATCGACCGCGACCTGCCCGACTTCCTCGACGTCCTCGCCGTGACGGTGATGGCGGGCGTGAACTTCCGGGCCGCGCTCGCGCGCGTCGCCGAGCGGTTCCAGGGCCCGCTGGGGGAGGAGATCACGCTCACGCTGCACCAGATCGCCAACGGCGCGTCGGTGCGGGACGCGTTCGACGACCTGCGCCGGCGGAGCTCGTCCGAGGCGGTCGCGCAGTTCGTGTCGGCGCTCCTGCAGTCCCAGGAGCTCGGCGCGCCGCTCGCGGAGTCGCTGCGGATGATCGCGGACGACATGCGCCGCGAGAGCGGCCAGCGTCAGCGCCGCGCCGCCGCCCGCACCGCCCCGCGCGTCACGCTCGTCACGTCGCTCGTCCTCGTCCCCGGCGCCCTCGTGTTCGTCGTCGTGGGGCTGTTCCTCGGCGCCGACGTGGACCTCGGCTCGCTGCTGGACGGGTTCTGACGGTGGACCGCGACTTCGTCCACCAGATCGTCGGCGTCGCCCTGCTCGTGCGGCTGCTGGCGATCACGGTCGCGCTCGTCGGGATGGTCGGCGAGGCGCTCACCGGGGCGATGCTCGCGTGCGTGCTCGTGCTGTCCGCGACGAGCTTCCTGTTCCTCGTCTACCCGGCCGTCGCGCGGTTCGTGGTGCACCACCCGCTCGCAGTCGTCGGCGACCTGCTGCTCACCCTCACCGTCGTCGCGGCGCTCGGCGTGGAGAGCCCCCTCGTGCTGGCGACGTTCTCGACCGCGCTGATCATGGGGCTGCTGTTCGACCGGCGGGTTGCGGTGCTCGGTGCGACCGCGATGGTGGCGGGCTACCTGCTGGTGCACGTGCTCCAGGAGTCCTCCCGGGCCGGGTTCATGGTCACTCTGGGCATCCCCGCGCTGTACGTGGCGCTGGTCGCGATCGGTGCGGTCGTCCGCCACGCGCACGAGCGCGAGAAGGAGGCCGCCCGTGAGCTCGTCGCGGCGCACCGTGCGGTCGCGTCCGCCGACGAGCGCGCCCGGCTCGCCCGCGAGATGCACGACTCGCTCGGCAAGACGCTGCACGGCATCGCCATGGCGGCGGAGGCGCTGCCCGGGTGGGTGGAGCGTGACCCGGAGCGGGCGGCGGAGTACGCCGGGCGGCTCGCGGACGCGTCCCACCAGGCCGCGGCGGAGGCCCGCACGCTGCTGGTGCGGATGCGGGCCGACGAGCCCGACCGGCCGCTCGCGCAGGTCCTCGCCGAGCAGTGCCGGCGGTGGTCGACGGACACGGGCACGGCGTGCGACTTCGCGACGCACGGCGTCGTGGACCTGCCCACGGGCGCGCGCTACGAGGTGCTGGCGATCGTGGCGGAGGCCCTGGAGAACGTCGCGCGGCACGCGCAGGCGTCCCGCGTGGAGGTGAGCCTGACGGACACCGACGGGCAGGTCGTCGTCTCGGTCGCGGACGACGGCAAGGGCTTCGAGCCGCAGGCGGACGGGCGCAGCCCGCGCCACCACTTCGGCCTGACCGGCATGCGGGAACGGGCCGCGCACGCCGGGGCGATGCTCGACGTCCGGTCCGCGCCGGGCCGCGGCACACGCGTCGTCGTCACGGTCGGCCCGGTGGAGGTGGTGGCGGGTGCTCGCTGACGGTGAGGGCGCGCTCGCGCCGGTCACGGTGGTGATCGTCGACGACAACCCGGTGATCCGGATGGGTCTGCGCAGCCTCGTGGAGTCCTCGGCGCGGCTGCGCGTGGTCGGGGAGGCCGGCGACGGCGAGGAGGCCGAGCGGGTCGTGCGGGCCGTGCTCCCGGACGTCGTGCTGCTCGACGTGCGGATGCCGCGGCGCGACGGGGTCCAGGTCGCCTCCGCGGTCCGCGCGTGGACGAAGGTCCTCATGCTCACGTACTCGGACGCGCCCGAGGTCGTCCGGGCGGCGGTCGACGCCGGCGCCTCCGGGTACCTCGTGCACGGCACGTTCCAGTCGCACGAGCTCGAACGGTCGATCCTCGCGGTCGCCGAGGGGTCGTTCCTGCTGTCGCCCGTCGCCGCGCAGGCGCTGCGCTCGACGTGGGAGGTGCAGCCCGCCCCGGCCCCGGTCCGTCCCGACGTGGGCCTGTCCGAGCGGCAGCGCGAGGTCATGGAGCTCATCGCGGCGGGGCGCACGAACGCCGAGATCGCGGCGCGGTGCTACCTGTCGGAGAAGACCGTGAAGAACCACGTCAACCACATCTTCGCGCGCCTCGGCGTGCGGACCCGGGCGGAGGCGGTGTCGCTGTGGCTCGGCGGGTCCTGACCCGATGGGTCCGCACCGGCGGGCCGGATGGGTCCGAAGTTGGGCCCACGGACCCGCCGCGACCTGCGGGTCGATTCGTAGCGTTCTCGTCATCAGCACGGGCCGACCAGCCCGGGCCCACCAGCTCAGCAGCACCGTCCGGAGCCACCGGGCGGCCACTCGTCGAGGAGGACCCTCATGACCCGCATGTTCGTCAACACCAAGATCCGCCTGCAGAAGGCCCTCGAGGCGCGCGAGGCGGGCCAGGGCACGCTGGAGTACCTCGGCATCGTCGTCGTCGTGGCGCTCCTCATCACGGCCCTCATCGCGGGCTTCACGAAGTGGGACCTCGCCTCGAAGCTGGGTACCGCGCTCGACAAGATCACGACGGCGATCGCCTGACCCGTCGTCCCCGGCACGCACCGACGCCGGCCGTGGCTCCTCGCCACGGCCGGCTCTCGGCGTCCCGGAACCTGGCAGGGGTGTTCACGGCCGTGAGCGCCCGCGATACGGTCGGGCGCCGCACGGGACGTGCCCAGTCGACTGGCAAGAGGAGTCACCTGTGAGACGCATGGTCGCGATGGTCGTCGCCGCGCTGGCAGGGGCGACGCTCCTGTCCGGGGCGAGCGCGCCGGCAGACGAGGGCGGCGTGCCGTCCGGGGTCGTCGAGGTCGACGGGCAGGAGGTGCCGGTCCTCGGCACGTTCGCCTACCACCAGCGCAACACGGACACGAACCCGGCGATCCGCGGCCTGGTGCACGGCGTGCGGCGCATCGACGGCGGCACGGTCCTGTACTACTCGATCGGCTGGGACTCGCCGAAGCCGTTCGAGGGGTGGCTCGCGTACCCGGACTCCTCGTCCCCGTACAAGATCCTGCACGCGACCGACGTCCAGCTCGTCGACACGGCCGGGCTGGCGGCCTACCGCCCGCTGGCCTCCGCGGAGACGACGTTCACGACGCTCACGACGGACCTCGACTCCGAGGGCGGTGAGCTGCGGGTCGCGTGGGCCGTGTTCCCCGAGCTGCCGCCCGACGTGACCGAGGTGCAGGTCACCATGCCGTACGGGACCGCCTCGGGCGTGGTCCCCGTCGAGGACGGCGCGCTCGAGCCGGTCGGCAAGGACCCCGCGCCGTACGTCGGCGAGGGCTGGCCGAAGCTGCCGACCGCCGCCGAGCTCGCCACCGCCGACCCGGCGACGCGGACGTTCCCGCTCGCGCGCCGCACGGAGGCGCTCGACGGCGCGACGAAGGTCCTGGAGTCGCCGGAGAACGTCGCGGTGACCCTCGACGCGAACGTGCTGTTCGCGTCCGGGTCGGCGGAGCTGACGCCGCAGGCGAGCGAGACGCTCGCGACGGTCGCGGCCGACATCGCCGCGCGCGGCACGGGGCAGGTCGTCGTGACCGGTCACACCGACTCCGACGGCTCGGACGCGTTCAACCAGACCCTGTCGGAGCAGCGCGCGCAGTCCGTCCTGGCGGTCCTGCAGCCGATCTCGGGCACGAAGGTCACGTTCGTCGGTGTCGGCAAGGGGGAGACGGAGCCGGTCGCGCCGAACTCGACGGACGAGGGCAAGCAGGCCAACCGTCGCGTCACGATCGTGTACGGCGTCGGGGGGAACTCATGAGCGGCATGAACCGGTCCGGCGTGCTCACGGGCGCGGTGCTCGTGGCCGTGCTCCTGGCGGGATGCACGGGCAAGGACGACCCGTCGCCGACGTCGGCCCCGTCGGGCTCGTCGTCGGCGGCGAAGAACACGTCGATGACCCGTGAGGAGCTGCAGAAGGCCGTCTTCGGCGCGGACCTCGGCACCTCGACGGTGCTGGGCTCGGTCGACGGCGCGGTGCCGGACCCCGCGCACCCCCTGCCGGCCCGCATCGACGTGACGTCGGTCGTGGCCGACGACTCGAGCACCGTCGTGAAGTTCACGCTCGTGAACACCGCAGGCACCGACCCGCTCGTGCAGATGTCGGCGTTCAACAAGTGGCGGCCGCTCGCCGGGGACATCCGCGACGTCGCGCTCGTGGACCCCGACGCGGGGCTGCGCCTGCGACCCTTCGTCGGCTGGCTGGGCGACACGTCGCACGACGCGGGCATCTGCACGTGCGCGACCGCCCCCCTGCAGATGTCGGAGGTCGGGCAGCTCCTGTCCGCGACCTTCCCGGCCCTCGACGCCGCGACGACCACGGTCTCCGTGGAGATCCCCGGGTTCCCCGCCGTCGAGGGCGTGCCCGTGACGCGACGATGACCGCACGGTCCCTCGGGGCCGGGCGCGCCCGGTGGCGCCCGGCCGGCGACGACGGGATGGCCGCGAGCGGCATCATCATGACGGTCGTGGTCGGCGTGCTGTTCCTGCTGTTCGCCGTGATCGTCCCGCTGCTGCGGGCCACGGAGCAGTCGGGCCGCACGCAGACCGCCGCGGACGCCGCGGCGCTGGCGGGGGCGGTGGGGGCGCGCGACCGGGCGGTCACGGAGCTCGGCGACGCGAGGTCCGCGCTGCGTCCGGCGGTGCTGACGGGGACGCACGAGACGTGGCGGTTCACGACGTCCGTCGCCGGTGGCAGCGGGTACGTCGGTGCGTCGCAGTACGCGGTGCGCAACGGTGCCGCGGTGGAGTCCTACCACCACGACGCCACCCGCGACCGCGTGCAGGTGGACGCCGTCCTCGACGAGCAGGCGCCGCAGGGCGGCCCGGTGCGGTCGCGCGGTGTCGCGCAGCTCGGGGTCGAGCTGGCGAGCTGTGAGATCGACGCGGGCCGTGCGATCACCGGGTGGACCGAGCCGCCGGAGCCCACGCCGACGCCGACGCCCACGCCGTCGCCGACGCCCACCCCGACACCGACGCCGACGCCGACGTTCGAGCCGGAGCCCATCTACGGCCCGTGGTCGTTCCGGCTCTCGTGCTCCGGCGCCCACGGGTTCACGCTCACGGACTCGGACGTCGGGGACCTCGTCGACCACGGCCAGGACGAGCTCGCCGACCTGAGGCCCCGACTGGTCTCCTGACCGGTCCGCGGGCCGAGCCGGACAGGCCGAGCCGGACGGGCCCAGCCGGACGGGCCCGTCGCCCGGGCCTGCCGGGCGGGCGGACGGGCCGGTGTGCCCACCGGCGGTCGTCGCCGGGCACCTACGGTCCGGTACGGCGACGTGGTGGAGCAGGTCGAGGGCAGCATCGCGGTGCTCGACACGGACGCGACGCCCGCCTACTGACCGGTCAGGACGACCCGGCGCCGAGGGTCACGACGGAACCGACGGCCAGGCCCCAGCGACCGAAGCTGCCGACGGGCGCCTCGAGCACCTGGGTGCCGCCGCGGATCGTCGGCGTCAGCCCGAACGGCCGCAGGACCCGCACGTCGAGCACCGAGCCGGCCGCGTCGATCGCGGCGACGTCGAGCGGCTCCCGCATGCCCACGCCGTGGACGGAGCGCGCCGGGACGAGCAGCAGCGCGGGCGGCAGCGGGCGGCGTCCGAGCATGCCGCGCAGCCGCGCCAGGTAGGAGTCGGCGACGACGACGGGTGCGACGTCGCGACCGTCGACGACGAGCGTCCGTACGGGCATCGGTCCTCCAGCTCGCCGTGGCCGGCGCGGTGCCGCCGACCTCGCGCGCACAGTACCGGGGCCGGGCACGCGGGGGAGTCGTGGGACGGCTGTCCGGACGTCCTCGCGCGACGACTACCCTGGGGGCGTGACCCAGACGCCTGAGCCACCGTCCCCCGCCCACCGTCCGGTCCTCGTCGTCGACTTCGGCGCCCAGTACGCGCAGCTCATCGCGCGGCGGGTCCGGGAGGCGAACGTGTACTCCGAGATCGTCCCGCACACGGCCTCCGTCGCGGACCTGCTCGCGAAGGACCCGGCCGCGATCATCCTGTCGGGCGGTCCGTCGTCCGTGTACGCCGACGGCGCGCCGTTCGTCGACCCGTCGCTGTTCGAGGCCGGCGTGCCGGTGCTCGGCATCTGCTACGGCTTCCAGGCGATGGCGCAGGCCCTCGGTGGCACCGTCGCGCAGACCGGCCAGCGCGAGTACGGCGGCACCGCGGTCGAGATCACCGAGGCGGGCACGGTCCTGTCGGGCAGCCCGCAGCAGCAGACCGTCTGGATGAGCCACGGCGACGCGGTGCACGCGGCCCCCGCCGGGTTCGACGTGCTCGCGACGAGCGCGGGCAGCCCGGTCGCCGCGTTCGAGGACCGCAGCCGCCGCCTGTTCGGCGTGCAGTGGCACCCGGAGGTCAAGCACTCGCCGCTCGGCCAGAAGGCGCTCGAGAACTTCCTCTACGAGGGTGCGGGGCTGGCGCCCGACTGGAACCCGGGCAACGTCGTCGCCGAGCAGGTGGCACGCATCCGGGCCCAGGTGGGCGACGCGCGCGTGATCTGCGGGCTGTCGGGCGGGGTCGACTCGTCGGTCGCGGCCGCGCTCGTGCAGAAGGCCGTCGGGGACCAGCTGACCTGCGTCTTCGTCGACCACGGGCTGCTGCGCACCGGCGAGGCCGAGCAGGTCGAGAAGGACTTCGTCGCCGCGACGGGCGTGCAGCTCAAGGTCGTCGACGCGCGTGACCGGTTCCTGCGCGCGCTCGCGGGCCACACGGACCCGGAGACGAAGCGCAAGATCATCGGCCGCGAGTTCATCCGCGTGTTCGAGGACGCGGCACGGGAGGTCGTCGCCGACGCAAGTGAGCGGAGCGGGCCCAGCGGCGAGGTGAAGTTCCTCGTGCAGGGCACCCTGTACCCGGACGTCGTGGAGTCGGGCGGCGGCGAGGGTGCCGCGAACATCAAGTCGCACCACAACGTGGGCGGCCTGCCCGACGACCTGCAGTTCGAGCTCGTCGAGCCGTTGCGTGCGCTGTTCAAGGACGAGGTGCGGGCCGTCGGTCTGGAGCTCGGCGTGCCGGAGGGGATCGTCTGGCGCCAGCCGTTCCCGGGACCGGGCCTCGGCATCCGGATCATCGGCGAGGTCACGCAGGAGCGGCTCGACGTGCTGCGCGCCGCCGACGTGATCGCCCGCGAGGAGCTGACGCGGGCCGGCCTGGACCGGGACATCTGGCAGTGCCCGGTGGTGCTGCTCGCGGACGTCCGCTCGGTCGGCGTGCAGGGCGACGGCCGGACGTACGGCCACCCGGTCGTGCTGCGCCCGGTGTCGTCGGAGGACGCGATGACGGCCGACTGGACGCGCCTGCCGTACGACGTGCTCGCCACGATCTCCACCCGCATCACGAACGAGGTGCCGGAGGTCAACCGGGTCGTCCTCGACGTCACGAGCAAGCCGCCGGGCACCATCGAGTGGGAGTGACGGCTCCGAGCCGCTGACTCGACCGGCTGACCTGGGCCGGCAGGGTGGGCCCGTGGGCCCACGCCGGCCGCCCGTCGAGGGTCACCGAGCCCGTCGCGCGGGCGTCGCCGCTGGCTACCTTGTCCGCGAGGACAGGGAGGTGCGGCGTGGAGCCGATCGACGTGAGGGCAGCCGCCACGGGTGCCATCGGCGGGGTGGTGAGCTACTTCGCCGTGTTCCTGGTGGCCGTGCCGGCGCTCTCCGGGATGCTGGTGGCGGCGGGGCCGGTCGTGACCGCGCTCGTCGTGATCGCGGCGCAGGCGGTGATCATGCTGCTGCTGGGCGCCGCGGTCGCGCTGCTCGTGCGGCGTCGTCGCGGGCTGCGCAGCCGGGGCTCGGCCATGTCGACCGTGCTGACCGCCGGCGGCTGCGGTCTCGTCCTGGTGCTCGTGCTCGGTGCGGCAGCCGCCGCGGCGACCGCGCAGGGCGGGATCACGGGCCAGGCGGTCATCGTCGGAGCGGTCACGTGGCTCGGGCTGCCCGCGCTCGGTGCCGCGGTCGTGCCGCCCCGCGAGGCGCCGCGGACCTCGTACGACGCTCCCGCACCGGTCGACTTCGAGCGGGGCGGTGCGCTCGCCGGCGCCCGCTCGTACGGTGACGCCGGTTCGGCGAGCCTGGAGTCGGTGGGCGTGACGACCGTCGCGGTGCTGCTCATCGGCACCCTGCTGCTGGTGCTCTCGCCCGCGGGCGGGTGGTTCACCGACAACCTGCGGGTCGCGCTGTGCCGCATCGTGACGCTCGGCCAGGGCGGCTGCGGCGCGATGGTCAGCCCGTCGGCGGAGAGCCACAAGCCGAAGGACCCCTGCGTGCTGAGCACCGACAACGACGTGCGCGCCGCGAGCCTCGACGTCGTCTTCGTGACGGTGAAGGGCGGCGGCACGATCCGGGTCGAGAAGCTCTCGGACGGCACGTTCCGCGTCTCCGCGGAGGGCAGCGGCGGCGCGGGCGCCCAGGTCGGCGTCGGTGCCGGGGCGAGCATCACGATCGACGACCACCAGTTCGGCGGGGACGCCGAGGCGCAGCTCGCCGGCTACGTGGAGGCCGCCGGCGGCGCGACGTGGGTGGTCGACGAGGCGGGCAAGAACAAGCTCGTCGACTACCTCAAGGAGGAGCGCAACTGGGCGTCGGTGCAGTCGGCGATGTCGTCGACGCCGCTGGGGGCTATCGGCAGCGGCGCCACGTGGGCCGCGCACGGCGTGTGGAACTGGCTGACGGGCGACTCGTACTCGCCGCCGGAGCCGACGGAGATCTACGGGCAGGCCGGCATCGGCGGCACCGGCAGCGCGAACGCGGCGAGCGTCGTCTCCGGTGCGTCCGCCGAGGTCAACGTGGCGACCGCGATCGGCTCGCGCGTGAACGTCAAGACGGGTGAGACGACCCTGTACTACACGGAGCAGATCGACGGTTCCGCGTCGGAGAACGTCGGGTTCGCGCCCGTCCACGGCGGCATCGGCCAGGCCGAGGGCAAGATCAAGGTCCTCGTGGCCGTGACCATCGGCAAGGACGGCGTCCCGGTGCGTGTCACCACGCAGGGCCTCGCGGTCGGCGACGCGCAGGCCGCGGCGTCGACGGTCTTCACCGGGTCGCTGGGCGAGCCGCAGTCGTCGAACGGCCGGCTCTTCACCGCGACCGTCGACCTGACCGGCCCCGAGACGTCCCGCATCGCCGGCGACCTGCTCCGCGCGACCGGCATCATGCCGAACGGCACGGCGGTCGACCAGGTCCGGGGCGCCTACGATGCGCTGGCGACGTTCACGCAGGCCGCCCGGGACCGCGGCGTGCTGACGAAGCAGGACGTGAACTCGTCGTCGAACACGTCGTTCGGCATCCAGGGCGGGGGCGAGTTCGGCCCGCTGGAGCTCGGCGCGTCGTTCAAGAACTCGACGGACAACGTGAGCTCGGAGAAGGGGTACTGGTGGGACGGACAGGGATGGCGCTCGTGGGCGGAGTGCACCGCGTGAGGCCGCGCACGGCCGTGGCGCTGGTGGCGGTGGCCGTCGTGGGCCTCCTCTCGACGAGCGGGTGCTCGGCGGGGACGGGCTCCCCGTCGGCGTCGTCCTCGGCACGCCCCGCGACGGCGCCGACGGGCCCGCCGTCCGACCTGACGCCGGCCACGGCCGACGGCGACGAGCAGAGCATCGGCTCGGTCGCGACGGTGACCGTCCCGGAGGGGACGACGAGCGAGCCGGGCACGGTCGACGTCGAGGGGGCCGAGCAGGTGCTGCTCCGCCTGCCCGACGGCGACGAGCAGGGGCTCCCCGCGCTGCAGGTGACGTGGCAGGAGGACGCCGCGGCCGGTGTGCTCGAGCAGTCGTGGTCCACCGAGAACCTCAAGAAGGCCGACCAGTCCGTGCACGACTACGTGCGCAGCCCCGTCGAGTGGCCGGGCTCGGACGAGTCCGTGGTCTCCACCTGGACGGAGACCGTGCCGCTCGCGGCCGGCGGCACGGTCGAGGTCGACGCCCTCTCGCTCATGGTGGGCTCCGACGACGGCGCGGTGGTGTACGCGATCGCGTTCGCGCCCGCCGGTGAGCTGGACTCCTCGACGTCGCTGGCCGCGCTGCGCACCCTGACGCTGAGCTGATCCCGGGCTGATGCCGGGCCGGCCCCGGCTGACCCGGGACGGGTCCGGGACGGGTCCGGGATGGGCGACAATCGTCGGGACGACGAGAGGACATCCACCCGTGACCGAGACACCGACCGGCGGCCCCACGCCCGTGAGCACCGCACCCGTCGACCCCTGGGCCCGCCGCGCGCGCGGTGCGCTCGCCCGGTACCGGGTCATGGCGTGGATCACCGGCACGATGCTGCTGCTGCTCTGCGTGGAGATCGTCCTCAAGTACGTGCTCCAGGTGAACGGGCTCGACGCGGACGGCTCGCCGAAGCCGGTGATCGGCACGTGGGTGGCGTTCGCGCACGGGTGGATCTACGTCGTGTACCTCGTCACCGTGGTCGACCTGTGGTCCACGATGCGGTGGCGCCTGGGCCGGCTCGCGGCGCTCGCTGCCGCCGGTGTGGTGCCGGTGATGTCGTTCGTGCTGGAGCGCCGCGTGCACCGGCAGGCCCTCGCGGCGGTCGAGGACGCGGCCGCCCGGTGACGCGCGTCCCGGCCGTGCGTCGACCGGCTCGCGGTTAGCCTGTCGCGGTGCGGATCGTCCACGTCTCCGACTGCTACGCCCCGAGGACCGGAGGGATCGAGTCCCAGGTGGCGGACCTGGCCTCTCGGCAGCGGGCCGCCGGCCACGAGGTGCACGTCCTGACGGCGACCCTCGGTGCCGCGGGGGAGCGCGGCGGTGTCGTCGACCTCGAGGACGGCGTGCACGTCCACCGGCTCGGTGCCCGCATCCCGTTCGACCTGCCCGTCAACCCCGCCGGGCCGCGGCTGCTCCGTGACGCGTACGCCGCCCTGGAGCCCGACGTCGTGCACGTGCACGCGGGGCTCGTGTCGCCGTTCGCGTTCGACGGGTCGCGGCTCGCCCTCGAACGCGGCCTCCCCACCGCGATCACGTGGCACTGCATGCTCGACGGCGTGATCCCCGCGCTGCGGTCCGCGGTGCACCGCACGCACTGGTCCCACCCGCGGGCGGCGCTCAGCGCGGTGAGCGCGGTCGCCGCCGAACGCGTGCGGCGGGTGTTCGACGCGCCCGTCGAGATCCTGCCGAACGGGCTCGACCTGGAGGCGTGGGCGCCCGACGAGCCCGTCGAGGACGTCCCGCCGGCCGACACCGACGCCGACGCCGGTCCGCTGCGGCTGGTCGCGACGATGCGGCTGGCCCCACGCAAGCGCGCCGTCCCGCTGATCGAGCTCGTCGCCGCGGCACGCGACCGGCTGCCCCGCGGGGCGCTCCGGCTCTCCCTCATCGGGTCCGGTCCCGCCGCCACGCGGGTCCGGGCGACGGTCGCCCGGACGCGGCTGCAGCAGGTCGTGGACCTTCGCGGCCGCCTCACGCGTCCCGCGGTCCGGGACGCGTACCGCGACGCCGACGTGTTCCTCGCCGTCGCCGAGCTCGAGGCGTTCGGCATCGCCGCGCTCGAGGCGCGGACGGCCGGCCTCGCCGTGGTCGCCCGCCGGGGCACGGGGGTCGCGGAGTTCGTCGAGGACGGCGTCGACGGCCTCCTCGTCGCCGACGACGCGGAGATGACGGAGGCCGTCGTGCACCTCGCGCGCGACCGTCGGCTGCTCGACGGGATCCTCGCCCACAACCGGGCGGTGCGGCCCGCGTTCGGGTGGACCGACGTGCTCGCGCGCGCCGAGGGCGAGTACGCCCGCGCCCGGTCGCTCGCCTGAGGCACGCGACTCGCCGCAGCGCTTTCGTCCCCTTCGTCGGGTGCGTCCCGACCTGCGTCGCTACAGTCGATCTGCAAGGACGCTTCTCTCGTGAGCTCGCCGGGTGACCGGGTCCGGAGCACCGGACCCTGGCTGTGGGGACAGAAGGGGATCGGGGAGACATGTCGACAACTGCTGTGGGGGACAAGTCGGGGACCGTCCGGGTCCTCGCGCTGCTGACGATCATCGCCGGGGTCGTGTACATCATCCTCGGTGCCGTCACGTGGGGGGCCGTCTCGAGCAACCTCGCGGCCGAGAAGATCACCGTGTCCGACGACGCGAGCGCCTTCCAGGGCCAGCTCGTCGACACCCCGTGGGAGGCGTGGGTCCAGGCGGACATCATCAACACGCACGCGCTCAAGGCGTCCGGCGGCAAGACGTACGCCGAGCTCCCGCAGGACGACCCGACCCGGTCGACCGTCATGACGGCGTCGTTCCTGCGGGCGTCGCTGTTCACGTCGGTCGTGGCGTTCGGGGTCGGGCTCCTGGTGGTCGGCACCGGGATCGTGCTGGTCCTCATCGGCTGGGCCCTGAGGGCCATCGGCGGCAAGAAGGTGGTCGTCGAGACCACGCCGGGCGTGACGGAGGCGGCTCCCGCGCCGGCGGCCTGAGCCTGCACGCTCACGCCCGAGGCCCGGCCCCGACGACGGGGACCGGGCCTCGGGCGTTGCCGGTCAGTGCCGGGAGCTGCGCGCCCCCGAGACGATCGACCCGACGAGCAGGGCCGTGCCCGCCGCGGCGAGCAGCACGATCACGGACAGCTGCAGGTCGATCGAGAATCCCGACGCCCACGCGAGGATGCCCACGCCGATCGTCGCGATGACGAGCCCCCACACGACCGTGCTGACCCGCAGGCGGGGGCGCGGCCGGGCCGGCGCGACAGGCAGCGCGGTCGGCGGTGCGGTCGGCGGCGCGACGGCGGGAGCGGGCTCCGGCTGCGCGGTGTACGCGGTGTACGCGGTCGACGTGGCGGCCGGCTGGGGGCTCGGCCGGGCGGCCTGCGCTGCGGCGGCGAGCGGGACCGTGTCGTCCACGGGCGGCTCCGGTGCGTCGTCGGACGGCTCGGGGAAGACGACCGTGGAGCCGTCGCCCGCCAGGACGAGCGTCGGCTGGTCCGTCGGCTCGGCCAGGTCGGCCGCGGGTGCCTCGACGTCGCCGTCGAGCGGCTCCTCGTCGGGTGCCGGTGCCGTGCCGGACGGGCCCTCCTGCGCGTCCGGCACGGCACCGGGGGCGTCGTCCACGGCGGGGAGGACGGCGGTCGGTTCGTCCTGCCCGTCGGCCGTGGCCTCGGCCGGCTCGTCGACCGGGGGGAGCACGGCGGTCGCGTCCTCGTCCGGCCGCGGGTCCGTGCCGTCGTCCGGCCGGGACTTCTTGGTGCTCATCGGTTCTCCTCCGTGATCAGGACGTCGCCGGCGCCGACACCGACGTGCAGGTGCAGCTGCGGCGTCCCACCGTCGGCCTGGTCGTTCGAGTAGGTGACGGTGCCGAGGCCGACCCCGTCGTGCTGCGTGTGCTCGCCGTCCACGTCCCACGTCATGCTCCCGGCGCCGATCCGGACGTCCGCGACCACGCCGGCGTCGTCCGGGACGACGATCGTGAGGTCGCCCGCGCCGAGCGAGACGGGCACGTCGAGGGTCTCCGACGTGAGCGTGATCTGCGTGAGGTCGACCGTCACGTCCCCGAAGCCGAGGTTGTAGCCGCGGGCGGCGGTGACACGGTCGGGCACCTCGACGGAGGTGGCGCTGAACGTGCGGTGCGCGCCGTCGGTCCACCACCACTCGCCGACGCCGGCGCTGGCGCCCACGGGTCCGGCGACGAGGATCGCGACGATGGCGAGGAACCCGAGCGTGCCGCTCGTGCGGCCCCGCAGGCCGGAGACGATGATGCCGAGCCCGGCGAGGACGATCGCGACCCCGAGCGCCGTGAGCAGCACGGGCCCGTCGAAGTCGCCGCTGCGCTCCGCGAGCAGCAGGACCGCGAGGCCGAGCAGGCTGAGCGCGACGACGATGCCGACCATCGCGACGCCGGGGCCGGAGCGCGGGGGCTTCGGCGGCTTCGGTGCTTTGACCGGGGCCGGCGGTGGGGTCGGCCGGGCACCGGTGGCCGGGCCGTAGGGCGGTGGCGGTGTGCCGGGGCCACCCGTCGAGGCCGGGCCGTAGCCGCCGACGGGGGAGCCCGTCGGGTACGTCACCGGAGGGGCCGTCGACGGGTAGGCGGCGGCCGCGGCGGCGAACGGAGCCGTCGTGGCGGTCGGCGCGGCGTACGTCGGGGCCGGGGGTGCGGCGGCCGGCGCACCGGTCCACGGGCCCGTCCCGGCGGGCGCGGCGGTGGGTGCGGTGCCGGTCGCCGCGGTGCCGGCGGGGCCGTACGGCGGGTACCCGGCAGCCCGCGGCGCGACGGGCTGACGGCGGTTGAGGGCGACGACGACGAGCGCGATGCCGCCGACGACGAACGCGAGCCACAGCATCGCCTGGATCCATCCCGGCGGGCCGTTCCAGAACCAGAACCACGAGTCGCCGCGGCCGAACCCGACGAGCACGAACGCCAACGCCCCGAGCAGGGCGACGTCGAAGCGGCCCGCGATCATCTCCTCGAGGTGGATCCGGCCGTCACGCTGCTCCGGCAGGAGAGCCCAGGCGACGCCGTACACGATGAGCCCGAGCCCGCCGAGCAGGACGGTCACGGCGAACAGGCCCCGGACGAGCAACGGGTCGAGACCGAAGCGCCGTGCGACGCCGTCGCACACACCGCCGATCCAGCGGTCGTCGCCGCGGAACAGCCCCGTGCGGCGGATGCCGGTGAAGAAGCTGTTCTCGCCGGCCGGTCGCGCCGGGCCGGACGCCGGGTACGGGCCGTACGGGGCGTACGGGGCGTAGCCGCCCGGCGTCCCGGGTGCGGGGCCGGTGCTCCCGGCCGGTGGCGCCGTCGGACCGGCGCCGGGTCCGGCGGTGGCGCCGGCGGGTTCCTCGGCAGAGGGGGTCGTGTTCATGTCTCGATCGTGCCCGCCGGGCCCCCGTGCGCGGCATCGGGTGCCACCCTGAACCGACCCTGAACGTGCGGGCCCGCGTCCCTGAAGTCCGCCCCGATCGGGCCCTGAGCGGCTCCGGGCGTGTGACGATCGGTCCGTGCACCCCACATGGAGCCCGCCCGCCGGCACGCCGCCGACGACCCGGCTGCCGCTGCGCCGTCCGGACCACGGACGCTGGTTCGGCGGCGTCGCGACGGGTCTGGCCGCCCATCTGCACGCCCCGGTGGCGCTCGTGCGGCTCGCGTTCGTGCTGCTGACGCCGCTCGCGGGTGCGGGCGTGTTCCTCTACGTGTTCTGGTGGCTCACGGTGCCGGCCGGGGACCCGGCGGACGCCGCACGGCTGGCCCGGCCGAGCGCGGTCTCGCGCCTCGCGACCAGGCAGGGCATCGTCCAGCCCGGCCGGCGGCTGCCGCTCACGGACATCGCGGTCGGGGTCGTCCTCGTCGTCGGTGCCGCGTTGCTGATCGCGATGCGCTCGGGCGCGGACCTCAACCTGCAGTGGCTGCTGCCCGTGCTCGTGGTGCTGGCGGGTGTCGGGCTCGCGTGGAGCAACCTCGACGCGGTGCAGCGCGGCCGGCTGCGAGAGCGGGCCGGTGGGCGCACGCCCGTGAGCGTGCTGCGGCTGGTCGGTGGTCTCGTGCTGGCGGGTGCCGGTGTGCTCCTGCTCGTCGGGGAGGGCACGGGCCGGGGCGTCGAGGCGGGCGTGCTGGTGCAGGCCGTCGTCGCGGCGGTCGCCGTGATCGTCGGGGCGGGCCTGGTACTCGCGCCGTGGTGGCTGCGGCTGGTGCGTGAGCTGGGCGACGAGCGGGCCGCCCGTGCCCGCGAGTCGGAGCGGGCCGACATCGCGGCCCACCTGCACGACTCGGTGCTGCAGACGCTGGCGCTCATCCGGGCGCGCGCGGACGACCCGGCGGAGGTCGCCCGGATGGCCCGCGCGCAGGAGCGCGAGCTGCGCGAGTGGATGTACGACGAGCGACCCGCCCCTGGTACATCGCTCGCGGCGGCCGTGCGGGGCGTGGTCGCGGAGGTCGAGGACTCGAGGTCCGGGCCGAGCGGCGACCCGGTGGCGGTCGAGGCGGTCCTCGTGGGCGACCGGGTGCCGGACGCGGACACGGAGGCCCTGATCCAGGCGACCCGGGAGGCGCTCGTCAACGCGGTGGTGCACGGCCGGCCCCCGGTGTCGCTCTACCTGGAGGTCGGCACGGCCGAGGTCGAGGTGTTCGTGCGGGACCACGGCGACGGGTTCGACGTCGAGAGCATCGGGCCGGACCGGTTCGGGGTGCGGGAGTCGATCATGGGCCGGGTCCGCCGGCGCGGGGGGACGGCCACCGTGACTTGCCGGCCCGGTCGTGGCACCGAGGTGCACCTCCGGGTGCCGGTACGGTCGACGACGGCACCCGGCGAACCGGTGCAGGAGCACCCGCCGGCGACGGTCCCGGAGCCCACGCAGGTGCCGGTCGGCGGTCCCGGCCCGCAGCCACAGCCGCCGGTGCCCCCGGCGGACGACGAAGGAGGCGCACGATGAGCGGCGAGGTCCCGACGGTCCCGGCCGGGCAGGTCGACGTGCCGGTCGACGTGGTGCTGGTCGACGACCACCACCTGTTCCGCACCGGGGTGCTCGCGTCGCTGGACGCGCGGGTCCGGGTGGTCGGCGAGGCGGACACGGTGGACTCGGCGATCGCGGTGGTGCACCAGCTGCAGCCGCCGGTCGTGCTGCTCGACGTGCACCTGCCGGGCGGTGACGGCGGCGGTGGCGCGGAGGTCATCAAGGCGTGCGCGGACGTCGCGACGCACACCCGGTTCCTGGCGCTGTCGGTGTCGGACTCGGCGGAGGACGTCGTGGCCGTGATCCGCGCGGGCGCGCGGGGCTACGTGACGAAGGCGATCGACGGGACGGCCCTGTCGGACGCGGTGCTGCGGGTCGCGGGCGGTGACGCGGTGTTCTCGCCGCGGCTCGCGGGTTTCGTGCTCGACGCGTTCGGTGCGGCGGCGGGGGACGTCGCGACGGGCGACGACGAGCTGGACCGGCTCTCGGCCCGCGAGCGGGAGGTGATGCGCCTGATCGCGCGCGGGTACTCCTACCGCGAGGTGGCCTCGGAGCTGTTCATCTCGATCAAGACGGTCGAGACGCACGTGTCGGCGGTGCTGCGCAAGCTGCAGCTGTCGAGCCGGCACGAGCTGACCCGCTGGGCGGCGGCGCGGCGCCTGCTCTGATACTTATCTGACACGGTGTCAGATCGCGTAAGGTGACGTCATGGACTTCCTCTACCACCTCCTCGTCGTCCTCCACCTGATCGGCTGGGCCATCGTGCTCGGCGGCACGCTCGTCAACCTGCGCACCCCGAAGATCGCGACCGGCGTGCTGCACGGCATCCTCACGGCGCTGGTCACGGGCATCCTGATGGTCGGGATCGCCGAGTCGACCGACGTCCTGAGCTACGAGCTCAACACCACGAAGATCGCGGTCAAGCTGGTCGTCGCGCTCGTGGTGACCGGGCTCGTGATCTACGGCACGCGTCGCCCGGAGAAGGTCACCCGCGGGCTCGTCGGCTCGATCGCCGGCCTGACCGTCGTCAACATCGCGATCGCGGTGCTCTGGCGCTGAGCGTGCGTCCTCGTGGACGCCGACCCGGGCGCTAGGGTCGGCGTCCGTGAGCCCGCTCGGTGAGGTCCTCGTCGGTGTCGTGGTCGCGGTCGGCCTGGTCGGCGTTGTCGTCCAGGTGCTGCCCGGCGCGCTGCTCGTGCTGGGCGCGGTCGTCGTGTGGGGCGTCGTCACGGGAGGCGTCGCGGGCTGGACCGTCGTCGTCGTCGCGGTCCTGGCGACCGTGGCCGCAGAGGTCGGGAAGTACCTCCTGGCCGGCCGGCACCTCAAACGGGCCGGTGTGCCCTCCTCCACGATGATCTGGGGCGGGCTCGCGGGCATCGTCGGGTTCTTCGTCATCCCCGTCGTCGGGCTTCCTGTCGGCTTCCTGCTGGGCACGTACCTCGCCGAGCTGGTCCGCCTGCGTGACGGCACGACGGCCTGGCGGGCGACGGTCGCGGCGCTGCAGGCCACCGGGCTGACGATCCTCGTGGAGCTCGCCGGGGCCCTCGTGAGCACCGCGGCGTGGGTCGTCGGGCTGCTCGTCACGTGACCGGTCGGACAGTCCGCCCACGGTGTCGGCGCGCCGGGATGTCGGACGTGACGCCTACTCTGGTGGTGCCATGACGTCGCTCTTCGAGAACCTCGCCCTGCCTCTGCCCGGCCTCCCGCAGGCGGGCCTGCCCGGCGCCGGTCCCGGCACAGCCGGCGGCACCGGAACCCGCCCCGGCGCGCACACGGGGGAGCCCTCCGGCCTGCCCACCGTCGTCGCCCCGCGCCCGCAGGACGAGCGCGCCCAGGAGGACGACGAGGAGCGGCTGGCCCGTCGCCAGGCCGCCGCCGACGCCCTGCTCGTCGGGCTGAACCCGCAGCAGCGGGACGCGGTCGTGCACCACGGCGGGCCGCTGCTCATCGTCGCCGGCGCGGGCTCCGGCAAGACCCGCGTCCTGGCGCACCGCATCGCGCACCTGCTCGCCACCCGTCGGGCGCGGCCCGGCGAGGTCCTCGCCATCACGTTCACCAACAAGGCCGCCGCCGAGATGCGCGAGCGCGTCGAGCAGCTCGTCGGCCCGTCCGCGCGCCACATGTGGGTGTCCACGTTCCACTCGGCGTGCGTGCGGATCCTGCGCCGCGAGGCCGCCACGCTGGGGCTGCGGTCGAGCTTCTCGATCTACGACGCCGCGGACTCCCAGCGGCTGCTCACGCTCGTCGCCCGCGAGCTGGACCTCGACCCCAAGCGGTACCCGGCGAAGGCGCTCGCGAACAAGATCTCCGCGCTCAAGGACGAGCTCGTGGACCCCGAGCAGTTCGCCGCGACGTCGGGCGGGGGAGCGACCAACGACTTCGACGCGGCGCTCGCGCAGGTCTACACGAGGTACCAGGCGCGGCTGCGGCAGGCGCACGCGCTCGACTTCGACGACCTCATCATGACGACGGTGCACCTGCTGCAGGCGTTCCCGGCGGTCGCGGAGCACTACCGGCGCCGCTTCCGCCACGTGCTCGTCGACGAGTACCAGGACACGAACCACGCGCAGTACGTGCTGGTCCGCGAGCTGGTCGGGGTGCAGAGCACGGCGCCCGTCGCGGTGGACGAGGTCGCGACGGCCGACGCGGGCGACGACGTGCCGCGCGGCGAGCTCACGGTCGTCGGCGACGCCGACCAGTCGATCTACGCGTTCCGCGGGGCGTCGATCCGCAACATCATGGAGTTCGAGGCCGACTACCCGGACGCGCGCACGATCCTGCTCGAGCAGAACTACCGCTCCACGCAGACGATCCTCTCGGCCGCCAACGCGGTCATCAGCCGCAACCCGGGCCGCAAGCCCAAGCGGCTGTGGACCGACTCGGGCCAGGGCGCGCAGATCGTCGCCTACGTCGCCGACACCGAGCACGAGGAGGCGCGGTTCGTCGCGCAGGAGATCGACCGGCTCGGCGACTCCGACGGGGTGCGGCCGGGGGACGTCGCGATCTTCTACCGCGCGAACGCCCAGTCCCGGGCGCTCGAGGAGGTGCTGATCCGCGTCGGGCTGCCGTACAAGGTGGTCGGCGGCACGCGGTTCTACGAGCGGCGCGAGATCAAGGACGCCGTCGCCTACCTGCGGGCGATCGCGAACCCGGACGACGACGTGAACGTGCGCCGCATCCTCAACGTCCCGAAGCGCGGGCTGGGGGACCGGTCCGAGGCGATGGTGTCGAGCTTCGCGGAGCGCGAGCGCATCTCGTTCGGCGCGGCCCTCGACCGGCTCGACGAGGTGCCCGGCCTGGGCACGCGCGCGGTGACCGGCCTGCAGGCGTTCGCCGACATGATGACGGACCTGCGGGTGCTGGCCTCGACGTCCGGGCCGGCGGAGGTCCTCGGCGCGGTGCTGGACCGCTCCGGCTACCTCGCGGAGCTGCGCGCGAGCGAGGACCCGCAGGACGCGTCGCGCGTCGAGAACCTCGCCGAGCTGCACGCCGTGGCCTCGGAGTTCGAGCAGAGCGAGCCGGACGGCGACCTGGCCGACTTCCTCGAGCGCGTCTCGCTCGTCGCGGACTCCGACCAGATCCCGACGCCCGACGGCGGCGACGACGAGGACGGTGCCGAGAAGCCCGCGGACCAGGGCGTGATCACGCTGATGACGCTGCACACCGCGAAGGGCCTCGAGTTCCCCGTCGTGTTCCTCACCGGCATGGAGGACGGCACGTTCCCGCACATGAGGTCGCTGACCGACACCGACCAGCTCGCGGAGGAGCGGCGGCTCGCCTACGTCGGGCTGACGCGGGCGCGGGAGCGGTTGTACATCTCGCGGGCCGCCGTCCGTACGGCGTGGGGCGTGCCCAACGAGTTCCCGCCCAGCCGGTTCCTCGACGACCTGCCCGACGAGCTCATCGACTGGCGGCGGCGTGAGTCGTCGACGTCGCAGCTGCGCGGCGGGTGGGGGTCGGGCTTCGGTTCGGGCGGGCGGTCGGGGTCGGGCGGCAACGGCTCGGGGTACGGCTCCCGTGGCTCGGGGTCCGGGTCGGGCGGGTACGGCTCGGGTGGCAGGTCGGAGCGCGAGTCGCGGCCCGCGCTGCCGTCGACGGGCGCGACGTTCGGTTCCGCGAAGCCGCGGCCGGACTCGGCGATCCCGAACCTGGCGATCGGCGACCGGGTCACGCACGACTCGTACGGCCTGGGCACGGTCGTCGCGCTGGAGGGGGCCGGACCGAACGCGGTCGTCAAGGTCGACTTCGGCTCCGAGGGCACCAAGCGGCTCCTGCTGCGGTACTCGCCGGTCGTCAAGCTGTAGGCCCACGGTCCGGGGCCGAGCCCGAGCACCAGCGCCCGCACGAGGCTCGGACGCGCGACCGTCGGCACCGGCCCGGCCTTCAGGCGGCGGTGGTGTCGGCCCAGGCGGCGACGACGGCCCGCTCGAGCTCGTCGCGGCCGTGACCGGCGGCCTCCAGCGCCCGCTGACCGGGCGTCCCGTCGAGCCGGGCGAGGGCGAGCAGCAGGTGGCCGGTGTCGATCCGGTTGGACGAGAACCGGATCGCCTCACGCAGCGCGACCTGGAGCGCCTTCTTGGCGTCCTTGTCGAACGGCAGGTGCTTGCGGCCGCGGGTCTCCGCGGGCTCGTCGAGGGCCCCCGGCCCGAACGTCGCCTCGACCTGCGCGCGCACGGACTCGAGGTCGATGCCGACGCCGGCGAGCGCGTCGGCGTCGAGGGAACGGTGCGGCAGGGCGCGGACCGTCGTGACGAGACCGTCGTGGTCGACGCCGAGCGTGGCGAGCGCCCGGGCCGCGACGGACGCGGGGTCGGACACCGCGCCGAGCAGCAGGTGGGCGGAGTCGATGCGGTCGGCGCCGAGGCGCCGGGCCTCGTCCTGGGCCTGGACGACGGAGCTGCGCGCGTCCTTGGTGAATCGCTCGAACATCAGCGGAACCTCTTCCCGAACTTCTTGTGGACCGCCTGGCGGCTGACGCCGAGGACGGTCGCGATCTGCTCCCAGGACCATCCGAGGCGACGGGCGCGCTCGACGTGCAGTGCCTCCAGGCGGTCGGCCAGCTCGCGCAGGGAGTGCACGGCGAGCAGCCCCTCGCGGGGGTCGTCGCCGGCTGCGGCGGTCATGAGGTCGTCGGACATGCCGTCAACGTAAGTTGACGACCAGGTGTCTGTCAACCTGTGTTGACGGAGGGCTCGGTGGCGGTCAGCCGCGCAGCAGCACCGGGCGCCCCACGTCGGAGTTGTCCACCAGCACGTCGGCGCGCGCGGCCGGGTCCCGCTCGGCGAGGTAGCGCAGCTGACCGTCCACGTAGCGGCGGTTCGCCGGGTCCGCCGGGTCGGGCGGGCAGCCGTCGCGCGCCGCCATCCGGCGGAAGGTCTCGTCGAACCCGACCTGCAGGAACACGGTGACGTCCCACCAGGCGTCGAGCTCGGCGCGCTGCAGGAAGATGCCGTCCACGACGAGCACGGTGTCGTCGGAGCCCGTCTCGTGTGCCAGGTCGAGGGCGGTGTCGGTGGCGACGTCCCGCACCGCCCGGCGGAACCGGCGCGACCCCGCTGGCGCGAACGGGTCCAGGAGCTCGGTGCGCAGCGCGTCGTAGTCGTAGGAGTCGGCCCAGAACCCCTCGGGGGAGGTCCGCCCGCGCCGGTACCGCACGTCCCGGGGTCGGTGGAAGCCGTCGACGGAGGCCGCGACGACCGTGCGGCCGGCGGAGCGCAGCACCGCGACCAGCTCGGCGGCGAGCACCGACTTGCCCGCGCCGTCCACGCCGTCCACCGCGACCAGCACCGGACGACCCAGGCTCCGGGGGTCGGGAACCCGCGCGGCGACCGCCGCCAGGACGGCGGACCGCTCCGGCGTGCGCGCGAGGAGCGGGACCGAGACGGGCGTCGGCACGGGCACAGGCATCGCTCCTCGTCAGATCCGGTGCCTGGACGCTAGCCGCCGCGGGGTGCCCGGAGGTCGCGAACGCCACATCTCTCGATGTGAAGATATCTTCGCCCGGCGGCTACCATCGATCGGGGCGAAGCGGCCGGACCGAGGACGCGGATCGCCGGTCAACGAGAGGAAACCGGACCAGGTGGACCTGTTCGAGTACCAGGCACGTGACATGTTCGAGAAGCACGGCGTGCCCGTGCTCGGCGGCGTCGTCGCCACCACCTCCGAGGAGGCCCGCGCGGGTGCGCAGCAGCTCCTCGGCGAGGAGGGCGGCGTGGTCGTCGTCAAGGCCCAGGTCAAGACGGGTGGCCGTGGCAAGGCCGGCGGCGTCAAGCTCGCCCGCTCCGCGGACGAGGCGGCCGAGAAGGCCGGCGAGATCCTCGGCATGGACATCAAGGGCCACACCGTGCACCGCGTGATGATCGCCGCGGGCGCGAAGATCGCGCAGGAGTTCTACTTCTCGGTCCTGCTCGACCGGGCCGAGCGTCGCTACCTCGCGATGGCGTCCGTCGAGGGCGGCATGGAGATCGAGCAGCTCGCCGTCGAGCGTCCCGAGGCGCTCGCCCGGGTCGCGGTGGACCCGCGCACCGGCATCGACCAGGCGAAGGCCGACGAGATCGTCGCCGCCGCCGGGTTCCCCGAGAAGACGTCGCCCGAGATCGCCGCCAAGGTCGCCGCCGTGCTGCAGAAGCTGTGGCACGTGTACGACCAGGAGGACGCCACGCTCGTCGAGGTCAACCCGCTCGTCCTCACGGAGGACGGCGAGATCGTCGCGCTCGACGGCAAGGTCACGCTCGACACGAACGCCGACTTCCGCCACCCGGACCACGCCGAGCTCGAGGACACCGCCGCGGCCGACCCGCTCGAGGCCGCCGCCAAGGAGAAGGACCTCAACTACGTCAAGCTCGACGGCGAGGTCGGCATCATCGGCAACGGCGCCGGGCTCGTCATGAGCACGCTCGACGTCGTGGCCTACGCCGGCGAGAAGCACGGCGGCGTCAAGCCGGCGAACTTCCTCGACATCGGCGGCGGCGCGAGCGCCGAGATCATGGCGGCCGGCCTGCACATCATCCTCACGGACCCGCAGGTCAAGTCGGTGTTCGTCAACGTGTTCGGCGGCATCACGGCGTGCGACGCGGTCGCGAACGGCATCGTCCACGCGCTCGAGATCCTCGGCGACGAGGAGAACAAGCCGCTCGTCGTCCGTCTCGACGGCAACAACGTCGAGGAGGGCCGCCGCATCCTCGCCGAGGCCGGCCACCCGCTCGTCGTGCTCGCGGACACCATGGACGGCGGCGCCGACAAGGCGGCCGAGCTGGCCAACGCCGCAGCCTGATCGAACCCCAGACGCAGAGAGAAGCAGACACCACCATGGCGATCTTCCTGACCGAGGCATCCAAGGTCATCGTCCAGGGCATGACGGGCTCCGAGGGCACCAAGCACACGACCCGCATGCTGGCCTCCGGCACGAACGTGGTCGGCGGCGTCAACCCGCGCAAGGCGGGCACGACCCAGTCCTTCGGTGACGTCGACGTCCCCGTCTTCGGCTCCGTCACCGAGGCCGTCGACAAGACCGGCGCCGACGTGTCCGTCATCTTCGTGCCGCCGGCCCACACCAAGGGCGCGGTCATCGAGGCGATCGACGCGGGCGTCCCGCTCGTCGTCATCATCACCGAGGGCGTCCCCGTCGACGACACGGCCGAGTTCTTCGCGCACGCGCAGGACAAGGGCGTGCAGCTCATCGGCCCGAACTGCCCCGGCCTCATCAGCCCCGGGAAGTCGAACGTCGGCATCATCCCGGCCGACATCACGGGCCCGGGCCGCGTCGGCCTCGTGTCGAAGTCCGGCACGCTGACCTACCAGATGATGTACGAGCTGCGGGACTTCGGGTTCTCGACGGCCATCGGCATCGGCGGCGACCCGATCATCGGCACCACGCACATCGACGCGCTGGCCGCGTTCGAGGCGGACCCCGACACCGAGGTCATCGTGATGATCGGCGAGATCGGCGGCGACGCCGAGGAGCGGGCCGCGGCGTTCATCGCCGAGCACGTCACCAAGCCGGTCGTCGGCTACGTCGCGGGCTTCACGGCCCCCGAGGGCAAGACGATGGGCCACGCCGGCGCGATCGTGTCGGGCTCGTCCGGCACCGCCCAGGCGAAGAAGGAGGCCCTCGAGGCCGCCGGCGTCAAGGTCGGCAAGACGCCGTCCGAGACGGCGCAGCTCGCCCGCGCGCTGCTCTCCTGACCCCGCCCGTCCCCGCGGACGGAGCACCGACGACCCGGTGAGGCCCTGTGCCCGCCGGGTCGTCGGCCGTCCGGGGACGCACGCCGGCATCGGGTCGAGGTGACGACGCGCCGACCCCGGTCCGGCCGTGGGCGCCCCGGCCCAGGGAGGATGACCCGGTGAGTGGCAGCGGCCCCCGGACAGGGGCCACCCCGGTCGTCCAGCGTCCCCGTCGGCGGGTGCTGTCGGACGACGTGCCGTCGCGCCCCCAGTTCTTCGCGAGCGCGATCGACGGCGCCCCCCGGTGGGCCACCGGTGCGCTGGCCGCGGCGCAGGCGGCCGTCCTGTCGCTGCTGGCCATCGTGCTGCCCGCGATCGCCGCGTTCGTCGCGACGTCGGCGGACCCGACGAACGAGGGCGTGAGCTGGTGGCGTTCGGTGGGCGTGGGGGCGTCGGTGTGGCTCCTCGGGCACGGCATGCCGACGCAGGTCGGCGGCGTCACGGTGACCCTCGTCCCGCTGGGGGTCACCCTGCTGGCCGTCTGCACCTGCTACGCCTCCGCGCGCAGGTCCGGGACGGCGACACGGACCGGGTTCTGGGCGGGCGTGCTCGCCTACGTCGCGTTCGCCGTGGTCGTGGCGCTCCTCGTCGGGGCCTCGCCGGTCGCGTGCCTGCGGGCGGCGGTCGGTGCGGCGGTCGTGGCCGGTGCGGGACTCGGGCTGGGGCTGCTCCGCCGGCCGGAGGCCCTGTCGTGGCGCCGGCTCACCCGGCCGGTGTGGACGCGTGCGGCGGTCCCCGTGCGGGTCGGTGCGGCCGCGGGGGTCCTCGTGCTCGCGCTCCTCGTGCTCGCGGCGGCCCTCCTGACGACGCTGTGGGTGGTCGCCGGCCGGGCGACGATCGGCGACGTGGTGCGTGGCCTCGGGCTCGACGCGGTCGGGGGGATCGTCCTCGCGGTCGCCGAGCTGGCGTTCGTGCCGAACCTCGTGGTGTGGGCGCTCGCCTGGCTCGCGGGGCCCGGCTTCGCGGTGGGCGCCGGGACGAGCTTCGCGCCCGACGGCGTCGTCGCCGCCCCGCTGCCCGCGGTGCCCATGCTCGGTGCGCTGCCGACGCCCGAGGCGGTCGGCCCCGCGACCTGGGGCGCTCCGGCCCTGCTGGTCCTCGTCGGCGTGCTGGCCGGCTGGTACGTGCACCGCAGGACGACGGGCGGGCCGTGGTGGTCGTCGGCGGCCTCCGTCGGGGTGCTCGGGGGTGTCGTCGCCGCGGCGGCCGCTGTCCTGGTCACGCTCGCGAGCGGGGGTGTCGGGCCGGGGCGCATGGCGCACGTCGGTGCCCAGGGGTGGCTCGTGGGCCTGCTGGTGGGGGCGTGGGTGACCGCCGGCGCGGCGGTCGCGGCGCTGCCGGCGGACCGGGCGGTGCGACGCCGGCTGGTGGCAGGTCTGCGGCCCGCCTCGGTTGCCACGTCGGACGCGATGTCGGACGCGACGTCGAACCGGGGCGGCGCGTCCGGTGGCCCGGCCGCGCGATCGGATCAGGGGCGCCGGGAGCGTTCCTCGAGCGACACCCGCCAGTCCTCGATGTCCTGACGGTACTGGGCCTCGCACTGCGCCTTCGCGGACACCGTGAGCGCACCCGCGAGGCAGGCCTGGTGGTCGCGCTGCGGCCCCCAGAGCACGAGCATGCTGGCCGACGCGAGCGACAGCATCCCCGCGACCAGCAGCAGCACCGTGAGCACGGCCGGGACGCCTCCGCGGACGCGACCGCGGACGGCGATGCCGAGCCCGCGGACGGCCGTCACGACGGCGGCGAGGGCGAACCCGAGCGACGCGGCCTGCCACGGCACGGGGAACGACACCACGACGACGGTGGCGAGCACGAGCAGACCGGTGGTCCGGGCGAGGCCGATGCTGCGTGCCACGGCCGGCGCGTCGGTCGGCGCGACGTCGCCCGCCGGGCCCCCGTCGGGCGGGACGCCCGGCCCGCCGCCGCGGCGCCCGTCGTGGCTCGCCGCCGGGTGCGGCCCGACCGGGTTCGAGGACGGCGCCTGCGGTCCGGCGGTCGGCGCGACCGGTGGTCCGGCGGGCGGCGCGGCCTGCGGTCCGGCGGGCGGCGCGTCCGGCGTGCGCGGACGGTCCTCCGGCGGGGCGTACGGGTTGCTCACCCCGGCATTCTCGCCCACTGCCCCGGCGTCCTGGTCATCGGCTGTCCACGTGGTGGTCGTCGGACGTCCGGCGTCGGCCCCGGCCCCGGCCGGGTAGGGTCGCCCGCGTGAACGCGCCGCACCCCGAGACGCCCCGTCCGCCCCTGCCACCCACGCGGACCGCCGGGCGGCTCGTGGTCCTCGTCTCCGGCACGGGGTCGAACCTCGCGGCGCTCCTGGCGGTGCACGACGACCCGGCGTTCGGCGGCCGCGTCGTCGGGGTGGTCGCGGACCGGCCGGGGATCGCGGCGCTCGACATCGCGCGCGAGGCGGGTGTGCCGACCGCGGTCGTGTCGCTGAAGGACTTCGACGACAGGGCGGCGTGGGACGCGGCGCTCACCGAGACGGTCGCCGTCTTCTCGCCGGACCTCGTGGTGCTCGCGGGGTTCATGAAGCTCGTCGGGGCGTCGTTCCTGGGGCGGTTCGGCGGCCGGATCGTCAACACGCACCCCGCCCTGCTGCCGTCGTTCCCGGGTGCGCACGGTGTCCGCGACGCGCTGGCGTACGGCGTGAAGGTCAGCGGCTGCAGCGTGATCGTGGTCGACGAGGGCGTGGACGCGGGCCCGATCCTGGCGCAGGAGGCCGTCCCGGTGCTCGACGGCGACGACGAGGGCACGCTGCACGAGCGGATCAAGGTCGTGGAGCGGACGCTGCTCGTGGACGTCGTCGGGCGGATCGTCAGGCACGGCCTCGTCGTCGAGGGCCGCACCGTGCGTATCGGCGCGTAGGGCCGGCGGCTCCCGGGGGCCCGCGCTCCCCGGTTACACTCGTGCACGGTCGTGACTGGCGCAGGTGGGGAGAACCACCGGGGAGCGGCCGAAGTCCCCTGCAGAGCACCGCCCGCCTGGGTGCCTGGGTCCCACCGCAGACCGCGTCGACCCAGGAGTGAGCGAATGTCCGCCTCCGTGCCCGTGCCCAGCACCCCCGCCGACGAGACCGCCCGGCGCGCCGTGCGCCGCGCCCTCGTGAGCGTCTACGACAAGACCGGGCTCGTCGAGCTCGCGACGACCCTGCACGCCGCCGGTGTCGAGCTCGTGTCCACGGGCTCCACGGCCGCGACGATCGCCGCGGCGGGCGTCCCGGTGACCCCCGTCGAGGAGCTCACCGGGTTCCCCGAGTGCCTCGACGGCCGCGTCAAGACGCTGCACCCCCGCGTGCACGCCGGGGTCCTCGCCGACACCCGCCGCGCGGACCACCTCGCGCAGCTCGACGAGCTCGGCATCGCGCCGTTCGAGCTCGTGGTCGTCAACCTGTACCCGTTCACCGCGACGGTCGCGAGCGGTGCCGGCCCGGACGAGTGCGTCGAGCAGATCGACATCGGCGGGCCGTCGATGGTGCGGGCCGCGGCCAAGAACCACCCGAGCGTGGCCGTCGTGGTCGACCCCGCGCGGTACGCGGACGTCGCCGCGGCCGTGGCGCAGGGCGGCTTCACGCTGGCGCAGCGCCGCTCGCTCGCGGCGCAGGCGTTCGCGCACACGGCCGCCTACGACGTCGCGGTCGCGTCCTGGTTCGCGGGGGACTACGCGCCCGACGAGGACGCGGCGTCCCACCGGTTCCCGACGTTCGCGGGCGCCACGTGGACGCGCGCGGACGTGCTGCGGTACGGCGAGAACCCGCACCAGGGCGCCGCGCTGTACCTCACGCCGGACGGCGCCGCGGGCCGTGGCCTGGCGGGCGCCGAGCAGCTGCACGGCAAGCAGATGAGCTACAACAACTACGTCGACGCGGACGCCGCCTGGCGGGCCGCGCACGACCACGACGCCCCCGCGGTCGCGATCATCAAGCACGCGAACCCGTGCGGGATCGCGGTCGGCGCCGACGTCGCGGACGCGCACGCCAAGGCGCACGCGTGCGACCCGGTGTCGGCGTTCGGCGGCGTCATCGCGACGAACCGCACGCTCACCGCCGCCGCCGCCGAGCAGATCGCACCCGTGTTCACGGAGGTCGTCGTCGCACCCGACTTCGAGCCGGAGGCGGTCGAGGTGCTCAGCCGCAAGAAGAACGTCCGGCTGCTGCGGGTCACGGGCCTCGACGCCGGTGCGCGGCGCGAGCAGCGCGCCGTGAGCGGCGGCCTGCTGGTGCAGGACGTCGACCGTCTCGACGCCCACGGCGACACGGCCGAGGGGTGGACGCTCGCCGCGGGCGAGCCCGCCGACGAGGCGACGCTGACCGACCTGGTGTTCGCGTGGCGGGCGGTGCGCGCGGTGAAGTCCAACGCGATCCTGCTCGCCGCCGACGGGGCGTCCGTCGGGGTCGGCATGGGGCAGGTCAACCGGGTCGACTCGTGCCGGCTGGCCGTCGAGCGGGCGAACGCCGACGGTGCAGACCGGGCGCGTGGCGCGGTCGCCGCGTCGGACGCGTTCTTCCCGTTCGCCGACGGGCTCCAGGTGCTGCTCGACGCCGGTGTCCGGGCCGTCGTGCAGCCCGGCGGGTCGGTCCGGGACGAGGAGGTCGTGGCCGCCGCCCAGGCCGCCGGGGTGACGCTCTACCTCACGGGTACCCGCCACTTCGCGCACTGACCGGCCGCGTCCGGCCGCCGCACGCACGGCCGCCGCACGCCCTCCGGGGCGTCTGCGGCGGCCGGGCGTCAGGCGAGGGCGGTCTCGCGCAGCGGGTGATCGAGGTCGCGGACGAGCCGCCGGTCGAGGCGCGGCAGGTCGCGGGCGCCGAAGAGCCGCCGGGCGGCCCCGACGTCCCGCGGGCGGTCGACGGTGAGGATCGCGGCCGCGTCGTCGGCGCCGGGGCGGAACCACACCGCCGACCAGCCGTCGGTCGAGCCCGGGTCGCCCCGCAGCACCACGTCGTCGCCGGGTCGGGGCTGCCCGAACAGCGCGAGCTCGTGGCCGAGCTGCGTCGAGAACACGTACGGCGCCACGTCCGCGAGCTGCCCGTCGAGACCGAGCAGGTCCGTGACCAGCCCCTCGGGGCCGCGCAGCGCGCCGTCCCAGTGCCCTCCGGGCACCCAGCCGTGGCGTGCCGAGCGGCGCAGCGCGACGTCACCGACGGCCCGCACGTGCCGGGGTGCGCCGATCACGGCGAACCCCTCGTCGACCCGCAGCGACCCGTCCGGCTCGCGGGGGAGGGCGCCGTCGAGCCACGCGGTGGCGGGTCGCGCGCCCACCGCCGCGAGGACGACGTCGGCGGGCAGCGCCCGCCCGTCGGCGAGCGTGACCCCGTCGGCCCGCACGTCCACCACCTGCACGTCGCACAGCAGCCGCACGCCCGCGGTCGCGTACCAGCGGGCGGTGAGCCCTCCGACGGCCGGCCCGAGCGCGGACCCCAGCGGCCCGGGCGCGGCCTCGACGACCGTGACGTCCACCCCGGCCGCCGCGGCGACCCCGGCGACCTCGGCCCCGATCCACCCCGCGCCGATGACGACGAGCCGCGTGCCCGGCGCCAGCCGTTCCCGGAGCGCCTGCGCGTCGTCGGCGGTGTGCAGGGTGAGCGCCGCCGACCACCCGGCCGGTCGCACCGCCGCCGCCCCGGTCGCCAGCACCACGGCGTCCGCGGCGACGGTGCCGTCCGCCGTCGCCAGCTCGACACCGTCCCCGGTGACGACGAGCCCGGTCGCGGGCGTGCCGAGCCGCACGTCGTCCGCGAGCGCGCGCAGGTCGACCCCCACCTCGTCGGCGAGCCAGGTCGGACCCGGCCGGTCGAGCAGGTGCTTGGAGAGGGGCGGCCGGTCGTACGGCGGGAGGACCTCGGCGCCGAGGACCGTGACCCGCCCGTCGAAGCCGGACTCGCGCAGCGCGGCGACGGTCTGCGTCGCTGCGAGGCCGGCGCCGGCCACGGCGACGTGGCGGGGCAGGGCGACGTGGCGCGGCGGGGCGGCGTGGCGGGGCAGGGCGACGTGGCCGGGCGGCGGGACGTGGCGGTGCAGGGCGGGCGCGTCGGGCGCGGCAGTCGGGTCTGGGGTCCGGGCCGTCACCCGCGCAACGGTAGTCTCCCCGGGAAAGGGGTGATCGATGGTCCAGGAGCGTGTGCACGGCGGCCCCGTCGGGCGACCCGCCGAGCCGCCCGCCGGCTCCGGGCCGGTGCCCGTCGAGGAGCAGGCCCTCGACCCGCGGACCATCGCCCGGGCGTCGCTGCAGGCGTCGAAGAACGCGTCGCTGTGGTGGACGAGCGCGGGCATCGTGGTGTCCGTCGCGGTCGCGCTGCTGGTCAGCACCCGGGCGGGTGCGTTCACCCTGGCGGCGGTGACGGCGGTGTGCGCCGTGGTACGCCTCGTCCTGCCGTCGCCCGGTCCCGTGGCGGTCTCGGTGCGCTCCCGGCCGTTCGACGTGCTCGTGCTCCTGACGTTCGCGGGAGGCATCGCGTTCCTCGCGCAGATCCTGCCGGCGGGCTCGCGCTGAGGACTCCTCGCGCCGACCCCCGCACCGATCACCTGAGCCGGTGACGACGGACGCCCCGAGCCGATCGGCCCGGGGCGTCCGTCGTGCGAGCGGTCGGTCAGCGGCCCTCGACCACGACGACGTCGTCGGTCGTGACGTACACGTCGTCCTCCTCGAGGAGGTTGTCCTCGACGGGCTCCGCGGCGAACGCGCGGTAGACGAGCGCGGCGATCGCGGCGCCGAGGAGCGGTGCGACCCAGAACAGCCAGATCTGGTTCCAGGCCCAGCTCTCGGAGAAGATCGCCGTCGCGACGGAGCGCGCCGGGTTGAGCGACGCGTTCGTCACGGGCATCGCGACGAGGATGAGCGCCGTCAGCGTCAGGCCGATCGCGACGGGCGCGTTGCCCTTGGCGGAGCGACGGTCGGTGACGGCGAGGATCACGCCGACGAACACGGCGACGACGACGAGCTCGATCAGCCCGGCACCGATCCAGGAGAAGCCCTCACCCTGCGTCTGGGCCGCGATGGGCGAGTGCGCCTCGTAGCCGTTCGCGACGGACGAGAAGAAGCTCTTCTCGTTCGCGTCGAGGGCCGGCAGCGTCGTGATGACGACGTAGAGCACCGACGCGGCGGCGGCACCGCCGACGAGCTGCGCGACCCAGTAGGGCAGGACGTCCTTCCAGCTCGTCCGGCCGGCGAGGGCCGCCCCGAACGTCACGGCCGGGTTGAAGTGGCCGCCCGAGATGTGGCCGACGGCCGCGATCCCGGCGAGCACGGCCACGCCGAACGCGAGAGCGACGGCGAGCGCGCCGGCGCCGGTGACCTGGGCGTACAGGGCGGTGCCGACACCGGCGAGCACCAGGAAGAACGTGCCGAAGGCCTCGGCACCCACCCGGGACACGAGTCCCGGGCCGGCCGTCACGACCGTGCCGGCCGGCACGACGTACGCGTCGTAGTCGACCTCGGCCTCGGGCTCGGCGGCCACGGGCTCGGCGGCCACGGGCGCGGGCGCCGCGGGCGCCACCGGCGCAGGGGCGGCGGGCTCGGCGGCGGGAGGCTCGACCGGCGCGGGAGCGGCGGGAGCGGGGGCGTCACCGGCAGCGGCGGCGCTGACGTCCTCGGGGCCGGGCGTGCCGGCGGGCTGGTCAGGGGTGTCGTTGGACATGTGGGTCCTGTCGTGTGTCGTGCGGGCGGACGGCTGCGGACGAGGGCTGGAGCGCTCGTCGGGCTCGCCGTGCTGATGCGCCCCAGCATGCCAGGACACGTCGGCCCAGGTCACGGAACAGCCGTGCAGCGGACGCTTTCGCTGTGCGACCGCTGTGCCCCGGTTCCGTGAGATCTCTCGACGTCGAGTAATCTTGTCCCCGGACCCGCGCCGGCCCGCGCTGCGTCACCACCGCCGTCCTGGCCGGCCTCCTCACCAGTCCCCATCACAGGAGATCCCGCATGGCGAAGATCAAGGTCGTCGGCCCGGTCGTCGAGCTCGACGGCGACGAGATGACGCGCATCATCTGGCAGTTCATCAAGGACCGCCTGATCCACCCGTACCTCGACGTCGACCTGCGGTACTTCGACCTGTCGATCCAGAACCGCGACGCCACCGACGACCAGGTGACGATCGACGCGGCGCACGCCATCAAGGAGCACGGCGTCGGCGTCAAGTGCGCGACGATCACGCCCGACGAGGCGCGCGTCGAGGAGTTCGGCCTGAAGAAGATGTGGGTCTCGCCGAACGGCACGATCCGCAACATCCTCGGCGGCGTCGTCTTCCGCGAGCCGATCATCATCAGCAACATCCCGCGCCTGGTGCCGGGCTGGAACAAGCCGATCATCATCGGCCGTCACGCCCACGGCGACCAGTACAAGGCGACCAACTTCAAGGTCCCCGGCGCCGGCACGCTGACCCTCACGTACACCCCGGCGGACGGCTCGGAGCCGATCCAGCAGCAGGTCGTCACGTACCCCGACGGCGGCGGCGTCGCGATGGGCATGTACAACTTCAACGACTCGATCCGCGACTTCGCGCGGGCGTCGTTCGCGTACGGCCTGCAGCGGGGCTACCCGGTGTACCTGTCGACGAAGAACACGATCCTCAAGGCGTACGACGGCGCGTTCAAGGACATCTTCCAGGAGGTGTTCGACGCCGAGTACAAGGACCAGTTCGACGCCGCCGGCCTCACGTACGAGCACCGCCTCATCGACGACATGGTCGCCGCGGCCATGAAGTGGGAGGGCGGCTACGTCTGGGCGTGCAAGAACTACGACGGTGACGTGCAGTCCGACACGGTCGCGCAGGGCTTCGGCTCGCTGGGCCTCATGACGTCGGTCCTCATGACCCCGGACGGCAAGACGGTCGAGGCCGAGGCGGCGCACGGCACGGTGACGCGCCACTACCGCCAGCACCAGGCGGGCAAGCCCACGTCGACGAACCCGATCGCGTCGATCTTCGCGTGGACGGGCGGTCTGAAGCACCGCGGGAAGCTCGACGGCACGCCCGAGGTCACCCAGTTCGCGGAGACGCTCGAGCAGGTCGTCATCGAGACGGTCGAGAGCGGCGCCATGACGAAGGACCTCGCCGTGCTCGTCGGCCCGGACCAGGCGTGGCAGACGACCGAGGAGTTCCTCGAGACGCTCGACAAGAACCTGGCGGCGAAGCTGGCCTGACCTGCCAGCGCGACCGCACGGCACGACGGCGCCCACCCGGATCCCGGGCGGGCGCCGTCGTCGTGTGTGCGGGTAGCGTGCCCGTAGCGCGCCGGTCCTGACTGCCGGCGCCGCCGACGCCAGCGCCGCCGTCCCCGGTGGCCGACCGAAGGAGCCGCGCCTGTGAGCCAGCCCGTCCACGTCACTGTCACCGGTGCCGCCGGCCAGATCGGCTACGCGCTGCTGTTCCGCATCGCCTCCGGCCAGATGCTCGGTGCGGACACCCCGGTCCGGCTGCGGCTGCTCGAGATCCCGCAGGCGGTCAAGGCGGCCGAGGGCACCGCGATGGAGCTCGACGACTGCGCGTTCCCGACGCTCGACGGCGTCGACATCTTCGACGACGCGCGGGCCGCGTTCGACGGCACGAACGTGGCGCTGCTCGTCGGGGCGCGCCCGCGCACGGCGGGCATGGAGCGCGGCGACCTGCTGTCCGCGAACGGCGGGATCTTCAAGCCGCAGGGCGAGGCGATCAACGCGGGCGCGGCGGACGACGTGCGGGTGCTCGTCGTGGGGAACCCGGCGAACACGAACGCGCTCATCGCGCAGCAGCACGCGCCGGACGTGCCGGCGGACCGGTTCACGGCGATGACGCGCCTGGACCACAACCGGGCGGTGTCGCAGCTCGCGACGCGGACGGGGGCGAGGGTCGCGGACATCGCGCGCGTCACGATCTGGGGCAACCACTCGGCGACGCAGTACCCGGACCTGTCGCACGCGACGGTCGGTGGTCGGCCCGCGCTCGAGGTCGTGGCGGACGACGCGTGGGTGACCGGCACGTTCATCCCGACGGTCGCGAAGCGCGGCGCGGCGATCATCGAGGCGCGGGGTGCGTCGTCGGCGGCGTCGGCGGCGAACGCGGCGATCGACCACGTGCGCTCCTGGGTGCACGGCACGCCGGCGGGGGACTGGACGTCGGCCGGTGTGGTGTCGGACGGGTCGTACGGGGTCCCGGAGGGGCTCATCTCGTCGTTCCCGGTGACGTCCGAGGGCGGCGCGTGGCGGATCGTGCAGGGCCTGGAGGTCGACGGGTCGTCGCGGGCGCGGATCGACGCGTCGGTCGCGGAGCTCGTGGAGGAGCGGGACGCGGTCCGGGTGCTCGGCCTGGTCTGACCGGCGGACGAGCGGGCGGACGAACGGCGGGCGGACCGTGCGCGTCGCGGTCCGGGTGCGCCCGGGGGCGTCGCGGACGGCGGTCGGCGGCCTGCACGGGGACCGGCTGGTGGTCGCGGTGACGGCGCGCGCCGTCGACGGTGCCGCGACGGAGGCGGCGCTGCGGGCGCTGGCGGACGCCCTCGGGGTGCGACCGCGGCACGTGACGCTGGTGTCGGGGGCGACGAGCCGCGACAAGCTCGTGGAGGTCGCGGACGACGCCGTCGAGGGCCTGGCCGAGCGGCTGGAGCGCCTGCGCGGCGCGTGAGGACCCGGTGCGGTCGAACGTGCGGGGTACCTGAATCCGCCCGTTGACACCCGTAACGGACAGCCCCTACGGTCGTCAGTGCCGGGCGTCGAAGCGCTTCGATACCCGGCACCGTCCCTCGTCATCGACCGTCAGAGCCGTCGGAAGATCGCACCCGGGCGCCGGCCCCCGCTCGCACCACCGCACCTCGTCGTGCGGCGGCATCCCCCTGCCCTGACGGATGGCGAACCACCACACCTGTGCGGCGCAGCGACGCCGTGGATCGAGGGGGTTCCTGCTGTGAGGATCGCACCGAGGCGCCGCTGGGCGGTGCCGGGCGTCGTCTGCCTGGCGCTCGTCGGGCTCGTGCCGACCACCTCCGCCCAGGCGGAGGACTACCCGTTCCGTGACCCCGACCTGCCGCTGCAGACGCGCATCGACGACCTGCTCGGCAGGCTCACGCAGGACGAGGAGATCTCCCTCCTGCACCAGTTCCCGCTGCCGGTGCCGCGGCTCGGCATCGGGCACTTCCGCAGCGGCACCGAGGCGGTGCACGGCCTGGCGTGGACCACGTCGCCGGCCGACGGCGTAGTGCACACCGCGACCGCGACGACGTTCCCGCAGGCCGTCGGGCTGGCGAGCACCTGGGACACCGACCTGCTGCACCAGGTGGGGACCGTGGTCGGTGACGAGGCGCGCGGGTACCACACCACCGATCCCGGCATGTGGGGGCTCAACCTGTGGGCGCCCGTCGTCAACCTGCTGCGGGACCCGCGGTGGGGCCGCAACGAGGAGGGCTACTCCGAGGACCCGCTGCTCACCGGCGCGATCTCGACCGCGTACGGCAAGGGCATGTCGGGCGACGACCCGTTCTACCTGAAGACCGCCCCGACGCTGAAGCACTACCTCGCCTACAACAACGAGGTGCACCGCGACACGAGCAACTCGTCGGTCCCGCCGCGCGTGCTGCACGAGTACGACGAGCAGGCGTTCGAGCCGGCGATCAGCGCGGACGCCGCGACCGGTGTGATGGCGTCGTACAACCTGGTCAACGGCCGCCCGGCCACCGTCGACCCGACCCTCGACTCGACCGTGCGGTCCTGGACCGACAAGACGCTGTTCAACGTGAGCGACGCGAACGCCCCGGCGAACCTCGTCGACTCCGAGGACTACTACGACACGCAGCCCGAGGCCGACGCCGCCCTCATCAAGGCCGGCCTCGACAACCACACGGTGAACGACAACAACCCGCAGCCGACGATCGCCGCGGTCAAGTCGGCCCTCGCCCAGGGCCTGCTGACCCAGGAGGACATCGACACCGCGGCGTCGCACGAGCTGTCGATCCGGTTCCGGCTCGGCGAGTTCGACCCGGACGGCGGCCCGTACGCGGGGATCACGATGGATGCGGTCGACACGCCCGCGAACCGGGAGCTCGCCCGCACCACGGCCGGCGAGGCGATGGTGCTGCTCAAGAACCAGAAGAACGCCCTGCCGCTCGACGCGAACCGCACGAACAGCGTCGCCGTGGTCGGCCCGCTCGCGGACACCACGTACACCGACTGGTACGGCGGCACGCCGCCCTACACGGTGACCGCGCTCGACGGCATCACCGAGCGCATCGGCGCCGGCGGCACGGTCACCGGGACCGAGGGCGTCGACCGCATCGCGCTCAAGGACCCCGCGACCGGGAAGTACCTGTCCGGCGGGGCGGGGGAGTCCGGCGCGGCGATCACCGAGGGTGCGACGACGGCCGACGCGACCGCGCAGTTCGACGTCTTCGACTGGGGCAGCGGCATCGTCACGCTCCGCAGCGCCGCGAACGGCAAGTACGTCGGCTACAACTGGAGCGGCTTCGCCAACGACCAGGCGCAGCCCAACGGCTGGTTCGTGCAGCAGCAGTTCACGATCGAGGACCGGCCCGACGGCAACGTCGTGCTGAAGTACGCGGGCTACGAGTCGGCGTACAGCTGGGCGCCGTCGTACGGGAAGCAGTACCTGACGATCGACGCGAACGGCGCGCTCGCGCTGGGCGCCGCGACCGCGGACACGGCGACGGAGTTCTCCCGCGAGCTCGTCGCGAGCGGCACGGAGGCGGCCGTCGCAGCGGCCAAGGCGGCGGACGTGGCCGTCGTGGTGGTCGGCAGCCAGCCGTTCATCAACGGGCGTGAGGACCACGACCGCACGGACATCGGCCTGGCCGCCGGCCAGGAGGCCCTCGTCGAGGCGGTCGTCGCGGCGAACCCGCGCACGGTGGTCGTCCTCCAGACGAGCTACCCGGACACCATCACCTGGCTGCAGGACCACGTCCCGGCGATCGTGTGGACCACGCACGCCGGCCAGGAGACCGGGCACGCCGTCGCGGACGTGCTGTTCGGCGACACCAACCCCGCCGGGCGGCTCACGCAGACGTGGCCGAAGAGCTCGCAGGACCTCCAGCCGGACCTGATGAACTACGACATCATCTCGAGCGGCCAGACGTACCTGTACGACACGACGAAGCCGCTGTACCCGTTCGGGTACGGGCTGTCCTACACGTCGTTCCGGTACTCGCACCTGCGGGTGGACAAGAAGGCGGACGGCACGCTGCGTGCCCGGGTCGACGTCACGAACACCGGCCGCCGGACCGGTGACGAGGTGGTGCAGCTCTACACGCACCAGCGCGACTCGCGAGACCCGCAGCCGGTCAAGCAGCTGCGCGCGTTCGACCGCGTGAGCCTCGACCCGGGGCAGACCACGACCGTCGAGCTCTCGGTGCCCGTGGCCGACCTGGCCCACTGGGACGTGACCCGCGAGAAGTGGGTCGTCGAGACGAGCGCGTACGACGTGCTCGTCGGTGCGTCGTCGGCCGACATCCGGCAGAAGGCCGTCGTGCAGGTCAAGGGCGAGAAGATCCCCGCCCGCGACCTGTCGAAGGTCACGCAGGCGCAGAACTTCGACGCGTACCGGGGCATCGAGCTCGTGGACCGGTCGAAGGAGTCCGGCACGTCCGTCCAGACGGCCGCCGGCAGCTGGGTGGCGTTCAAGGACGCCGACCTCGACAGGGCCCGGACCTTCACGGCCGCGGTCGCGAAGGCCGACGCCGGCAACGGCACCATCCAGGTCCGTCTCGACTCGCCGACCGGACGGCTCGTCGGGACCGCGACCGTGGCGAGCACAGGGGACAGGTACACGTACGCGACGGTCACGGCGGCGCTCGACGACGGGCGCGGGCCGGGGAAGGGCCACGGCCAGGGCCCTTCGCACGGCTCGCTGAACGGCCGGCACGACGTCTACCTGGTGTTCGACTCCACGGTCCGCGTGGGGGACCTCAGCCTGGGCAGCTGAGTCCTCGGCCGGTGGCGGGCGCCGCAGCGCCCGCCACCGGATGCGGTCCCGGGCAGCGTCGATAGCGTCCTCTTCGTGCCGATCTCACCGATTGGTCTGAAACCCTTGCTGCAAGTTGCGGCAAGTCGGTACGGTCGGCGCTGACCCCCGGCACACGGCCGTGCCGGGACGACGAAGGAGTCGCCATGTCGCGCCCCATGCCCGTCCTGTCCCGACCCGTCGCAGGCCTCTCGTCGCTCGCGGTGGTGCTCGCCCTCACGGGCACGGCGGCCGCCGTCGCCGCGGGACCCGCCGCCGCGGCCGACCGCACCGCCGCCCTCGTCGGCGACCTGCAGAGCGAGCTCGGCTGCTCCGCGGACTGGCAGCCCGAGTGCGCGGCGACCGAGCTCGTCGCGGACGGCAGCGGCCGGTACAGCGCGGACCTCGAGGTCCCCGCCGGCACGTGGCACTACAAGGTCGCGCTGAACGACACCTGGGACGAGTCGTACGGGGGCGACGGCGGCAGCGCGGACACCCCGCTCGTGGTCGCCGGGCCGTCGACGATCCGCTTCACGTACGACGACGCGACGCACCGCACCGCGCTGACCCCGCTCGACCTCGCCGGCGACTACACCGCGCAGGACGCCGCGATCGTCGCCGACCCCGTCCGGGACCCGGGCGCCGGCAACACCTTCTACTTCGCCATGACCGACCGGTTCGCCAACGGCGACCCGTCCAACGACACGGGTGGGCTCACGGGCGACCGGCTCACGACCGGCCTCGACAAGACGGACAAGGGCTTCTACAACGGCGGCGACCTCGCGGGCCTGCGGGACCAGCTCGACTACATCGAGGGCCTCGGCACGACCGCGATCTGGCTGACCCCGTCGTTCAAGAACCGCCCCGTGCAGGGCACCGGCGTGAACGTGTCCGCCGGGTACCACGGCTACTGGATCACCGACTTCACGCAGATCGACCCCCACCTCGGCACGAACGCCGAGCTGGAGGCGCTGATCGCGGACGCGCACGCGCGCGGCATCAAGGTCTACTTCGACATCATCACGAACCACACCGCGGACGTCATCGACTACGCGCAGCAGCAGTACACGTACGTGCCGCAGAGCACGAGCCCGTACAAGGACGCGGCCGGCAACGCGTTCGACCCGCACACCTACGCGGGCACCGACGCGTTCCCGACGATGGACCCGGCCACGTCGTTCCCGTACACGCCCGTGGTCAAGCCGGAGGACGCGCACGTCAAGGTCCCGGACTGGCTGAACGACGTGACGCTGTACCACAACCGGGGCGACTCGACCTACACCGGTGAGTCGACGACGTACGGCGACTTCTCCGGCCTCGACGACCTCATGACCGAGAACCCGCAGGTCGTGAACGGGTTCGTGGACGTCTACGACTCCTGGGTCGACCTCGGCGTCGACGGGTTCCGCATCGACACCGCCAAGCACGTGAACTTCGAGTTCTGGCAGAAGTTCACGACCGCCGTGCACGCGCACGCGACCGCCCAGGGCAACCCCGACTTCTTCATGTTCGGCGAGGTGTACGACGCCGACCCGGTCAAGCTCTCGCCGTACCTGCGCGACAGCGACATGGACGCGGTCCTCGACTTCACGTTCCAGTCGGCCGCGTCGAACTACGCGCAGGGCTCGTCGGCCGGCCTGCTGCACACGCTGTACCAGGGTGACGACCGGTACCTCACCCCGACGACGAACGCGCAGGCCCTGCCGACGTTCCTCGGCAACCACGACATGGGCCGCATCGGCTACTTCGTCCGCAACGGCTCCGACCCGCAGGCGCGCAGCGAGCTCGCGCACGACCTCATGTTCCTGTCCCGCGGCCAGCCGGTCGTGTACTACGGCGACGAGCAGGGCTTCGAGGGCGCCGGGTCGATGAACGGCAGCGACAAGGACGCCCGGCAGTCGCTGTTCGCGACGCAGGTCGACGAGTACGCGAACCAGCCGCTCCTCGACGGCACGACCGCCGGCTCGGTGGACCGCTACGACACCGACAGCGTGCTCTACCAGCACATCAAGGCGCTCGCGGAGCTGCGGCAGAGCACCCCGGCCCTCAAGGACGGCGCCCAGATCGAGCGGTACTCGAACGGCGCGGTGTACGCGTTCAGCCGCGTCGACGCCGCGGAGAAGGTCGAGCACCTCGTCGCGCTCAACAACGGCACGTCCCCGACGACGGTCACGATCGACACCCTCACGCCGGGCGCGCACTTCGACGCGCTCTTCGGCACGACGACCGGCGTCACCGCGGCCGCCGACGGCACGGTGTCCGTGACGATCCCCGCGCTCGGCGCGATCGTGCTGCGGGCCGACGCCGAGGTCGGCGCCCCGGCCGCCGCCGGGCCGGTCACGCTGACCGCACCGGCACCCGGCTCCGGCCTGAGCGGTCAGGTGCCGGTGAGCGCGGACGTGCCCGACGACGTCTGGAGCCAGACCTCGTTCGCGTACCGCGCCGTCGGTGACGACGCCTGGACGACGCTCGGGACGTCGGAGACGACCAGCCCGGGCGTGTTCGCGGACCTCGACGGCCTGGCCCCGGGCACGCTCGTCGAGTACCGCGCGGTCACGGTCGACGCCGCCGGTCACCGGGCCGCGGGCTCGACGTTCGCGTCGGTCGGCAACCGGGTCGACGGCGAGGAGACCCAGGGCGGCGGCGGTGGCGGCGACCTGCTCGTCACCGTCCCCGGCAGCCACGACTCCGAGATGGGATGCCCGGGCGACTGGCAGCCGGACTGCACGAAGGCCCAGCTGGCGACGTTCAAGGACGGCATCTACACCGGCACGTTCACGCTGCCCGCCGGGACGTACGAGTACAAGGTCGCGGTCGGCGGCTCGTGGGACGAGAACTACGGCGCGGGCGGCGCCCCCGGCGGCGCGAACGTGACGTACACGCTCGCCGCCGACGGGCCCGTGACGTTCTACTACGACCCGGTGACCCACTGGTTCACGTCGACCGCGCAGGGCCCGATCCTCACGGTCCCCGGCTCCACGAACAGCGAGCTCGGCTGCGAGGGCGACTGGGCCCCCGACTGCCTCGCGACTCTGCTCGAGGACCCGGACGGCGACGGCACGTCCACGTTCACCACCGACAAGCTGCCCGAGGGTGCGTACGAGGTGAAGGTCGCGCACAACCTGTCGTGGGACGAGAACTACGGCGCGGGCGGCGCACCCGGCGGCGCGAACATCCCGTTCTCGGCGCCCGGCGGCAAGCCCGTGACGTTCTCCTACGTGCTCGCGACGCACGTCCTGACGGTCGAGGTCAGCGAGCCGCCGCTGCCGGGCACGGGTCAGTCGGCGGCGCAGTGGGTCGACGCGTCGACGATCGCGTGGCCTGCCGACCTGCTCGCGGGTGTCGACCCGACGACGCTCGCCTGGCGGCTGCACTCCTCGGCGACGGGCGCGCTCGCGGTCGTCGACGGGGCGGTGACGGGTGACGACGGCACCCCGGTGCCGCTCACGTACGACGCCGGGGGTCTCACGGACAAGCAGCTCGCCCGGTTCCCGCAGCTCGCGGGATCGGTCGCGCTGCACGTCGGCGCCGACAAGGCGGCCGCCAAGGAGCTGCTGCGCGGCGAGCTGCTCGTCACGCAGGCGGCGTCGGACGGCACCCTGCAGGCGGCGACGGGCGTGCAGGTCCCGGGCGTGCTCGACGACCTGTACGCCAAGGCCGCCGGCAAGCGCGCGCTCGGCACCACGTGGTCGCGCGGCACGCCGCACCTCGCCCTGTGGGCGCCGACGGCGCAGGACGTCGACCTGCTCGTCTGGCCCGCGACGAAGACGGGCGTCGACACGTCGGGCACCCCGACGCGCGTCGCGGCGCACCAGGAGCCCGACGGCTCGTGGACGGTCGACGGCAGGAAGCAGTGGACCGGCGCCGCGTACCTCTGGGAGGTCACGGTCTACGCGCCGACCACGGACAAGGTCGAGGTCAACCAGGTGACGGACCCGTACTCGGTCGCCCTGACCCTGAACAGCACGCACTCGGTGCTCGTCGACCTCGACGACCCGGCCTACCGGCCGAAGGCGTGGGAGAAGGCGAAGCAGCCCGTCGTGAAGCCCGTGGACCAGACGATCTACGAGCTGCACGTGCGCGACTTCTCGATCGGCGACACCACGGTGCCGGCCGCCCACCGCGGCACGTACCTGGCGTTCGCCGACCGCAGCGCGGGCACGAAGCACCTGCGTGAGCTCGCCGACGCGGGCCTGACGACGGTGCACCTGCTGCCGACGTTCGACATCGCCTCGATCGAGGAGGACCGCAGCGCGCAGGCCACCCCCGACTGCGACCTCGCGTCGTTCCCGCCGGACTCCGACCAGCAGCAGGCCTGCGTCATGGCCGTGGCGGACGCGGACGGGTTCAACTGGGGCTACGACCCGCTGCACTGGCAGGCGCCCGAGGGCTCGTACGCCGTGCACCAGGAGGGCGGCGGCCGGGTCGCCGACTTCCGCACGATGGTCGGCGCGCTGCACGACGACGGCCTGCAGGTGGTCCTCGACCAGGTGTTCAACCACACGACGGCCAGCGGGCAGAACCCCGGCTCGGTCCTCGACCGCGTGGTGCCGGGCTACTACCAGCGGCTCAACGCGACGGGCGCCGTCGAGACGTCGACCTGCTGCCAGAACGTCGCCACCGAGCACGCCATGGCCGGCAAGCTCATGGTCGACTCGGTCGTCACGTGGGCCAAGGACTACAAGGTCGACGGCTTCCGCTTCGACCTCATGGGCCACCACTCGGTGGACAACATGAAGGCAGTCCGGAAGGCGCTCGACGCGCTCACGCCCCGCAAGGACGGCGTGAACGGCAAGAACGTCTACCTGTACGGCGAGGGCTGGAACTTCGGCGAGGTCGCGGACAACGCCCTGTTCACCCAGGCCACGCAGGGGCAGCTCGGCGGCACGGGCATCGGCACGTTCTCCGACCGGCTGCGCGACGCCGTCCGTGGGGGAGGCCCGTTCGACGACAACCCCCGCATCCAGGGCTTCGGCTCCGGCGGCGGCACCGACCCGAACGGCGACCCGGTCAACGGGTCGGCCGCGGACCAGGCGGCGCGCGCCCAGCACGACGCCGACCTGGTGCGGCTCGGGATGGCGGGCAACCTGCGCGACTTCGCGTTCGAGACGAGCGCGGGCACCGTCCAGAAGGGCAGCGAGATCGACTACAACGGCCAGCCCGCCGGCTACGCGGACTCGCCCGAGGAGGTGATCACGTACGTCGACGCGCACGACAACGAGACCTTGTGGGACTCGCTGACGTACAAGCTGCCGACGTCCACGCCCATGGCCGATCGCGTGCGGATGAACACGGTCAGCCTCGCGACGACCGCGCTGGCGCAGACGCCGAGCTTCTGGCACGCGGGTGCCGACCTGCTGCGCAGCAAGTCGCTCGACCGGAACAGCTTCAACTCGGGCGACTGGTTCAACAGCCTCGACCTGTCGGGGAAGGACAACGGCTTCGGCCGCGGCCTGCCGCCGAAGGCGGACAACGAGTCGAAGTGGCCGTTCCAGCAGCCGCTGCTCGAGGACGCGGCGCTCAAGCCGACGGCGGCGGACATCGCCACGGCGTCGAAGGCTGCGGACGACCTGCTGCGGCTGCGGTTCTCGACCCCGCTGTTCCGGCTGGGCTCGGCGGACCTCATCGAGCAGAAGGTGTCGTTCCCGGGGTCGGGGGCGCAGGCCGACCCGGGCGTGGTCGTCATGCGGATCGACGACCGGGCCGGCTGGGACCCGCGGACGCGGTGCTGGAGCCACGACGTGGACCGGTCGCTCGAGGGCGTGCTGGTCGTGGTCAACGCCTCGGACGAGCCGACCACGCAGACCGTGGCCGGCCTGGCAGGGCACCGGCTGCAGCTGTCGCCGGTGCAGGCGCGGGGGAGCGACCCGGTGGTCCGCTCGACCACGTGGGCGACGGCGACGGGCACGGTGACCGTGCCGGCGCGGACCGTGGCGGTGCTCGTCGAGAAGGCCTCGCCGGGCCACTCGTCGGGGCACGGCTGGTGGTGACGCGGTGGTGAGGGGGCCGCAGACCCCTCACCACGGCTGACGGGTGGAGGCGACGGCGGGCGGGCCCTGGTGGGGTCCGCCCGCCGTCGTGCGTCTCGCCTGGTGGGAGCGGAGGTCCGCGTTGTGGACGACCGTGGGCGCGAGCGGGCACGATGCATTCGTCGGTCGAACGCAACGGAAGTATCGGACGCTCGACGGGCGCCTGTTAGCGCTCACAAGCCGCGCCGATCCGCGACCTGATCGTGATGAGTTCGTAATACGCGACCGGGTGGTCATGGCTTGACTTCGAGAACCGAATACAAGAGCGTATGGGCACTGCCCCTCCGGTGACCCACATCACCGCGGGGACGCAGTCGGGACACGGCCCGAGCGGCGGAGCGGCTGCGGGGCACTGACGAGCACCGCGCTCGCAGGTCCGTCGTCCCGGATCTCTCAACGACGAGAAGGAGCACAGCACATGCGACGGATCACTTTCGCGGCGATGGGTGCGGTTGTCGCACTCGGTCTCACCGCGTGCTCGGGTGGCGGCGCCGGCAGCACGGACGACACCACGGGCGCGGCCTCCGGCGACAAGGGCGACATCACGGTCGGCGTCGCGATGCCGACGCAGACCTCCGAGCGCTGGATCGCTGACGGCAAGGCCGTCAAGGAGGGCCTGGAGAAGGCCGGCTACAAGGTCGACCTGCAGTACGCGGGCGACGACATCCCGACCCAGCAGCAGCAGATCGACCAGATGATCACCAAGGGCGAGAAGCTCCTGATCATCGCCTCGATCGACGGCACGGCGCTCGCCAACCAGCTGCAGGCCGCCGCCGACGCGAAGATCCCGGTCATCGCGTACGACCGCCTCATCCGCGACAGCGAGAACGTCGACTTCTACGTCACGTTCGACAACTACAAGGTCGGCGTGCAGCAGGCCACCTCGCTGCTCACGGGCCTCGGCGTCCTCAAGGCGGACGGCACCCCCGGCGACAAGAAGGGCCCGTTCAACGTCGAGCTCTTCGCCGGCTCGCTGGACGACAACAACGCGCACTTCTTCTACAAGGGCGCGATGGACACGCTGCAGCCGTACATCAACGACGGCACGCTCGTCGTGAAGTCCGGCCAGACGGACATCGAGCAGGTCGCCACGCTGCGCTGGCTGCAGGAGACGGCGCAGAAGCGCATGGAGGACCTCCTCACGTCGACCTACTCCGACGGCTCCAAGGTCAACGGCGTCCTGTCCCCGTACGACGGCCTGTCGCGCGGCATCCTCACGGCCCTGCAGAACGCCGGCTACGGCCCCGGCATCGCCGACGGCATGCCCGTCGTCACCGGTCAGGACGCCGAGATCGCCTCGGTCAAGCTGATCAACGACGGCGTGCAGTGGTCGACGATCTTCAAGGACACCCGCAAGCTCGCCGACCAGTCCGTCAAGACGGCTGAGGCGTTCCTCTCGGGCGGCACGCCCGAGGCCAACGACACCGAGTCGTACGACAACGGTGTCAAGGTCGTCCCGTCGTACCTGCTGAGCTCGGACATCGTGGGCAAGGACGAGATCCAGCCCCTGCTGATCGACTCCGGCTACTGGACGGCCGACGAGGTCGCCAGCGGCCAGGCCGGCTGACCTCTCAGCTCCGACCGCCGACCGGCCGGCACCCCGTGTGCCGGCCGGTCGGCCCCGGTCCGGTCCATCGCAAGGAAGGACGGTGAGGTCGCGTGGCTGACCCCATTCTCGAGATGCAGTCCATCACCAAGACGTTCCCCGGTGTGAAGGCACTCCAGGACGTCTCCCTCTCGGTCGAGCGTGGCGAGATCCACGCGATCTGCGGAGAGAACGGCGCCGGAAAGTCGACGCTGATGAAGGTCCTGTCCGGCGTCTACCCGCACGGCGACTACGAGGGCACGATCCTCCTCGACGGTGCCGAGGTGCAGTTCGGGTCGATCAACGACTCCGAGGCGCAGGGCGTCGTGATCATCCACCAGGAGCTCGCGCTGGTGCCGTACCTGTCGGTCGCGGAGAACATCTTCCTCGGCAACGAGCGGGTCAAGCGCGGGCTCATCGACTGGAACCAGGCGAACGCGGCGGCCGCAGCATTGCTGGCCCGCGTCGGCCTGAACGAGCTCCCGGTCACCCCCGTCGGACAGCTCGGCGTCGGCAAGCAGCAGCTCGTCGAGATCGCCAAGGCGCTGTCCAAGGAGGTCCGGCTCCTCATCCTCGACGAGCCGACCGCCGCACTGAACGACAACGACTCCGAGCACCTGCTCGGCCTCCTGCGCCAGCTCCAGCAGCAGGGGATCACCTGCATCATGATCTCCCACAAGCTCAACGAGATCGCGGAGATCGCCGACAACACCACGATCATCCGCGACGGCCGCACGATCGAGACCCTCGACATGAAGGCCGACGGCGTCACGCAGGAGCGGATCATCCGCGGCATGGTCGGCCGTGACCTCGGCCACCGCTTCCCGCCCCACGAGCCGAACATCGGCGACGAGGTGCTGCGGATCGAGGACTGGACGGTGCACCACCCGACGGACCCGGACCGCGTCGTCGTCGACGGCGCGAGCCTCAACGTCCGCGCCGGCGAGATCGTCGGGCTGGCCGGGCTCATGGGCGCCGGGCGCACCGAGCTCGCGATGTCGCTCTTCGGCCGCACGTACGGCAGCCACACCACCGGCCGGGTGTACCTGCGGGGCAACGAGATCAGGACGCGCACGGTGGCGGAGGCCATCCAGCACGGCATCGCCTACGCCACCGAGGACCGCAAGAAGTACGGCCTCAACCTCATCGAGGACATCCGGAACAACATCACCGCGGCGAGCCTCAAGAAGGTGTCGCGGCTGGGCTGGGTGAACGCCAACGAGGAGACCAAGGTCGCCGAGGGCTTCCGTCAGAGCATGAACATCAAGGCGCCCACCGTGGCGGCGCTCGCGGGCAAGCTCTCCGGCGGCAACCAGCAGAAGGTCGTGCTGAGCAAGTGGCTCTTCACGGACCCCGAGGTCCTCATCCTCGACGAGCCGACCCGCGGCATCGACGTGGGCGCGAAGTACGAGATCTACACGCTGATCAACAAGCTCGCGGAGCAGGGGAAGGCGGTCCTCGTCATCTCGTCCGAGCTGCCCGAGCTGCTCGGCATCTGCAACCGCATCTACACGCTCTCGGCGGGCCGGGTCACCGGTGTGCTGCCGCGTGAGCAGGCCACTCAGGAGAACCTGATGCAGCTCATGACCAAGGAAAGGGACCAGGTTCGATGACTGCCGTAGCAGGGTTCAAGGACCTCTTCACGAGGAACCTGCGCCAGAGCGGGATCTTCATCGCGTTCGTGGCCATCGTCGGGCTGTTCACCATCCTGACGGACGGCACGCTGCTGAGCCCCGGCAACGTGACCAACATCGTCCTGCAGTACTCGTACATCCTGATCCTCGCGATCGGCATGCTGATCGTCATCGTCGGCGGCCACATCGACCTCTCCGTCGGGTCGGTCGTCGCCCTGACGGGGGCCGTCTCGGCCGTGCTGGTCATCAAGAACGGCCAGCCGTGGTGGGTCGGCGTCCTCGCCGCCCTCGCCGTCGGCCTCGTCGTCGGGTGCTGGCAGGGCTTCTGGGTCGCGTACGTCGGGATCCCGGCGTTCATCGTGACGCTGGCGGGCATGCTGCTGTTCCGCGGCATGACCTACCAGGTGCTCGACAACGTCTCGCTGTCGCCGTTCCCGCACGAGTACCAGAAGATCGCCGGCGGGTTCCTCAACGGGTTCCTCGGCGGCCAGGGCATCGACGTCTTCACGCTCGTCATCGCGGCGGTCGCCGTGGTCGGCTACGTCGTCAGCCAGTTCCGTCAGCGCGCCGGTCGCGTCAAGTACCAGCAGGTCGTCGAGTCCATGCCGATCTTCCTCACGAAGCTCGTGCTGGTCGCGGTCGTCGTCATGGCCTTCGCCTACCAGCTGGCCCGCTCGCGCGGCCTGCCGATCGTGCTGATCATCCTCGGCGTCCTGATCATGGTGTACACGGTCGTCACGACGAAGACGGTCTTCGGCCGCCACGTCTACGCGATCGGTGGCAACCTGTCCGCCGCACAGCTGTCCGGCGTGAAGGTGCAGAAGGTCAACTTCTGGATCTTCGTCAACATGGGCTTCCTCGCGGCTGTCGCCGGCGCGGTGTACTCGTCGCGGTCCAACAGCGCGCAGCCCGGTGCGGGCAACATGTTCGAGCTCGACGCGATCGCCGCCTGCTTCATCGGTGGCGCGTCCACCACGGGTGGTGTCGGTCGGGTGACCGGTGCCGTCGTCGGTGGTCTGATCATGGGCGTCATGAGCAACGGCATGCAGCTCATGGGCGTCGACCAGTCGGTCCAGCAGATGGTCAAGGGCCTCGTCCTGCTGCTCGCGGTCGCGTTCGACATCTACAACAAGCGGCGGGCCGGCGCGGCTCGCTGAGGTTCGACATTCGCCCACGACCAGGGAGCCAACCTGGCGTGGGCGGATGCCGTGCCGGTCTAGGCTCGCGGCCGTGGGAGGACGGGTAGCCATGTCAGGCTCGCAGTCCTCCCTGCGCGAGGCCAACCGGGCCCTCATCGTCGAGACGGTGCACCGGCACGGCGGGCTCACCCAGGTGGAGCTCGCCGGGGCCACCGGCCTGTCGGCCGCCACCGTGTCGACGATCGTCAAGGAGCTCCTCGCTGCGGGTGTCGTCGACACCCGCAGCACCACCCGCAGCGGGCGGCGTGCCCAGATGGTCACGCTCGCCCGCCGCGTGGGTCTGGCGGTCGGGATCCACATCGGGCACCGGCACCTGCGCATCGCGCTCGGCGACGTGACGCACGAGGTCGTCGCCGAGCAGACCCTGCCGCTGCCGCACGAGCACCGGGTGGACACGAGCCTGGACCGGGCGGCGCTGCTCATCGCCGACCTGCTGGAGCGGGTCGGCTCGTCGCTCGACGAGGTGGTCGGCATCGGCATCGGGGTGCCGGCGCCCGTCGACGCCGCGACGGGGATGATCTCCGTGCGCGGCATCATGCGTGGCTGGGACGAGGTGCACATCGCGCACGTCCTGTCGAAGCGGCTCGCCCGGCCGGTGTTCGTGGACAACGACGCGAACCTCGGTGCGCTGGCGGAGAGCGCGCTCGGCGCGTCCCGCGGGTACCGCGACTCCGTGTACGTCCGCGCGTCGTACGGGACGGGTGCGGGCATCGTGCTCGGCGGCCAGCTGCACCGCGGCTTCGCGGGCACCGCGGGCGAGATCGGGCACGTCCAGGTCGACCCGCAGGGTGATATCTGCCGGTGCGGGAGCCGCGGCTGCCTCGACACCGTGGTCGGCGCGCAGGCGCTGCTGGAGCCGCTGCGGGCCAGCCACGGGACGATGGCGCTGCGCGACGTGATCCAGCGGGCCCTGGACGGCGACCCGGGCTGCGCCCGGGTGATCGCGGACGCGGGGGCGTCGATCGGGGCGGTCGTCGCGGGGCTGGCCATGGCGGTGAACCCGCAGTGCGTCGTGGTCGGCGGCGAGCTTGCCGAGACCGGCGAGATGCTGCTCGGGCCGTTGCGGGAGGCGATCCGGCACCGGGTGCTGCTCAACCAGATCGCCCCCCTCGAGGTGCTTCCCGCCGAGCTCGGCCACCGCGCCGAGGTGGTCGGCGCGATCGAGCTGGTGCTGCAGTCGACGGACTTCGTCCTCCGTTCGGACGAACCGGTGCGCGCGATGGCGGAGGCGGTGGGGGACGATTGACGTCCACGGACAGCGAGGTTTCACTGCAGGGACCACGTGCCCAACGAGGAGCAGGTGAGGACATGAGCGCGAGCCCACGCGTGCCGCTGCTGTCGCTCCGGCAGATCAGCAAGCGGTTCGGAGCCGTCGAGGCGCTCGTCGGCGTGGACGTCGACGTGCACGCGCACGAGGTCGTCGCGCTCGTCGGCGACAACGGTGCGGGCAAGTCGACGCTCGCGAAGGTGATCTCCGGCGTGCTCGTGCCCGACTCGGGGATCATCGAGATCGACGGCGAGGAGCAGACGATCCCGTCGCCGTCGGCGGCGCACGCGCTCGGCATCGCGACGGTGTTCCAGGACCTCGCCCTGGCCGGCAACCTCGACGTGACGTCCAACATCTTCCTGGGCCGTGAGCTGACGGACGGCATGCTGCTGGACGACGGCAAGATGGAGCAGATGGCCCGGCAGATCCTGCGCGACCTGACGCTGCGCATCCCGTCGGTCCGCACCCCGCTCGCCGAGCTGTCGGCGGGCCAGCGGCAGGCCGTCGCGATCGCCCGCACGCTCATCGGCTCGCCCCGGATCGTCGTGCTCGACGAGCCCACCGCGGCGCTGTCCGTCGCGCAGACCGCCGAGGTCCTCACGTACATCGAGCGCCTGCGGGACCTGGGCCTCGGCGTGATCCTCATCAGCCACAACATGAACGACGTCCGGGCGGTGTCCGACAAGATCGTCGTGCTGCGGCACGGGCGCAACAACGGGTCGTTCGACGCGGCGACCGCGAGCTACGAGTCGATCCTCGCGGCGATCACGGGGGCGACGACGTTGTCCGAGAGCCTGATGCGGCACACGGCCGCGATGCGCTGACGCGCACGACGAGGGGCCCCGACGTCGGTCGGGGCCCCTCGTCGTCGCGCCGGGGCCGTCAGGCTACGAGCGCGTCGAGCCGCTCGTAGCCCTGCGTGAGGCCCTGGTCCATGCCGCTCGCCACCATGCCGTCCCGCGCCTCCAGCGTCGGGTACGTCGAGTGGATGCGGACCCGGCTGCGGCCCCCGCCGAGGTCCTCGAACGCGATGGACTCGATCGCGACGACGTCCGGGTAGCCGCCGAACTCGAACGTCTGGATCGCGAACTCGTTCTCGCGGACCACGTGGAAGACGCCGTTGAACTCGTAGCCCTGCCCGTCGGGGGCGGTGTGGACGTAGCGCCACGAGCCGCCCGACGTGAAGTCCCACTCCTTGATGTCCATCGCGAGGTCGCGCGGGCCCATCCACTGCCGGACGAGGTCGGGCTGCGCGTGGGCCTGGAAGACCGCCGCCACCGGGGCGTCGAACTCGCGCGTGATGTCGATGAACGGCACGCCCTCGGGCGCGTCGATCGTCACGGGGTTGCTCATGGTCGTGCCTCCTGGTCTGAGTGCTTGTGGTCCTGCTCCTGCTCCTGCTGGTGGCCCGTCGTGGCGCCCGCCTGGGCGGCGAGGACCGCGTCGAGCGCCCGGAAGCTCTGCTCGTGGATCAGCCGGTACCGGTCGATCCACGCGGTGAGGGCCTCCAGGGTGGCGGCGTCGAGGTGCACCGGCCGGCGCTGCGCATCGCGCGTCCGGGTCACCAGGCCCGCGTGCTCGAGCACCTGGATGTGCTTCGAGACGGCCTGCTTGGTGATGTCGAACGGTTCGGCGAGCTCGTTGACCGTGGCGGGGCCGCGGCTGAGGCGGGCGACGATCCGACGCCGCACCGGGTCGGCCAGGGCGAGGAAGGCCCGGTCGAGCCGGTCGTCCGACAGGGGGTCGACCACCATCGTCTCCAACCGTTCTATTGATCAACCGATCGATTGACTACAACTCTGCGCGCACCCCGCGACGGTGTCAAGAGGGCGGCACGACACAGGCCGGGCCGCACGGTCACCCCCCGCCGAGGGTGGCCGTGCGGCCCGGTGTGCGCGGTCGCCGCTGCGTCAGCCGACCGTGCAGGCCCCGCCGTTGAGCGTGAACGACGAGGGTGCTGTGTTGGTGCCGTTGTGCGACCCGTTGAACCCGATCTGGGTGCTGCCGCCGGCCGGCAGCGAGCCGTTCCAGGCCTCGTTCGTCAGGGTCACCGCGGACCCGGACTGGCTGGCCTTGGCCGACCAGGCCTGGGTGATGGTCTGCCCCGACGGGAACGTGAACTTCAGGCTCCAGCCGTTGATCGCGGACGACGAGGTGTTCTTGATCGTGACGTTCGCGGTGAAGCCGGTGTTCCACTGGTTGACGCCGTAGATGACCTGGCAGCCCCCCGGCACACCGGTGAAGGTCGGGGTCGGGGTCGGCGTCGTGGGCGTGGGCGTCGGGGTGGTTGGCGTCGGCGTAGGGGTCGGCGTCGGGGTCGGCGTCGTCGAGTCGAGCCCGAAGAAGTGGATCACCGCCTTCGCGTCGACGGTCAGGCTGTGCGACGCGCCCTGCAGGCTGTTCGCCTCGAGCGCCGCCTGGTCGCCTGTGCTGCTGCCGTAGCGGGTCCGCGTGGTGCTGCCGCTGACGACGGTCGACGACGGGGTCGCGCTGACGCCGAGCACGTTCGTCCACTGCTCGATGGCCTCGCCGAAGTTGTTGTAGCTCAGCGTCGTGTCGTTCGTGCCGTGCCAGAGCTGCACGCGCGGACGGGCCCCGGAGTAGCCCGGGTAGACGCCGCGAGCCAGGTCGCCCCACTGCTGCGCCGTCTTGTTGAGCGTGCCGTTGGCGCAGTCGCTGTTCCAGCCCGCCTGGTTGTTCGCGCCCGGGGCCGCACCGCCGGTGGAGAAGCACGTCGCCGGGACGCCGGCCCACGCCGAGCCGGCGGCGAACACGTCGGGGTAGTCGGCGAGCAGCAGCTCGGTCGTCATCGCGCCCGAGGACAGGCCGGTGATGAACACCTTGCTCGTGTCCGTCGTGTAGTGCTGCTGCACGTACCGGACCATCTGCACGATGCTGGCGGGGTCGCTCTGCCCGCTGTGGCTCAGGGCCTGGGTCGACGACACGTCGAAGCACGCGCCCGGGCGGGACGCCGAGGGGTAGATGACGATGTAGCCGTACTGGTTGGCGAGCTCGTCGAACTGCGTGCCGTTGTAGTACGCCGAGGTCGACCCGGTGCAGTAGTGCACCGCGACGACGATGCCCGGGTTCGCCGCCAGCTTGTCCGGCACGTAGGTGTACATCTGCAGGCCGCCGGGGTTGCTGCCGAAGTTCGTGATCTGCGTGAGCGAGGCGGCCTGTGCGACGGGGGCGGTGGCGAGCGCGGCCGCGCCGAGGCCGAGAGCCCCGGTGGCGAGCGCGGCGGCGGCCGCGAGGCTGCGCCGCCAGGGGGAGCGGGATGGTGCCATGGTGTCCTCCTTGACCCCAGGTTCGGCGCGGGCCGGTGACGGCCTCTGGCCCGAAACTTTCGATATCGATTCAGGAACTCTCGGAGCATCCCTACCGGCGCCGAGCGCGGTCAAGGACCCGCGGGACGGCGAAAGGTTTCGCCTCCGCCGACGACCACGTCGGTGCCCGTCCGTAGGCTCACGGCATGGACGCGTCGGAGGTCGCCCACCGCCGCCTGGCCAACCAGCGCCTGTCCGGCCCGCCGCTGCCCGACCCGGTCGCCGTGGTCCGGCACCTCGGAGCCGTGCAGGCGCAGGAGTACGCCATGGCGAAGTGGTCGCTCGCCCAGCGCAGCGCCGGTGACGACGCCGCCCTGCAGCGTGTTGTCGACGACGGCGCCGTCATCCGCACGCACGCCCTGCGCCCCACCTGGCACTTCGTCGTCCCCGAGGACCTGCGCTGGGTCCAGGCGCTCACCGCCCCGCGCGTCAGGGCGTTCAACCGCTACTACGAGCGCCAGACGGGGATCGACGACGACGAGGCGACGCGAGCGACCGCGGCGATGGCGCACGCGTTGCGCGGAGGGAACCACCTCACCCGTGCGGAGGTCGCCGCGGCGCTCGCGACCGCCGGCATCGAGGCGTCGGGCGTGCGCCTGGCGTACCTGACGATGCGGGCGGAGCTCGACGTCGTCGTCGTCAACGGGGTGCGGCGCGGGAAGCAGCACACCTACGCGCTCGCGGACGAGCGCGTCCCCGACGGGCTCGGTCTCGTCGGCGACGACGCCCTGGTCGAGCTCGTGCGCCGGTTCGTCGCGAGCCACGGGCCCGTGACCGTGAAGGACGCCGCGTGGTGGTCCAGCCTCACGCTCACGCAGGTCCGCCACGCTCTGCGGCTGCTCGGCACGGAGGTCGCGTCGGAGGTTGTCGGCGGGCTCGAGTACTGGTTCGTGCCCGCGCCCGCGCCGGTCCCCGAGCCGTCGCCGACGGTCCACGTCCTGCAGGGGTACGACGAGTACACCGTCGCGTACACCGAGGGCCGGGTCGTGACCAACATCGCCGGCCGGGTGATCGTCCCCGAGAACACCAATCAGGTGATCCAGCCGCTCGTGCTCGACAGCCAGGTGATCGGGTGGTGGCGGCGCGTCGCCGAGCGCGACCGGATCGTCGCCGAGCCGCACCTCGCCGTCGACCTGACCCCCGCGCAGGACTCCGCGATGCGGGCGGCGTTCGACAGGTACTCCACGTTCGCGGGCCTGCCGATCGTGGTCGAGTGACGGCACCGGCTCGACCCCGCTGCCAGTGTCCGGGGTGGGCTCCTGGGCGGCGGGCGGCGGGCGGTGAGCCGCCGCTCACGGACGCGTCAGCGGAAGACGATCGTGCGGTGCCCGTCGAGCAGCACCCGGTGCTCCGCGTGCCAGCGCACCGCGCGCGCCAGCGCCCGCCGCTCGACGTCCTGCCCGAGCGCCACGAGGTCCTCGACGGCCCGGGTGTGGTCGACGCGCTCGACGTCCTGCTCGATGATCGGGCCCTCGTCGAGGTCGCCCGTGACGTAGTGCGCGGTCGCGCCGATGAGCTTGACGCCCCGGTCGTGCGCCTGCGCGTACGGCCGGGCGCCCTTGAACGACGGCAGGAACGAGTGGTGGATGTTGATCACCCGGCCGGCCAGCGTGCGGCACAGGTCGTCCGACAGGATCTGCATGTAGCGCGCGAGGACGACGAGCTCCACGTCGAGCTCGTCGACGAGCTCGAGCAGCCGGGCCTCGGCCTGCGCCTTCGTCGCGCTCGTGACCGGCACGTGGTGGAACGGGATGCCGTAGAAGTCGGCGAGCGGCTCGAGCGCCGTGTGGTTCGACACGACCGCGACGAGATCGACCGGAAGGTTCTCGGAGCGCTGCCGGAACGCGAGGTCGTTGAGGCAGTGCGCCGCCGTCGAGCCCATCACCAGCGTCCGCACCGGCCGGCCGTGCACGTCGAGGTTCCACGTCATCGCGAAGTCGCGCGCCACCTCGGACATCGCGGCCTCGAGCACCTCGCGCGGCGCGTACGCCGTGACCTGCACCCGCATGAAGAACAGCCCCGAGAGGGGGTCGCCGAACTGCTGCGACTCGGTGATGTTCCCGCCGTGGTCCGCGAGCAGCCCCGCGACGGCGCGGACGATACCGGGACGGTCCGGGCACGACAGGGTCAGCACCCAGTGGGTCGCCACATCTGCACTCTGAGACACGAGACCCGAGAGTAGTGCGCCCGCGCGGACGGCTGACACGATGGGCCGCATGACGCAGGACGACCTCACCATCCGCAGTGTCACCCACGACGAGGCGGGCGAGCTCCTCACCCTGCGCCGCGCGGCGTTCGTCACGGAGGCGCAGCAGTACGGCGACCCGAACATCCCGCCGCTCACGCAGACGCTCGACGAGCTCCGCGCCGACCTCGACGCCGACGGCGTCATCACCCTCGGGGCCTGGAGCGGGCACCGGATGATCGGCTCGATCCGCGTCCTCGTGGAGGGCACCAAGGCGACCCTCGGACGGTTCGCGGTCGCCCCCGACCTGCAGGGCCGCGGCGTCGGCACCCGGCTGCTCATGGCGATCCTGCCGTACCTGCCGGACGGCATCGAGGAGGTCTGGGTGTTCACCGGCCGCGACTCGCTGCAGAACCTCGCGCTCTACGAGAAGCACGGTTACGAGTACGAGCACGACCGGACGGCCGGGGACCTGACGTACGCGTACCTGCGCAAGATGCTCGGTGACGACGACCGCGCGGACGCCTGACGTCGCCGTCGGTCCGGACGTGACGCGCCGGGCGGGGTGGTCGTCACCCCGCCCGGCGCGTGCGGCTCAGCCTCGGCGCGCGGATCGCGACCGGTAGTACTCCGACGACGCGGGGCGCCACAGGAGCACGAGGATGACGACCGCCAGGGCGACCGACAGCAGGTTGAGGATGATCGCCGGACCGGCCGAGCTCACCAGGCTGTAGAGCGTGCTGACGACGTTCAGGCCGCCGAAGACGGTGGCGACGATGCGGGCCCACGAACGGCCGGCGTTGTTCGCCGCGGCCATCCACAGCCACAGTCCGACGCCGACGAGACCGACGACGGTCGCGACCGTCAGGGCGATCGTCACGGCGGTGTCGAGCTCGCTCGCGCTGAGCGACGGCGTGGCCGTGGCGACCGTGTCCCGCAGCGAGCTCTTCGTGGCCCAGGCGACGACGATGCCGACGAGGCTGAGGGCGGCACCGGCGTACATGAGCTGCACGGCGCGCGTCACGGACGCGGGGCGCTCGACGACGGGGCCGACCTCCTGGGGTGCGGCGTACGTCGGCGCGACGGGCATCGCGGACGGCGGGCCGCTCGGCGGCTGGTCGGGGTAGGTCATGACGATCTCCTCGTGGCGCGGGTCCGTGCTGGACGGTGGCACCAGGACGCTATCGGTTGTGCGGCTGCGACCTGCCGGGTTTTCCCCATCTGACCGGGACGCGCCGGGTCACCGCCCGGGGTGCGGGGAAGGGCGGCCCGGACGTCGGTGCGCGTGAAGCCGTCGCCGACGAACAGGAGCGGCTCGTCGGTCGCGGTCGCGAGGGGTGCTGCTGCGGCGCGCCTGCAGACGTCTACCCTCGCCGGTCAGACCGGCGTCACGACGGGGACGGCGGCCCGGCGCGCACGGCGCCGGGCGAGGGTGCGGTCGACCGTCGGCTGGCCGAGCAGGACGCCCGTGAGCACGACGAGCGCGCCGGCGACCTGCAGCCCGGACAGGTGCTCGCCCGCGACGGCGACGCCCAGCAGCACGCCCGTGACGGGGTTGAGCAGCCCGACGAGGCCGACGGTGCCCGCCGGGAGGTGACGCAGGCCGGTGTACCAGGCGAGGTAGGCGACGGCGGTGGCGACGAGCGACACGTAGGCGAAGCCGAGCAGCGCGCGGCCGTCGAGCGCCGGCGGGCCGCCCTCGACGACGAGCGCGACGGGCACCAGCACCAGGCCGCCGGCGAGGAGCTGCCAGGCGGTCGACGAGACCACGTCGACGCCGTCGCTCCAGCGTGCCGCGAGCACGAAGCCGACGCTGGCCATCGCCATCGCGCTCACCGACGCGAGCAGCCCGAGGGGGTCGATCGCGCCGCCCCCGGTGAGCACGGTCGCGGCGACGCCGACCACGCCGAGCCCCGCGCCGACCGCCGCGAGCGGGCGTGGCCGCTGGGCCAGCAGGGCCCAGGCGACCAGCATCATCACGACGGGCGAGGTCGCCATGACGGTCGACGCGATGCTCGTCGGCAGCAGCTGGGCGGCGACGTAGACGAGCGCGAAGAACGCGCCCATCGTCAGGGTGCCGAGCACGAGCGAGCGCCACCACCACGCGCCGCGGGGGAGGCGGCGGGAGACGGCGAGCAGGACGAGGCCGGCGGGCACCGCGCGCAGCACCGCGCCCCAGAGGGCCGCGTCGGCGGGCAGCGCGTGCCGGGTCACCCAGTACGTCGTGCCCCAGGTGATCGGGGCGACCGCCGTGACGAGCGACCAGCGGGCCGAGGTGTCTTCCATGGAAGACAATCTATCTTCCAAGGAAGGTATCGTCGACCCCGTGACCGACGACCGCCCCGACCGGCTCGACCTCATCCAGCGCGCCTGGCGCACCGAGCGCCCCGACCTCGACGTCCGCCCCCAGGGCGTCATCGGGCGCCTGCACCGCGTCGCCGGGCACCTCACGACGGAGCTCACCGCGGTCTACCAGCAGCACGGGCTCGGTGAGGGAGACTTCGACGTCCTGGCCACGCTGCGCCGCGCGGGCGCGCCCTACGAGCGCACGCCGACCGACCTCGCCGCCAACACGCTCGTCACCTCCGGAGCGATGACCAAGCGCGTCGACCGGCTCGAGCGCGCCGGGCTCGTCACGCGGCGGCCGAGCGACGTCGACGGGCGGGGCCGGGTCGTCGCCCTCAGCGCACGCGGCAAGGACGTCATCGACGCCGCGTTCACCGACCACATGGCCAACGAGCGCCGACTGCTCGACGCCCTCGACGCCGACGAGGCGGACCAGCTCGAACGGCTCCTCAAGCGGTGGCTCGCCGTGTTCGAGGAGCCGTCGACACGCGACTGAGGCTCGGCGTCGCCCCTCGGCGGCTCATCGTGCCCGGTTGCGCGCCGATCGCCCGCGCGTAGCCTGACCTGCGATTCGTCGACGACGCCGCAGGGGGCAGCATGGTCGCGCAGTCGGACATCGAGCTCGTCCGGACGGACCCGGACCTGCCACCGGTCGGCGTCGTGGAACGCGGCCCGACGACGCCGTCCCGCAAGGTCGTGCTGGTCGTCGTCGCCGTGGTCGGCGCGGTCGCGTGGTCGGTCCTCGCGCTCGTGCGCGGCGAGCACGTCAACGCCGTCTGGTTCGTGTTCGCCGCGGTCTGCACCTACGTCATCGCGTACCGCTTCTACGCACGGCTCGTCGAGGCGAAGATCGCCCGCCCGCGCGACGCGCGCGCCACACCCGCCGAGCAGCTCGACAACGCCAAGGACTTCATGCCGACCGACCGGCGGGTCCTGTACGGGCACCACTTCGCGGCGATCGCCGGGGCCGGGCCGCTGGTCGGACCCGTGCTCGCCGCGCAGATGGGCTACCTGCCCGGCACCGTGTGGATCATCGTCGGCTGCGTGCTCGGCGGCGCCGTGCAGGACTACCTCGTGCTCGCGCTGTCCGTGCGGCGGCGCGGTCGCAGCGTCGGGCAGATGGCCCGCGACGAGCTCGGCCGGGTCGGCGGCGTCGCGGCGCTGATCGCGGTGTTCGTCATCATGATCATCCTCATCGCCGTCCTCGCCCTCGTCGTCGTCAACGCGCTCGCGCAGAGCCCGTGGGGTGTGTTCTCGCTCGCGATGACGATCCCGATCGCGCTGTTCATGGGCGTCTACCTGCGGGTCCTGCGGCCCGGCCGGGTCTCGGAGGTCACGCTGATCGGCGTCGGGCTGCTGCTCCTCGCGATCGTCGCCGGCGGCTGGGTCGCCGAGACCGGCTGGGGGCAGGACTGGTTCACCCTCAGCCCCGTCGCGCTCGCCTGGTGGCTCGCCGCCTACGGGTTCGCCGCCTCCGTGCTGCCCGTCTGGCTGCTGCTCGCGCCCCGCGACTACCTGTCGACGTTCATGAAGGTCGGCACGATCGTGCTGCTGGCCGTCGGGATCCTCGTCGCGCGGCCCGAGGTGCAGGCGCCCGCGGTGTCGCAGTTCGCGCTGCGGGGCGACGGCCCGGTGTTCGCCGGTGCGCTGTTCCCGTTTCTGTTCATCACCATCGCGTGCGGCGCGCTGTCCGGGTTCCACTCGCTCATCGCGTCCGGGACGACGCCGAAGATGCTCCAGAAGGAGAGCCAGGCCAAGCTCATCGGCTACGGCGGGATGATGATGGAGTCGTTCGTCGCCGTGATGGCCCTGGTCACCGCCGTCGTCATCGACCAGCACCTCTACTTCGCCATCAACGCGCCCGCCGGGGCGACGGGCGGGACCGCCGAGACGGCCGCCGCGTACGTCAACGGCCTCGGGCTGAGCGGCACGCCGATCACCGCGGGGGAGATCCAGCAGGCGGCGGCCGCGGTCGGCGAGGAGTCCGTCGTCTCGCGGACCGGTGGCGCGCCGACGCTCGCGCTCGGCATGTCGCAGGTGCTCAGCAGCGTGCTCGGCGGCTCCGGCCTGGCCGCGTTCTGGTACCACTTCGCGATCATGTTCGAGGCGCTGTTCATCCTCACGACCGTCGACGCCGGCACGCGCGTCGCCCGGTTCATGCTCTCCGACTCCCTCGGCAACCTCCCCGGCCCGGCCCGCCGGTTCCGTGACCCGTCGTGGCGCGTCGGCGCCTGGGTGTGCGCGCTCGTCGTCGTCGTCCTGTGGGGAGCGATCCTGCTCATGGGCGTCACCGACCCGCTCGGCGGCATCAACACGCTGTTCCCGCTGTTCGGCATCGCGAACCAGCTGCTCGCCGCCGTCGCCCTCACGGTCGTCACGGTCGTCGTCGTGAAGAAGCGGCTGTACCGCTGGGTGTGGATCCCCGCGCTGCCGCTGGTCTGGGACCTCGCCGTCACGATGACCGCGTCGTACCAGAAGGTCTTCTCCGCCGAGCCGCGCATCGGGTACTGGGCGCAGCACCGGGCGTTCCAGGACGCCCGAGCCGCCGGCGAGCAGTCGTTCGGGGTCGCCAAGACGCCCGCCGAGATGGACGCCGTCATCCGGAACACCGCGGTGCAGGGGACGCTGTCGATCGTCTTCGCCGGGCTCGTGCTCGTCGTCGTGGCCGCCGCGCTCGTCGTCGTCGTGCGCTCGGTGCGTGCGGGCGGCATGCCCACCACCGAGGAGCCCGACGAGCCGTCGCGCCTGTTCGCACCCAGCGGGATGATCCCGACGGCCGCGGAACGGGAGGTCCAGGCCCAGTGGGACGCCCGGGCCGGGGACCGCGTCGGGAGCGGAGCCGGGACGTGAGCGCGCGCGACGTCGTCGAGGTCGGTGCCCGCGGCGCCGCCGGGGTCGGGCGCGCGCTGGTCCGCACCGTCGCGGGCGTGCGGTGGTACACCGCGACGCTCCTCGGCGACCGCGACTACGCGCGCTACGTCGAGCACCTGGCCCGCGTGCATCCCGGTGCGGACCCGGTGTCCGAGCGGGAGTACTGGCGCGTGCGGCACGCCGAGCAGGACGCCCACCCGGGGGCGCGCTGCTGCTGACCGGCCCCGGCCCCGGCGTCGGGCGGGCATCCGCCCGGCCCGCGGAATCGTGCGTCCGGTGCCCGCGCGGGCTTGGTAGCCTGTCCGGGTCGCGACTGGCGCAGAGGTGGGGAACCACCGGGGAGCGACGCAGCAGCAGACTTCGGGTCGGACGCCTGGGCCCACGGTCACCACACCGCTGGTGTGCGTGCCCGTCCGTGTGCCGGGGACGACCACCCGCTTCGACAAGCCGTCCGCTGATGCCCTGAGGAGTGTCCATGAGCGCCGACAACACCCCGATCCTCGACCAGAACATCTCCGAGCTCGACCCGGAGATCGCCGCCGTCCTCGACGGCGAGCTCGCCCGCCAGCAGGGCACGCTCGAGATGATCGCCTCCGAGAACTTCGTCCCGCGCGCGGTCCTGCAGGCGCAGGGCTCCGTGCTCACCAACAAGTACGCCGAGGGCTACCCGGGCCGCCGGTACTACGGCGGCTGCGAGCAGGTCGACGTCGCGGAGAACATCGCGATCGCCCGCGCCAAGGCCCTGTTCGGCGCCGAGCACGCGAACGTCCAGCCGCACTCGGGCGCCACGGCCAACGCCGCCGTGCTGCACGCCCTCATCAACGCGGGCGACAAGATCCTCGGCCTCGAGCTGGCGCACGGCGGCCACCTCACGCACGGCATGCGGATCAACTTCTCCGGCAAGCTCTACGACGTCGCGTCGTACGGCGTGGACCCGCAGACGTTCCTCGTCGAGCCCGAGGCCGTCCGCAAGGCCGCGCTCGAGCACCGCCCCGACGTGATCATCGGCGGCTGGTCCGCCTACCCGCGGCACCTCGACTTCGAGGCGTTCCGGTCCATCGCCGACGAGGTCGGCGCGAAGCTCTGGGTCGACATGGCGCACTTCGCGGGCCTCGTCGCCGCGGGCCTGCACCCGTCGCCCGTGCCGCACTCCGACGTCGTCTCGTCGACCGTGCACAAGACCATCGGCGGCCCCCGCTCGGGCTTCATCCTGAGCAAGGAGGAGTACGCCAAGAAGATCGACTCCGCCGTGTTCCCGGGCCAGCAGGGCGGCCCGCTCATGCACGTGATCGCCGCGAAGGCCGTCGCGTTCAAGGTCGCCGGCACGGACGACTTCAAGGACCGCCAGCAGCGCACGCTCGACGGCGCGCGGATCATCGCGGACCGCCTCAACGCGCCCGACGTCGCCGCGGCGGGCGTCTCGGTGCTCACCGGCGGCACGGACGTGCACCTCGTGCTCGTCGACCTGCGGCACTCGGACCTCGACGGCCAGCAGGCCGAGGACCTCCTGCACACCGCCGGCATCACCGTGAACCGCAACGCCGTCCCGTTCGACCCGCGCCCCCCGCGCGTCACGTCCGGCCTGCGGATCGGCACGCCCGCGCTCGCGACCCGCGGCTTCGGGGACGCCGAGTTCACCGAGGTGGCCGACATCATCGCGAACGCGCTGGTCAACGGTGCGGCGACGGACGTCGAGGCCCTCAAGGCCCGGGTCGCCAAGCTCACCGAGGCGTTCCCGCTGTACGGCGACCTGAAGCAGTACTGATGACGGCTCAGATCCTCGACGGCACCGCGACCGCGGCCCGGATCAAGGGCGAGCTCACCGAACGGGTCGCGGCGCTCGCGGCCCGCGGCATCGTGCCCGGCCTGGGCACGCTGCTCGTCGGCGACGACCCCGGCTCGCGCTGGTACGTCGCCGGCAAGCACAAGGACTGCGCCGAGGTCGGCATCGCCTCCATCCGGGAGGACCTGCCGGAGACCGCGACGCAGGAGGAGATCGAGGCCGCGGTGCGCCGGCTGAACGAGGACCCGGCGTGCACCGGGTTCATCGTGCAGCTGCCGCTGCCGAAGGGCATCGACACCAACCGTGTGCTCGAGCTCGTCGACCCCGACAAGGACGCCGACGGCCTGCACCCGACGAACCTCGGGCGCCTCGTCCTGCGGGTCAACGAGCCCGTCACGTCGCCGCTGCCGTGCACCCCGCGCGGCATCATCGACCTGCTGCTGCGGCACGACGTCGACCTGCGCGGCGCGGACGTCGTGGTGGTCGGGCGGGGCGTCACCGTGGGCCGGTCGATCGGGCTGCTGCTCACGCAGCGCGCGATCAACGCGACCGTGACGCTCACGCACACCGGCACGGCGGACCTCGCCGAGCACACCCGGAACGCGGACGTGATCATCGCGGCCGCGGGCGTGCCCGGGATCATCACGGCGGACATCGTCAAGCCCGGTGCCGTGGTCGTCGACGTGGGCGTGTCCCGCGCGATCGACCCCGAGACCGGCAAGAGCCGCGTGGTCGGCGACGTCGACCCCGCCGTGCGCGAGATCGCGTCGTGGGTGTCGCCCAACCCGGGCGGCGTCGGGCCGATGACGCGCGCGATGCTGCTGAGCAACGTGGTCGACACGGCGGAGCGCCTGTCCGCCTGAGCCCTTCCTGCACGACGGCCGCCCCGGGACCCTTCCGGGGCGGCCGTTCGTCGTCCGGCTGGGTCGGGCATCTGGTGGGAGCCTGGACCTGACCGCAGCGCAGCGCATCGTGAAGGGGATCGTCATGGGCAGGATCCACACGCACCTCTGGTTCGCCGACAAGGCCGAGGAGGCCGCCGAGCTCTACGTGTCGCTCATCCCGAACTCGTCGATCACGTCGGTCGTCAAGGCGCCGCCCGGCGTGCCCGACGTCCCCGAGGGCGCCGTGTTCGTCGTCGAGCTGCTGCTCGACGACCACCAGGTCACGCTGCTCAACGCCGGACCGACGTTCCAGCTCGACGAGGCGTTCTCGTTCGTCCTCGACTGCGCGGACCAGGCCGAGATCGACCGGTACTGGGACGCGCTCGTCGAGGGCGGCGGCGAGCACTCCCAGTGCGGCTGGCTCAAGGACCGGTTCGGGGTGTCCTGGCAGGTGGTGCCCGCAGGGTTCAACGACATGCTGGGCGACGACGCCGACCCTGCCGCCCGGGCGCGGGCGATGGCGGCGGTGCTGACGATGACCAAGCTCGACGTCGCCGCGATCGAGGCGGCGTTCGAGGGCCGGTGACCTACCCGGTGCGACCGTCCCGCCGCCGTCAGCGCGCCGTCACCCTGACGTAGTGCCCGTCGGGGTCGAGGAGGCGCAGGTCGCGCAGGCCCCACGGCTGGTCCGCCGCGTCGGCCTCCAGCCGGAACCCCGCCCCGACGATGCGGGCGCGCTCGGCGTCGAGGTCGTCGACGTCCAGCACGATCTCGACGCCCGTCGGCGGGCGCCGCAGCGCGTCCGGGGCGACGGCGTCCCGGCGGGCGGCACCGAGCAGCACGGCGTCCCGTCGGAGCGCGACGTACGGGACGGCTGCGGTCCGCTCGTCGCGTTCCAGCGTGAAGCCGAGCGCGCGGGTCCAGAAGTCGACCGTGCGGTCGAGGTCGGCGGGGAAGAGCTCCAGGCGCAGTGTGACGGGCACGCCACGGATGCTAGGCCTGCCTGTCGGTGAGGTGGGGTTGGATGGTCCGGTGCTGACCATCGCGAGCGTCAACGTCAACGGCATCCGGGCCGCGTACAAGCGGGGCATGGGGGAGTGGCTGGAGGCACGTCGGCCCGACGTGCTGCTGCTGCAGGAGGTCCGGGCGACCGACGAGATCCTCGCCGACCACCTGTCCACCGACGAGTGGCACCTCGCGCACGAGGCCAGCGAGACCAAGGGCCGGGCCGGCGTCGCGATCGCGTCGCGGCTGCCGATGGACGCCGTCCGGATCGGCCTGCGGACGGGCGTGACCGGCGACTCGGGCCGGTGGGTCGAGGCGGACCTCGCGCTGCCCGGGCACGACGGCGCACCGGCGCGGACGCTCACGGTCGTGTCGACGTACCTGCACTCCGGGACGGTCGGGACGCCGTCGATGGACGAGAAGTACGCGTTCCTCGACCACGTCACGTCCCGGATGGCCGACATCGCGGAGCAGGGCGGGTTCGCCGTCGTCGCGGGCGACGTGAACATCGCGCACCGCGAGGTCGACATCAAGAACTGGAAGGGCAACCTCAAGGCCGCGGGCTTCCTGCCGCGCGAGCGTGCCTACCTGGACCGGTGGTTCGACGACCTCGGCTGGCACGACCTGGGCCGTGAGCTCGGCGGCGAGGGGCCCGGCCCGTTCACGTGGTGGTCGTGGCGGGGGCAGGCGTTCGACAACGACGCGGGGTGGCGGATCGACTACCAGCTCGCGACGCCGGACCTCGCCGACGCGGCGGTCAGCGCGACGGTCGACCGGGCGGACACGTACGCCGCACGGTTCTCCGACCACGCGCCCGTGGTGGTCGAGTACGACCTCTGACCGCCGGTCAGCCGACGGGCGGCTCACCCGTCGTCCCGGCCGGGCCACCGGGAGCGGTGTGCGGGTGCGGCGTGCCCTCGAGCACGGCGTCGTCCTGCGTCTCGGCGGCGGGGTCTGCCGGGTCGTCGTGGGACGGCACGGGCAGGACACGCATGCCCAGCAGCGGGGACAGCACGACGGGGAGCGCGGCGACGAGCATGCCGATCGCGCCCACCCACAGGGTCGGGACGACACCGGCCTGCGCGCCGAGCCAGCCTCCCAGGAGGCCGCCGAGAGGCATGGTGCCCCAGACGATGAACCGCACGGACGCGTTCATCCGGCCGAGGAGGGCCGGCGGGCACAGCCGCTGCCGGAAGCTCACCTGGGCGACGTTGTAGACGACCACGGCGAAGTAGAACGTCACGCCGCTGGCGATGAGCAGCACCTGCGGGTCGATCGACGTCGACGCCGAGAGCGGGATCAGCGCGTACGTCGGGAAGCAGAGCAGCGCGGCGAGCGGGATGATCCGGCCCTCGCCGACCCAGCGGGCCAACCGGTCCGCGACGACGGCGCCGACGAGCCCGCCGATCGCCGAGGCCGACAGGACGGTGCCCCAGGCGGCTGTCGAGAGGTCCAGCGTGCGCAGGACGTAGATCGCCGTGACGGCGGTCGCGCTCGAGTTGAAGAGGTTCGACAGCGACGTGCACGCGACGATCCGGCGCAGCAGCGGCTGGTGGACGACGAACGACAGGCCCTCGGCGATCTCGGTCTTCAGCGGCCGGCGCGACTCCGGGGCGGGCGGCGTCTCCTCGTGCCGGATGCGCCCGACGGCGAACGCGGACACCAGGTAGGTCACCACGTTGATCCCGATGAGCGCGGGGGCGGTCACGACGCGGAGCAGCACGCCGCCGAGCGCGGGGGCGGCGATCTGCGCGACGGACTGGGTGGCCTGCAGCTTGGAGTTGCCCTCGACGATGTGGTCGAGGCCGACGAGTCCCGGGACGTAGCTCTGGTGCGCGACGTCGAAGAACACGCTCGCGGCGCTGATGACGAGGCCCGCCACGATGAGCAGCCACATCGAGGCGTGGCCGGTGACCGCCGCCGCGACGACGACCGCGAGCACGGCGGCGCGGACGAGGTCGGACGTGATCAGCACCCGGCGCTTGCGCATCCGGTCGACCCACGCGCCCGCGGGCAGGCCGATGACGAGGAACGCGGCGGTCTCCGCAGCCGTGAGGGCGCCCATCTGCCACTCGGTCGCGGCGAGGTGCTGCACGGCGTACACGGGCAGTGCGAGACCGGTGAGCTGGGCACCGAGCTGGCCGAACGCGTCGCCGGTCCACAGGCGGCGGAAGTCGGCGTGGTGGATCAGCGACCGGTGGGTCGTGGCGGGGGGCGTCGTGGTGCTCACGCCTCCAGGATGGGGGAACTGATTGGGGAAAGTCAATCAGTGAGAACCGTCTGATTGAGAAACATCAATCAGTGAGGGATGATCATGGCATGCCCGCCGAGCCCACCGCCGCTGAGCCCACCGCCGCTGAGCGCGACGCCGACGCCCGGGCCCTCGCGTCCACCCTGCGCATCCGCATCCTGCGGCTCTGCCTCGACGAGGCCCTCACCAACCGGGAGATCGCGGACCGCCTCGGCAAGAACCCCGCGACCGTCCTGCACCACGTCCGCACCCTCGTCGACCGGGGGTTCCTCGTCGCCGAGCCCGTCCGCCGCGGGGCGCGCGGCTCGCGTGAGGTCCCCTACCGTGCGACCGGCAAGTCGTGGCGCACCCCCGGCGGTGCGGGACGCACCCGGGTCCTGGTCGACGCGTTCCTCGAGGAGTTCGCCCTGGTGCCGGACCCCGACGAGGCGCAGATGGCCCGACTGGGCCTGCGCCTGGACGAGGCCGGATACCGGGAGCTGTCGGAGCGGGTGCAGGCGGTGCTCGAGGACTTCGCCGCCCGCCCGGCCACCCAGGGTGGCACGCCGTACTCGGTCTTCTACGTGCTGCACGAGGACGTGACCCGGCGACGCGGCGACGCGACGCCGGCCGGCTGACGCGGCCGGTCGCCGGTCGCTCAGTACCGGATCGCGTCGATGACCTTGACCCGCACCGCGACCGTCGCCGGGATGATCCCGGCCAGGGCGCCCACGGCCGTCGCGCACGCCATGCCGACGAGCGCGGCCGACACCGGGAACGGCGGCATGTCGTCGATCTGCGACCCGAACACCCGCTCGATCGGGATGTTCTTGATGATCGCCACCGCGATGACCACGCCGACGAGGCCCGCCACGACCGTCGCGACCACCGACTCGAGCATGACCCCGAAGAACACCCGCCCGGAGGTCGCGCCGAACGACCGGCGGATCCCGATCTCGCGGATGCGGTACCGCACGGTGACGAGCGCGATGTTGACGAGACCCAGACCGCCGAGCAGCAGGGCGAACCCGCCGACGCCGATGCCGACCCACTTCGTCGCGCGGCCGATCGGGTCGCTGCCGTCGCCGTTCGGCGACACGTCGACCCCCCAGCCGGGGACCGTGGCGGCGACGTCGTGCTGGATCGCGTCGCTCAGCTCGGACGCCGCTCCCGTAGGGACCCAGACCTGCATCGACGGGAACGACTGCATCGCCATCGCCGACCCGGACGCGATCGACGTGACCTGCCCGGGCGGCCCGGCGTTGCCGTCAATGCCGATCCAGCGGTGCAGCTGGTCGTACAGGACGAAGGCCATCGGCTCGGCCTGGGGCCAGTCGTTCTTCAGCACGCCGACGACGGTCGCGCGCACGGGGGCCTCGCCGCCGAGCAGGACGGTCGGGTGCGTCGAGAGGTCGACGAGGCCGAGCGAGGTCAGGAACGCCTCGTTGACCACGAGCGTCGGGCTGAACGCCTCGACGTCCTCGTCGCTGAACCACCGACCCTGCACGGGCACGGTCCGGTTGATCACCGCGTAGTCCTGGTCCACGGCCGTGACCTGCAGCGAGCGGGTGCCGTCGGGGAACCGGGCGGGCACCTGGGTCCACTCCTGGCGGCTCGCGTACTCGATCGAGTACCGGTCGAGGACCTGCGCGAAGACCGCGTCCATGTCGGTCGTCATCGTCGAGTCCGGACCCGTCGGGTACACGTTGACCATGAGGGTCACCTGCCGGCCCATGCCCCGGTCGGTCTGCTCCTGGAACGCCTGCTTGAGCATCGACACGGCCGCCGTCACACCGGTGATCGCGGCCACGGCGCAGGCGACGCCGACGAGCGCGAGCAGGACCCGCAGCTTGTGGATGCGCAGCTCGTCCCACGCCTCGACGAGCGCGCCGACGACGCCCGTCATGCGCGCGCTCCGTCCTGGTCGAGGTCCTGGTCGAGGTCCGCACCGAGGTCCGCACCTTGGTCGGCGCCGAGGTCAGCGCCGAGGCCGGTCCCGGTCGGGAGCCGCCGCTCGGTCATGGCGGACCGGTCCGCCACGAGCGTCGGCACGTCGCCGACCCAGTCGCTGTCCCGGTCCAGCCGGATCGGCACGAGGACGCCGTCCGCCAGCCGGTACTGCCGTTCCGCGCGGGCGGCGACGGCGAGGTCGTGCGTGATCGTGACGAGCGCGGCACCGGTCTGCGACGCGATCTCGTCGAGCAGGTCCATCACCTCGCCGCCGGTCTCGACGTCGAGCGCGCCGGTCGGCTCGTCGGCGAGGATCACGCGAGGCCCGCGGACGAGCGCCCGGGCGATGGCGACGCGCTGCTGCTCGCCGCCGGACAGCTTCTCCGGCATGGTGTCGAGGCGGTCGCCGAGCCCGACGCGGGTGAGCATCTCGGCCGCGAGCCGCCGCCTCGACCAGAACTGCCGTCCGCCCGCGTAGAGCAGGGGAGCGGTGACGTTCTCGAGCGCGGTCCGTCCGGGCAGCAGGTTGAACTGCTGGAACACGAACCCGAAGTCGCGGCCGCGCCGGCGGGTGCGGGCACGGTTCGACAGCCGGGCGATCGGCACGCCCTCGAGCAGGTACTCGCCCGTGGTCGGGGCGTCGAGCAGCCCGAGGATGTTGAGCAGCGTCGACTTGCCCGTGCCGGACCGTCCGACGACCGCGACGTGCTCGCCGGCCCCGACCGTGAGCGTGACGCCCTGCAGGATGTGCAGCATCCGCTCGTCGGGCAGGCGCACGGACCGTGTGACCTCGGTGAGCTCGAGGAGGCTCATCCGGCGCACATGCTCGGGTCGAAGGACGCGGACTTCGGGTCGCAGGGGTCGGCCCCAGCGCCGCCGGCGACGGGGATGAACTGGAGGATCTCGTCGCCGGCGACGAGGCCGGACGTGATCTGCACGTTCTCGCCGTCCGTGAGCCCCAGCCCGACCTCGCGCTTCTCGTTGGTCCCGTCGGGCGCGACGACCCAGACGTTGCCCTTCTGCACGGTGCCCTGCACCGAGGTGACGGGGACGACGACGGCGTCGGCCGCGGTCCCGTTGGTGATCGCGAGCGTCGCGCCGAGCCCGGCGAAGGCGGTCACCCCCGCGGGGACGGCGCAGCTCACGGTCCCGGACGCCGCGGTCTGCGCGGTCTGGTCGGCGTTCTGGTCCGGCTGCTGCGACGTGGTGGCGGCGGAGCCGATCTTCACGCCCGTGCAGTCGAAGGGTGCGGGCCCGCCGTTGAGCGTGACGCTGGCCTGGGACGGGGCGCCGATGAGCCGGTACTGCTGGTCGGGCGTGAGGGTGCCGCTGACGGACAGCGTGCCGGGTGCGATGGTCCCGATCTGCTCGCCGACGGACACGACCTGGTCCTTGAGCGTCGGCAGGCTGAGGGTGCCGGCGACCGTGGCCTTGACGGTCTGCAGGGTGACCTTGGGCGGGCTCTCGGTCGTCTTCTGCTCGCCCGTCTCGGGGTCGGTGGTGACGACCGGGTCCTGCGGGGTCTCCTGGCGGATCTGCAGGATCGGCGTGTCAACCGCGACGACGGCGCCGTCCTTGGCGAGCAGCTTGGAGACGGTCCCCGCGAGGGTCGCCCGGACGACGACCGCCGGGTCGGTGACGACGCTCGCCTGCACGGTGACGGCGTTCGTCACGGTGCCGGTCGCGACCTGGACGGTCGGCTCGACGAGCTGCCCCGTGGGGAGCAGCCCTGTGTCCTGGGTCTCGACGGATGCGCCGTTGAAGGCGATCTTGACGAGCGCGGCGGCGATGAGGGCCCAGATCAGGATGCGGAGCGTCGGGAAGATGAACCTGCGGGTGACCCCCATGGGGTGGACTCCTCGCGTCGTGCGGCGGGCGCGGACGGGTCGTGCAGCCGCACGGTAGCGGCGGCGCGGCACCCGGTGGATCCACCCAGGGGAGGATGACGCGAGTTACCGCACCACGGACACTACTGCGTGATGCGCTGTAGAGGTGGGCGTTTCCGCCCGCGATCAGGACGCAGCAGCCTCCGCCGTCGCCACGAGGAATCCCGGCGCGCTGAGCCCGGCGTCCGCGAACGCCGCTGCCACCGCGAGCTCGACCCGCTCCACGTCGGCCGCCTCGACGAGCGCGATCGCCGAGCCCCCGAACCCGCCGCCGGTCATCCGCGCGCCCAGCGCTCCGGCCGACCGCGCGGCCGCGACGGCGAGGTCCAGCTCCCGGCAGGACACCGTGTAGTCGACCCGCAGCGACTCGTGCGACGCGTCGAGCAGCGGTCCGACGTCGCGCACCCGCCCCGCGTCCAGGAGGGCGACGAGGTCACGGACCCGGCCGATCTCGGTGGCGACATGACGCACCCGCGGGACCTCGACGTCCGCGTCGGGCGAGCCCGCGAGGGCGTCGAGCGCCCAGGCCCAGCCCCGGGCGTCGTCCGCGAGCGCCCGCAGCGACGGCAGCCCGAGCCGGGCCGCGGCCGCCTCGCAGGAGGCCCGTCGCGCGGCGTACTGGCCGTCGACGAGGGCGTGCTCGGCCCGCGTGTCGACGACGAGGAGCACGAGCCCCTCCGCGGCGAGGTCGAACGGCACGTGCCGGACCGCGCCGTCGAGGCAGTCGAGGAGCAGCGCGTGGCCGGCCCGCGACCGCAGGGACGCCGCCTGGTCCATCCCGCCGGTGGGCGCGCCGGCGATCTCGTTCTCGGCCCGGACGCACAGGGTCGTGAGCGTGGACCGGCCGGCGTCGTCCCGGCCGAGGCGCAGGTCGTGCAGCGCGTCGAGGGCGACCGCGACGGAGGACTCCAGGGCCGCCGACGACGACAGGCCAGCGCCGTACGGCACGCACGAGTCGACGGCCACGTCGAACCCGCCGACCGCGTGCCCGGCCTGACGCAGGGCCCAGGCGACGCCGACGACGTAGGCGGGCCAGCCGTCGACCGTGCCGGGGCCGACGTCGGCGAGGTCGACCTCGCGGGGGTCGCCGGACTCCTGCGCGGACACGAGCCGGACCCGGTCGTCGTCGCGCAGCCGCACGGCGGCGTACGTGCGGTGGGGGAGGGCGATCGGCAGGCAGAGGCCGTCGTTGTAGTCGGTGTGCTCGCCGATGAGGTTCACGCGCCCCGGCGCCGACCAGACGCCGTCCGGGTCGGTGCCGAACCGGTCGACGAACAGCGCGCGGGCGCGCGACGACCCCTCGTCGACGGTCCAGGGGACGAGCCGGTCGACCGCGGTCACGCGAGCTCCTTCAGTCGGGCCGCGATCTTCTCGGGCGTCGTGTCGCTGATCCAGGCTCCGGCGCCGGACTCGACGCCCGCGAGGTACTTGAGCTTGTTCGGGGCCCGCAGCACCGAGAACGCCTCGAGGTGCAGGCGGGACACGTCGCGCCCCTCACCCACGGGGGCCTGGTGCCAGCCCGAGATGTACGGCAGGGGGATGCTCGTGCCGTCGTCCTCGAAGAACCGGTCGAGCCGGTCCAGGAGGGCGAGGTACGTGACGGCGAGGTCGGCGCGCTCGTCGTCGTCGAGCGCGGGCAGGTCCGGCACGTCGCGACGCGGGGCCAGGTGCACCTCGACGGGCCAGCGCGCCGCGAACGGCACGTACGCGACCCAGTGCTCCGACTCGAGCACCACACGCGCGCCGTGCCGCAGCTCGGCGTCGAGCACGTCGCGGCCCAGCAGGCGTCCGGTCCGGGCGGTGTGCGCGCGGGCCTGCTCGAGCATCCGGGCCGTGCGGGGCGTGACGTACGGGAAGGCGTAGATCTGCCCGTGCGGGTGGTGCAGCGTGACGCCGATCTCCTTGCCGCGGTTCTCGAAGACGAACACCTCCTCGATCCCCGGCAGCGCGCCGAGCGCCGCGGTCCGGTCCGCCCACGCCTCGACGATCGTGCGCATGCGGCGCGGACCGACGGTGCGCAACGACTGGGTGGGGTCGGCGGAGAAGCAGACGACCTCGCAGCGACCGGCCGCCGGGCGGACCGTCCACAGCGGCTCGCCGTCGCGGTCGCTCGGTCCCTCCGTCAGGCCCGGCACGGCGAGCAGCGACGGGAAGCGGTTCTCGAACACCACCACGTCGTAGTCCTCGGCCGGGATCTCCCCGTCCTGGTACGTCGCTCCCGGACGGGCGGGAGCGAGGGGGTTCGCGTCCGCGGGCGGCAGGAACGTGCGGTTCATCCGGTGCGCGGCGATGGCGATCCACTCGCCGGTCAGCGGGTCGCGGCGCAGCTCGGGGCCGGTCACGGGCTGCGGGTCGCCGTGCTCGTCGTGCACCGGCGCGAAGCGGTCGGGCAGCGGGCGCGGGTCGTCGAGCCGCCGTGTCGCGGCGCCCGAGACGTACGGCTCGGTGTCGTCGAAGTAGATCAGCTCGCGTCCGTCGGCGAGGCGGGTGCTGGTCTTGCGCACGGCGGGTGTCGCGGCGGTGGTCACTGGGCGGCTCCGAGGGGGGCGAGCGAGAGGTGGACGGGCAGGTCGGCGAGGCGCCGGCGCGCCTCGTCGGGGAGGGCGTCGTCGGTGAGCAGGGTGTCGACCTCGTCGAGCGGGGCGATGCGGGCGAGCCCGACGACCCCCCACTTCGTGTGGTCGGCGAGCACCGTCGTGGCGGCGGCGCTGGCCATCAGTGCGCGGTCGGTGGCGGCCTCGGCGAGGTTCGGGGTGGTGGGCCCGTCGGCGTCGAGGCCGTGCACGCCGAGGTAGGCGCGCTCGACGCGCAGGTTCGCGAGCGCGGCGTCGGCGACGGGTCCGACGAGCGCGTCCGACGGGGTCCGGACGCCGCCCGTGAGGATCACCTCGAGGCCCGCGGACGACGGCGCGTGGTGGAGCACGTCGGCGACGCGCAGACCGTTCGTGACGACCGTGAGCGGGCGCAGGCTCACGTCGGCCGCGAGGAGCTCGGCGAGCAGGTAGGTGGTGGTGCCGGCGGACAGGGCGATCGCCTGGCCGGGCTCGACGCTCGCCGCGGCGGCCCGGGCGATCGCCTGCTTCTCCGGGCCGGACCACTCGCGCTTGGCGTCGAACCCCGGTTCGTCCGTGGGGCGACCGGCGGCGTCGGGGGCGACCGCGCCGCCGTGCACGCGGCGCACGAGACCGGCGCGGGCGAGCTCGGCGATGTCCCGCCGCACGGTCATGTCCGAGACGTCGAGGCTCTCGACGAGGTCGGCGACGCGGGCGGCGCCGTGCACGCGCACGACGGCGAGGATCTGCTCCTGGCGTTGAGTGGCCAACACCCGGACATCATCGCACCGGATCGAACAGAATCCAACAGTCGGGCGTACGGGACCTCAGCGACCCGCGGGCGTCAGCCCCAAGGACCGCCCCGCCAGGCCCCGACGCCGTCCGGCGAGCGCCGTCGCGACGTCCCGCAGCACCTGCGCGGCCGGCGAGTCGGGCTCGGCGAGCACGACGGGCGTGCCACCGTCGCCGGCCTCGCGCAGCCGCACGTCGAGCGGCACCTGACCCAGCAGCGGCACGTCGCCCCCCGTGAGCTGCGACAGGTTCTCCGCGACCCGCTGCCCGCCGCCCGAGCCGAACAGCTCGAGCCGTGACCCGTCCGGCTGCGGCAGCCACGACATGTTCTCCACGACGCCCACCACGTGCTGGCGCGTCTGCACCGCGACCGACCCGGCCCGCTCCGCGACCTCCGCCGCCGCGACCTGCGGGGTCGTCACCACGACGATCTCCGAGCCCGGCAGCAGCTGCGCCACCGAGATCGCGATGTCGCCCGTGCCCGGCGGCAGGTCCAGCAGCAGCACGTCGAGGTCCCCCCAGAACACGTCCGCGAGGAACTGCTGCAGCGCCCGGTGGAGCATCGGGCCGCGCCACACCACCGGCTGCCCGGGCGGCACGAACATGCCGATCGAGACGACCTTCACACCGTGCGCGAGCGGCGGGAGCAGCATGTCGTCGACCCGCGTCGGCTGGCGCGTGACCCCGAGCATCCGGGGGATCGAGAAGCCGTAGATGTCGGCGTCCACGACCCCGACCCGCAGGCCGTCGGCCGCCATCGCGACCGCCAGGTTCGCCGTCACGGACGACTTGCCGACACCGCCCTTGCCCGACGCGATCGCGAACACCTTGGTCAGCGACGTCGGCTGCGCGAACGGGATGACGGGCTCGGCGTCCGTGCCCCGCAGGAGCGTGCGCAGCGCGGCCCGCTGGTCGGCGCTCATGACGCCGAGGGTCACCACCACGTCCGTGACGCCGTCGACGGCGGCGGCCGCTGCCGTGACGTCCCGCGTCAGCGTCTCCTTGAGGGGGCAGCCCGGCGTCGTGAGGTCGATCCCGACCCGCACCCGGGTGCCGTCGACCTCGACCGAGCGGACCATGCCCAGCTCGGTGATCGGGCGGCGGATCTCCGGGTCCAGCACGGTCGCGAGCGCGACGCGGACCGCCGCCGTGAGTCCGTCGGACCCCTCGGCGCCGGAGGTCGGGGGAACGGGGTGCGACGACATGCCGACCATCGTAGGTCGGCGTGTCACGCCGGTCGGACGCCGAAGGGCCCTTGCGAGGTCAGGTGCGGTCGGACCCCTGGTCCGGGGGTGGACCCGCCTCCCGCTCCTCCAGGAGGTCCTCGAGCAGGTTCCGCAGCTCGGACCGCACGAAGTCACGGGTCGCGACCTCGGACAGCGCGATGCGCAGCGACGCCATCTCGCGCGCCAGGAACTCGGTGTCCGCGAGGTTCCGCTCGGAACGCTGCCGGTCCTGCTCGGCCTGCACGCGGTCCCGGTCGGTCTGCCGGTTCTGCGCGAGCAGGATGAGCGGCGCGGCGTACGACGCCTGCAGCGACAGCATCAGCGTGAGGACGGTGAAGCCGTTCTTCGCCTCGTCGAACCGCGGCCGGTCCGGCCCCCAGTTCGCGTTCCACAGCAGCCAGACGACGCAGAAGACCGTCAGCCAGATGATGAACAGCGGCGTGCCCAGGAAACGCGCGATGCTCTCCGCGATCTTGCCCGACGTGTCCTCGTCGAACTGTGCGCGCGGCAGCAGGGAGCGCCGCGTCTCGCGCGGCTGGTCGAGCCGGTCAGCCACGGCCGCCCCCCGAGGTCGGACGGGTCACGGGGGCGGGGTGCTCGTCGTCGTCCGTCTCGCGCCAGTCCTCCGGCAGCAGGTGGTCGAGGACGTCGTCGACCGAGACCGCACCGAGCAGGCGCTTCTCCGCGTCGACCACCGGCATCGCCAGCAGGTTGTACGTCGCGAGCTGCCGGGTGACCGTCAGGAGCGGGGCCTCGGCCGGGGCGGCCTCGATGTCGGTGTCGACGATCGAGCCGATCGCGTCGTGCGGGGGCTCGCGCAGCAGGCGCTGCAGGTGCACCACGCCGATGAACCGGCCCGTCGGCGTCTCCAGCGGGGGGCGCGCGACGAACACCATCGACGCGAGCGCAGGCGTCAGGTCCTGGCGGCGCACGTGCGCGAGCGCGGACGCGATCGATGTCTCCGGGCCGAGGATGACCGGCTCGGTCGTCATCAGACCGCCCGCGGTGTTGTCCTCGTACGCCAGCAGCCGGCGCACGTCGTCCGCCTCGTCGGGCTCCATCAGGCCGAGCAGCTCCGCCTGCTGCGCGTCGGGGAGCTCGCCGAGCAGGTCGGCCGCGTCGTCCGGCTGCATCGCCTCGAGCACGTCGGCCGCGCGGGTCAGCTCCAGGCCCTGCAGGATCGCGACCTGGTCGTCCTCGGGCAGCTCCTCCAGCACGTCCGCGAGGCGCTCGTTGTCCAGGGCGGTCGCCACCTGGAGCCGGCGCGCGCGACCCAGGTCGTGCAGCACGTCCGCGAGGTCGGCGGGCTTGAGGTCCTCGTACTGGGCGAGCAGCAGCTCGGCCCCCTGCTCGGCGGACCGCCGGGCCAGCCCGGTCACCTCGTCGACCGTCACCATCACCGTCTCGCCGCGCCGGCGCAGCAGACCCGACTTGCCCGGCCGGTGCCGCCGGACGAACAGCTTCGTGACGACCCAGTCGCCGTTGCGCTGCAGCTCGATCGCGACGTCCTCGATCGACGCCTGCCCCGAGCCGTCCACGAAGTCGACGGTCCGGTCCAGCAGCTCGCCGACCACGACGGTCTCGAACGCGCGCTGCTCGAACCGGCGCATGTTCACCAGACCTGTCGAGATGACCTGACCTGCGTCGACCGAGGTCACGCGAGTCAGCGGCAGGAACACCCGCCGCCGGCCGGCCACCTCGACGACCAGACCCACCGCCCGCGGCGGACCCTTCGGACGGACCAGCACGACGACGTCGCGCACCCGCCCGACCTGGTCACCGAGGGGGTCGAAGACGATGGTCCCAGCGAGGCGCGCGACGAACACCCGGGTCCCGACGCTGCTCACGCCGGTCAGCCTAACCAACCGCGCCACGCGGACCGTCGCGCCACGCACGCACCGCCGCTGACCTGCGTGATCACGGTCCTGCTCTGGCGCGGTGCGGCGCTTCGGGGGAGGATCGCGGCATGTCGTTCTCGGGCCAGCCGAGGCCCCCGCGCACCCCGACCCCGCCGCAGGGCGAGACCGTCGCGGCCTACGCCACGTACCTCGAGGCGCAGCGCGCGGTCGACCACCTCGCCGACTCGGCGTTCCCCGTGCAGCTCGTGACGATCGTCGGGACCGACCTCAAGATGGTCGAGCGTGTCACCGGACGGCTGTCGTACCCCCGCGTCGCGATGGGCGGGTTCGTGTCCGGGGCGTGGTTCGGCCTGTTCGTCGGGCTGCTGCTCAGCCTGTTCACGGCGCCGGGCTCACGCAGCCCGTTCCTCCCGGCGATCCTCATCGGTGGTGCGTTCGGGCTGCTGTTCTCCGTCGTGCCCTACTCCTTCACGCGCGGACGACGGGACTTCACGTCGTCGAGCCAGATCGTCGCCTCCTCCTACGCCGTGCTGTGCCGCACCGAGCAGGCCCACAAGGCGCGCGAGCTGCTGCGGGAGATCGGCGGCGTGCAGTCGGGCGTCGTGCGGCCGCCCGCACCCGTCGTGCCGAGCGGGCCGCCGTCGGACGCCACGGTCGCCTACCCGCCGCCGGCAGGGCCCTCGGCGCCACCGGCGCATCCGACGGGTTCGCCCTCCGTGCCGCCGGTCGGACCGCCGGGGCCGCCGCCCGGTCCGGGGTCGACGTCGCCCGGTCCGCCGTCAGGCCCGCCGCCCGCCTAGGGTCACGAGACCGGGCAGACCACGCCGACGCACTGGGGCGTCCTCCCGTTCCGGCGGGCCGTGTTGCCGCCGAGGTCCACGACGCCGGGCGCGTAGATGCCCCAGCCGGTGTTGTCGTTCGAGGTGTTGCCGCCGAGGCTCGTCATGGCGTCCCCGGCCTCGATCCGGATCCCGTCGCCGTTGAGCCGGAACACGTTGTCGCGCAGCACGGTCGCCTCCGTGCCCGGAGCCGTCGAGACGAAGCCGGTGCCGTTCGCGCGGAACGTGTTGCCCGTGAGGCTGCCGCCTCCCTCGTCGAACGCGACCGCCGTGGTGTTCGACGCGAACGTGCTGCCCGTGAGCGTGACGGACGTGTACCCGCTGCCGCTGACGGCGACGTCGCTGCCCTTGACCGTGCTGTCCGCCATCGTCACGGCGCTCATCGCGTGCAGGAGCACGGCCTGGTCGTTCTCCAGGAGCGTCGACCGCCGGATCGTCGCCGTCGCCTCCCAGAGCTCGAAGCCGCGGGTGCTGCGCTCGATCCTCGAGTCGGCGACGGTGACGGTCGACGAGTCGACGGCGACGGACGTGCCGTTGTCCGCGAACGACGAGCTGGTCACGTCGACTGTCGTGAACCAGCCCGCGAGGATGCCGCGTGCGTTGTGCGTGAACGTGGACGCGTGGACCTTGTGCAGCTTGCCGAAGCGGCCCGCCCCCAGGTCGCCCGAGGCGTCGAGCCCGGTGGTGTTGCCGTCGAACGTCACGTCGTGCACCACGACGACGCCCGCCGAGCCCGCGTCGTCGCTCCCCACCGTCTGGACGCCGGCGGACCAGCCGGTGATCGTGCCGTGGCCGATCGCGACGTTCCCGTGGACCGGGACCCCGATGCCGACGCTGACGCCCTTCCCTGGCCCGCGCAGCGTGTGGCCCGCGAGGTCGAGCTTCACGCCCGCCGTGAGCATCAGCGCGGGGCCCGGTCCGGGGCAGGTCAGGTCGGACCCGAGCGACCTGCTGACCGTCACCGTCGACCCGCAGGTGAGCGGGGGATCGGCCGCAGCCGGGGTGGCCAGGAGCGTCGCGCCCGACGCGAGGGCGAGGCAGGACAGGACGGCTGGCGCTCGCATCACGGACCCCCTGGTCGCGGTGCCCGACGACGGTTGGCGGGCCTGCGCACGAGCGTCCTCGCACGTCGCGCCCGAGATCAACCGGTACGTCCCGGTATGCCCGGGTGAATTCCGAGGTCGTCACGAGCGCGACGGCTCCACGCCGCGCGCCCGGCGCACCCGCCACACCGTGCGCCACCACCGGTGCCCGTGCACGCGCCGGTCCCGTGGCTCGCGCGGCTCGACGACCGGGGCGTCCGGCCGGGCGCTCGCGGCGAGCGCCGCCGTCGTCTGACCGGCGAGCACCGCCAAGAGGTGCGATCCGTCCATCATGCGTCCCCCAGAGGGTCCCCGGACCGTCGGTCCGGGTCGGTGCCAGGTGCTCCGACACGGGGATGACGCACGACGGCCCGCCACCTCGACAGGAGGTCGCGGGCCGGTCGCGGCGGGCGGGGATCAGCCGAGCAGGCGGGCCATCCACGCCTCGACGGCGTCCGGGTCGCGCGGCAGCGCCGCCGACAGGTTCACGTTGCCGTCGGCGGTCACGAGCACGTCGTCCTCGATCCGGACGCCGATGCCGCGGTACTCCTCCGGGACCAGCAGGTCGTCGGACTTGAAGTACAGGCCGGGCTCGATGGTGAACACCATGCCCGGCTCGAGGATCCCGTCGAGGTACAGCTCGGCGCGGGCCTGCGCGCAGTCGTGCACGTCGAGGCCGAGGTGGTGGCTCGTGCCGTGCACCATCCAGCGGCGGTGGTGCTGGTTCTCGGGCAGCAGCGACTGCTCGGCGCTGACGGGCAGCAGGCCCCACTCGTCCAGGCGGGCCGCGATGACCTCCATGGCGGCGGCGTGGACGTCGCGGAACTTCGTGCCCGGCCTGGCGACGGCGAACGCGGCGTCGGCCGCGTCGAGGACCGCCTGGTAGACCCGGCGCTGCACCTCGGTGAACGTGCCGTCCACCGGCAGCGTGCGCGTGATGTCGGCCGTGTACAGGCTGTCGACCTCGACGCCCGCGTCGACGAGCACGAGCTCCCTGGACCGGACCGGCCCGTCGTTGTCGATCCAGTGCAGCGTCGTCGCGTGCTCGCCGGCCGCCGCGATCGTCTCGTAGCCGACCGCGTTGCCCTCCTGGCGGGCGTGCCCGACGAACGTGCCCTCGATGACCCGCTCGCCGCGCGCGTGCTCCTGCGCGGCGGGCAGTGCTCGCACGATCTTCTCGAAGCCCTCGATCGTCGTGTCGACGGCGAGCCGCATCTGCTCGACCTCGTACGCGTCCTTGACGAGCCGCAGCTCCGAGAGCGATTCCGCGAGCGCGGAGTCCCGCTCGCCCGACGCCTCCGCGGCCCGGATTTCCTCGATGACGGCCTCGACGGCCTCGTCGACGTCCGGCACCACGAGCACCTGCACGCCGTCGACGCCCACGTCCTTCGCGAGGGCGTCCCGCAGGTCGTCGAGGTGCGCCGTGGTGATGCCGGTGGTGGTCTCGACGTCCTCGAGCGTCGGCCGGGCGCCGACCCAGAACTCGCCGTACCGGGAGTCGGAGAAGAACTCCTCGGTGTCCCGGCCGGCCAGCGGCCGCAGGTACAGCACCGCGTGGTGGGCGCTGCCGTCGTCGCCGCTGCCGTCCTCCACGGGGTGCAGCACGAGGACCGCGTCGGGCTCCTGCTCCATGCCCAGGCCCGTGAGGTGCGCGAACGCCGAGTGCGGGCGGAACCGGTAGTCCGTGTCGTTGGAGCGGACCTTGAACGTGCCCGCCGGCACCACGAGCCGCTCGCCCGGGAACTTCGCCGACAGCGCCGAGCGGCGTGCCGCCGTGTGGTCGGCCGCCGGGCTGCGCGTCGCGGTCGACGCGGGCCGCTCGGCCCAGCCGGAGGTGACGAAGCGGAGGAACTCCGCCGACCCCGGTCGCTGGGACCGGTTGCTCCCGCGGTCCGCGAGCGGCTGCTCCGTGGTCGAGGTCTCCGGGGTGTCAGGCGTCGTGTCCGAGGTCATCGGCCCAGTGTCCCACCGGGGCGCGGCGAGGCCCGAACCGGCGGCACGCGCGGGGCCGAGCCGGGACCGACCCGCCGGACGGCTACCTTGGCCGGATGCGGATCGACCTGCACACCCACTCCACGGCCTCCGACGGCACGCAGGCACCGGCGGACGTCGTGCTGTCGGCGGGCCGCGCCGGCCTCGACGTCGTCGCCCTCACCGACCACGACACCACGGCCGGGTGGGCCGAGGCCGCCGAGGCGGCGCAGCTCGTGGGCGTCGCGCTGGTCCGCGGCACCGAGGTGTCGGCGCGCTCGCGGGGGATCAGCGTGCACCTGCTGTCCTACCTGCAGGACCCGACGCACCCCGCCCTGCTCACCGAGCTCGACAAGACCCGGGACGCCCGGCTCGGCCGCGCCCGGGCGATCGTCGACCTGCTCGCGGTCGACCACCCGATCACGTGGGACGACGTCCTCGCCCAGGCGAAGGACGCGGTCGTCGTCGGCCGGCCGCACATCGCGGACGCGCTCGTCGCCCGCGGCGTCGTCCCCGACCGTGACGCCGCGTTCGCCCGGCTCCTGCGCGCCGACGGCCCGTACCACGTGCCGCACTACGCACCGGCGGCACCCGACGCGGTCAGGGCGATCCGGGCGGCCGGGGGAGTGCCCGTGTTCGCGCACCCGGGCGCCGACGCCCGCGGCCGGATCGTCCCCGACGCGGTGTTCGACGAGCTCGCCGCGGCCGGTCTCGGCGGGATCGAGGTCCACCACCGCGACCACTCGCCGGAGCAGCGGGCCCGGCTCACCGCGATCGCGGACCGGCTCGGGTTGCTGGTGACGGGGTCGAGCGACTACCACGGAGACGGCAAGGCGAACCGGCTGGGGGAGAATCTCACCGAGCCGGCGGTCCTGGCGGCGATCGAGGAGCAGGGAGTGACCGAGGTGATCCGACCGTGACGCTCACATGAGTGACGTCTTCGACCTGCAGCTGTTCATCTCCGTCTTCATCACGCTGTTCGTCATCATGGACCCGCCCGGCACGGTGCCGATCTTCCTCGGGCTGACCGGTGCGATGACGCGCGCGCAGCGCAACCGTGCCGCCCGGCAGGCGATCCTCGTCGCGTTCGGCGTCATCGTGTCGTTCGCGGTGTTCGGGCAGCAGCTGCTCAGCTACATGCACATCTCGCTCGCCGCGCTGCAGGCGTCGGGCGGGCTGCTGCTGCTCGTCGTCGCGATGGAGCTGCTCACCGGGAAGATGGAGGAGCCGCAGCCGTCGGGCAACGCCAAGGTCAACGTGGCTCTCGTGCCGCTCGGCACGCCGCTGCTCGCCGGGCCTGGCGCGATCGTCGCGACCATGGTGTTCGTCAAGCAGGCCGACCGGACGACGGTCGACGACTGGGTCGCGATCGCGCTCGGCGTCGTCGCCGTGCACGTGTGCCTCTACCTGGCGATGCGGTTCGCGAACGTCGTGCACCGCGTGCTCAAGGACTCCGGCACGATCCTCGTCACCCGGATCGCCGGCCTGCTGCTCGCCGCCATCGCGGTGCAGCTCGTCGCCGACGCCGTGCAGGCGTTCATCGAGAGCGCCTAGCGGTCCTCGGCCGCCGGTGCACCGGGCAGGCGCACCACGACCCGCAGGCCGCCGTCGACCCGCGGGCTCAGCGTGAGGGTGCCGCCGTGCGCCCGGGCGATGCTCTGGACGATCGCGAGCCCGAGCCCGACACCCGCCTGGTCGCCGTGGACGCGCTCGGTGCCGCGCTGGAACGGCTCGGCGAGCGTCGCGACGAGCCCGGGCGCGAGCCGCTCGCCGGTGTTCTCGACGACGAGCACGGCCGACCCGTGGTCGGCGGTGGTGGTGACGTGGACGCTGCCGCCCTCGGGCAGGTTGTGGACGACCGCGTTGTGCACGAGGTTCGTCGTCAGCTGCAGCAGGAGGGCCTGAGAGCCGACCGCCCAGGTGACGTCGCCCGACGTCTCGAGCGTGGTACCGCGCTTCTCGGCGAGCGGCAGGAGCGTCTCGGCGGCGTCCTCCGCGAGCAGCGACAGGTCGACGCGTTCCCGTGCGAAGGACCCCTGGCCGGCGCGGCTGAGCAGCAGCAGCGCCTCGGTGAGGCCGATCGCCCGGGTGTTGACGGTGCGCAGACGGTCGAGGAGCACCCCGACGTCGCGGTCCGGGTCGTCGCGGGCCACGTCGAGCAGCGCCTGGGTGATCGCGAGCGGCGTGCGCAGCTCGTGGGAGGCGTTGGCCGCGAACCGCCGCTCCTCGGCGACGTGCGCCTCGAGCTTCTCGAGCATCGCGTCGAACGCGTCGGCGAGCTCACGGAACTCGTCGCGGCGGCCCGGCAGGTGGATGCGGTGGGTGAGCGACCCGGTCGCCGCCGTGCGGGTGGCACGGGTGATGCGGTCCAGCGGCGCCAGCATCCGGCTGGACAGGAGCCACCCGCCGACGAGCCCGAACACCAGGAGGAAGCCCAGCGCGAGGGCCGCCTTCGGGGCGAACGCCCGCCAGAGGTCGGACCGGCCGGGGACGAACAGGCCGGGCCGGTTGCCGTCGGCCGGTGGCCCCAGCTCGACGACCGTGCCCGCGCGGTCGGGCACGTACCGCAGCAGGAACACCCACACGACGGCGATCAGGAGGACGCCCGCGACCACGAGGAACCCGGCGTAGCTGGCGGTGAGCTTGAGCCGGACGCTCACCCCGGGCGGCCTATCCACGCTCGTCGTCCGCCCCCGCGTCGATCCGGTAGCCGACGCCCGGCACCGTCGCGATGAGCCACGGCTCGCCGAGCCGCTTGCGCAGCGCCGAGACGGTGATCCGCACGGCGTTGGTGAACGGGTCGGCGTTCTCGTCCCACGCCCGTTCGAGGAGCTCCTCGGCGCTCACGACACCGCCGTCCGCGGCGACGAGGACGTCGAGCACGGCGAACTGCTTGCGGGTGAGGGCGACGTACCGGCCGTCGCGGTAGACCTCACGGCGGAACGGGTCGACGCGCAGGCCGGCGAGCTCGCGCACGGGCGGCCGGTGGTGGGCACGCCTGCGGTCGAGGGCCCGGAGCCGCAGGACGAGCTCGCGCAGCTCGAAGGGCTTGGTGAGGTAGTCGTCGGCGCCGAGCTCGAAACCCGACGCCTTGTCGTCGAGCCGGTCGGCGGCCGTGAGCATGAGGATCGGCATGCCGCTGCCCGACGCGACGATCCGTGCCGCGATCTCGTCGCCCGACGGTCCGGGGATGTCGCGGTCGAGGACGGCGATGTCGTACGCGTTGACGCCGAGCAGCTCCAGCGCCGTGTCGCCGTCCCCGGCGACGTCCGCCGCGATCGCCTCCAGACGCAGGCCGTCGCGGACGGCCTCCGCCAGGTAGGGCTCGTCCTCGACGATCAGCACACGCACGTCCTCGATGCTACGAGCGGCCACCTATCGTCGGGATATCAGGAACTGCAGACGCGGCGGCAACATGCGTGCGCGTGGGATGGGGACATGTTCTCCAGTGGAACGGCGCCCACCACGCGCCGCGCTCGACCGACCGTCCTCCTCGTCCTGGCCATCGCGGTGGCCCTCGCCGCGACCGTCGCGCTCCTCGGCGACCGGCCGTCGGCGGCGTCGCCTCGGGCGACGGTGCCGGACGCACCCGTCCGGCTCGCAGCCGGCGTGCCGGACGCCGGTGACCCGGCGCCGGCGCAGGCCCCGCCGCTCGAGGGCACCGGCGGCGAGGCCTCCGCGCTCGAGTCCGACGGCGGCGTCGCCGATGGTGTGACCGTCTTCGACGACGACGTCCCTGCCGTCGCGAAGCTCGACGCCCACCTGCGCGACGCGCTGCGCGCCGCCGCGCACGACGCCGCCGACGACGGGGTCACGTTCGTCGTCAACAGCGGCTGGCGCTCGGCCGCCTACCAGGACCAGCTGCTCCGCGAGGCCGTCGCGCAGTACGGCTCGGCGGCGGCCGCCGCCCGATGGGTGGCCACGGCCGAGACGTCCCCGCACGTGCACGGAGACGCGGTCGACCTCGGGCCCTGGCGGGCGACGACCTGGCTGTCCACGCACGGCTCCCGGTACGGGCTGTGCCAGATCTACGCCAACGAGGCCTGGCACTACGAGCTGCGCCCCGATGCCGTCGACCACGGCTGCCCCCCGACGTACGCCGACCCCACGCACGACCCGCGGATGTCACAGTGACCCGCACGACCGACCACGCCCACCCCCGACCAGCGACGGACGACATGACGACCACCACCCGCCCGGCCCCGGCCGGCGCCCGGATCCCCGCGCACGCCCGGTCCACCACCCTGGTCGTGCTGTTCGCGGTCTACCTCGCGCTCCTCGCCTGGGTCGTGCTGTGGAAGCTCGAGGTCCCGTGGGTCGGCGAGGGCTGGCGACGGACGATCAAGCTCGTCCCGTTCGTCGCCACCGCGCGCGCCGGTGCGAGCCCGCCCGCCGAGGTCGTCGCGAACCTGCTGCTCTTCGTGCCGTTCGGCCTCTACCTGGGGCTCCTCGCACCGACCTGGTCGCGGTGGAGGGCCACGGCGGTGGTCGCCGGGGCGAGCGTCGTCCTGGAGGTCGCCCAGTACGTGCTGGCGGTGGGGAGCTCCGACGTCACCGACCTCGTCGTCAACACCGCCGGTGGGCTCGCCGGCCTCGTGCTCGTCGACGCGGCCCGGCGCCGGCACGGGGAGCGGACCGGCGTGGTCATGGCGCGGGTCTGCGCGGTCGGCACGGTGCTCGCCCTGCTCGCGAGCGCTGCGGTCGTCGCGTCACCGCTGCGGTACGCGCCACCGGGCGGCGAGGGTGGCCTCCACGGCACGCCGCCGATGCGGCCGTCAGGGGAGCGCGCCCCCGGCTGAGGCCGAGGCGGCAGGCAGCGGTCCGGCGAGCGCGTCCGGCAGCCGCGTCCGCGCGGACGACGAAGGGTGGGCCCGCCTGGCGGACCCACCCTTCACGACATCGGCTGCTGCCGTCAGCCCTCGCTGGCCGCGGGAGCAGCGGACTCGCCACCGGCCGGACGGCCACCGCGGGTGCGCCGACGGCTCCTGCTGCGGCGCGCGGTGCCGGTCGTCGCGCCCTCGTCGCCACCGGTCGCGGCCGGACCGGCCGAGGTGCCCTCGGTCGCCGGTGCGCTCGTCGTGCTCGTGCCGTCCTCACCGCGCCCACCGCCGCGGCCGCCACGGCGGCGACGGCCACCCTCGCGGGGCGCCTCGCCGGCACCGGCCTCGGCGTCGCGCGGACCGCTGCGCGGCGCGCCGCCACGCGGCGAGCCGCCGGCGTGCCCGCGGTCGCCCGTACCCCGGCCACCCGCGCCGCCGCCGCGCTTGCCGGTCTCGCCGAGGTCCTCGAGGGCCTCGGCCGCCAGACCGGCACGCGTCTGCTGCGCCTTGGGCAGGCGGCCCTTGACGCCCTGGGGGATGTCGAGGTCCGCGTACACGTGCGCGGAGCTGGAGTACGACTCGACCGGCTCCGGGATGCCCAGGCCGAGGGCCTTGTCGATGAGCCCCCAGCGCGGCATGTCGTCCCAGTCGACGAACGTGACGGCCGTGCCCTTGTTGCCCGCGCGGCCCGTGCGGCCGGTGCGGTGCAGGTACGTCTTCTCGTCCTCGGGGCACTGGTAGTTCACGACGTGCGTGACGTCCTCGACGTCGATGCCGCGGGCCGCGACGTCGGTGGCGACGAGCACGTCGACCTTGCCGTGGCGGAACGCGCGCAGCGCCTGCTCACGGGCGCCCTGGCCGAGGTCGCCGTGCAGCGCCCCGGCGGCGAAGCCGCGCTCGACGAGGTCGTCGGCGACCTTCGCGGCGGTCCGCTTGGTGCGCGCGAACACGATCGTCAGGCCGCGGCCGTTCGCCTGCAGGATGCGGGCGAGCAGCTCGACCTTGTCGAGCGCGTGCGCGCGGTAGACGACCTGCTTGATGTTCTTGACGGTCTGGCCGTCGTCGTCCGGATCGGCCGCGCGGATGTGCGTCGGCTGCGTCATGTACCGGCGGGCCATCGCGACGACCGCGCCCGGCATGGTCGCCGAGAACAGCATCGTGTGCCGTGACGCGGGGGTCGCGGCGAGGAGCGTCTCGACGTCCGGCAGGAAGCCGAGGTCCAGCATCTCGTCGGCCTCGTCGAGCACGACGGTGCGCACGCGCGACAGGTCGAGGTGACGCTGCTTGAGCAGGTCGATCATGCGCCCGGGGGTGCCGACGACGACCTCGACACCCTTGTTCAGCGCGTCGATCTGCGGCTCGTACGCCCGGCCGCCGTACACCTGCACGACGCGGACCGTCCGGCGGGCCGACGCCGTCGCGAGGTCGCCCGCGACCTGCACGGCGAGCTCACGGGTGGGGACGACGACGAGCGCCTGCGGCTTGCCGGCGGCGGGGAGCTCGTCGTACCCGGGCTCGCCCGGGGCCACGACCGCGTCGAGCAGCGGGACGCCGAAGCCGAGGGTCTTGCCGGTCCCCGTCTTGGCCTGGCCGATGATGTCGTGCCGCGACAGGGCCACGGGGAGCGTCATCGCCTGGATGGGGAACGGGTGCGTGATGCCGGCGTCGGCGAGCGCCTGCACGATCTCCGGGCGGACGTCGAAGTCGGCGAACGACGCGTCGACGGCCTGGACCGACGAGTACGTGTTCTTGAGCGGGCGGGTCATCGGCGCCGCGAGGGCGGAGGCTGCCGTCTCCTCGGACACGGCAGAACGTGTGGTCTCTGTGGACACTGTCGACTCTTCACTGCGAAGGGTGGTGTGCCGCGCGCTGTCCGGGGCCGACGGGCGTCGGGGGCGTCCCGGGCGACAGCGGTCGTCACCACGCGAGTGGCCGGCAGCCGATCGTGAAAGTCCTCCCGCGAGCGACTCCGGACCGTGTGTCCGGGGCTGCGCGGGATGGTCGTTGAACCGGGGACGACGCCCCCACCGTGACGACCGGGCAACCGATGTACCCGTACAGGGTATCCGACGGGCCCCCGGAGCCAGGCAGACGGTCGCGCGCGTCACACACCTCACCCCGTGGGTTCACCCGCCGGACGCCTGCGCGACCGCGGCGGTCTACGATCTCGGGATGACGACGCACGCACGTCCGGGTGCCACCGGCGCCACCCCGTCCCCCGTCGCCACCTCCGCCGAGCACGCCGCCGGGCCCGACGCGCAGCCCGACGCGATCGAGCTGCTCGGCCTCGTCGCCCAGCTCGAGGACGTGGCGTTCGCGCGGCTGGCCGCCGACGCCGCCGAGGCACCCAGCACGGAGCAGCGCCTCGAGCTGAGCCGGTTCGCGGCCGCCGCCGTGGAGCGGCGCGAACGGGTGCTCGCACGGATCGCCGAGCTCGGCGCCGACCCCGTCGCCGCCCTGCGGCAGTTCGACCACGTGCTCGACGACTTCGACGCCCGCACCCAGCCGAGCACCTGGTGGGAGCGGCTGCTCAAGGCCTACGTCGGCTACGGCGTGGCCGACGACTTCTGCCGCCTCGCGGCCGAGGGTCTCGACCCGGAGTCGCGCCGCGTGGTGCTCGAGGTGCTCGACGACGCCTCGCACGCCGAGCTCGCCGTCGCCGAGCTCGACGCCGCCGGCGCCGACGACGGCGTCCTGTCCGCCCGGCTCGCCCTGTGGGGCCGCCGGCTCGTCGGGGAGGCCCTCGGGGTCGTGCAGCGGCTGCTCGTGCAGCGGCCCGGGCTCGTGCGCCTCGTCAACGAGGGTGCCGCGGCCGAACCCGCGGCCGGGCCGGAGCAGAACGCCGGGACCGACGTCGTGGCGGCCCCGGCGAACGCGCCCACCAAGCTGTTCGGCGAGCTCACCGCGCAGCACACCCGGCGGATGTCCCGGCTGGGCCTGACCGCCTGACGGTCCCCGAACGACGAAGGAGCCCGCGCCCACCGGACGGTGGACGCGGGCTCCTTCGTTCGTCGTCGAGGACCCTCAGATGGTCCCGAAGCCGACGCGGGCCTTGGCCTCCGAGCCGATCTCGACGTAGCCGATCGTCGCGGTCGGCACGATGATCCGCCGGCCGCGCGAGTCCGTGAGCTCGAGCGCCGTCCGGCCGTCGAGCGCGGCGGCGACGGCGGCAGCGACCTCGTCACCCGTCTGCTCGGACTCCAGGACGATCTCCCGCGCAAGGTTCTGCACGCCGATCGTGATCTCCACCGTCATCTCCTTCACGTCCCCTTCGCAGTCGTCTGGCGCCGGTCCACCGACCTGGGACGCCTCCAGGTGATCCTAGGCGTCCTCGTAGACGAAGTCGGTCCGGATCAGGCCTGCCACGCCGCCCCACGCCAGCTCGGCCACCAGGTCGGCGGTGCTCTCGGCGTCGCCGCCCGCGGCGGCGCGGAACCGGTGGGTCGCCGCGCTCTGCGCCATCGCGATGAGGGACACGGCGAGGGTCGCGGACTGGTCGGGACCGAGCCCGGTGACCTGGCCGAGCACGGTCGCGATCCGCCGGGACGCCTCGAACGACGCGTGCTCGACGCGTGCGCGCACGTCCGCGTCGTGCGTCACGTCCGACTCGAACAGCAGCGCCGACGACTCCCCGGCCACCTCGACGAACATGATGTACGCGTGGACGACGGCCGACACCACCGCGCGCCCGTCGCCCCGCCGGACCGGTCCCTGCTCGATGGGCTCGACCGCGCTCTCGACGGCCGCAAGCAGGTCGGCGCCGCACTGGTCGACGACGGCGAGGTACAGGTCGAGCTTGGACGGGAAGTGCCGGTACAGCACCGGCTTGCTGACCTGGGCGCGGTCCGCGATGTCGTCCATCGAGACGTGGTGGAAGCCCTCGGTGGCGAACAGGTCCTGGGCGATCCGCAGCACCTGGGCGCGGCGCTCGTCCCGGCCCATGCGCGGGTTGCGAGCCCGTGGAGGTGAGTCGTCCGTCCCGGTCATCCCGGCATGGTAGCCACGCGATGTGTCATCGATGGCACCATGTCCGGGTGACAGCCCCCGACGTCCCCCGGATGCACGCCGCGGCACCGGCCCACGGACGTCGGCGTGCGCCGCGACCGGGCCGGTCCGTGCGGAGCGGCGGCGGGCGGCACCGTGCGGGCAGCGCACGGCGGTTCGTCGTCGCGCTCGGCGTCGGCGGGCTCGGGCTCGTCGCGGGCTCGGGCACCGCGCTCACGGCGTCGACCGGCTCCCCGGCGGCGGCCCTCGACGCGGTCGTCGGGCGGGTCTCGGCGCTGCGGTCGCTGCCGACGGCGGACCTCCCCGCACCGTCCGGGCTGCTGGAACGTCCCGACGCGGTGAGCCGCTCGGACGCGCAGCGGTCGCCGTTCGCGGACGACGCCCTCCTCGCCGTGCCGACGGCGCCCGCCCCGCAGGGGCTCGTCGACGACGCAGCGGCGGTCCTCGCGCTGCCCCCGGGCCTGACGGTGGCCGACGTCGCCGCGGGCCTCCTCGCGGCGGACGTGCCCGCGTCGGGGGCGGGGACGTTCTCGGTCGTGCCCGGCTCGGACCCCGGCCCCGGCACCGGCCAGGTGCGCACCATCCGGGTGGAGGTCGAGGACGGGCTCGCGGTCGACGGCCAGGCGTTCGCGGCGACGGTCATGGCCACGCTCAACGACCCGCGCGGGTGGGGCCACGACGGGTCCCTCTCCTTCGCCCGCACGGACGGGGAGGCCGAGCTCCGCGTCATGCTCGCGTCCCCGACCAGCGTCGACGTGCTGTGCGCTCCTCTCGAGACCGAGGGCGAGGTGTCCTGCGGTCGCGCGGGGCACGCGGTGCTGAACCTGAAGCGGTGGGTGCTGGCGACCGGCGAGTACGCGCAGGACAAGGCCGCGTACCGGCAGTACCTGGTGAACCACGAGGTCGGCCACCTGCTCGGGCACGGGCACGAGCAGTGCCCGGGCGCGGGGGTCGTCGCGTCCGTCATGCAGCAGCAGTCGTACAAGGCGGCGCCGTGCCTGCCGAACCCGTGGCCGTTCCCGTGACCCGCGCCTGACCTGCCCCGGGTCGAACGTCCCCGGACCTGTCGGTGGTCCGTGATGGGATCGACCTCGTGACGTCCTCGCCCGCGCTGCGCCTCGTGCGCCCACCGCTCGCGGACAGCCCTCTCACCGGGCCGGGGTCGTCGGTCGAGCTGGACGAGGCCCAGCGGGAGGCCGTCTCGCGCGTCGTCGGCGGTGGGGGTGGGCCGCTGCTCGTGCTCGGCGCGCCCGGCACGGGCAAGACCACGGTCGCGCTCGAGTCGGTGGTCGCCGCGGTGGCCGCCGGGCTCCGCCCGGAGGACGTGCTCCTGCTCGCCCCGGGACGGCGGTCCGCCGCGGACCTGCGCGACCGCCTCGGGGCGCGCCTGCGGACCACGTCCGGGCGCGCGCTGGTCCAGACGCCTGCGGCGGCGGCGTTCGCCGTGCTGCGGGCCCGGGCGTCGCTGCTCGGTGAGCCGTCGCCCACGCTCGTGTCCGGCGCCGAGCAGGACCTGCTGCTGGGCGAGCTGCTCGCCGGGCACGTCGCCGGCGAGGGCGTGCCGCTCGCGTGGCCGCCGCACGTGCGGGACGACGTGCTCGCGCTGCGGGCGTTCCGTGACGAGCTGCGCGACCTCCTCATGCGCGCGTCGGAGCGCGGGCTCGGGCCGGTCGACCTCGCCGACCTCGGGCACGCGCACGGACGGCCCGAGTGGGTCGCCGCCGCGACCGTCTACGAGGAGTACCTCGACGTGCTCCAGCTCCGGTCCGGCACGCCCGACCTCGGGCAGCGCCTCGACCCTGCGGTCGTCGTCGAGGAGGCCGCGCAGGCGCTGCTGGCCTGGGACGACGAGGTCCCGCGCGCGCCGCGGCCGCGCTGGCGGCTGGTGGTCGTCGACGACCACCAGGAGAGCACGTCGGCCACGGCCCGGCTCCTGCGGGTCCTCGCTCAGGACGGTGCCCGGGTCGTGATGCTGGCCGACCCCGACACCGCGGTGCAGACGTTCCGTGGCGCCGCCCCGACGCTGGTGGGGCGGGCGTCGGTCCGCGGCGACGGCCCGGGAGAGCTCGGCGCCGCGACGCTCGTGCTGGGCACCGTGTGGAGGCACGGGCCGGCCGTGCGCGACGTCGTCGGGCGCGTGACGACGCGCGTCGGGTCCGTCGGGGCCGTGCAGCACCGACGCGCGGTCCCGCCCGGTCGGCCGACGGCCTCCGGTGGGACGGACGGGCCGACGCCCGGACCCGGCGAGGTGCGTGCCGCGGTGCTGCCGAGCGGCGCGCAGGAGGCGGCGTACGTCGCCCGCGCCCTGCGCACCGCGCACGTCGAGGACGGTGTGCCGTGGTCGGACATGGCCGTCGTCGCCCGGTCCGGAGCGCAGGTCACCGCCCTGCGCCGGGCGCTCGCCGGTGCGTCGGTGCCGGTGAGCGTGCTCAACAGCGACGTCCCGCTGCGCGAGGAGCCGGCGGTCCGGCCGCTCCTCGACGCGATGCGCGTGGCCGTCGGCGCGGTCGAGCTGGACGCCCCGACCGCGGCCCGGCTCGCGTGCTCGCCGCTCGGCGGTCTCGACGCGGTGGCGCTGCGCCGGGTCCGTCGCGCGCTGCGCGCCGAGGAGCTCGCGGGCGGTGGGGGGCGGACGAGCGACGCGCTGCTCGTCGAGGTCCTCGGCGACCGCGGGCGCGCGTCGACCCTCCCGCCGTCCGTCGCCCGGCCGGTCGCGCACCTCGCCGAGGTGCTCGCGCGCGGCCGGGACGCCGCCGCGCTGCCCGGTGCGGACGCGCAGACGGTCCTGTGGGCGCTGTGGCACGCCGCCGGGACGGCCGAGGCGTGGCGACGCTCGGCGCTCGCGGGCGGTGCCGCGGGCGAGCGGGCCGACCGTGACCTCGACGCCGTGCTCGCGCTGTTCCGCGCCGCGGAGACGTTCGTCGACCGGATGCCGCAGGCCGCGCCCGGAGCGTTCGTCGAGTGGCTGCAGGCCCAGGACCTCCCGTCGGACTCGCTCGCCGCCCGCGCCCGCCGCCAGGCCGTGCCCGTGCTGACGCCGGCGGGTGCGGCGGGCCAGGAGTGGCAGCTCGTGGTGGTCGCGGGGGTGCAGGAGGGGGTGTGGCCCGACCTGCGGCTGCGCGACTCGCTGCTGGGGGCGCAGGCGCTCGTCGACGTCGTCGAGGGACGTGCCGTGCACGGCGCCGACGCCGCGGCGCAGGCGGCCTCCGCGCGCGCGGCGGTGCTCGCCGACGAGCTGCGCTCGTTCGCGGTGGCCTGCTCGCGGGCACGCGGCACGCTCGTCGTGACCGCCGTCGCCGACGCGGACCAGCAGCCGTCCCCGTTCCTCGACCTCGTGGAGCCGTCCGACGGGGACGTGGACACGCGGCGCACGTCGGTCGCGGCCCCGCTCGACCTGCGGGGCATGGTCGCCGAGCTGCGGGGACGCCTGGAGCAGGCGGCCCGGGACAGCACGGAGCCGGACCCCGCCTGGGCGCGCACGCTGGCCCGGCTCGCGGCCGCGCACGTCCCGGGCGCCGACCCCGACGGCTGGCACGGGCTCGCCGACCCCTCCAGCGACGACCCGTTGTGGGGACCCGAGGAGCTCGTCCCCGTGTCGCCGTCGAAGGTCGAGACCGCGCAGCGTTGCGCCCTGCGGTGGGCTCTCGAGTCGGCCGGCGGGACCGCGGCCGACAGCGGCGGGCAGACGCTCGGCACGCTCGTCCACGCCATCGCGCAGGCGCACCCGCGCGGCACCCGCGACGAGCTCGTCGCCGAGCTCGACAGGCGGTGGGGCGAGCTCGGTCTCGGCGACGGCTGGCCCGCGCGGGCGACGCGGCGCAAGGCCGACGCGATGGTCGACCGGCTCGCCGCGTACCTGCGGACGGCCGGGGAGCCCGTGCTCGTCGAGGGCGCCTTCGCGACGACGACGCAGCGCGCGACGCTGCGGGGCAGCGTGGACCGGGTCGAGCTGGACGGCGACGTCGACGGGACGCCTGCGGTGCGCGTCGTGGACCTCAAGACGGGTGCCTCGCCGCCGACCGCCGCGAAGGCGGCCGAGAACCCGCAGCTCGGCGCGTACCAGCTCGCCGTGGACGCGGGGGCGTTCGACGGGCTCCCGGAGGGGGTGACGAGCACCGGGGCGCAGCTCGTGTACCTCGGCACCGGCGCGAGCGCCGCCGTGCGCCGGCAGGACGCCCTCGGCCCCGAGGCCGACGGCCCGAGCTGGGCCCGCGTGCTCGTCGACGAGGTCGCGGACCGGATGGCGGCGTCCACGTTCGAGGCCACCGCGAACGACCTGTGCGACCGCTGCCCCGTCCGGCGGGCGTGCCCGGTGCGGGCCGAGGGCGGGCAGGTGGTCGCATGACGGCTCTCGGTGCCGAGCAGATCGCCCTGCTCGTCGGCCAGCACCCGCCCACGCCCGAGCAGCGGCGGATCATCGAGGCGCCGCTCGCGCCGTCGCTCGTCGTCGCGGGCGCGGGGTCCGGCAAGACGGAGACGATGGCCGCGCGGGTGGTGTGGCTGCTCGCCAACGGGCTGGTCACCCCCGAGCAGGTGCTCGGTCTCACGTTCACCCGCAAGGCCGCCGCCGAGCTCTCGGACCGCGTGCGGCGGCGGCTGCGCCGCCTGTGGCGGGCCGCCGCGGAGGCGGGGGTCGTGCTGCCCGGAGCGCCCGCGGACATGCGCGCGGGCGTCGCGCCCGACGACGTCCTGGGCGGTCTGGCCCGGCCGACGATCGCGACCTACAACTCCTACGCGGCGTCGCTCGTCTCGGACCACGCCCTGCGCCTCGGTCTCGACCCGTCGGCGCGGCTGCTCGGCGAGGCGGCTCAGTGGCAGCTCGCGAGCGACGTCGTCGAGGCCTGGCGGGGCGACCTCGACACGGACGCCGCGACGTCGACCGTGGTCGAGGCCGTGCTCGCGCTGTCCGGCGCCCTCGACGAGCACCTGCTCACCGCCGACGTGGCACGCCGGCAGGTGGAGGGGATCGTCGAGGCGATCGTCGCGACGCCCGCCGGGGACCCGCCGCGCGAGCCGTACGCCGAGGTCAAGAAGCTGGTGAGGTCCCTCGGCGAGCGTGCCCGTGTGCTCGACCTCGTCGCGGAGTACCGCGACCGCAAGCGAGCGGCGGACGCGATCGACTTCGGCGACCAGGTGGCGCTCGCCGCCCGGCTCGCCCGCGACGTGCCGGAGGTCGGTGCGGGGGAGCGGAACCGGTACCGGGTGGTGCTGCTCGACGAGTACCAGGACACGTCCTACGCGCAGCTCACGCTCCTCGGTGCCCTGTTCGGCGACGGGCACCCCGTGACGGCGGTCGGGGACACGCACCAGTCGATCTACGGCTGGCGGGGCGCGAGCGCGGGCGGGCTCGAGGGCTTCCCGACGTCGTTCCCGGCGGTCGACGCCGACGGCACCCGACGGCCCGCGGACGTGCACGCCCTGTCGACGTCGTGGCGCAACGACCAGCGCATCCTCGACGCGGCGAACCGGGTCGCGGCGCCGCTGCGGGTCGCGGCGGCACGAGTCCCGGTCCCGGTGCTCGCCGCCCGCCCGGGCGCGGGCGCGGGGCACGTGCACGCGCACGTCGCGGAGACGCTGGAGTCGGAGGCGGACGCCGTCGCGCAGTTCGTCGCCGCGCGGTGGCGGGCCGGGGACGCCGGGGGCGCCGGGCGGGTCACCGCGGCCGTCCTGTGCCGCAAGCGGTCCCAGTTCGGCCCGCTGCGCACCGCGCTGCGCGCGGCCGGTCTGCCGGTCGAGGTCGTCGGGCTCGGCGGGCTGCTGTCGACGCCGGAGGTGGTGGACCTCGTCGCCGCGCTCCAGGCCGCGCACGACCCGTCGCGGGGCGACGCCCTCATGCGGCTGCTCACGGGTGCGCGGACCCGCCTCGGGGCCGCCGACCTGCACGCGCTCGGGGCCTGGGCGGGCGAGCTCGCGGCCCGGCACCCCGGTGGCGGGCGTGCCGTCGACGGCGTCGAGGCGGACGTCGTGGACCAGCGCAGCATCGTGGACGCGCTCGACGAGCTGCCGCGACCCGGTTGGCGCAGCGCGTCCGGGCGCTCGCTGACGGACGCCGGGCGGCGCCGGCTCGTCGAGCTCGCCGGCCTGCTGAGCGCGTTGCGCGCCCACACCTACCTCGCCGTCCCGGAGCTCGTGGCCGAGGCCGAGCGGCTGCTCGGTCTCGACATCGAGGTCGCCGCCCGGGCGGGTGTCTCACCGGGACGCGCCCGCGCGCACCTCGACGCGTTCCGGGACGTCGCGGTCGAGTTCGCCCGGTCGGCCGACCACCCGACGCTCGGCGGCTTCCTGGCCTGGCTCGACGCGGCGGACGTCCGTGAGAGCGGCCTCGACATGCCGGTCTCGGAGCCGGACCCGGACGCCGTCCAGATCATCACCATCCACGCCGCGAAGGGCCTCGAGTGGGACGTCGTCGCCGTGGCGGGCCTCGTGGACGGCGGTCTGCCCGCGACCCCGACGCACGGCAAGGACGGCCCGAAGGACTCGGCGTGGCTGACGGGTCTCGGCACGCTGCCGTACCCGCTGCGGGGCGACCGGCACGACCTGCCGGAGCTCGCGTACGCGGGCGCCGCCGACCCGAAGGACCTCGAGGAGCGCCGCAAGCGGTTCGTGCTGGAGGCGGGCCACCACGAGGTGGCCGAGGAGCGGCGGCTCGCGTACGTGGCGGTCACCCGCGCGCGGAGCGACCTGCTGCTCACGGCGGCCTGGTGGGGCGACGGCTCGCGCGTCCGTGCGCTGTCGACGTTCCTCGAGGAGCTCGCCGAGGCGGGGCTCGTCGAGACGGACGACTGGTCCGTGGTGCCGCCCGACGGCGAGACGAACCCGCGGGCGTCCCTCACGGTGTCGGCGACCTGGCCGGCCGACCCGTTCGCGGTCGAGGGGGCGGCCGGCCGGCGGCCGGCGGTCGAGGCTGCCGCGGCCCGCGTCCGTGCCGCGATGGCGGCGGTGCCGTCCGTGGCCCCGCCCTCGTCGACCGCCGACGGCGGCCACAGGACGGAGCCGTCCGACGAACCGCGCACGTCCCGGTCACGCTGGGACGAGCTCGCGGACCGGCTGCTCGCCGAGCACGAGCGCGCCCGCACGCCCGACCGGGAGGTCGAGCTGCCCGCGCACCTGTCGGCGTCCGCCGTCGTCCGCCTCGACGCCGACCCCGGCGAGTTCGCCCGGCACCTGCGCCGCCCGGTGCCTGCCGAGCCGTCGGCGCAGGCCCGCCGCGGCACCCGGTTCCACGCCTGGGTCGAGGGCTGGTTCGGCGCGGCGTCGCTCGTCGACGTCGACGCCCTGCCCGGCGCCGACGACGACTCGCTCACGGTGGACCTCGACGAGCGGGCGCTGCGCGACTCGTTCCTGGCGACACCGTGGGCGCACCGGAGCCCGCTCGCCGTCGAGGTCGACGTCGAGACGTCGGTCGACGGCTACGTGCTGCGGTCCCGGATCGACGCCGTGTTCCCCGACCAGGACGCGAGCGCGGGCGCGGGTGACGCCGTGATCGTCGTGGACTGGAAGACCGGCGCGCCCCCGACCGACGACGCCTCCCGGGCGTCCCGTGAGCTGCAGCTCGCCGTGTACCGGCTCGCGTGGTCCCGCTGGACGGGCACCCCGCTCGACCGCGTGCGGGCAGCGTTCTGCTACGTGGGCACGGGCGAGACGGTGCACCCGGACCGGCTGCTCGACGAGGCGCAGATCACGGCGCTGCTGCACGCCGCGACGTCGGGCGACGAGGTGCAGCCGGTGCGTCGGGCGGTGCCGAACGTCCGTCGCGAGGTCGGCAACGTGTGGCGTCCGGACGCGACGGGCGGGCGCGACCGCGCCGGGCGGGCGGCCCCACGACCGGTCGAGGGACCGCGTCAGGCGTAGGAGACGTTCTCCGCGTCGGCCGTCTCGCGCGTGTGGGCGTCGAGGTCCTCGAGCATCCCGACCGCGTCCTGGACGACGTCGTCGCTGCCGGAGCGCACGCCGTACATGAGCCACCGGGCGAGCGCGAGCTCGCCGGCCAGCATCGCCCGCCGCGCGAGGTGCGGGTCGATGAGCTCGGTCCGCCGGAGCTGGTAGGCCTCCATGATCGAGTCGGCGGCGTCGGGCGCGGCACCGACGAGCAGCCACGACAGGTCGTCCGCCGGGTCCGCCACGACCGTGTCGCCCCACCCGAGGATCCCCGACACCGCTCCGTCGCGGACGAGGACCCGGTCGCCGGACAGGTCGCCGTGCACGACGGTCGGTGTGAACCGCCACAGGGCGACGTCCTCGAGCTGGGCCTCCCAGCGGCGCAGCAGGCCGGGCGGCACCTTGCCCGTGCGGGCGGCCTCGTCGACCTCGGCCTGGCGGCGCTCGCGGTAGGCGGCGGCGTCGTACACGGGCAGCCCCGCGTCCTCGACGAGCGACGTGGGCAGCTCGTGCAGCGCGGCGATCGCCCGGCCGACGGACGCGGCGAGCCCCGGGCCGGGCAGGAGCGTCTCGATCCGCAGCGGCTCGCCGGGGATCTCCGCGTGCACCGCGGCCCTGCCTCCCTCGGGCAGGTGCGCGAAGCCGACGGGCTGCGGCACGGCGAAGGGCAGGCTCCCCGCCTCCGTCTGGGCGGCGAGCGAGGCGATGAGGGCGACCTCCGCCTCGAGCGCCGCACCGGCCGTCGCGTGCTGCGGGGCGCGGACGACCCAGCGGCGCCGGGTCGAGTCGATGACCACGGCGACGTCGAAGTCCGTCCCGGGCTGCGCGGGTCGTCGCACGTCGAACGCGTCCAGCCCCGGGACGGCCACCGTGGCGAGGGCGGCGAGAGCGAGGGGTGAGCGAGGCACGCGCCCAGAGTAGGCGGGGCTCCGTCGACGGCCAGGCTCTGCGCGCGGCGTGTCGGTCCGGTTCGTCCGCAGGCGGGGTGCTTGTCCGGGGTGATGTCGGGGCGCCCGGCACCGCGTACGGTGGCGCGGTGATCGTCGACGCCCTGCCCCTGTCCCGTGCGCTGGTGGACCGGGCGGCGGCCCTCCGGGCCGACGAGCGCGTCGTGGGAGCCGCGCTCGGCGACGCGCGCACGCGGGTGCTGCTGGTGGACGACGGGGCCGTGGCGACCGACGGCGACGGGGCGGTGGCCCTGCTCGCACCGGGCGACCTGCCGCACGACCTGTCAGGCGACCTGCCGCGAGACCTGCCGGGCGACCTGCGGGCCGAGGCCATGCCGGACGACGAGGTCGACGAGCGCCTGCTCCTGCTCGGCCGCGACGAGGACGGCGTCACGTACCTCGGCCTGCGGGTCGGCGGCCCGCACCCGGCGCCGCGCGCGGGGGCGGCCGCGGACGTCCTCGTGCACCGTCGCACCTCGACGTCGGCCCACCCGGAGCTCCCGCCGGGCCTGGCCTGGACGGCGCTGCGGACGGTCGGTGCCGACCTGTCCGCCCTGGAGGCGGGGCTCGCGACGACCGCGGTGGCGCTCGACGCCTGGCACGCCCGCCACCCGCGGTGCCCACGCTGCGGGGCGGCGACCCGGGTGACGCAGGCGGGCTGGGTCCGCACGTGCACCGTCGACGGCTCGGAGCACTACCCGCGCACGGACCCCGCGGTGATCATGGCCGTGGTCGACGACGCGGACCGGCTGCTGCTCGGTCAGTCGACCGCGTGGGCGCAGGACCGCTGGTCCACGCTCGCGGGCTTCGTCGAGCCGGGGGAGTCGCTCGAGCACGCGGTGCGGCGCGAGGTCCTCGAGGAGACCGGCGTGGTGGTGGGCGCCGTCGAGTACCGGGGGAGCCAGCCGTGGCCGTTCCCGGCCTCGCTGATGCTCGGGTTCCACGCCCGGGCGACGACCACGGACGTCCACGTCGACGGCGTCGAGCTGGCCCGGGCGCGGTGGTTCACGCGCGACGAGCTGCGCGACGCCGTGGACCGCGCGGAGGTGATGCCGCCGGGGCCGTCGTCGATCGCGCGGGCCCTCGTGGAGGACTGGTTCGGCGGCCCGCTCGGGCGCTGAACGTCAGCTCAGGCGCTCGCGGACCTGCACGAGCGACGGGTTCGTGAGCGCGGAACCGTCCGGGAACAGGACGGTCGGCACGGTGCGGTTGCCGCCGTTGAGCTGCTCGACGAGACCGGCCGCGTCGGGGTGGTCCTCGATGTCGACCTCGGTGTAGCCGATGCCTGCGGAGTCGAGCTGGGTCTTGAGGCGGTGGCAGTACCCGCACCACGTCGTGGAGTACATCGTCACGGTGCCGGCCTGGGGCAGGGTCTGCGTCGTCATCGGTCCTCGTCGTTCGGGCGGCGCCCGGGGGTGCCCGGTCGCGGTCGCGGTCACGGCTGCGGGAGCGCTCGCACGCCCCGGCCGTCCCGTGCAACAGGGTCGCACGCGCGGGTGTTCCCGACGGCGGCCGGACGTCCTGTGTCGGCGCGGGCTGCGAGACTGTGCGCGATGTCCGCCGACGCCCTCCTCGACGCGCTCGACCCCGAGCAGCGCGCCGTCGCCACCGCCCTGCGCGGGCCCGTCTGCGTGCTCGCAGGTGCGGGCACCGGCAAGACGAGGGCGATCACGCACCGCATCGCCTACGGCATCCGCACCGGGGTGTACCGGCCGGGGAGCGTCCTGGCCGTGACGTTCACGGCCCGGGCGGCCGGCGAGATGCGCACCCGGCTGCGCGGCCTGGGCGCGACCGGCGTGCAGGCCCGGACCTTCCACGCCGCCGCCCTGCGTCAGCTGGGCTTCTTCTGGCCGAAGGTGGTCGGTGGGGCGGCGCCACGCATCGTCGAGCAGAAGGCGCAGGTCGTCGCGGAGGCGGCCCGCCGCGTGGGGCTGCCGGTCGACCGGGTGAGCGTGCGGGACCTGGCGTCCGAGATCGAGTGGGCGAAGGTCTCGCTCGTCACGGCCGACGACTACGTCCGGGCGGTCACGGCGGTCGAGCGGTCGGTGCCGAGCGGCGACGACCCGCAGGCGGTCGCCCGGCTCATGACGGCGTACGAGCAGGTCAAGCTCGAGCGCGGCGTGATCGACTTCGAGGACGTGCTCCTGCTGCTCGCGGCGATGCTGGCGGAGCGGCGGGACATCGCGGACGAGGTGCGCGACCAGTACCGGTACTTCGTGGTCGACGAGTACCAGGACGTCAGCCCGCTGCAGCAGTACCTGCTCGACCAGTGGCTGGGGGGCCGGCACGAGCTGTGCGTGGTCGGCGACCCGTCCCAGACGATCTACTCGTTCGCGGGTGCGACCCCGTACCACCTGACGACGTTCCCGCAGACCCACCCGGGCACCACGCTCGTCCGGCTGGTCCGGGACTACCGGTCGACGCCGCAGGTGGTGAACCTGGCGAACCACGTGATCGACGCGAGCCGTCGGGTCGGCGGTCCGGCCCCCCTCGAGCTGCGCGCACAACGCCCGGACGGTCCCGACGTCCGGTACGCGGTGTTCGACGACGACGAGGCAGAGGCGGTCGGCATCGCGCAGGCGGTCGCCCGGCTGGTCCGCGCGGGCGTGCGACCGAGCGAGGTCGCGATCCTGTACCGCACGAACGCCCAGTCGGAGGCGTTCGAGGAGGCTCTCGCGAGCGCGGGGATCGCGTACCAGGTCCGCGGCGGCGAACGGTTCTTCGCCCGCCGGGACGTCCGCGACGCGCTCGTCCTGCTGCGCGGCGGTGCCCGGGCCGCCGATCCGCAGGCGCGGATGCCCGACTCGGTGCGCGACATCCTGCGCAACGTCGGGTGGGCCGAGCAGCCGCCCGCCGCACGGGGGGCGGCCCGCGAGCGGTGGGACGCGATGCAGGCGCTCGTGACCCTGGCGGACGAGCTCGCGACGGCTCCCGCCGCCGACGGCCGCTCGGCCACGGTCGCGGACCTCGTGGCGGAGCTCGACGAACGCGCGGCCGCGCAGCACGCCCCGACGGTCGAGGGCGTGACGCTCGCGTCCCTGCACGCCGCGAAGGGTCTCGAGTGGGACGCGGTGTTCCTCGCCGGCCTGAGCGACGGTCTCCTCCCGACGGCGCTGGCCGACACCGACGCGATGGTGGCCGAGGAGCGTCGGCTGCTCTACGTGGGCATCACTCGTGCCCGCGAGCACCTGCAGCTCTCGTACGGGCGCGCGCGCCTGCCGGGCAGCCGGCCGACACGGTCGATGTCCCGGTTCCTCGTCGACCTGTGGCCGGACGGCAGGGGACGTGCCGGTGGGGGCCGAGCCGGCCGGGCAGGCGGACCGCCCGCGGGCACGGACGCCGACCCGGTGACCCGGGAGACGGCCGCCCGGCTGACCCGGTGGCGCGACGACTACGCGCACGCGACGGGAGTGCCCGCGGTGCGGGTGCTGACGGCGGCGACGATCGCCGAGGTCGCCCGCCGGCGGCCGTCGAGCCGTGAGGAGCTCGGTCAGGTGCGAGGCATCGGTGCGGTGACGCTCGCGACGATCGGCGACGAGATCCTCGACGTCGTGGTCCGCGGGTCCGCCCGGGCGTGACGGGCGTCCGGGCAGGGTCCCGGACGTGCTCGCCGCACGTATCTCGGGACGATCCGGACCCTCCGAAGAAGTTGTGGAAGTTCTTCGGTTAATTCGGTTGTCCGCCCTTCTGAGCGGGCCCTAGGGTGAGTCTCGTCCTTGAGACGTGGGCTGCGCCGTGACGGTGCCGGCCCGGACCGTAAGGAGGTGGCGAGCACATGGACATGACCACGACGTACACGTCGAGCGTCGAGCGCGCGGTGTCCCTCCGGAACCTCGTGCCCACCACCTCCGTGTTCCAGGGGCGGGCTCTGCCCATTCCGGGGTCGTGCGCCACTCATGGTGTGACCTCCGAGATGAAGCAGATCACGGCGAAGCAGCCGGCCTTTGCCCCCGGGAACACGACGCTCGGCGGAGCTGTCGCGTGGCGCAAGCGTGGCGCCGATCTGCGACTCCGCCCCCGGACTCTCATGGTCTGACCGCACGACGGTCACAGGCCGCGGAGTCCGACACCCGGATCCGCGGCCTTTCTCGTTCCTCCCGATGTCGGGGGAGCGGGGCGGTCCCGATCCGGAACCGCCATCGCTCACCAGCAAGGACATCAGGAGGACATCGTGCGGCTCACGACGCTGCTCGACACCGTGAACCAGGGCGGATCCGGCCCTTGGCCCCTCACGGGCAGCACCGCGACCACCGACGACCGTCAGCAGTTCGACCAGCTGCTCGCCGACCTCATCCCGTGCCGCTCGAACGACCCCGAGCTCTGGTTCGCCGAGCAGACCGCACAGGTCGAGGCCGCCAAGGCGCTGTGCCGGGAGTGCCCGCTCATCGAGGGCTGCCTCGCCGGCGCCATCGAGCGGGCTGAGCCGTGGGGTGTCTGGGGTGGTCAGGTGTTCATCGGTGGTGTGGTCGTCCCGACCAAGCGTGGTCGGGGCCGGCCGCGGAAGAACCCGGTCGTCGCGGCCTGACGTCACCGGTCCCGGGGTCGTCGCCCGGGACCGGGACGCCGGTCGCCGGTCGACGATCACACACCCGCCGGGACGGCGGGCAGGGCGGTGCACCCGCAGTCGGGGTGCACCGCCCACGTGCGTCTGCGAGGGACGACGTCGGGCAGGCCGACCTCGAAGGTGACGCCGCGCAGGTGCGAGGACGTGCCGTCGAGATGGCCGACCACCGCCGCGGCGGCGAGCGCCGCGCAGACGCCGGACACCGTGCCGACCTCCCCGACGGGGCCGGAGGATGCGGCTGCCGGTGCGCCGAGGAGCTGGGCGACGAGGAGCGGCCAGGCGGGGTCGACGTCGGTCCGGTGCAGGTCGAGGCACCGCAGGCACGGCCCGTCGCCGGGGACGACGAGGGGACCGACGACGGCGTCCGCCTCCCGCACGACGACAGACAGGTGCGGGGTGGCCGCCGAGAGCAGGACCGGGGCCCGCGCGGGGTCGGCGGCGGCCCGTTCGACGAGGACGAGGACGTCCGGCTCCTGGGTGCCGTCGAGCCTGAGGTGAGGTGCGACGTCGCGGAGCACGCGGGTCGCGACCTGCTCGCGCACGGAGCCGACGTCCCCCCAGCGGTAGCCGCCGGGGCCGACGTCCTCGGACCGCACCGGGCGGGCGTCGTCGAGAAGGAGCGTGCCGATGCCGGCGGCGGCGAGCGCGACCGCGACGCCCAGCCCGGTGGGACCGAGCCCGAGCACCCCGACGGTGCAGCGCGCGCGGCCCTGCACCAGCTCGGCGCCGTCCGCGTGGGGCCGTAGCAGCGACCACGTGACCGCGTCGGGCGTCGCGGGACCCGGTGCGGCGCGGCCGGCGGGGCCGGCGACCGTCAGCCGGGCCTCGTGCAGCAAGGACACGAGCGTGGCGACCCGTGCCGGGTCGAGCCCTCGGCCTCGGGCGAGCGCGGGCAGGCCGGCGAGGTCGGTGCGCTCGTCGACCGACAGCAGGAGGCGGCACTCGGCCGCGGTCAGGTCCGTCAGGCGGACCGCCCAGCGTGGGTCGGTCCCCACCTGGACCTCGGTGTCCCCGCGGCGCAGCACCCGCAGACCAGGACGCAGTCGCATGCACCCTCCTCGATGTCCGCGCCACTGTGCCAGCGCGGCGCGGACCGTGCGTCGGGATGTCCACAGGAGTGGGACATGCGGGGAGACGCCTCAGGGGGCACCGTCGTCGACGACGGTGCCCCCTGAGGGACGACGAGCTGCGGTGGTGCTCAGGCCTTGCCGAGGATGCGGTTGAGCTTGGTGCCGCAGACCGGACACGTGGCCTTCGCCATGCGCCGCCCGGACTCGGAGACGACGACCTCGCCCTCCGCCTCGCGCTTCTCCTTGCACTTCACGCAGTAGAACTCACCCGCGTACGTCTCGGCCATGGTGCCCTCCCTCGGTGTCGTGCACCGGTCCGGGACAACCGCCGGCCGGCGGCCGGGCATGGTCGTCACCGACGCGCCCGCGCGACGTCCACAGTAGTGGCGCAGGGTCCGCCGGACGCGTGATCACGCGGCGGCGCGCCGCGCGTCCCTCGGGTGAAGCGCGTGCGCGTGGGTGCCTGGCGCTAGCGTGCACCTGTGCAGCCGCCCACGCACGACCTGTCCCAGGTCGAGGTCCGCCGGTCGCGCAAGCGCGTGCGCACGGTCACGGCCTGGCGCGAGGGCGAGCGCACGATCGTCGCGATCCCGGCCCGGTTCACGCACGCCCAGGAGCGCGAGTGGGTCCGCCGGATGCTCGCGCGGCTCGCCGCGCAGGAACGGCGGCGTCGCCCGTCGGACACCGAGCTCGCGTCCCGCGCCACCGAGCTGTCGGGGCGGTACCTCGGCGGACGTGCGGTGCCGACGAGCGTCACGTGGTCGACGAACCAGGGGCGGCGCTGGGGGTCGTGCACACCGACGGACGGGACCATCCGCATCTCCGACCGGGTGCGCGGGATGCCCCGGTGGGTGCTCGACTACGTCCTCCTGCACGAGCTGAACCACCTGCTGCACGCGGGTCACGGGCCGGACTTCTGGGCCGAGCTCGAGGGCTACCCGCGCACGCAGCGTGCCCGCGGGTTCCTCGAGGGGTACGCGTTCGCGGGTGAGCCGGCGGCCGGCCGCGGGGGAGAGGGCGGGGCACCGGCGGAAGCGCCCGGGGACGACGACGGGGACGTGTTCGACGACGTCGTCGGGGAGCTCGACGACGTCCTCGGAGACGAGGGTGCAGGGGCCGTCGACGTGGTGGGGCAGGTCGACGCGGGCCGCTGACGCCGCCGTCGCTCAGTCGCCCTTGCTGGAACCCGACCCGTCCGTGCCCGGCCCGCCCGTGCCCGGGTCCTCGCCGAAGATCTCGGCGAGCGCCCGGTCCACGTCGGCCGTCTCGTCGACCGCGGCGGCCCTGCGGGCCGCGTAGCCCGTGGGGTCGTCGAGGTCCTCCTTGCCGGGGAGCAGGTCGGGGTGCGCCCAGACGGCGTCGCGGGCCTCCGGGCCGGAGTCGCGGGTGATCTGCGCCCACAGGGCTGCGGCGTCGCGCAGGCGGCGGGGTCGCAGCTCGAGCCCGACGAGGCTGGCGAACGTCTGCTCGGCGGGTCCGCCCGCGGCGCGGCGGCGACGCACCATCTCGCGCAGCGCGACCGCGTGGGGCAGGTGCGGCAGGGCGGCGGCGGCGGTGACCTCGTCGACCCAGCCCTCGACGAGCGCCAGCGCGGTCTCGAGCCGTTCGAGGGCCGCCTTCTGCTCGGGGGTCGTGTGCGGGGCGAACACGCCGCTCGACAGGGCGGCCTGCAGCGCGGCGGCGTCCGTCGGGTCGACCGAGCGGACGGCCTCCTCGAGCTGGTCGGCGTCGATCGAGATGCCGCGGGCGTACGTCTCGACCGTCCCGAACAGGTGCGCGCGCAGCCACGGGACGTGCGTGAACAGCCGCGTCGCGGCGGACTCGCGCAGGGCGAGGAAGAGGCGGACCTCGTCGGCGGGGGCGTCGAGCCCCTCGGCGAACGCGTCGACGTTGGCCGGGACCAGCGCCGGGGCCGGGGTCGCGACGAGCGGCAGCCCGACGTCGGTCGTGCCGAAGACCTCGCGCGCGAGCGTGCCGGCGCCCTGCCCGACCTGCATGCCGAACACCGCCGAGCCGAGCCGGCGCAGCAGCTGGGTCGCGTCGATGCCGCCGGGCAGGGCCGGGGTGTCCGTGGGCAGGCTCGAGCCGAGGGCGCCGACGAGGGCGGCCGACAGGGACGTCGCGATCGGCTCGGTGAGCGTGCGCCACGTCGGCAGCGTCGCCTCCACCCACTCGGCACGGCTCCACGCGCTGGACGTGACCGCGGCGGGCGGCAGGTCGGTCACCGCGTCGAGCCACAGCTCGGCGACGGCGAACGCGTCGCGGACCTGGCGCACCTGCTCCGCGGACAGCGACGGGTCGCCGCCGGCCGCGGCCTGCTGGCGGGCCAGGTCGTGCGCCATCTGCCAGTTCACCGGCTGGTCGCCCGAGAGCGCGAGCATCTTCTGCACCTGCGAGAACACCTGCTCGAGCGCTGCCGGGTCGGAGGGCAGGCCGGAGGCCTCGGCCATGGCGGCCGGGTCGATCCCGCGGGCCTGGAGCTCGCGGATGGCGTCCTGTGCGCCCTCGCCGAGCACCGCCCGCAGCATCTGCTCCCAGGCGGGGACGTCCGACCCGCCGGGGTCCGGCGTGGCGGGGTTGTCGGAGCTCACGGAAACCTCCTGCGACGATGGGGTCCGGCTGCGACCACGGTAACCGCGCAGCCCAGGAACGGAGCATGGTGGTCGGACAGGTTCGCTCAGGGCGCACGGAGGTCGTCGTCGACGGCGACGTCGTGCTCGTCGTCGGCCGGGGGCCCGTCGCCGCCGCGGTGGCGTCGGCCTGGTCGGACCGGTCCGGGGAGGTCCGCACGCTCGACGAGGTGCCCGCCGTCGAGCCGCAGTCGGCGCTCGCCGGGACCGACGTGGTGGTGCTGGTCGCGCACCCCGGCGACGTCGGGTCGCTCGCCGGGCGGCCCGCCCGGGACCGGCAGGCGGAGCTCGTCGCGCACACGCAGCGCACGCTCGCCGCCGCCCGTGCGGCGAAGGTCCGGCACGTCGTCGTGGTCACGTCCGCCGTCGTGCACGGCGCGTGGCCCGACCGCCCCGTCGTGCGGGACGGCGACCCGGTCCAGCAGGTCGCCGACGACCAGCAGGACGGGCTCGTCGGCGACCTGCTCGCGGTCGAGGCCGTCGTCGCGCGGTCGGGGCGGCGGCGCACCCCGCTGCTGACGGTGCTGCGCCCGGCGGCGATCGTCGGGGCCGGCGTGGACACGTTCGTCACGCGCCACTTCGAGGCCCCGCGCCTGCTCACCGTGCGCGGCGCGACCCGGCAGTGGCAGTTCGTGCACGTCGACGACCTCGCGTCCGCCGCGTGGTTCGCGGTGGAGCGCGGTCTTACCGGTGCGCTGACCGTCGGCGCGGTCGACGTGCTGGACCCCGCCCAGGTCGAGGCTGCGGCAGGCATGCGCCGGGTCGAGCTGGCCGCGACCACCGCGTTCGGCACCGCGGAACGGCTGCACCGGGTCGGGGTGCTGCCCGCACCCGCCGCCGAGCTCGCGTTCGTCGTCTACCCGTGGACCGTGGCCGCCGACCGGCTCCGGGCCGCCGGCTGGGAGGCCAACTGGTCCAGCGCCGCGTGTCTCGACGTGCTGCTGGAGGGCGTCCAGGGTCGGATCGCTGTCGCGGGCCGCCGGCTGGGGACGCGGGACGCGGCGGCGCTCGGTGCGGCGGGCGCCGCGGTCGCGGTCATCGGCACCGCGGCGGTGTGGCGGCAGGCCCGCGCGCGACGACGCCGCTGACCCCGCGCGGCACGAGGTGCCAGGGCAGTGGGGGATGATCGGGGGGTGCTCGACGAATCCGACCCGTTCGACGTCCCGCCGTACGAGCCCGAGCGGGTCAGTCCGCGCTCGCTGATGCTGTCCGTGGGGATGCTCGGCACGGCGGTGCTCCTGGCGCTCCTCGTGGTCCTGCCGACGCCGTACGCGGTCAACAGCCCCGGCCCCACGCGCGACGTGCTCGGCGAGCACGACGGCACACCGCTCATCCAGATCTCGGGTGCCAAGACGTACGACTCGACGGGGGAGCTGCGCCTGACGACCGTCTCCGGCACGGGCGGACCCGGCTTCCCGTCGACGATCCTCGGCGCGCTGCAGGGGTGGCTGTCGCCGACGTCCGTCGTCCGGCCCGTCGAGGAGCTCTACCCGCCGGACGTCTCCCAGGAGCAGATCGACGAGTCGAACCAGGCCGAGATGGTGTCCTCGCAGGAGAACGCGAGCGTCGCCGCCCTCACCGAGCTGGGGTACGACGTGCCGGCCACCCTGGTCGTCGCGGGTGCCGTCGAGGGGACGGACGCGGCGGGCAAGGTCGAGGAGGGCGACGTCATCGTCGCGCTGAACGGCACGCCCGTGCCCGACTACCAGAGCCTCATCGACGACCTCGACGCCGTCACCGCGGGCGACACCATCACGCTCACCGTCACGCGGCACGGCCAGACCATCGACCTGCCGATCGTCACCGGGACGAAGGACGACGGCGGCGCGCAGATCGGCGTCTACATCGACCCGACGTTCGACATGCCGGTCGACGTGAAGATCAGCATCGACGACATCGGCGGGCCCAGCGCGGGCACGATGTTCGCGCTCGGGATCATCGACAAGATGACGCCCGAGGACGAGGCGGACGGCGTCGACATCGCCGGCACCGGGACCATGGACGTCACGGGCGACGTCGGCCCGATCGGCGGCATCCGGCAGAAGCTCGCGGGCGCACGACGCGACGGCGCGACGTGGTTCCTCGCGCCCGCGTCGAACTGCGACGAGGTCGTCGGGCACGTCCCGGACGGGCTGCACGTCGTGAAGATCTCGACGCTGCACGACGCACGTGAGGCGATGACCGCGATCGGCGCCGGGACAGCGGGGTCGCTGCCGACCTGCACGTCGTCCGCCGGCTGACGCCTCAGACGAACGTCGAGCGGACCGCCGCGACGAGCCCGGGCACCAGGTCGGGGCCCTGACCCACCTGGTCGTCCTCGTCGTGCGCGCGCGCCCGCACCGCGCACCACGACGGGCCGTCACGCAGGGCACCGACGGCGAGCCGGACGTCCTCGCGGTCCGGGTGCGCCAGCAGGAACGCGAGCGCCGCGTCGGGGTCGTCGGGCATGTCCGCCTCGGCGGCGGGCGGCAGCACGACCCGCTCGACGGTGACCGCCATGCCGTCGACGGAGTCGGGCCACGACAGCCCGGCGAGCAGCGACTCGAGGTCCGGCGCGGCGGGCAGCTCCTCCTGCTCCACGGACGTCAGGTGCCACGCGGATCCGGTCGCCGCCGCGAGGACCTCGGGCGTCAGCTGGGACGCCAGACCGGGCTCGGCCTGGAGCGCGTGCTGCGTGCGGACCAGCGCGAACACCCGGACGGGTCCGTCCCAGCCGGCGGCGGCCACGTGGTGCTCGATCTCCTTGACCGCGTCGGCGAGCGCGGTGCGTGCGGCTTCCTCGTCTGTCACGCGCTCATCGTCGCACCCGTGTGGGAACCTGGGTCGCGCCCGGCTCGTTCACGCTGCGTGCAGACCGATGCCCGCAGACCGCTGCGCGCCGGGCCGCTCGACGCGCCGGTCGTGCCGGTCGCGCCGCCATCTCCGTCTCCATCACCGTCGACGACGAGGACCGCAGCACCGTGACCTTCGCCAGCCCGCCCCGTCCCCGACCGACACGTCGGCGGCGCGGGGCGCTCGTGCCCACCCTCGTCGTCCTCGGCGTGCTCGTCGTGCTCGTGCTCGTGCTCGCGCAGGTCTGGACCGAGGTCCTCTGGTACGACCAGCTCGGCTTCCTGCAGGTGCTGCGCACCGAGTGGGGCACCCGCGCGATCCTGTTCGTGCTCGGCTTCCTGCTGATGGCCGGCGCCGTCGCCGCGAGCCTCAGCTGGGGGTACCGGTCGCGGCCTGTGTACGCGCCGTCCACGCAGGAGCAGCAGAATCTCGACCAGTACCGCGAGGCCATCGAGCCGCTGCGCCGGCTCGTGATGATCGTCGGGCCGGCCGTCCTCGGGCTCTTCGCCGGAGCGGCGGCGTCACAGCAGTGGCAGACGGTCCAGTTGTGGATGCACGGCGGGAAGGTCGGCAAGACCGACCCGCAGTACGGCATCGACCTCGGCTTCTACCTGTTCACGCTGCCCGGGCTGCGGTTCGTCGTGTCGTTCCTCATGGCCGTCACGGTCCTGGCCGGCATCGCGGGCCTCGCGACGCAGTACCTGTACGGCGGACTGCGGATCGGCGGTCAGCGGGGCAGCACCCCGCGCACGACCCGCGCCGCGCGCGTGCACCTCGCCGTCATCGGCGCCGTGCTCATGCTCCTCATCGCCGCGAACTACTGGCTCGACCGCTACTCGATCCTCACCAAGGCCGGTGCCAAGTTCGAGGGTGCGTCGTTCACCGACGTGCACGCCGTCATCCCGTCGAAGGCGATCCTCGCGGGCATCGCGATCTTCGTCGCGGTCACGTTCATCCTCACCGCGGTGCGCGGCAACTGGCGGCTCCCCGCGATCGGCGTCGGGCTCATGGTCGTCGCGGCGATCGCCGTCGGCGGGATCTACCCGGCCGTCGTCCAGCGGTTCCAGGTGCAGCCGAACCAGCAGGACCGCGAGGCCGAGTACATCAAGCGCAACATCGACGCGACGCTCTCCGCGTACGACCTCGAGAACGTCGAGACGAGCGAGTACAAGGCGAACGTCACCGCCGAGGCCGGTGCGCTGCGGCAGGACGCCGACACCACCGCGTCGATCCGGCTGCTCGACCCGCAGATCGTCAGCCCGTCGTTCAAGCAGCTCGAGCAGATCCGGGCGTTCTACCACTTCCCCGAGACGCTCTCCGTGGACCGGTACGAGGTGAACGGCGAGAGCCGCGACACCGTCATCGCGGTCCGCGAGCTGGACCTGTCCGGCCTGGACGCGCAGCAGCGGAACTGGACGAACGACAGCACCGTCTACACGCACGGCTTCGGCGTCGTCGCCGCGTTCGGCAACACCACCGCGGGGCGGGGTGCGCCGAACTTCTGGGAGGGCGGCATCCCGTCGACCGGCGAGATGGGCCAGTACGAGCCGCGGATCTACTTCAGCCCGCGCGCCCCGCAGTACTCGATCGTCGGCGCCCCCGAGGGGACGAAGGCCTGGGAGCTCGACTACCCGGACGACAAGTCCGGCGGCGCCGTGAACACCACGTTCCCGACCCAGACGGTCTCCGCGGGACCCAGCATCGGCAACCCGTGGAACCAGCTGCTGTACGCCCTGAAGTTCGGGTCCGAGCAGATCCTGTTCTCCAACCGCGTGACCGACGCGTCGCAGATCCTGTACGACCGTGACCCGCGCGAGCGCGTCCAGAAGGTCGCGCCGTACCTGACGCTCGACGGCCGCGTGTACCCGGCCGTCGTCGACGGCCGCGTGAAGTGGATCATCGACGGCTACACGACGAGCGACGAGTACCCGTACTCGGCGCTGCGCTCGCTCGAGGAGGCCACGACCGACTCGATCACGGAGACGTCGACCACGATCCAGGCGCTGCAGCCGAAGAACGTGAACTACATCCGCAACTCGGTGAAGGCCACGGTCGACGCGTACGACGGCTCCGTCGACCTGTACGCGTGGGACACCGACGACCCGGTGCTCACGGCCTGGTCGAAGGTGTTCCCGACGTCGCTGCAGCCGATGTCCGCGATCGACGGTGCTCTCATGAGCCACATCCGCTACCCCGAGGACCTGTTCAAGGTGCAGCGGAACCTGCTCAGCCAGTACCACGTGACCGACCCCGGCCAGTTCTTCTCGGGCAACGACTTCTGGGCCAACCCGGCCGACCCGACGAAGTCGAACGTCACCGTGCCGCAGCCGCCGTACTACCTGACCCTCAAGATGCCCGACCAGGACGCGGCGCGGTTCTCGCTGATGTCGTCGTTCATCCCGAACGGCTCCGGGGCGCGCAACGTGCTCACCGGCTACCTCGCGGTGGACGCCGAGGCAGGCAACGAGGCCGGCAAGCCGTCGGCCGACTACGGCAAGCTGCGGCTGCTCGAGCTGCCACGCGACTCGACCGTGCCCGGACCCGGCCAGGTGAACAACAACTTCACCTCCGACCCCGTCGTCTCCAACGAGCTCAACATCCTCGGGCGAGGCGACTCGAAGGTGGTGCGCGGCAACCTCCTGACGCTGCCCGTCGGCGGCGGGCTGCTGTACGTGCAGCCCGTGTACGTGCAGGCTGCGTCCGGCACGACGTTCCCGCTGCTGCAGCGGGTGCTCGTGGCGTTCGGCGACAACATCGGCTTCGCGGACACGCTCGACGGCGCCCTGGACCAGGTGTTCGGCGGCGACTCCGGGGCCGATGCGGGCGACGCAGGGACGGCGCCGGGAACCGACACCGGTGCGTCACCCTCACCGACGCCGTCGCCGGAGACCGGAGGCGGGACGGACGCCTCCGCGCGCGCCGACCTCGAGGCAGCCCTGCAGGCCGCCAACAAGGCCATCCAGGACGGCCAGGCAGCGCTCGCGACCGGCGACTTCACCGCGTACGGGCAGGCGCAGAAGAGCCTCGACGCCGCCATCGACGCGGCCATCGCGGCCGAGGCCCGGCTCAACCCCGAACCGTGACGTGACGGTCCTCACGGACCATCGGATTTGGGCCCCCCGGGTCGGTGAGGTAGGTTTATCTCACCGACGCGGGGTGGAGCAGCTCGGTAGCTCGCTGGGCTCATAACCCAGAGGTCGCAGGTTCAAATCCTGCCCCCGCTACACAGTGAACGAAGGCCCGGACCTGATGGTCCGGGCCTTCGTCTTGGGGGAGCGCGCAGGACGAACGACGAGGCCCCGCTCGCCCTGGCGATCGACGACGGGGACCAGCGGTTCCCACTCATGCCGCCCCCTGGGTCGACGAGCGCGAACGACCCGTCCTTCCGGGCACACAAGGTGCCCTTCGGGGACATCGCAGCGCCCCGGGACAACCGGACCTTCCTGGCCTCTTGACTCGAGAATGGCGTCGCGGTTTGCTCGGAAAACGCAGTTCACGCCGCGTGCGCGATCAGGGGGAACCGTGCAAATTTCGCAGCGAAACATGGGAATTGATGGCGAGGACGAGGCGGTCCCACCAGCTCGATTGAGTCGCCGCGGATTCATCGCCGGCGTCGGTGCCGGTCTCGGGGTGGGTGTTCTTGCGGTGACGACGATCGGCGCGACGCCTGCGGCGGCCGCGACGCACCGGCTCCACTGCAACAAGAACGTCATCTACGTCCGCATGACCGGATGCTGGTGCGTCACGCCGAACTACTATTGCAACTACGGCAAGTGGTGCAATATCTGCCTCGGCACCTGCGGTTCGTACACTGAAATCGAAGGTTGCTGCTAGGGGGAACCGGCATGGCCCATTTCGAGGTTGTCGTGGTCGAAGTACGTCCGACCGACGAGGAAATCCGAGACAATCCCGCGAAGGCGGGGATTCCACTGGCGACGCTCCTGGAGCGCACCTCGGGAGAGTATGTCTGGCACTACTCGCCAGAGGCTCCGGTGCGCGAGCACTGGCGCCGAACGGCGACGGCGATCGCCGACTCGAACCTCGCAGAGATCGCTCGGGCGACGACGATCCCGGTGTCGCTCGAGCATCTCCGGGGCAGGGACCCGGCCACCACGCGAGTGAAGGTCCGGTTCGAGATCTCGTACACGTCGGCGCGCGAGTCGCGTGACGCCGCGGTGCTCGACGGCCCGCACCTGCTGTGACGAGTCCTCTGATCGGCTTGGCATGGCTCGGCGTCGCCTACATCTCGTTCACGTTCGCCGCGACCGGATGGGCCAAGCTCCTCACCGTCCGAGGCACCGCTCGGAGCCTCCAGGTGACGTGGCAAACAGTCCCACGTCGAGCAGTGATGGCGGCGGTGGTCGTCGTCGGGACCGCTGAGGTCGGGCTCGCGACCGGCGCGGCTCTCTGGCCGGCGCAGCACCTGGTGGCGTTCGGGTGCGCCGGGTTGCTCCTGTCCTTCGCCGTCTACAACACCGCTGTCGCTCGGCGGGGAGCGGACGCACGCACGCCGTGCCTGTGCGCCGGTCCCACGGCGCAGGCACTGGAGTCGTCCGGGTTCGCGCGCGCCACCGCGAACGTCCTGGTGGCGCTGTCGGCGGTGCTGTGGGGCAGCGTCATCGATGCTCCGATTCCCTGGGCGCAAGCACTCCTGCTCGGTCTGGTGGTGCTGCCGGTCGTCGTCTGGGCGTGGCGCCGCGTCCGGACGACCGTTGCTGCCGTGACCGTTCCCACCGATGTGGACCGCGACGGAGCCGGTCTTCTCGCCGCGTATTCGAGCGACCTGGCGTAGCGGCGAGGCTGGTCGCCGGCGCAGCGACGTACGCGTCGCCGACGGCCACCGAGGTGTCGCCGGTACCGCTGGGACCCTTTCGGTGCGGGCTAGGAGAGATCCTTCTCCTTGAGCCAGCCCAGGACGGCCTCGGCGACGTCCCGCCACCCGCCGTCGATGGTGAGCGAGTGACCTCGGCCCTCGAACTGCTTCAGCTCGGTGACGGCCGTGGAGTCGCGGTACTGCTTCAGCGTCGACCGGGTGACCACGTCGGGCACCGTGTGGTCGGCGGTGCCGGAGACGAGGAGCAGCGGTCCTCGGGCGGTGTTCGCGGTGTCGACGGCGGCCTGCGAGTGCATCACGAAGTTCGCGGCGGCGGCCTGGAACAGGGGCCGGGCGGGGGAGGGGATCGACCATCGCTCGTGGAGGTCGTCGGACTCCTCCTCGGTGACGGCGTTCCCGAAGCCGAACCGGAACTCCTTCGTCGTCAGGCTCACGGACCGGTGGAGGTTGGCCGGGTTGCCCAGGGCGGGCAGCCCGGCGCGCAGCTGGGCCAGCGGCAGGGGGAGGACGCCCTTGATCTGGGCGGGGTCGATCGCGACGGCTCCGGCGCCGAGCCCCTGGCCGAGGAGCTTCTCGGCGAACAGGCCGCCGAACGAGTGGCCGATGATCACGGGCGGTTCGTCGAGGTCGGAGATCAGGGCGGCGTAGTGGTCGGTGACGTCGTCGATGCTGAGGTTCGCGACCTCGTCGGGGTGCTCGCGTGCCTCGGCGACCGTGGGGCGTTCGTGGGGCCATCCCGGTGCGCTGGCCTGGTAGCCGGAGGCGGCGAACAGCTCGATCCAGGGCTGCCAGCTCGTCGAGTGCAGCCACAGGCCGTGGATGAAGATCACCGGTCGGGTCATCGTCGTGCTCCTGTTCGCGTGGGCGGTCGGGGTGTCGGGGCGGTGGTTCAGAGGGTGGTGACGAGGCCGCCGTCGATGACGAAGTCGGCGCCGGTGACGTTCGACGTGCGGTCGCTGGCGAGCAGGAGGACGAGGTCGGCGACCTCCTCGGGGCGCGTGAACCGTCCCGTGACGCTCTGCGACGCCGCGCCGGCCTGGACGTCGTCGGCGCTGGTCCCCTGGCGCTGCGCGACGGTGGCGGCGACGCCGTCCGCGGCGAGCCACAGGTCGGTCTCGACGGGGCCGGGGCTGACCGTGTTGACGCGCACGCCCTGGGCGCCGAACTCCTTGGACAGCGACTTGCACACGCTGGACAGGGCGCTCTTGGCGGCGCTGTAGTCGACGACGAGGGGATCGGGCAGGAATGCGTTGACCGAGCTGACGGTCACGATGGACGACTTCTTGCGCGCCAGCAGGTGGGGCAGGGCGGCCCGCATGGTGCGGACGGCGGCGAACAGGTTGAGGGTGAACGTGCCGGCCCAGTCCGCGTCGGTGACCGAGAGGTAGCCGTCGGGCCGGGGCCGGACCGCGCCGACGTTGTTGACGACGACGTCCAGGTGCTCGTACCGGCTCACCGCCTCCGCGACGAGAGCCGCCGGGCCGGTGTCGGTGCTGAGGTCGACCAGCACCGGGTGCAGGGGCCAGCGCTGGGCCAGCAGGTCGAGCTCCGCGCTGCCGTGGGCCGACCCGGCCACGACCAGGGCTCCCTCTTCGACGAGCGCCCGCGTGATCGCCAGCCCGATGCCTCGGCTCGCGCCGGTCACGACCGCGACCTTGCCGGTCAGGTTGAGCTCCATCGCGTGGCCCCCGTCGCGCTCGGTCCTCGGATCGGCTCCACGGTAGGTCGGACGGCGGCTGTGCACCCCACGTGTTCGCGTGGTCCTGCGGTGGCCGCGACCGGTGCTTGCCCGCGGTCGGCCGGCACTGAGACGCTGCGGTCCTCCGGTGGGTCTCGGGGAGCTCTGTCGCCTGGAGGTGCCGTGGAGCAGCTCGACCAGCTCGACCAGCCTGGTGAGCTGGCGTTGCGTCACGTGCTGCGCCGTGTCCAGGACGGCCCGCACCGCGACGAGAGCGTCCCGGACGACGTGCAGGCGTCCTGGCGCCGCGCCGCGGCCCGCGGTCTGCAGCCGGACCGGATCCACCCGCCGTACGACGCCGACGTCGACGACGGCGGCAAGCTGCACTGGGCCGCGGCGCCGGCCATGACCGCGGTCAGCGCGGACCTGCCCGACCTGCGCAGCGCGCTGCTGCTCGTCGACCGTCGTGTCCACGTCGTCGAACGCTGGACCAGCACCCCGCGGACCGCCGTGCAGATGGACGCCGTCGGTGCGGCCCCCGGGTTCTTCTGCGACGAGGACGTCGTCGGCACCAACTCCATCGGGATGGCGGCCAGCGCACGCGGGTCCTCGCTCGTGCGCGGGTTCGAGCACTACGCGGACGTGTTCACCCACCTCACGTGCGCCTCCCGGGCCGTCCTGGACCCGTTCACCGGGCAGCTCCTCGGCGTCGTGAACCTGACGGTGGCCGACCAGGTCTCGTGGCAGCTCATGGCGGCGCTGGTGGGCCGGGTCGTGCACGAGACCCAGCAGCGGCTCCTCGACGAGGCCGGGGCGAGGTCGCGGGTCCTGTACGAGACGTTCCTGCAGGCCCGGCGCCGCGCCAAGGGTGCCGTCGCGGCCGTGGACGGCAGCTCGCTGTACGTCAACGCGGCGGGCAGCCGTCTCGTCGCGTCGACCGACCGGGAGACGCTGTGGGCCTGGGCGCAGCACCGGGGCGTCGGGGGCGCCGACGGCGCGGCGCGCCCGGCGGAGCCGGTGGAGCTGGCCGCCGGGCCGGTGGACGCCGAGTGCGAGCCCGTCGTCGACGGCGGCCGGCTCGTCGGTGCGCTCGTCCGGTTCTCGCCGAGCCCACCGACGTCCGCCGCCGACGGCCAGGACGGCTGGGGCCGGCTGACCGGCTCCGAGCGCGGTGTGGCGCAGCTGGTCGCCGCCGGGTACACGAACCGCGAGGCTGCCGCGAAGCTCCTGGTGTCCCCGCACACGGTCGACTACCACCTGCGCCACATCTTCCGGAAGCTGGACGTCGAGTCCCGCACCCAGCTCGCACGGATCGTCTGGGAGCACCAGCGGGACTAGGCGGCGACCGCCGCCGGGCGAGACGGCCACCACGCACGGTCGCCGAGCAGCGCCAGGGCAGCCGGCAGGAACAGCGCCCGCACGACGAGCACGTCCACCAGGACGGCGACGGCGAGGCCGACGCCGATCTCCTTCATCTCGACGAGGTGGAGGGCGGCGAAGATCGCGAACACGGACACCATGACGACCGCGGCGCTCGTGACGGTGCCGGCCGACCGCAGGATGCCGGTGCGCACGGCGTCGCGGGCCGGCTGCCCGGCGGCGACGGCCTCGCGGACCCTGCTGACGACGAACACGTGGTAGTCCATCGACAACCCGAACAGCACGGCGAACGTGAACAGCGGGATCCAGGGCACGATCGCCCCGGTCGACCGGAAGTCGAGCAGCCCCTCGGCCCACGAGTGCTGGAACACGAGCACGAGGACGCCGAACGCCGCGCCCGCGGAGAGCAGGTTCGCGACGGCCGTGACGACGGCGAGCCACACGGACCGGAACATCGCGAGCATGAGCAGCATCGTCGCCAGGACGACGAACGCGACGACCCAGGGCATGTGTGCCGAGAGGTGCCGGTCGGCGTCGAGGCTCTCGGCCGCGTCGCCGCCGACGGCCCACCGGGCGCCCGTGACGGTGCCGAGGGTCGCGGGCACCAGGTCGTCCCGCAGGGCCTCGACGCCGGCCTCGGCCTGCGCGGAGCCCTCGGCCACGGGTACGGCGACGGTCAGCACGTGCACCGTCCCGTCGTCCGACGCCCGGACGGTGGTCCCGGCGGAGACGAGCGACGGCTCGTCGGCGAGCCGCGTGCCGAGCTGGTCGAGCGAGCGCGTCACGGCGTCGGCGTCGGCGGCCGGTGCCTTGACGACGACGGTGTGCGTGGTCTGCTCGCCCGGGAACGCGGCGGCCAGCCGCTCGTAGGCGAGCACCTCCGGCACGGACCGCGGCAGCGCGGCGAGGGTCGACGAGCCGAGCTTCATGTCGAGCGCGGGCACCGCGAGCGCCACCAGCACGAGGGACGTCACGACGAGCGTGGCGCCGGGGCGCGAGAGCGCGGGACGCAGGACCCGCGCCCAGACGCGGGGCTCGCCGCCCGACCGGGCCGACAGCCGCCAGACGAGCGGCACCCGGGGCCGGTCGATCCGGGCGCCCAGCAGCACGAGCACGGCGGGCAGCACGGTCAGCGACCCGATCACGGCGACGGCGACGACGAGGACGGCGCCGGCCGCGAGGGAGGTGAAGACGGCGTCCTGCGCGACGAGCAGACCGAGCATGGAGACGATGACGGCGACGCCGGAGACGATCACGGAGTGCCCCGACGTCTCGGCGGCGATCTCGACGGCGTCGAGGTGCGAGCGGCCCGCGGCGCGCTCCTCACGGGCGCGCTTGACGTAGAACAGCGAGTAGTCGACCCCGACGGCCATGCCGATGAGCAGGATCATCGCCGACGTGCTGCCGGAGTCCGGGACGACGCGGGACGCGACGGCGGACAGCCCGGTCGCGGCGGCCACGGCCGACAGGGCGAGCAGCACGGGGACCCCGCCGGCGAGCAGCGCACCGAACGCCACCAGCAGGATCACGAGCGTCACCGGGAGGCTGAAGGCCGCCGCGGCGGAGAGGTCCTCGTCGACGAGGGCGTTCATCGCGACGTCGAGGGAGGTGCCGCCCACCTGCTCGACGCGCAGCCCGGGGTGCGCCGTCTGCGTCGCGGCGGTGGCGTCGAGCAGCGGCTGGAGGTCTTCGGCGGAGGCGGCGCGCTCCGTGAGGGTGGCTGCGACGATCATCGCGGTGCCGTCGGGCGACGACACCGGGTCCCCGACCGACCGGACCTGCGGGAGTCCCGTCAGGCGCCCGGCCGCGTCCGCCGCGGCGTCGGCGGCGTCGCTCGGGAGGGCGCCGCCCTCAGGTGCCGTGATGAGCACGTTCTCGACGGCGGGGTCGTCGAGGCCGGCCTCGTGCACCCACCGGGCGGCGTCACCGGACTGCCCGACGCCGGAGTCGACCTCCGACAACGTGCGCAGCCCGGCGAGCTGGCCGGCCGTGAGGCTGACGGCGACGAGCACGACCCACAGGCTCACCGCGCTCCACGGGTGCTCGGCGCTCCACCGCCCGATCCGGTGCGACAGCGACCGACGTCTGCGCCGTGGCGGTGCCGGCGCGGGCGTCGGAGGTCCGGGACGTGTCTCCAGGGCGGTCATGGTCGTCTCCTCGTGCGTCGCGGCTGGTGCACCGCCACACTTCCGGAGCCCTGACCTGGGCACACGTACGAAGGCCCCCGAACCTGAGGTAGGGAAGACCCCCGATCCGCAGGAGGACAGCACCCCCGCCGACGGTCGCGGCCGCGGCGAACACAAGGTTCGCGGGTACCGACGCCACGAGGCCGTACGCCCCGGTGACCAGGCCGTTCACGACCAGCAGCGCCCACGTCCCCCAGGCGACCCCGGACACGTCCGACGACCGCCAGGCGGTCACCGCCGCGGGCACCACGAGCCACAGCACGGAGCACCCCAGGACGACGGTGACGACCCCGGTCCCGTGCGCAGGGGCGGCCGCCGCCGCGGCGAGCAGGAGCGCGGCCCAGACGACGGGCAGGTGCAGGCCCCGACGCCCCGCACCGGGCCACGCCACGAGCACCGTCGCGACGCCCGGCACCAGGGCACCGACCGACTGCGCGACGACCCACGGGTCGCCCAGGTGCACGCCGTACACGCCCCACGCGACCGCCGACACCAGCGAGTTCAGGAGTGCGGCGACGCTCACGCCCGCGACGGCGCCGGTCGCGCGGAGGCGCACGAGCTGCGGCACCGTGCCGCACGCGGACAGCGCGACGCAGACGAGACCGAGGGCGGTCGCCGACGTCATGGCTGCCGCCGGGCAGGCGGACCGAGGGGCATGGGGGCTCCGTGACGATGCGACGACGAGGAGTCGTCCGGTGGACCACTCCTCGCCCCCGATCGACCGGTCCGATGCCGTCGTTCTGGGACTCAGGTCCCCGGTGGCGGCGCGCGTGCCTCGTCCCTGTCCGGCTCCTGGGTCGCGATGTTGCCCGCGCCGTGCCGTCCCCCTAGCGTGAAATGCACCGTCGGCGGCTGGAGGGCACGGATGCCCGTTCCCACGTTCAAGATCCGGTACGACCGTCGCGTGAGCCCGGCGTTCCTCGGTCATTTCGTCGCGGGAGGAGTGGCTGACCGGCTGCGGGTGATCGCCCAGCAGGCCGCGCTGCCTCTCGACCTCCAGATGCGCAAGAACCCCAAGAGCGGCGCTCAGCACGCGACCCTCTACGCCGGCCTGACGGCAGTCCTGAACGTCAAGGAGACCAGGGGCGGCCTGCGCCTCGGTGCCCATCCCACCTGGTCCGAGGGTCCGTACGGCTTCTCGCCGCACTGGGGAGACAGCCTGACGCTCGACGAGGTGCGCAGCGAGTGGAGCCAGATCGAGCTGTACCTCGAGCGGGTGGTCCCGAAGGCGGTGAGGGATCACGGCATGACGGAGGGCGCCGTGCAGAGCGTCGTCAGCAGGAGTGAGAGCGGCGACTGGGCCGTGCTCGACCGGGAGGTCATCCCGTCCTTCGTCGACACCGCTTACAAACGGTCGGTCCTGGACGAGTGCATGGCGCCGATGACGGATGCCGCCTGGGCGGCGGCCGAGTCGCTCGACCGGCCACCTGCGTCGCTCGGTGCCGAGTGCGACCTCCTGGCGGTGGACGCCGACGGACGACTCCTGGCCATCGAGGTCAAGCCGCTGGGAGCGGGGACGATCGCGTGGGTGCCCGCTCAGGCCACCATGTACGCGCGAGTGCTCCAGCGATGGATCGATGTCGACGGCGAGACCGCGCTCGACGGCGCGGCGCCCCGGCAGGTCATCGCGGGCATGCTGGCGCAGCGGCAGAGCCTGGGTCAGGTCGTGGGCTTCTCCGTCGCACTTCCGGACGATCTCCGGGTGACACCGGTCGTGGTGCTCCAGAAGGGGGCCCCGCCTGTGCAGAAGGACAAGATGCGACGGGTCCGAGACGCCCTGGCGAGGCGAGATCTGCAGGTGCCGCAGGTCGAGCTGTACGAGGTGTCGATCCTCGGTGACTTCGAGCGCATCGACTGAGCTGCCTCCCGTGGGAGATCCGCGGACCGAGCGGGCGTCCCGCGGCACCGGTGTCGGTGGTCGGTGCCACCCTCCCCGGCATGACAGAGGAACTGTGGGTCCGCGTGCACCGAGGCACGCAGGAGATCGGCGGCACATGCATCGAGCTCGAGGCCGGCGGTGCGCGTCTCGTGCTGGACGTGGGTCGGCCGTTGTCGGCGCGCGCCGGCGACGCGGTCGAGCTGCCGGCGGTCCGAGGACTCGCGTCGGGCGACGACCCGAGCCTGCTCGGCGTGGTCATCTCGCACGGGCACCTCGACCACTACGGGCTTCTCGACCAGGTCAGCCCGGACGTCCCCGTCTTCGCCGGGAAGGCGGCGGCGGCCGTCGTCGAAGCCGCCCGGTTCTTCTCGCCGGGGCCGTCGCTCCGGCCGACGGTGCACCTCGCCGACCGCGTCCCGCTGCGGATCGGTCCTTTCACCGTCACGCCGTATCTCGTGGATCACAGCGCGTTCGACGCCTACGCGTTGCAGATCGACGCGTGCGGCCGGCGAGTCTTCTACACCGGCGACCTGCGGGGGCACGGCCGCAAGTCCGTCCTGTTCGAGCGACTGGTCGCCGAGCCGCCGGAGCACGTGGACACCCTGATCATGGAGGGCACCCACGTCCGCGCGTCGGCGGACGACGTGCCTGCGCAGCGGACGGAGTCGGAGGCCGACGTCGAGCGTGCGATCGCCGGGACCCTGCGAGCGACGCGAGGCCTGGTGGTCGTGGCTGCGTCGGCTCAGAACGTCGACCGGTTGGTCTCCTGCTACCGGGCGGCCCGGCGGGCGGGCCGGACCCTGCTCGTCGACCTCTACGGTGTCGCCGTCGCTCAGGCGACGAGCCGCAGCTCCATCCCTCAGCCAGGCTTCCCGTCGCTCGGTGTGTGGGTGCCGCGGCGCCAGAAGCTCCGGGTGCTCCGGTCGGGTGAGTTCCGTCGGACCGCTGAGGTTCGCGGGTTGAGGGTGTTCGACGAGCAGATCGCGGCGCGTCCCGACCGCTATGCGATCTACACCGGGTCGTCGTCGATCGCCGAGCTCGCCGCCGGCGCGCTGGACGCCTCGGGCGCGGTGATCTGGTCGATGTGGTCCGGATATCTGAGCGAGGCCTCGGGCACGCGTCTGCGCGGCCTCTGCGCGGCGAAGAGGATTCCCTTCGTCGAGCACCACACCTCCGGGCACGCGAGCGTCGCCGACCTTCGCCGGCTGTGCGCAGCGATCGATGCACGTGCTGTCGTGCCGATCCACACGGAGGGCGCGGCCAGGTACGGGGACTTCTTTCCACGTGCTGCCGAGCGTCGTGACGGTGACTGGTGGGCGGCATGACCGGCCGCGCGCGGTCAGGAGGGCCTGAGCTGTGACGACCCCGGATCGAGCGATGGGCGATCGAGTGGTCGGAGCGCTGCTCGGCTTCTGCATCGGTGAGCACCTCGCCGGGGTGTCCGCCGCGAAGCATCGCCCGCCGTTCGCGAGGCCGTCGTCCCCTCGAACGGGTCACGTCGCCGTCGGCCCGCTCGGCCGCGAGCACCTGCGCTCCGCCGTCGCCGTGGCGAACGCCCTCAGCGCGGGCCCGGGCGAGTACGAACCTGATGCCGCAGCACGGGCGGTCGGGCTGCTCGACGACGGAGACGTCGGGACCCTTGTCGCGCACTCTCTGCCGTTCGCCCTGTGCATCACCACGCGCTCCGGGAACCGGCCGGTGGACATGGTCGACGGGGCGTGGCTCAGTGCGTCGATCCAGCAGGGGTTCGCACCACGGCGACGCGCGTCGGAGCGCGCGGTCGCCCGGGTGGCCGTCCGTGCGGTCGCCTACCGGATCAACGGCGACGACGTCGACGGTCGGGGTGACAGCAGGTACGTGGACGGTCTCGAGCATCCGGGCTACGCGACCGCGCTCTGGTGGGCCGGCGAAGCAGGCCCCCTGCCCGATGACCAGGGCGACGCCGCGCTCCGATACCTCGCCTCCCCGGCCGAGGTCCGGGTCGATCCGAGGAGCGTCGACGAACCGCTGCTGCGGATCTTGGCGGAGGCGACACGGCTGGCCCGATCGCTCGATGTCTCGGAGCACAGCTGGAGCGATCGCGTCGACGGTGCGCACCCCGTTGCTGCCGCGCTCGCAGGTGCGCTGGTGGGCGCTCGTGTCGGGGCGCGGCGGCTGCCGGATCTCGCGCGCTCGCTGGACCTCGCACCGGCTGCCTGGGTGTGTGCGCAGCTCCTCACAGGAGCGGGCCACGATCCTGTCCTCATGAGCGCCTGGGCCTCCCGCTGAGCATCGTCCCGTGGCGGCGGACCGATCGTGCCCAGGCGATCGCTCTCCGCGGCGCCCCGGAGCCGGACGCTTGCGTTCGAGCGCGCTCGAAGCGGCAGGGTGTCGCGCATGACGGACCTGCGACTGGCTCTGGGGACCATCCCGCTCGGCACGACCGTGGACGAGGAGGGCTCGTTCGCGATCCTCGACCGGTTCGTGGAGCTCGGCGGCATCCGGCTGGACACGGCGGACAACTACCCGTTCTGGCAGGACGGCTGCACGGGCGACGAGAGCGAGGCGACGATCGGCCGCTGGCTCGCGGCGCGCGGCAGCCGTGACGCGGTCGTGCTCTCGACGAAGGTCGGTGCGCGCCCGCGCACGCCGGGCGACCGGACGCTCGACGACGTCGAGGGGTTGTCGGCGGCCGCGATCCGGGCTGCGCTCGAGGGCTCGCTGAAGCGTCTGGGCACCGATCGGGTCGACGTCTACTGGGCGCACGTCGAGGACCGGGCCGTCCCCGTGGAGGAGACGGTCGCGGCGTTCGGTGCGCTCGTCGCCGACGGCACCGTCGGCGTGCTCGGCGCGAGCAACCACGCGACGTGGCGGCTGGAGCGGGCGCGGCGGGTCGCGCGCGACCTCGGCGTCGCGCCGTTCACGCAGGTGCAGCTCCGGCACACCTACCTGCAGCCGCGCCCCGGCGTGCACCTGCCGGAGGGTGGGCACACGCTCGCGACGGGGGAGACGTTCGACTACCTGGCGGCCGAGGGCGACCTGACGCTGTGGGCGTACAACACGTTGATGTTCGGCGCGTACACCCGGCCGGACAAGCCGCTGCAGGAGATCTTCGAGCACCCGGGCACGACCGCGCGGCTGGCCGTGCTGCGGGAGGTCGCGGCCGGGCTCGGCGTCTCGGCGAACCAGGTCGTGCTCGCGTGGCTCGTGGCGCACGGTGTCGTGCCGATCGTCGGCGCGACCCGCGTCGAGCAGGTCGAGGAGGCCGTCGCGGGGGCCCGCCTCACGCTCGACGCGGACGTCGTCGCCCGCCTCGACGCCCCGGCCTGACCGTGCGCCGGCGTCCTGCGGCCCCGGTCAGGCCGGCGTCTTCGGGGCGATGAGCTGGATCAGGTTGCCGCACGTGTCGTCGAGGACGGCGACGACGGCAGGCCCGATGTCGGTGGGCGGCTGGGTGAAGGTGACGCCGAGGCCCGTCAGCCGCTGGTACTCGCTCTCGACGTCGTCCACGGCGAACTGCGCGAGCGGGATGCCGTCCTCGACGAGGGCGTCGCGGTAGGGCTTGACCGCGGGGTGGCCGGACGGCTCGAGCAGCAGCTCGGGCCCGTCGGGGGCGTCGGGGGAGACGACCGTGAGCCAGAAGTCGTCGCCGAGCGGGATGTCGTGGTGCGTCGTGAACCCGAGGACGTCCGTGTAGAACGCGAGCGCCGCTCGCTGGTCGTCCACGTAGATGCTGGTGAGCTGGATCCTCATGGGTCGGCCTTTCCTGTGGTGGGCCAGCGCCGCGCGACGGCGTCGAGCGGCGTCGGGTCGAAGTGGTGGAGCTTGGTGCGGCCACGTCGTTCGGTCGTCACGAGGCCGGCGTCCTCGAGCACGGCGAGGTGCTGCGAGATCGCCTGCCGGGTCGACCCGACGCCGTGGCGCATCGTGAGCGTCGTGCAGATCTCGAACAGCGTCTGGCCGTCCCGGGCGGCGAGCTCGTCGAGGATCAGCCGACGGGTCTCGTCGTCGAGCGCCCTGAACACGTCCGTCACACGATCACCATAGGCAAGTCGTCGCTTGCCTGTCACCTGGGTGCGGGCGGGTGAAACCTGTCGGACAGCGCCGACGCTCCGACCAGCACGTTCGCTCCCGATCGGCGCAACGCGGGACGTACGGCCTAGGCCGAACGGGTGGATGCGACCGAACCCTTCTTGGCGCGTCGGAACAGCCCGCGCCGCCGCCCCCTGACGAAGCAGGGGGCCGATCCGGAACATCCGAGGAGTACCCACGCATGTCTGCACCGTCGACCAACCTGCGCCGCATCGCCGGCTTCGCCGCGGCCCCCGTCGCGATCCTCGCCGCGGGCGCGCTGGTCTGGAACGCGTCGTCCGCCGCCTTCACCGCCACCACCCGCAACGCCGGCAACTCGTGGAGCACCGGCCAGGTCACGCTGACCGACGACGACAAGGGCGCCGCCGGGTTCACCGTCACGGGGCTGGTCCCCGGCCAGCACGGCGAGAAGTGTCTCGTCGTGAAGTCGACCTCCACCGTCGCCGGCGAGGTCCGCACGTACGTGCAGAACCTCTCCGCGTCCGCTCAGGGCCTGCAGGACCGCATCATCTTCAAGGTCGAGCAGGGCACCGGCGGTTCGTTCAACGACTGCACCGGCTTCGTCGCCGACGCCGGGACCTACCCCGCGGCGTCCCTGACGGCGATGTCCCAGGCGAACCACGACTACGCGACCGGCGGCGGGAGCTGGGCCACCTCCGGCACGGCGGGCGAGACGAAGACCTACAAGGGCTCGTGGACGTTCGACACGACCGGGATGACGCAGCAGCAGATCGACTCGCTGCAGGGCGCGACCGTGTCGATGGACATGGTGTGGGAGCTGCAGAGCGCGACGCCGCAGCCGTGACCCGGACGGGCGTCTGCGAGCCTGCGGCGACGCAGGCAGGCAGCACCCGTCCCGAGGCACGCCCCGACGCGCGCCCGGCCGTCCTGTCCCGGGACGGCTGGGCCGCGTTCGTCCTCGGCACGCTCTCCCGGTGCTACCTGTCCTTCGTCGTCGCGCTCACCGTGATCGCGGCGCTGCCGCTCGCGTTCGGGTTCCGCGGCAGCGTCGTGCAGACCGGGTCGATGGAGCCGCACATCAGCCCCGGCGACCTGGTGCTGTCCACGCCGCTGCCGCAGGACTCGCCGATCCCGCTCGGCGGCGTCGTCGAGTTCTGGGGACCGGCCGCGGGCGGCGGGCAGCACCGCGTCGTGCACCGGATCGTCGCGCCGGGACGCACGCCCCAGGAGTGGATCACCAAGGGCGACGCGAACGACGACGCCGACAGCACCGCGCTGACCCGCGACAAGATCACCGGGCAGGGGCGCCTGCTGGTGCGCTGGGTCGGGCTGCCGAGCATGTGGCTCGCCGGGCACCAGTACGTCCCCCTCGTGTCGTGGCTCGCCGGGACCGGGGCCGCCGTATGGCTCGCCGCGTGGTCCTGGCCTCGCGACGACGAGCGACGGCGACCCGCACCGGGCCGCAGGCGCGAGCACCTCAAGCCCGCCGTGGCGGTGTCGGTCGTCGCCGTGTCCGTCGCGGGCCTCGTCCTGAACGCGTCACCGGCGTCGTCCGCGGCGTTCACCGCGAGGACCAGCAACGTGCACAACACGTTCGCGGCCGGGACCTGGTCGACGCTGTCGCTCGGCCGGGCCACCAGCTACGCGATCCTCGCGTGCACCCGGATCGCGAACGCCGAGGTCCTGGGCATCGGCAGCTCGATCACGGGCAGCATCGGTGTCTCGCCCGGCACCGGCGTCACCGGGTTCTGGCCGTGGGACGTCACCGGCAGCACCGACAAGAACACCGCGGGAGCGGTGAACGCCCGGACCGACGCCCTCAAGCTGTACGGCGACCTCAACGCGCTCGCCGCGACCGGGACCGCGCCGTCGACCCTCACCGGCACCGTCACCCCCGGCGTGCTGCGCCGGTCCGGACCGGTCACCGTGTCCGGCACCGTCACCTTCGACGCCGGTGGCGACCCCAGCCGCACGTTCGTGGTCAGCGGGTCGTCGCTCACGTTCGCCCCCGGCGCCACGGTCGCCCTGAAGCGCGGCGCCGCGCCGGACAAGATCTTCTTCGTGAGCGGGTCGACGGTCACGGCCGGCGACGGCTCGCAGCTGCGCGGGGTGCTGCTCGCCAACGGCGACGTGACGATCAACCGCGACTCGACCCTCCAGGGCCGCGCGATCTCGCTGCAGGGGGCCGTCACGCTCACCCGGGTGCAGGTCACGCAACCCTGACCTGCGACCCGGCAGGGAGGCGCCTCGCCGTCCGCGTCGACCGCCCTCGGCCCCTGATGTCGAGGCGGCGTGCGCGTCGTCGGGCCGCCTGGGTGAATGTCCTCGTCGACACGGAGGCCCGTCCCTAGACTGCAGGGCCGGTCGGGCGCCCGACCACACCCGGTGGAAGGGACCCGATGGACGACGCCGCACGCCTTCGCCTTGCCGTCACCCGCGCCTGCGACGGCCTGGTCGACCGAGAGGTGCTCGCCGAGGTCGTGGCGCTGTGCGCGGTCGCGGGGGAGCACGTGCTCGTCATCGGCCCGCCCGGCACAGGCAAGTCGCAGGTCGTCCGTCGGATCGCCGGGCAGCTCGGCGGAGAGTACTTCGAGTACCTGCTCGGGCGGTTCACCGAGCCGAGCGAGGTGTTCGGGCCGGTCGACCTGCGGCGGCTCCGCGAGGGCGTGGTCGAGGTGGAGACGACCGGCATGCTCCCCGAGGCCGACGTCGCGTTCCTCGACGAGGTGTTCCTCGGCTCGACGGCGATCCTCAACACGCTGCTCGGCATCCTCAACGAGCGCAGCTTCCGTCGCGGGTCGACGCGGGTGCGCGTGCCGCTGCGGGTGTGCGTCGGGGCGTCGAACAGCATCCCCGAGGAGACGGCGCTGGCCGCGTTCGCGGACCGGTTCCTCGCGCGCGTGTTCGTCGACCCGGTTGCGGACTCCCGGCTCGAGGAGCTGCTCGAGGCCGGCTGGCGCGGTGCCCGCGCGGACGACGACGCGGCTCCGGCCGACGTGGCGGCGGACGAGATGCTGAGCGTCCTCGACCGGCTCACCCGTGCGGCCGACGCGTGCGACCTCTCGCCCGTCCAGCCGGCGCTCGCGACCGCGGTCCGGCGCCTCCGTGCCGCGGGGGTCGCGCTCACCGACCGTCGGGCGGTCCGCAGCCAGCGCCTCGTCGCGGCAGCGGCGGTGCTCGACGGGCGTCACGTGGCGACCACCTCCGACCTGTGGGTGCTGCCGCTCGTGGCGCCGACGGCGGACGCCCAGGCCACCGCCCGCGAGGCGCTCGCCGACCTCGTCGCGGACGGGCGCAACGCCACGCTGGTCGGTGCGGCGGAGGAGCTCGCACGTGGACGTGCCGCGCGCGCCGACCGGCTCGCGAGCTCGGGCCGTGGGCTGCTCGACGACGTCGGGTCCGAGGCGGCGACCGGGGATGCACGGCTGCGGCTCGAGGCGGTCCTGCGGGAGATCGACAGCGCGTTCGACGCGGAGGACATGCCGGAGCACCTCGCCGATGTCCGTGGCCGGCTGATCGGCGCGGTCCGGGCGTGACCGCACCCGCAGCGCTCTCGTGGGTCGTCCGGGAGCCTCCGCTCGCGGCGGCCGCCGTGACGGCGACGGGGACGGCGGCGCGCCTGCTCGCCGAAGAGACCGTCCGGCGCCTGGACACCGGCGCCTCCGGCCTGCGTGCGGCAGGGGCGGGCCGGCGGCTGCTCGTGCTCGGTCCGGCGGACGAGCTGCCGTGGTGCGACGGTGCCCGGTACCTCGGGTGGGACGCCGGCGTGCTCATGCCGACCGGGCGTCGACCGTCGCTGCCCGCCGACCTGGTCGCGGCCGCGGCCCGGCGGCATCTGCGGGGAGCGCCGCTCGTCGCCGTGCTGCCCGACGGCCTGCTCGGCGCGCCGGTCCCGCACCGCGGCGTCGACGCGCAGGCGTTGCAACCGTGGCGCTGAGGAGCGGGGCGACGGCCGCCCTGCCCGCCGCCGTCCAGGGGTGGTCCGCGGCGCTGGCGGCGCTCGAGCCGGCTGTGGTCCACGCGCTCGCGCCGCTGCTCCAGCGCGTCGACGAGCTGGTCGCCCGGCACGTCGACGTCGAAGGGCCCGACGGTGAGCCGGAGGGCTACGGGGGCCTGTCGACCCGGGGAGCACCGGAACGGCTGCTCGCCTCGGAGTGGGCGCTCCTCGACGTGGAGCCGGACGAGTTCCTTCGCCGGGCGGCGTCGCGCGAGCTGCTGCACGTCGAGACCGCGTTCCGGCACGATCCCCCCGGCGGGGTGACGCGCGTGGTCGTCGACACCGGTCCCGCGCAGGCGGGGGCCGCCCGCCTCGTCCAGCTCGCCGCGCTCGTCGTCCTGCACCGTCGCGCGGCGGGGCGGGGTGCCTGCCTCGAGGTCGGGATCCTCGGACACGCTCCGGACACCTGGCTGCAGGGGGACCTGCCCGAGCTCCTGAGCGGGTGGCTCACGTCCCGGCAGGTCACGGACGCCGGACCCGAGACCGTGGCCGACCGGCGCGACGCCGACCCCGACGCCTGGTTCGTCGTCCGGCCCGGGCTCGTCGACCGGCTCCCCGTCCCGGCCAGACCGGTCCGGCAGGTGCTCACCGTGAGCGAAGGGACGTGGTCCGACGCCGGGGTGGTCGGTGTCGACGTGGTGCTCGCCGGTGAGCGCGTGCGGCTGCCCGTACCGCCGGCGCCGGAAGCGCTGCGGGTGCTGCGTGGCCAAGGGTTTCGACGTGAGGCCGTCCCACGCCGTCGGACGACGCGCGACGGGGGGCTCGTCCTGCGCGACGCGATCCTCACCGGTTCCGGGCACGCGCTCGTCGGGCGCGGGCAGGGCCGCCACGAGCTCGTCACGGCACGGATCGTCGAGGACCAGCTGAAGGCGATGCCGCGGGTCCGGCGTCTGCCCGGCCCGGTGGTCGCGGCCGGCGCCACCGGGCGTCGCCTCGTCGTCCTGCACGCGACGGCCGGAGGCGCCACGGTCACGGTGCTCGGCAAGCAGCTGCGCACGTGGGACGGGACGTTCCTCGAGGGCAGCACGCTGCGGCTCACCGAGGCCGAGCTCGCCGGAGCGGCGGTCCTCGCGCCCGTGCACCACCACCAGGGCGAGCTGTGGGTCGGCTGGCCGTCGGCCTGGCACCTGCTGTCGCTCTCGACGGGGGTCACCGTCGCGCCGCAGGCCGTCGCCGTCGTGCCGAAGGACGGGGACCAGGTGGTCGTCGCGATGCGGAACGTGCAGGACAAGGTCGGTGCCGCCGGCTTCGGTGCGGTGGCCGCGCCGCCGGACGCACGCGTGGTGAGCGGCGGCGGGTGGCTCGCGGTCGAGACCGGCGGCGGGACGTGGCGGCTCGTCCACACCCGCCACCGGCAGCTCGACGTCGGGACGAGGCCGGGGTCTGACGTCGTCGGTCTCGTCGAGCTCGACGCCGGCGAGCCGCACCTGGTGACGATCTCCGCCGGACAGATCGTGCTGCGACTCGTCACGCGGGGTGCGGAACGGACGCTCACCTCGCTCAGCGGCGCGCACCAGAGGGTGGCGGTCCACCCGGTCCGTCCCTGGCTCGCACGTGATCTCGGCGAGGGCGAGATCGAGCTGCACGACCTCCGGCGAGGTGTGCGCATCGCGACGTACCCGGGCAACCTCGCATGACGGGCCGACTCCCGTGGCGGGGCGCCGCTCCGGCGGACGTCCTCGTGCTCGACGTGCCCGTGCTCGGGGAGGCCGAGTGCCGCCGCCGCGTGCTGGCCTCGTGGCGACGCGGTGCGACCCTGCACACGATGCCCGACGGCAGGTGGGCCCTGCGCCTGCCCGAGCCCGTGCACGTGCGTGCGGAGCTCGCGCCGGGAGTGCCGCTCGAGCTGGCGTCCGACGACGTGCTGCGATGGTCGTGGCGCGGCCGGTCGTGCTCCGCCCCGATCGGCGACCTCCCGCTCGTCGACCTCGCCCACTGGGTCGACCTGTCCGGTCTCGTGGTCGAGCACCTGGCGGCCGTGGAGCAGGCCGCCCCGGCTCCGGTCGCGGTCGCCGACGCCGTCCCCGCCGAGCCCGCCGTCGACCTGGCGGCGCGCGCCGGGGTCCGGCCGGGGCGTCGGCGCGACGGCGTGGCGGCCGAGCTCGCCGAACGAGCCGCACCGGCGCACCGCGGTGCCGGCAGCCGGGGGCCGGGCACGGGCGAGCGGGTGCCCGGACCTCGATCGGACCTCCTCGCACGTCTGGTGCTCCGGGCGCCCGGGGGCCGGCTCATGGCACGCAGGCACGCCCGGTACGTCGCGGACCTCGCGCGCCAGTTCGAGGCGGGCCGGTACGACGAGGCGCTGCGCCGGGCGATCGCCCTGGGCGGCGGGGTCGGCGGACTGAGCCTGCGGCTCCCGCGGACCCGTGAGGGTGCGCTGCGGCCGCACACCGGTCCTCAGCACGCCGGCCGGTCCGTCGCCCTCGATGCGGGCACGGTCCAGGCCGCGCTGGGCCGCCACTACGAGGAGGCGGCCGCGCGGCTCGAGCGCGACGGTCGGATCGACGAGGCGGCGTACGTCCTGGCCGACCTCCTGGACCGACCCCTCGATGCCGTGCGGATGCTCGAGCGCCAGGAGCGGCTCGCCCTCGCCGCCGAGCTGGCCGAATCACGCGCACTGCCGGCCGAGGTCGCGATCCGTCTGTGGTGGAAGCTCGGGCAGCACGGCCGGGCCCTCGGCATCGCGCGCCGCCGCGGTGGGTTCGCCCAGGTGGCCGCGCTGCTCGGGCCGGACGAAGACCTCGCCTGGCGCGGGGAGTGGGTGCGGCACTGCCGCGACCTGGGCGACCCGTCGGGTGCCGTCCGGGCCGCGTGGCCGCAGCCGTCGTTGCGTGACGAGGTGCAGGGGGACCTGGCGAGCGCGATGTCGCTCGGCGGCCCCGAGGCCGCCGAGATGTTCGCCCTGGCGGTGTCGCACCGGCCCACCGCGGCGGCGGTCGCCGCGGCCGTCGAGCTCCTCGAGACACCGGCCTCGGCCGAGGAGCACGAGCGGCCGGGGGAGCACGACGGGCGACCCTCCTTCGTCGACACCCTCGGCACCTGGCCGGTCGGCGATCCCGTGGTGGATCGCCGCCTCGCCACCGCCGCGGCACGGCTGCTGGTCCGCGATCCGGACGTCGTCGCGGACCTTCCTGACGCGCGCAGGAAGACCCTCCTCGCCGACCTGCACCGCCGCGCGGACCCGCTCGCCGTCGCCGACCTGGCGCGTCGGGGGCCCGTCCGGCGGCCCGACCGCGCCGCGCGGCACAGCCTCGTCCTCGCGGGCCGAGGAGAGCTGCCGATCCTCGACGCCGCCGTCGTCAGGTCCGGGGTCCTGGTGGCGCACGGCGGGTTCGGCACCCGGCTGTACGGTCCGTCCGGTCAGGTGCGGGCCCGGTGGGACGTGCCCGCCGACCGGTTGGTCGTGGCGGACCACGGCGCGGTCGCGCTGCTCGTCGTGGGTGGTGGGCGGTCGACGGAGCTGCACCGGCTCGACCTCGTGACCCGCCGGACCGCCCGATGGGCGGTCGTCGACGTGCGGCGCACGGCGACGACGTTCGACGGCGCGTCGCTCGTGGTGGTGGACGACGGAGGCCTCGCGGCGTGGGACGTCACCGGTGAGAGTCCGAAGGTGCTGTGGCGGCAGCGGCTCGCGCCGGGCGAGCGGGTCCTCGACCTCGCGCGGAGCTCGAGCTCGCTCGCGGCGACGATCCGCGCCGACGGTTCCGGTGAGCTCGAACCGGGCGTGCAGCTGTGGAGATGGTCGCTGCCGGACGGCTTGCTGCGTGCGCGCGGCGTGGTGGACCTCGGCGTCGGCGCGGTCGTCTCGGCCGGGCTCACGGCTGACGGTGCCCTGCTGACCACCACGGGGGACGACGGCGTCGCGTTCCTCCGGCGCCACACCACCTACGGTCAGCCGACCCGCACCCGGCTGGACGACGGGTCGGCCACGCTGGTCGACGCGGGGGCCTGTGTCGCGGTCGTCACGGCGAGCCAGGACGGAGTGCTCGTCTCCGGCGATCGTGTCGTGCCGCTCGGCGCCTGGTCGGTGCTCGTGCAGGGCTCGGACCCGGTCCGGGTCCGTCAGTCGTCCCGGTCGGTCGTCGTGTGCTCGTGGGACGGCCGGGTGCTCGCGTTCGACGCCGCGTCGGGACGTGTCGAGGCGCGGTTCGCCGCGCGCACGTGACGCCTCGGGCGCAGGCCGCGGCTTCGCCGGTGCCACCGCTGTCGCCCGCGTGTCCGTGACCGCCGGGGCGACGAGGCCGGCACGTCAGAACGTCTTCAGGCTCGCGACGATCGGGCCGGCCACCGCCGCTGCGTGCTCGAGGGAGTCCCCGGCGGACGTCTCCACCAGGAACAGCACGCTGCCGTCAGCAGTCGGCACGGGCACCAGGAGCCGCCGCGCGGTCTCGCCCTCGGGCGACGGGCAGTCGAACACCAGGTTCGACGCGCCCAGCACGTCCGACGAGTCCAGGCGTTCGCAGATGACGCCACGGTCGCTGAGGCCTGCGGCCACCCAGACCGCCTGGTCCTCCGCGCCGCGCTGGTCGTCGAAGCGTCTGACGATCACCAGGTCGCGCTCGTCGGACCCCTGCGCCGCCAGGACGACCGCGGCAGGAAGCAGGGACTCGTCCATCCGCTGCCAGTCGGCGGGCACGCGGATGCTCAGCGACTCGTCCATCGTCCTGATCTCGTGGTCGAGGCTCGTCGGGGGCCCCTGGTCGTGCTCGGGCGCTGAGCAGGCCGTGAGCACGAGGAGCAGGGGGATCAGGGCAGATGTGCGCGTCGGCATGCGTGCATCGAAGCAACGGCCGGCGGACGCCCCCGCTGGTCATCCACAGGCCCGCGGGCGCCGTGAGCTGTGGACACCTCAGGGGAGGTGCTGCGACGTCAGCCGGTCAGGTCGACCTCTTCGACCCGCGCGCCGTCGCGGTGGTCGCCGAGCCGCGCCCACGACAGCGTGACGCGGACGACGACGATCCCGGGGTCCGACAGCGAGGCCGCGAACTGCGGGAACGCGTCGACGTAGGCAGCCGCGCACCGGTCGCGGTCGGCACCCTCGGGCAGGTCGGCGTGGCCCTCGGCCTGCAGGGTGGTCCCGTCGGCGCCGCCCACGACGACGGCGACGCGCGGGTCCCGGCGGATGTTCTCGACCTTGCGCGACGTGACGCGGGCGTCGAGCACGAGCTCGCCGCCGTCGGTGGCGGTGAGGGGGAGGTACGCCGCCTGCGGCTGGCCGTCCGGCCCGAGCGACGTCACGACGCCGTCCGCGCGAGAGCGGACGTACCCGACGAGCCCGGCCAGGTCCATCGCCGCATCGTAGGGCCGGTGTCGTCGCGGGAGCCCGGTCGGGACCTAGGTCCGGGGTGCCGCCGTGCGTGGTCCCTAGCGTGACCGGGTGCGCCGGCGTCGGTGCGCGGCGACGAGGAGGCACGCATGGACGGCGCGGGGACCGGACCCGGCCAGCCCTCCCCGGCAGGGCGCGCCCGGCCCGTCCGACTGCTGCACCACGACACGGCCGACCGCCCGTTCATCGTCATCTGGGAGGTCACCCGGGCGTGCGCGCTGGCGTGCCGGCACTGCCGTGCCGACGCGATCCCGCGCCGGGACCCGCGCGAGCTCGGGACCGACGAGGGCCGCAGGTTGCTCGAGGAGCTCGCGTCGTTCGGTGCGCCGCGGCCGCTCGTCGTCCTCACCGGCGGCGACCCGTTCGAGCGCCCGGACCTGGCGGAGCTCGTCCGGTACGGGACGTCGCTCGGGCTGAGCGTGTCGCTGTCGCCGTCGGTGACGCCGCGGCTCACGCGCGACGTGCTCGACGAGCTGCGGGACGCCGGGGCGAAGGCGGTGTCGGTCTCGCTCGACGGCGCCGAGGCGGCGACGCACGACGCGTTCCGGGGCGTGCCCGGCGTCTTCGACGACACGCTCGCCGCGCTCGACGCGGTCCGGGACGCCGGCCTGCGCCTGCAGGTGAACACGACGGTCACCGCGGACAACGTGCACGAGCTGCCGTTCGTGCTGCGGCGCGTCCTCGACGCGCGCGTGTCGTTGTGGAGCGTGTTCTTCCTGGTGCCGACCGGTCGGGGGCAGGCGCTCGACGCGCTGACCGCGCACGACGAGGAGGACGTGCTGCACTGGCTGCACGAGGTGTCCGACCTGGTGCCGGTGAAGGCGACGGAGGCGGCGCACCACCGCCGGGTAGCGGTGCAGCGCGCGGCCACCGACGACCCCGACGCCGTGTTCCCGCCCGGCCCCCTGCGCGTGCGCCTGCGCCGGGCGACGGCACTGGCGCTCGCCGGCGGCGAGTTCCCGCGCCGTCCGCCGCGGCCCCCGATGGACGTGGGGTCGGGCCGGGGGTTCGCGTTCGTCGACCACGTGGGGGACGTGTACCCGAGCGGGTTCCTGCCGGTCGTCGCCGGGTCCGTCCGGGACGTGCCGTTCCCGGAGGTGTACCGGACGTCGCCCGTGCTCAGGTCGCTGCGCGACCCCGCCGCCCTGGGAGGCAGGTGCGGGCGGTGCGAGTTCGCCGCGGTGTGCGGCGGGTCGCGCTCGCAGGCGTACGCCCGCACGGGCGACCTGCTCGGCGACGACCCGAGCTGCACGTTCGAGCCGTCGCGCCGCCGCTGACGGGTGTATCTGCGGGTGCCCGATCTGCCTCCTTCGCCGGTCGTCAGGGCCCTGTCGGGCGCGATCCCGCGCTCTGAGGATCTGTCGTGACGACACACGCAGAGGGGGCACTGCCATGTCCGAGATCGACCTGACCCTGCCACCCGGCCCGCCGGCGACGCCCGTCCCGGCCGGCCGGGCGGAGCCGGAGCCGGAACCCGCACCCGTCGGCCTGGGCGACGAGCCGGAGCAGTGGGGGCACGACCTCGTGCGCCCGGCGTGGCGGGGCGTCGACGGCTGGTTCGACGACGACTACCCGGGCGGGTCCCGGCAGGAGTTCGCGAACCCGACGACGCTCGCGTGGAAGCGCGAGCCGTCGCTGGTCGTGCTGCACACGACCGAGGGCGGCGGGTACCCGTCGGCGGGCACCTACCAGGACGGGCGGTCGGCGCCCCACGCGACGGTCGACCCGTGGGCGCGGACGTTCCGGCAGCACTACTCGCTGAACGAGGCGGCCTGGTCGCTGAAGGCCCCGCCGGGGGTCTCGACGAACACGATGGGGGCCGTGCAGCTCGAGGTGGTCGGGACGTCGGACCCGCGGAACGGTGCGCTCGCGTCGGCGTTCGTGCCGTCGATGCCGGACGGGCCGATGGGGTACCTCGCCGGGCTGGTGAAGCTGATCGCGGACCGCCTCGGCGTGCCGATGACGTCGTCCGTGACGTGGGTCCCGTACCCGGCGTCGTACGGCAACGGCGGCGGCCAGCGGCTCGCGACGTCGACCTGGTACGGGTACCGCGGGATCCTCGGCCACGAGCACGTGCCCGGCAACGACCACGGCGACCCGGGCGCGTTCGACGTCGGACGGTTGCTCGCGCTGGCCGGCGGGGCGCTCCCGACGCCGGGGCCCGCCGGCGGCGCGGTCCCGTCCGCGGCGGGCGGGATCGTCGAGGACGGCGTGTGGGGCTCCGCGACGACGACGAAGGCGCAACAGGTGCTCAGCACGTACGTCGACGGCGAGGTGTGGCACCAGTACAAGCCCAACGCGCAGCCGGGCCTGACGTCGGGCTGGGTCTACGACTGGGAGCCCGGCACGGCGGGGTCGCCGCTCATCGTGGAGATGATGCGGCGCACGGCCGCGGCCGGCCAGTACGACGGGGCGGTCGACGGCGTCGCGGGCCGGAAGTTCTACATGGCGCTGCAGCGCCGGTACGGCACGGTCGTCGACGGCGAGATCTGGCTGCCGTCGCCCGCTGTCCGGGCCATGCAGGCCACCTTGAACGCGGGCGACTTCTGACCGTCCCGGGGTGGTGCTTGCGGGATTCGCCCCGCCTGAAATGTTTCGACCGTGGAGGCGATGGCGGGACTTCTGCAGTGTGAGCGCTAACAGCAACCCGTGGCCCCGTCTCGGCACCCGCGCTCGTTCATCGATGTACACGCGGAGTGCCGACTCCCGCGTCGCGGGTCGTCGCCCCACCCGCCCGGAGGCGGGTGCCCACGGAGAGGTGCCTCATGACAAGGACCCCGGCACGCGGGCGGACGGCGCTCGCCGCCGCGACCCTGGCCGTCGCCACCACCCTCGCCTGCCTGACCGCGGCGCAGCCCGCGACCGCCGCGGAGAGCACCCTCGGCGCCGCGGCCGCGCAGAGCGGGCGCTACTTCGGCACCGCCCTCGCCGGCGGCAGGCTGGGGGACAGCACGTACACCACCATCGCGAACCGCGAGTTCTCGATGGTCACGGCCGAGAACGAGATGAAGCAGGACGCGACCGAGCCGAACCAGAACCAGTTCAGCTACGCCAGCGGCGACCAGATCCTCAACTGGGCGACGAGCCGCGGCAAGCGGGTCCGCGGGCACACGCTCGCCTGGCACGGCCAGCAGCCGACGTGGATGCAGAACATGTCCGGCTCCGCGCTGCGCAGCGCGATGATCAACCACGTCACGCAGGTCGCGACGCACTACAAGGGCAAGGTCTACGCCTGGGACGTCGTGAACGAGGCGTACGCCGACGGCGGCTCGGGCGGCCGCCGCGACTCGAACCTGCAGCGCACCGGCAACGACTGGATCGAGGTCGCCTTCAAGACCGCCCGCGCCGCCGACCCGAA